>CAVUGR010000006.1:0-431265 GCA_963741115.1 uncultured Alphaproteobacteria bacterium | reverse complement strand
ACCGTGTTTGGGCATTGACGGGAACCCATTGGATCTTGAGTGGCCCACCGAGTTGCTTCTCTAATGAAAGCACGACCAGCTTGCAGAGATCGACGGTATATCCAGCCGGTTCCTTGCTATCGTTCAAGTAGGAGAATGGCGTGGCGTTGGTTCGGTAGGCGATCTTGATAGTCTTGGTTTTGTTGATTGTGTTCAGCCGCCCATCCGGGGCTTGCGCCGAGGCAAAGTGTACGGTGAGGACGAGCGCAAACAATGAAAAGGCTATGCGCAACATGAATATCCCCTCTAGTTCTTTATTTTGGACATTGCGTCCACGGCTTTTTCGTCTGGATTGGCCAGGCAGCGCTCGATGAAATCGTCGCTCTGTTTGCGCAGATCATCGACGTTGAATTTTGAGTTTCCTGATTTTCCCAACTGAAATCCATGCAGGAAGGCGATCGCGACGTCGCGATTAGCACCACCCTCTCGCATGACATCCTTGCAAGTGTATTGCTCAATGGCGCGATCCTTCGTGCCCTGCGCTATAACCGGACCCAACCCGAACCAGGCAAAAAGAACTGCGGCGCCCATTATGGGCACATTGCGCAACGCATTCATGTCACAATCCCTTTAATTGCAATTGCCCCCGCGCAATAGACCCATGCATCGCGTTCCGTCTCCCCTGAACGTTATGGTGCCGAGCGTCGCCGGTTGACTATCCGACACACTCGAAAAAGCGTTTCCAAAGTCTAGGCTCGTACTGCCGAGCGGTTTTGAAATGTTCGAATTGCTCCTTGTTTGCGTCGCACAGTACGTGCCATCAATCGCAGGGTTGCATGGCTGCGCAATCGCTGGCCAACCGCGTGTAGCCACAAGAATTGCAATAAAAGAAATTCGTAACACGACAGGCTCCAATTGCGACCGACCCAAACATTTCGCGGTAGCAGGCCTAGTAATTGAGACTTTAGACTAAAGCCTTCTATCATGGAAGTCGTCGCGCAATGCGGCGCGAAAGCATCAAGCCGGCACGATCATCTTGCCGATCGGCCAGAGCGCAATCCCAGCGAGCTTGATATGCGCCCAGGCGAATGGAATGCCGATGATGGTGAGGGCAAGGAGCAATGCCGTGAAGAGATGCGCGAGCGCCAGCCACCAGCCGGCGAGCACGAGCCAGACGATATTGCCGATAAATCCCAGCAGACCGGTGCCCAGATCTTTCCCGCCGTATTCGGCGCGCGACACGGCCTTCTGGCCAAACGGCAGCAGCGTATAGATGGCGATGTTGAACGCCGCCCGCGCCCACGGCAGGCCGATGATGGTGATCGCCATGATGACCGAAGCGAAAAGCCAGCCGACCGCCATCCAAAGCCCGCCGATGGCAATCCAAAAGATATTAAGCAGAAGCGATACGGGGGACATTTGCGGCACCCGAGTGAACCCGGTGTTTGCTATTTCTAGATTTCAGCGGCGCTCAAGCGTCAGGCAAATCGGCCGTGGCAGTGCTTGAATTTCTTGCCGGAACCGCAGGGGCAGGCTTCGTTGCGGCCGACTTTGCCCCAGCTCGCAGGATTGTTGGGATTGCGCTCGGCCTGATCGCCCGCCTGCATGCCGTTGTCGGCCAGCGCCGGCGTGAGCGGCGCCGGAGCGTGCGTCAGTTCGTCCTCGCCGGTGTCGAGGTCGACCTTGTGGGCTTCCATGTAAGGCAGCTTGGCGGGCTCATCGGGCGGCGGCGGCTGCACGACCTCCACACGCATCAACTGCGAGGTGACCGCCTCGCGCAAACGCGCCATCATCGCCTCGAACAGGCTGAAGGCCTCGGCCTTGTATTCGTTGAGCGGATCGCGCTGGCCGTAACCGCGCAGGCCGATCACCTGACGCAGGTGCTCGAGCATGACCAGGTGCTCGCGCCAGAGATGGTCGAGCGTCTGCAACAGGACCGACTTCTCGACATAGCGCATGACCTCGGGGCCCCATTTGGCCACCTTGCCCGCCATCCATTCGTCGGCGCGTCGCTCGATGCGTTCGCGCACTTCCTCGTCTGCAATGCCCTCTTCCTTGGCCCAATCCTTCACCGGCAGGTCGAGCGTGAGCGTTTCGCGTAGCGCTTGGTCGAGGCCCGCCACGTCCCACTGTTCGGGATAAGCGTTCGGCGGAATGTGCTTGACGACCAGATCCTCGACCACCGACTGGCGCATGCCGGCGACGGTCTCATCCACCGCGTCGTCGCGCATCAGATCGAGCCGTTCACCGAAGATCACGGTGCGCTGGTCGTTCATCACGTTGTCGTATTTGAGCAGGTTCTTGCGAATGTCGAAATTGCGCGCCTCGACCTTCTGCTGCGCCTTTTCCAGCGCCTTGTTGATCCAGGGATGAACGATGGCCTCGTTCTCCTTAAGGCCCAGCTTGGTCAGCATGCCGTCGAGCTTGTCGGAACCGAAGATGCGCATCAGGTCGTCTTCCAGCGACAGGAAGAACTTGGAATGGCCGGGATCGCCCTGGCGGCCGGAGCGGCCGCGCAACTGGTTGTCGATGCGGCGGCTCTCGTGCCGCTCGGTGCCCAGCACATAGAGCCCGCCGGCCTTGAGCGCCTTGTCCTTCAATCGCGCGATCTGGGCGCGGATATCATCGGCGCGCGGACTTTTCTCGCGCTCGCGCGCATCCTCGATTTCGGTGATCTCCTGGCGGATGCGCATGTCGGCATTGCCGCCGAGCTGAATGTCGGTGCCGCGGCCGGCCATGTTGGTGGCGATGGTGATGGCGCCCGGCACGCCGGCCTGCGAAACGATGAAGGCCTCCTGCTCGTGATAGCGGGCATTGAGGATGGCGAAGACCTTGGTCTTGGTGGCGCCGTCGTCGCCGGAATAGAGCGCGGCAAAGGCATTCGGATCGGAGAAGTCGTGCGCCTCCCAGCCGGCTTGGCGCAACATTTCGGCGAGCTGTTCGGACTTCTCGATTGAGGTGGTGCCGACGAGCACCGGCTGGCCGCGCAGCTTGCATTCCTCGATCAGCGCAATGATCGCCCGGTATTTCTCCTTCGCCGTGCGATAGACTTCGTCGTCGTCGTCGAGGCGCACCAGCGGCATGTTGGTTGGCACTTCCAGCACTTCCAGGCCGTAGATGTCCATGAATTCGTCGGCTTCGGTCAGCGCTGTGCCGGTCATGCCCGAGAGCTTCTCGTACATGCGGAAATAGTTCTGGAAGGTGATCGAGGCGAGCGTCTGGTTTTCGGGCTGGATCGGCTGATGCTCTTTGGCCTCGAGCGCCTGATGCAGCCCTTCCGAATAGCGGCGGCCGGGCATCATGCGGCCGGTGAACTCGTCGATGATGACGACCTCGCCGTTGCGCACGATGTAATCCTTGTCGCGCGCAAACAGCTTGTGGGCGCGCAGCGCCTGATTGACGTGGTGGACGACGGAGACATTCTCGACGTCGTAGAGCGAGTCGCCCTTGAGCTCGCCGGCATCGCGCAGCCGCTGCTCGAGCTTCTCCATGCCGGCCTCGGTCAGCGTCACCGTGCGCTGCTTCTCATCGACATCGAAGTCGGTCTTGTCGAGCAGCGGGATGTAGCTGTCGATGGTGTTGTAGAATTCGGAGCGGTCGTCGAGCGGGCCGGAGATGATCAGCGGCGTGCGCGCCTCGTCGACCAGGATCGAGTTCGACTTCGTCGACGATGGCGTAAATGTGCCCGCGCTGGACCATGTCCTCCAGCCGGTACTTCATGTTGTCGCGCAGATAGTCGAAGCCGAGTTCGTTGTTGGTGCCGTAGGTGACGTCGCAGTCGTAGGCTTTTTTACGCTGCTCGTCGTCCAGCCCGTGCACGATGGTGCCGACGGAAAGCCCCAGGAAATTATAAATCTGCCCCATCCACTCGGCGTCGCGCTTGGCGAGGTAGTCGTTGACGGTGACCACGTGCACGCCGCGTCCGCCGACCGCGTTGAGATAGACCGCAAGGGTAGCGACCAGCGTCTTGCCTTCGCCGGTCTTCATCTCGGCGATCTTGCCCTCGTGCAGGATCATGCCGCCGATCAACTGCACATCGAAGTGGCGCTGGCCGATGGTGCGCTTGGCCGCCTCGCGGCAGACGGCGAAGGCCGGGACGAGAATGTCGTCTAGCGAAGCGCCCTCGGTGACCTGCTTCTTGAAGTCGTCGGTGAGCGCCCGCAACTCCAGGTCGGAGAGCTTCTCCATGTCTTTCTCGAGCGCGTTGATCGAGTCGACCCGCGGCTGATAGCTGCGGATCCGCCGTTCATTGGCGGAGCCGAACATCTTGCGGGCAACGGCGCCGATCATCGCTGAGCTCCTAACCTTATGCCGGGCGCTTCTAGTACGCGGTCACGGCCGGATATTGCTTCCGGCGTTCCGGAAATACGGCACTTTTCGGGCAAATTCGACGCGAACGGCGCAACCAGCCGACGTTACGCGAGAGATAGGAGGGGGTCGGTTTATTGTCAATTGGCGGCTTGCCACGGCCTTAACCGCCATATCCTCGCCGGCGCATGATCTTTTCCGAAAACCGGCGCCCAGGCTCACGCGGACGTTAAGACTGCTGAGCCGATCGGCCATTGCAAAGCCATGTTTGTTGGGCGACAAGTCCGCCGCCGTCCACATTGGTGGCGGACACATCCATTCCCAAGAACAGCGCCAAAGGATTGCTTTATGACGATCACCCCTTTCACCCGCCGGGCCGGCATCAGCGCTGGTTTACTGGCCACCACCCTGGCGCTGCTGTTCGTGTCGGGCGCCCCGCTGCACGCTCAGGACAAGGACCCGGTCGTGGCCAAGGTCAACGGCACCGGGATCCGCCAGAGCGATCTCGCCCTCGCCGAAGAGGAAGCCGGGCAGATTCCGCCGATGCCGCCGGAGGCCAAGCAGGATTACCTGGTGCAGTTCTGGGCCGACATGCTGCTGGTCACGAAAGCCGCCGAGGACAAGAAGCTCGGCGACACGCCGGACTTCAAGCGCAGGCTGGCGTTCACCCGCAACAAGCTGCTGATGGAAGCGCTGCTGCAATCGGTCGCCAAGTCCGCACTCAACGATGCCGAAATGCACAAGGTTTATGACGACGCCGTCAAGCAGATGGGCGAAGAGAAAGAAGTGCACGCTCGCCATATTCTGTTCCGCGCGCCCGCCGGCGACGAGAAGGCCGGCAAGGAAGCCGAGGACAAGGCCAAAGCGGTGGAAGCGAGGCTCAAGAAGGGCGAGGATTTCGCCAAGATCGCGACCGAGCTGACCGAAGATCCTTCCGGCAAAGCCAACGGTGGCGACCTCGGCTTTTTCAGCAAGGAGCAAATGGTGCCGGAATTCTCCGACGCCGCCTTCGCCTTGGCAAAAGGACAAGTCTCCGCGCCGGTGAAGACCCAGTTTGGCTGGCACGTGATCAAGGTCGAGGAGACGCGCGCAAAACCGCAGCCAAGGTTCGAAGAGGTCAAGCCGCAGATCGAGCAATATGTGGCGCGCAAGGCGCAGGCCGAGCTGGTCACCAAGCTGCGCGCCGATGCCAAGATCGAACGCCTGGACAAGCCAGCCACGCCCGCTGCACCGGCCGATCCGGCGAAGAAGTAGCAGCGATCGCACTCATCAAATGAATTCGTCATGGCCGGGCTTGTCCCGGCCATCCACGTCTTGCATACACTGACGATGTCGTCTCCAAGACGTGGATGTCCGGCACAAGGACGGGCATGACGCCGGAGAGTTTGATGTCCACTGCCATCTCCCCCCTCGCCCCACAACACGTGCCGGAGCTGCCGGCGATTTCCGGCGTGCGGCTGGCCACCGCCGCGGCCGGTATCCGCTATGCCGGCCGCACCGACGTGCTGCTGGCGCTGTTCGATCCCGGCACCACCACGGCAGGCGTATTCACCAAATCGAAATGCCCGTCGGCGCCGGTCGAATGGTGCCGCGAACATTTGAAGCCGGGCAAAGCCCGCGCGCTGGTGGTCAACTCCGGCAACGCCAATGCCTTCACCGGCAAGAGTGGGCGGGATGCCTGCAAGTTCACCGCACAGATCGCGGCCCAGGCGATTGGCTGCAAGCCGGTCGACATCTTCCTCGCCTCCACCGGCGTAATCGGCGAGCCGTTGAAGGCGCAAGCCTTCGATGGCGTGATGGAAGGGCTGGTCGCGCGCGCGCAAGCGGCCGGCTTTCTCGCCGCCGCCAAGGCGATCATGACCACCGATACGTTTCCGAAAGTCGCTACTGCGCAAGCGCGCATCGGAAGTGCGACGGTCACCATCAACGGCATCGCCAAGGGCGCCGGCATGATCGCGCCCGACATGGCGACCATGCTGTCGTTTGTCTTCACTGACGCCGCCATTTCGGCGCCGGCACTGCAAGTGCTGCTCAAGGATGGCGTGGCCGACACGTTCAACGCGGTGACCGTCGACGGCGACACTTCGACCTCGGACACACTGATGATGTTTGCGACCGGCAAGGCGGCAGGCGCCCCGCGTATTGCGCGCGCCAGCGACCCGCGCCTGAAGGCATTCAAGGCTGCGCTGCAGCAGGTGCTGGCCAATCTGTCGGAACAGATCGCGCGCGACGGCGAAGGCGCGCGCAAGCTGGTCGAGATCATCGTCGAGGGCGCGGTCTCGAAGGCCTCGGCACGGCGCATTGCCCTGTCGATCGCCAATTCGCCTTTGGTGAAGACGGCGATTGCCGGCGAGGACGCCAATTGGGGCCGCGTGGTGATGGCGGTCGGCAAAGCCGGCGAGCCGGCCGACCGCGACAAGCTCTCGATCTGGTTTGGCGGCATTCGCGTGGCGCACAAAGGCGCGCGCGACCCCGGCTATGACGAGGGCAAGGTCAGCGCCGAGATGAAAAAGTCGGAGATATATCTGAAAGTCGCCCTTGGGCTGGGCAAAGGCCGCGACCGTGTGCTGACCTGCGACCTGACCAAGGAATACATCGCCATCAACGGCGACTATCGATCGTAAACGGTTCCTTAACCGCTGTGGCAGGCGCGTCGGCCGTCGCGGCACTGTTGCAAGACCTCTTAACCAAGTCCCGGCTATGGTCGAGGCTCGTAGGGCTGTGAGCGTCAAGATCGTCCTAGTTGCCGCCTGCGCCCTCGTCGATGCCGACGGCCGCGTGCTCATCGCACAACGCCCCGCCGGCAAGACGATGGCGGGCTTATGGGAGTTTCCCGGCGGCAAGATCGAGGACGGCGAGCAGCCGGAACAGAGCTTGATCAGAGAGCTCAAGGAGGAACTGGGAATCGTCGTCAGCGAGGCCTGTCTCGCACCGCTCACTTTCGCCAGCCACGGCTATCCGGACTTTCACCTTCTTATGCCGCTCTATGTTTGCCGGCGCTGGGAGGGAACGGTTACCGCCAAAGAAAGACAGCAGCTCGCTTGGGTGAAACCGAATCGGCTGCGAGAATATGAAATGCCGCCGGCGGACGTTCCGCTGATCTCGCATCTGATGACGCTACTTTGATCCCAGCCAACAAGCCGGACCAGGAAATGCCCATGCACCGTTTCGTTCTGAAAGCCCATATCCGCCGCTTCCTGCCTGCGCAGGAAGGAACGACCGCAATCGAATACGCGGTGATCGCAGCCGGTATCGCCGGCGTCCTTGTTGTTGTCATCACCCAACTCGGTAGTCAGATGACGACAATGTGGGGAACGATCGCGGCAATATTCGGCTAGAGTTCAAGAACGGCGCGGCCCGGTTTTTTCGCCGGCCGGCAATTCCTTTGCGCCGAGCGCGTCGGCAAGCCGCTGGGCGGCCGAGCCGGGCTTGAGCGGCTTTTGCTGGCTCTCATGCGGCGCCCACCCCGATAACCAGACGATCTCGAAAGTCGCGCGTAAGCGGCCGTCGCTATCTGCAAAACGCCGCGCATAAATCTCTGCCATTCTTTGCAAGGTCGCGCGCCGCAGCGGGGTACGCCGGCGCTCGGCAAGCATATTGGTCGCGCCCATGCGGCGCAGGTCGCGCATCAGCGCAAAAGCGGAGTCGTAGCGTACAGTCAGTCGATCCGAATCGACCACCGGCATCGCCAACCCGGCGCGTTGCAGAAGTGCGCCGAGCTCGCGTACGTCGGCGAAGGGCGCCACCCGTGGCGAGACGCCGCCCTCGACTTCGCTTTCGGCCTCGGCGAAGGCCTCGCGCAGCTCGATGAGACTGTCGCCGCCGATGAGGGCCGCCAGCAGCAGGCCGTCGGGTTTCAGCGCGCGGCGAATTTGTATGAGCGTGCCGGGCAGATCATTGACGAATTGCAGCGAAAGTGCCGACACCACCAGATCGAGCGAACCGTCGGCAAATGGCAGCGCCTCCTCGTCGGCGGCGACGCGCAGTGATGACGAATCGAGCCGCGCCGCCGCGGGTTCGACGGCGATGACGTTTGCGACCTTTCCGCTTGCTTCCAGCGCGCGGCGTACCGCGTCGGTCGGGCTGCCGAGATCGACCGCGCGCTCGAATTGGCGTAGCACGACCGACAGGCGCTCGCCCAGTTCGGCAGCGACGCGATCGATCAGGAAGGTCTCCGCCCCAAGCGCGCGCGCACGCCGTTTTCGCGCGCCAAGCAAAGTACGATCGAATATGGTCGGGCTCGCTGACATCTGGTAACCTTTGCAGCATGAACGAGCTTGTGTCGGCAAGCCAAGAACTAGAGCAAGCCGAGACGCCTTCGCGCCTCACCCAAATTCGAGGGGGATTGCGCGCCGTGTTACGGCTTGCGCTCGACGTCGCCTTGCCGCCGCTCTGTCCGTCGTGCCGCGAGCCGCTAGGCGAGGGCGTCGGCCTGTGCGCGTCGTGCCGGTCGAAGCTCTCGCTAATCGAGCCGCCCTACTGCGCGCGGCTAAGGCATTCCGTTCACTTACGATCCCGGCGCCGGCCTGTTGTCGATGGAGGCGATGGCCAATCCGCCGGCCTACGAGCGGGCGCGCGCCGCGGTTCGCTATGACGAGATCGCGCGTTCGCTGGTGTTTGCCTTCAAATATTGCGACCGGCCCGATCTGGCGCCGATAATGTGCAGAGCGCCTTTCGCGTTCCGCCCGAGCACAAGGCGGAAATCAAGGGGAAACGGCTGGTGCTGATCGACGACGTGCTCGCTTCCGCCGCCACGGTCGATACCTACGCCCGCGCGCTGTTGCGGGCGGGCGCCGCCCATGTAGACGTGCTGGTATTCGCACGGGTTGTAGCACCGGTGCGCACTCCCATATAAAGAGACGAATATAACTACGGACTGCACATGCCACCGGTCGACATCTACACCACGCGCTATTGCCCCTATTGCTCCGCCGCCAAGGCTCTGCTCGGCCGCAAGGGCGTGGCCTATACCGAAATCGACCTGGGCCGCGATTGGGAGAAACGCGACGAGATGATCAAGCGCTCCAACGGCCGAATGACCGTGCCGCAGATTTTCATCGGCGCGGTGCATGTCGGCGGCAGCGACGAACTGCATGCGCTTGAGCGCGCCGGCAAGCTCGACCCGCTATTGGGAAGCCAAGGACAGCAATCCGCATGACCTCGAAAGCGACCTTCAAGGCCGCGATGATCCAGATGCGCTCCGGGCTTAACCCCGGCGCCAATCTCGCCGATGCCGGGCGCATGATCGGCGAGGCCAAATCGGCCGGTGCCGACTACGTGCTCACGCCGGAAATGACCAACATCATGGAGATCAAGCGCGAGCGGCTGTTCGGCACGATCGTGGAAGAAGAAGCCGACGCTTCTCTCGCCACTTTCCGCGAACTTGCACGCAAGCTTGGCATATACGTCCATGTCGGCTCGCTGGCGATCAAGCTTGCGCCCGAAAAGGCCGCCAACCGCTCGTTCCTGATCGCGCCGTCCGGCGACATCGCCGCCCGCTACGACAAGATCCACATGTTCGACGTCGATCTCGCCAATGGCGAAAGCTATCGCGAGTCGCACAGCTACCGGCCGGGCGAGCAGGCGGTGCTGTCCGAACTGCCCTGGGGCCGACTCGGGTTGACCGTCTGTTACGACCTGCGTTTCCCCGCGCTCTACCGCGCGCTTGCCGAAGCCGGCGCCAGCATGCTGGCGATCCCCTCCGCCTTCACCCAGCAAACGGGCGAAGCGCATTGGCACATTCTGGTGCGCGCCCGCGCCATCGAGAACGGCAGCTTCGTGTTCGCGGCGGCGCAGGGCGGCAAGCACGAGAACGGGCGGGAGACCTTCGGCCATTCGCTGATCGTCGACCCGTGGGGCCGGATACTCGCGGAAGGCGGCACCGAGCCGGGCGTGGTGATGGCCGAGATCGATCCGGCCGAAATTTCCAAGGCGCGCTCGCGTATCCCATCGCTCCAGCACGGCCGGCGTTTCGAACTCGTCGAGCCGATGGCCGAGCCGACACATCTTCACATCGTGCGGAGCGCCGAATGATCCGCTACGCGCTGATCTGCGAGCAGGGCCACGACTTCGAAAGCTGGTTCCAGAATTCCGCGGCCTTCGACAAGCAGGTCAAGCGCGCCCTGGTGGCCTGCCCGCTTTGCGGCTCGGCCAAGGTCGAAAAGGCGATCATGGCGCCGCGGCTAGCGTCTTCGAAGAAACTGAAAGCGCCCGTCGAAGCTCCTGCGCCTTTGCCGGCTGCGGCCGAAAAAGCGCAAGAGAAAGCACCTGTCGCGATGATCTCGCCACAGGAACAGGAGTTTCGCAGCAAGCTCAAGGAACTGCGCGAGCATCTCACCAAGAACGCCGACAACGTCGGGCAGAAATTCCCCGAAGAAGCGCGCAAGATGCACTACGGCGAGATCGAGCATCGCTCGATCTACGGCGTGGCCTCACCTGACGACGCCAAGGAACTGGCTGAGGAAGGTATCGAATTCCACCCGCTGCCGATCTTGCCGGACGAGCGGAATTGACCTGCGGCTAGAGACGGGCCCTGCGCGCAAGCAGCAACCAAAGCAAGAGCCCGATCACCGGCAAAACCAGAATCACAACGATCCATAAAATTTTTCTGTCGGTCGGCCCGCGGCCCTGGATGATGTTCACAATGGCCCAGATATCCAGAGCGAGAATGATCAGTCCGACGATGCCGTTGAAATCGAAGCCCATGTCGAAGCCCCCGTCTGCTGCGTCTGCGGCATCCTAGCGACGATGGCAGGCGCGATCTAGTACGCCCACACCAGCAGCGCGACGCCGATCACTACCAGCACGATGCCGATACCCTCGCGCAGCGTAGTCGGTTGCTTGAATATGAATCGCGTTACGCCTTGCGCAAACAGCACCTCGACCAGCGCCAGCGTGCGCACGTTGGCGGCCGAGGTGATGGCAAAACCGAGAAACCAGAATTCCGAGGCAAAGGCGCCCATGAAGCCGGCGAACATCGACGGCTTCCACGCGCGCGCGATTGCGCGCAGAACGCCCGGATCGCGCAGCAACAGATAAGCCGTTAGCAAGGCCGCCTGGATCACGATGCCAACGCTGGCAGTGAAGGTCGCCGCCATCACGAAATCCGGGATTGCCAGCGCGAGAATTCCGCCGCGGTAGCTGATCGCCGACACTGCGAACATCGAGCCGGCACTCAAGCCAATTAGCGCCGAACGCGTGGTGCCGGCTTTTGCCGCGCCGGGCTTGAGCGAAATCACGATCACACCGACGGTCGCGATCAGAATCGCGGTGGCGGACAGCGGCGTGATGCGGTCGCCGAGGAAGATCAGGCCGAACAGCGCTACCGACACCGGCTCGGTCTTGATGTAGGCGTAAGCCACGACAAATGAGCGTTCGCCCATGGCGGAGAGCATCAGGGCGGTGGCAGCGATCTGCGCCAATGCGCCGCCGATGACCCATGGCCAGAAGCCGAGCGGCGTGCGCGGCAGGCTGACGTCGGTCACTGTCATGACTCCGGCCAGAATCATCAGCGCGAACGGAAAGCCGAACAGGAAACGCACATGGGTGGCGCCGACCGTGCCGAGGCTGGCGGTCAGTTCGCGCTGCATGGCATTGCGCGCGGTCTGGGCCGCGGCGGCGATCAGCGTAAAGACGGCCCAGAGCATTGCGAGTCAGGTAATCCGTAGGCTCAGGCAGCGACGCTGATTTCGGCCGCGGCTGGGAATTCGGTCACTTCGCCCTTCTCGTTGTCGACGAGCAGGAACAGATCGAAATAGCGCAAGGTCGGCGCGGCTCCCGTACGCTTGATCACCGACTGGCGCCACTCTTCGTTATGCGCTTTTTTGGCCGCCTCGACCGACGGCCAGATATAGACGCCGGCGCCGGTCTTGCCGTTCAGTTCGAGCAGGAAATGCTTGCGCAGCAGTTCCTTGTTGGCGCGCCATTTCGGAATCACATTGCGCGCCTCTTCCGCCACCTGTTGGCGGGTCCAGCCCTTCGGCGAATTGAATTCGACCAATTCCAGGATCATGGCTTGCTTGCTCCCTGTTTATCGCGCGCGGCCACCAGCATGTAATTCACGTCCATATCGGATGACAATTGCCAACGGTCGGCGAGCGGATTGTAGATCACGCCGCGCTCGCCCGTCACCTGCAGGCCGGCGCGCTCGAATGCGATCTCCAATTCGTCCGGAGTCACAAACTTGTCCCATTGGTGGGTGCCGCGCGGCAGCCAGCGCAGTACATATTCGGCGCCGACGATGGCGAGCGCGAAACTCTTGAGCGTGCGGTTGAGGGTCGCCGCGATCATCAGCCCGCCCGGCTTGACCATCGAGGCGCAGATTTTCACGAAGGCTTTGACGTCGGTGACGTGCTCGACCACCTCCATCGCTAGCACCACGTCGAAGCGCTCGCCGGCGGCGGCGAGATCCTCAGCGGTGATGGCGCGATAGTCGACCGCAACGCCGCTCTCATCGGCATGGGCTTTTGCCGCGGCAATATTCTCCTCCGACGGATCCGCGCCGACCATTTGCGCGCCGAGCCGCGCCAGCGGCTCCGACAGCACACCACCGCCGCAGCCAATATCGAGCATGCGCAGGCCTCTGAGGCAGTCGAGCTTCTTAGGGTCGCGCGCAAAGCGCGCCGCCGCCTTGTCACGGATATAGCCGAGCCGCACCGGATTGAACTTGTGCAGCACCGCCATCGGGCCGCGCGCATCCCACCAGTCGGGGGCAAGGCGCGAAAAGCGCTCCACTTCGGCTTCATCGACGCTGGCAGCGCGGCTTTTGGTGGTAACCATTAAGACCATCTCGCTGGGTGCTGGCGGCTGTTGTTGCAGGTGAGCCACCCCGCCGGTATGTATACGCGCCTTTTGCGGCCTGCGCCTCATGCCAGCGCCAGCCGCTTGTTAGCGCCTTTTGGCGCGTCCGGGAACGTCAGGTTCGCATTAAGTCATGGCTCGTTTGGTGATGAAATTCGGCGGAACCTCGGTCGCCGATCTCGACCGCATCCGCAACGTGGCGCGCCACGTCAAGCGCGAGGTCAATGCCGGCTACGACGTCGCCGTCGTGGTCTCGGCCATGGCCGGCGTGACCAATCAACTGGTCGAGTGGGCGCGGCAGGCAGCCCCGCTGCATGACGCGCGCGAATACGACGTCGTGGTGGCGACCGGCGAGCAGGTCACCGCCGGGCTGTTGGCTATCGTGCTGGAAGGTATGGGCGTCAACGCCCGCTCCTGGCAGGGCTGGCAATTGCCGATCCTCACCGACAACGCCCACACCTCCGCCCGCATTCTGGAGGTGAACGGCGCCGAACTGATCAGGCGCTTCAACGAGCACAAGCAGGTCGCCGTGATCGCCGGCTTTCAGGGCATGCACAAGGAGACCGGCCGCATCACCACGCTCGGCCGCGGCGGCTCGGATACTTCGGCGGTGGCGATCGCCGTCGCCATCGGGGCCGAGCGTTGCGACATCTATACCGACGTCGACGGCGTCTATACCACCGACCCGCGCGTGGTGCCGAAGGCGCATCGGATGGACAAGATCGCGTTCGAGGAAATGCTGGAGCTTGCCTCGCTCGGCGCCAAGGTCATGCAGGTACGCTCGGTCGAACTCGCCATGGTTCGCAACATGCCCATCCTGGTGCGTTCGAGCTTCGTGAAGCCCGAGGACATCGATCCGCGCAAGGCGCCATCCGGCACACTCATTTGCGACGAGGGAGACATCGTGGAACAGCAAACCGTCACCGGCATCGCCTTCTCCAAGGACGAGGCGCAGATCTCGATCCGCCGCGTCCAGGACAAGCCGGGCGTCGCCGCCGCGATCTTCGGCCCGCTTGCCGATGCCAGCATCAACGTCGACATGATCGTGCAGAACGTCTCGGCCGACGGGGCCACCACCGATCTGACGTTCACGGTGCCCTCGGCCGACTACGAGCGCGCCCGAGTCACCATCGAAAAGGCCAAGAGCTCGATCGGCTATGAGCGCATGGACGGCGCCACCGGCGTGGCCAAGGTCTCGGTCATTGGCATCGGTATGCGCAGCCATGCCGGCGTCGCCGCCCAGGCGTTCAAGGCGCTATCCCAACAAAAGATCAATATCCTCGCCATCACCACTTCCGAGATCAAATTCTCGGTGTTGATCAGCGCGTCCCAGACCGACCTGGTGGTGCGCACGCTGCATACGCTGTACGGGCTGGATAAGTAGGCTTGAACCTTCGCTCCCGGGATTGCGTCTAATCGAAGCGAGACCTTCACTTCGGGTGTGACGACCATGAGCATTGAGACCATCAATCCGGAGACGCAGGCCTACGGGCGTTTCACGCGACGGCTGACGGCAGTGGTCGTCGATTCGATTGTATTCATGCTCATCATGGCCGGCGCATTGATCATCGCCGTCTCGTTCAAGTCCGACAACATCGCCCGGGTCTTGGGATTCACCGTCGTCGCTACTTGGCTTTTGTACGAGCCGATCCTGGTGTCCATGACCGGAGCTACCATTGGGCACCATTTCTATAACTTGCGGGTGGTTGACGATCGCGGGGGCAATATCAGTTTCGGCAAAGCCGTCGTTCGCGTGGTCATCAAAACCGTTTTGGGTTGGTACTCATTCATCACTATGGCGATGACGTCTCGCCATCAGGCGATCCATGACCTGCTGACCCATTCGACCGTCCAGATCAAGGATCTCGCCAAGGCACAGCCTTACCATTTTGCGACCCGCCGCGAGCAATTGACGGCGCCCGGCATGCCGTCGATGGTGCGGCGCATTGTTGCGATCCTCGCCTATCTGTTCGTCTGTTTAGCGGTGTTCTCGATCGCCGTCGCGGGCGCCGTCCCGGCCGGCCTCGTGTCAGAGCGATGTATCGACAGCTACCCTTGCACGGGACCCGAACTCATCATGCTGAGCGTGGCTTGGTTGACCTGGGCAGGCTTGAGCATCTGGACCGCGGTTCTGGGATGGCAGGGCCGGCTCTGGGGTGCGCGGACACAGCGCTAGCTCGGGTGATCTGGCGACCTTTTGCTTGCCCCTTGCATGGGCCATTGGCTATAGCCTGAGCGGTAAGCGGGCGCGGGTGCCGGACCCATGGTCGCTATTCGTACATGATCGGGCCGTAGACGAGGCCGCGGCCCGAACCGCGGCTTTAACGCATGATCCCGAAAAGTGGGTACCGGTTTTCGGAAAAGATCATGCAGAGGTAAAGGACCACAATGATGCGTGGCGCGCTTGGCGGTCCGCGCGTGCTGTTGCGCCGGCTTCGCGAGGTGATGGCGGAGCCGGTCAGCGCGCAGGATCGTCTCGACAAGGTGGTCGTTCTGATCGCCGCCAACATGGTGGCGGAGGTGTGCTCTGTCTACGTCTTGCGCGTGGACGGAACCCTCGAGCTATACGCCACCGAGGGTTTGAAGCGCGAGGCGGTGCACGAGACCGTGCTGAAATCCGACGAAGGCCTCGTCGGCCTGGTCGCCAGCGAAGCCAATCCGATCAATCTCTCGGACGCACAAAGCCACCCCGCCTTCTCGTTCCGCCCAGAAACGGGTGAAGAAATCTACCACTCCTTCCTCGGCGTGCCGGTGCTGCGCGCCGGCAATACGCTCGGCGTGCTGGTGGTGCAGAACCGCGCGCGCCGCACTTACACCGAGGAAGAAGAAGAAGCTTTGCAAACGACGGCGATGGTGCTCGCCGAGATGATCGCCTCCGGCGAGCTGTCCTCGATCGCCCGCCCGGGCGCCGAACCGGCCGCGCGCCACGCGATGCATCTCGAGGGCAGTTCGCTGTCCGACGGCATCGCGCTCGGCCACGTCGTTCTGCACGAGCCGCGCGTGGTCATCACCAATGTGATCGCCGACGACGTTCCGCGCGAACTTAAGCGGCTCGACGCCGCCATCGCCACCTTGCGCGCCGATCTCGACCGGATGGTCGAGCACCGCGACGTCGCCGACGGCGGCGAGCACCGCGAGGTGCTCGAGGCCTATCGCATGTTCAGCTACGACCAGGGCTGGCTGCACAAGATCAGGGAAGCCGTGAGCACCGGTCTCACCGCCGAGGCCGGCGTCGAGCGCGTGCAGTCCGACACCCGTGCGCGCATGCTTCGCGCCTCCGATCCGTATATCCGCGACCGCCTGCACGATCTCGACGACCTCGCCAATCGCCTGATGCGGGTCCTGATGGGTCAGGATCACGCACCGGGAAGAGAGCAGCTGCCGGAAAACGCCATCGTGGTGGCGCGCTCGATGGGTCCGGCGGCGCTGCTCGATTATGACCGCAAAAGATTGCGTGGCCTGATCCTGGAGGAAGGCGGGCCGACCTCGCATGTCTCGATCGTGGCACGCGCGCTCGGCATTCCGACCGTCGGCGAGATTGCCAATGCCACCGGCCTGGTCGAGCCCGGCGATGCCGTCATCGTCGACGGCACCACTGGTGATGTGCATATGCGCCCGCCGCAAGATATCGAAACCGCCTATGGCGAGAGGGTGAAACTGCGCGCCCGCCGGCAGGCGCAATACCGCGCCTTGCGAGAGCGGCCATGCGTCACCAAGGACGGCCAGCAGGTCGCGCTGATGATCAATGCCGGCCTCATGATCGATATGCCGCATCTCGAGGAAACCGGCGCCGCCGGCATCGGTCTGTTCCGGACCGAATTGCAGTTCATGGTGGCCGACACGCTGCCGCGCACCGGCGAGCAACTCGCGCTCTACCGCTCGGTGCTCGACGCCGCCGGCAAAAAGCCGGTAACCTTCCGCACCCTCGATATCGGCGGCGACAAGGTGCTGCCTTATATGCGCAACGTCGAGGAGGAGAACCCGGCGCTCGGCTGGCGCGCGATCCGGCTTGGGCTCGACCGTCCCGGTCTGCTGCGCAGCCAGGTGCGCGCGCTGCTGCGCGCCGCCGGCGGGCGCGAATTGCGCGTGATGTTTCCGATGATCGCGATGGTGGAGGAATTCGACAAGGCCAAGGAGCTGGTCGAGGTCGAACTGACTCATCTGCGTCGGCACGGCCACGCGCTGCCCGAGCGGGTGCACATCGGCACCATGCTGGAGGTGCCGGCGCTTCTGTTCCAGCTCGACGAATTGCTGGAGCGGGTGGATTTCCTTTCGATCGGCTCCAATGACCTGATGCAGTTTCTCTACGCCGCCGATCGCGGCAATGCCCGCGTCTCGGATCGTTTCGATCCGCTGTCGACACCGGTGCTGCGCGCGCTCAAGGAAGTCGCCGAGAAGGCCCGCAAGCACAACAAGCCGGTGGCGCTGTGCGGTGAGCTGGCCTCGCAGCCAATCGGCGCGTTGGCGCTGGCCATTCTCGGCTATCGTTCGCTCTCACTGTCCCCGTCGGCGGTCGGTCCGGTCAAGGCGCTGCTACTCGATCTCGATTGCAAAAAGGGCGAAGCCGCCATACTGCCCTGCCTGGCAGAGCCGGTCGGCAGCGTGTCCATCCGCCACAAGCTCGAGGGCTTCGCGGCGGCCGAGGGCCTGCAGCTTTGATCGCGCTACCGCAACACCGGCTCGACGCCCTGCTCTCCCGCCATGCCATGGTGGAAAGCGAGCTTGCGAGCGGCTTGGCGCCCGACGCCTATGTCAAGCTGTCGCGCGAATTCTCCGAGCTCGGCCCGGTGATCGAGGCGATCAAGGCCTATCGCGCCGTCACTGGCGAGCTGGACGATCTTGAGGCGCTGATTGCCGACCCCGCAAACAATTCCGAAATGCGCAAGCTGGCGGAATCCGAGAAGCCGGCCTTGCTGGCGCGCAAGGAGAAGCTGGAACAGCAGATCCGTCTCGCCTTGATCCCGAAGGATGCGATGGACGATCACGACGCCATTCTCGAAATCCGCGCCGGTACCGGGGGCGACGAGGCTGCGCTGTTTGCCGGCGACCTGTTCCGCATGTACGAGCGCTTCGCCGCCAAACAGGGCTGGAAGACGGAAATCCTCTCGATCAGCGAAGGCACCAAAGGCGGCTTCAAGGAAATCGTTGCCGAGGTGCACGGCCGCGGCGTTTTCGCCAAGCTCAAATTCGAATCAGGCGTGCATCGCGTGCAGCGCGTGCCCGATACCGAGGCCTCCGGCCGCATTCACACATCCGCCGCCACCGTCGCGGTGCTGCCCGAAGTCGAGGATGTCGACATCGACATCAATGACGCGGACTTGAAGATCGACACCATGCGCGCGCAAGGCGCGGGCGGCCAGCACGTGAACAAGACCGAATCCGCCATCCGCATCACCCATCTGCCGAGTGGCATTATCGTGTTCGTGCAGGAAGAACGCTCGCAGCACAAGAACAAGGCCAAGGCGCTGGCTTACCTGCGCACCAAGCTTTACGATCAGCAGCGCAGCAAGCTCGACGCCGAGCGCGCGGCGGAACGGCGCGGGCAAATCGGGTCTGGCGACCGCTCGGAGCGGATTCGCACCTATAATTTTCCGCAAGGCCGCGTCACCGACCATCGCATCAATCTGACGTTGCACAAATTGCCGCAGGTGATGGAGGGCGAGGCGCTGGATGAGCTCATCGATGCGCTGGTGACCGAGCATCAGGCCGAGTTGCTGGCGGCCGAAGGCGCGACGTGAGGATCGTTCCCGGCCTGAAAACCGGTGCTTGCGTCGCGGAGGCGCTCCGGCTGATTGGCCAAGCGCTCCGTGTCGGCGGCATCGAGTCGCCGGAAGTCGATGCCCGCATCCTGCTCGGCCACGCGCTGCGGCTCGATCGCGCCGGGCTGGCCGCACAGTCGGATCGGATTCTTGAGGCGCGCGAAGTCAATGTCGCCTCCGCGCTGGCCGCGCGCAGGCTCAGCCACGAGCCGGTCGCGCGCATTTTGGGCGAGAAGGAATTTTGGAGCCTGCCGCTGCAAGTCACGCCCGCGGTTCTGGTGCCGCGGCCGGACAGCGAGACCGTGATCGAAACCGCGCTCGATTTGGTCGAGCGTGGTTCCGTGCGAGCGGCGCGACTGCGCATTCTCGACATTGGCACCGGATCGGGCGCGCTGTTGCTGGCGCTGCTGAGCGAGCTGCCGAACGCCATCGGCACAGGGACCGATATCAGCGAAGCCGCGTTGGAGATCGCGCGCGCAAACTCCGAACGTTACGGCTTTGGCGATCGCTGCACTTTCGTCGCCTGCAATATTGCCGATGGCCTGCAAGGCCTTTTCGATTTGATCGTTTCCAACCCGCCCTACGTGGCCCACGGCGAGATCGCCTCGCTCGCGCCGGAGGTGCGTAACTACGACCCGGCGATTGCGCTCGATGGCGGCAGCGATGGCCTTGATGGTTACCGCGCCATTGCGCCCGCGGCCCACCGCCTTTTGGCGCCGGCCGGCCACTTGATCGTGGAATTGGGTGCCGGCCAGGAACCGGCCGTTCGTGTGCTGTTTACCAACACAGGATTGACGGTTGGCGCGGCTCGCAAGGATTTGGGCGGAATACCACGTGCGATTATCGCGACAAACGCCCCATGAAATTGCCGCATTGCGACCTGGCGAAAATCGCAGAGCTCCGGAATGAGCGAAAAAACTACTTGGAATATGATACGGAAACGACTAGCTTCCCCTCACGGAATCGACCCGAGTTGGTTGCACCGTCAGGAAGCCCGGAGCCAGAGGCTCTGTGAGGCGGCGGCGCGACACCGATGACGAAGAGCCGACTTAACGAAAACGGCAATCGAAATCGCGAGAATACGGGTTTGGATGCTTCACCGGTTGGGCGCATCACATTTTAAACCTTGAGCGATGCGCGTAACGAGAGGTTGGCAACGCCGCGGCAAGACCGCGGCCATGGGGTTGCTACTGCTATCGAAATAAGATGTGCAAACGTTTCGACATTGGCGCGGACAACTTATGCCGGGTCCGGCCGCGCAATGAAATTCGTATGGACTTGCGGCAAGGACTTACTGGTTCAAGTTTGTGAGTTGAATTAAGCAACCGGCGGAAACGCCGCGGCAACGCAAAAGGTCGGCGAACAGGTACATCATGAGAAACGGTCAAAAGCGCATGCGGGGACGAAGCAACAACAATAATAACAACAATAACAATAACCACCGCAAAAGTCAGAACCCGTTGACGCGGGTCTACGAGTTGAATGGGCCCGACGTCAAGATTCGCGGCACCGCCTCGCACATCGCGGAAAAATACATTCAGCTCGCGCGCGACTCGCAGAGCTCCGGCGATCCGGTCGCCGCCGAAAATTATTACCAGCACGCCGAACATTATTTCCGCCTGATCGCGCTCGCGCAGGAACAGTTCCGCCAGCAGAACCCCTATTACAATGCGCCGGTGCCGCCGGCCCAAGGCGCCCAGCAGGGCAACGACGACGGCTATGACGATGGCGACGATGACGGCCAGCCGTTCCTCGGCCAGAATGAGCCGAGCTATTCGCCGCAACCGCCTGCGCCGCAGGCACAGCCGCAGCCTTTTATCCCGCGCGATGCGCAGCCGTTTCCGCCACGCGATCAGCAACAGCACCGCCCACAACATCAGCCGCAGCAGGCCTATCCGCAGCCCTCGAGCCAGGGCGGCAATGTTGCCGTGCCGGACCCGAATGCACTGCCGGCTTTCATCACCGGCGGTGGCCAGCCGCAGCCTGCTCCCGCTCCGAACGGCAACCAGGGTTACGGGCAGAACGGTCACGACCAGGGCGGCGGCCAGGATCGTTTCGGCCATCGTCGCCGGCGGCGCCATCGCAGCGGCGGCGGCTTCCGTCCGGAGCGTCCGGATAATTTCGGCAACACCACCAATGCGCAGGACGCGGCGCCGCCCGCGCCGCAATCCGAAGGCGGCGACGAACCGCCGCGTCAGCCGGATTGATATCGCCGTCAATAATTTCCGGAAATCACGTGCCGGGTGACGGTGCCAGCACCGGCTCCAGCGACGGCACGAGGCGGCGCTTTTCGCGGCGGGCTGGGATCGCGCGATAGACCTGTTTGGTTGCTTCCACCAGATGTACGCCGGCGAATGGCGCCGACAATGTCGCGCCGGTGCGCTCCCAGGCGACGGCCGAACGCAAGAACCAGCCGCGCGGGATCGGCGGAACATAGAGCGCCTCGCTCCACCCGGTCGGCGTGAACCAGGTCTCGCGCAGCAACTGATTGATCTGCGAACGCGAATAAGGCCGGCCATGGCCGAAGGGTGTTGTATCCATGCGCGCCCATAGCCCGCGCCGGTTCGGCACCACCGCCAGCAATCGCCCGCCGGCCGCCAGCACGCGCCACACTTCGCGCAGCAGCACCGCCGGGTCGTGCGTCATTTCCAAACCATGCACCAGCAGGATGCGGTCGACCGCGTTGTCGGGGAGCGGCAGTTCGTTCTCGTCAACCAGCGCGGAGAGGGCCGGCTTCGAGGTCGGCCATTTCACCACGCCCTGCCCGGCCGGCATGAAGGCCAGACAGCGTTCGGCCTCCTCGCGGAACAGCCCGAGATAAGGCGTGGTATAGCCGATACCCAGCACGCGCTGGCCGGTTGTGTCGCCCCACAGGCTACGTATGCCGCGGCCGACAAAGCGGCGCGCGACCACGCCCATCCGCTGGCCATAAAAATTGCGAAGGTCCACAACGTCAATCGACATCAGACTAAACTACCATGAAACGGTTCATCAATTCGCCTCGGTGCGTAATCTAAGGCTTGCGCGACAAATCGAGCGGCATGATACGGTTAACCCCGCCGAACTTAAGAGGATCGATCCATGCCCGCGGAAACCCGCCTGTTTCTTTGCCGATCCGACAATTACGGGGTGCTGCTGCATGACCCGGTGAGCGGGGCAACCGCCGCCATCGACGCGCCGGAGGCGGCGCCGATCGAGGCCGCACTCAAGGCCACCGGCTGGAAACTCACCGATATCCTGGTCACCCATCACCATGCCGACCACACCGACGGCATCAAGGCGCTGAAGGAAAGATACAAGTGCCGCGTGGTGGCGCCGGCGGCGGAGGCCGAGCAGATTCCGGAGGTCGACGAAACCGTGCGCGAGGGCGACAAAGTTTCGGTCGGCAAACTCTCGGCCAATGTGATCGAGACGCCCGGACATACTTCCGGCCACATCGCCTATTGGTTTCATGCCGACAAGCTCGCCTTTGTCGGCGACACGCTGTTCTCGATCGGTTGCGGCCGAGTGATCGAAGGCACTCCCGGGATGATGTGGCGCTCGCTGGTGAAGCTGCGCGATCTGCCGGACGACACCAAGATTTACTGCGGACACGAATATACCGCCGCCAATATAAAATTCGCACGCACCATCGAGCCGGACAACGCGGCGCTGGTCGCGCGCGAGGCGCAAGCCAAGCAGCAGATCGCGAACGGTGAACCAACCATTCCCGTCACCGTCGGTGAGGAGAAGAAGGCGAACCCGTTCCTGCGCGCCGATCTGCCGGAGGTCGCGGCCGGCATCGGCATGGCTGGCAAACAGGCCTCGCAGGTGTTCGCCGAAATCCGTGCACGCAAGAATAAGTTCTAGCATCCGTCATGCGCACCGCCGCTGACGTGATCCATGCGCTTAATCTCAAGCCGCATCCGGAAGGCGGGCACTATCGCGAGACTTTCCGCGATGCCCGCCAGATCGACGGCCGCGCTGCCTCGACCGCGATCCTGTTCCTGCTGGCGCGCGGCGAGCGCTCGCATTGGCACCGCATCGACGCAGTCGAGATCTGGCACTTTTACGACGGCGCGCCGCTCAAACTCTCGGTGGTCGATGGCTCCACGGAGGAAATCATCCGCCTGGGCGCCGATATCGCCGCCGGCGAGACACCGCAGGTGACGGTACCGGCGCGCGCCTGGCAGGCGGCCGAAAGCCTCGGCGACTGGTCGCTCGTCGGTTGCACGGTCGCGCCCGGCTTCACATTCGAGGCTTTCGAACTGGCGCCGGCGGGCTGGTCGCCACGCCGCTAAACGCGGTAAAAGAAGAAAAATATTCAACGGGAGAGCGCCTAGTGCCGAACAAGCTCGACGAAGCGCGCGATCTGGTCGCGCGCGCCAACCGCATGATCGCCAACGAGGGCGTGCTCGACGCCTTCGGCCACGTCACCATGCGGCATCCGACCGATCCGGGCCGCTATCTGATGTCGCGTTCGCGCGCGCCCGAGCTGGTGCAGCCGGAGGACATTCACGAATTCACGCTCGACTCGGCAATCGTCAAGCCGATCGAAGCGCGGTTGTATGGCGAGCGCGTCATCCACGGCGAGATTTACAAAGCGCGGCCCGAGGTGATGGCTGTCTGCCACCATCATGCGCCATCGATCTTGCCGTTCTGCATTTCCGGCATGGAGCTCAAGCCGGTCTATCATCTCGGCGCGACCCTCGGCGAAAAGGTGCCGTTCTGGGACAGCCGCGATGAATTCGGCGATACGACGCTGATCGTGGCTAGACCTGAGGAAGGCGCCTCGCTGGCGCGCGCGCTAGGCCCAAACTGGATCGTGCTGATGCGCCGGCATGGCGCGACGGTCGCCGGCACCACGCTGCATGAGCTCACCTTCCGCACCATCTACACCGCGCGCAACGCGTCGATGCAGATCCAGGCGCATGGCCTCGGCCACGTATCGCCGCTCAACGCCGCCGAAACCAAGCTCGCCGGCGAATACAATCTGCGGCCAGGGCCGGTCGCGCGCGCCTGGGAATACTGGTCGGTGCGCCTCAACAAGGCCGAAGGCAATTGGCGCGCGCCCAAGGCAAGAGCCGCCGCGCGGAAAAAACCTGCGGCGCGCAAGACGAAATCCCGGCGTTCCTGATGATCGCCCGCATTTGCCTCAAGGCGCTCGCCACGACCCTCGCGTTGACCGCGATTGGCGGCGCGCATGCCGAGGACAAGCTCACCATTGCCATCGGCCAGCACGGAAATTGGGAGAATTCGGCGCCCGAACTTGGCCAGCGCATGGGATTCTTCAAGAAGCACGGGCTCGCGCTCGACCTGCTTTATACGCAAGGCTCGGCCGAAACCATGCAGGCCGTGATCGCCGGCTCCGCCGAAATCGGCATTGGCGTCGGCACCAATTCGGCGATGGGCGCATTTGCGCGCGGCGCACCGGTGCTGGCGCTCGCCAACCACACCACCGGTGCGCCGGCCGCCTATTGGTACGTGCCAGAAAACTCAGCCATCAAGAGCTTCAAGGAACTAGACGGCAAGACCGTGGGTTTCTCGACCACGGGCTCGTCGAGCTACACCGCGCTGCTGCAACTGGCGAAACTCAACAACGTGACGCCGAAGCCGGTGGCCACCGGCAATCCGGCGTCGACCTTCACGCAAGCCATGTCGGGTCAGATCGACGCCGGCTGGTCGTCGCCGCCCTTCGGCCTGCAAGCGGCGGAGGAAGGCAAGATCCGCATTATCGGCCACGGCAGCGACGTGCCGGCGCTGCGCACGCAGACGGTGCGCCTGCAAATCACCAACAGAACCGCTTATGCGCAGAGGAAAGACGCGCTCGACCGCTATATTGCCGCCTATCGCGAAACGCTGGACTGGATGTATTCCGATCCGGCCGCGCTCAAGATGTATTCGGAATGGGTGAAGATTCCGGAGCCGATCACCAAACGCATGCGCGACGAATTCTATCCGAAGGACGAGCTTATGCCGGATAAGCTCTCCGGCATCGACGCCATCACCGCGGAGGCGATCGAGTCCAAGTTCATGAAAGAGCCGTTGAGCAAGGCGCAGCTCAAGGAGCTGTTCGTGTATTCAAAGGCGTTTGACTAAGGTCGTTCTGGACCGACGAGGAAGCAACGAACTATGAAAAGCCCCAGCGCCGTGCGCGGAATGATCGCGGTCGACAAGATCGGCTGCAAGATCCTGTTTCTCAACCCCCAGACCTATGAGACGGAAACCGTACTCGACCGCTTTCAGCGCACCGTCCACGAACTGCTGGTGATCCCGGAAACCGGGTTTGCTTATGTGCCGATCTTCGGCGACGGCATTCACGGCCGAAACCAGAACCCCGGTCATGAACTGCACGTCATCGACCTCATCAAGCGCAAAGTGGCCGCCACCATCGACCTTTCGCCCTTGAGCGCGCCGCACACGGTGCGGCGCGGCGCCGATGGATTGATCTACATCACCTGCGAAAACAGCGCGAAGGTCGCGGCAATCGACCCGAAAACCAACAAGATGATCGACGCCATCGACAGCGGTTCGACCAACGGTCATCGGCTGGCCATCGCGCCCGATGGCACGCGAATTTATACAGACAACGAAGAAGACGCCAACGTCTCGGTCATCGACGTGCCGAACAGGAAACTTCTGGGCAAGATCAAGACCCCACAAGCGCTTGCTGGCATAGCGGTTTCGGGCGATGGCAAAACCGTGGTCGCGGTCAGCGACGAACAACCGGTCGTGTTCCTGATCGACACCAAGGCCGGCAGCGTCACCCGCGAGGTACGCCTCGAAGGCGCGCCCAAGCCGGCGCAGATCGCGCGCTATTCGCCCGACGACAAACTCGTCGTCGTCAGCAACCTGAACAGCAATATGGTGAGCTTTATCGACTCGGCGTCATTTGGCGGGCAAACGGCCGTACCGGTCGGCAAGGAGCCGATGGACTTCGCCTTTCGCGGCGATGAGCTGTTCGTCGGCTGCCAGGGCGACGGCTCGATGCACGTCATCGATATTCCGACGCGGCGCGTCAAACAAAGCTTCAAGGCCGGAACGGGCTGCGAGTCGGTCGGGTTTTTCTAACGTTAACTTGAGGCAGTGACATGCAAGAATCGGGCACGGCGCTGACGTCGAAAGTCTATGACGTCGAGGATTTCGCCGCCGCGCAGGAAATGTACCACAGCAATGGCTGGACCGACGGGCTGCCGGTGGTGCCGCCGACGCAGAAGGCGGTCGAGGCCTGCCTGGAATGGGCCCTGATGCCGCCCGACTTCCTTATCGGCATCGAGCCGGTTCGCGCGCAGCCGATCACCGCCGAGAAGCTCGCCATCAATGCCGTCATGGCCGGCTGCCTGCCGATGCACTTTCCCATCGTCGCGACCGCCTGGCAGGCGATGATGAAGGAGGAGTTTCTGCTGCATGGTATTTCCTCCAGCACCGGAGGATGCGCCGTGCTGGTCATCATCAACGGGCCGATACGTCTGGAGATCGGCGCCAATTCGACGTTCAACGTGCTGGCCAACAGCGATCGCGCCACCTCGGTCATCGGACGTGCCATTCGGCTGGCGCTGATCAATCTCATGGATGTGCGCGGCGGCGGCATCGACCGCTCGACGCTCGGCCATCCCGGCAAGTTCTCCTATTGCCTCGCCGAGGACGAGGAGGACACCACCTGGCAGCCGCTCTCGGTCGTGCGCGGCATTCCGGAAGGCCTCTCCGCCGTCACCGTGATGGCGGCCCTGGCGCCGCGCCAGATCATGAACGAGTGGACCACGGACCCGAAAGAGATCCTGGAGACCTTCGCCGCCGAGATGCGCGCCAACCAGCGGCATTATTCGATCTACGGCGGCAACTACGCCATCGTGATCCCCAAGCAGCTGCGCGAGCACATCCAGGCCGCCGGCTGGACCAAGCGCGACATTGCCGAATTCATCTACGAGCGCGCGCGCATCCGCCGCGGCGAATGGGCCGATGTCGGCAAGCGCGCGATCGTGCGCGACCGCCCCGACAAGATTCACACCGCGCTCGAATTGCCGGATCATCTTCTGGTGGTCGCGGCGGGCGGGCCGGCCGGTGGATTCGGCGCCGTCATTCCACCCTGGATGGGCAGCAAGACCAAGGCGGTGACGGCGGCGATCGGCGCCTGCGTCGATTGCGAGCCGCCGAAGGGTTGAGTACGCTCGCCCGCGTTCGATATCGGAATGCAGCCCGGAGAAAGCCTCATGCCGCTTCGCGTGTTCGATCCTACCAACGAAATGAAGGTCGCCGGAGTTCGTCCCGCTCCGCGACTGGCCTCGCTGCGCGGCAAGACCGTCGGGTTCATCTCGAACGGCAAGGAAGGCACCAAGGGCTATTTCACCCAACTCGAGCGCATGTTGCGCAAGGATCTTGGCGTCGCCGACGTGGTCTGGCGGACCAAGTCGAACTACAGCGCGCCGGCCGACGCCCATATCGTCAGTCAGATCAAGGACTGGAACGCGGTCGTCACCGGTGTCGGCGATTGAGGCAGCTGCTCATCGTGCAGTCTGCACGACTCGATAGCGGCAGAACGGCAGGGCGTACCGGCCATAGGCGTGATGACGACGCGCTTTGCCAGCGCGGCTGAACTCATGAGCAAAGTGCTCGGCATGCCGGACTACAAATTCGTGGTCATCGGGCATCCGATCAGCAGCGCCTCGGATGAGCAGCTCGCGGAGTATGCGCGCGCGACCATCGAACAGGCGCGGCAGTTGTTGTTGCAGCCTTAAGCCGGCGCGGGCTCGTTCACGCCAGCGCGTCGGCGACCGCCTTGCCGCAGGAAACCGTATCGGCGGTGCCCTTCAAGTCGCGCGTCCGCAATTTCGGCTCAGCCAACACCTTTTCGATCGCCGTGACGATGGCCTTGGCGGCTTCGGGCTCGCCGAGATGTTCGAGCATCATGGCGCCCGACCATATTTGGCCGATCGGGTTAGCGATGCCTTGGCCTGCGATGTCGGGCGCGGAGCCATGCACCGGCTCGAACACAGAAGGGAACAGGCGCTCGGGATTGATATTGCCCGAGGGCGCGATACCGATCGTGCCGGTACAGGCGGGACCGAGGTCGGACAGGATGTCGCCGAACAGGTTCGAGCCGACCACGACGTTGAAACGGTCGGGATTGAGCACGAAATGCGCCGTGAGGATATCGATGTGGAACTGGTTCCACTTCACATCCGGGTAGGCCTTGGCCATTTCACGCACCCGCTCGTCCCAATACGGCATGGTGATGGCGATGCCGTTCGACTTGGTCGCGGACGTCAGGTGTTTCTTGGGCGTCGAGCGCGCCAGCTCAAAGGCGAATTTCAGCACGCGGTCGACGCCGATACGTGTCAGCACGGTTTCCTGCACGACGACTTCGCGCTCGGTGCCGGGAAACATGCGCCCGCCGATCGCCGAATACTCGCCTTCGGTATTCTCGCGCACCACCCAGAAGTCGATATCGCCCGGCTTGCGGCCGACCAGCGGACAGGGAACGCCGGGCATCAGGCGGACCGGGCGCAGGTTGACGTACTGGTCGAACTCCCGGCGAAACAGGATCAGCGATCCCCATAGCGAAATGTGATCCGGCACGCGGTCCGGCATGCCGACGGCGCCGAAAAAAATCGCGTCGTGCTTTCCGATCCGCTCTTTCCAATCCTCCGGCATCATGCGGCCGTGCTTTTCGTAATAATCGCAGCTGGCAAAATCGAAATCGTCAAAGCGCATTTCGAAGCCGAACTTTTTCGCCGCGGCTTCCAGCACGCGCACGCCTTCCGGCACGACCTCCTTGCCGATGCCATCGCCTGGAATGACGGCCACGCGGTGCACGCGGTTGGTTTTCATGAAGGGCCCTCTAAATTTGATGCGCCAGGCTTGCGATATTCTACGTTCATTCCCGCGAAAGCGGGAATCCAGTGCTTGCTACCCTGGGTCCCCGCTTTCGCGGGGACCAACGGTGGATTAATGGACTTCGATTAAGCGAAATACTGCCCGCCATTGGCGGTGAGCGTGGAACCGGTGATCAGGCCTGCGTCGTCGGAGGCCAAGAATACCACGCAGCGCGCGATCTCCTCCGGCTCGCCCAGGCGGCCGATCGGAATCAGCGGCAGGATCGATTTCTCCAGCACATCCTTCGGCACCGCCTGCACCATCTCGGTGTTGATGTAGCCCGGGCATATCGCGTTCACCGTGATGCCGGCGCGCGCGCATTCCTGTGCCAGCGCCTTGGTGAAGCCGAGTTCGCCGGCCTTGGCGGCGGAATAATTGGTCTGGCCGAACTGGCCTTTCTGGCCGTTGATCGAAGAGATGTTGACGATGCGGCCAAACTTGCGCTCGCGCATGCCTTCGATCACCTGACGGCTCATGTTGAACAGCGAACCGAGATTGGTATTGATCACCGCCGTCCACTGCTCCGGCTTCATGCGATGCAGTTGGGAGTCGCGGGTGATGCCGGCATTGTTGATCAGCACTTCGACCGGGCCGACGTCGGCCGCAACTTTCTTGACGCCGTCGGCGCAGGCCTCATAGGACGAGACGTCCCACTTGAACACCGGAATGCCGGTTTCCGCCTTGAACTTCTGGGCTGCCTCGTCATTGCCGCCGTAATTGGCGGCAACCTTGTAGCCGGCGGCTTTCAGCGCCTTTGCGATAGCCGCGCCGATTCCACGAGTGCCGCCGGTGACCAACGCAACGCGAGACATGCCCTATTCCTCCCAACCGAATTTATAACAGTTATGGCCGGATCGAGCCGGCCATAACAAGAGTCAAAATGTGATGCAGCGCACAACGTGCGACCCGTTGCGCGTATTGTCGCGGATCAGCGCTCCACGGTTTCTTGCATGGTGCGTGCGTGGCTTAGCCACGCTCCACGCACATAGCAATCCCCATTCCGCCGCCAATGCAGAGCGTAGCAAGACCCTTCTTCGCATTGCGGCGGCCCATCTCGTGCAGCAGCGTCACCAGCACGCGGGCGCCGGAAGCGCCGATCGGATGACCGATGGCGATGGCGCCGCCATTGACGTTGACCTTCGAGGTATCCCAGCCGAGGTCCTTGTTGACCGCGCAAGCCTGCGCGGCAAAGGCCTCGTTGGCTTCCACCAGATCGAGATCGTCATGCTTCCAGCCGGCCTTCTTGAGCGCGGCGCGTGAAGCCGGAATAGGTCCGGTACCCATGATCGAGGGATCGACGCCGGCTTGCGCCCACGACACGATGCGCGCCAGCGGCGTCTTGCCGAGCTTGGCGGCTTCCGACGCCTTCATGATCACCACCGCAGCGGCGCCGTCATTGATGCCGGAGGCGCTGCCGGCCGTGACCGTGCCTTCCTTGTCGAAAGCGGGACGCAGCTTGGAAAGAGCGTCCAGCGTGACGCCTTTCTTGCGGAATTCGTCGGTGTCCACGACGATATCGCCCTTGCGCGACTTGATGGTGACGGGAACGATCTCGTCCTTGAATTTTCCGGCGCTCATCGCCGCCTCGGTCTTGTTCTGCGAGGCGACCGCGAACTCGTCCTGCTGCGCGCGCGTGATCTGATATTGCTTGGCGACGTTCTCGGCGGTGGTGCCCATGTGATAGCCGTTGAAGGCATCCCACAGCCCGTCCTTGATCATAGTGTCGACCATTTCGAACGCGCCCATTTTCACGCCATTGCGCAGATGCTGGGCGTGCGGCGCCATGCTCATGGATTCCTGGCCGCCGGCCACCACGATCTCGCTGTCGCCATTGGCGATCGCCTGGTAGCCGATCGCAACCGCGCGCAGGCCGGAACCGCATAGCTGGTTCACGCCCCAGGCAGGGCTCTCGACCGGAATGCCGGCGGCGATCGACGCCTGCCGTGCCGGATTCTGACCCTGACCGGCGGTGAGGATCTGTCCCATGATGACCTCGGAGACGCGGCCGCCTTCGACCCCTGCCCGCTTCAAGACCTCCTGGATCGCGACTTTGCCGAGTTCATGGGCCGGCAGATTGGCGAAGGCCCCGTTGAATGCGCCGACCGGCGTACGGGCGGCACTCACAATGACGATATCGTCTTTCATCAGAAACTCCTCTTGGGCTGCGGTCGCGGGGCAGTCCATCTGGCACTGCCGCATCCTCGGGCCACCCGGGCAACCCTGTCAACAACGGGCGCGTCGTGGATATGCGCGAGAATTGGCCCTTTTTCGCACTTTCCGCAAGGGATGCCGCAGTGCGCCCGTCACCTCCCGCGCTGCCACAAAATGGTGGCCCGCTGCCTGCGAAAACGGCTATGCTTCCACCTTGGGCGGAGGGAACGTGATCCACATGGCAGAGGAAAAAGAGCCGGTAACAATCAAGAAATACGCCAACCGGCGGCTCTATAACACTGGAACTAGCACCTACGTCACGCTCGAAGACCTCGCCACCATGGTCAAAGCCGGCGAGAATTTCGTCGTGTTCGACGCCAAGACCGGCGAGGAAATCACCCGCTCGGTGCTGGCGCAGATCATCTTCGAGCAGGAGAACAAGGAAGGCCAAAGCCTGCTGCCGATCGCCTTCCTGCGCCAATTGATCCGCTTCTATGGCGACAGCATGCAGATGCTGGTGCCGCGCTTCCTCGAGCAATCGATGCAATCGCTCACCACCGAGCAGGGCAAATTCCGTGAGCAGATAACGCAAGCTTTCGGCGGGGTCGCCGGCCTCGGCACGCTCGAGGATCAGGTGCGCCGGAATATGGAGATGTTCGAGAAGACCTTCGCCATGTTCGCGCCGTTCGCGCGCGGCCAGTCGAAGCCGGCGGCGGCTACCGACAAGCCGCAAGGCTCGCCCGCCGAGATGGACGAGCTCAAGCGCCAACTCGACGAGATGCAAAAGCGTCTCGATAAACTCGGCGAACAAGGAATAATTTTTTTGCGGTTGCCGCCGGGCTAGCCGGTGGCGGCGCTCTTCGTGGCCAGCCATGGCCGCTCGACGCTGGCCAGGCCGATCAACGCGCCTTGCAGGAATTCGCAGCCCCAGCCCGCCAACAGCTGGGCGGCTTCCTCGTCCTGCACCCATTCGGCGACGGTCTTGAGGCCGAGCCGGCGCGACAGGTCGACCATGGTGTGCACGAAGGCGCGGTCGTCGTTCGACTTCATGATGTTGTGCACGAAGGCGCCGTCGATCTTCACGATATCCACCCCGAGCTTGCGCAGGTTGCGGAACGAAGTGTGGCCGGCGCCGAAATCGTCGATCGCGATGCGGCAGCCGAGATCCTTGACTCGTGTGACGAAGCCACGCGCGTCATCCACATTCTGGATCGCCGCGGTTTCGGTGATCTCGATGATGAGCCGCTCGGCCGCGCCGGAATTGGCGTGCAGCAGCGCGCCCAAGCCTGCCCACCAATCGGGATCGAGGGTCGAGTCGGGCGAGACGTTGACGCTGGCCGTCAGCGCAGGTGAAGCGGCCAATTCGGTCACCACCAGCTCGAGCACGCGATAGTCCAGCATGCGGACCAGGCCGACCCGTTCCGCCACCGGGATGATCTCGTTGGCGTGCGCGATCGTCCCGTCGCTGCGATAGACCCGCATCAGGCATTCGTAGAACGCGGTCTTGCGACCGGCCGCCTCGACCACCGGCTCGAAAGCGAGCGCGATCCGCCGATCGTTGAGCGCGGCCACGATCTCGTCGGTGGCCCGCACGCTTTCCCGGCGCAGCGCATCGCGCTCGACGTTCGGCTGGTAGGCGATGAATGAGCCGTTTCGCTTGTGGCGGGCGGCGTGCAGGCGCATCCTGCGCGCGACTGAGGACTTCCGGCACGCTGCGGGCATGACGCGGCGCGGTCACGCCACCGATCGTCACCGTGACCGCCACCGGACCGGCGGCGGTTGGGATGGTTTCGTCGCGCACGCCGGCCAGCAGACGCTCGGCGGCGACCGTCAACTCATCGGGCGTGCAACTGGTCAGCACTACGCCGAACTTGTTGCCGGAGAAACGGCCGAGATGGTCCTTGGCGCGCAGCCGCGCACGGACGCGCTTGGCGACCTGCGCAATGACCTCCTCGGTCATCTCGAAGCCGTAAGCCTCGTTGAGCCGGCCGAGATGATCGATGGCGACCAACAGAAAACCGCAGGAGCCGCGAAACTTCACCGCGTCCTCGAGCGTGGTGCCAAGCGCCTCGATCAGGCGGGCGCGGTTCAACTCACCGGTGGACGGATCGAAATTGGCGCGTTGGATGAGCTGGCGCTCGCGTTCGTGACGCGCGCCGATCGCGCGCACGATTCCCTGCGCGCGCAGCGGCTTGCCATCCCGACCGGCGAACCAGCGGCCGGTATCCTCCAACCAGATTTTCTCGTCGCCGCGCTTGAAGGCGTATTGCACCTGGTAGGCAACGCCCTCGCCGGTGTCGCGCAAGACGGCTTGCTGGACCGCGTCGACGCGGGCCTGGCCGCCCTCGGCATCGACAAAGCGGGCGTAGGCCCGGCCGCTGCCAATTTCTCCTGTGTTGGCAATCCCGAGGACCGAAGCGGCGTTCTCGCTCCAGCTCACTGCGTCGGTATCCAGCCGCCATACATAGGCGACGTCACCAATCGATCGAAGAATCTCGTCAGCGTCCGGGACGCCGGCAGCGGAAGCAAAACGGGTCACGCTCGCCCCTTTTTGGAACGCCACGCCGTGCCGGGCGTTGCCTTTCGGACTGGATGCAGCGGCAAAACTACGGGCTATCCCTAAAGAATTCGAGAAAGGCCCGAATTATCACGCTCACTGACGCGTCGACCGGACGGCACGGCTCTTGCCAATCTAAGACTGAACAAGGTGTCCGTGTCCCGAATCGAGACAGGCAACGTAATGCGTCTTGGCGAGGTTAACAAAGCGTTCTCGCATCGGCACGACGCGCCATCCCGTGGCGCGGAGGGCGAACGCAGCGCGAGCCGTGCGCTGGTTGCGCTGGCGCCCGTGACGGCCGCGCGCGAGGCTTCTAGCGATTATCGCCAAACCCAATATCTTGCGGCGTTCCTCGCCCATCTCATCGCCATGAAGGCGCAGGCGCCACAGACCCGCGAACGCCGCCGCGTCGAACCGGGCGAGGCCATCGCCGCCTATCGCGCCAGCACCGATCTGATAAAATGGCGATGACCTTCGTCATTCCGGAGCGGACGCCGAAGCGAACGCGCCCCGGAATGACAAAGGATATTAATACCCCAGCGCGCAGCCGTCCTTGCGCGAGTCGGAGCCGCCAATCAGCACGCCGCGATCCCAATCGATCTTGATGGTTTGGCCACCGCCCCAGGGCGAGGGCGCCATAGCCACGTCGTGGCCGCGCGCCTTGAGGCCCTCGACGGTCGCCGGCCGGCGTGCCGTTTTCAACCACGGTCTGCTCGCCTTCGAAGAAGAAGCGCGGCGCGTCGATCGCCTGCTGCACGTCCATGCCGTAGTCGAGCATGTTGAGCACGATCTGCACGTGACCCATCGGCTGGTAATGCGCGCCCATGACGCCGAAGCTCATGTCGCAGCGACCGCCGCGCATGGCCAAGGCCGGAATGATGGTGTGCAGGGGCCGTTTGTTGGGGCCAAACGTATTGGGATGATCCGGTTCCAGCGTGAAGCAGGCGCCGCGATTGGTCAGCATGATCCCCGATTTCTCAGTGCAGATGCCAACGCCGAAATGCGAATAGAGCGAATTGATGAACGAGACCGCCGTGCGGTCGCGATCGACCACGCTCAGGTAAATCGTGTTGCTGCCGGGCGCGGGATGACTTGGAAGCTTGGCGCGCCGGTTCATATCGATGAGGCCGGCAAGCTTCTTGGCAAAGCTCTTGTCGAGCAGATCGGCTACGGCTAAGCGCATATGGTCGGCGTCGGCGATGTGCGTATCGCGCACGGCAAATCCCAAGCGGGCGGCTTCCAGCACCAGATGGAAACGCTCGGGCCCAAGCGGATCGAGCGCCTTGAGATCGAAATTCTCCAGGATGTTGAGCATCACCAGCGCGGTGAGCCCCTGCCCGTTCGGCGGGACCTCGACCAGATCAAGCCCGCGATAATTGGTCGAGATCGGCGTGACCGCGTCGCCGCGATGGCGGGCAAAATCATCCGAGGTCAGATATGAGCCACGCTTGGCCACGGTCGCGACTATGTCGTCGGCGATTTCGCCTTCATAGAAGGCGCGCGCGCCCTTGGCGGCGATGGTCTTCAGGGTGGCCGCCAGCGCGGGAAAGCGGATCACGTCACCTTCCTTGGGCGCCGCGCCATTGAACAGGTAGTGCTTGGAGGCGCCGGTATCGGCCTTGAGCTTGCCGACGTATTTGGCCCAATCCCAGGCCACGCGTGCGGCCACCGGGAAGCCGCCCTCGGCATATTGAATGGCCGGTTTGAGCGCGCGGTCGAGGCCGAAGCGGCCATAGGCCTTGAGGATCGCTTCCCAGGCGTCGAGCGCGCCCGGAACGGTGACGGCATGGATCGAGTTGCCGATCTCGCTCATGCCCTGCGCGCGCAACGCTTCATCGGACGCCTTGGCGCCGGCGCGGCCGGAGCCGTTATAGCCCCATACCGGCTTGCCCGGCTGCGACACCAGACAATAGCAATCGCCGCCGATCCCGGTCATATGCGGTTCCACCACGCACAGCGTGGCGACTGCCGCGACTGCCGCATCTGCCGCACTGCCGCCCTGCCGCAGCGTATCCACCGCGGCCAAGGTCGCCAGCGGATGCGAGGTGGCCGCCATGCCGCCGCCCGCGATCACGGGCGAGCGGCCGGGCAATTGGAAGTCACGGGTCATAGTAAAACTTGAAAGGAGGAACGGTCAGGATGAAGCGTGCTCGATCGTCAGATCGCGCTGGGACGAACGCAGCGTCACGGCAAAGCCGCCCAGCACGTCGATGAAGCTGATCGCGAGGAGCAGGAAGAAGGTCGCGGTCGCGGCCTGCCGTACCAGCAGGAACTCGACCAGCATGCCGAGGAACAAAACCAGCGACAGCGCATGATCGATCACGGTGCGGATGCCGATGCGGGTCGACTTCATCATCTCGCCGAACAGCGTCACAGTCGCCAGCGTGATCAGGAAATCGCCGACCGACATCGACCAGTCGCCACCGGACACCATGTGCACGGTGGTGACGGCGGCGGTCCAGCTCACCCCCGGCATCAGGAAGGCGACGATGTTGTAGATTGCGAAAGGGATCAACAGCAGCGGAAAGCCGAGGATGAACATGGCCAGGCTTCCTTCCACCGGAGAATCAACTCTCGGACTTCACCTTCAGAACCTGGCGGCCTTTGTACATGCCGGTCTTCAGGTCGATGTGATGCGGACGGCGCAGTTCGCCGGAATCCTTGTCCTCGACATAGGTCGGCCGCTTGAGCGCGTCGGCCGAGCGGCGCATGCCGCGGCGCGACGGCGAGGTTTTTCGTTTCGGCACAGCCATGGGCAGGAACTCCTCGAGAAAGCGAAATGTCGGCAAAATGGATAGGAAGGCGGGCTTATAGAGGAAGGCCCCTGCCAAGGCTAGGGGGCAAATCTAGCGGCCGTTTCGGACGCAAGCGGCAGCCTCAGGCGAGCGCGCCGAGCGGCTGACGTAGAGCCCGGCGAGCCTACGCAAACCGGGGCCCGGCGCGCGAGCGTCGCGGCTGACCGGAGCGGGCAGCAGGGCCGCAAGCATCGCGGCCTCATAGCCGGACAGGTCGCGCGCCGATTTACCAAAGGCGCGCCGGCTGCCGGCCTCGACGCCGAATTCGCCGTTCGGGCCCAATTCGGCGATGTTGAGATAAATTTCCAGAATCCGGCGCTTGGTCAGCACCAGATCGATCCATAGCGCCAGCGGGAATTCCAGCGCCTTGCGTACGAAGCTGCGGCCCGGCCATAGGAACAGGTTTTTCGCCACCTGCTGGGTGATTGTGGAACCGCCGCGCAGGTCGTCGAGATCGTCGGCATCTGCGATTGCTTCGCGAATTTCCCGGAAGTCCACGCCGTGATGAGCACAGAAACGACCGTCCTCGGCGATGATAACGGCGAGCGACAGCGCCGGTGCGATACGCGTCAGCGGGACATATTGGCGCTCCACCCGCTGGTTGGACACGCGCCGCCAGAGCATCACGGTCGAGACCGGCTCAACCACGGCATAGAGCAGCGTGAGCAGATAGGGCAGCAACAGCAACAGCAGCACGGCAAAGCCGACCGCCCGCAGCGGCCGCGCCACCCGCGGCAGCCGCAGAATATCGTAGGCGACGCTCAGCTTCTTGCGGGGACGATAGTCGGGGCGATACATGGCGGGCAGACAATAACCCATCCCTGGGCGGAATTGCGCGCATGCGGCACTAGGTCTAATTAGTACCGCCATGGCCAATGACTTCAACGCACGGCTGACCGCGGTTGCCGTCGAAACCGACGCCCTGCTCGATCGGTTGCTAGGCGCCGAGCCGGGACCGGGCGAAATCGCGCGGCCGCCGCGCCTGCTGGCGGCCATGCGCCACGCGGTGCTCGGTGGCGGCAAAAGGCTGCGCCCGTTTTTGATTGTGGAGACCGCTGCGCTGTTCGGCAGCGCGCGCGAAGGGGCTCTGCTTGCCGGCGCCGCGCTCGAGTTCCTGCATTGCTATTCGCTGGTGCACGACGATCTGCCGGCGATGGATAACGACGACCTGCGCCGTGGCCGGCCGACCGTGCACAAGGCGTTCGACGAGGCGACCGCAATCCTCGCAGGCGATGGCCTGCTCACGGTCGCGTTCGATGTGATGTCGCGCGGCGAGGTCAATCCCGATCCGGCGGTGCGCGTCGCCCTTGTCTCCGAGCTAGCGCGCGCGGCCGGTCTCGGCGGCATGGCTGGAGGACAGATGCTCGACCTTGCCGCCGAGGGGCGCTTCGACGACAAACGTAAGCTTTCGGAAACCGAGATCGCGACCCTGCAGGCGATGAAGACCGGCGCGCTGATCGGCTTTGCGTGCCGCGCCGGCGCCATCCTCGGGAAAGCCGATGCGCAGGCGCGCGCCAGCATCGAGCGGTATGGCGTTGCCATCGGCCAGGCGTTCCAGATCGCCGACGACCTGCTCGACGTCGAGGGCGACGCGGCCACCCTCGGCAAGACCGCCGGCAAGGATGCCGCCGCCGGCAAGGCCACCCTTGTGGCTGCGCTAGGCGTGGCCGGCGCCCGCGTTCGGCTCGATGCACTGACCGCCGAGGCCGAGGCCGCCCTGACGACGTTCGGGGCAAAAGCCGATACTCTGCGCGCCGCCGCTCGCTTCATCGCCGAGCGAAAGACGTAGAAGGAGCCATCAATGGCACGCAAGATTGTCGCTCGATCCATCATGCCGGTCCGCCTCGCGCGGCTGCATGCCCGGTTGCTGTTTTCCATCGCCGTCGGCATGGCGGTCACGCTCGGCCTGGCGATGACCGATTGGACGATGGCGACCAAGCTGCTGCTCGGCTGGGACATCGGCGTCGTGCTGTATCTCATCCTGGTCTATCAGCTGATGGTCACCTGCGGCATCGACGAGATTCGCCGCCGCGCCGCCGAGGACGACGAAGGCGCGGTCGCCCTGCTGATTCTCACCGGCATCTCCGGGCTGGCGATCATGGGCGCGATCGTCGCCGAGCTTGGCATTGCCAAGAGTCGCCGGGCAGCCGCGCAGCGGATATGGCGTTGCGATCGCGATGTTCACCATCTTCGTGTCGTGGGCCTTCGTGCACACGATTTTCGCCCTTCATTACGCGCACGAATACTACGGCGAGCGCGGCGACAAGACGATCGGCGGCCTGACGTTTCCCGGCCGGCAACCACCCGACTATTGGGACTTTCTCTACTTCTCGCTGGTCATCGCGATGACCTCGCAGGTCTCCGATGTCGTGATCACCAGCAAGGTGATCCGCCGCATCGTGACGGTGCACGGCGCGCTGGCGTTCTTTTTCAATGTCTCGGTGATCGCCTTGACCGTGAACATCATATCTAACCTGATCTGACGCGCGTGAAGTTATAGTGCCGTGAAGCGATGACCGCGATTTTCCAAACCGTATTGTTCATGCTCGCCGTGCTGGCGGCGGTCGCGGTCGCCGCCAAGCGGCTGAACATCGCGCCGTCGATCCTGCTGGTGATCGCCGGCATCGGCATGGCGCTGATTCCGGGTCTGCCGAACGTGCGGCTGGCGCCGGAACTGGTGCTGCTGGTGATCCTGCCGCCGCTGATCTACTCGGCCGGCGTCGCCATGAGCTGGCGCGAATTCCGCTTCAACTTGCGGCCGATCGCGCTGCTCGCCTTCGGCTGCGTGGTGTTCACCACCTGCGCGGTGGCGGCGGCTGCGCATTATCTGTTGAATTTCGATTGGGCGGTCGGCTTCCTGCTCGGCGCGATCGTCGCGCCGCCCGATGTGGTGGCGCCGCTGGCGATCGCGCGGCGGCTCGGATTGCCGCGCCGGCTGATGGTGGTGCTGGAGGGCGAAGGGCTCGCCAACGACGCCACCGCGCTCATCCTCTACCGCTTCGCCGTCGTGGCGGTGAGCACCGGCACGTTCTCGCTCAGCGCGGCGTCCGGCACGTTCGTGCTGATCGTGGTCGGCGAAATCGTCTACGGCATCGCGGTCGGCTGGCTCAGCCTGCGTCTGCGGCAATGGGCGCGCGAGCCGCGCGTCGAGATCACGCTGTCGCTGATGACGCCCTATCTCGCCTTCTGGGTGCCGGAGCATCTCGGCGGCTCCGGCGTGCTGGCGACCGTCGCCTGCGGGCTTTATGTGAGCTGGAACGGACCGCGGCTGATCGCCTCCGCCACGCGGCTGCAGGGCATCTTCTTCTGGGATCTGATCGTCTATCTGATCGAAGGCCTGGTGTTCCTGCTCACCGGCCTGCAGGCGCGCACGCTGATCGAACAGGCGCCACGCCTTCTCGATCCGCGATCTGCTGATCGCCACCGCGTGCGTCACGCTGATCGCGATCGCGGCGCGTTTCATCTGGGTGTTTCCGGCGACCTATATTCCGCGCTGGCTCAGTCCGCGCTTTGCGCAAGCGCGATCCGTCGCCGCCCTGGCAAGGGCCGTTCCTGCTGTCGTTCACCGGCGTGCGCGGCGTGGTCTCGCTCGCCGCTGCGCTCGCCATTCCCTACACCATTCGTCAGCGGCGAGCCGTTTCCGCACCGCGACCTGATTCTGTTCGTGACCTTCGGCGTCATCATCATCACGCTGGTCGGCCAAGGCCTGATGCTGCCCGCCGTAGTGCGCTGGCTCGGGCTTGACCATGCTCGGCAAGAAGGAGCACAAGGACGAAATCAAGAACGAGTTGCGCGCGCGCCAGGCCGCGCTGAAGGAAGTCGACGAAGCGGCTGGAGAAGCTCATCAAGCATTGCGGCCTGCCGAACGACGCGATCGAGCATTTGCGCACGCGCAATCAAAGCCGCTTGCAGGTCCTGCCCGGCGAACCTGACCGAGGGCCTCGATCACATGCGCCAGACCGCCAGGATCAAGACCGCGCTGATCGAAGCGGAACGCGACTTCATCTATCAGTTGCTGCGCGACGGCAAGATCACCGACGAAGCGCGCCGCCGCATCGAATACGAACTCGACCTGGAAGAAGCCAGCGTCGCCAACCGCGGCAAAGACGGCGGCGGGTGGATGTGATGGATGCTACCACGCCCGCCGACGGCTTCTACCAAAGCCTGCCGCTCTTTCGCGATTTCACCCATGTGATGGACCCGAAGTTGTTTCGGCCGCTGCCGGACGACTGGATGGTCGGCGTCGCCGACGTGATGCAATCGACCAAGGCGATTGCCGAGAACCGCTACAAGGCCGTCAACATGGCCGGCGCCGCGGTGATCGTCGCCATCACCAATGCGCTGGAGGATCGCGACTTCCCGTTCGTGTTCGGCGGCGATGGCGCGAGCTTCGCGGTCGAGCCCGCGGACGCCGCCGCGGCACGGCAGGCGCTGGCCGAAACCGCGACCTGGGTTGGGGAAGACCTCGATCTTACGCTGCGCATCGGCATGGTGCCGGTCGCCGAAATCCGCGCACACGGCCTCGACGTTCGCGTCGCCCGCTATGCGCCGTCGGAAAACATCGCGATTGCCATGTTCGCAGGCGGCGGCATCGCCTGGGCGGACGCCGCGATGAAGCGCGGCGACATCGCGCTCGCACCGGCGCCGCCCGGCGCGCACCCCGATCTCTCCGGCCTGTCGTGCCGCTACGAGGAAATCCCGGCCTCGCGCGGCGTGGTGCTGTCGCTGGTGGTCGCACCCGCACCGGGCGCAAGCGCGGATCAATTCCGCGCCGCGATCGAGCACATCGCGGCGATCGTCGAGGAAACGCCGGGTGCGTCGCGTCCGGTGCCGGGCCAGCGGCTGCGCATGACCTGGCCGCCGGCCGGCGCCGACCTCGAGGCGCGCGCATCGCGCCGGGCGGGCGAGTCGGTGCGCACGCGCAAGATCAAGGTGCTGGCGTGGACGCTTTTTGCGTTTCTTGTGATGCGGTTCGGCATCAAGGTCGGCAGCTTCATTCCGGCGAAATACACCCGCGAGCTGATCGACAACTCGGACTTCCGCAAATTCGACGATGCGCTGCGCATGGTGCTCGATTGCACGCCGGAACTCGCCGACGAGATCGAGCGGCATCTGGCCGGCTGCGCGGCGAAGAACATCGTGCGCTACGGCACGCACCGCCAGCACGCGGCGATGATGACCTGCTTCACGCCGTCGCCGACAAGGTCTAACCACGTGCACTTCATCGACGGCGCGATGGGCGGCTACGCGATGGCGGCCAGCGCGCTGAAGGAAAGCGCGGCGGGTGATTAATGGGCGCGCGTCATCGCCCGCATTCTTGGAGGCGCCGGGCTGCGCCTGTTCCCTTTTTCCGTCCCTCAAATGAGGGAATGGAGCGCCGGGAGGCGCCAAGGGGTTTGCGAGACCCCTTTTAGGCGGGCCTTGCGATCGGCCCACCTTACGCGCCGTGCGAAGGCGCGCGCACCCTTGCGAGGGGTGCTGCGCCTCCCGGCGCTCCATCACGACGCGCGTTGTCGGCGCGCCGTACCTTGCTCCGCCATCGTAACGTCACTCGAGATAACTCCTTCAGCGAACAAGGCGCGGCATAAGCCTAGACGATTGTCAACGGCGTCAAGTTAGGTTTGCCTGCGGCGCGCGGCGTCGACCCGCCCGATCAGCGCGTCGATGACAGGGCTTGTCGATAACGGCACAAACCGCAGAGGCGCGCAAAAGCTGACTTTGTCGCCGAACGGGCTCGGCCGCCGCAGCGACAGCGTCACGCGTGGCGGATTAATCAACGGCGAGTAATTGACATTCATGATGTCGGATAGCGCGATGCGGTCTTCCTGGTGGCCGTTCTTGACAAGCAACTTGTCGCCGAGGTCGTAGACTTCATCGACCAAGTCGAACACCAGCCTCTTCATGATGAAATAGCCAAACACCATCATGACGGCCGGAATGATCAGAAACGGCAGTTGCGGCAGTTGGCCGCCGTTCATTCCGACAAACGACGAAATGGCGATGAAGAAAATCAGGAAGCCGAACCAGATCACCGGAAAGACACGCTTGTAAAAGAAAGTGCCTTTTGACGACAGGCGCTCCATGCAATTGCAACCTTACTCCGCCGCGCGCTGGCCGGTGCCGAAGCGCCGTTCGATGTAATCAATGACCATCTGCTTGAAATCCGCGGTCAGCGTGGCCCCGCGCAGGGTGGCGACCTTCTTGCCGTCGACGAATACCGGCGCGGTCGGCTGCTCGCCGGTGCCGGGCAACGAGATGCCGATGTCGGCGTGCTTTGACTCGCCCGGCCCGTTGACGATGCAGCCCATGACCGCGACGTTGAGTGCCTCCACGCCCGGATAACGCTTCTTCCATTCCGGCATCGAGGTGCGGATGAAGCCCTGGATGTCGGAGGCCAGTTCCTGGAACGTGGTGGACGTCGTGCGTCCACAGCCGGGACAGGCCGCGACCAGGGGAACAAACGTACGAAGTCCCATGGTCTGCAGCAATTCCTGCGCAACCTGAACTTCCAATGTGCGGTCGCCGTTCGGTTCCGGCGTCAACGAGACGCGCACGGTGTCGCCGATGCCCTGCTGCAGCAGCACGCCCATGGCGGCCGACGAAGCGACGATGCCCTTGCTACCCATGCCGGCTTCGGTCAGGCCAAGATGCAGCGCGTAGTCGGAGCGCCGCGCCAACTCGATATAGACCGCGATCAGATCCTGCACCGCCGACACTTTCGCCGACAGGACGATGCGGTGCCTGGCCAAGCCGATCTCCTCGGCGCGCGCGGCCGACAACAGCGCCGACTGCACCATGGCCTCGTGCGTCACCTCGCGCGCGCCGCGCGGCGCAGCCGAAGCCGAGTTCTCGTCCATCAGCTTCGTGAGCAGTTCCTGGTCGAGCGAGCCCCAGTTGACGCCGATGCGGACCGGCTTGTTGTGCTTGATCGCCATCTCGACGATCTGGGTGAACTGCGGATCGCGCTTGTTCCTGAAACCGACATTGCCGGGATTGATGCGGTATTTGTCGAGCGCCTCGGCGCAGCCGGGATAATTGGTGAGCAGCGTGTGGCCGTTGTAGTGGAAGTCGCCGACGACCGGCACCGCCACGCCCATCTGCGCGAGCCGCTCCTTGATGCGCGGCACCGCGGCCGCCGCCTCGTCGCGATCGACCGTGATGCGCACCAGTTCGGAACCGGCGCGCGCCAGCGCCGCCACCTGGCGCGCGGTCGCCTCCACGTCGGCGGTGTCGGTATTGGTCATCGACTGCACGACGATCGGGTGGCCGCCGCCGACCATGACGCCGCCGACATCGACGGCTATCGATTTATGACGTTCCTGTGTCGATGTGCTCATCAGGCTTTTTCCGGGCCCCGGAGTGCCAGACTTATAATATGCGGTCAACGCTTCCTGTTCACCAGCACCAAGCCGGCCGCGACCAGCGCCACCGCGGCGGCAAAAGCCGGCGTCAAAGGCTCGCCCAGCACCAGATGGCCGGCGGCGACGCCGAATAATGGCGTCAGGAATGTGAAGGCCGAAAGGCGGCTGGCCGAATATTTCGCAATCAGCGCGAACCAGACCACGAAGGTGACGCTGACCACCCAGATCGTCTGATAGGCGAGCGCGCCGAGCGCCAGCGCCGACGGCGCCTGGCTGATGCGCTCGCCGAATGCAAATGCCGCTGCCGCCAGCATCGGCGCCGAGATCACCAGCTGATAGAGCATGACCTTCTCGGCCGAAACGTGGTTGAGCGTGCTGGTCTTGGTGATCAACGTGGTCGCGGCCCAGAACAGCGCGCCGCCAACCATCATCAGGTCGCCGATGGCCTGCCGCGGATCGAGCGCCGGCGTCGGCAGGCCGAAGGCGAGCAGCATTCCGGCGAAAGACAATCCGAGACCGAGCCATTGCAGTGGGCCGAAGCGGTCGGCGGGCAGCAGGATGCGCGCGCCCAGCACCACGAAAAACGGCGCGAGATAAATGAACAGCACCGCGCGCGTCGCCGTCGTGTAGACGAGCCCCTGATAGATCAGAATGAATTCGATGCCGAAGCACAATCCGGCGACCAGCCCGGGAGCAAGCGTGCCGTCGCGCGCAAACAGCGGAATGCCGCGCAACCGGCACCAGGCGGCGACGATCAACGCGGCGCCGACCGAACGGATCGTGGCTTGCGTCAGCGGCGGAATATCGTGAATAGCGAGCTTCGCCGCCACCTGGTTGAAGCCCCAGGACAGGCACAGCACGACCACGATCGCGGCTGCGAGCGGATCGAGCGGGCGCGTCGTCGACGTGTAGGCAGGCGGACTGGACATGGGGGATCCGGCGGCGGGTGACGTGCTTCTTATCGCGTGACTCTCTCCCTGTCATGCCCGCGAAAGCGGGCATCCAGTATTCGCAAACGCTTCGGATTGAATCGACAGTCCGGCGATTACTGGGTCCCCGCTGGAGCCTGTCATCGGGCAGCGCTTCGCGCGGACCCGTTGGCGGGGACGACAAGAGAAATTCATTTGCAATGCGCGCAGATGCCGGAAATCTCGATCACCGGCGTCTTCGGCGTGAAGCCGGCGGCGCGCGAGGCGGTCTTGATGGTGTCGGCCACGGCGGCCGAGGCCGCCTCGCCGACCGCGCCGCATTTCTCGCAGATCAGGAACACCACCGGATCGTGGCTGTCGTGATTGTGCACGCAGGCGATAAAGGCGTTGCGGCTTTCGATGCGATGGACCAGCCCCTGCTCGCGCAGAAAATCGAGCGCGCGATAGATCGTGATCGGCGCCGGCCGCGCACCGCGCACGGCGAGCCGGTCGATCAGTTCATAGGCGCCGAGCGGCGCGTGGCTCGCCAGCAGCGCCTCCAGCACGCGCCGGCGAATGGGCGTGAGCCGTTCCTTGCGCGCGGCGCAGATCGCCTCGGCGTGCGCGATGGCGTCGCTGGCGCAGCGGTCATGGTCGTGGCCGGGGGTCGGAAACACCGGGTGGGCCCTATTTGCCAGGCTCTGCTTCGTTTTCATGCGCCCAATCTAACGTGCCAGCATCCAAACCGCTAAATGGCTCTCCCTGCCCCTAGATATATATTGCACTGCAACAAAAATAGGGGCAGGTTCCGGCCGCCCCTTACGATGCACCAACGGCCCGATTTGACGGCCGAATAGCAACGAGGACTGCCATGCTCAAAGGCAAGACTGCGCTGGTTACCGGTTCCACCTCCGGCATCGGCCTCGCCACCGCCCGCGCGCTCGCCGCCGATGGCGCCAACATCGTGATCAACGGATTCGGCGACAAGGCCGCGATCGAGACGGAACGCGCCGGGCTCGAGAAGGAATTCGGCATCAAGGCGATCTATTCGGCCGCCGACATGAGCAAGCCGGCCGAGATCGCCGACATGATCGCGACCGCCGAGAAGACTTTCGGCTCGCTCGACGTGCTGGTGAACAATGCCGGCATCCAGTTCGTCGCGAACATCGAGGACTTCCCGGTCGAGAAATGGGACGCGGTGATCGCCATCAATCTGTCGTCGGCGTTCCATGCCATCCGCGCCGCCATGCCCGGCATGAAGAAGCGCAAATGGGGCCGCATCATCAACATCGCCTCGGCGCACGGCCTGGTCGCCAGCGCGCAGAAGGTCGCCTATGTCTCGGCCAAGCACGGCCTGGTCGGCATGACCAAGGTGGTGGCGATCGAGGCCGCCAATGACGGCGTCACCTGCAACGCCATCTGCCCGGGCTGGGTGCTCACGCCGCTGGTGCAGAAGCAGATCGACGACCGCGCCAAGGCGTCCGGCAAACCGGTGCGCGACGAGGAAGTCGCGCTGCTGGCGGAGAAGCAGCCGATGCACCAGTTCACCAAGCCGGAGAGCATCGGCGCGCTGACGGTATTCCTGTGCAGCGACGCGGCCGCCACCATCACCGGCTCGGCCTATTCCATCGACGGCGGCTGGGTGGCGCAGTGAATGATCGCATCGATGATCGAATTTATCGCGCGCGCGCTCGGCGATCGGCAAGCCAACAAGACCAAGCGCATCAATCTGGCGCTGCAGGGCGGCGGCGCGCATGGCGCCTTCACCTGGGGCGTGCTCGATCATCTGCTGGAAGACGGCCGGCTGACCATCGAGGGCATCTCCGGCACCTCGGCCGGCGCGGTCAACGCGGTGATGCTGGCCGACGGGCTGCGGCGCGGCGGACCTGACGAAGCGCGCAAGCGGCTGGCCGAATTCTGGCGCGCGGCGAGCCTGGGCGGCGACCTGCCGGCGGTGCAGCGCGCGGTCACCGACCGGCTGTTCTCGCTGCTGCCGATCGAGGGTTCGCCGACGCTGAACTGGATGTACGGCCTGGTCGCAATATCTGTCGCCCTACGATCTCAACCCGCTCAACATCAATCCGCTCAAGGACCTGGTCGAGCGCTTCGTCGATTTCGACGGCCTGCGCGCCGACAAGCGGCCGATCTACATCGCCGCCACCAATGTGCAGACCGGCCGGCTGCATATTTTTCCGCACGAAAAGATTTCCGCCGAAGCCGTGATGGCATCGGCCTGCCTGCCGGCGGTGTTCCGCGCGGTCGAGATCGACGGCGTGCCCTATTGGGACGGCGGCTATCTCGGCAATCCGGTGCTCTATCCGTTCTTCCGCTCGACCGACACCGAGGACGTGGTGATCGTCCAGATCAATCCGCTGGTGCGCAAGAAAATGCCGCACTCGACGCGCGAGATCATGGGCCGCGTCAACGAGATCACCTTCAACTCGTCGCTGATGGCGGAATTGCGCGCCATCGAATTCGTCAACCGGCTGATCGAACAGGGCCGCCTGCCGCACGGCACCGGCGCCGAACGAATATCGCCAGCATCAAGGTGCATCGCATCGTGCTGGAGGGCTTGGGCGAGCGCTTCTCCTCGGCCAGCAAGCTGCGCAACGACTACGAATCGTTCGAGCTTGCTGCGCAAGCTCGGCCAGCGCGCGGCGCGGCGCTTCCTCGACGCGCATTACGACGATATCGGCGAGCGAGAGCAGCGTCGATCTCAAGTCCGAGGTGTATTCGGAGCGCGGCTAGGCTTTCGGCGCCACATCCAGCCGCACGATCCAGTTTTCCAGGCCCGGCTTCGCCGCCGGATAGATCTTCAAGCACCTCCGGATCGTGGCCCGGCACGATGTGCTGGCGCGAGGTTGCGAGCTTCTGAAGCGTCTTGTAGCCCTCGAGCGTGTCGCCGACGCTGTAGGTGATCGGGAACACCCGGCCCTCGTCGATGTGCGAGTAGAGATGGCAGCAGTCGGACGCGACCACGACATAGCCGCGCTTGGTCTTCACCCGCACGCATTGCAGGCCCTTCGAGTGGCCGCCGATCTTGTGCACGGTGATGCCGGGCGCCAGTTCGTCGGCTGCCGTCGTGGAATTCGCAGCGATAGGCGAACACCTTGCTCACCATGGCGTGCACGTCGCTCTCGCTGAACGGAATGCGCAGCATCTGGTGACACATGCAGCGGCCGGTGGCGTAGGCCATCTCGGTGTCCTGGATATGATAGCGCGCCGTTCGGGAACAGATCGTAATTGCCGGCGTGATCCCAATGCATGTGGGTGGCGATCACGTTCTCGACCTTGGCCGGGCTCGACGCCGAGCGCCTTGCAGGCCCTCGCCCACCGGATTGGATGATCTTGCGGCCGCGCTCCTTGGCGGCGACGTCGTCGAAGCCGGTATCGACCACGAAGATGCCGTGCGGGCCCTTGATCACCCAGACGTAATAGGCGATCGGGTCATCTCGTCGTGCGGATCGCCGAAAATGTAGTTCTCCGAGCGCGCGCGCGTTCGTGGCTGGCGTAGCTGACGGCGTAGACTTCGTGGATGTCGTCGCTCATTTTTTCTTGCCCACGGTGACGCCGGCGCGGCGTTCGATCATCTTGACGATGGCGGTGAAGTCCGATGTCGCCGCCGAATTCGGTATTGGTGAGTTCCCATTGATCGAGCACGGCGCTCATCACATCGATTGGGCACGCCCAGCGCCTTGGCTTCCTCGACGCACAGCCGCACGTCCTTGAGCATCAGACGCGGTGGCAAAGCCGTAGTTGAACGTGCGCGGCAGGATCGGCTTGCGGAAATTTGCCGATCGGACGCGGTGTTGCGGCCGGAGCCGGCATTGATGACGTCGATCATGACCGCCGGATCGAGCCCGGCCTTGACGCCCATCGCCACCGCTTCGGAAGTCGCGGCCATCGCGGTAGGCGGACAGGAAATTATTGGCGAGCTTCATGGTCTGCGCCATGCCGGGCTTGTGGCCGATGACGAACACCGTGCCGAACACCGAGAGCGCGTCCTTCACCACGTCGATGTCGGCTTGCGGGCCCGACACCATGACCGCGAGCGTGCCCTTGTTGGCGCCGCCGACGCCGCCGCTCACCGGCGAGTCGATCTGCACGATGTTCTTCTTGGCGAGTTCGGCGCAAATCTCGGCCGCGACGCGCGAGCCGGTGGTGGAGAGATCGACGAAGCGCTTCACGCGCTTGCCGTGGATGACGCCGCCCTCGCCGAGCGCGACCTTCTGCGAGATCTGCAGCGACGGCAGGCTGGCCATCACGGTCTCGACCCGGTCGGCGACATCCTGCGGCGACGACGCGACCTTGGCGCCGAGCGCCACCAGCGGCGCGACCGCGTCGTTGCGGGTGTCGTAGACGACGAGCGTGTGCCCGGCCTCGATCAGCCGGCGCGCCATCGGCTGGCCCATGTTGCCGAGTCCGATAAAGCCGATTTCCATGGTGTGTTCCGTTCCCTGCAAGTTTTTTCGGGCGCGACTTTGCCCGACGACGGCGACGGCGTCACCCGGGCCTCGGATCGTCGTCTCCACAGCCGGGACGACAGCAATACCAGGCGGTAAAGCCCTATTGAACTTATTATAAGCTAGCTTATTATATCAGATTGCATCATAAAGGACCGGGCCATGCCGCACGCTGCCGGTCAAGCGCGAAATCGCCTTTACAATCATGGACGTAGCCCGGATGCTGAAGACCTATGCCGACCAGCGGGCGCGCCAGTTCGGCATCTCGCGCGCGCAATGGGCGGTGCTGATCCGCATCGACCGCACCGAGGGCCTCAAGCAATCGGAACTCGCCGAAATGCTCGATCTGCAGCCGATCTCGCTCACCCGCCTGCTCGACCGCCTGGCCGACAACGGCCTGATCGAGCGCCGCGCCGATCCGAACGACCGGCGCGCCAATCGGCTGTACCTGAAGCCGGCCGCGCGCCCGCTGCTCGACCAGCTTGCCGGAACTTGGCACCGACATGATGGAGACGGTGCTCGACGGTCTCGACGCCAAGTCGATCGAGCGCATGCTGCAGCGATCTCGTGCATGCTGAAGGACAATCTGCGCGCGCGCCATCGCGCGCAATGCCACACAACAAGCAAGCCGCCAACGGTTAAGCGTCATGAGTGAAAAGTCCTGAAGATCGTTCCCGCGCCGGAAGCCAAGACCGCGCCGGACGCAGACGACCGAAGCGCCGGCAAAAGTCCGCGCCGGTTCGCGCGGCTCGGCCGCAAGCAGCTGCGCATGATCCTGCTGGTCGGCGTGCCGGCGATCGCCGTTGCTGGCTCGGCGTCGGCTTCTATCTCTCGGGCGGCCGCTACATCTCCACCGACAACGCCTATGTCGGCGCGCAGAAGGTGCTGATCACGCCGGACATTTCCGGCAAGATCATCCACGTCGCCGTCCACGAGGGCCAGCACGTCAATCCCGGCGACGAGCTGTTCACGCTCGATCCGGTGCCCTATCGCCTCGCGCTCGACGCAGGCCAAGGCCAAGCTCGCCGCCGCGCGCAGCGACTACGACAAGCTGAAGACCAATCTCAAATCGCTCACCACGCTGGTCGACCTCGCGCAGAAAAACGTCGATCTCAAGCAGCGCGATGTCGACCGCAAGACCAAGCTGGTCAGCATCGCAGGCCGGCTCGCAGGCCGATGTCGATACCGCCGACCGGCGGACTGGTGACCGCGCAATTGCAGGCGCAGTTCACCGTCCAGCAGCGCGACACCACGCTCAACCAGTTGCTCGGCAATCCCGATCTGCCGCTCGAGCAATTTCCCGAATACGCCCAGGCCAAGGCCGCGCTCGACCAGGCGCAGCGCGATCTCGACCACACCGTCGTGCGCGCGCCGATTTCCGGCACCGCCACGCAAGTCGACAATATCCAGCTCGGCCGCTTCGTCGCCGCCGGCACGCCGATCCTGAGCGTGATCGACGACGAGGCGCCCTGGGTCGACGCCAATCCGAAGGAAACCGACATCACCTATCTGCGCGTCGGCCAGAAGGCGACGCTCGACGTCGACAGCTTCCCCGACCACACCTTCAAGGGCACCGTCGATTGCGGTCAGCCCCGGCACCGGCGCGCAGTTCTCGATCCTGCCGCCGCAGAACGCCACCGGCAACTGGGTCAAGGTGGTGCAGCGCGTTCCGGTGCGCATCGCCTTCGACAAGGACGAGGACACGCGCCTGCTGCGCTCCGGCATGAGCGTGAACGTCGAGATCGACACCGGCCACAGCCGGCTTCCGTTCATGTCGGCGGCAGCTGAAAGACAACACGCGATGAGCCGCGGCGCGCTTCGCGTCGATGTCGCCGAAGCTGCGGCGCATGCTGGTGACGGTCTGCGCCATGACGGCGACCATCATGCAGGCGCTCGACACCACCATCGCCAATGTCGCGCTGCCCTATATGCAGGGCTCGCTCTCCGCCTCGCTCGACCAGATCAACTGGGTGCTCACCTCCTACATCGTCGCCGCCGCCATCATGACCGCGCCGATCGGCTGGCTCGCCGACCGCTTCGGCCGCAAGAAGCTGTTCATCATCTGCGTCGCCGGCTTCACCGTCGCCTCGTTCCTGTGCGCGCTGGCGCAGAACATCGAGCAGATGGTGCTGTTCCGCCTGCTGCAGGGCATGGCCGGCGCGGCGCTGGTGCCGCTGTCGCAGTCGGTGCTGCTCGACGCCTATTCGCTCGAGGAACGCGGCCCGGCCATGGCGATCTGGGGCATCGGCGTGATGCTCGGCCCGATCATGGGCCCGACGCTCGGCGCCTGGCTGACCGACAATTATTCCTGGCACTGGGTGTTCCTGATCAACCTGCCGATCGGCATCGTCACCGTGATCGGCATGCTGCTGTTCATGGAGGAGACCAAGCAGCCACGAGCATCTGCGCTTCGACTGGTTCGGCTTTCTCGCGCTCGCCGTCGGCATCGGCTCGCTGCAATTGCTGCTCGACCGCGGCGAGCAGGTCGGCTGGTTCGGCGCCAGCGAGATCTGGATCGAGACGATCGTTTCGGTCGCCGGCTTCTACTATTTCTTCGCCCATTCGCTGACGACGCGCGAGCCGTTCGTGCGCTTCGAGCTGTTCAAGGACCGCAATTTCGTCAGCGGCTGCGTGTTCATGGTGGTGATCGGCGTGGTGCTGTTCGGCACCATGGCGCTGGTCACGCCGTTCATGCAGAACCTGCTCGGCTTTCCGATCCAGACCGCCGGCTTCCTGCTCGGCTCGCGCGGCGTCGGCACGCTGCTGACCATGATGGTGGCGCCGCGGCTGATGCGGATGGTGGAGACGCGCTACCTCATCCTGTGCGGGCTGCTGCTCACCGCCGGCACGCTCTATGAGATGACCGGATTTTCGCTCGACGCCACGCAGCGCACGATCGTGATCACCAGCGTCGTGCAGGGCATCGGCCTCGGCCTGCTGTTCGTGCCGATCACGACGGTGGCGTTCCTGACGCTGCCCGGGCACCTGCGCAACGGCGGCACCTCGATCCTGACGCTGGTGCGCAATATCGGCTCGTCGATCGGCATTTCCATGGTGATCGCCAATCTGACCAGCAAGACCACCGAGATGCACGCGCGCATTGTCGAAGGCGTGACGCCGTTCAACGATGCGCTGCAGATGCCGGATGTGGCGGCCAACCTGAACGTCAACACCGACATCGGCCGCGCCATGCTCGACGGCATCGTCACCCAGCAGGCGGCGATGATCGCCTATCTCAACGATTTCAAGCTGCTGATGATCCTGACGCTGGCGATGGTGCCGCTGGTGCTGATCATCGGCACCGCGCAAGAAGGCGCCGGCCGGCGCCGAAGCCGGACGAAGCCGCGCACGCGATGGATTGATCGCTACTTGCGCGCAAATTCCTTGCGCGATCAATTCCGTATGCTCGCCGAGCGCCGGCATCGCGCCGTAGCTGCGCGTCTTGTCCGGCGCGCAGCGGCGCCGGCGCCGGCATGCTGACCGGCCCGGTCGGCGTGTCGACCGTGATGCGCCGCAGATGCGGATGCGTTGCCAGCAACGCCGAATCGTTGACGCGCGCGAAGGCGATATCGGCGGCTTGCGAGCTTCTTCATCAACGGTCGCGACATCGTGCTTGGCGAACACGGCGGCGACTTGCGCGTCGGTCTCGGCCCGATGTTCGACGCGCTTGGCGACTGGTGGCGAATTTCGGATCGGTCGCCGAGCGACGCATCGCCCAGCACCTTCTCCGCCAGCACGCGCCATTCGCGGTCGTTCTGGATCGAGATCAGGATGTCGGCGCCGTCGCGCGTCTTGAACACGCCATAGGGCGCGATGGTCGGATGCGCGAGGCCCGATGCGCTTGAACGGATTGCCGTCCTCCTGCGTGCAGCAGCGGCATCGTCATCCATTCCGCCATGGCGTCGAACATCGAAATCGGAAATCGCGGCGCCCTCGCCGGTGCGCCCGCGCGCGATCAGCGCTTCCAGGATCGCTTCATAGGCGTTCAGGCCGGCGGCGATATCGACGATCGAAACGCCGACGCGCGCCGGCGCTTCCGGCCCGCCGGTGACCGAGGAGACGCCGAATTCCGCCTGGATCAGCAGGTCGTAGGCCTTGCGCTGCGCGTAAGGGCCGCTCTCGCCATAGCCGGAGATCGAGCAGCAGATCAGCCGCGGATAATCCTTGCGCAGGCGCGTGAACGGCAAAGCCGAGCTTGGCGAGCGCGCCGGGCTTGAGGTTCTGCACGAACACGTCGGCCTTCGCGAGCATGGCCTCGAGCAGCGCCTTGTCGTCGGCTTTGCCGAGATCGAGCACCACCGACTCCTTGCCGCGATTGAGCCAGACGAAATTGGCGCTCTCGCCATGCACGATGTGGTCGTAGTCGCGCGCGAAGTCGCCCTCCGGCCGCTCGACCTTGATCACGCGCGCGCCGGCATCGGCCAGCCGGCAGGTGCATTGCGGCGCCGCCACCGCTTGCTCGACCGAGACGACGAGGAGGCCTTCGAGTGGCAGAGTCATTTCAATACGACCGCGGCAGGCCGAGCACGTGCTCGGCCAGATACGACAGGATCATGTTGGTCGAGATCGGCGCCACCTGGTAGAGCCGCGTTTCGCGGAATTTGCGCTCGATGTCGTATTCCTCGGCGAAGCCGAAGCCGCCATGGGTCTGCACGCACATGTCGGCGGCAAACCAGGAGGCGTCGGCGGCCAGCAGCTTCGCCATATTGGCCTCCGGCCCGATGTCGGCGCCCGCCTCGTATTTGCGTGCGGCCTCGTGCACCATCAATTCGGCGGCGCGCATCTGCGCATAGGCGCGCGCGATCGGAAACTGCACGCCCTGGTTCTGCCCGATCGGCCGGCCGAACAGCACGCGCTCCTTGGCGTAGTCGGTGGCCTTGTCGATGAACCATTTGGCGTCGCCGATGCATTCCGCCGCGATCAGGATGCGCTCGGCGTTCATGCCGGCCGAGAATATAGCGGAAGCCCTGGCCCTCCTCGCCGATCAGATTTTCCGCCGGCACGCGCAGGTCGTCGAAGAACACTTCCGTGGTGGCGTGGTTCATCATGGTGCGGATCGGATTGATGGTGATGCTGGTGTCCTTGGCCAGCCGCATGTCGACCAGGAACACCGAGAGACCGTCGGTGCGTTTCTTGGCCTCTTCCTTGCGGCGTGGTGCGCGCGAGCAGCAGCATCAGATCGGAATGCTCGGCGCGCGAGGTCCAGATCTTCTGGCCGTTGATGACGTAATGATCGTTGCCCTCGCGCCGCGCGGTGGTGCGCAAGCGAGAGCGTGTCGGTGCCCGAGGTCGGCTCGGTGACGCCGAAGGCCTGCAGGCGCAATTCGCCGCTGGCGATCTTCGGCAGATAGATCTTTTTCTGCTCGGCGCGAGCCGTGCCGCAGGATCGTGCCCATGGTGTACATCTGGGCGTGGCAGGCGGCGCCGTTGCAGCCGGCGGCGTGCACTTCTTCCACGATCGCGGCGGCGGCGCTGATGCCGAGCCCGCTGCCGCCAAATTCCTCCGGGATGAGCGCGGCGAGATAGCCGGCCTCGGTGAGCGCCGCGACGAATTCCGTCGGATAGGCGCGCTCGCGATCGAGCGCGCGCCAATATTCGCCGGGGAACTTGGCGCAGAGCGCGCGCACGCCCTCGCGGATGTCGGCGAGATCGTCTTGTTCGGTGGACGCTTGCTCATGCCACTCGTTCAAATGCCCACCTCGGCGCGGCCATTATTGATCGCGATCACGTCGCGCTCGACCACCCGGGCGCGGAAGCTTACCACGTTGCCGTCGCGCCAGATCTCGGTGCGGATGGTCTCGCCCGGAAACACCGGCGCCGAAAAGCGGCCGTTCATGGCGGTCAGCCTGGCCGGATCGTAGCCGCAGACCGCTCTTGAGCAGGCGTGGCCGGCGACGCCGAAGGTCGCAAGCCCGTGCAGGATCGGGCGCGGAAAGCCGGCTGCTTTGGCGAATTCGGGGTCGGCGTGCAGCGGATTGATGTCGCCGGACAGCCGGTAAATCAGTGCCATTTCCGGCCGCGTCGGCAGGTCGCAGACGAGATCCGGCGCGCGCTCCGGCAGCGCATGCGGCGCCGGCGCCTCGCGTGGCGGCCCGCCGAAGCCGCCATCGGCGCGGCAGAAAGTGGTCTGCGTGATGGTGGCGATCAGCCTCGCCGCTCGCCTTGTCGATCATCTCGGCGCTCGGAAAGAACCAGCGCGCCCTTGCCCTCGCCTTTGTCGATGACGTCGACGACGCGCGTGCTGCCGATCACCGTGCCTTCGCCGGCGACCGGCTCGTGCAGCGTGAAGCCGTGCTCGCCGTGCACGACCTTGGTCCAGGTGACGCCGCATTGTGGATCGCGCAGCCAGTAGGGCGTATAGCCCAGCATCAGCGCGAAGGTCGGCAGCACTTTGAGATTTTTCTCGTAGACGAAGGCGAGTTCGTCCTCGTTCATCGGATCCTGGCCGAGGCCGAGGCCGAGCGCATAGAGCATGCAGTCCTTCGGCCCGATAGCTGTGCTCGACCTCGGGAATTTTCAGCGCGAGCAGTTTTTCGTAAACGATTGCCATCGTCAGATCGGATCCCAGGTGAACACGTCGCTGGAGCGTTCGAGCGGCGTGAACGAGGGCGCGAACGCGCCTTTGAGCTGCGCGGTCGAGTTTCTCCGGCGTCCAGCCGTCGGCCCGGTGGATGGTCCTGATCGGCCGCGGCTGGTTGAACAGGATAAATCTCGTTGTTGCGCACCGACATGATCTGCCCGGAAATTCCGTTAGCGGCATCGGAAGCGAGATAGACCGCGAGCGGCGCGATCTTCTCCGGCGTCATCTGCTGGAAGGCGGCGACGCGGCGCTTCTCGGCTTCGGTCTGCGACGGGATCGAACTCGATCATGCGCGTCCAGGCGAACGGCGCGATGCAGTTCGAGCGCACGTTGAAGCGTGCCATGTCGAGCGCGATGCCGCGCGACAGGCCCATGATGCCGAGCTTGGCCGCCATGTAATTGGCCTGGCCGAAATTGCCGATCAGCCCCGAGGTCGACGTCATGTGCACGAAGCTGCCGGAATTCTGCTCGCGGAAATGGCCGGCGACCGCGCGGCTCATGTTGAACGAGCCGTTGAGATGCACGGCGATCACGTCCGACCAGTCGGAGTGGCTCATCTTGTGAAAGATGACGTCGCGCAGGATGCCGGCATTGTTGACCAGGATGTCGACGCGGCCGAAGGCATCGAGCGCAGTCTTGACGATCTGCTCGGCGTTTTTCGGCTCGACGATCGAGAGCGTCGAGGCAATCGCCTGACCGCCGGCTTGTCTGATCGCCTCGACGGTCTCCTGCGCCGGACCGGCGTCGGTGCCCGGCCCCTTGCAGGCTGGCGCCGATATCGCAGACCACGACGCGCGCGCCTTCGGCCGCCATCAGCATGGCAATGCCGCGGCCGATGCCGCGGCCGCCCCCGGTGACGATGGCGGTTTTGCCTGAAACGATTCCCGGCATTTGCTTTCCCTGCCCGCGAATTAGGAACCCGCTGATTTCCTCGCGCACACCTCTTCCGCCAATTCGACGATCATGCGCAGCTTGGCCCATTGCTCGTCCTCGGCCAAGGTGTTGCCTTCCTCGGTGGAGGCAAAGCCGCATTGCGGCGACAGGCACAGCTGGTCGAGCGAAATATATTTCGTGGCCTCGTCGATCCGCCGCTTGATGGTGTCCTTGGATTCCAGGCGTCCGCTTTTGGTGGTCACCAGCCCGAGCACCACATGGCGGTCCTTCGGCACCAGTCTGAGCGGCTCGAAACCGCCGGCACGCTCGGTGTCGTATTCCATGAAGTAGCCGTGCACCTTGATCCGGTTGAACAGGATTTCCTGCTCGGCCTCGTAGCCGCCCGAGCCCATGAAGGTGGATTTATAATTGCCGCGGCACAGATGCATGGTGATGGTCATGTCGGAGGGAATATCCGACATCGCCGTGTTGATGAGATCGCCGTACAGCGGCCCGAGCTTTTCCGGGTCGTCGCCGCGGTCCTTCATCTGCTGGCGATATTTCGGATCGCACAACATGGCGATGAAGACCTCGTCGAGCTGCAGATAGCGGCAGCCAGCGTCGGCGAAGGCGCGCACGGCTTTCTTATAGGCTTGGCCGAGATCGTCGAAAAACGCGTCCATCTTCGGATAGACGGACTTGTCGATCGGCGTCGCCAGCGGCCGGCCGTAGATCGCCGACGGCGACGGGATCGTGATCTTGGGCGTGCGCTTGGTGTGCGCGGCGACGAACTTGAAATGCTCGATCATCGGATGGCCGGTGAAGCCGAGCTTGCCGGTGACCTTGATGCCCTCATTGCGCGTGGTGACGGCGGCAAAGGCAATGCCAGTATCCATGACGTGCTTCTCGACGCCGTCGAGGCCCCAGAGGAAATCGAGATGCCACCAGGAGCGGCGGAACTCGCCGTCGGTGATCGATTGAAGGCCGGCCTCTTCCTGTTTCTTGATGACGCGTTCGATCTCACGATCCTCGATCGTTTTCAGCCCGGCGGCGTCGATCTCGCCCTTGGCGCGTCGCTCGCGCGCCTGTTTCAGCGCGGCGGGACGCAGCAGGCTGCCGACATGATCGGCGCGAAAAGGCGGTTTGGTTCTTTGAGTCATTGGTGTTTCACTCCCCGCTCTCATTTGTCATGCCCGCGAAAGCGGGCATCCAGTAAACACAGGCCTTTGCTTTAGCGACGCGCAGGAGTTACTGGGTCCCCGCTTTCGCGGGGACGACAGTCAACGGCCCCACACTTCTTCGGCGATTTCCACGATCATCCGCAGCTTCGCCCATTGCTCGTCCTCGGCCAGGATATTGCCTTCCTCGGTCGAGGCGAAGCCGCACTGCGGCGACAGACACAGCTGCTCGAGCGGGACGAATTTCGCAGCCTGGTCGATTCTCCGTTTGAGCTCGTCCTTGGATTCCAGCCGGCCGCTCTTGGACGTAACCAGGCCGAGCACAACGGTCTTGCCTTTCGGCACGAAACGCAGCGGCTCGAAACCGCCGGCGCGGTCGCTGTCGTATTCCATGAAGTAGCCGTGCACGTTGATCGTGTTGAACAGGATCTCCGCCACCGGCTCGTAGCCGCCGGAGGCGACAAAGGTGGATTGGAAATTGCCGCGGCACAGATGCATGGCGATGGTCATGTCGGGCGGAATGTCGGAGATGGCGGCGTTGATCAAACGGGCATAGACGGCCGGCAATTGCGCCGGGTCCTCGCCGCGCTCGCTCACCTGGGCCCGCAACTTGTCATCGCACAGATAAGTCAGATTGACTTCGTCGAGTTGCAGATAACGGCAGCCGGCATCGGCGAATGCACGCACGGCCTTGGCGTAAGTACGGCCGAGATCGACATAGAAGTCTTCCATGTTCGGATAGATCGCGCCCGGGATGGCATCGCGGCCGTAGCGGAAATGCAGCGATGAGGGCGAGGGTATAGTCATCTTCGGCGTGACGCGCGTGTGCGCTTTCACGTACTTGAAATGCTCAAGCATCGGATGGCCGGAAAACGTGCCGAGCTTGCCGGTGACGCGCAGCATCATCGGCTTCGGATTCGGCCCCTGGAACTTGATCTTGCGCTCACCGAGATAGGCTTCGACGCCGTCGAGTGCGCCGAGGAAATCGTAATTCCAGAAGGCGCGGCGGAATTCGCCGTCGGTAACGGCCTTCAACCCGACTTCTTCCTGACGTCTGATAATCTTGTCGATCTCGCGGTCTTCGACCGCTTTGAGTTGCTCGGGGCTTGTCTCGCCCTTCTCGCGCTTCGCGCGTGCCTCTTTCAGCGGCGTCGTGCGCAGAAGACTTCCGACATGATCGGCGCGAAATGGGGGCATTGTGCGCGCCGTCATTTCCCCCACACTTCCTCGCTCAGTTCCACGATCATGCGCAACTTGGCCCATTGCTCGTCCTCGGCCAGCACGTTGCCTTCCTCGGTGGAGGCAAAGCCGCACTGTGGCGAAAGACAAAGCTGATCGAGCGCGACATATTTGGTGGCCTCGTCGATGCGGCGCTTGATCTCGTCGCGCGGCTCCAGCCGGCCCGACTTCGAGGTGACAAGCCCAAGCACGAGTTGTTTCTTGCCCTTGGGGAAAAAACGCAGCGGCTCGAAGCCGCCGGCGCGCTCGCTGTCGTATTCCAGGAAGTAACCATCGAGATTGGTATTGCCGAGCAGGTGCTCGGCGACGAATTCGTAGCCGCCTTGCGCGATCCAGGTCGAACGGAAATTGCCGCGGCAGGAATGCATGGTGATTGCCATGTCGGCGGGCTTGCCCTCCAGCGCGGCGCGGGTAACGCGTGCGTAGATCTCCGGCAGCTTGTCGGGATCGTCGCCGCGGCCCTTGGACTGCTCGCGCTCCTTGGGGTCGCACATCATCGACCAGGCAGTGTCGTCGAGCTGCAGGTAGCGGCAGCCGGCGTCGTAGAAGGCGCGGATCGCCTTGCGCCAGGTTGCGGCGATGTCGTCGAAGAACACGTCGAGGTCCGGGTAAGCCTGCTTGCTCACCATCGCGCGCCCCTGCCGAAAGTGGAACGTGCTGGGCGCCGGGATAGTCATTTTCGCCACCGCACTGCCGGCGTGGCTCTTGAGAAACTTGAAATGTTCGAGATGCGGGTGACCGGCGAAATCGACCTTGCCGGCGATCTTGACCGCCTCGTGCTTGGTCTCGACACCCTTGAACTGGATCCCGGTGTCGGTGGTTATCATTTCGACACCCTTGAGCGCACGGAAGAAATCGAAATGCCACCAGGAGCGGCGGAATTCGCCGTCGGTGGCGAGTTTTAAGCCCACCTCAGCCTGCTTCTTGATGATCTTCTCGATCTCGCGGTCTTCGACGGTTTTGAGCGCGGCGGCGACGATCTCGCCTTTGGCAAACTTGGCGCGCGCCTCCTTCAGCGGCGCGGTGCGCAGCAGGCTGCCGACATGATCGGCGCGGAAGGGCGGTGATGTGCGTTGCATGATGTTTTCTCCCGACTTTAGTTTTTTGTCGTCCCGGCCGAGCAAAGCGAGAGCCGGGACCCATAACCCCGGTGGTCAAAATACAGAGAGACGGCGGTTATGGATCACCGCTTTCGCGGGGACGGCACTTCAGCGGCCCCAAACTTCCTCGGCCATCTCGACGATCATGCGCAGCTTGGCCCATTGCTCGTCCTCGGCCAAGACGTTGCCTTCCTCGGTGGAGGCAAAGCCGCATTGCGGCGATAGCGCGAGTTGCTCAAGCGGGACGATCTTGGCGGCTTCCTCGATCCGTTTCTTGATGTCGGCGCGCGGCTCCAGCCGGCCGGACTTCGAGGTGACCACGCCGAGCACGACGATCTTGTTGCCCTTAGGCACGAAGCGCAGCGGCTCGAAGCCGCCGGCGCGCTCACTATCGTATTCCAGGAAGTAGCCGTCGTAATTGCATTTCTCGAACAGGCTCTGCGCCACCGGCTCGTAGCCGCCGGACGAAATCCAGGTCGAGCGGAAATTGCCGCGGCAGACGTGGGTGGTGATGGTCATATCGGCGGGCTTGGCCTCCAGCGCCTTGTTGATGCAGCGCGTGTAGGTCTCCTGCAGATGATCGACGTCGAGGCCGCGATCCTTCGCCTTTTTCAGTTCTTCTTTGGAGCAGAGATAGGCCCAGGCGGTGTCGTCCCATTGCAGATAACGGCAGCCGGCGTCGTAGAAGGCCTTGATTGCCTTCTGATAGGCCATGGCGAGATCGTCGAAGATGGCGTCGCGGCTGGCGTAGAAATCCTTGCTCACGGCGCCCGGCTCGAGCCGGAAATGCATCACGCTCGGCGCCGGGATCGTCATCTTCGGCATCACCTTGGTGTGGCTTTTAAGAAACTTGAAGTGCTCCAGCATCGGGTGGTTGGAGAATCCGATCTTGCCGGTGACCTTGATGCTGCGCGGCTTGGTCTGTACGCCCTGGAACTGGATGCCGTGGTCGAGTTCGTAGATTTCAACGCCGTCAAGCATGCCGTAGAAATCGAAATGCCACCACGAGCGGCGAAATTCGCCATCGGTGGCGAGCTTGAGGCCGATTTCTTCCTGCTTCTTGATGATCTTTTCGATCTCGCGGTCTTCCACCTCTTTGAGCTGGGCCGGCGTGATCTCGCCCTTCTCGCGTTGCGCGCGCGCCTGCTTGACCGGCGCGGTGCGCAGAATGCTGCCGACATGATCGGCGCGGAATGGCGGTTTGGTTCGCTGCGTCATCGTTTCCTCCGTACGCCGGGCATGGGAGCCACGGGCTTTTTAGTTTGATCGAGCAATAGCATGGTCGGCGCCGTGTCGTCCCGCGGCGGCTTCGCATGCATAGCGGGCGGTTTCAACCGTCCCGCCGAACGAGAAATAGTGCGCCGCGACATCACCTAGATCCGCCGCGGCGCCGACCGTTTCGATAATGCGGTCCGGACCGGGATTGCCGATCAACCCGGCCGCGGCCCCCGACATCAACCCACGCAGTGAGGCGTTGACCCCGCAGCGCCGCGCATAGCGCAACAGCGCCGTCATGCTGGCCGGGCCGGCCATACCGACCTTCACCGGCTTGGCGATACCGCAGGCGCGCAGGCGCTTGAGCCAAGACAGAATTGCATCGGGTGAAAACGAGAACTGGCTGACGATATGCACGCGCAGGCCGTGCGCCGTGGCAACCGCGATCTTCTCGTCAAGCGCCGCCTCCAGCCGGCCGGGCGCGATGCGCGGATGGCCTTCCGGATAGCCGCCGATACCGATCTCCTCGATGCCGGCCTCGCGCAAACGGCCCTTCTGAATGACCGCGAGCGCGTCGGCGAATGCGCCGGTCGAATCCACATCGCCGCCGATGACCAGGAGCTGCCGCACCTGGGCATCGCCGTGCAGGCGCTTGAGCATTTCGTTCAGCGCTTCCGCGCTCGTCAAACGGCGCGCCGCGATATGCACGACCGGCTCGAGCCCGGCCTTGCGCAGGTTCACCGCCGCCTCGATCACCTCTTGCGGACCGACAGTGGGCACCGCCGTGAAATAGACGGGCGTACCTGCCGGCAGGATTCCGGTAAGCCTGCCGATTTCGGCAGCGTTCGGACGCGTCGCCTCAAGCGAAAATCTCCGAGCGAAGGCGGCAGGCTCGGGTGCTGACGCGGCCGCCACTTGCGCTACTCGCGCCGGTGCGAGATCACGAAGGATTCGTCGTAGAACCACAGACCACCGTGTTTCTGCAGTACGTCGCGCGTCGCCTCGATGTAGCGGCGATCGCTGTGCACGTCGGAGAGGCGATCGTCCTCGATCTGCGCCACGTAGATCGCCGCGTTCCAGGCAGCGAGCAGCGTCGAGGTGCCGATCGAAGAGGAGATCTCCGAGGGTAGCGTGTGCATGTCGTAACGGAACAGCGAGCGCTGGTCGGCATAGGCATTGAAATTAAGGTCGCGGCCAGCCGGACCCAGTTCGTGCTTTATTTCCTTGAGCAGGTCGTGGCGATTATGCGCGAACGGGTGATCGTTCGGCCAGACCTTATGAATGATCTCCATGCCCGGATCGTGACCGTGCGAATGGATCGCGATCAGGCGGCCGCCCGGACCGAGCGCGCGCGCCAGCGGCGCCAGCACGCGCTTGGCTTTGAATTCGAGCGAGGCGCGGGCTCGATAGGGCTGCGACGCGATGACCAGATCATAGTCGGCGGTGCTGCCGCCCGGCTTGGGCAAAACCTGGTCGAGCAGGAAGCGGTGATCGTTGCGATAGAGCACCAGCACGACCGGCCGCTCGTAGATCGGGTTGCCGCTCTTGGGCGACACTTTCGCCTTCCAGTTCTCGCCGAGGAACGGCTCGAGCGCCGTGATCTGCTGCTCGAAGGCATGCCCGGTATTTCCGTCCAGCGGAACTTCCTGCCAGACCATGCTGGTGGCCGCGCTCACCGATTTCACCGAGAGCCACGGCGCTTCGGCATAAGCGAGGTTGGTGAGTACGACGACGGTGGACGGATGCTCGATGAATCGGTCGGCCATTTTCTGCAACGTGAGCCGGACATCCTCCAGGCTGATTTCCTTGCCGACGACGTAAAACGGCATGGTGGGGAAGCGGTCGTGCATCGAGCGCATGACGCGCGCCAGCACGGTGCCGTCACCGACGCCCGCGTCGAACAGGCGCACCGCCGGCGGACGCGGATGGATATTGGCAAGCTCGAGGTTGACGCGGTTGGCAACTTCCCACTTCTCGCTGCAGGTATTCACGAACAGCAGATATTTCTGCCGGTTGTCGAAGAAGCGGAAATTGCGTTGCGGATCGTCGCTGGCCTGGCCGGAAGCGACCGGCGGTGCGATCGGCGCGATCATCGGCAAGGACGAGGTCGGAGGTGCGTCGAACAGGACGCGGCGGCGCGCGGTCGCCGCATCGGCGTTGCGCGCCATGAAGGAGCGGATGCGCTCCAGCGTATCGGTGGTGATACGCCCGCCGTTGCGCAGGCGGCTGGCGAGCTTGCCGTCGTTCACCGCGCGGCGGCCGAAGGTGGATTCGGCGAGACCGCGCGCGCGGCAGAATTCGCTGATCTCCTGAAGGATTTGCTCGTTCATCTGGCGCGTCCTTGGCGATGTTTCCCTGCCGGCTCTAACGGCCGTTCCGCAAAGCGAACCAAGTCCATCCCGGTTCGTCAACCACAAACCGAGGTTGGGAAAGTTGGGCAGAGTGGGTGGGCAAGCCGAAACAGACGAAACGCCCGTCAATAATGGACTTCTCCGGCCCGCAGCCGAAAATGACGTTAGCGATGCGCAAGATAGCGGGATTTTGCCCACCGTCACAGGCGTGCGGGTGGGCGAACTGGGCGGCGTAAGGCCGCAGCTAATGCCCTCAGATGTCGAAGAAAACGGTCTCGTTATCGCCCTGGACGCGGACGTCGAAGCGGTACACCGCAGGCTCGCCGCTGCCACCCTTGTGGGCAATAAGCGTCCCGCGCCGGTCCGCCGGCACGACTGCGAGAACAGGGTCGGTGTCGTTGGCGGCAGCTTCGTCGGGGAAATAGAGCCGGGTGTAAATCTGCCGTAGCATGCCGCGCGAGAAAATGCAGACCACGATATGCGGCGCCTGCGGCTTGCCGTTCGGGCCGGGCACCGCGCCCGGCTTGACCGTGTCGAAACCAAAGACGCCGTTCTTGTCGGTGGCGGAGCGGCCAAAGCCGGTGAACTTGGTATTCGGCCGCGCGCGATCGTCGCGCATATGGGCGTAGCGCCCTTGCGCGTCCGCCTGCCAGATCTCGATCATGGCGTCGTTGATGGCGACGCCGTCACCGTCGGTAATGCGGCCCTCGATGCGGATCCGTTGGCCTGTGGCGTCTGGCGTGATCAGGTTATCGCCGACGGTTTGCTTCCAGCTGTAGCTGCCGTTGGGATCCCATTCGCAGCGCCCCTTTGGCGTGAGGCCATAGGCAAAGAATGGACCGACGGTTTGTGAGGGCGTAATTTCAGACATTAGTTTTTCCTGTTGCGCATGATCTTGTCCGAAAACCGGTGCCCACTTTTCGGGATCATGCGCTAATGTTTATCCGTGTCGAGGGGTGTCGCTTCGCGGCCGCGCAGCACGATGTCCCAGCGGAAGCAGAGCGCCCAATCGGGAATGGTGTTATCGAGATCGAAGCTCGACACCATGCGCTGGCGCGCCTTTTCGTCGGTCACCGAATTGAAGATCGGATCGAACGGAAACAGATAGTCGCCTGGGAAATACATCTGCGTCACCAGCCGGGTCAGGAACGATTGTCCAAACACCGAAAAGTGGATGTGGTTCGGCCGCCAGGCATTGTGGTGGTTGCCCCACGGATAGGCGCCCGGCTTCACCGTGATGAACTTGTAATAGCCCTTCTTGTCGGTGACGGTACGGCCCGCGCCGGTGAAGTTCGGATCGAGCGGCGCCGGATGCTGGTCGACGATGTGTACATAGCGGCCGCAGGCATTGGCCTGCCAGATTTCCACCAGCGTCTCCGGCACCGGACGCTTGTCCTCGTCGAGCACATGGCCGTGCACGATGATGCGCTCGCCCAGCGGCTCGCCCTTGTGCTGCTTGGTGAGATCGTTGTCGCCGTCCTGAATAGCGTCGTGGCCGAATGCAGGTCCGGTCAACTCCGACAAAGTATGCGGCACGGCGATCAGCGGCTTAGACGGCGAGCGCTTGACCGTGCTGCGATAGGCCGGGGTCAAATGCTTGGGATAGGCGTCGAGGCTTTCCTTGGGATAGATCAGCGACATTCTATTTTCCTTGGCTCAAGTTACCTTGCGCATGATCTTATCCGAAAACCGGTCCCCACTTTTCGGGATCATGCGCTAAACCCGTTCCAGCGCTAGCGACACGCCCTGCCCGACACCGACGCACATGGTGGCGAGGCCGAGCTTACCGCCGCGCTCCTGCAAACCGTGCGCCGCCGTCAGTGCCAAGCGTGCGCCCGACATGCCGAGCGGATGACCGAGCGCTATGGCGCCGCCATGCGGGTTTACGTGCTCGGCATCGTCGGCAAGGCCAAGCTGCCGCAGGCATGCTAGCGACTGCGAGGCGAAGGCTTCGTTGATCTCGATCAAATCGTAGTCGCCGATTTTCTGCTGGAGGCGCGCCATCAGTTTTTGCGTGGCCGGCACCGGGCCGATGCCCATGATACGCGGCGGTACCGCCGCCGAGGCCATACCGAGAATGCGCACGCGCGGGGTCAGGCCATGCGCCTTCACCGCCGCTTCTGAGGCGAGGATAATGGCGGCAGCACCGTCATTGACGCCGGAGGCATTGCCGGCGGTCACCGTGCCGGGATTGCGGAACGGCGTCTTGAGCTTAGCAAGCTGATCGAGCGTGGTATCGGGACGCGGATGCTCGTCCTTGTCGACCTTTACCGGACCGGCCTTGCCGCCCGGCACCTCGACCGCCACGATCTCCTTGGCGAAATATCCAGATGCGATTGCCTTGCCGGCGCGCTGCTGCGAGCGAACCGCGAAGGCATCCTGGTCGGCGCGGGTGACCTGGAATTCTTCCGCCACATTTTCGCCGGTCTCCGGCATGGCATCGACACCGTATTGTTGCTTCATCAGCGGATTGATGAAGCGCCAGCCTATTGTTGTGTCGTAGATCTCGGCCGCGCGCGAAAACGCTTCCTGCGCTTTGCCCTGCACAAAGGGCGCGCGCGTCATCGATTCGACGCCGCCGGCAATGGCCAATTCCATTTCGCCGGCGCGGATGGCGCGCGCGGCGGTACCGACCGCTTCGAGGCCTGAGGCGCATAGCCGGTTCAAGGTGACGCCCGGCACACTCACCGGCAGTCCCGCCAGCAACAGCGCCATGCGCGCGACGTTACGGTTGTCCTCGCCGGCCTGGTTGGCGCAGCCGTAATAGACTTCGTCGAGCTTTTCCCAATCGATCTTGGGGTTGCGCGCCATCAGCGCCTTGATCGGCACCGCGGCAAGGTCGTCGGTGCGCACTTTGGCAAGCGCGCCGGCATAACGCCCGATCGGGGTGCGCACCGCATCACAAAGAAAAACGTCACGTATTGCCATTATGCCGCCTCGCCATGGGCGCGATTGGTGCGGGCGTGCAGTTCGCGCAGCACATCCAGTTCCTTCGCAGTCGGTGGCGGCGTCTCGGCAACCTTGGATGCGAATGCGACCTTCCAGCCGGTGTTCTCCTGGATCTGCTCGCGGGTGACGCCGGGATGGATCGAGACCACGGTCATTTCCTTCGTCGTCGGATCGGGCTCGAACAGCGCCAGATCGGTGATCAACTTGGTCGGCCCCTTGGTCTTGACGCCGAGCTTGGCGCGGCTGTCGCCGCCGCTGACGTGACCGATCGAGGTGACGAAATCGAGCTTGTCGACAAAGCCGCGCTTGCCCTGCGCCATAATGATGAAAATCTCGCCGCAGGATGTGGCGATCTCAGGCGCGCCGCCGCCGCCGGGCAGCCGCACCTTCGGCTTGTCGTAAGGCCCGACCACCGTGGTGTTGAGATTGGCGTATTTGTCTATCTGGGCACCGCCAAGAAATCCGACCTTGATGCGGCCGCCTTGCAGCCAATAGCGGAACATCTCCGGCACCGACACGGTGGTGATCGCGGTCTCACACAGTTCGCCGTCGCCGATCGAGAGCGGCAGGATGCTCGGCTTGGTGGCGAGCGTGCCGGATTCGTAGATCAATGTAATTCCGGGCGCATGCGTCAGGCGCGCGAGATTGCATGCGGCCGACGGCTGGCCGATGCCGACGAAGCAGATGTCGTCATTCTTCAGCGCGCGCGCCGCCGCGATCGTCATCATCTCGTTCGACTTGTAGTCGGCCATGATGCTCACTCCGCCGCGGCGCGATGTTTGCGCGCATATTGCGCGAAGGCTTCGGGGCCTTTCGACAGGACGTTTTCCTTCATCCACGCATGAAATGAATCGCGCTCGCGCGACACTTCATCCCACTGCTTGTAGAAGCTGTTGTTGCGCGGATAGTAGCCCTGCGCATAGGACGGAAAGGCGCCGCCGGGCACTTCGACGACGTGACCCAAGGTCCAGTGCGGCAGTACCACTGCGTTCAGGCTGCGGTCCCCGAGATCGTCGACGACCTCTTCCACCGTCACTACCGAACGCTTGGCGGCGAGCACGGCTTCCTTCTGCACGCCGAGCACACCCTCAATCAGCACATTGCCGGCTCTGTCGGCGCGCTGCGCATGGATCACCGCCACGTCGGGCCGGTGCGCCGGAATCGCCGCCAGTTCCTCGCCGGTGAAGGGGCAGGTCACGCGCTTGATTTTGGAATTCACTTTCGGCAGGTCGCCGCCGATATAGCCGCGAAAAATCGCGCAGGGCAGCCCGGCCGCGCCGGCCTCATAGGCATTGGCCATGGCGGCGTGCGAGTGCTCTTCCAATTCGAGCTTGTGCGGCCAGCCGTTCTCGACCGCGTCGCGCAGGCGATGCAGCGAGCCGACACCCGGATTTCCACCCCATGAAAAGACGAGCTTGTCCACGCAGCCCATGCCGATGAGCTGGTCGTAGATGAGGTCCGGCGTCATGCGGATCAGCGTGAGGTGCTTGCGCCCTTGGCGGATGATCTCATGGCCGGCGGCGTGCGGGATGAGGTGGGTGAAGCCTTCCAACGCCACCGTGTCGCCATCGCGGACGGTGTCCTTGATGGCTTCGGCCAGAGACGAAATACGCGCCATGTGAAGCTGCTTCCCGGTTGTGGCTCCGTATTTACGGCTGGTCACAGGCAGGGTCAAATGGCGATATAGACATAAGTTGGGACTCCAACAAACGGCCGCCATGCTGGGAAAAGAACCGATTTTCACAATTCACGCCGAGCTCGCAGCCATTCTGAATTTGGGCCGCACACCCTATGGCGAGCGCCGCATCGTCGGCATCGACGGCGGAACCGTGCGCGGACCAAAACTCAACGGCCGCATTCTTCCCGGCGGCGCCGACTGGCAGTTCGTGCGCGGCGACGGGGCGAGCGACATCCAGGCACGCTACACCATCGAGACCGAGGCCGGCGCGCGCATCCTGGTATCCAGCGACGGCTTACGGCATGGTCCGCCCGCGGTCATGGAGCGGCTGGCGCGGGGCGATAGCGTCGATCCCACTCTCTATTATTTCCGCACCGTGATGCGGTTCGAGACCGCCGACCCGAGCGTCGATTGGCTCAACCGCATTCTGGCCTTGGCGCGCGGCCAGCGCGAGGCCCGCAGCGTTCGGCTCGACGTCTACGAAGTGGTTTGAAGCCGGCCTTTGGCCCCCGCGCCGCAACATTGCCTTGGGATAATTGTTGTCCGGGACAACAATCTTGACCCTGATTGCGGCAGGTGACAACCTTCGCTCGCGGCCGACAACAAATCTTTAAGCGCGCCGCGTGTCCGAGGGAGGACCCCATGCTGAAATCCGTGCGACTTGCGGTTTTGCTTGCCTTGTTTTCAACGCCGGCGCTGGCCGAGATGGACGGCACGCTCCGGATCGGCGTCATGAACGACATGTCGAGCGTCTATGCCGACTTCCAGGGACCGGGCTCGGTGGTGGCCGCCCAGCTCGCCGTCGAGGACTTTGCCAAGCAGTCCAAGCGCAAAGTCGAGATCATCAGCGCCGATCATCAAAACAAGCCGGACATTGGCGCCGGCATCGCCCGCCGCTGGTTCGATGTCGAGGGCGTCGACATGATCGTCGACTTGCCGAATTCGGCGGTCGCGCTGGCGGTGTCGGATATCGCACGCGAGAAAAACAAAGTGGTAATCGGATCGGGTGCCGGTACCGCGCTTCTGACCGGCGCCAGGTGCTCGCCGAATTTCGTGCACTGGACCTATGACACGTGGTCGTTCGGCCATGGACTGGCGCGCGGCGTGCTGGCGCAAGGCGGCAAGACCTGGTTCTTTATCACGGCCGACTATGCATTCGGCCAGGATCTCGAAAAGCAGGCAACCGATGAGGTCGTCGCCAGTGGTGGCAAAGTGGTCGGCGGCGTCCGCCACCCACTCGGCACCAACGACTTTTCCTCGTTCATATTGCAAGCCCAGGCCTCCAAAGCGGATGTCGTCGCACTGGCGAATGCCGGCGGCGATACCGTCAATACCATCAAGCAGGCCAACGATTTTAAATTGTCCGCAAATCAAAAAGTCGTCGCGCTGATCTTCGACCTGCAAAGCGTGCCGGCGATCGGTCTGCAGACCGCGCAGGGCCTGACCGCGCTCAACGCCTGGTACTGGGATTTGAACGATGAGACCCGGGCCTGGTCGAAGCGATATCAAGAACGGCATCCGAAAAAGATGATGCCCAATCACATGCAGGCCGGCGTCTATTCGGCCACGATGCATTATCTCAAGGCCGTCGACAAAGCCGGCTCGCCCACTGACGGGCGCGCCGTGGTCACGGCCATGAAGGCGATGCCGACCGACGACCCACTCTACGGCAAGGGCATGATCCGCGAGGACGGACGAAAAATTCATCCGCTCTATCTGCTTCAGGTCAAATCGCCGGCCGAATCGAAAAGCGAATGGGATGTGTTCAAGGTCATCGACACCATTCCCGCCGACAAAGCTTTCCGTCCGCTGGCGGACGGCGGCTGTCCTCTGGTCAAGTAGCAGCGTGCATAGTTGCGCCCTCGCGCTTCCGGCGACATGATCGAGAAACCTCGCGCCGCTGCCTTTAATTCAAGGGCAGCGGCGTCTACGCAGGAGTAGCCGGTGAGTTCGAGAGCGCCTTCCAATTCCTTAGGCGTCGCGTTGCCCGCCTCGCTCGCCGCCGAGCGGCAGGGCGACGTCGCCATCCTGCGGCTCAATCGTGCCCCCAAGCGCAATGCGCTCGACGACGAAACGATTCTCGGCATTGAAACGTTCTTTACGTCGTTGCCGGATGGCATCGGCGCGGTGCTGCTCGCCGGCGAGGGGGAGCATTTCTCCGCCGGCCTCGACCTGAGTGAACTGAAAGAACGCGACATAACGCAAGGCATCGCACATTCCGGACGCTGGCACAGCGCATTCGAGAAAATCCAGTTCGGCAAGGTGCCGGTGGTGGCGGCGCTGCACGGCGCGGTGGTCGGCGGCGGGCTGGAGCTTGCAGCCGCCGCGCATGTGCGCGTCGCCGAGCGCTCGGCCTATTACGCGCTGCCCGAGGGCAGCCGCGGCATCTATGTCGGCGGCGGCGGCTCGGTGCGGCTGCCGCGGCTGATTGGCGTTGCCCGCATGATGGATATGATGCTGACCGGCCGCACGTATTCGGCCGAGGAAGGCCAGGCTATTGGGCTTTCCACCTATCTGGTCGAGCCCGGGCAAGGCTTTGGCAAGGGGCTGGAACTGGCCAAGCATATTGCCGGCAACGCGCCGCTCACCAATTTCGCCGTGATGCACGCGCTGCCGCGCATTGCCGAGATCGATCCGGCCAGCGGCTATGCGGTGGAGGCGCTGATGTCGGCCATTGCCCAGGCCGACGGCGAGGCCAAAGCCAGATTGAAGGATTTTTTGGAGAAACGCGGGCCGAAGGTGAAGCCGGGGACGTGATGGTGAAACCGTTGCGAGACGCCGCGATTGCCGCGCCGTTGCGCCCGGTGCGGCTGGGTGTACTGGATGCGGTGCTGGAGCGCCGCGCCAACGGCGACATCCATATCCGCACGGCACAGGCGCTCGGCGACTATCACGGCAAGCTCAGCGAACCGCTGGAGCATTGGGCCAAGGCCGCGCCCGACCGCGTGTTCTTGGGCCAGCGCGACACGGAGGGCCGCTGGCGCACACTCAGTTATGCGCAGGTGCTTGAGCGTGTGAAGCGCATCGGCGCCGCCTTGCTGCGGCGCGGGCTGTCGACCGAAAAGCCGATCGTGATCCTTTCCGGCAACGATATCGAGCACGCATTGCTGGCGCTGGCGGCGATCTATGTAGGGATTCCTTATGCGCCGATCTCGCCGGCCTATTCGCTGATGTCGAGCGACTTCGGCAAATTGAAAATGATCGTCGACCTGCTGACGCCCGGGATGGTGTTTGCCGCCGACGGCGGACCGTTCGCACGCGCGCTCTGCGCCACGGTGCCCGACGAGATCGAACTGGTGGTCGCGCGCAATCCGCTCGGCGACCGCAAGACCACATTATTCGCCGACCTGCCGGGGCCCGAGGACGACGCGGGCGTCGCCGCCGCGCATGCGAACGTCACGCCCGGCACCATCGCCAAATTTCTGTTCACCTCAGGTTCGACCGGCGCGCCCAAGGCCGTCATCAACACCCACCGCATGTTGTGCGCGAACCAGGCGATGCTGTCCGCCGGCCTTGTCTTCGTCGCCGACGAGCCGCCGGTGGTGGTGGACTGGCTGCCCTGGAGCCATACCTTCGGCAGCAATCACAACTTCAACATGGTGCTCGTCAATGGCGGCTCGCTCTATATCGACGACGGCAATCCGACGCCGCCGGGCGTGCCGAAGACCGTGCGTAATCTGCGCGAGATCGCGCCCACCATCTATTTCAACGTTCCGAAAGGTTACGAGGCGCTGGTCCCGCATTTGCGCGCCGACGATGAACTGCGCCGCAATTTCTTCAGCCGGCTGAAGGTGCTTTTCTATGCCGGCGCAGGGCTTAACCAGACTACCTGGGACGAACTCACCCAGTTGGCGATCGAGACCACTGGCGAGCGCATCATCTTTTTGTCGTCGCTTGGCTCGACCGAGACCGCGCCATTGGCTTTGGCGTGCTCCTGGGATTTCGACCGGCCGGGCAATATCGGTTTGCCGGCGCCAGGCGTCGAACTCAAACTGGTGCCGAACGAAGGCAAGCTGGAAGCGCGCCTGCGCGGGCCCCACATCACGCCCGGCTATTGGCGGCAGGATCACCTCACGCGCGATGCCTTCGACCAGGAAGGCTTCTACAAGCTGGGCGATGCCTTGAAATTCGTCGATCCCGACGACGCCAGTAGAGGCCTGCTGTTCGACGGCCGCATCGCCGAGGATTTCAAGCTGTCTACCGGCACCTGGACGAGCGTCGGCCCATTGCGCGCGCGCTTCATCGATTATTTTGCGCCCTACCTGCGCGACGTGGTGTTCGCCGGCGCCGACCGCGACGACATCGCAGCGCTGGTGTTTCCCGACATCGAGGCCTGCCGCAAGCTCAGCGGTCTTGGCCCCGATGCTGCGCCCGCTTCAATTGTCGACGAGGCGAAGGTGCGCGCCAAATTCACCGATCTGCTCGGCGCGCTCGTGGGGTTGAGCCCCGGCACATCGACGCGCGTCATGCGCGCTATCCTGATGGCGGAGCCGCCATCTCTGGACAAAGGCGAAATGACCGACAAAGGCTCAATCAACCAACGCGCCGTCCTGAAAAACCGAGCCGCGCTGGTGGACGAACTCTACGCCACGCCGGTATCCTCGCGCATAATTGCAGTTAGACAGGGAAAGTCCTGATGGAAATCAAGGGACAAAGCGCCATCGTCACCGGCGGCGCATCGGGACTTGGCGCGGCCACGGCGCGCGCTTTGGCCGCGGCCGGCGCCAAGGTCGCGATCGTCGATATCAATGCGAAAGCCGCGGCGGAAGTTGCCGTCGACATCAACGGCATCGCGATCACCTGCGACGTGGCGGACAGCGCCAGCGGCGAAGCGGCGGTCAAAAAAGCGGCCGAGGCCCATGGCGCCGTGCGCATTCTGATAAATTGCGCCGGTGTCGGGCCGGCCAAGCGCATCGTTGGGCGCGACGGGCCGCAGCCGCTGGCTGAATATGAGCGGGTGATCCGCGTCAATCTGATCGGCACCTTCAACATGATGCGGCTGGTTGCCGCCGCCATGCAGCCGCTGGATACTTTTGCCGACGGCGAACGCGGCGTGATCGTTTCCACCGCCTCGGTCGCCGCCTTCGAGGGCCAGATCGGCCAGGCGGCCTATTCGTCCTCCAAGGGTGGCGTCGCCGCGCTGACCATGCCGGCGGCGCGCGAATTCGCGCAGTTCGGCGTCCGCGTGCTCGCCATCGCGCCCGGCATTTTCGGCACGCCGATGCTGCGCGCGCTGCCGCAGGAAGCGCAGGACTCGCTCGGCGCCGCGGTGCCGTTTCCCAAGCGGCTGGGTGCGCCGCGCGAATTCGCCGCGCTGGTGCTGCATTGCATCCACAACAATTACCTCAACGGCGAGGTGATCCGCCTCGACGGCGCATTGCGCATGGCGCCCCGGTAAACCGCCTTGGCGATGCTCAGCAACACGCGTGTCGTGCGCATCGAATGGGGCGACTGCGACCCCGCCGGCATCATTTTCTATCCGCGCTATTTCGAGATCTTCGATGCTGCGACTGGCGCGCTGTTCGAGCGCGCGCTCGGCATCACCAAGTTTCAGATGTTCAAAACCTTGGAATTTTCCGGCTTCCCGCTGGTACGCACGCAGGCGCGCTTTCTCAAGCCGACGCGCTTCGGCGACGACGTGACGGTGGAGACGACTGTCAAGTTCGGCCGCTCGAGTTTCGAAATCGAGCACCGCTTGAGCCTGAAGGGAGACGTCTGCGCTGAGTGCTCGGAAAAACGGGTGTGGGTGGTGCGCGATGCGACCGGCGCTCTCAAGTCGCACCCGGTGCCGGAAGCGGTGCTGGCGAAATTTCGCGCTTAGCTCAACTTACTCAATCGCGGCCGCGATCTTCTTCAAGATCTGGATAAACCGCTTGCGGTCGCGCAGGCCGATGATGCCGTCGAGGTTGCGTTCGTGCCGGCGCGCGCAACGCGTGAGCATGATGAGTGTCTTCTTTCCGGCGGGCGTCAAATTCAAGCAATAGGCGCGCCGGTCGTGGCGCAGACGCTTGCGCTCCACCAGGCCGCGCTGCACCAAATCCTCGACCACCGGCGTGAGGCTGGACTTGTCACGTCCGGCGGCCTGGCTCAATTCGGTTTGGCTGATGCCCGGGTTGCGCGCGATAATCGTCAAGGTAGCAAAACGGCCAGGGCTTTCGCCGATCTCCTGCGAGCGGCGGGAAAACGCCTGGAAGGCGGCTTCCTGCGCCATGCGCAGATTAAAGCCGACCCAGGTGCCGAGGGGGCCGAATTTGATCAATTCGGCAACAGCTTCGCCATTCCTGCGGCGGCCGCCACCTGTGCCATTGGTCCCTTGCACCGGCATGTCCCTCCCGGCACCAAGAACCCGATAGGTACTTGGCTCCGCGATTTAGTTTGAGATCAAACTGTATGCTTTACAATGACACCGACATTCGGCTGAATATCAGAAAAGTTGGCAATGTAACCAACACCCAACCGAGGGAGGATGTCCAATGAAATTCCGTTTCTCCGGATTTGCTTGTGCCGTGGTCTGCGCCGCGCTCGTCGGCGGAGCCAGCGGTGCGCTCGCTCAAGAAAAGACGTTTGAGCTCAAGCTGTCGCACTGGGTACCTCCGTCGCACCCGCTGCAGAAGGCGCTGGAAGCGTGGGGCGCATCGGTCGAACAGGATTCCGGCGGCACGATCAAGTACAAAGTTTATCCGTCGCAGCAACTCGGCAAGGCTTTCGACCATTACGACATGGCGCGCGACGGCATCGCTGACCTCACTTACATCAATCCCGGCTACCAGCCTGGACGTTTCCCGATCATCGCGGCCGGTGAACTGCCGTTCTTGATTTCCAACGCCAAGAGCGGTTCGCAGGCGCTCGATGCCTGGTACCGCAAATACGCCGCCGCCGAGATGAAGGACGTGAAGTTCTGCCTTGCCTTCCTTCATGATCCGGGCACGTTCCACTCCAAGACCAAGAAGATCGAGGTGCCCGCCGATATCAAGGGCATGCGGATCAGGCCGGCCCACGCGACCATGGCGAGTTGCGTGACCCAACTCGGCGGCACCAATGTGCAGTCGAGCGCACCAGAAGTACGCGATATCATCGAGCGCGGCGTTGCCGACGCGGTGACCTTCCCGTGGGGCTCGATCGCGCTGTTCGGTATCGACAAGGTGACAAAATATCACATGGAGGCGCCGCTCTACGTCACGACTTTCGCTTTTGTGTTCAACAAGGCGACCTATGATCAAATGTCGACGACGCAGAAGAAGGTGATCGACAATCACTGCACCAATGAATGGGCACTGAAAGTCGCGGCGCCCTGGGCCGACTTCGAGCATGGCGGCATTGCCACGTTGAAGGCGCTCGCGGGTCATGAGGTTTACACAATTTCCCCGGCGCAACTCGCCGAATGGCGCAAGGCGGCCGAACCGTTGGAAAAGAACTGGGCCGACAACGTGGAGAAGGCTGGTGGCAACTCCGACCAGATCATGAGCGAACTGAGGGACCAGCTCAACAAACTCAGCGCGGCCTATTGATCGATGGCGCAACGACGGGACTTGGTCCCGTCGACCTGCTCATTGATGTGATCGAGTTGACGGCGGCGGGGTGTTCCGCCGCCGTTCCCTGAACGTCACGTGCCGATAGGAAGCGGACATGAAACGCGTCTACATGGATCGTTTCATCGATACGATCGAATGGATCGCCGCCGGATTCGTCGGCATCGTCGCCGCCAATATTTTTCTCGCCGTCTTGCTGCGCAATGTCTTCTCCTATTCTATCCCCGAACTCGTTCGATTTCGGGCGCCTGCTGCTCGGCATCCTTATTTTCTGGGGCATCGCGGCGACCTCCTATCGCGGTACGCACATCACCGTCGATCTGATCTGGGCCAATGTCGGCCCGAAATATCAGCGCATAATCGACATCTTCGCGACGCTCGTGCTGCTGTTCGTGGTAAGCGTGCAGACCTACACGCTGTTCGACAAAGTACGCGGTACCTATTACGACCACGTCCTCACCTTCGACCTGCGCTGGCCGACCTGGCCGTTCTTCGCGGTAGCCTGGGCCGGTGACGTTTCCGCGGTGCTGCTGATCGCCGTGCGCACCTACCGGCTGATATTCCAGCCGGAGCTGATGCAAGAACCTAAACTCATCAAACCGGTCGAGTGAATGAGCACCGACGCCGTCGCCGTCCTCGGCTTTGTCGCGCTGTTTGCGCTGATGCTGCTGCGCGTGCCGGTCGGCATGGCGATGGGCTTGGTCGGAGTTTCCGGTTTCGGTTATCTGGTCGGCGGCGCGCCGGCGCTCAAGCTGGTCGGCCAGACATCGATGCGCACCGTTACCGACTACACCTTCGGCGTCATTCCGATGTTTCTGCTGATGGGAACGTTCGTCACCAATTCCGGCATGAGCCGCGACTTGTTCAAGGCTGCCAACGGTTTCGTCGGGCACCTGCGCGGCGGACTGGGCTTTGCCACGGTCGTGGCTTGCGGCGGCTTTGCCGCGATCTGCGGCTCGTCGGTCGCGACCGCGGCAACGTTTTCAGCCGTCGCCTATCCGGAAATGCGGCGCTACGGCTATCCGCAGAGCTTCGCCACCGGCGTGATCGCGGCCGGTGGCACGCTCGGCGCCATGCTGCCGCCGTCCACCGTGCTCGCGGTCTACGGCATCATCACCGAGCAGGACATCGGCAAGTTGTTCATCGCCGGCATCGTCCCCGGGCTTCTCGCCATGACGATGTACCTGATCACCATTGCTATCATCGGCTATGTCCGGCCGAATTTTCTGCCATCCGGCCCGCGCACGACCTGGCGCCAGAGATTCGTGGGGCTCAAAGACATCTGGGCGCCGATGCTGCTGTTCGTTTTCGTCATCGGCGGGCTTTACGGCTTGCCGTTTCTTCCGCGATTTACCCCGACCGAAGCGGGCGGCGTCGGCGCAACCGGCGCATTCCTGATCGGAGTTTTCACCGGGCGACTCGACAAGGACAAGATATTGGCGTCGCTGCTGCAGGCGACGCGCACGGCGGCGGCCGTGTTCACCGTGCTGATCGGCGCTTTGCTGTTCGGCTATTTCCTCACCGTCACACAGGTCCCGCAGAAAGTCACCGAGTTCCTGACCGGGCTCGGCCTCGGCAGTTACGGCGTGCTGGCGCTGATCATGTTGATGTACCTGGTACTCGGCTGCCTGATGGACGCCATGGCCATGATCATCCTGACCGTGCCGATCATTTTCCCGGTCGTCACCGCGCTCGGCTTCAACCCGATCTGGTTCGGCGTCATCATTGTGATGACGGTCGAACTCGGGCTGATCCATCCGCCGGTCGGCATGAATGTTTTTGTGATCAAGAGCGTCGTGAAGGACGTCAGTTTTGCAACGATTTTCAAGGGTGTGATCCCATTCATCGCCACCGATTTGATCCGGCTGGTAATTTTGATCGCGTTTCCGATCATCGCATTGTGGCTGCCCTCACATATGTAGCGGGCGGCGCAAGTAGCGCCATTCCTCAACCCCCAGGGTCTGATGTACAATTTGACGCTGGAAGGCTCGAAGATCACCCGTATCCGGTAGGGTTGCCGCCACCTTCCCTCCCGCCCTCGCTATGCTAGCATAGTTGGGACCCAAACCATCGGCCGGGAGGCCAGCCTTGGAACGCTCGTTCAAGAAGGAAGTGCAGGCGCTCAGGCTCGGTGACGGTGAGACCTTCCACGGTGAAGGCATTCTCGCGGTCACCAAGGCGCTGCTGCAGTCGGGCGTCTCCTACGTGGGCGGCTACCAGGGCGCGCCGGTCTCACATCTGCTCGATGTGCTGGTGGACGCGCAGGACATCATGTCCGAACTCGGCGTGCATCTGGAGACCTGTTCGAACGAGGCATCCGCCGCCGCCATGCTGGGCGCCTCGATCAACTATCCGCTGCGCGGCGCGGTCACCTGGAAATCGATCGTCGGCACCAACGTCGCCGCCGACGCGCTTTCCAATTTGTCGTCGCCCGGCGTGATCGGCGGCGCCATGATCATTCTCGGCGAGGACTACGGCGAAGGCGCCAGCGTGATCCAGGAGCGCTCTTATGCCTATGCGCTGAAATCCTCGATGTGGCTGCTTGATCCGCGCCCCGATCTGCCGTCGATCGTGCGCACGGTGGAGATGGGCTTCGAGCTGTCGGAGGCAAGCCACGCACCCGTAATGCTGGAGCTGCGCATTCGCGCCTGCCACGCCACCGGCGAATTCACCGCCAAGAATAATCGCAGCGGCGTCGTTTCTGGTCTCAACCGCATCCAGGGACCGCCGCGTTTCAACTATGCGAGACTGGCGCATCCGCCGGTGATTTACACTCAGGAGAAATTAAAGGTTGAAGAACGTCTGCCCGCCGCGCGCGCCTTCATCCGCGAGCACAAGCTCAACGAACTGATCGCGGGCGATCTTGCCGACATCGGCGTCATCGTGATGGGCGGGCTGACTAACAGCGTACTGCGCGCGCTCGAGCGCATGGGGCTTGCCGATATTTTCGGAGACTCGCGCGTGCCGCTCTTGGTGCTCAACGTGGTCTATCCGCTGGTACCGGAGGAAATCCGCGAATTCTGCCTCGGCAAACGCGCCGTGCTGGTGGTCGAGGAAGGCTCGCCCGACTACATCGAGCAGGCGGTGAACGTCGAACTGCGCCGCGCCGACATCCAGACCAAGGTGCTCGGCAAGGGGGCGCTGCCGGCTACCGGCGAATACACATCCGATGTGCTGCTCGAAGGGCTGGCCGCCTTCCTGCAAGCCACCAAACCCTCCGGCATCGACGCCGACACCGTGGCGGAGAAGGCCCGCGGCCTTTTCGCGCACAAGGCCAAAGCCGCCGCAGCGCTCGGCCCGCTGCCGCCGCGCCCGCCGGCGTTCTGCACCGGCTGCCCGGAGCGCCCGGTATTCGCGGCCATCAAGCTGATGCAACGCGAGATCGGCCCCACCCACATCAGCGCCGATATCGGATGCCATTCGTTCGCGACCTTCGCGCCGTTCTCGCTGGGAAATTCGATTCTCGGCTACGGCATGTCGCTCGCCAGCGCCGCAGCGATCGGGCCCAATTTCGACCGCCGCTCGATCTCGATCATGGGCGACGGCGGCTTCTGGCACAACGGATTGATTACCGGCGTCGCCTCCAACCTGTTCAACAAAGGCGACGGCGTACTGATCGTGATGCAGAATGGCTACGCCTCCGCCACCGGCCAGCAATACATCCCGTCGAGTACGACCAGTCGCGACGGCCCGACGCCCGGCGTTGGCATCGAGCAGACCTTGAAGTCGATGGGCGTGAAATGGCTGCGCACCGTGCGCACCTATTCCGTCAGCGTGATGGTCAAGACGCTGAAGGAGGCGATGCGTACCGCCGAGCACGGCTTGAAGGTGATCATCGCCGATGGCGAATGCCAGCTCGCACGCCAGCGCCGGGTGCGCGCCGAGGACGCCGTCAAGCTCGAGCGGGGGATGCGCGTCACCCGCGCGCGCTACGGCGTCGATGACGAGATCTGTACCGGCGACCACTCCTGCATTCGACTTTCAGGTTGCCCGTCATTGACGGTGAAGCCGTCGACCGATCCGCTTCGTACCGATCCGGTGGCGACCGTGATTGATTCTTGCGTCGGCTGCGGACTGTGCGGGGAAGTTGCGCATGCCGCCGTGCTATGCCCCTCGTTCTACCGCGCCGAGATCGTGCGCAACGCCACCTGGCGCGACCGCTTGCTGCATTGGTTCCGCCAGAAAGTCATCGGCTGGCTTGGCGGCTATGGCGGCGAAGCAACCGCAAAGGCCGCCTCATGAGCGCCAGCCCGCGTCCGATCACGCTGCTGATTGCCGCGCTCGGCGGCGAAGGCGGCGGCGTGCTGACCAATTGGATCGTCACAGCTGCCGAGCAGGCCGGCTTTCCGGTGCAGAGCACTTCGATTCCCGGCGTCGCGCAACGCACCGGCGCTACCACTTATTACATTGAGATTCTGCCGATGCCCACCGGCGAACTGAGCGGACGCCGGCCGGTGCTGGCGCTTACACCCGGCGTCGGCGACATCGACATTGTGGTGGCGAGCGAATTGCTTGAGACCGGACGCACGGTGGCCAACGGTTTCGTCACACCCGACCGCACCGCCGTCATCGGCTCGCTCAGCCGCTTCTATGCCATGGATGAAAAGATCGCCATGGGCGACGGCCGTTTCGACCAGGACCGGCTGATCAAAATTATCAAGGACAATGCGCGCGACACGCTGCTGTTCGACATGGATGCGCTCGCCAGGCAAAGTGGCTCGATCGTCAACGCGGTTATGCTCGGCGCCATCGCCGGCTCGGGCCGCCTGCCGGTGACGACCGAGCAGCTGGAAGCGGCGGTCCGCGAAGACGGCAAGTCGGTCGACAGCAACCTGCGCGGCTTCCGCGCCGGGCTCGAAGCTGCGCGCGCCAAAGTGCAGTCGGTAAAGCCAGTCGAGAAGAAAAAGAACGCGCCGCTGACCCGCGAACTGCTCGAGCACGAGGTCACCTACTCGATGCCGGCGCTGGCGCAACCGGTCGCGGTCGAGGGCGTGCGGCGGCTGATCGCCTACCAGAGCCTCGCTTATGCGCGGCTCTATCTCCTGAGGCTGCGGCCCGTCACCGATGCCGACGCGGCGAGCGGGGCGCGCGGCAAGCTGCTGAAAGAGGTCGCGCGGCATCTCGCGGTGCGCATGTCCTATGAGGACGTGGTGCGGGTGGCGCAGGCCAAGATCGCGCCCGAGCGCATGCGGCGCATCGCGCGCGAGGAATTGCGCGTGCAGAACGAGCCGTTCTCGGTGCATGATTTCCTCAAACCCGGCATCGAGGAATTCTGCCAGCTCATGCCCTCGTTCCTGGCGCGGCCAATCCTGGCGATCAGCCGACGCTTTCGCTGGCTCGGCCGTTTCCATATCGGCATGGAAATCAACACCACCTCGATCAGCGGCTATTTGCGCTTCTTGATGCTGGCCAAGCTGCGCCGGTTTCGCCCGCGCGGTCATCGCTACAGACAAGAGCAGGCGCAGATCGAATCCTGGCTCGGCCTGATCGTCGAAGCGGCGCGGCAATCGATGGAGTTCGGCCTCGAAGTCGCCGAGTGCGCCCGCTTGATCAAGGGCTATGGCGACACTCATGCGCGCGGCCTCGCCAATTACCGCGCCATCGAGGAAAAGGTGATCCATCCGGCGCTGGCGGGACATATCCCACCGGCGCGCGCAGCGGATGCGATTGCCAGTGCGCGCACCGCCGCGCTAGTCGATCCTGAAGGCGAAAGCCTTGCCAAATGCCTGTTGGAGATCGATGGGCGGGCCGCGTTCCAGATCGCCGCCGAGTAGGGATTCCGGGCCGGAACCGCGAAACCAGGTATGGCTCGCCTGCGTCGGGCTTTATTGTCAGGCCACCGCCCCTCGCGTAAAAGACCCGCCACAACAACAAGAGCGTCCGCGGCCCCAACGCCGATGACGGACACCTAAGGGGACGAAACGGATGGCCGTCACACCACCTGGGCAACGGCCCGCAATCGCCGCCGAAGCCTTCCTTCGTGCGCTCGCCGATCATGGCGTCGAATATTTCCTTGCCAATCCGGGCACCGATTTCCCGCCGGTGGTCGAGGCCTTCGACCGCAGCCGGAAGACCAACGCCAAGATCCCGAAGCCCGTGCTGGTGCCGCACGAGAATCTGGCGGTCGCCATGGCGCACGGCGCCTATCTGATGAGCGGCCGCCCGCAGGCGGTGATGGTGCATGTCAATGTCGGCACCGCCAACACCATCAACAATCTCACTAATCTCTCACGCGACCGCATTCCGCTGATCCTTTGCGCCGGGCGTACGCCGATTTCCGAAAAGGGCTCGTTCGGCTCGCGCTCGCGGCCGATCCATTGGGCGCAGGAAATGTTCGACCAGGCCGGCATGCTGCGCGAACTGGTGAAGTGGGACTACGAGCTGCGCCAACCCAACCAGATCGGCGACGTGGTCGCGCGCGGCGTCGAAGTGGCGATGGCGCATCCGCGCGGGCCTATCTATTTGGTGTTGCCGCGCGAGCCGCTGTCGGCGCCGGTCACCGAGCCGATCGCCCCGATCAAGCCGCGGCCGCAGGCTGCCGCCGCGCACGCCGATCCGCGCACCCTCGCGACCCTGGCGGAGTGGATAGCCACCGCCGAGCGGCCGTTGATCATAGCCGGCGCGATGCCCGGCGATTTGGTGGCGCCGCTGTCGGCGCTCGCCGAGCGCTGCGCTATCCCAGTGGTGACGCACAATCCGCGCAGCGTCTGCCTGCCGTCGAGTCATCCGATGCATTTCGGTTATGAGCCGGGTGCCCTGCTCGCCGATGCCGACCTGGTGATCGTGCTCGAATCCGATGTGCCGTGGATTCCGCATCTGCAACATCCGCCCGCCGGCGCCCGCATCGTCCACATGGGCGGCGACCCGTTCTATGTGCGTTATCCGATGCGCTCATTTCCAAGCGACCTCGCGGTGCAGGCAGGCATCGTTCCTGCGCTGGAGGCACTTGCGACCGCGGTCGAGCCGCGGCTGCAAATGGCCGAAGCCCGCATCGCCGCGCGCCGCGCCAAGCTCACCGAGCGCATGCGCAACAGGCGCGCACAGCTTGCCAAGGATTCCACCGCCGGCGAGCGCATTTCCCCGGCCTATCTGTCGCGCGCCATCGGCGAAGCGGTGGGCGAGGACGCCGTCATCTTCAACGAATATCCGTTGCGCGCCGATCATTGCCCGCGTGAGAAGCGCGATACCTTGTTCGCGCTCGGTCCGGCAGGCGGGCTGGGCTGGGGACTAGGCGCTGCTTTAGGGGCCAAGCTCGCGGCGCCCGATAAATTCATTGTCGCGGCGCTGGGCGACGGCGCCTATATGTTTTCCAATCCGATGGTCGGACATTGGGTCTCGGCCAAGCACGACCTGCCGATCCTCACCATCGTGTTCAACAACAGCCGCTACGGCGCGGTGCGCAATGCGACGCTGTCGATGTTCAAGGACGGCACCGCCGGCGAGAATGACGGCAATACGCTCGCCGATCTCGGCCCGCCGCCGCCCTACGATGAAATGGCGAAAGCGCAAGGCGCCCATGCCGAGCGGGTGGAAAATCCGGCCGATCTGCCCGATGCGCTGGCGCGCGCGCGCGATGCTGTGCTCAATGGCCGGCAGGCGCTGCTCAATGTCATGACGCCTTACTGAATTCTTGCCCTTCCCGAAGTCGCGTTAGTTACGGAGACGTTCATGCGTATCGATGCCTATACCCATTTCATGCCGAGCCGGATGTTCAAGCTGCTGGTCGACAGCGGTTATCCCGATATCGGCAAGCGCATGCGCGGGGTGCCTTGCATCCACGATATCGATGCGCGCAAGAAGGTGGTCGATACGTTCAAGGACTATGCGCAAATACTGTCCTACCCGATGCCGCCGCTGGAAGCCTTCGCCAAGGGCGACGGCGTCAAGGCGAACGAATACGCCAAGTTGATCAACGATGAATTCGCCGAGATCTGCGCCAAGGACAAGGACCACTTCCCCGGCTGGGTGGCGCAAATCGCCCTCAACGCACCCGATGCCGGCGTCGGCGAGGCGGCCCGCGCGATCAAGAACGGCGCGCTCGGCGTGCAGATCTACACCAACATTGCCGGCAAGCCACTCGATGAACCGGAGTTCGAGCCGTTTTTCGCGGCGATGGAGAAGCTCAACAAGCCGATCTGGCTGCATCCGGCGCGCAACGCCAGCTTCGCCGACTACGCCAGCGAGAAGAAATCGCGATACGAAATCTGGTGGACCTTCGGCTGGTCCTACGAGACCGCGGCGGCGATGGCGCGGCTGGTGTTCTCCAAGATCATGGACAAATATCCGAACCTCAAAATCATCACCCACCACTTCGGCGGCATCGTGCCGATGCTGGAAGGCCGCATCGGTCCGGGCTGGGACCAACTCGGCGCGCGCACCTCGGACGAGGACCTGGGCGCGCTGCTCAAGAGCCTGAAGAAGCGCCCGCTCGATTACTTCAAGCATTCATTCTACGCCGACACCGCGACCTTCAGCGCGCGAGCCCGCGATGCATGCCGGGCTTGCCTTCTACGACATCGACAAGATCGTGTTCGCCTCCGACTGCCCGTTCGATCCGGAAAAGGGCACCATGTATACGCGCGACACGCTGCGTATCCTGGAGGGCATCGACATGCCGAAGGCCGACAAGGAAAAAATCTGGCACGGCAATCTCGAGGCCATGACCGGCGTGAAGTTCGCCAGCTAAGCGGATCCCATGCGCGAACGCCTGCCCGTCGTCATTGCCGGCGGTGGCCCAACCGGCCTGATGTGTGCGCTGGCGCTCAGCCGGCAGGAAATTCCCGTTGTCCTGTTCGAGGCCGAGCCGGCGCTCACGCATGATTTGCGCGCCGGCTCGTTTCATCCCCCGACGCTCGAGATGATGGCGCCCTACGGCATCACCGAGCGGATGCTGGAAACCGGCATCAAGGTGCGGCACTGGCAGATCCGCAACAAGCCCGGCGACCTGATCGCCGACTTCGACTTGGGCCTGCTGGCAGACGTCACGCCTTATCCGCACCGGCTGCATCTCGAGCAGCACCGGCTCACGCCGATCCAGCTCGATATCCTGCGCCGAGACGGCGAGGCGGAAATCCATTTCGGCCACAAGATAACCGGCTTCACGCAAACCGCCGATGGCGTTTCGGTCACGGTCGAAACCGGCGGCAGCGAGCGCACCATCGAAGCCTCGTGGCTAATCGGTGCCGATGGCGGACGCAGCGTGGTGCGCAAGGTCGTCGGCGTAGAATTCGAAGGCTTCACCTGGCCGGAATTGTTCGTGGTGGCGAGCACGCCGTTCGATTTCGCCGCCCTCGGCTTTGCGTTCAATTGCTACATCGCCGATCCGGAAGAATGGGGCGCGCTGTTCAAATTGCCCGACGCCGGTCCGCCCGGCCTGTGGCGGCTGGCCTATCCGGTCAATCCGGACGAAAGCGACGACGTCTTGCTGGAGCCCGGTCGCGTCGAGGCCGCGCTGCAACGGCTGGTGAAGAAACCGGAGCCTTACGACGTGCGCTACAAGAGCACCTATCGCGTGCACCAGCGCGTCGCCGGGGCGTTCCGAACCGGCCGTGTACTGCTGGCCGGCGACGCCGCCCATCTCAACAATCCGCTCGGCGGCTTCGGCCTCAACAGCGGCATCCACGACGCCGTCAATCTCTGCGACAAGCTCGGCCGCCTGTGGCGCGGCGAAGGGGACGAGGAATTGCTCGACCTCTATTCCCGCCAGCGCCGCGCCGCCACCATCGAGCAGGTGCAGGCGATGTCGATCCGCAACAAGCAGATGATGGAAGAAAGCGACCCCGCCGTGCAGCGCGCGCGGCTTCAGGAACTGATCGCGATCGCCAGCGATCCGGCGCGTGCGCGCGAGCATATGCTCAATACGTCGATGATTTCCGGCCTCAGGCGCAGCGCTCAGGTCCAGTGACCCGCCCGCTTAGTTCTGCTAGCATCCCGCCATGGCGCTTACACACCCCATCGGAATGTCCGAACCCGACGCAACCCCGCCGGTGGCTCGCCGCTCGACGACGGCCGCGTCAGTCCGATGATGGAGCAGTACATCGAGATCAAGGCCGCCAATCCAGACTGCCTGCTGTTCTACCGGATGGGCGATTTCTACGAGATGTTCTTCGACGACGCCGAGACCGCCTCGCGCGCGCTCAGCATCGTGCTCACCAAGCGCGGCAAGCACCAAGGCCGCGACATTCCGATGTGCGGCGTGCCGGTGGTGCGCGCCGACGAATATCTGCATCGCCTGATCGCACTCGGTCATCGCGTCGCGGTCTGCGAACAGATCGAGGACCCGGCCGAGGCACGCAAGCGCGGCTCCAAGAGCGTGGTGCGGCGCGACGTGGTGCGGCTAGTGACGCCCGGCACACTGACCGAAGACACGCTGCTCGATGCCAAGCGCAACAATTATCTGCTGGCGATCGCGCGTGCGCGGCTCTCGTCCGCCGGCGAGGACAACCGCTTCGCACTGGCCTGGATCGATATCTCGACCGGCGAATTCCGCATCACCGAATGCGAGCGCAACGCGCTGGCGGCCGAGATCGCGCGGCTGGAGCCGGGCGAGATCCTCGTCTCCGACGCGCTCTTTGCCGACGCCGATCTGGTGCCGATGTGGCGCGAACTGCCGGCGGTGACGCCACTGACGCGCGACGTGTTCGACAGCGCCACCGCCGAGCGGAGGCTGACTTCTTTCTTCGCAGTGGCGACAAGCGAGGCCTTCGGCACCATCTCGCGGCTGGAACTGACCGCGGCGGCGGCTTGCGTCACTTACGTCGAGCGTACGCAGCTGGGCAAGCGGCCGCCGTTGTCGCCGCCGTTGCGTGAGAGCGCCGGCGCGTCGATCGCGATCGACCAGGCCACCCGCAGCAATCTCGAATTGATGCGCACGCTTTCCGGCGAACGGCGCGGCTCGCTGCTGGAAGCGATCGACCGCAGCGTGACCTCGGCCGGCTCGCGGCTACTGGCACAAAGATTGTCGGCCCCGCTTACCGATCCGCAGGCGATCGGGCAGCGGCTCGATGCGGTGGCAAGTTTCGTCGACGACATCGCGGCGCGCGCCGACACCCGCTCGCGGCTGCAGGCGGCCCCCGACCTCGCCCGCGCGCTCGCGCGTCTGGCGGTTGGACGCGGCGGCCCGCGCGATCTCGCCGCCATCCGCGATGGTGTGCTGGCCGCCGCCGAGCTTGCCCGCGCGCTTGGCTCACTCAAGGACACGCCGACTGAGATCGCCGACGCGCTTCAAGCCTGCCGCCGTCCCGACGGCATGCTCGCTGCCGAGCTCTCCGCCGCGCTGGCGGCCGAACTGCCCGCCTTCAAGCGCGACGGCGGTTTCGTGCGCGAGAGCTATGACACCACGCTCGACGAGACGCGCGGGCTTCGTGACGCTTCGCGCCGCGTGATCGCCGAATTGCAGATGCGTTACGCCGAGGAGACCGGCGTTCGCGGCCTAAAGATTCGCCACAACAATGTGTTGGGTTATTTCGTCGAGGTTACCGCCCAACACGGCGACAAGCTGACCGCAGCCCCACATAACGCGACCTTCATCCACAGGCAGAGTCTAGCCGGCCAGATCCGTTTTACCTCGACCGAGCTTGGCGAGCTGGAATCGAAAATCGCCAGCGCCGCCGACCGCGCCCTCGGGCTCGAGCTGGAGATTTTCGAGAGGCTCAGCGCTGCCGTGATTGCCGACAGCGCGGCGATTAAACAATGCGCGGAGGCGCTGGCGCGGCTCGATGTCGCCAGCGCGCTCGCGCATCTAGCGGCCGAGCGCGATTACGCGCGCCCGCAGATCGACGATTCGCTTGCTTTCGTGATCGAAGGCGGCCGCCATCCGGTGGTCGAGCAGGCGCTGTCGCGCGACGGCACGCCGTTCGTCGCCAACGACAGCGATCTGTCGCCGCCGGGGGAGACGAACGCCGGCCGCATCTGGCTGATCACCGGACCCAACATGGCGGGCAAATCCACCTTCCTGCGGCAGAACGCGCTGATCGCTATCCTAGCGCAGACCGGCAGCTTCGTGCCGGCCAAGGCCGCGCATATCGGCGTAGTCGATCGGCTGTTCTCGCGCGTGGGCGCGGCCGACGATCTGGCGCGCGGACGCTCGACCTTCATGGTCGAGATGGTCGAGACCGCAGCCATCCTCAATCAGGCCGGCCCGCGCTCGCTGGTGATCCTGGACGAGATCGGCCGCGGCACAGCCACCTTCGACGGTCTGTCCATTGCCTGGGCGACGGTCGAGCATCTGCACGACGTAAACAAATGTCGCGCACTGTTCGCCACGCATTTCCATGAATTAACTGCACTCCGGCTCGACCGGCTGCACAACGCAACGGTAAAAGTGAAGGAATGGGGTGGCGACGTGGTGTTCCTGCACGAAGTCGTGCCGGGCTCCGCCGACCATTCCTACGGCATCCAGGTCGCCAAGCTTGCAGGCCTTCCGGCCGCCGTGATCGAGCGCGCCAAACTGGTGCTGGCCAAGCTTGAGCAGGAAGACCGCGCCAAGCCGAAAGGCTTCGAAGACCTGCCGCTGTTCGCGGCGCCCTACAAACCGCCGCAAGAGCCGCAGGATGCTGCGCACGAACTGGTCGTCGCGGCGATTGCCACGCTCAATCCCGACGATATGTCGCCGCGTGACGCAATGGATGCGCTCTATATGTTGAAGGCAAAATTGGCGCAGACGGAGAAGAAGTGAACATTGCTCCTAGCAAGCGGGAAACGGCGCCGGCCGACGCGCAACGCTGGCTCGAAAGTTTCGCGACCGCGTTGCAGGCGCAAGACGCCACGGCAGCGGCGGCGATGTTCGTGGCCGATGGGCTGTGGCGCGACGTGCTGGCCTTCACGTGGGGCCTGAACACCACGGCAGGCCGTCCCTCGATTGAGGCGATGTTGCGCGAGACGCTGGCCCGCACGAAGCCGGCGAACTTCTATATTCCAGAAAAGCGAACCCCGCCGCGCTGGGTAAGCCGCGCCGGCACCGAGACAATCGAGGGCATCTTCGAATTCGATACGGCCTTCGGCCACGGCAATGGCGTGCTCCGCCTTATCCCCGATCCGCAATCGGCCGGAACCTTCCGCGCCTGGACGCTGATCACGAATTTGCAGGAACTCCGCGGACACGGTGAGGCCTTCAAGCGGCGCGCAGAGAATGCGGCCGATAACAAGCGCGACTTCGGCGACGAGAACTGGCTCGACCGCCTGAACGCGCAACGCGCTTTTACCGGCCGCGATCCCGTGGTTCTGGTCGTCGGCGGTGGCCAGGCCGGACTCTCTATTGCAGCGCGCCTGCATCAGCTCGGCGTCGACACGCTGATCGTCGACCGGCATCAGCGGGTCGGCGACAACTGGCGCAAGCGCTACCATTCGCTGACGCTGCACAATGAAGTGTTTGTAAACCACCTGCCCTATCTGCCGTTCCCGCCGACGTTCCCGGTCTACATCCCGAAGGACAAGCTGGCCAACTGGTTCGAAACTTACGTCGAAGCGATGGAGCTGAATTTCTGGACCGGGACCGAACTGGTTGGCGGCAGTTATGACGAAAAACGCAAACAATGGAACGTCACGCTGCGAAAATCGGACGGCAGCGAACGCGTCATGCACCCGCGCAATCTCATTTTTGCAACCGGCGTGAGCAGCATTCCCCATACGCCTGACCTGCCTGGGCTTGGCGCATTCGCCGGCGCGGTCGTGCACTCCGGTGCCTTCAAGAACGCCGAGCAATGGAAGGGCCGCAAGGCTTTGGTGCTAGGCAGTGGCACCAGCGGCCATGACGTCGCCCAGGAACTTCAGGCGCACGGCGCCGACGTCACCATGATCCAGCGTAGCAAGACCTATGTGGTGAGCCTAACTGAGGCGCAGAGTGTCTACGCGATCTATAGCGAAGGCATCCCTTTCGACGACTGCGACCTGTTGGCGACCTCGTTTCCTTATCCGGTGTTGCAGCGCTCCTATCAGCTTTCAACAGCGCGTGGCCGCGAGGTCGACAAGGGGCTTCTGGCCGGCCTTGAAGCGCGCGGCTTCCGGCTGCACTTCGGCGAGGACGATACCGGTTTCCAGATGATGTATCTGCGGCGCGGCGGCGGATATTATTTCAACGTCGGATGTTCCGACCTGATCATCGCCGGCAAGATCGGCCTGCTGCAATATGCCGATATCGACAAATTCGCCGCAGAGGGTGCGCGGCTGAAGGACGGCAGCGTCGTGCCGGCCGAACTGCTGGTGCTGGCGACCGGCTATAAGAATCAACAGGACACCGTGCGCGCCTATCTCGGCGACGCGATTGCGGATTCCATTGGCCCCGTCTGGGGCTTCGACGACGGCGGCGAATTGCGCAACATGTGGCGCCGTACCGCGCAGCCGGGACTTTGGTTCACCGCCGGAAGCCTGGCGCAATGCCGGATTTATTCGCGCTATCTGGCGATCCAGATCAAGGCACTGGAAGAAGGCCTGCTGCAATAATCTTGCAAGCCTATTCGATTGCCGTCACGCCTGGACGCCGGCGCGCGCCGAAAACCAGCAGACTCCAGCCGATCGACACTGCCAACGCGATGGACAGCCCCCAGGCGCTGCCAAATGCCGCGGCGGAAAAATGCAGCGCCGTGGTGGCAAAGCCGAAGCCGATCAGGCCGGTAATGGCATTGGCCAGCACCGCCGCCGCGGGCTTACCGCCGACGCGGCGGTGCAGAATGAACATGATGCTGATCAGCACGATCGGGAACACCGCCAAAATTCCGCTGCCGCCCGGGCCGATCCGAAAGCTGAAGGTGACGGTGACGCCGACCAGGATGGCGACCGCCGCAGCCCGCATCGCCAGCTCATACCAGCGTGCGTGAAATTTCGGCATGCGCACGTGGCGCAGCGGCCGCGCCAGCCACAGGCACACGCCGAGCACGACGACGTTCATCGCGGCGGCGGCGGTAAAGCTCCATTGGATGGAGTGAACCGCAAAGGCCAGCACCAGCCAGACCAGGAACGCGCTTCCCAGACTTTGCGCCAGCGAACGCCTCTGCGCGAGCAGCGCGTAAATGAACGCGAAGATGACGTTGACCGCGTTGATGGCGAGGCTCGCGACCGCGCTGTTCGATATGAAAAGCGCGTCATGATCGAGCGCGAGGAACACATAGACCGGCCCGGCGCCGATCGGCAGCGTCGCCACCAGCCCGCCGACGAGAGGACCGGCGCGCTCGGCCGTCATGGTCGCCGCCAGCACAAAGCCGGCGGTGATGGTCATTTTGACGATGAGGACGAGCGCGAAATAAAGGTCGGGGGACATTTTCTCTTCTCCCTCTCCCCGCAAGCGGGGAGAGGTAAGTATTCAATTCGCCGGCGTGAGCACCACCCGGCCGACGACCTTGCCGGCGCGCAGCTGATCCATCACCGCGTTGACGTCCGTCAGCGGTCGCGTCGAAACCGGAACCGCCGGCATACCGGTGCGGCGCACCAGATCCATCAACTCGGCCATCTCCGGCACGCTGCCAACATAGGAGCCCTGGATTGTGAGCGCGCGCATCGGGATCGGCGGCAGCGACACCGTGAGGTCGCCGCCGTAAAGCCCGACGATGATGTACTTGCCGCCCTTGATCAGACAGTCGACGCCGATCCGCGCGCTGGAGGATGAGCCGACCAGATCGATCACCGCCCAGACGCCGCCTTTGGTCATGTCGACGATCTGCTTGGCGGCGTCCGGTGCGTTGCCGTCGACCACCGCAACAGCGCCCGCCTTCTTTGCGGCCTCGCGCTTGGCAGGATCGATATCCACCACGATGGCGCTGTGCCCACCCATCGCCTTGTGCAGCGCCTGACACATTAGGCCGAGACCGCCGGCACCGATGATCACCGTCGGATCGGTGCTCAGCGTCGGACCCACTTTCTTCAGCGCGCCATAAGTCGTCACGCCAGAGCAGGCGAGCGGGGCCGCGCGTTCCGGCGGCAGGTCGCCAATGTCGAACAGATAGCGCGGATGCGGCACGATCAAGAAGTCGGCATAGCCGCCATTGCTGAACACGCCGAGGCTGCGCATGGCACGGCAGAGATTTTCCTCGCCGCGCTTGCACGGACCGCAAGTGCCGCAGCCGATCCAGGGATGCGCCAGCATGCGCGCACCGATCTTGACGCCTTTGGCATCGGGACCGACCGCCACCACTTCGCCGACATTCTCGTGGCCGAGCGTCACCGGCAGCTTCATGCCGCGATCGGCGAAACTCATCTTCTTGCCGCCGCCGAGGTCGAACCAGCCATCGGCCAGATGCAGGTCGCTATGGCAGACACCGGCGGCCAGGACCTTCAGCAGCACCTCGGAGCCTTTCGGCTCCGGCGTTGGCTGCTCATTGAGTTGCAGCGGCTGGCCGCATACGCAGACCTGGAACATGCGCATCTGTGATCCCCTCCCACACTGTTTTTTCCACCCTAGCCTGCCTGCCGCTTTGCCACCAAGGCATGCCGGCGAACGCATAAAGGGTGTGCTTCCCGTTGCTAACGCTTCAAACGGCGTCGCCGATAAACCTTCGCACCTGCGAAAAGTTGAAAAATTGCCACCAAAGCGGGCAAACCGCGCCGCCCGCGATTATCTTTATCATTCCCCGGTGACTTAAAGCGTCACCTCCGCTATCCCGATTGCCCCATGGCCTCCCTCGCCGTCGAAAACACTGCACGCGCCCGCGCCGAAAGCCCGTCCCGCGCTTCGGGTGAGTTGATCGATGGCCGCGCCATCACGGCCGACCTGGAAGAGCTGGCCAAGGGTCATACCGGCGACCAACGCGAATTGCGCACGGCCCTGGCGCAACGCCTAAAGGTCGCGCTCAACGAGGGCCGCGCCAAAGCCGAGCGGCTTCTGCTCAAGGACCGCCACGGGCGGCTTTGCGCCGAGCGGCTATGCCGGATGGAAGACGAGGTCATCCGCATCCTGTTCGAGTTCGCAAAAAAGCATCTCTATCCGTCGCAAAATCCGTCGAAGTCCGAACACATGGCGGTGGTCGCCACCGGCGGCTATGGCCGCGGCCTGCAGGCGCCCGGCTCCGACATCGATCTGTTGTTCCTGCTGCCCTACAAGCAGACCGCCTGGGGCGAAGTCGATCGCCGAAGCCATCCTCTATTGCCTGTGGGACACCGGGCTGAAAGTGGGACACGCCACCCGCTCAGTCGACGAATGCATCCGCCAGGCCAAGGCGGACATGACCATCCGCACCGCCATCCTCGAGGCGCGCTTCCTGCTCGGCGACAGGAAGCTGTTCGATGAGCTGGTGAAGCGCTTCGACGACGAGGTAGTGCGCAACACCGCCGCGCAATTCGTCGCCGCCAAACTCGCCGAACGCGAGGATCGCATCCGCCGCGCCGGGCAGTCGCGCTATCTGGTCGAGCCGAATGTGAAGGACGGCAAAGGCGGCCTGCGCGATCTGCATACGCTATTCTGGATTGCAAAGTACGTCTATCGCGTGCGCGAGCCAGACGAGTTGATCAAGCGCGGCGTGTTCGACAAGCATGAATATCTGCTGTTCCGCCGCTGCGAGGATTTCCTCTGGGCGGTGCGCTGCCACATGCACTTCGTCACCAACCGCGCCGAGGAGCGCCTCGCCTTCGACATTCAGCGCGAGATCGCGGTGCGGCTTGGCTACACCGAGCACCCGGGACAAAAAGACGTCGAGCGCTTCATGAAGCACTATTTCCTAATCGCCAAGGACGTCGGCGATCTCACCGCCATTTTGTGCGCGGAACTGGAAGACAGCCAGACCAAGAGTGTGCCGGTCTTGAGCCGCCTGATGGCGAAGCTGCGCCCGGTGACCCGCAAGAAGCTGGCCGAATGCGACGACTTCGTCGTCGACAAAAACCGGATTCGGCTCGCGCAACCCGGCGTGTTCAAGCGCGACCCGGTCAATTTGATCCGCATCTTCCATTTGGCGCAGAAGCACAATTTGGCGTTCCACCCGGACGCTATGCGCGCGATGACGCGCTCACTCAAGCTGATCGATTCAAAACTGCGCGACAACAAGGACGCCAACCAACTGTTCCTGGAAATCATCACTTCCAAGAACGACCCGGAAACCGTGCTGCGGCGCATGAACGAAGCCGGCGTATTGGGGCGCTTCGTGCCGGCCTTCGGCAAGATCGTCGCCATGATGCAGTTCAACATGTATCACCACTACACGGTGGATGAGCATCTGCTGCGCTGCGTCGGCTTGCTGGCTGAGATCGAGCGCGGCGGCAACAACGAGACGCCGCTCGCCAACGAGATGATCCACAAGCTGCTGCCGGGCAACCGCACAGTGCTGTTCGTCGCGATGTTCCTGCATGACATCGCCAAGGGCCGCATCGAGGACCATTCGATCGCCGGTGCACGCGTGGCGCGGCGCTTCTGCCCGCGACTTGGCTTCTCCGCCAAGGACACCGAGACCGTTGCCTGGCTGATCGAACAGCACCTCACGATGTCGAGCGTGGCACAGTCGCGCGATCTTTCCGACCGCAAGACAATCGAGAACTTCGCCGCGGTGGCGCAGTCAGCCGAGCGGCTGAAGATGTTGATGATCCTCACCACCGCCGACATCCGCGGCGTCGGCCCAGGCGTGTGGAACGGCTGGAAGGCGCAACTGCTGCGCACTCTCTATTATGAGACCGAGCCGGTGCTCACCGGCGGCTTCTCCGAGGTCAACCGTGCGCAGCGCGTCGCCCTCGCGCAGGCCGAATTCCGCGATGCGCTCAAAGGATGGCCGCCGGAAAAGATCGAGGCCTATATCGGGCGGCTTTATCCGCCCTATTGGCTCAAGGTGGACTTGCCGCACAAGCTCCTGCACGCGCGTTTCGTGCGCGAGGCCGAGGAAGCCGGCAAGACGCTCGCCACCTCGATCGGCTACGACAGCGGCAACGTGACCGAGCTGACGGTGCTGGCGCCCGATCATCCCTGGCTGCTGTCGATCATTGCCGGCGCCTGCGCCATGGCAGGGGCCAATATCGTGGACGCGCAGATCTTCACCACCACCGACGGCAAGGCGCTCGACACCATTTCATTGTCGCGCGAATTCGAGCGCGACGAGGACGAGGGACGGCGCGCCGAGCGCATTGCCGAGTCAATCGAGAAGGCGCTGCGCGGCGAGCTGCGGCTGCCCGATGTGGTGGGGAAACGCGTAGCACCCAAGGGCCGCATCAAGGCTTTCGCGCTCGAGCCGTCAGTCACTCTCAACAACCAGTGGTCCCACCGCTACACCATGGTGGAAGTCACCGGCCTCGACCGCACGGGTCTGCTCTATGACCTGACCACAACACTGTCCAAGCTCAACCTCAACATCGCGTCCGCCCATGTCGCCACCTTCGGCGAGCGCGTGGTCGACGTGTTCTACGTCACCGACCTGATGGGCGCGCAGATCGCCTCGCCGACCCGTCAGGCTGCGATTAAGCGTGCGCTGATCGCACTTTTGGCGACGCCGGATACGAACGGCAAGCAAACCCAGAAGTGACGCTAGCGGCTACGCGCCGCGCTTCACTTGCACCGGACCGCCCTCACTCATCGAGCGGATGATCGCCTCGAACGCGCCGGCCACGTCGAGCATGTCCGCGGTCGAGACCGGGAACGGCTTGCCGGTCTCGATGGTTTCGCCGAACGATTCCAGCAGCACGCCGAGCGAATCGACGGCGGGGAACACCTGCGTGTCCGGCTGTTCGCCGACGCGTGCCACGGTGAGCACGGTTTCGTCGCGTGCTTCCGCCCAGCCTTTGGTGCCGAACACCATGATACGCCAGTAGATCGGCGCCGCGCGCACGGTCGCCAGCACACCGGTGGCGCCGCTGGCGAAATCCACCAATGCCGCGGCCGAGTCGCGCGGATCGGGCGGCGCCTTCTGGGCAAAGACGCGCGCGTCCACTTTGGCAATCGGTCCGGCCAGATTAACGAAGGCGTCGATCACATGCAGGCCGGCCCCGGTCATGCCGCCGCCGGGCGATTCGCGCGGATCGTCGCGCCAGCCGCCTTTCACCCGCGTCGAATGCTCGTTGGTGAAATTGCCTTCGATATGCAGCACCTCGCCGATAATGCCGTCGGCCACCACGCGCTTGAGCTCGCGCATCGAGGAAAAGCAGCGCTTGTTGTTGCCGAGCGCGAACGGCACGCCGGCCTTGGCGGTGGCCGCGACGGCGCGCTCGGCCTCGGCTCGCGTGAGCGCCAGCGGCTTCTCGCACCAGACCGGCTTGCCGGCGTTCGCCACCGCGGCGATCTGCTCGACGTGCAGCGAATGCGGCGTCGCCAGGAACACGGCCTGGACGCGCGGGTCGGCGATTGCGTCGGCGAATTCCGTCGACAGCTCAAAGCCCTTGGCCGCGGCAAAATCGCGCACCAGATCGGGCTCCTTGCTGACGCCACGAATGAAATGCAGGCGCCTGCTCTTGCCCTGCACGGATTCGACGATGATCTTGCCCCAGCGTCCGAGGCCGATGACGGCGGCGTTAATCATGGGCTATGGCTTCAGGCGGGAGCGGGAAAATATGTCATGCTGCATATTAGACTTGGCGACGCGCCGCCGGCAATCAGGCCATGCATCTGGACAATCCGCGGCGTCGGTGCGAGGAAGCGGCCAAGAATTATGCCGGTGGCGACAAAGTTTCGGGAGATCGAAATGACGATGGTTCGGATAATCCTGTTCAGTGCTCTTTCCCTGCTCGCGACGGCTTCCGGCGCACTAGCGCAAACGGCGGGTGACTACCCGAACCAGACGGTGAAAATCGTCAATCCGTTCACCGCCGGCAGCGTCAGCGACATCCTGGCGCGCGTGCTGGCCGACAAGCTCGGCGCGCTCTGGAAGCAAACGGTCGTGGTCGAGAACAAGCCCGGCATTGCCGGAACCATCAGCGTCGCCAACAGCGCGCCCGACGGCTACACCCTGATGTCGACCTCCAACGGCCACACGATCATCGGCGTTCTCAACAAGGATTTGCCGATCGACCCGGTCAAGGACTTCGCCGGCGTCAGCGAGATCGCGTCGGTTCCGCTCGTGTTGATCGTGGCGCCGACGGTCACGGCCACAAATCTGAAAGAGCTTGTCGCGCTTGCCAAGGAAAAGCCGGGCACGCTGAACTTCACCTCGGCCGGGCTGGCGAGCTCCAACTTTATCGCCGGCGAGGTGTTCAAGCAGACCGCCAAGATTGATATCGTGCACGTCCCGTTCCGCGGCACGCCCGAACAGTTCACCAGCCTGATGCGTGGCGACTCGCAAATGAGCGTGGCGTTTCTTGGGCCCTCGGTTCCCTTCATCAAAGACGGCAGGCTGAAAGCTTTGGCGGTTACGACACCGCAACGCTACCCGGCTTTGCCGGAAGTCCCGACCATGGCGGAAGCCGGCATGCCAGACTACAAATACGATTCATGGTTCGCCATCATGGCTCCGGCCAAGACCCCGGCGCCGATCACTCAAGAAAATCGCCGCGGACATCGCGACGGTCCTCAAGGATCCCGACGTGCAAAAGCGCTATGAAACCTTGAGCGCCATTCCCGTCACCAGCACGCCCGAGCAGCTCGACGCCATGATCCGCTCGGACGCGGATCGCTATGGCAAGCTGTTGAAGGCCGCCGGCGTGACGCCGCAGTAAGGCGGGTTACTTGCCCGCCAGCTTGGCGGCGTCGTCGTGCACGCTGGTGTCGATGATCGATGCCGTCGGCACCGTTTTCGGAATGACGCCGGCTTTGACGAACAGGTCCTGCATCCAGTCGATGCGGTCGGCGGGGATGGCGAGCGTCGGATCGATCTGCTTGTCGCGGATCGCCTGATCGATAATGAATTCGGCGCGCTTGTCGTCCGGCTTGGCATTGGTCAGCTCGCGCGCGACCTTGATATTCTCATCGCGATGCGACGCCGCGTATTTGTAGGCATCCATTTCGGCCGCGAGAAATTGCACGAGGTCGTCGCGCCGCTCGGCCAGTACCTTGCTGCTGGTGGCGACGCAGAGGCGGAGGAATTTCGGGACGGCGGTATTGCCCTTGGCCAGCACTTTGATATTCGGCGGCATGATCGCTTCGAACTCATTCGACACCACGGCGGCATCGACAATGCCCGCGACCAGCGACTTGTAGCGGTCGATATCGGCGCCTTGCGTGGCAAACTGCACATCGGAAGCCGGAATGTTCGCGGAATCCAATATGCCGCGCATCAAGAGATCGGGCAGCGAGCCGGGCGAGGAAATCGCGATGTTCTTGCCCTTGAGATCGGCCAGCGTCTTGATCTCGTCCTTGGCCAGCACGACCTGCGGCACGCCCGGCCAGGTGCAGCCGACGATCTTAACGCCGGTGCCGCGCGCGCCCGCCACGATCGATTCCGCCGCGCCCATGTCGACACTGTCGATTTCGCCCGCGATCAGCGCCTTCATCAGCGTGGCGCCGGCCTTGATCTGCAATAATTCGATCTTCAATCCGCGTTTGGCGCCGAAGCCGCCTTTGTCGACCATGGCGATGAAGCCGGAATCGCTCTTGGCCTCCAGGATGCCGTGCTTCCAGACTTTCTCCTGCGCGCTGGCGGCGGAAATGCCGCAGGCGAATAGCGCGGCGGTAATCGTTACCGATTTTCGTGGCATGAGCTTGAACATCTGGTTCCTCCACATAAGACTTGTTGTTTAGCTGTTTCGCGTCATTGCTAGATGCGGAATTCCTTGCCGCGTTTGGCACCTTGGCTGACGTTGAGAAACAACTCGTCGGGCGTGGACCTCTTCTTGATCAAGCCTTGCTCATACGAATAGCCGATCAGCGCCTCAAGGTTCTTCCGGTTCTTGTCGCTGAGGCCGTATTCCCACGGGTCGCGCCCGAGGATCTGTTCCTGCTCCTCCCAGGCCTCGCGATACCAGGCGAGCGGAACGATGCGGGGGTTCTGCATGCGCTGCATCGCAATCGCCTTGGCCTCTTCGAAAGCCTTGAACAGATTGACGGCAACCCAAGGGTATTGCTCGACGATAGCCTGCCGCAGTCCCATGACGTGCATGATCGGGAAGATATTGGTTTTGCGGTAATAGGAAATTTCTTCGTCCTTGTAGGCGGGGAACAGGCGTGCCACGCGCGGATCGTTGGCCAGAAACGGTTTGATCAGATCGGAATGCAGCACCGCGTCGAGCTCGCCCTCGGCCAGCATGGCTTCGACCGACTTTTCGTTCGGCAGCCGCGTCACCTTGAAATCTGCGGGCAATTTAACCTCGACGTCATCTTCGAGTTCGGCAACCCATTCGATCGACTTGAGTGGCACGTTGTATTCGCTGGCAAGAATGCCGCGCATCCACAACACCGCCGTGGTCATCAGTGTTTTCACACCGACCTTGCGGCCGATCAGATCGACCGGCTTCTTGATGCCTTTGCTGGTATTGACGAACATGAAGCCGTGCCGAAAGCGGCGGTGCAGAAAAACGGGGATCGCCCGGAACGGCCAGCCATTGTCGTGCGCAGCGAGATATGACGAGCCGGACAATTCGGCGACGTCGAATTCGCCGTCGCGCAGAAAGCGCCAATGCCGGGTCGCCGAATCCATTTTCGTGACAATGGTGAGATCGACGCCGTCCACCTGCACCCTGCCTTCGCGCAAGGCGCGGACGATCTCGTAATCGCCACAGGCGAGCGTGAGGGATAAATTTTTCGACATGCGTTAGTGTCCCGTGGCGAGTGCTGCGAGCTTGGCAGGATTGGCCGGAAGGCGGTTGCCGCGCCAGACGACATGCAGATCCGGTCTTATAAGTAGCAGATCATAGCCATAAATATCGCGCGGGTGTCTTTCCTCGATATCGAGGACAGTAAACGGCGCGCCATAAGCGGCGAATGCCTGGTGCATCGCTGCGCGATCTTCCTGCGTTCGGCCAAGACACAGCAGCGTATAGCCCTCGCCGATCCGGTCATGCAGCGCCGCGCCATCGGCCAGCCAGACATGCGGCAGCCGTGCGCCCGGCCAGGTGGTCGGCACATATTTCATGAAATCGGGTTCCGGCGCCTCGCCTGCTTCCGGCCAGATGATTGGCGAATTGGCATAGCGATAGCCGAGCTCGGCTCCGATCATTTCGTTGCTCTTGCGCTGCTCGACATCGGCGATGCGCGTCAGGTTGGCGCGCGTCTCGGCGCCTTCGGGCGTCCGGTCGCGGATATTCGGCTTATACGCCGCGCGCCAGGCCCGCCGCCCGCGCGAGGCATGGCGCGAGGCCTCGACGTTGCGCCCGCCGATCTGCCGGCGCTCGATCTCGTAAGAAGCCAGCAGGCCGGGCCCATCCCAGCCCTGCAAAGCGGCGGCGAGCTTCCAGGACAAATCGACCGCGTCACCAACGCCGCTGTTCATGCCGAGCCCGCCGGTCGGAATCACCAGATGTACCGCGTCGCCGGCCAGGAAAATTCGGTCTTGCCCGTAGCTGTCGGCCAGCAGCAAATTCTGCCGCCATTGCCCGACCGACAGCATCTCATATTGCACCGGCATGGCGACTACCTGCTCGAACATCGTCTTCATGTCGTCGTCGCTATCGACCACCGCATGCAAGGTGAAATGGCGGGTCGAAGTCCTGCACGATCAGGAACGAGTTGTGGCTGTCCGCGACGTGATAGTGTCGGCCCTTGCCGATCGGAATGCGGTCGAACAGGTCGTCGCAGCGATACAATGCCTGACGGAATTGCATCAGGTTGGCATCGCCTTGCAGCTTGATGCCGAGTTGCCGGCGCACCGCGCTGGAGCCGCCGTCGCATCCGACCAGGTATTGCGCCGAAAGCTGCGCGGTCGCGCCATCGCTGTTTTTCACACGCGCCTGCACCCCGCCGCCGTCCTGCTCGCAGGCCAGGAATTCGCAAGCATAGCGCACGTCGACATTCGGCATGCTTTCGGCCACCGCTTTGAGCAGCGGCTCAAGCGTGTACTGCGAGATGAGCTGGTAGGGCTCGCGCGGCATGGTGCCGTCATTGCAGGCCACGATCTCGGCCTCGGCCTGCGCGACCGAAGGGTACGGCAAATGCAGCAGCGGAGGCTCGACCAGCGAGGTGACGATAAATACGTCCATCGGCACGTCGCGCGGAAAGCCCGCCGCGCGGATCTTCTCGCTAAGCCCCATGCGCCGGTAGATTTCCATGGTGCGGGCGTTGCAGCGCTCCATCTTGGGCAGGAACTGCGGTGCCTTTTTCTGCTCGAGCAGAATGCAGCGCACGCCGCGCCGGCCGAGATCGATGGCGAGCGTCAAGCCTACGGGACCGGCGCCGACGATGATGACTTGCGTGTCCAAAAGGGGATTCCGATATAAGCAAGGCGCCGAAACCTATCATTTTGCAGGACTTCGCAAAGCCCCACGGCAAAGACAACTTTAACCGCGTAGCGCCCGCCGCATGGATCGTAGCGTCACCCGAAACATGCTGTAATGCGTACGAGTTCGCGGGTAGCCACGCATGAATTCCCAGTACGAAGCCTATTGGCGTCTTCCGATCGCGGCTCTGCTGGAACGCGTGGGCGGCAACCGCGCCGGCTTGACGAGCGCGGCGGCCGAGGAGCGCCTGGCCCGCTTTGGACCGAATACCGTTGCCGACGCCCATCGCCGCGGTATCGCGGCCAAGATCGCCAAACGCTTCGCGGAACCGCTGGTGGCGATCCTGCTGGTTGCCGCGGCGATTTCGGGCTTTACCGGCGATATCGCCAGCTTCGTCATTATCCTGACGGTCGTCGGACTATCGATCACCCTCGACGTCGTGCAGGAGCATCGGGCGGAAACGGAGGCCGAAGCGCTCAAGCGCTCCGTTGCCATTCACGCCGACGTCATGCGCGACGGCGCGGTCCACCCGCTGCCTGTCGACCGGATCGTCCCCGGCGACCTGGTCGAATTGCGCGCGGGCGATCTGGTTCCCGCCGACGGCGTGCTGATCGAAGGCAGCAACACGCATGTCAACGAAGCGCTGATGACCGGCGAGCCCTATCCGGTCGAAAAGCGCGCCGGCGATTGCGACGCGCAGGAGCCGGCGGAAGCCTTCAATGCGCTGTTTGCCGGGACCTCCGTGGTCAACGGTTCGGCCACGATGCTGGTGGTCGCCACTGGCATGGCGACACGTTTCGGCGCCATCGCTGCAGCGCTCGCGAGCGCCGACCCGCCCAGCGCTTTCGAGCGCGGCATTCATCGCCTCAGCATGCTGATCCTGCGGCTGACGGTCTTTCTGGTCCTGTTCGTGCTGCTGGTAAATCTCGCCTTTGGGCGGCCGGTTCTGGAGGCGTTTCTGTTCGCCGTTGCGCTTGCCGTCGGCCTTACACCCGAACTGTTGCCAATGGTCATGACGGTCACGCTGTCGCGCGGCGCGATCCGAATGGCCGGCAAGCGCGTGGTGGTGAAGCGGCTTGCGGCAATTCACGATCTTGGCGCGATGGACGTGCTCTGCACCGACAAGACCGGAACGCTGACCGAGGCCAATATCGCTTTACTTGGCCATCCGAACTTCGACGGCGCCGAAAGCGAGCGGGTCATCACGCTTGCCGCAGTGAACAGCGGCTTCTGCGGCGGAATTCGCAGCCCGCTCGACGATGCGATCATGCAGGGCGGCGCCGCGCTTGATCTGAAGAGCTGGCACAAGCTCGACGAACTTCCCTTCGATTTCGAGCGCCGCTACGTGTCGGTGCTGGCGGAACACGAGGCCAAGAAGATCCTTATCCTCAAGGGCGCACCGGAAGCGGTGCTGGCAAGATGTGCCGAGGTCGAACTCGGAGACGGGCATACCAAAGCTCTCGACGATGCAGCGCGCGCGCGCGCTCGATCGGCAGCAGAATGCCCAAGCCGAACTGGGCAACCGCGTGCTTGCGATCGCCTGGAAAGAAATGCCGGCAGACTGCAACAAGCTGCACGCCGAAGATGAAAGCGGCCTGGTAGTTGCCGGCTTCTGCATTTTCATCGATCCGCCGAAACCGAGCGCCGCCGCGGCGGTCGCGCGACTGGCGGCGGCCGGCGTGCGCGTCAAGGTCATTTCCGGCGACCATGAGGCGGTCGTGCGTCACGTGGTCGAAACGCTGAAGATTCCGGCGCGCGATATGCTCACCGGCGCCGAGATCGAGGAATTGACCGATCCCGCCTTGATCGCGCGGGTCGAAACCACCGACCTGTTTGCGCGCGTCTCGCCCGACCAGAAGACCCGTATCATCCGGGCCCTGCAATCGCGCGGCCACACCGTCGGATTCATCGGCGATGGCGTGAACGACGCGCCAGCCATCCACGCCGCCGAGGTCGGACTATCGGTCGACGGCGCCACCGACATCGCGCGCAGTGCCGCCGACATGATTCTGCTGGCGCCCGATCTCGGCGTGCTCGCCGATGGCGTCGAGGAAGGCCGGCGGACATTCGCCAACATCCTGAAATATGTGCGCATGGGCACCAGCTCGAATTTCGGCAACATGCTGTCAATGGCGCTCGCCTCGCTGGTATTGCCGTTCCTGCCGCTGCTGCCGGTACAGATATTGCTCAACAACCTGATCTACGACTTTTCCGAAATTGGCATTCCCTTCGACGGCGTCGACAAGCAGGATCTTGCGCATCCGCGCGCCTGGGATATGTCGGCGATTTTGCGCTTCACGCTGATCATGGGCGCGCTATCGTCGGTGTTCGACCTGGCGACCTTCGCGGTACTGCTCGAACTGTTCAAAGCGAGCCCGGAGCAGTTTCGCGCGGCGTGGTTTATCGAATCGACGGCGACCCAAATTCTCGTCATTTTCGTCATCCGGACTTACGGTCCGGCTTGGGCCAGCCGCGCGTCTCCGGTCCTGGTGGCAAGCTCGATCGGGGCGCTGCTGGTCGCCTTCGCGGTGGTCGGGAGCAAACTCGGGGCCGCGTTCGGATTTGTGGCGGCGCCGTGGACCATGGTGGCGGCGATCGCCGGTCTTGTCTTTGCTTATCTGGCCAGCGCGGAAGTGGCGAAAAAATTCGCGCGCAGCGGTGACGGCTGATAGCTTGGCACTCGGGGCGCCGCATTGCGGGGGCGGCATTTGGCGCTTGCCGCCGATGGGGCCCCTTCGCTATGCAACACGTCCTGCGACGCGCCACCAATCGCGAGAAAATTATGTCAGCAACCGCCCCTGCCCCCGATTGCGTCCACCTGGTCGGAAGTATCGGACTGGATGACGTCGAGGAGGTTTTCAGCACGGTCGGGCCGATGCTCGGCCGCCGCCTGCGGCGCATTCCCGATGGCGAATCCGGCCCGCGACGCCTGTGGGTGAGCTTTCAGTATCCGCTATTGCGCTCCAGTCCGTTTTTGCGCCCCGATCCAAGCGGCGCGCTGCGCAAGACTTCCGGCTTTCCGCTATTATGCCTCGCCGAGGGTGTCGCCGGTGCCGAGGTTCATTTTGGCGAACTGGGTTACGCGCGCGAGGCGCGCGCGTCCTATCTCGATTTCATCGCCGCGCGTGACCGGCGCGACATTCCCGCCGGCACGCGCTTCCAGGTTTGCCTGCCGACGCCGATGAGCGTGATCTATGCTTTTTGCACGGCGCGCGATGTCGCCGCGATCGAGCCGGCTTACGAGGCCGCTATGGTGCGCGAGGTCGCAGCGATCTGCCGCTACATCCCGCACGAGGATCTTTGCATTCAGTGGGACGTTTGCCACGACATGATCGTGTGGGACGGCCAGCCGCAAGATCAGTTTCCCCTGGTCAATGCCTCGAAGGACGAGATCGCGGCGCGATTCACGCGCATATGCGCCGGCCTGCCCGACGATGTCGAACTTGGCTTTCATCTTTGCTACGGCGATTTCGGCGGCAAGCATTTCTTCGATCCGGTGACTGCGCGGCATCTGGTCGATATCGCCAACGCGATCGCGGCTTCCGTGAAACATGCGATCGCCTACATCCATCTGCCGGTACCGCTGTCGCGCGCGACCGATGAGTTCTTTGCGCCCATGCGCGGCTTCAAGCTGGCGCCCGGAACGGAAATTTACCTCGGTTTAATTCACGTTGCCGACGGCATCGAAGGGACCAATAAGCGGATCGAGCTTGCGCGCAAATACGTCCCTAAGTTCGGCGTGGCGACCGAGTGCGGTTTTGCGCGTGCGCGAAAGCCCGAGCTGGTCAAGCGCCTGCTCGCCGTCCACGCCGGTGTGACGAGCGAGCCGCCTGCGGGCAAGCCGTAAAGTCTGGGATTTACACCCGAATTCTCCCTTAACGAGCCCTTAAATCGCGCGCCTTAGCGTGCCCTTCGGGGACTGGTGGGCTTTTGCCCGCCGGCTGTTTCAGTCGGGTTGCGTGATGGCGGGACGGGATAAATCGGGCACGCGCAAGGAGCCGGTGTTCGACAGCGCTCCTTCGGTGCGCGTGAGCGCGGACGAGCGCCCGGCCGGGGCTGCAAGCAAGTCTCCTTCAAAAGCCAAGCCGCGCCGTGCGCGCAAACCGCGCAAAAACGGCCAGAGGCGTTCGCTCATCGGCCGGTTGGTCTATTGGAGCCTGGTGCTCGGCTTATGGCTCGCGATCGGCGGCGTCGGCACTGTGGCCTATGTCGGCGCCCACCTGCCGCCAATCCAGTCGCTGGAAATCCCGAAGCGGCCGCCTTCGATCCAGATCCTGGACGTACAGGGCCGCGCGCTCGCCACCCGCGGCGACATGGCCGGCGAGGTGCTCGCGCTCAAGGAACTGCCGAACTACGTGCCGAAGGCCTTCGTCGCCATTGAGGATCGGCGCTTCTACGAACATTACGGCGTCGATCCTTACGGCATTGGCCGCGCGGCGTTTGCCAACATCTTGCACCGTGGCGTGGCGCAAGGCGGCTCCACCATCACGCAGCAATTGGCCAAGAATCTCTTTTTGACCCAGGAGCGCACGCTCACGCGCAAGATGCAGGAAGTGCTGCTCGCGCTCTGGATCGAACGCAAATTCTCCAAAACCCAGATTCTCGAACTCTACTTGAACCGCGTCTATTTCGGCGCCGGCGCCTATGGCATCGAGCAGGCTTCGTTGCGCTACTTCGGAAAATCCGCGCGCCAGCTTTCGATAGCCGAAGCCGCGATGCTCGCTGGCCTGGTGAAGTCGCCATCGCGGCTGGCGCCGACACGCAATTTCGACGCCGCCGAGCAACGCGCCAAGATGGTGCTCGCCGCCATGGCCGACCTGAAATTCATCAACGAGGCGAATGAAAAGATCGCGATCGCGCGTCCGCCGCGCATCGTGGCGCAGCCCGGCGGCGGTTCGGTCAATTACGTCGCCGACTGGATCATGGACGTGCTCAACGATTTACTCGGCCATATCGAGGAAGACATCGTGGTGCAGACCGCGATCGATGGCGGCCTGCAGGCGCGCGCCGAAAAGGCGCTCACCGATGAACTGGCGCAGAAGGGCGACAAGAGCGGCGTCTCGCAAGGCGCGCTGGTAGCGATGTCGCCGGACGGCGCGGTGCGCGCCATGATCGGCGGACGCAATTACGCCGAAAGCCAGTTCAACCGCGCGGTCACCGCCAAGCGCCAGCCGGGCTCCGCCTTCAAGGCATTTGTCTATTTAACCGCGCTCGAACACGGGCTCACGCCCGACAGCGTGCGTGACGACAAGCCGATCAAGATCAACGGGTGGCAGCCGGAGAATTACGGGCGTGAATATTTCGGACCGGTGACGCTCACCAAGGCGCTGGCGATGTCGCTCAATACCGTTTCGGTGCGCCTCACCATGGAGCTCGGGCCAATGGCGGTGATCCGCACCGCCTATCGGCTCGGCATCGCCTCCAAGCTCGAGCCCAACGCCTCGATCGCGCTCGGCACCTCGGAAGTCTCCATGCTGGAGCTGGTCGGCGCCTATGCGCCATTCGCCAATGGCGGTTTTGCCGCGGTGCCGCATGTAATCGAGCAGATCGTCGCCGCCAACGGCAAGGTGATCTACGCGCGCAACCAGCAGCAGCTCGGCCGCATAATCGACGCACGCTACGTGGCGATGATGAATTCGATGATGCAGGAGACGCTGACCATCGGCACCGCGCACAAGGCGACGCTGCCGGGCTGGCCGGCGGCCGGCAAGACCGGTACCAGTCAAGAATTCCGCGACGCCTGGTTCATCGGCTACACCGCCAATCTCGTCACCGGCGTGTGGCTCGGCAATGACGACGGAACGCCGACCAAGAAAGTCACCGGCGGCAGCCTGCCGGTGGAAATCTGGAGCCGCTTCATGCGCGATGCGCATCAGGGCGTCCCGGTCGCCGAATTGCCCGGCGCATCGGGCGGCGGGCTGTTCTCCGGATTGTTTGGTGGCGGGACAACAGCACCGCAAGCAAAGCCGACCTACGCGGGGGCGCCCATTCCGCCGGCACCGCTTCCTCCTCCGTCATCGCAAACACGGGCAACATATTCCGATGCGCCGATTCCGCCCGCGCCGATCGGAGCCTCAGCGCCGGCTGCGCGCTCGACAACCGGCACCGCCAGCCTCGACGGCTGGCTGCTCAATAATCTGTTCGGCCGTCGCTAGATTGACGATTTCGCCGCAGCGCTTCGACGCACCGCGCGCGTCAAAAACCAAAGCGTGAGCGACGCGCAGCCCATCACTGCCACCGCCGTAGCGAGCGGCCAGGCATTGGCGCCCAGCAGCCACCCGACTACCGCTCCGCATAATGCCGCCGCGCTCTGTTGCATGAAGCCGAACAGCGATGAAGCGGCGCCCGCGCGCTCGGGAAACGGCGTCATCGCGCCGGCGATCGACTGCGGCAGCACCATGCCAAGACCGGCAAGATAGATTGCGATCGGTACCACCAGCGAGACCGCCGACGTCAGTCCGAGCGCGACCGCAAGCACCATGAGGAGCCCACCGGCGGCGAGCGCGCAACCGCCAAGACCGATGGTGGCATCGAGCCCCAATTTGAGCACCAGCCGCGCGGCAATCGTCGCGCCGACCATGTAACCGAACGAGCCCAGCGCGAAAGCGACGCCGAAATTAAATGGCGTCAGCCCGTAAAGATTTTGCAGGACGAAGGAGGCGCCGGAGATCCAGGCGAACAACCCCGCGTAGCAGGTCGAACCGACGGCGAGGTAAGCCAGATAGGCCGGATTACGCGCGACCACGCGATAGGACTTAAGCATCGTTGCCGGGGAAACCGGCTCGGCGGCGCGTTGTTTCAGTGTTTCTGGCATCAGCAGCCAAACCAAACTGGCACCGGCAATCCCGGCGGCAACCAGCGAAAAGAAGATCGAGCGCCAGCCAAAGGCGGTCTGCAAGGTGCCGCCGATCACCGGGGCGATCACCGGCGCCAACGCCATCACCGAGCCCATCACCGATAGTTCGCGGCCCGCCCGCGCACCGGAATAAAGGTCGCGCACGATGGCGCGCGCCAGCACGATTCCGCCGGAGCCGCCCAGCGCCTGCAACACGCGCGAAACGATCAGCATCTCGATCGATGTCGACAGCGCGCAAGCCAGGCTCGCCGCGCAATAGAGGCCCAAGGCGGCCACCAGCACCGGCTTGCGGCCGTGGCGGTCCGAAATTGGGCCGTAGAATATCTGTCCAACCGCGAAGCCGAACAGATAGGACGAGATGGTCAGCTGCACTTGCGCGGTCGATGCACCAAGCTGGCGCGCAATGTCGGGCAGTGACGGCAGGTACAAATCGGTAGTGAGTGGCCCGACCGCGGTCAGCGCAGCCAGCAATACGGTGAGCGCGAAAGTACCCGGGCGGAGCATGAATATGATTTCCGGAGGCGGCAAAGACGTGGATGGCCGGGACTTAGGCGGGCGAAGCGACGCCGGACGGTGATGCCCGGCCATGACGGTGATTATAGCAAGCGCAGCGGCAACGCTAGAGATCCTGCATGCCGTAGCGATGCAACCCGGTGCCATGCGCGTCGAGCCAGGCCTTGGCGCGGGACATGTGCGGACAGATGCGCTCGACCAGCCGCCAGAACGCTCTCGAGTGATTCATCTCGACCAGATGCGCAACCTCGTGGGCGGCGAGATAGTCGAGCACGAAGGTGGGCGCAAGAATCAGCCGCCACGAATAGGACAGTACGCCGGTGGTGGAACATGAGCCCCAGCGGCTCGACTGATCGCGAACCGACACGCGCTTGATGGTGACGCCGAGCGCAAGCGCGGCAAGCCTGCTTGCCGTTTCCAGGTCGCGCTTGGCTTCGCGTTTGAGGAAATCGCGAACCCGGCGCGGAATATGCGGGGCCTCGCCCGCGACGCAAAGCTGGCGCTCGCCGGTCTCGGCCGTTTCGATCCAGACCGTGCCGCGCGCGCCACGTTTGTGCACAATACGATGATCGATGCCGCGCAACGGCAGCACTGCGTCGTGGGCAAAGGGTGCCGCGTCCGGCAGCCGCCGCAGCCGCGCCGCGATCCAGGCGCCGTGCTTGAGCGCAAATTCGCGCGCCTGCTTGACGCTGCCGCGCGGCGGCATGGTGAGCACCACCTCGCGTGTGACCGAATGGATGCGCAGCGTGTAGCGGCGCGCCTGCCGGTGGCGACGCAGGCGCACCAGATAGACCTCGCGATCGAAGGCGACGCTGATCGCCGGCGGTTCGCTCGACCGGCGGTAAAGAAGTGCGCGCAGCGGCATGGGGATCGCCTGACCGAAATCGATTCTGCGCTGAAATACTGCCATATCCGCTATCGCTCGCAACGCGGTTTCATCCGCAAATAAATAACACGGACGCTACAAAGGCTTAGACTGTCACAAAACTCTGCGGGCAGCGCTCAGTTCGCAGCCGGCGCCATCTTGGCCTTGGCGCCGCGCCGGCGGCCGCGGCCATCATCGTTGGACAGCACGAAGTCGGAGATGCGCGGCGCAATCTCGCTGCGGAAACGGGAGCCGTTGAACACCCCGTAATGGCCGACACCCGGCTGCAGATAATGCGCCTTCTTCACAGCCGGAATATTGGCGCAAAGTGCGTGGGCCGCTTCGGTCTGCCCGACGCCGGAGATATCGTCGTGCTCGCCTTCCACCGTCAACAGGGCGACGCGCTTGATCGTCGCCGGATCGATCATGCGGTTGCGATGGGTCATCTGACCCTTCGGCAGCGCATGGCGGATGAATACGGTATCGACGGTCTGCAGATAGAATTCGGCGGTGAGATCCATCACCGCCAGATATTCGTCGTAGAATTCGCGGTGCTTCTGCGCCGAGTCGCCGTCGCCCTTCACCAGATGCGTGAACAGCTTGCGATGCGCCTCGAGATGGCGGTCGAGATTCATGCTCACGAAACCGCTGAGTTGCAGGAAGCCCGGATAGACGTCGCGCATGAAGCCGGGATGCGGGAACGGCACCTTGGTGATGACGTGACTGCGGAACCATTCGAGCCCGCGGCTCTCGGCCAATTTGTCGACCGCATTCGAACTCACCCGCGTATCGATCGGTCCGCCCATCAGCACCATCGAGTGTGGAACGTATGGATCCTTGTCGGCCTCCATCAGCGCAACCGCCGCCAGCACCGGCACCGAAGGCTGGCAGACCGCAATTACGTGCGCGTCGCCGCCCATCCAGTGCAAGATGGAGATGACGTAGTCGATATAGTCGTCGAGATCGAAGCGGCCGTCCGCCACCGGTACCATGCGCGCATCGGTCCATTCGGTTATGTAGACGTCGTGGTTGGGCAGGAATGTCTCCACCGTGCCACGCAACAGCGTCGCATAGTGGCCCGACATCGGCGCGACGATGAGCAATTTCGGCTGCGGACGACGCGGCTCGTGGGTGAAGACGCGCTCAAAATGCCGCAGCTTGCAGAACGGGCGCTCCCAGACCGTTTCGACGCGGACTGGAATGCGCTCGGCGCCGACCAGCGTCGAATCGATTTGCCATTCGGGGCGCTGATAGCGGCGCGTGGAGCGCTCGAACACTTCCGCCGCCGCCGCCACCGACTTGCCATAGCTGGTATGGGCGAACGGATTGGCCGGATTCTTGAAGAACAGACGCGTCGCGTCGGCGAGTGCGCGCGACGGATTGAGCGCCGCCTGGCTCATCTCGTAGAACCAGTACATCGGCGCCGACAACGCCAAGCCGTTTTCGCCGGAGAGCGTGGCCGCTCCGTCGAACTGACCGATCACGGTAGGCTTGATTTCCGGCTCCCGCACTGCGGCAGGGTGTCGTTTTTCGGTCATAGCGTCAACATTAGAGCGAAGTCCTTGGCGTCCGGTTTACATCGGGGATAAGCCAGCAACCCCATGCAACTATTGATTTTTTCGGCCTATTCGCCGGCCTGCAGCAGCGCCCCTTGCGCCCGCGCGCTCTGCAACAGCTTCAGGAAAGCGAATGACGCAACCGCAAACAGCACGGCATTAAACGCCAGTGCCTGCAACATCAGATCGGCGCGAAACACATGATCGATCAGCAGTGCGCGCATGCCCTCGAACACGTAGGTCGGCGGCAGCGACCAGGCGACGTATTGCAGCCAGTGCGGCAATACCGCGACTGGGTAGTAGACGCAGGTCAGCGGCAGGAACAGGAACATGATGGTCCAGGCCATGCCTTCCGCGCCCATGCCGTTGCGCAACAACAGCCCGGCGACGAAGATTCCGACCGCCCAGCCGGTGAGAATGAGATTGGCGAAGAAGGCCGCGAGCGGAAAGCCGAGCGACCACAAGTTGAAATCGAAGAAGGCGATGGCGAGCAACGTCACCGGCACCATGCCGATCAACAGCCGCACGATGCTCATGATCATCAGCGCGGCGATGAACTCGACCGGACGCAACGGCGACATCATCAGGTTGCCGAGATTGTGCGCGTACATTTCCTCCAGGAACGAAATCGAAAAGCCGAGCTGCCCGCGGAACAGTATGTCCCACAACAGCACCGAGCCGATGAATACGCCGCCGGCTTGCGCGAAGAAGCCGGCATTCTGCGACACGTAGCTCTGCAGGAAGCCCCACATCAGCATCTGCACCGCCGGCCAATAGATCAGATCGAGGATGCGCGGCCATGACGAGCGCAGCAGATACCAATAGCGCCGCACCATGGCGGCGACGCGATTGACGCTGAAGTCGACGCCGGTGTCGCTGCCGATCATTGCACCGCCTCATGGTGGTGGCCGCGGCCGCGCGCCACGTCGAGGAACACCTCTTCTAGCGTCGCGCGGCCGTAGCGGGCCAGCAAGCGCTCCGGCGCGTCGTCGTCCTCGATGCGGCCCGCTTTCATGATGATGACGCGCTCGCAAAGACGCTCGACCTCGTTCATGTTGTGCGAGGCCAACAGCACGGTAGCGCCACATTCGATGCGATAGCGTTCAAGCCGCCCACGCACCCAGTCGGCGGTGTCGGGATCGAGAGAGGCGGTCGGCTCGTCGAGCAGCAGGACTTCCGGCCGGTTGAGCAGCGCCTTGGCGAGCGAGACCCGCGTCTTCTGTCCAGCCGACAGTTTGGCCGTCTGGCGGTCGAGAAATTCGGTGAGCTCAAGCTCGGCGGCGAGACTTTCGATGCGTTCGCCGATATCGGCGACGGCATAGAGCTGCGCGAACACCGAAAGGTTCTGTCGGACCGTGAGCCGCATCGGCATGTTCACATAGGGGCTTTCGAAATTCATCCGGTGCAGCACCCGGTAACGCTCCTTCGGCATCTGTGCGCCCAGCACCGTGACCGTGCCGGAGGTCGGCGTGACCAGGCCCATGATCATCGCGATGGTGGTTGTCTTGCCGGCGCCATTGCCGCCAAGCAGCCCGGTGATCGAGCCGGGGGCGAGGCGGAACGAGATGCCGTCGACCGCGATCGTGCCTTTATATTGCTTGACCAAGGCATCGACGGCGATGGCGGAGGTATTTTGCGCATCCATTGCCGCACATCTGACGCCGCGCCGCGCCAAGCGCAAGCCCTGTCCTGGGAAGTGCAAGTCTTGTCCTGGGAAGTACAAGTCCTGCCGTCGATTTGTGCGGCCCGCCCAGCGCGTTACACTGCCCGCCATGGCCGCTGCGCTAGACCTTGCCGAGAACCACCCGCGCCGCAATGTGCGTCTCGACACGCTGGTGCGCCTGCGCTGGCTCGCCATCATTGGCCAGTCGACCGCCGTGCTGGCGGTCTATTACGTGCTCGATTTCATGCTGCCGATTGTCGCCTGCCTGGCGGTGATCGCACTGTCGGCCGCACTCAATGTCGGGCTGCGGCTGCGCTTCCACATGACCCAGCGGCTCGACCCCGACCGCGCCGCCTGGCTGCTCGGCTTCGATGTCGCGGAACTGGCGGCGTTGTTGTTTTTAACCGGCGGGCTGGAGAATCCGTTCGCCTATATGTTCCTCGCCCCCGTGCTGCTGTCAGCGACCGCACTGCCGCCACGCCACACCTTGATGCTCGGCGCCTTTGCCGTGCTGTGCGCGACCGTGCTGGCGTTCGTGAGCTATCCGCTGCCGTGGGACAACGGCGCCTCGCTGCAACTACCGGCGATCTACCTGCTGGGCGACTGGCTATCGATCCTGCTCGCCATCGCATTCATCGGCGCTTATGCTTGGCAGATCACCGAGGAATCCCGCCAGCTTACCGACGCGCTCGCCGCCACCGAATTGGTGCTGGCACGCGAGCAGCATCTCTCGCAACTCGACGGGCTGGCGGCCGCCGCAGCGCACGAATTGGGAACGCCGCTCTCCACCATCTCGGTGATCGCCAAGGAGCTGGAGAACGCCATCGCGGCCGATGCGCCGCATGGCGACGACGTACGGCTATTGCGCGAGCAGGCCAAGCGCTGCCGCGACATTCTGGCCAAGATCACCGAGCTGTCGTCCGGCGAGCCGTTCGACCGCACGCCGCTGAGCGCACTGATCGAGGAAGTGGTGGCGCCGTATCGTGATTTCGGCGTCGCCATCGACGTTACCACGTCGGCGAACCTCGGCGCCGAGCCGCTCGGCGCGCGCAACCCGGCGATTCTCTATGGCCTCGGCAACATCCTCGAAAATGCGGTCGATTTTGCAAGCGAGCGCGTCGGGGTCAGCACGCACTGGACCGAGGACTCAATCGACGTGACGATCAACGACGACGGCCCGGGCTTTGCGGCGGATATCCTGGTCCGCATCGGAGAGCCCTATGTGACCAGCCGCCGCCGCATGCTCAACGACCCGGGCGACACACCGACCGGACTGGGGCTGGGCTTTTTCATCGCCAAGACTTTGCTGGAGCGCTCGGGCGCCACACTCAATTTCGAGAACCGTCCATCGCCCGATGGCGGCGCCGTCATCACGATCCGCTGGGATAGAGTTGATTTCGAGCGGCCATTACCCTTCGTGGCCTCTTGAGATCGCGCGCAATCGCCATTTAATTAGGGTGGGATACGGCATCCATGCGCGCTAAGATGCGTGCGAGGGGCGAACTGGCACTGGCAAAGGGTGGAACACGTGGATATTGCGGTGAACGACCTCGTCGAACCGGCGACGGATGCGAAAGCCCCCAACGAGCGATCGGTGCTGGTGGTCGAGGACGACCGTTCGTTCCTGCAGCGGCTCGCGCAGGCACTGGAACAGCGCGGTTTTGCCGTCACCACCGCCGAATCGGTAGCGGCCGGCTTGGCGCAGGTTGAACGCGCGGCGCCGGCCTTCGCGGTGGTCGACATGCGGCTTGCCGACGGCAACGGCCTCGACGTGATTTCCGCTTTGAAGCGGCGCCGGCCCGACGCGCGCGGCATCATCCTCACCGGTTATGGAAATATCGCGACCGCCGTCAACGCCGTGAAGCTCGGCGCCGTCGACTACCTGGCAAAGCCGGTCGACGCCGACGACGTGGTGGCGGCGCTGCTCGCGCAGGACAACAAGACGATCGAATTGCCGGAGAATCCGATGTCGGCCGACCGCGTGCGCTGGGAACACATCCAGCGCATCTACGAATTGTGCGGCCGCAACGTTTCGGAAACCGCGCGCCGGCTCAACATGCACCGGCGCACGTTGCAGCGTATTCTCGCCAAACGCGCGCCGCGCTGATGGACCGGTTTCCTTACCGGGCGCTCGGCATCCTCGTCTCAATGATGATGGCAGCGCCGGCATGGATGGCTGCGCCGGCTTGGGCGAGCGCCAACGTCTCCTGCCGGATCGATGACGCCGTTCTGAGCTTCGAGCTCGAAGCCACCGCCACCCGGACGGGACCGATCACGCAGGTACAGACCGGCAAGATCAAGATCAAGGCGGCGGCGGACGTGAAGCTGCAATCGCCGCAGATCGCATTCGACCGCAGCCACATCCTTCAACAGTGGGATCTCGGCGACGACCTGCGCCTGCAGATCGAAGTTGCCGACGAAGCCGCGCACGAGGCCGTCAATCTCGTGATTCTCGCGCGACACGATAAAGCCCCGGGCAAATTCTCCGGGCGCTATGTTCTTAAAATTTTGAGCGGCGGCGAAACCAAGAAATTCAACGGCCGCATCCGGCAATGCGTCGAAGGCTAGCGTCTACTCCATATCGCCATAAGGCCCGGTCGGGTCGGCCAGCGATTGCAGCCTGAGCGCCGCGGCGCGCGCAAACAACAGCATCATCGATTTGCGCGTCGGCGCGGCGAGCCGGTGTTCGGGCGCCTCGCATTTGAGTTCAGCGCCAAAGGCATCCGCCACGATCAGCCCGGTGTCGGGCGGAAATATCTCGCACGGCACCTCCATGCAAGTTGCAAAGAACAGCCGGTCGCAATGGGCGCGGTAGTCCTGCCACTTCTGATCGGCACGGAAATCGGCGACCGAAGACTTGATCTCGACGATCCAGATCTCGCCGCCGGCATTTAGCGCCACCAGATCGGCCCTGCGGCCGGACGGCAGCGGCAGTTCGCTCACCACGCAATAGCCGTGCGCGTGCAGCAGGCGGGCGGCGCCGCGCGCGATCCTAAGCGCAGTTTCCGACTGCCGGCCGTCGACCGGCAATTGCAGCGGCTGGTTAGCAACGAGGGCCATGGCCGATTCATAACGCGCTTGACCGCCGCCGACAAATTGTGGCGGGCCCCAAACGGCACAAAAAATCCGCCACAAATCAGCCGATGGCCGGCCGCAATTCCGGCCTGCGGCCGACGCGATGACAAAGGAAGTTCCCCGAGTCTGAGATTCTTCCAACAGAGGGTGAACTCATGCTTTCTTGCTTTCTTGCCAAATATGCGAGGGCCGCGGCTCTCGCTTTTTTTATGCTGCCGTTGGCTTGGGCCTCCCAAGCCGACGCTGTGACCGTGACCACCGATAAGCCGGTGGTCGAAGTCGCCTTCGTGCTCGACACCACCGGATCGATGGGGCCGTTGATCGAGAGCGCCAAGCGCAAAATCTGGTCGATCGCAACCGCGATCGTCGATGCCAATCCCGCAGGCGCAAATCCGCATGGGGCTGGTGGCCTACCGCGACATCGGCGACGACTACGTCACCAAGACGTTCGAACTCACCACCGACATCCAGGATCTCTACGGCAATCTGCTCTCGCTGCAAGCGCGCGGCGGCGGCGATTGGCCGGAGAGCGTCAACGAGGCGCTGCATGTCGGCGTCACCAAGCTCGCCTGGACGCAAGGCTCCGAGATCTGCCGCATCATGTTTCTGGTCGGCGATGCTCCGCCGCACATGGACTATGCGCAGGACGTGAAATATCCGGAAGTGCTGCGCATCGCGCGCGAGCGTGACATCCTGGTCAACGCGGTGCAGGCGGGCGGCGCCCGCGACACCGAGCGGGTCTGGCGCGAGATAGCCCAGATGGGGCGCGGCCGTTACATCCCGATTCCGCAGGATGGCGGCCATCTGGTGGTGATCGAAACGCCCTACGACACCGAGATCATCGAGTTGCAGGGCCACATCAACGGCACCGTGATTCCTTACGGGCCGCGGCAGCAGCGTGGCGATGTCGAGAAAAAGACCCAGCAGTTGGCCGCCGCGCCAAGATCGGTCGCGCCCGAAATGGCCGGCTACATGGCGCGCAATGCGGCAAAGACCGCGGGCGAGGCCATCACCGGCGCGGGCGATCTGGTCGCCGACATCAAGGCCGGACGGCAGAAGCTCGATGCGCTCAAGGACGACGATCTGCCCGATCAGGTGCGCAAGATGAATGCGGGCGAACGGCAAGCCTACGTCGACAGCCAATCGGCGAAACGCAAGGCGCTCAACGAACGCATGGCGGCGTTGGTCAAGCAGCGCGACAGCTATGTTCTCGATCAGGCCAAGAAGGGCCCGACGCGCACCGCCGATTCTTTCGATCGGGCGGTGGAAGAAACCTTGCGCGTGCAGATCAAGCGCTAGGCTTAATAGCGCAGGCTTGCAATCGCCGGCCGCTTTGCCGCAATCTCCCGCCGGTCAAAACCGGCGGGAGAAACCGCCCAGGCGGGAGCGGCCAATGCCGGCGATCGACTACGAGAAAGAATACGACAACCGCGGCCGGGTGCCCGAGCATCCCGAGATATTCGTGCGGCAGGATCGCGCGGCGGCGGCCTATCGCGCGGCCTGCCCGCAAGCCGAACTGGGCCTTGCCTATGGGCCGACGGCGCGCCAAGTTCATCGATTTTTTCCCCGCCAAGACCGGCGGCGACAAGGCGCCGCTCGCCGTCTTCATTCATGGCGGGTATTGGCGGGCACAGCACCCGACGAGCTACAGCCACATGGCCGCAAGCCTGAATACGCACGGCATCTCAGTCGCGGTCGTCGGTTACGACCTGTGCCCGCAGGTGACCATCGCCAACATCATCGAAGAGTTGCGTGCGGCGATCCTTTTTCTATGGCGCAAGCACCACAAGCGGATGTTCGTCTACGGCCATTCGGCCGGCGGGCATCTCGCCGCCTGCATGGTGGCGACCGACTGGAGCAGGCTCGATCCCACCGCGCCGGCCGACCTGGTTCCGTCGGCTACTGCGATTTCCGGCGTGTTCGACTTGAGCCCGCTGGTGCAGGTCTCGCAGAACCAGGATCTGCGGCTCACCGAGGAATCGGCGCAGGCGGCGTCGCCGCTGCACTGGAAAGTGCCGGCCGGGCGCACCTTCGACGCCATTGTCGGCGGCATCGAGTCGAGTGAATTCCTGCGCCAGAGCAAGATCGTCGCGGACGGCTGGCGCGCGCGCGGCGTCGACACCCGCTACGAGGAAATCGCCGGCGCCAATCATTTCACCGTGGTCGATCCGCTCGGCGATGCCAACAGCGCGATGAGCCGACGCATCGCCGATTTGGCCAAGCGCGTGCAATCAATGAAAATCTAAAACCAATACTGGCGCGCGAAAGCGACCGTCAGAACCGCGCCCATGCCCACGATCAGCACGCGCACGGCCTGGCGCGGGATGATGCGCGCGAGATGCGATCCGGCCAGTCCGCCAGCCATGGTGCCGGCCATCAAGGCAAAAGTCTGCGGCCAGGGGATCACGCCTTGCGTCGCGAACACCACGCTGGCGGCAAAACCGTTGAGGCTGGAGACGAAATTCTTGGCGACGTTGGCGGAGCGATAATCGCCGCCGGTCGCCAGGCTGAACACGGCGAGCACCAAAATGCCGACGCCGGCGCCGAAATAGCCGCCGTAGAACGAGACCGGCAGCAGCACCTTCAGGCTGGCGACGTTGAAGGCGATCTCGTGGCCGCGCCCGGCGGCGCGGGCGCGCAACCAAGTACTGATGCGCTCGGCAAAAGCGAACAGAAGCGTGGCAAAGCCGAGCAGCAGCGGCACAAAGACCGTGAACAGCCGCGCCGGCGTGAGCAACAGCAGCGTGGCGCCGACCGCTGCGCCGAAGATCGAGGCAAAGATCAGCCCGACAAAGGCGCGGTTGAACGGCGGCAACTGCGAACGATCGGCAAGCGCGGCCAGCATGGTGCCCGGCATGATCGCGGTGAGATTGCAGACCGTCGCGGCTTGCGGCGAAACCCCGACCGCGATCAGCGCCGGATAGACCACGATCGCGGCACCGCCGACGATCGAGGCCACGATGCCGGCGACGACTCCGGTGCCAATGAGAAAGAGAGTTGTGAGGAGATCCATTCCGAGATCATTCATGAAACGCAATGCCGGTCACTGTATTGGCAGGCTTGCCCGAATTCCACCCGCTTTGATTCAAATGCTTGCGCTCGCGGAAAGTGTTGCTTGGGATTGTGCGGGTTCCACTGCCGCAGTCCCGTCCCAATGCGCACTATCTAAGGAACGTGGCGACTGCGACCGCGTTGTGTATGCAGTTTGGAGACTGCGGATGCGAATGCCAGTATTGTCCTATTTCTTTTTTACCGGAGCAGGACTGCTCGCGGGGCTTTTCTTGTTGAGCAGCCTGGTCACGCCAGGCGGTGCGCCAATCGAAACAACGCAGGTGGTCGGCCTGCCGCAACCGTACAAGGCGCCGCCTTCTCCCCCGCCGGCGGCGGAACCGATGCCGCAACTCGCGCTCACGACCGCGCCCATGCCGGTCGCGCGGCCGGTGAAACTGCTCGCCAGCCGCCAGAAAGCCGCCAAGAAGGTCGTGAAGCTGCCAGCTCGCAGCAGGTTTGCCGAATACCCGCACGGCTTCCTGAACTTCCCATAAATTGTCCCTAGAAGAACGCCTGGATGCCGGTCTGCGCGCGGCCGAGGATGAGCGCGTGGATGTCGTGCGTGCCCTCGTAGGTGTTGACGGTCTCCAGGTTCGAGAGCACGCGCATCACGTGATATTCCTCCGAGATGCCGTTGCCGCCGTGCATGTCGCGCGCCAGCCGCGCGATGTCGAGCGCCTTGCCGCAATTGTTGCGCTTCATCAGCGAAATCGACGGCGGCGCGGCCTTGCCGGCTTCCAGCATGCGGCCCAACCGCAACGCGCCCTGTAACCCAAGCGCGATTTCGGTCTGCATGTCGGCGAGTTTTTTCTGCACCAGCTGGTTGGCGGCGAGCGGCCGGTTGAACTGCTTGCGGTCGAGCGTGTATTGGCGCGCCGCGTGCCAGCAGAATTCGGCCGCGCCCATGGCGCCCCAGGCGATGCCGTAGCGCGCATTGTTGAGGCAGCCGAACGGGCCGGCGAGGCCCTTCACATTCGGCAGCAGATTGTCTTCCGGTATGACGCAGTCTTCCAGCACGATCTCGCCGGTGACGGAGGCGCGCAACGACAGCTTGCCTTCGATCTTGGGCGTCGAGAAACCCTTGGTGCCACGCTCGACGATGAAGCCGCGGATCACGTTATCGAGCTTGGCCCACACGACGGCCACGTGGGCGACCGGCGCGTTCGAGATCCAGGTCTTGGCGCCGTTCAATTTGTAGCCGCCGGAGACTTTCTCCGCGCGCGTCACCATCGAGCCCGGATCGGAGCCGTGGTCGGGCTCGGTCAGGCCGAAGCAGCCGATCATCTCGCCGGTCGCAAGCGTGGGCAGATATTTCTGCCGCTGCGCTTCGGTGCCGTAGGCATAGATCGGATACATCACCAGCGAGGACTGCACCGACATGGTGGAGCGGTAACCTGAATCGACGCGCTCGAGCTCGCGCGCGATCAGGCCGTAGCTGACATAGCCAAGTCCAGCGCCGCCATAGACTTCCGGAATCGTCGGCCCGAGCAGGCCGAGCTTGCCCATTTCGGGCAGCAAGTTCGGGATTGTATTTCTCCTCGCGGTAGGCCTCGATCACGCGCGGCATCAGATAATCCTGCGCGAAGCCGCGCGCGGTGTCGCGCACCATGCGCTCGTCTTCGGTGAGTTCGCCCTCGAGGCCGAGCGGGTCTTCCCACTGGAAACCCGAATCCTTCAGCATCGCGGGCATGCCCTCGCGTTTCTCGGCCGGCTGCGACATGGCGTCCTCCTTCGAATGGCTCGGCGTCATTATTTGGCGTCATTATAGAGGGTCATGGCCCGGAGCAAGAGTTCGCGCGGACATGCGTCGTCGCCCGTATTCTTTACCGGCCCCGGGCAGGCCGTCGTCTCATCTCGCATTCGCATCCGCCCCTAAAACCAAGGGCGCGCGGAACGCGGGGGTCGCGAACAGCCCCGTATCCTCGTATGACGATGTTCAGTTTGAGCCACACGAGCCGTAGTCACCACGAGGTGCCGGCTGCCCGGCGTGCCGCGCGCGATGTTTATAGGTTTGCTCCGCGAATACCCCGGTGGGAAGACCATTTTTACCCACCGCTACTAGGTTTGCTCGGCATCAGGAGGGACTTACGCCCTTGTGGGTGCGTCGCCCTTGCCAATACCGCCTACGCCCAAGTGACTGCCTGCCGAGGCAATCGGGCCTTCGCGGCTTGGACCGCCGGCAGGGATAATTTGCGTCGCACGCCCCCAACCGGCCACCGCTCCCCGCGCCGCGTCTGAAGATGCTTGATCAGACACCCCCCTCGGTAACGAGGGCAGGATCGTCTGGAATATAATCCACAATAGGATTTAAGTCAAGAGACTAAATCAAACAAAAACCCCGCCGGTATCCCGGCGGGGCTTGTGAACGCCAATAATAAGAAGAGGGCGATCAAATCGCCATCTTGAGTTCCTTGGTGGCGCGGAAGGCGACCTTCTTGCTCGCCTTGATTTGGATCGCCTCGCCGGTGGCCGGATTGCGGCCCATGCGGGCGGCGCGCTTGCGCACCTGCAGGATGCCGAGGCCGGCGATCTTGACCCGCTCGCCCTTCTTGAGGTGCTTGGTGATCAGGCCGACGAGGTCCTCGAGCATCTGCGCACCCTGCTTCTTGGTGAGTTGATGCTGCTCCGCCAGCGTGGCGGCCAGATGTTTAGTGGTGATCGGCTTGCTGGCCTTTGGCTTCGCGGATGGGGCTGCGATTGCTGCCATGGACTTCTCCCTCGTGCGCACCATGCGCTCGTGGCCTTAAGCCCTATGAGATTCGCGGGCCGCCGCCTAGGGGTATGTCGACGATTTAACCACAGATTCCGGGCCTTTTACGATGCCGTTAGGTCGCCGCCCGGCCGTTTGGGGACATTATTCCTCATTCCCCGCCACCCGGCGTTTGCGCGCGCCGGGCGCGACCGGAGGCATACCTATGGCCGGGCCGGCGCTCGACGTCGGAGAATTTCCTGCGCGTCGCGATCTGGAAGCCGATATCGCAGCGCTGCATCAACAGATCGAGGAACGAGCCTTCCGGCGGGCCGACCTACGTTGCCGCTTGCAGGCGTTTCGTCTATCTAGGCGGACAGGCGCCCGTAGCTCAGCTGGATAGAGCGTTGCCCTCCGAAGGCAAAGGTCGGACGTTCGAATCGTCTCGGGCGCGCCAGCATTTCTCCACTTGATCCAAAACGTCCGGCGGACACAACGCCGCGGCTTACCGGGGGAACAATGTCATGCCGGACACATTGCCGATCTCACGCCGCGCGCTTGTTGTCGCGCTCGGGGCTCTGCCGGCAGCAGCCCTGCTGCCACGCAATGCCTTCGCCGCTTTTCCCGACCGGCCGATCCGGCTGATCGTGCCGTTCGCGGCCGGCGGCAATGCCGACATTGTCGGCCGCATCGTCGGCGATCAAATCAGCCAGGCGCTCGGACAGCCGGTGGTGGTCGACAACCGCGCCGGCGCCGGCGGCAGCATCGGCGCCGAGTTCGTGGCGCGCGCGACGCCCGACGGCTATACGCTGCTGGTCGGCTCGAACGGGCCCGCTCACCGTCAACCCGTTCGTGCAGGCCAAGATGGCTTACGATCCGCTCAAGGATCTCGTGGCAGTGGCGCTCACCAGCTACGTGCCGCACGCCATCATCCTGAACAACAAGGTCGAGACCAAGACGCTTACGGAGCTGATCGCGCTGTCGAAAAAACAGCAGCTCAGCATCGCCACCAGCGGCGTCGGCAGCGCCACCCACATGACGCTCGAGCGCTTCAAGGCGACGACCGGCGCCGATGTGGTGCATATCCCCTATCGCAGCGGAGGCGCGTTGATGCCCGATTTGATCGGCGGCAGCATCCAGGCCGCGATGACCGAATTCTCCACCGCGCTGCCGCTGCATAAAGGCGGCCAGGCGCATATCGTTGCGATTGCGTCGGCCGAGCGCTCCAAGCTGGCGCCCGAGGTCGCGACATTCATCGAAGGCGGCGTGAAGAATTTCACCGCCGCGAGCTATATCGGCATCCTGGCGCCGACCGGCACCCCGGCACCCGTGATCGCGCAATTGCAGAAGGCGGTTGCCAATGGACTTGCCGGCGGCACAGCGCCCGAGCGGCTGCGCGGCATGGGCTCGGAAATCGCCACGCCCGAGCAGATGACGCCGAAAGGTTTTGCCAAATTCATCCGCGCCGACTACGAGAATATGCGCGAGGCAGCCAAGCTCGCCGGGATCACGCCGCAATGAGCGGTGCCAAGCCGCCTGCAGCTTTGCCGCCGGGCGCCTGCGACTGCCATTGCCACGTGTTCGGCCCGGCCGCGCGTTTTCCCTATGCCGAGCCGCGCAGCTACACGCCGGACGACGCGCCGCTCGAAGCCTATCTCGCGCTGCTCGACCGGCTCGGCTTCGATCGCGGCGTGTTGGTGCAGCCGAGCGCCTATGGCCGCGACAATCGCGCCATGCTTGACGCGCTGACGCGCCAGCCTAACCGCCTGCGCGGCGTCGCGGTCGGCGGCGCGGAGATCGATGCCGCGACGCTCAAGCAATGGCACGCGGCCGGCGTGCGCGCCTTGCGCGCCAATGAATTCCGCCGCGACGGCAAGCCTTACTATCAGAATGGCGTCGGCTTGAAGGACGTTGAACCCTTCGTGCCGCTACTCGCCGATCTCGGCTGGCATCTGCAATTGTGGATCGACACCCGCGACCTGCCCGAATTGCTGCCAGCGCTCGCGCGCATTCCGGTGCCGGTGGTGGTCGATCACATGGGCCGCCTGGAACATCACCACGGCACCGGCAACCCCGGCTTCCAGGCCCTGCTGCGCGGCGTCGGCGAAGGAAAATTGTGGGCGAAATTGTCCGGCACCTATCGATTGGGTGCGACGCCGCCCGATTACGCGCAGGCGCGGCCGTTCCATGACGCGCTGGTCGCCGCCAATCCGGAAAATCTGGCGTGGGGCGCCGACTGGCCGCATCCGCGGCCCGAGGGTCCGCTGCCGGACGCGCAGCGCCTGCTGGACGTATTTCTCGACTGGACCAAGGACGCCGCCAACCGGCAAGCGATTCTTACCGACAACCCGGCGCGGCTTTACGATTTTCCGCGCCCGTGAGTTCGATCAGGCCAGGCGCGCCAGTTCGTAGCCGGCCGGCTGGCGGCGCGGCTGCGGCACGTAGAAATCTCCGAGCTTCACCATCGGCCGCGGCTTTATCACGATCGACATCAGCCGATCATGCAGCGCCTTGGGCGAGGTCGGCTTGAGCAGGAATTCATGCGCGCCGCCGCGCAGCGCCTCGATCACATAGGGGCGTTGCCCGCGGCTGGTCAGCATGATGATCGGCAAATTGGGGCGCGGAAACACGCCGGGCGAGCGCACAATGCGCATGACTTCCATGCCGTTGAGCACCGGCATGTCCCAATCGAGAAACATGACGTCGGGGTCGCAGGTGCGGATCGATTCGAGCGCGGCCAGGCCATCGCCGGCTTCGATCACCGACTTGGCGCCGAGATTCATCAGCATCGTGCGCGTGAGCCGGCGCATATAGGAGTTGCTGTCGACGATCAGGATGTTGAGACCCTGGATCAGTTTTTCGATCGGCGTGATGGTCATGGGACGAAAGCACCTTTACGCATGATCCTAGGGCGCATGGTGCGAACATGCGCGGCGGCTGCGCAAAAGCTAAGCCAAAACATCTGTAATATTACTAAGATCAATCGTTCAATTTTTCGCAATCGGGCGATGCGGGGTCGCAATCTCGTAACCATATCGGCGGCAGCGTTATGATTTCTTTTGGGTTAAAACGCGTGACAGCAGGAAAACCATCATGAAACTGCCCGGCCCCGACCATCCGATCACCATCGCCCGCAACCCAATGCGCGTGCGCGTGACCTTTGCCGGGAAAGTGATCGCCGACTCAAGGCGCGCGCTCACGCTGAAGGAGGCGAGCTATCCGCCGGTGCAATATATCCCGCGCGAGGATGCCGACATGAGCCTGCTCGCGGCGACCGCGCACGCCAGCCATTGCCCATACAAGGGCGACGCCAGCTATTTCACGATTGCCGCCGACGGACGCAGCGCCGACAACGCGGTGTGGAGCTACGAGCAGCCGTTTCCGGCGATGGCGGAGATCAAGGGCTATCTGGCCTTCTATCCCAACCGCGTCGACAAGATTGAAGAGATTACCGGTTAGATTGCGCATTTCGCCCGCGCAACGATTTGGCAATCATCTCGACACAAACTGCTTCGCCACAGCGACGGCGGAGCGACACCTTGGGCGACACCGGCAAAACTGCACCCGACAAGATCTCAATCTTCACCGGCATCGTGACGGCCGGCATCGGCGCGTTTTACGGCCTCGTCGGCTTCGACATCGTGCCGTCGCCTTCCCAGGCGAACGGGCCGCCGTGGCTGGCGTTTCTCGTGGCGTTGGTGTTTTTCCCGGCCGGCGTGGCGGTGATCGTGCGCGGGACGATCGGGGTCGACGATAAGGCAAGCAATCTGCCGGCCGGCGCGCCGCTGTGGGCTACCGCTATATATTGGCTGTCCGGGCTACTCGCGGCGGCGGGACTTGCCGGCCTCGCAAGCTGGGTCGCCTTCGGCGGCGGCACGCGGGAATTCAGCATGACGGGAACGATCGCAGCGCCTATCGGCGAAGGCATCGGGCGCGTGGCATTCGGATTCGGCGCCATTCTCTCCTGGCTGATCGTCGCCATGATGGCGCGCGCGGGTGCGAAAAAGTTTTTCGGGAAAAATTGCTGAGGCCAGTTCGTCTCCGCTCAGTGCATGCGCGGGGCTTTGAGAAATTTCGCGCGGTCGGATGAATTTACCCGTACGTCGAAGGTGACGCCTTCGCGATAGAGCGTCAGCGGGACTTCCACGCCGGCATTGCCCAGCGCCCAGACCCGCCGGTAGAAACCGCCGAGCGTCGAGACCTTCTCGCCCTTGACCGCCAGAATGACATCGCCGGTTTTCAGCTCGGCACGCGCCGCCGGTCCCTTGGGGGCGATGCCGACGACCGCGATCTTGTCCTCGATCTCGGTCGAATAGATCCCGAGCCACGGCCGCACCGGCTTGTCGACGCGGCCATATTTCTTGAGGTCGTCGAGGATCGGCTTGAGCAAATCGATCGGCACGATCATGTTGAGATGTTCGTTGCGCCCCTCGCGGTCGCGCTCGAGCTGCAGCGAACCGATGCCGATCAATTCGCCGCTGGGCGTGATCAACGCCGTGCCGCCCCAGTTGGGATGCGCCGGATAGGTAAAGATCGCCTCGTCGAGCACGTATTCCCAATAGCCGGCGAATTCCTGCTTGGCGGCGATGCGGCCGGCCAGCGAACGGGTGCGCCCGCCGGCGCCGCCGACCACGACGCGTTCGCCGACCTGGGCCGCGGCCGACGATCCGATCTTGAGCTGCGGCAGGTCGATCTTGCCGAGCGCCTGCACCAGGCCCAAGCCGGTCTCGGAATCAAAGCCAAGCGTATGACCCTGCACCACGCGGCCGTCACCTTGATGCAGCCAGACCGTCTCGGCCTCGGTAATCAAATAGCCGATGGTGAGAATGAGACCGTTGTCGATCAGCACGCCGTTGCCGGCGCGCTCGACGCCGAGCGTTTCGGCGGTGAAGGCGTCGGGCGGAATGATGGAATGCAGACCGACCACGGCGGAGAGCGCTGCTTCGAGATCGTAAGAATAGTCTTCCGCGCGCGGCTGCGCGGCCGGCGGTACCTTCCATTCGGTCAGCGAGGCCATCGACGACGTTCCTTCAGGGGCGGGTCTTGGATATAGGATGCATAATACTGATTGGCAGGTGGCCGAGAAGCCGCAATTTTGCTGACTTCCATCCCCCGCTTGCTGGCGGTTTCTCCGCAGCCACACTAACTAGAGCGGCATGATCCCCCTCTCCGTCCTCGATCTGTCGCCAGTATCGGCCGGCTCGACCGGCGCCCAGGCGCTGCGCAATTCGCTCGATCTGGCGAAGCTGGCCGATGGCTTGGGCTTTACGCGCTACTGGGTGGCCGAGCATCACAATATGCCGGCGATCGCGAGTTCAGCGCCCGACATCATGATCGGGCAGATCGCCGCGATAACAAGCCACATCCGCGTCGGTGCGGGCGGCGTGATGCTGCCCAACCATGCGCCGTTGATGGTGGCGGAGCGCTTCAAGGTGTTGGAGGCGTTGTTTCCCGGCCGCATTGATCTGGGGCTCGGCCGGGCGCCCGGCACCGATCCGGCGACATCTTACGCGTTGCGCCGGCGCCAAGGCATCAGCGAGGAGGACGATTTCCTCGACCGCTTCAACGAATTGATGGCGCTGGAGATGCGCGCATTTCCCGCCGGCCATCCGTATCACAATGTGCGGGCGATGCCTTCGGACGTGGCGCTGCCGCCGATCTATCTGCTCGGCTCGTCCGACTACAGCGCCCAGCTCGCCGGCCAGATCGGCGCGTCTTTTGCATTCGCGCATCATTTCGCGACTTTCGATGCGGCCGAGGCGATGAAAATTTATCGCGACAGTTTCAAACCGTCGGTCTCGCACGCCAAGCCCTACGCCATCCTCGGCACCCACGTGGTCTGCGCCGGCACCGACGCGGAGGCCCAGCGGCTGGCCGCAACCGTCGATCTCAACATCGTGCGCCGCGCCAAGGGCGAATACATGCCGCTCGCCTCGCCTGAAGACGCCGCGGCTTACGCCTACACGCCGGTCGATCGCGCGCGCATTTCGCAGAACCGCACGCGGCTTTCGGTCGGCGCGCCCGCGACCGTCAAGGCCCGGCTGACGCCCTTGATCGCCGCGACCAAGGCCGACGAGTTGATGGTGACCACGATGATCTACAGCCACGAGGCGCGTAAGCATTCCTACGAACTGCTGGCAAAGGCGTTTGCCTAGGCGCGCCCCGGCAATCTAGTCCTCCCACCAATTGCTGTGCTAAAAGCCGCGCGGCAGTTTCCGATTGACCGTCATGGGGAGGTTTTCTTGGGCAAGCAGTTCTCACTCACCACCAGCGACCAGCACAAGCTCGGCGCCTATCGAGCCGATCCGCAAGGGGCGCCGAAAGGCGGCCTAGTGGTGGTGCAGGAAATTTTCGGCGTCAATCATCACATCCGCGCGGTCTGCGACCGGCTGGCGGCGCTCGGCTATGTGGCGGTGGCGCCGGCGGTGTTCGATCGCTTCGTGCGCGATTTCGAGTGCGGCTATACGCCCGACGAGATCGCCAATGCCCGCAGCTATCTGGGCAATCTCAACTGGGATCACATGATGGCCGATATGGCCGCCGCGCAAGGCGATCTCAAGGGCGTCGGGCCGCTCGGCGTGATCGGCTTCTGCATGGGCGGCACCGCCGCGTTCCTGGCGGCCTGTAGGCTGCCCGGGCTGTCGGCCGCGGTCGCCTATTACGGCGGCATGATCGGCAAGTTCGCCGACGAGAAGCCGAAATGCCCGCTGCAAATGCATTTCGGCGAAAAGGACGAGGGCATTCCGCTGACCACCGTTGAAGAGATCAAGAAGAAGCAGCCACAGGCGGAGACCTACGTCTATCCCGGCGCCGCGCACGGCTTCTATTGCGACGAGCGCAAGAGCTACAATAAAGAATCCGCCGATCTTGCCTGGAGCCGGACGCAGGAATTCCTGACCAAGAATATGAAGAAGTAGAACGCGTTTAAGCGCAACGCTCTCCACGTCATGGCCGGGCTTGTCCCGGGCATGACGCCTGCAAACGCCGCATCCGATCAGATTAAAACCACCGCTCCTTGACCATCACGGTATCGCCGGGGCGCAGCATGAAGCTGAGCGGCACTTCGCCGCGGAACTGCTGGCCCGGCGCGTTGCGCGTGAGCTCGACGCTGCCCTTGCTGGCGCGCGGCGCAAAGCCGCCGGCGATCGCGACCGCCGTTTCCACCGTCATGTTGGCAACGTAAGGATATTGGCCCGGCGTGGTGACCTCGCCGAGAATAAAGAACGGCCGATAGGCTTCGACCTCGACGCTGACATGCGGCTCGCGCACATAACCTTGCTTGAGGCGCTCGGTGATCATCTTTGACAATTGCTGCGGGGAATATCCGCGTGCCGGCACGCTGCCGATCAGCGGCAGAGTGACGTTGCCGCCGGCGTCGACGGTATAGCTGTTGGTGATGCCGTCCTGCCCGAACACCACCACGCGCAGCTTGTCGCCGGAATCGAGCGTGTAGGCCTCTTGGGCGGTGGCCGGCGCCGAAGCGTAACCATAAGGCGCCGCGACATAAGGTCCGCCTTGCGCGGCGGGCGCGGCTTGCATAACTTGCATAACAGGCCGGGCTTGAAGCGCGCTATATTGAATCACGGAAGGCGGCTGCGGTTGCTGCTGGACGTAGGTCTGCTGCCGGTAGGCCGGCGTAAAGACATTCGGCGAGGTCAGCAGACCGCGCCCGCCGCCATTGGTTTGCGGCGGCTGCTGATACATCGGCTGCGCATAAGTTGGCTGCGCATAGAATTGCTGCGCATAGGCCGGTGACGACGAAAAGAGCGCGCGCGCGTTGGGATTTGCCGGAGGCAGCTGCACCGCCGGTTGCTGGTAAGTCGGCTGCGCATATTGCGACTGTTGCCCATAAACCTGCTGGGCGTATTGGCCTTGCGCGTATTGGGCTTGGGGATATTGACCTTGGGGATATTGACCTTGGGGATATTGGCCTTGCGCATATTGCTGCTGGGTCACCACCGGCACCGGCTGGCCGGTCGTGGGATCGACGACATAATAAGTCTGCTGCTGGCGCGCGCAGGCGCCGACCGCGAGCGCGGCCACGAGGGCTAACAGCAATCGGGCGTCCCGCATCAGGTCAATCCGGGCGGAATGGCGGAATCTCAAGCCCGATTAACGCTTTATATGGTTAAGAATTCCTAACCGGCGGCAGCCTGCGTTAAACCCACACCGGGGCAGGCTTTTCCCGCCGGTAGATATGGCGACGGGCGCCCGTGATGAGCGCCCGCGACCGATTCTACGGTCGTGTCTTTAGGCGGTAGCCCCTTGCGTCAGCTTGGCGCCTGTGCCGATCGGGCAGGACACGCCGGTGCCGCCGTGGCCGCAATAGCCAAACGGATTCTTCGCCAGATACTGCTGGTGATAGTCCTCGGCAAAGTAGAACTCGGGCGCATCGACGATCTCGGTGGTGATGGCACCATAGCCCTTCTTCCCAAGTTCACTCGCATACATCGCCTTCGACGCCTCGGCGGCTTGGCGCTGCGCGGCATTGAAGGTGTAGATACCGGAGCGGTATTGGGTGCCGACGTCGGCGCCCTGCCGCATGCCCTGCGTCGGGTCGTGGCCCTCCCAGAACGCCTTGAGCAAGACCTCGTAGGAAATCTTCTTCGGGTCATAGACCACTAGCACCACCTCGTTGTGGCCGGTGCGCCCGGAGCAGACTTCCTCGTAGGTCGGATTGGGCGTCGGTCCGCCGGCATAGCCCACGGCGGTGACATAGACGCCCGAATCTTTCGAACCATCGCCCAGCTGCCAGAAACTCTTCTCCGAGCCCCAGAAGCAGCCGAGTCCGAACATCGCCTTTTCGAAACCGTCCGGATAAGGCCCCTTCAGCGGATGGTGATTGACGAAATGCTCTTTGGCGGTGCGGATCGGCGCGGCGCGACCGGGCAACGCTTCGGCGGGCGCGGGGATGGAAAGCGATTTCTTGAAGCCAAGCATGTTTTGGTCCTCCTGCAATTTTGTAAGTGTAATATAAACATGCGCGCGGCTGTCCGAAACGGCGCCGCCGATCACGTCTGGGCCAGCCGCCCACATGGCCCGTTCACGCCGATGCGAAGACTGAAACCTAGCGCTGGTAGCCGATCAAGGGCTTCTTGCGGCGGCCGCAGATCATGAACAGGATGCCGAGAACGCCCAGCACAGCCCAGCTCGGCGCCGCCAGCAGGCCGACCATCGCCGGGTCCCACAGCAGGCCGCCGACATAGGGTTTGATCATTGGCTCAAGCTTTTGCAGGCTGCCGGCATTGATCAGCTCCCACAGCGCCCGCACGCTGGTAATGAAGAGGCTGTTGCCGGCGATCGACTTGGTGCCGTCGTAGATCACCAGGATAAATGCCGCGGCCAGGCAGATAAGGCCGATAAAACGGAAGAAAAATCGGATCATGACGGGGCAATCTTCTCAACTGGCCAACGGCATCGATTAACCCGTGTCGCGCTCCGGTTCAATGGCAAGCTCATCGGGCAAGCAGCGCAGGTCTGCATCCCTGCCCTAAGCCCTTGTTCCCTTGAGCAGGCGAGGCTGCTTCCGCTAACGTCGCTCTTGGCCGGGCATTACCGGTGCGTCATGGAGTAGAAATGCCCGCCAACCCCCCCGGCGGCCGTAACCGGCCGACATTCACCGACCAGGAAGCCCTGAATTTTCACAGCGTCGGCCGGCCTGGCAAGCTCGAGGTCGTGGCCACCAAGCCAATGGCGACCCAACGCGACCTGTCGCTGGCCTATTCGCCGGGCGTGGCGGTGCCGGTGCTGGCCATCGCCGAGGATCCGAGCCGCGCCTACGACTACACGGTGAAGGGCAATTTTGTAGCCGTCATCACCAATGGCACCGCCATTCTGGGGCTGGGCAACCGTGGCGCACTGGCGGCCAAGCCGGTGATGGAAGGCAAGGCGGTACTGTTCAAGCGTTTCGCCGACATCGATTCTATCGATCTGGAAGTCTCCACCGAGGATCCCGACCAGTTCATCAATTGCGTGCGCTATCTCGGCGCCGGCTGGGGCGGCATCAACCTGGAAGACATCAAGGCGCCGGAATGCTTCATCATCGAACAGCGGTTGCGCGAGCTGCTTGATATCCCGGTGTTCCATGACGACCAGCATGGCACCGCTATCATTTCGGCCGCCGGTCTGATCAACGCGCTTGATCTGACCGGTCGCGACATCAAGCACACCAAGCTGGTGTGCAACGGCGCCGGCGCCGCCGGCATCGCCTGCCTGGAACTGCTCAAGGCCATCGGCTTCACGCCGGACAATCTCATCCTGTGCGACACCAAGGGCGTGATTTACCAGGGCCGCACCGAAGGCATGAACCAGTGGAAGTCGGCCTACGCCATCAAGACCTCGGCGCGCACGCTTGCCGAGGCGTTCGAAGGTGCCGATGCGGCCTTCGGCCTTTCGGTCAAAGGTGCTTTCACCAAGGACATGGTCAAGTCGATGGCGGCCAAGCCGATCATCTTCGCGCTGGCCAACCCCGACCCCGAGATTACCGCCGAAGAAGTGGCGGAAGTTCGCGACGACGCCATCATGGCCACCGGCCGGTCCGACTATCCCAACCAGGTCAATAATATTCTTGGCTTCCCGTTTATTTTCCGCGGCGCGCTCGACGTGCGCGCCTCGACCATCAACATGGAAATGAAGATCGCGGCGGCGCGGGCGCTCGCCGCTCTGGCGCGCGAGGACGTGCCCGACGAGGTTGCCGCCCTTTACGGCGCGCGTCCGAAATACGGGCCGGAGTACATCATCCCGGTGCCGTTCGATCCGCGGCTTATATCGACGGTACCGCCGGCGGTCGCCCAGGCCGCCATGGATACCGGCGTCGCCCGCAAGCCGATCGTCGACATGGACGGCTACCGCCAGCAACTCAATGCGCGGCGCGATCCGATCGCCGGAACTCTGGTGCAGGTGTTCGCCAAGCTGCGCCGGCAGCCCAAGCGCGTGGTGTTCGCCGAGGGCGAGGAGGAACAAGTTATCCGCGCCGCGGCGAGCTTCGTGCAGCAGGGTCTCGGCACCGCCTTGCTGTGCGGCCGCGAGGACCGGGTGAAAGCCGCGGCGAAAGAAGCCGGCATCGAAATCGGCGAAGGCATCGAGATCGTCAATGCGCGGGTGTCGACCCGCAACACGGTCTACCTCAACTACTTGTACGAACGGCTGCAGCGTCACGGCTACCTGTTGCGTGACTGCCAGCGCCTGGTAAACACCGACCGCAATCATTTCGCCGCTTGCATGGTGGCGCTCGGCGATGCCGACGCCATGGTGACCGGGGTCACGCGCAATTTCTCGGTCGCGCTCGAGGACGTGCGCCAGGTGATCGACCCCAAGCCCGGTCACCGGGTGATCGGCATCTCGCTGGTGGTGGCGCGCGGGCGCACGGTAGTGGTCGCCGATACCGCGGTCACCGAAATGCCCAATGCCGAGGAATTGGCCGCCATCTCCATCGAGGCCGCCGGCGTGGCGCGCCGGCTCGGCTATGAACCGCGGCTGGCGCTGCTGGCGTTCTCCACCTTTGGCCATCCGCAGGGCGAGCGCTCGGCGCGGGTGATCGAGGCGGTGCGCATTCTCGATCACAAGCGGGTCGATTTCGAATATGACGGCGAAATGGCCGCCGACGTGGCACTCAATCCGGAATTGGCCGCGCCGTACCCGTTCTGCCGGCTGTCGGGTCCGGCCAATGTGCTGGTGATGCCGGCGTTCCACTCGGCGTCCATTTCCACCAAGATGCTGCAGGAACTCGGCGGCGCGACCGTGATCGGGCCGCTGCTGGTCGGGCTCGACCGGCCGGTGCAAATCGTGCAACTCGGCGCCAAGGATAACCAGATCGTAAACATGGCGGCGCTCGCCGCATATAATGTGAGTGGCTGAGCAAGAACAAATCGCCATTCGCGCTTCCCAGGGGGAAAAGCATGACCAAAACTCTTTCCGGCGTGATCGCCGCCGTCGCCACTCCGGTCGGCGAGGATGGCGCGCCCGACATCAAGCGCGCGATCAATCTTGCGCGCTACCTGCTCGACAATGGCTGCGACGGCCTCAACGTGCTCGGCACCACCGGCGAGGCGACGTCGTTCTCGCGCGACGAGCGCATGGCGGTGATGGACGCCTACAAGGCGAATGGCCTGCCGCTCGACCGCCTGATGGTGGGAACCGGCGCCGCCGCGCTCTCGGACGCGGTCGCGCTCACCCGCCACGCGGCGGAGCTGGGCTTTGCCGGCGCGCTGGTTCTGCCGCCGTTCTATTACAAGGGCGTGCCGGACGACGGGCTCATCGCCTATATCGGCACTCTGGTGAAGGCGACGGCTGCCAAGCCGATCCCGCTTTACCTCTATCACTTCCCGGCGATGTCGGGCCTACCCTGGCACGTGGCGCTGATCAAACAGTTGCTGGAACTTTTTCCGGGCCGCATCATCGGCCTGAAAGATTCCTCCGGCGACATGGCTTTCGCCCGCTCGGCGGCGGCGATCTCACCCGATTTCGCCGTCTTCCCCTCGACCGAGGCTGTGCTGATCGAGGCACGGGCCGGCGCATTTGCCGGCTGCATCTCGGCGACCGCCAATCTCAACCCCGATCTATGCGCGCGCGCCTGGCGCGAGGGCGACGCGGCCGCGCTCGATGCGGCGGTGGCGATCCGCAAGCTGTTCGATGGCAAACCGCTGGTGAGCGGCGTGAAGGAATTGCTCGCCCATATCCATGGCGATCCGGCGCTGGCCCGGGTCAAGCCGCCGCTAGCCGCGCTTACAGCGGCCGATCGCGCGGCTATTGTCGGCGGTCACGACGCGGTGCGGGCAAAACGGGTGGCCTGACCGGCGGGCGGAGCCCGGAATCGCACGAGAGCATGCGCCAAACGGCGTTTTTCCGGCGTTGACGCCCGAGCGGGGCCTTACTATAAGCCTCGCTGGTAGCTGCGAGCCTTCTCGCCGCTGCTCTTTCTTGCAAAGCTCGCACACATTGGCGGACTTTCCCGCCGCAAGCTCCAGTCGTTAACGAGAGGCTCATGGCCAATACCAGTTCCGCCCGCAAAGCCACGCGCAAGATCGCGCGCCGGACCGAAGTCAACAAGACGCGCCGCTCTCTGCTGCGCAAATCGGTCCGCAAAGTCGAGGAAGCGATCGCCAGCGGCGACCGCAATGCGGCATTGACGGCGTTCAAGGAGAGCGAACCGGTCATTATGCGTGCAGCGCAGCGCGGCGTCGTTCACAAAAACAACGCCAGCCGTAAAGTTTCGCGTCTTGCCCATCGCATCGCCAAGCTCGGGAAGTGAATACGACTTTTTTTCGATGACTTTTAGGTGAAATCAGAACGCTGAACTGAAATTTTGCTTCGCGCACATCTTTTCCGCAACCCGCTTTTCATCCGGATCAAATTTTGGACTGGCTTTTGCCCGATCATGCGCTAGCATCGGCGAGCCAGGCAGCGAATTGCGCGTGGTATCCTTCCATCGAATGGATGACAATGACCGTAATACGACCGCGTTCGGCTTGAGAACGCCTCGGTCGCGCACGTTGTCGTCAAATTGTCATCGCGTTGTCTCGGAAATCTGCGTGCCGGGATTTTGCTGTATCATACTGCTCACGCCGCACGTTTGCTCCACTGCCGCCGCGCTTTCTCCGTGACAGCTACCTGAATTTTCGAGCACGGATTTTTTATTCGCAATAAAGACTTAACATCTATGCAACGCTGAGGACCGGAAGTTCTTCGGAGACGGACATTTTCGGCAAGCATGACAATATTATTTATTTTCGTATCGTGCCGCAGCATAGAACAAGTTTTGACTTCGAAATTCCTGACGACTCCTCAACGGTTTGAAACGAGTCGCACGCGACATTGTCTGCGCAAAGAGAGGTATCGCGGCACGAATCGTGTGGTCCGTTCTCCGAAATCCAATTGATCACCCAGATTGCTTGTGTATCTTCGGTAACGCGGTCGGAAATCGCCGGACGCGATCAGAAACAGGCTTATCTACAGGCTCATCGCCCGATGAGGACGGCTTTTTTTGCCCGCTCGCAGGCCGCGAAACGGAAGCGAAACAGATGATCGGGCGAGCGCCCGGAAACACTTAGGGGGGATGTCATGATAAGGGTGGGACTAGTGTCAGCAATTAAAACGGGTTCCATCGGCTTGGCTTCCTCCATTATAGACCCGCGGGTAGTTGCCGCTCGTCCTGCCCGCAGCCCAGCTCTGGTTTCTTATATTTTCCATTCGATACGTCTTGCGCGGACCAAGTCCGCCTTCACGACGGGAATTCATGGTACGGCCCGCCGCCCTTGGGCTAAGGCGCAATCCCATCTCGTGTGACCGCCGAGGCAGCCTCCGCGGACCAGAAGTTTCCCAACATCATAAAGCAGTGCTGTTGCGTATCCCGAGTTCGGCGCGTTGGCGGTATCCCACTGCTAGGCCGAGCAACCCTCAGTCCGTTCAACCAATCATCGAATAGAGAAAAAAATAATGCCGAACACGGATCAGGATGGCTGGAATCGCGTCAAGGGACGCCTGCGCGCGGAGGTCGGCGATGACGTCTATTCAAGCTGGTTCGCACGCATGGACTTGGAAGCGAACGAAGACGGAACCGTGCGCCTGTCGGTGCCGACCCGTTTCCTCAAGAGCTGGATCCAGTCGCACTATGCCGAGCGCGTGCTGGCCTGCTGGCAGGCCGAAGACGCGAAAGTCGGCCGCATCGAGCTGATCGTGCGCTCGGCGGTGATCAAATCCGTGATCGCGCCCAAGCTCAAACCGGAATTGTCGCCCGCCGACGGCGCCAGCCGCTTCGGCAATGGCAATGGTAACACCGGCCGGCCGGTGTCGGTCGGCGACCCCGGCCTGCATGAGGCGCTCGGCGGCTCCCCGCTCGACGCGCGACTGAGTTTCGACACGTTCGTAGTCGGCCGCTCCAATACGCTGGCGCATGCCGCGGCCAAACAGGTGGCAGCCGGCCGGCGCGGCGATCCGGTGATGTTCAATCCGCTCTACATCCACGCCGGGGTGGGCTTGGGCAAGACGCATCTGCTGCAGGCCATCACTTGGTCGGGCAATGCCGCCGGCGAGCGCAAGGTGCTCTACCTCACCGCCGAGAAGTTCATGTACGGCTTCGTCTCGGCGCTGCGCACCCAAACCGCGCTCGCCTTCAAGGAAGCGCTGCGCGGCATCGGCGTGCTGGTGATCGACGACCTGCAATTCCTGCAAGGCAAATCGACGCAGGCCGAGTTCTGCCACACGCTCAACGCGCTGATCGATGCCGGCCGACAGGTCGTGATCGCCTCCGATCGCCCGCCGTCCGACCTCGAAAGCCTCGACGACCGCGTGCGCTCGCGGCTCGCCGGTGGCCTGGTCGTCGAAATGGGCGCGCTCGGCGAGGAACTGCGCTTCGAAATCCTCAAAGTGCGGGTGACAGCGGCGCGCCAGTATCATCCGAGCTTCGACGTGCCGCTGCCGGTGCTGGCCTATATCGCCAAGACCGTCACCCATAATGGCCGCGATCTGGAAGGCGCGCTCAATCGCCTGCTCGCCCACAGCAAACTCACCGGCCAGTCGGTCACCCTGGAAATGGCCGAGCGCGAGGTGCGCGACCTGATCCGCCCGCAGGAACCCAAACGCGTCAAGATCGAGGACATCCAGCGGGTGGTGGCGCGCCAGTACAATGTCAGCCGCTCCGACCTGTTGTCGTCGCGGCGCACCGCCAACGTGGTTCGCCCACGCCAAGTCGCGATGTATCTGGCCAAGACGCTGACTTTGCGCTCGCTGCCCGAAATCGGCCGGCGCTTCGGCGGCCGCGACCACACCACCGTGCTGCACGCGGTGCGCAAGATCGAGGGGCTGGTCGGCAACGACATGGCGTTGGCCGAGGAAATCGAGATTTTAAAGCGGCAATTGCAGGAGTAGCTGTCTCCCCGTCCGCGGCCAGTCCAAATGCTGAACTCAGGTGAAACCCGAGTTCGGATGTGGAAAGGTGCCCCCTGTGGACGCCTTGGGGAAATGGCGGCCGGGGCCCATCGCGCCCTTGCGCATTCCGCACTCTTTCGTCACCCTTCTCGCCCGGCCTCGCATGGCGCGATCCGCCGGCTTTCTGTAGCGCCGGGTTTTGGGTCGTTTTCAAAGGCGCCGAAGCGGGTTTTCCATGAAAGTCACGGTAGAGCGTGCAGAACTGCTGAAGTCGCTGGGCCACGTGCATCGCGTGGTGGAGCGGCGCAATACCATTCCAATTCTCGCCAACGTGCTGATCAAGGCGGACAAGGGCAAGCTCAGCCTGAAGGCGACCGACCTCGATCTCGAAGTCACCGACAGCATCGCTGCGGAAGTGTCGCCGGGCGGCGCCACCACCGTGCCGGCGCACATGCTCTACGAGATCGTGCGCAAGCTGCCCGAGGGCGCCCAGATCGTGGTCGAGGGCTCCGGCGACCGCGCTGTGCTTTCGATCCGCGCCGGCCGCTCGCGCTTTACTTTGCAGACGCTGCCGGAAAGCGACTTTCCAGACTTGGCCGCCGGCGACATGACGCATTCGTTCAAGCTCGCAGCCAGCGATCTCAAGCGGCTGATCGACAAGACCCAGTTCGCGATCTCGACCGAGGAGACGCGCTACTACCTCAACGGCATCTACCTGCACACGGCGGGCGCGGCCAAGACGGCGACGTTGCGCGCCGTTGCGACCGACGGCCACCGGCTGGCGCAGGTCGAACTGCAGCTGCCGGAAGGCGCCGCCGGCATGCCGGGCATCATCGTGCCGCGCAAGACGGTGGCCGAGGTGCAGCGGCTGATCGAGACCGGCGAAGGCGACGCGGCGATCGAACTCTCCGCCGGCAAGATCCGCTTCAGCATCGGCAACGTGGTGCTGACCTCAAAGCTGATCGACGGTACCTTCCCGGATTACGCGCGCGTCATTCCGCTCAACAACGACAAGAGCCTCACCGTCGACAAGAAGGATTTCGAGGCCGCAGTCGACCGCGTCTCCACCGTCTCGAGCGAGCGCGGCCGCGCCGTCAAGCTCGCCGTCACCGGCGGCCGCCTAGTGCTGTCGGTGACCAACCCGGATTCCGGCAGCGCGACCGAGGAGATCGAGGTCGAGTACGACAGCGAGCCGCTCGATATCGGTTTCAACTCGCGCTATCTGCTCGACATCGCCGCGCAGATCGAGGGCGAAGTGGCCGTGCTCAAGCTCGCCGACCCCGGCTCGCCCACGCTCATTCAGGACAAGGACGCCAAAGGCGCGCTCTATGTGCTGATGCCGATGCGGGTGTGATAGCCTCGCGGCTTGCGTGGATACTCGTTCCTTGTCATTTCGGCTCGCGCCCAAGGCGCGGGCCCGGAATCCATAACCCCAGTCCGTGAGTATCGATTCCGGGCTCGCGTGCTACGCACGCGCCTCGGAATGACGATTAAAATAATATGACCGCAGCCTTCATCCGCCGCCTGACGCTCACGAATTTCCGCAGCTATCACGCCGCGCAGGTTTCGCTTGAACGCGCCGGCCCGATCGTGCTGACCGGAGCCAATGGCGCCGGCAAGACCAATCTGATCGAGGCAATCTCGCTGCTGGCACCGGGCCGGGGCTTGCGCCGCGCCACGATCGAGGAACTGGCATTTTTCGAAGGCGACGGCTCCTGGGCGGTTTCCGCCGAACTCGAGGGCATGCTGGGACTAGCCACGCTCGGTACTGGCATCGAGGCGCCCAAGGCCGAGGACTTGGCGCCCACGCGCAAATACCGCGTCGATCGTGAAACGGCCGGCTCGGCGGCGGCCTTCGCCGACCATCTGCGCGTGGTGTGGCTGACGCCCGCCATGGACCCGCTATTCAACGGGCCGGCATCGGAGCGCCGGCGTTTTCTCGATCGGCTGGTGCTCGCGGTCGATGCCCAGCATTCCAGCCGGGTTTCCGCGTTGGAGCGCTCGTTGCGATCGCGCAACCGCTTGCTGGAAGAATCCCACAGCGATCCGCACTGGCTCGACGCGGTCGAACATGAGACCGCCGAGGTGGCGGTGGCGGTGGCGGCCGCGCGCGCGGAAACTGTCAGCCGTCTGTCCGGCGCGCTGGTCGCCGCGCGCGAGCAGAACTCGGCATTTCCCTACGCCGAGATCGCGCTGGAAGGCTGGATGGAGAAGCTGCTTCCCAGCCACAGCGCGATCGAGATCGAGGACCGCTATCGCGCTCTCCTGAAGGAGAACCGCGCGCGCGATGCCGCCGCCGGACGCACGCTCGATGGCCCGCATCTGTCCGATCTCGCCGTCACCCATGCCGGCAAGGGCATTCCGGCCTCCGATGCATCGACCGGCGAGCAGAAGGCGCTGCTGATCCGGCTGGTGCTCGCGCATGCCGGCCTGATCAAGGAGATGACCGGCTTTGCTCCGCTTTTGCTGCTCGACGAGGTGGTCGCCCATCTCGATCCTACGCGGCGCGCAGCGCTGTATGATGCGCTGTCGGCGCTAGGTGCGCAGGTGTGGATGACCGGGGCCGATCCGGCCGCATTCGGCGATATCGTAGGGCGTGCGCAGGTGCTTGAGGTTCGCGGCGGTGCGGTTGAACCGATGGCTACGAAGTTCCACTAACGCCTCGATAACGTTCCATTAATCGAGACAACTTGAACTATTCGAAAACAGGAACCATCGCTGCCCCAATCTCTTTACCCTGTACGCGCCAACGCATTGACAGAAAAAACGGCTAGGGAACCGCAAAGGGAAAGTTATGAGGCCCGAGAACGCGATAGACCGAATGAAGCACGAGTTACATCGCTCGCTCGATACGATGCGCGGCGATCTCGATCGTATAGAGATCTTGGCCGCGGCGCTCGGCGCGTTCAGCAAGCCGATTCCGGAATACGAACCCACCTTCCGGCATATGCATCAACTGGCACTTGTTGCGCACGAAATCGGCTAGCGACTCGAACGCATTCCAGCGCGCCGCCGATGCTTTTCGCATTGCGGCTCACGCCGGCGATTCCGGCCCAAAAACGAGGGTCAAAAATGCGCCGTTTTTCGACCCCGTCCCCTTTAAAAAACGCTTACGAATCAACATATTAATTGCTGTGACTTTGCTCTGTACGAGGCCGATTTTTCGTGTCACACCCAACGCCCATTCCGATTCATTTTTCCGCCCGTTTTGAGGGTGCCGTCGATGGCTGAACCAGCCCTGAACCTCCCGTCCGACTACGACGCCGAGTCGATCAAGGTCCTCAAAGGCCTCGACGCCGTACGCAAGCGGCCGGGCATGTATATCGGCGACACCGATGACGGCTCCGGCCTGCACCACATGATCTACGAGGTGGTCGACAACGCCATCGACGAGGCGCTCGCCGGCCACGCCACCGAGGTGATCTCCTCGCTCAATCCCGACGGATCGGTGACGGTGCGCGACAACGGCCGCGGCATTCCCACCGGCATCCATGCCGGCGAAGGCATTTCGGCGGCCGAGGTCATCATGACCCAGCTGCACGCCGGCGGTAAATTCGACCAGAATTCCTACAAGGTATCCGGCGGCCTGCACGGCGTCGGCGTCTCGGTGGTCAATGCGCTGTCGAGCTGGCTCAAGCTTACCATCTGGCGCGATGGCAAGGAGCACTTCATCGAGTTCCGCGACGGCGTGGCGGTGGCACCGCTGAAAGTCGTCGGCGATTCGGGCGGCAAGCGCGGCACCGAAGTGACGTTCTTTCCAAGCCCGAAGACCTTCACCATGGTCGAGTTCGACTTCGCCACGATCGAACATCGCCTGCGCGAGCTCGCCTTCCTCAACTCCGGCGTCAATATCGTGCTCTCCGACATGCGGCACGCGGTGGAGAAGCGCGAGGAGATGAAATATGCCGGCGGTGTCGAGGAGTTTGTGAAATATCTCGACCGCAACAAGACGCCGTTGATCCCCAAGCCGGTCATGATCAAGGCCGAGCGCGAAGGCATCACGGTGGAATGCGCGCTGTGGTGGAACGACGCCTATCATGAATCGGTATTGTGCTTTACCAACAACATCCCGCAGCGCGACGGCGGCACCCATCTCGCCGGTTTCCGCGGTGCGCTCACTCGCCAGATCACGCAATACGCCGAAACCATCGGCACCACGCGCAAGGAAAAGGTGGCGCTCACCGGCGACGATTGCCGCGAAGGGTTGACCGCGGTGCTGTCGGTGAAGGTGCCGGACCCGAAATTCTCCTCGCAGACCAAGGACAAACTGGTGTCCTCGGAAGTGCGTCCGGTGGTCGAGAACGTGATCAATCAGGCCTTGCAGGACTGGTTCGAGATTCACCCGGCCGAGGCCCGCGTCATCGTCGGCAAGGTGGTGGAAGCCGCCGCCGCGCGCGAGGCCGCGCGCAAGGCGCGCGATCTGACGCGCCGCAAGGGCGCGCTCGACATCTCGTCATTGCCGGGCAAGCTCGCCGACTGTCAGGAACGCGATCCGGCCAAGTCGGAATTGTTCATCGTCGAGGGCGACTCGGCCGGCGGATCCGCCAAACAGGGCCGCAACCGCGAATTCCAGGCCGTGCTGCCGCTGCGCGGCAAGATCCTGAACGTGGAGCGCGCGCGCTTCGACAAGATGCTGGGCAGCCAGGAGATCGGCACGCTGATCACCGCGCTCGGCACCGGCATCGGGCGCGACGAATTCAATCCGGACAAGCTGCGCTACCACAAGATCATCATCATGACAGACGCCGACGTGGACGGCAGCCATATCCGCACTTTGCTGCTGACCTTCTTCTTCCGGCAGATGGAAGAGCTGATCAAGCGCGGCCATATCTACATCGCCCAGCCGCCGCTCTACAAAGTCAACCGCGGCAAGTCCGAGCAATATCTCAAGGACGAGCGCGCGTTGGAAGATTTCCTGATCTCGACCGGGCTGGAGGAAGCGGTGCTGCGCCTCGCCTCGGGCGAAGAGCGCGCCGGCGAAGACCTCGGCAAGATGGTCGAGCAGGCCCGCGCCATCCGCAACATTCTCAACGGGCTGCACAGCCGCTATAGCCGCAAGGTGATTGAGCAGGCGGCGATCGCCGGAGTGCTCAACCCGAACGTCACCAACGATCTCAAGACCGGCGCCGCTGCCGCCGACTACATCGCCAAGCGGCTGGACGCGCTGGAAGACGAAACCGAGCGCGGCTGGCAAGGCAAGTTCGACGACAACGGCTTCCATTTCGAGCGCACCGTGCGCGGCGTCAAGGAAGTCGCCGTCATCGATCAGGCGCTGCTGGGCTCGGCCGACGCGCGCAAGCTCGACGAATATGCGCCCTCGTTGCAGCAGATATTCCCGCGTCCGACGCCGCCGGCGATGCTGCGGCGCAAGGACGAGACCATCGCCATTCACGGGCCGGTCGGCCTGTTCGAGGCGCTTACCACCGCGGGACGCAAGGGCATTTCGATGCAGCGCTACAAAGGCCTGGGCGAGATGAATCCCGAGCAGCTGTGGGAAACCACGCTCGACGTCGACGCGCGCTCGCTGTTGCAGGTCCGCATCAAGGAAGTCGACGAGGCCAATGTGCTGTTCGACCAGCTTATGGGCGATCTGGTCGAGCCGCGCAGGCAATTCATCCAGGACAACGCGCTCAGCGCCAGTGTGGATGCCTAACGCTCGCGGCTACGACGTCAGCCGTCGCCCGATCGCCAGGCCGATGACCAGAGCGCCGAAAAACAGCACCAGGAAAATGCCGAACAGCCATTGCGCGATGGTGGCGGAGGCCTGCTCAACCCCGGTGAAGCCGAATATGCCGGCGACGATGGCGATCAGCAGAAAAACAACGGCCCATTTCAGCATGGCAGGCTCCTGCGATTGGATCGGCGAAACTTCGCCTCTTTAATCGCTTACGCCGTTGAAAGTTCCATCGCGCCGCTTAGCCGCTTGTTTTGCGCATGATCTTTCCGAAAACCGGTTCCCATCCCCGATCAAGTCGAGGACAAGCTTTTCGGGATCATGCGCGCGGCGTAATCGAGCGCGGATCGCGCGGCGGCCAGCGGCCGGCATCGACGCGCGCGACAAAATCGCCGACCACCTGATTGAAAAGCGTCGGGCTCCTCCAGGTTCACGACGTGGCCGGTCTTGGGAAACATTACCAAGCCCGCTGCGGGCAATCGTCCGTTTTCAGGAACAGGCTCGGCTCGATGCAGCGCTCGTCCTCGTCGCCGACCACGATCAGCGCCGGCGTCGTCAGGTTCCGGATTTCCGTCTCGAAGTCGTAGAGCGAGGGCCGCTTGCCCTGAAAGCCGCGCGAGGTGTTGGCCGAACCCTGCGCGTCGTGCTCGGCCAGTTGCCTGGAAAACTCCGCAAAGCCGCGCGTGTCCTTGATCAGGAACGGCACGCGGCTCGGACCCAGGCCGTAGGTCTTGGCGACGGCGCCTGCGCCTTCGCGTTCGAACTGGTCGGCAATGGCGCGCGAATGCTTGTGGAACTGCTCGGTATACCAGCGCTCGCTGCCGGACCGGTTCCGGCCAGCATCATCGAGCGCACGCGTGTCGGATGATTGAGCGCGACCTGCAGCGTTGTGTAGCCGCCCATCGACAGGCCGACGATATGCGCGCTGCTCGATTTTGAGATGGTCGAGCACGGCGACGCAATCGCGCATCACATGTTGGTAGGTGTAGGCGTTCTTGTCGGCAGGCACATCGGACGGCGTATAGCCGCGCGCGGAATAGGCGATGCAACGATAGCGCTTGCCGAATTCGCGCATCTGCGGCTCCCAGCCGCGATGGTCGGAGGCAAATTCGTGCACGAACAGGATCGGCGTGCCCTGGCCCACTTCCTCGTAATAGAGCCGCACTTTGTCGGGTGTCACTGCGTAAGGCATCAGAATAAGTCCAAATATTCGTTCTGTTCCCAGGCGGTGACCTCCGCCTGCTCGGGCGCTTCCTTGGCGAAGCGCGCGAGCTCGGCGTCCTTGATGTGGGCATAATAGTCGATGAAGGCTGAGCCGAAACCGGCGCGGAAGGCTTCATCGGCGCGTAGCGCGGTGACCGCTTCGCCCAGGTCTTTCGGCAGCGATGCCGCCGCCGTCTCGTAGGGCGTGTCGGCTGACGGCCCCGGATCGAGCCGGCGCGCGATGCCGTCCAGCCCTGCGTAAATCTGCGAGGCCATGTAGAGATAAGGATTGGCGGCCGGCTCGCCGACCCGGTTCTCCAGATGCGTCGAGGCATCGCCCGGCTGGCCCAGAACGCGCATCATCACGCCGCGATTGTCGCGCGCCCAGATGGCGCGGTCGGGCGCCAGCGAATAGGAGCGGTAGCGTTTGTAGCCGTTGATGGTCGGCGTGGTGAAAGCCGCGGCTGCACGCGCGTGTGCGAGCAACCCGCCAAGATAATATTTGCCCACGGCCGACAAGACATCCGGGTGATCGAAGGCGAAGGCGTTGCGCTTGGACGTCTTCTCGATCAACGACTGATGCAGATGCCAGCCGCTCGACATCGCGTTGGGCAACGCCAGGCCGGCACATGAAGCTCGCGAGATAGCCGTTGCGGCGCGCGATCTGCTTTACCGCCGAGCGGAACAGGATCATGGCGTCGGCGGCGGCGAGACCGGCATAGCGGGCGGAAGGTGAATTCGACCTGGCTGGGCCCGAGTTCGACTTCCACCGAGCGCAACGGCAGTCCAAGAGCCTCGACGCCGCGCCGCAGGATTTCCACCGCCGGATCGATCATGTCGAAGCGCGATTCGGTAAGATACTGATAGCCTTGATTGAGCAGGCTCACTTCCGGCGCCTGCGGCGGCCAGGTGGTGTCAGCCGGCGAAAGCTTCGGGTTCTCCAGCTTGAACAGATGGAATTCCACCTCCAGCCCGGCGAGGAAATCGAAGCCGGCCTTGTCGAGCGTCGTCGAGCGCGTCTGCGCAGCACCGCGCGCGTCGAGAACGGCACCGGCTTGCCGTTGCTGAAATAGATGTCGCAGAGCAGCCAGCCGGTCTTGCCTGCCCATGGCAGCACGCGGAACGTCGCCGGATCGGCGACCATGACGAAATCGCCGCCGCCCTGCATCTCCGGCATGTCGAAGCCGCCGCCCGGCGTGAACACCGGATAGACCGTGCGGTGCGCGGTGTCCTTGGCCAGCAGCGTCGTCGTCATGGTGACGCCGGCGCGCAGCGCGGCGGACACTTCCGACGCCAGCAAGGTCTTGCCGCGCAGCACGCCATGCTGGTCGGCGAAGGAAAAACGCACGACCTCGAGCTTGTGCCGTTTGATGGCGCGCTCGACTGCGGCGGCGGCTTTGCGCCTGCGCGCCGCTCCACAGGCCGTGGCGCTCGACGAAGGTTGCAGCGGATTTACGCGAACGCGCGGGCATTATTTATTGCCCATTGCCCCAGCTCGCGGTCTTGCGCTTGACCGCCTCGGTCTTTTGCCAATAGCCCTGCCAGTCGTCGGTTGGCCCGATGCCGTCGATCGCCGCCGGACCGGTGACGCTCGTCGCCTGCGCTTCATCGAGCACCATCACCGGCCGCTCGCCTTTGCTCGCCTGCTCGATCGCCTCGCGCAGCAGCTTGCGATAGGCGACGATCGCCTTGTCGGAGGTGCCGAGATGTTCCGGATGTACGGTCCTGGATCGCGCCCATCGACTCGCAGGCCCACTGGTCGTGCACGTTGATGTCGGCGCCCATGCCGGTAAAGGTCTCGTGTTCCTGCTCGTGCGGATCGAACCCGTAATCGTTGCTCTTGTTCTTGTTCGGGATGTAGTCGGGCAATTGGTAGAGCGCGAGCCGCTGGTTGCGCATCTCGTCCTTGTCGACCGGCGCGCCGAAGCTTGTGAAGATCGCGTACCAATAATGCTTCTCGTCGTCGATCGGCACATGCCACTGCGAGATCGTCATCTCGCGGCTCATCGGGATCATGAAGGCATTCGGGAACACCAGATTGGTGACGCGCACATGCGTATTCGCGTCGCTGATCTGGCGCAGCGTCACGAGCCGGAAGCCGAACTCGGTCGGCTCGACCTCGATGCGCGGGCGCGTTACCTCGCGCATGATCTGCGTCATCGGCATGTCGGAATCGCGCGTCGTGTCGCGAAACATCTTGCCGTAGCTCTGGCTCGGATCCTCGTCATTGAAGAAGCGGTGCAGGAACGAGGTGTGCACCGGATCGATGCCGACTTCGAGCGATTGCAGCCAGTTGCAGTCGATCATGCCCTTGAAGGCGAAGGTGTGGCTGTCGGGCGCGACGAAGCAGTCGAAATGCGGAAATGCCGGCGGCTCGCCCGGCCCCATATAGGCGAACAGGATGCCGCTCTTCTCGACCACCGGATAAGACTTCGCCCGGATATTGGCGCACAGTTTGCTGTCGTCCGGCTCGGCCGGCGTCTCCAGGCATTTGCCGTTGACGTCGAACAGCCAGCCGTGAAACGCGCAACGCAGGCCGCCGTCTTCCAGCCGGCCATAGGCCAGATCGGTGCCGCGATGCGGACAGCGGCGGCCGACCAGGCCGTAGCGGCCTTTGTCGTCCTTGAAGATCACGAGGTCCTCGCCGAACAGCCGCACCGGCTTGATCGGCCGATTGCCGGCGAGTTCATCGACCAACGCCGCCGGCTGCCAGTAGCGGCGCATCAGCGTGCCCGCCGGCGTGCCGGGACCGACGCGGGTGATGAGATCGTTCTGCTCGGCGCTCAACATAGGCAAGCGCTCCTTCTGCGCTGCCCGAACTTTATACGAAGTCCGCGACAGACCGGAAGCTATTGCGCCATTGCCCCATAAAAGCGAAACGGCCGGCGTAAGGCCGGCCGCGACTCCAATCGGCTCGTGAGAATCGTCAGCTCGGGTGACGGGCCGCCGAGACCCTGATCCATGCGCCGGCGCCAGGCGGTCTGCCGCAGGCCCTTCAGCCGCTGCGCCGTAGTCTTGGCCTCGGCGCGGCTGGCGGCTGCGCAGGTGCGGTATTCGAGATCGGAGACGCGCGACACCAGCGGTTGCATGGCGGAACAGCCGGGCGAAAGTGCTGGCGCCGCCGTCGAACTTCAGCTCGGACAATGGCTTGGCCACGTTGCCGGCGTGACCGAAGGCGATCAGCTTGCCGCGTCGTGGTATGGCGGACCTCGTATACGCCCGGGCCGATCGGCGCCTCGACATAGTCGCCGATTTGCGCGTCGGGAAAGCGTTTCCAGCTGCTCCAAGTCTGCACCATACAATCGTACCCCTTTAGCGATACCTAATAAACGTTCACCCAGAACGCGACAACTACCTATTGGTTCCGCGCCGGTCAACTGTGGCTGTTAATAAACACCGTCCCTGCCTGAATTGTGGCAACCAAAATCGCTTTAGTTAGAGAACCTTGTGCGCCTTTAAGGTGCCTAGCGACCGGGCAGCACCAGGACCTTCGGCTTGCTCGGCAGGCTGGTCTTGGAGACCACCACCGAGGGAACGTCGCCGATCTCCACCGGCCATTCCTCCCGAGCCCTCGCCAGGAAGCGGTCGAGCGTATAGGCGCTGAAATAATGCATCGGGATGATCAGCGGCGCCTTCAGCGAGCGCAGCACCTCGACCATGCCGTCGAGATCGAGCGTCATGTTGCCGTCCACCGGTACCATCACCACGTCGACCCGGCCGATCTCGTTGAGCTGCTGTTGGTTGAGCGTGTGATGCAGATGGCCGAGATGGGCGATGCACAGATTGGCCATCTCGAAGACAAAGATCGAATTGCCGTGGAACTCGGTGCCGCCGTCCCAGGAACGGATATTGGTCGGCACGTTGCGCACGCGCACGTCCTTGTAGGTCATGTCGATGCGCGCCGGCCTTCTCGATCTGTCCGCCCAGCCGCGCAGCACGTGCTTGATGCCCGGATCGGGATGATCGGTGTAGTGCGTCGAGTGCGCGTGATTCATGGTCACGATGTCGGGCAGCAGCGGCGGCTGTACATAATCGTTGTAGTCGGTGGCGACGCGCACGAGCTGCGGGCTCTCGATCAGGAAGGTGGAATGGCCGATATAGCTGATGCGCACCTGATCGGCGGCGAGCGCGGCCAGACGAAACGCGGCGGGTATCGCAAAGGGCGCCGAAGCCACCAGGCCGGGGCAGCTCTCGGTCATTTCCGGTTTTGGCTTTGGCGGGCCTGCGCCCTGCGCAAGTCCCTGTGCCGAGGCCGCGCCGGTCGCCAGCATGACCCACGCAACAGCCGCGATCGTTTTCCGCCAAGCGCTGCTCATGTCATCACCCGCGCAACTCAAATTACGCTGGAAATCTGACACGGTTTTGACGCCCTCGCTACGCTCCCCTCCCCGCGAACCGTTGCGAGTGTGGGGAGGCGTCGGGGACGAATTATGCGAGAAGACTTAGATCGCGGGCGAAGGCCCTCCTCCCGATCGGATCGCCGCAATCCAACTCGACACCGCTTCGCGGGGAGGGAAAGATCAGAACGCTTCGAAATAACGGCGGTCGCGCATCGAAACGATGATGCCTTTCGGCGTTACCACCATCCAGCGGCCGTCCTGCCGCCTGACCGATTCGACCGGTCCAAGGCCCGGCAACGGCGCGCCGAGTGCGACCTGATAAATCTCGCCGTGGTTCTCCACGTAGACAATCCCGTCGCGCGCATTACGGATCGACCAATCCTGCACCACCGGCGGGCGGGCCGGCGGCTGGGCGTCCACAGAGGCTACGCGGGGCGCGGGGCGCGGGGCTGGAAGCGGCGCCGCGGCCGGCACCGACTGCGGCACCGAGATCGAGCCGGTGATCTCAGCCATCGCCGATTTATCGAGCCGGTCGGTGATCTTGGCGATCTGGCTATGCGCGGCCTTGTTCGAGGCCTCGATGCCTGCCTTCAGCGCGACGATTTCCTTGCTCATTTGCGAAATCGATTGTTGCATCGCCTTGGTCTCTTCGAGGCCGGCGACGTCAACCCGCGCAGGCGTCGCAAAACCGCCGCTCGTCACCGCCCCGATTACAGCGCCGAACGCAGCCGCGATCGCGACCGAGGCAGCAAGCAAGGCATTGCGCTTAGCTCGCGCATCCCAACGGATGCGCTGCGGCGTCGCAGACGCCGGCGGTTCCGCCACTTTGGATTCGGTTGCCGGCTCGGCGGCGACCGGCTCGATCGCAGGCTCGCTGGCCGGTGAAAGCGGCGGGGATTCGACGATCGGCAACTCGCTCTTGATCTGGTTTTTGGCCGCTGCCTCACCACTGGTGTTGTCGGTATTCTCGCGCTCAGCCATGGCCCGATCCTCACATTGGTTGTTCACCGATCGGTAACCACGTTCGGTTACCAATCGGTTACCAATCGCTTTCGGGACGTTCGGGAAGCGGGAAAAAACCAGTCAGATCAGACCGGCAAGCCGTTGTCGGCAGCCAGCGCCTTGAGCGAGACCGCCGGGCGCGCGCCGATATGCTGGATCACCTCGGCGGCGGCGAGCGCGCCGAGCCGGGCGGCGGTGCGGTGATCCTTGCCGCGCGCAAGCCCCACCAGGAATCCGGCCGCGAACAGATCGCCGGCGCCGGTGACGTCGACCACGCGATCAATCGGCATAGCCTGCACCGGCTCGACCGCGTCACGGGTGACCACCACGCAGCCCTTCTCGCTGCGCGTCACCACCGCGAGCTTGGCGTCCTTGCGCAGCGCTTTCACCGCGGTGTCGAAATCGGCGGTCTGGTAGAGACTGTGCAGTTCCTTCTCGTTGGCGAACATGATGTCGACCGTGCCTTTGCGGATCAGGTCGAGGAATTCGGCGCGGTAGCGATCGACGCAGAAGGCATCCGACAAAGTAAGCGCGACTCGGCGGCCGGCCTTGTGCGCGATCGCCGCCGCCTTGACGAAGGCTTCCTTCGCCTTCGGCGGGTCCCACAGATAACCTTCCAGATAGACCACCGAGGCGCCGGCGACCTGCGTTTCGTCGATGTCGCTCGGATGCAGGTCCTGCGCGGCGCCCAGATAAGTGTTCATGGTGCGCTCGCCGTCCGGGGTCACCATGATGTAGCAGCGCGCGGTCGAGGGTCCATCGGAGGCCGGCGGCGTGTTGAAAGCGACGCGGGCGGCGCGGATATCGTGGGCAAAGGCGCGGCCGAGCTCGTCGTCCTTGATCTTGCCGACAAAGGCGGCGTGCCCGCCGAAGCTGGCGACGCCGACGATGGTATTGGCCGCCGACCCGCCGGAGCTTTCCACCGCCGGCCCCATGGCCTCGTAAATCGCCTGCGCGCGCGCCTCATCGATCAGCGCCATGCCGCCTTTGTGCATGCCTTGCGCGACCAGAAAGTCGTCCTCGGCGCGGGCGATCACGTCGACAATGGCATTGCCGATACCAAGCACGTCGTAGCGGGAAGAAGTCATTTCGTTACCTCGTGAGTGCGGTCGCACTATATCGGGCGAGCGCGGCGCGGCAAGCGCAAGGATGACGGGCGCGCGCCCACGTGCTTACAGTAGCACTCCGGGGAGCTGCCTCATGTCGCTTGCACGCAATGTCGCGACCGTCGGAAGCGCCACGCTGTTCTCGCGCGTGCTCGGCTTTGCGCGCGACATGGCAATCGCCGACGTATTCGGCGCCGGGATTCGTGCCGATGCGTTCTTTGTCGCATTCCAGCTCGCCAACCTGATCCGCCGGATGCTGGCGGAAGGCGCGCTAAACGCCGCGGTGGTACCGCTCTATCTGCGCGCGCGCGACGGCGGCGGCGAGGCGGCGGCGGGGGCATTCGCCGGACGGCTGCTAGGCACCTTCGTGCTGGTGTTGAGCGGCGCGGTCATTGTATTTCTGTTCGGCATGCCGGCGGTCGTATTGGCTTTGGCCCCCGGCTTTGTCGTCGGCGGCCCCCGTATGACCATCGCGGTCGAATTGGCGCGCCTGATGCTGCCTTATCTCGCGCTGGCCGGGCCGGTCGCGGTGCTGATGGGCGTGCTCAATGCCAACGGGCGCTTCGCCACCGCGGCCTACGCCACCACCGCGTTCAACGCCACCATGCTGGCGGCGCTCGTGATCGTATTCTGGCTGCGCGCGGGCGACAGCGAATTGTCCGGGCGCATCGTCGCCTTCAGCGTGACGGTTGCCGGCGTCTCGCAACTGGCGCTGGTCGGCTTTGCGGTATGGTTTGGTCCTGAACGGGTCACGCCGCTGTCGGTTTCGTTCGAGCAGCCGGTGCGCCGCTTCCTGGCGCTGGCGATCCCGGGCCTCATCGCCAGCGGCATCCCGCAGATCACCGTGATCGCCGGCGTGATGGTCGCCTCCGGGTCGCGCAGCGCGGTTTCGTGGATCTACTATGCCAACCGTCTGATCGAATTGCCGCTCGGAATTGTCGGCATTGCCGTCGGCACCGTGCTGGTGCCGGCCTTCGCCCATGCCATTCGCAGCGGCAATAAGCGCGAACTCGCGCATGTGGAATCGCGCGGGATCGAACTGGCGCTCGGCCTGGCGCTGCCGGCCGCGATTGCGCTCGCGGCGCTGGCCGAGCCGATCGTGCACGTATTGTTTCAGCGTGGCGCCTTCAGTGCCGGCGACACCAACGCGACCGCCGCGGTGCTTGCAGCCTTCGCCCTCGGCCTGCCCGGCCATGTGCTGGTGAAAACGTTCTCGCCCATCTTCTTTGCCCGTGAGGACACGGCCACGCCGATGTACGCCGCGCTGTTCGGCTTCGTCATCGCCATTACCGGCAGCCTCGTGCTCATGCCGGTGTTCGGCCATGTCGGTATCGCCATTGCCATTGCACTGTCGGGCTGGGCTAGCGCCGGGCTGCTTGCGGTCCTGATCGCGCGGCGGATCGGCTTTGCCATCGACCGCGAGGCCAGACATCGGCTGCCACGCATTGTGCTGACGGCCGTGATCATGGGCGCGGTCATCGAGGTGGCCTATCGCGCGCTCGGCCCCTGGCTCGACGGCGACACCAGTGGCGCAATCCGCGCGCTGGTCTTGGCCGCGCTGATCGGCTTCGGCCTGGGCACCTATTTCGTCTTGCTATGGGCGTTCAAAGCGACATCGCCGCGCGCGCTCATGCGCGCCATCGGCCGCGGGAGAATTTGATCTTGCGCCACGCGGCTGCGGCGTGGCATTGGTCGCGGCATATTTGATTGCGCATGATCTTGTCCGAAAACCGGCTCCCGTCCCCGATCAAGTCGAGGAGATGGTTTTCGGGATCATGCGCTGCGAGAGGATGACCAATGGCGTTCAAGGAACGCGTTTTTTCCGGCGTGCAGCCGACCGGCAATCTGCACCTCGGCAACTATCTCGGCGCGATCACCAAATTCGTCGCGCTGCAGGAGCGCTACGACTGCATCTATTGCGTGGTCGACCTGCACGCCATCACGGTGTGGCAGGACCCGACCGAATTGCCGCGCGCCACGCGCGAGGTGACCGCGGCGTTCCTCGCCTGCGGTATCGATCCGAAAAAACAGATCATCTTCAACCAGAGCCAGGTCGCCGAGCACGCCGAGCTCGCCTGGGTGTTCAACTGCGTCGCGCGCCTGGGCTGGCTCAACCGCATGACGCAGTTCAAGGAGAAGGCCGGCAAGGACCGCGAGAATGTCTCGGTCGGGCTCTACGCCTATCCGAACCTGATGGCGGCCGACATCCTGGTCTACCGCGCCACCCACGTCCCGGTCGGCGAGGATCAGAAGCAGCATCTCGAACTGTCGCGCGACATTGCGCAGAAATTCAATATCGATTTCACGCAGTCGATTCATGCGCATGGATTTGGCGACGCATTCTTTCCGCTGCCAGAGCCTATCATCCAGGGCCCGGCGACACGGGTGATGTCGCTGCGCGACGGCGCGAGGAAAATGTCAAAGTCGGAGCCATCGGATTATTCGCGCATCAACCTCACCGACGACGCCGAGGCGATCGCGCAGAAAATCCGCAAAGCCAAGACCGATCCCGAACCGCTGCCGAGCGAAGAGAAGGGCCTCGAGCCGCGCCCCGAGGCCGACAACCTGGTCGGCATCTACGCGGCGCTGAAAGGTGTGAGCAAGGCGGACGTGTTGCACGAATTCGGCAGCGGACAGTTTTCCACTTTCAAGAATTCGCTGGTCGATCTCGCGGTCGCCAAGCTCGGGCCGATCGGCGCCGAAATGAAAAAACTGATGCAGGACCCGATCTATATCGATTCCGTGTTGGGCGACGGCTCGCAGCGCGCGCAGGCAATCGCCGCCGAAACCATGAAGGCGGTCAAGGATATTGTGGGATTCGTCAGGCGCTGATCTCGCCGCCGACATGAATTACCCACCTTGTCGCCGCGGCGCCCGCCGTGCCACCATTCCAGCATGAGCAGCAAACGCCGCAGCTACGAGGCCGGCCACAAACGCAAATACCTGGTCGTTATCGACGACACCGAAGAATGCGACCGTGCGGTCTATTGGGCCGCCAAGCGCGCGGGCCGCACCAAATCGCAGATCGTCATGCTGCGTGTGAACGAAACCGCCGAACGCAATCAGCAATGGCTCGGCGTCGCCGACATCATGCAGGCCGAGGCACTGGAAGCCGCCAACGCGGTGCTCGACAAGTTCGCCGTCCGCATCGAGGAGATCGCACACGTCAAGCCGGACCGGGTGATCCGCGAGGGCAATACCGCCGAGGAAATCGTCAAGTTGATCGACGAGGACGCCGACATCGGCATCCTGGTGCTGGCGGCCGGAACAGGCAAGGAAGGCCCCGGCCCGCTGGTCACCAACCTGGCCAAGTCCGCGGGCACATTCCCGATTCCGGTCGCCATCGTGCCCGGCCATCTGAGTGACGAGGATATCGAGGCCAGTTCGTAGGCTTTTGCGGCCCGGTTGACCTTAAGCCGCGCGGGGGCCATCTATCAGGTATAGTTCACCCGGCCGGCGGGCCTTCAACCCGCGTTAGGCGAGGAGACCAAGTGATGTTCATTCAGACCGAAGCAACGCCAAATCCGGCGACGCTGAAATTCCTGCCCGGCCGCGCCGTGCTCGAAACCGGCACGCTCGACATGCCGAACAAAGAGGCCGCCGCGCAATCGCCGCTGGCCGCGCGGCTGTTCGACATCCCGAATATCGGCGGCGTGTTTTACGGCTCCGATTTCATCTCGGTCACCAAGAGCGACGGCGAGTGGCAGCAGATCAAGCCGGCGATCCTCGGCGCCATCATGGAACACTACATGTCGGGCGAGCCCGCTGGTCGCTGCCGACGCCGCGCCGGCGCAAGCCACCGACGATGAATTTTTCGACGCCAAGGATGCCGACACGGTTGCCACTATCAAGGATTTGATCGAGACCCGCGTGCGTCCGGCGGTGGCCGGCGACGGCGGCGACATCACCTTCCGCGGCTACAAGGAAGGCGTGGTCTTCTTGCAGATGAAGGGCGCCTGCTCCGGTTGCCCGTCTTCGACCGCGACGCTCCAGCACGGCATCCAGAACCTGCTCAAGCATTTCGTGCCCGACGTGGTCGAGGTGAGGCCGGTTTAAGCGGCGGATTCACCGCGAATGCTCCGTCATGCCCGGCCTCGTGCCGGGCATCCACGTCTTGGCGAAAGAAAAGAAAGACGTGGATGGCCGGGTCAAGCCCGGCCATGACAGTGGTAAGTTCAATTCATGCGTGTTCTTGCCATCGATACCGCGCTCGAAGCCTGTTCGGCCGCCGTGCTCGACACCGAGCAGGCGGACGTCGCAGTCGTACGAATCGCTGCCCATGGTGCGCGGCCATGCTGAAGCGCTGATCCCGCTGATCGCGCGCGTGCTCGAACGCGCCCAGCTCACATTTTCCGAGATCGACCGGATCGCGGTCACCACCGGCCCCGGCAGCTTCACCGGCTTGCGCGTCGGCATTTCCGCGGCGCGCGGAATCGCGCTCGCCACGGAGAAGCCGGTGGTCGGTCTGACGACACTCGCCGCCTACGCAGCGCCCTACATCGCCGACGACGACACCTTGCCGGTGGTGGTGGCGATCGACGCGCGCCACGAGCACGTCTATCTGCAAGTGTTCGGGCCTGGCGGCCGCACGTTGGTTGCGCCGCGTCTGGCCCCTCTGCGCGAAGCCCTGCGCGCATCGTCAACCGGCGCGCCGCGCGTCGTCGGCACTGCGGCAAAATTGCTGGCGGCGGCCTGGCCCGCGGGCGAGCGGCCACCTTCCGTGGTCGATCAGCGCCAGGCGCCCGACATCGAGTGGGTGGCGCGGCTCGGCGCCGCCGCAGCGGCAAGCTCCTCGCCGCCCAAGCCGCTTTATTTGCGCGCGCCGGACGCCCAGCCGCAGAACGCCGCGCAATTGGCGCGCCGATGATGCGCTGGCTCGCCAGCCTGTTCGCGCGCGGCGAGCCGGTCTTGTCCGAGGCAAGCGCGCGCGATGCCGCAGCCATCGCCGCGCTGCATGCCGCATCTTTCAGGCGCGGCTGGAGCGAGCAGGAGGTCGAAGGCCTGCTGCTCGACCGGCATGTCATCACTTATCGCGCCATGATCGCCAACAAGCTCGCGGGCTTTATCATGGCGCGGCTGGTGGAGGACGAGGCGGAAATCCTCTCGGTCGCGGTCGCCAGATCAAGGCAACGGCGCGGGCTTGCGCGCAAGCTGCTCGATTTGCATCTGCGGCGGCTGGCCGGGCTTGGCACGCGCGCCGTGTTTCTGGAAGTTGACGAGCACAATCGGCCGGCAATCCGGCTGTATGCCAAAGCCGGCTTTCATGAAATATCCCGCCGCCCCAATTATTATCAGGGCGCCGGCGGCAAGCCCGCGGCTGCATTAGTACTGCGGCGCGATCTGGCTTGAGATATGCTATGGGGGCCGGACGGGAGACGACCAACGTGACCACGCCGGACAAAAGCATCTCCGAAAGCCGCAATATCGAGGCGCTCTGCGCCGCCAAGGGCATGCGCATGACCGAGCAGCGGCGCGTGATCGCGCGCGTGCTGGCCAGTTCCGACGATCATCCCGATGTCGAGGAGCTGTACCGGCGCTGCGTCAAGGTCGACGACCGCATTTCGATTTCGACCGTCTACCGCACCATGCGGCTGTTCGAGGATGCCGGCATCATCGCGCGGCACGATTTCCGCGAGGGCCGCGCGCGCTACGAGACCAGCCGCGAATCCCACCACGACCATCTAATCAACTTGCGCAGCGGCGAGGTGATCGAATTCCAATCGGAAGAGATCGAGCGCCTGCAGGCGGAAGTGGCGCGCAAGCTCGGCTACAAACTGGTCGATCACCGGCTCGAGCTCTATGCCGTGCCGCTCAAAGACGACAAGAAATAGACGCTGATGCTGCGCGCGCTGCTGACGGCTGCGTTCTTCTTCACCGTGACGCCGATCCTGATCTCGGCGCAGTGGCTGCTCGGCAAACTGGGTTTGCCGGGATGGGGCTTCATCGCCTCGCACTATTACCGCATGCTGATCGGGATCTTGGGAATTCGCGTGCGCGTGGTCGGCAATCGGGTGCGCGATCGCGCGGTGCTGATCGTTTCCAATCACGTTTCCTGGGCCGACATCCTGGTGACCGGCTCGATTGCGCCGGTCGCCTTCATCTCCAAGGCCGAGGTGGCGAACTGGCCGATGGTCGGCATCACCGCCAAACTCCAGCGCACCGTGTTCGTCGACCGCGCGCGCCGGCATCAGACCAGCGACGCCATTGCCGAGATCGTCAAACGGCTCGCCGGCGGCACCTCGATGGTCTTGTTCGCCGAAGGCACCTCGAGCGACGGCAACCGCGTGCTGCCGTTCCGTTCGGCGCTCTTGGGCGCGGTGAAGCAAGTCGCCGCGCACGGCGGCTTCGCCAAGCCGGTGCTGATCCAGCCGATGTCGATCTGCTACACGGCGATCAACGGAATTCCGATGGGACGCCAGCATCGCCCACTGATCGCCTGGTATGGCGACATCGACTTCATGCCGCACATCAAGACCTTGATGGACAAAGGCGTAATCGACGCGGTGGTGACCTTTGGCGAGCCGATCACGGTCGATGGCACCGCCGACCGCAAGGCCATGACCCGGCAGGTGGAAGACGCGGTGCGCAAGATCACCTCGGCGACCCTGCGCGGCCGCCCGCAGGCGGCACTCGCCGCGCCATGAGCAGCGTTCCTTTTTGGCCAAAAAGGCGATAAGACAGCCGCCGTGACGCTGGTGCGTCTTAAAATCGTAACGATATCAACGCTATGGGTCGGCGGGGACAAACCCCGCCATGACAGGCTACATTAGTCCGATGGGTCGAATACGAACGGCATGAGCAGATCCCGCAAAGTTCACGTCAAGTCGTTCGGCTGCCAGATGAACGTCTACGATTCCCATCGTATGGCGGACACCTTGGCGCCCGCCGGATTTACCGAAACGGCGCTCGCTTCCGACGCCGACCTGGTCATCCTCAACACCTGCCACATACGCGAAAAGGCCGGCGACAAGATCTATTCCGAGATCGGCCGCATGCGCGAACTCAAGGACGCCGCGGCCGCGCAAGGCCGCCGCATGCTGATCGTGGTCGCCGGCTGCATGGCGCAAGCCGAGGGCGAGGAGATCATCCGGCGCGCCGACACCGTCGATCTGGTGGTTGGCTCGCAGAATTATCACCGCCTGCCCGACCTGATCGCGCGCCTGCGGACGGGAGAAAAAATTGTCGATACCGAATTCCCGGTCGAGGACAAGTTCGATGTCCTTAAGCCCCCCGCGCGCGAAGCAATCGCGAAGCGCGGCATCTCCGCTTTCGTCACCGTGCAGGAAGGTTGCGACAAGTTCTGCACGTTTTGCGTTGTGCCCTATACGCGCGGCGCCGAAGTCTCGCGCTCCGTGGAAAAGATCGCTGCGGAAGTGGAACATCTGGCCGCCGCCGGCGTGCGCGAGGTGACCCTGATCGGGCAGAACGTGAATTCCTATCACGGCGAAGCGGCCTCCGGGCGGCCGGCAACGCTCGCGCAATTGCTGCGCCGTCTAGCCGACGTGCCTGGCATTGTGCGGCTGCGCTACACCACCAGCCATCCGAACGACATGAGCGACGACCTCATCGCCGCACATGGCGATCTGCCCGAACTGATGCCTTATGTGCATCTGCCGGTTCAGTCCGGCTCCGACCGCATTCTGGCGGCGATGAACCGGCGGCATACGCGCAAAGATTATCTCGACGCGATCGCGCGCCTGCGCACGGCGCGCGCCGATCTCGCCTTCACTTCCGATTTCATCGTCGGCTTTCCCGGCGAGAACGAGGACGATTTCCGCGAAACGCTCAGCCTGGTCGAGGAGGTCGGTTTCGCCTGCGCCTACAGCTTCATGTATTCGCCGCGTCCGGGCACCCCGGCAGCCGACATGGAAGATCAGGTGCCGCTGGCGAAAAAATCCGAACGGCTGCAGCGCCTGCAGGCCGCGATCAACCGGCATTGGCACGCGTTCAATGCGGGTTTTGTTGGCTCAACCATGGAAGTGCTGCTGGAAAAGCCGGGCAAGCTGCCTGGGCAACTGGTCGGCAAAACCCCATATCTGCAAACGGTGCAGGTCATGGCGCGGCCGGAACTGATCGGTTCGGTGAAGGCGGTGAGCATGACCGGAACCGGGACCAATACGCTGTTCGGCGAACTCGCCGAGCTTAACGAATTTGCCCACGCGCCGGCGTTCGCCACGGCAGGAGCTTAGAGCATACCTTGCGCACATCGGATCCCGTGATCCCGCCCGCTGCCGCCTCCGAGGAGACGGCGACCACGCAGATCGTGCTCGCCTTCGAGGACAACAAGCTGGCGTCCGTCCTGTTCGGACAATACGGGCAGAATCTCGCGCTGATCGAACGCCGTCTCGGCCTGGCAGCGGATCAACGCGGTAACCACGTCACGCTCGAGGGTTCACGCGGCGCCTGCGAGCAGGCCCGCCGCGTGCTCGAAGGCTTGTACGAGCAGATCAAGCGCGGCCACGATCTCGCCTCCGGCGATGTCGAAGGCGCGATCCGGCAGGCGATCGCGCAAGGCTCGCTGTTCGATTTCGATCCCACCAGCGCGCGCTCGGCCTTCGAGGAGATCAATTTGCGCAAGCGCCCGGTGCGCGCGCGCACGGCCGCGCAGGACGGTTATATCCGCGCCCTCAAGCGCCACGCGCTGGTGTTCGGCACAGGACCCGCCGGCACCGGCAAGACCTGGCTGGCGGTCGCGCAAGCCATCCAGATGTTCGAGCGCAAGGAAGTCGATCGCATCATCCTGTCGCGGCCGGCGGTGGAAGCCGGCGAACGGCTCGGCTTTTTGCCCGGCGACATGCGCGAGAAGGTCGACCCCTATCTGCGCCCGATCTACGACGCGCTGTTCGACCTGATGGACGCCCGCATCGTCGAGCGCGCGCTGCAAGGCGGCGAGATCGAGATCGCGCCGCTTGCCTTCATGCGCGGGCGCACTCTGTCGAACGCGGTGGTGATCCTCGACGAAGCGCAGAACACCACCTCGATGCAGATGAAGATGTTCCTCACCCGCCTGGGCGAGAACAGCCGCATGATCGTCACCGGCGACCCGAGCCAGGTCGACCTGCCGCAGGGACAGACGTCGGGACTTCGCCGAGGCAGTGCGGCTGCTCGCCGGTATCGAGGGCATCGGCCATGTTGCCTTCACCGCGCAGGACGTGATCCGCCACGAACTGGTCCAGCGCATCGTGGAAGCCTATGACCGCGTTCCGCCCACGCGCGGGGGCAAGCCATGAGGCCGGCGCTCAACAAAACAACCCACGTGCCGTCGATCGACATCCAACGGCAATCTCCGCTCTGGAAGGCGCAGCCTCTGGCCGAGCAAACCGTGCGCGCCGCGATTGCCGCCGCGCATGCGACGGTCTCAACGGCGGACGGCGAGTTGAGCATATTGCTCACCGACGATTCGACCGTTCGCGATCTCAACCGCGAATGGCGCGGCATCGACAAACCGACCAATGTGCTGTCGTTCCCGGGCGCCAAGGTCAATGGCGGGGCTAGAATTCTCGGCGACATCGTCATTGCCTACGAGACATTGGCGCGCGAATGCGACGATGAAGACCGCATCTTCCTGCATCACCTGGCTCATCTGACGGTGCATGGTTTTCTCCATTTGGTCGGCTACGATCATCAGACCGATGCGCAAGCCGAAGCGATGGAAGCGCTCGAAAGCAAAATCATGATGCGCCTGAAAATGCCCGATCCCTATCTTGGCCGCGATCTGGATCGCGCCTGAACGCCATGCCCGACAGCGACCCGACACATTCCAGCTCCGGCGGCGTCCCCTACGATGCGCGCCACCTGCCGGTACCAATGAACCAGCCAAGCGAGGGCGGCGAAAACTGGTTCGTGCGAGCGTTCCGCACGTTGTTCGGCTGGAAGCCCGGTTCGATCCGCGCCGATCTCAAGGACGTGCTCGATGCCATGACGCCCGGCGAATCCGGCTTCTCGCCGGAAGAGAGCCGGATGCTCAAGAACATTCTGGGCCTGCGCGAGCGCCGGGTCGGCGATGTCATGTTTCCGCGCGCCGACATCATCGCCGTGCAGCAGGACATCGCGATCGGCGAACTGGTGAAGGTGTTCGAAGGCGCCGCCCACTCCCGCCTCGTGGTCTATGACGACACGCTCGACGATCCGGTCGGCATGGTCCACATCCGCGACCTGATCGCGTACATGACCGCGCACGCGGCGGTGGCCGCGGAGAAGAACGTCAAGCGCAAGAAGCCGTTGCCGGCCGGGCTCGATCTCAAGGCCATCGATCTCGCCATGCCGCTGTCGGCGACCAAGATCGTGCGCGAGATTCTGTTCGTGCCGCCGTCGGCGCGGGTGATGGATCTGCTCGCCCGCATGCAGGCAACGCGGATTCATCTGGCTTTGGTGGTCGACGAATACGGCGGAACCGACGGACTGGTTTCGATGGAGGATATCGTCGAGCAGATCGTCGGCGAGATCGGCGACGAGCATGACGAGGACGAGACCGCGGATGTGGTGCATCAGCCGGACGGCTCCTATATCGCCGACGCACGCGCCAGCCTTGAGGATGTGGTGAAGATTGTCGGCAGCGATTTCGATCTCGGCGACGCGGCCGAGGAGGTCGATACGCTCGGCGGCTATCTGGTGACCCGTGCCGGCCGGCTGCCGCTGCGCGGCGAGCTTATTCCCGGACCGGGCCTGTTCGAATTCGAGGTGCTCGATGCCGACCCGCGCCGCGTCAAGCGCGTGCGCATCACCTTGCTGAAGGAGCGGCGCGAGCGTACGCGCGAGCCGCGCAAGCGCGGCGAACCCGACGCGGTGCTCGCCGGCATCGCACCGCCGGCCTTGGCCGTCGATGACGCACCGGCACAGAAGGACGCCGGTCGCGCCGCAACCGATTCTCCGGCAAGCGCGCGCCGCCCGTGACGTTTACCCACCTCGCCACAAGATTTGCGCATGCCATTGTGCTCGCCTCCGGCTGGCGGCGCGCCGGCATCGCTTTTGTTGCCGGCAGCGCCTCCGCACTGGCGATGGCGCCGTTCAACGCCTGGCCGATTCTGTTCGTGACCTTTCCGGTGCTGGTCTGGCTGGTGGACGGATCGGCCGCCGGCCGCTGGAGCGGCGCGATGAACGCCGCGGTTGCCGGCTGGTGCTTTGGTTTTGGCTATTTCGTCACCGGACTTTATTGGATCGGCTACGCCTTTCTGGTCGACGCCAAGACCTTCGGCTGGCTGTTGCCGGTGGCGGTCGGAGGCTTGCCGGCCTTTCTCGCGATCTACACCGCCTTGGCGCTTGCCGCCGCGCGGCTGATCTGGGTGCGCGGGGGAGAGCGCGTGCTGGCGCTCGCCGTTACGCTCACGGTCGCGGAATGGCTGCGCGGCCACCTGTTCAGCGGTTTTCCCTGGAACACGTTCGGCTATGCGCTCACCCAGCCGCTGGTGCTGGCGCAAAGCGTTTCGCTGGTCGGCATCTGGAGCCTTACCTTTCTCTGCGTTGCGATCTTTGCGAGCCCGGCCGTGCTCGCCGACGACCCCGCCGATACGCGCCATCCGCTGCGCGCGCCGATGTTCGGCCTGCTGATCCTCGCGGCGTTCGCGAGCTATGGTGCGGTACGGCTATGGATGCATCCGACGACCTATGTCGCCGGAGTGAAGCTGCGCATCATGCAGCCCAATCTGCAGCAGGACGAAAAATTCAACTACTCGTCCAAGGACCAGGTGATGGCGCGCTATCTGCGCCTGTCCAACCGCGACTCCGGCCCGCAATCGCGCGGCGTGCAAGACGTTACCCATCTGATCTGGCCGGAATCGGCATTCCCATTCTTCCTGACGCGCGAACCGGACGCGCTGGCGCAGATTGCCGGCTTGCTGAAGCCGGGGACCGAGTTGATCACCGGCGCCGTGCGCGCCGTCCCCGACGCGCGCTCAACGCGCGCCTACAACTCGGTCTATGTGATCGATCCCGACGGCTCGATCCACGGCATCTACGACAAGGTGCATCTGGTGCCGTTCGGCGAATATCTGCCGTTCCAGAGCGTGCTCGAACGCCTTGGTCTGATGCAGCTTACCAAGGTGGTCGGCGGCTTCCTTTCGGGCGACCGGCGGCGCGCCATGGATGTGCCGCATGCGCCGAAAATGATGCCGCTGATTTGCTACGAAGCGATTTTTCCGGGCGCCGCCGTGCCCCCGGGCGAGCGGCCGGGCTGGCTGGTCAATGTCACCAATGATGGTTGGTTCGGAATCAGTACCGGGCCCTATCAGCATTTTCAGCAGGCGCGCGTCCTCGCTATCGCGCAAGGTTTGCCGCTGGTGCGGGCGGCCAACACCGGCATCTCCGCGGTCATCGACCCGGTCGGGCGCATTATCAATTTCTTGCCGCTCGGCGTTGAGGGCGTACTCGACTCTGCCCTGCCAAATGCGATCGAGCCGACCGTCTATTTGAAATTCGGCAACTACATCTTGATTCTACTATTGGTAGTAAGTTTAATTGCCGTGAGCAGACGGCGGCTTCAGCCTTAGATTGAATGTTCGACGCGCCACTCGGCATAAGTTGTCGATGAGCGGGTTAACCACGGCCACAAGCGGCACCTGGATTGCGTTATGATCATACGAAAAACTACTGATAAGTCTAAGTAATTTTCAGTCTCATTTGACACTATCTCGGTAACTGCGACGATTCACGGATTGCATATGTACTCCGATATGTGACATTACGTTTCAAAATAGCGGCATAGGAGAAATTTATGGCTAAGAAGGCGCCCAATCCGATCGACAAGCATGTTGGCTCGCGTGTGCGCATGCGTCGGATGATGCTGAGCATGAGTCAGGAGAAGCTCGGCGACGCCCTCGGCCTGACGTTTCAGCAGGTGCAGAAATACGAGAAGGGCACCAACCGCATCGGCGCCAGCCGCTTGCAGCAGATCGCCAATATCCTGCAAGTGCCGCCGGCGTTTTTCTTCGAAGGCGCGCCGCATACCGCCCATTCCAGCGGCATGAGTGAAGCGCCATCGCCGGCCTATGTGTCGGACTTCCTCGCCACCTCGGACGGCCTTTCGCTGACCAAGTCGTTCATGAAAATCAAGAGCAGCAAATTGCGCCGCCGTATTGTCGATCTGGTCGAGCAGATTGCCGGCGACGAGTGAGCGCCAATTCGTGGCCCATCGTTACCGGCTAAATCCCAATAAAGCTGTTCAAACCTTGATCGGGGGCTGAGGCCACTGCCCACCATTGCCCGCATCTTGACCTTGTACGCCGCCACTGCAAGAACCACCCCGGACGTGAAACGACGCGGCTGTCGAACCGCGGCACGGGAGGAGTTTCAGCGGTGGCTCATACCAATTTCTTGTTCACCAGCGAGTCGGTTTCCGAAGGTCATCCCGACAAGGTCTGCGATCAGATTTCCGATGCGGTGCTCGATGCGTTTCTTGAAAACGACATCAAGCTCGGCATTGCAGACGACAGCCAGGTGAACACGCGGCTCGGCTGCGAAACGCTCTCAACCACCAACAAGATCATCATCGCCGGCGAAGGCCGCGGCCAGGCGCCGTTCTTCCATAAGCACGGCGACAAGGCCGTGGTGAATCGCGAGCTGATCGCGCAGATCGCGCGCGATGTGGTCAAGGACATCGGCTACGACCAGGACGGATTTTCCTATTACGGCGCCGACATCGAGGTGCTGCTGCACGGCCAATCGCCTGACATCGCCATGGGCGTGAATGCCAAGAAGAAAAAAGGCGGCGAGGAAGAAGGCGCCGGCGACCAGGGCATGATGTTCGGCTTCGCCTGCACCGAGAGCGAGGTGTACGAGAAGAATTCCTTCATGCCGGCGCCGATCTATTTCGCGCATAAGATCCTGAAGGTTCTCTCCGACAAGCGGCGCACCGGCCAGTTGTTCGACCTGCAGCCCGACGCCAAGAGCCAGGTCACCGTGCGTTATGTCGCTGGCAAGCCGGTCGGCTGCACCAAGGTGGTGGTCTCGACCCAGCACAATGCCCAGAGCCGCAACGGCAAGAAGTACACGCCCGGCATGGTCAAGGAATTGATCGCCGGCGCGGTCGAATCCGCGCTGCCGAAAGGTTGGATGCCGACAAAACCGTCCGACTTCCTGGTCAATCCGACCGGCAATTTCGTGGTCGGCGGACCGGACGGCGATTGCGGTCTCACCGGCCGCAAGATCATCGTCGATACTTACGGCGGCTACGCGCCGCATGGCGGCGGCGCCTTCTCCGGCAAGGACCCGACCAAGGTCGACCGCTCGGCCGCCTATGCCGCGCGCTATCTTGCCAAGAACGTGGTTGCCGCCGGCGTCGCCGAGCGCTGCACCATCCAGGTTGCCTACGCCATCGGCGTGGCCGACCCGATGTCGGTGCTAGTCGATACCCATGGCACCGGCAAGGTCGAAGAGAAGAAGCTCGAAAAGATTTTGCCGGAGCTTTTCCGTCTCACGCCGACCAACATCCGCCGCACGCTCAAGCTCAACCGCCCGATCTATCGGCGCACCGCGGCCTATGGGCATTTCGGCCGCGCGCCCGACAAGGACGGCGGCTTCTCTTGGGAAAAAACCGACCTCGCCGCGGCGATCAAAAGCGCGGTGCGGTAGCTTCGGTCATTTGCTTCCTCGTCATGGCCGGGCTTGTCCCGGCCATCCACGTCTTGCTTGACTGTAGCCGCAGCAAAGAAAGACGTGGATGCCCGGCACAAGGCCGGGCATGACGGTGTGGATGGATCCGAATTCACCAACGTCGCAGCGGGCTTTTTTCGGCCGGCGCAAGGGCCATGCCTTGCGGGCGCGGCAGGTCGCATTGTTCGATTCCCTGCTGCCGCGCATCGCGCTCGATTTGAGCAAGCCCGCGCCCGCCGATCTGCGCGCGCTGTTCGACAAGCCGCTCGATGCGGTTCGGCTGGAAATCGGCTTCGGCGGCGCCGAGCATTTGATCCATCAGGCGCAGCTCGATGCGCGCAGCGGCTTCATCGGCAGCGACGGCTTCATTAACGCCATCGGCAAGGCGCTCACAGCAATCGAAGACAATCACCTGGAAAATATTCGTCTGCATTTCGGCGATGCCAGCGAGCTGATCGACTGGCTGCCCGAAGCAGCCTTGTCGCGTATCGACCTGCTCTATCCCGATCCGTGGCCGAAACGGCGGCACTGGAAGCGGCGCTTTCTCCAGGATGACAGTCTCAAGCGGCTGGCGCGCATTCTGAAAATGGGCGGCGAATTGCGCTTCGCCACCGACATCGCGGACTACGCGGCCTATGCGCTGGCGCGCGTGATGCGCTCGAAGGATTTTGTCTGGACGGCCGAGCGGGCCAGCGACTGGCGCGATCCGTGGCCGGATTTTCACCCGACGCGCTACGAAGCAAAGGCGAAGCGCGAGGGGCGCACGCCCGCGTATTTTATTTTTCGGCGTCGCTAGCCGCCATGCCCCGCGAAAGCGGGCAATGATGGCCGATAGTTACTCCCCCGTCCCCTGGCGCACCTGCCAGAAGCGCACCACGCGCTGGGCGGTCGCAGCCGTCAGCCGCTCGAAATTCTCAAACGAGGCATCGATCGTCTGGCTCGAGGCCTTGGCGCCCGGCCGCGCATTGATGATCGCCTTCACGGTCGGCCAGCCGAAGCCGGCGGCGCGCGCCAGGATCAGCACCGGATCGGCGCGCTCGCCGCTCATCAGGCGGTCGACTACTTCGACCGGTACCGCGCAGACCGTCGCCAACGCGGCAATGGTCTCTTCGTATTTGCCGGCATTGGCATAGTCGGCGACGTCGGCCTCGGTGAGCTTGCGTTCCTTGTGCAGTGCGCGCACCGCGGCCAGCGCCGCGGTATAATTGCGCGGTGCCGCCTTGGCGGCGACCTCGTCGGTCACCTTCGCCAGCACGCGGCGGATTTCGGCCTGCGTCTCGGGCCTGGCCTGCGCCAGCAGTCGCTTCTGCACCACGTCACTCGCCTGCACCAGCAATTGGCGGAACAGGCGCGGCGGAATATCGGTGCGCATGCCGACCTTCTCGGCCAGCACGCCGTCCTCCTCGGCGCGCTCCACCAGCTTGGTGAACGCGCTTTCCGACAGCCGGGCGTTATGATTGGTGGCGATGCTGCGCGCGACCTCGCGATCGCCGCGCGCCACCAGAATGTCGGACAATGCCTCGCTGATCCCCATGCGCGTCGACAGCGCGTACAGATGCGCCTGGCCTTTGGTCTCGGCGATATACATGAGATCGGGATCGGCGATTTTGGCCGCCTTGAGCACGGGTCCGGCGACCTCGATGTCGTCGCTCTTGGCGAGCTTGCTCACCACGCCGGCCGGCGCATTGCTCACCGGCGCGATCCGGCTCGCCAGTTCGGCCAGCGCCTTGGCCTCGATCTCCTCGATCAGGCAGCCGATGACATCGTCGAACAGCGCCACGTGCTCGTCGTTGAACTGCGGCGCGCTGTCGAGGAACAGGCTGGTGATGCGGCGCAGGGTTTCGGCGCGCTTTTCCGCCGAGCCATGCTGAACGACATCTTCCAACTCGGGAAGCAGCGAGGCGGGAGCGGCACCCATTACTAAACCCTACAAAAGCCTGTGGAATTCGCGGAAACCCGCGCTTTACGCAAACTTAAGGGCATATTCTGAAGGAAGGGTTAGCCGCCAAAAGGCCCCTCACCCTTGCGTGAGGCCCGGAAATCGCTATATTTCGCCTTGTCAGTCAGACACCCTCATAACCGAACGGGTTTTGAGAGTGGGTCCCTCCGGACCCGCTCTTTTTTGTTACCAAAATGGCCGAAAGCCAGGCGCTAGAGCGAAATGCGGCCGATACGGCCGCACATAACGAGACCGAACCGCGGCTGATCGTCGAGCCCGGGCTGCCGGCCCGCGTCGCGGCCATCGCCGAGCCGGTGATCGAGACCCTCGGCTACCGCCTGGTGCGGGTGAAGGTATCGGCCTCCGAAGGCTGCACCGTCCAAATCATGGCAGAGCGGCCGGACGGCGGCATGACGGTGGAAGATTGCGAGATCGTCTCGCGGGCGCTTTCGCCAGTGCTGGACGCGGCCGACCCGATCGAGCGCGCCTACCGGCTGGAGATTTCCTCGCCCGGCATCGACCGGCCGCTGGTGCGGAAATCCGATTTCGACCGTTTCGTCGGCCATGTGGCCAAGATCGAGATGGAAATCCCGGTCAATGGCCGCAAGCGCTTTCGCGGCCAGCTTTCCGGTACCGAGGGCGACGTGGCGCGCATTCGCCTCGACGACGCGGTTGCAGGCGAGGAGGCGGACGTTCTGCTTCCGATTGGAGAAATGAGCGACGCCAAGCTGGTGCTCACCGACGATCTGGTGACGCAGGCTTTGCGGCGCGAGAAGGCCGCCAAGCGCGAAGCGCGCGCGGCGAAACGCGAAGAACGAAATCGACGGCTCAAGTCCGGCAAGGCCGGGCGAGCAACGCTTTAAAAAGAGGGAGACTGAGCTATGGCTGTCAGTGCCAACAGGCTCGAACTATTGCAGATCGCCGATGCGGTGGCGCGCGAAAAGTCCATCGACCGCGGCATCGTCATCGCCGCGATGGAAGACGCCATCGCCAAGGCGGCGCGTTCGCGCTACGGCGCGGAAACCGACGTGCATGCCGAGATCGAACCGAAGACCGGCGATCTGCGGCTCACCCGCCACATGCTGGTGGTCGAGAACGTCGAGAATTCATCCAACCAGATCACGCTCGAGGACGCGCGCAAGCGCCACCCGGCGGCGCAGGTAGGCGACACCATCGCCGATCCATTGCCGCCACTGGAATACGGTCGCATCGCCGCGCAGTCCGCCAAGCAGGTTATCGTCCAAAAAGTAAGAGAGGCCGAACGCGACCGGCAATATGCCGAATATAAGGATCGCATCGGCGAAATCGTCAACGGCGTCGTCAAGCGCGTCGAATACGGCAACGTGGTAGTCGATCTCGGCCGCGGCGAAGCGATCGTGCGGCGTGACGAGTTGCTGCCGCGCGAGGTGTTCCGCAACGGCGACCGCGTGCGCGCCTATATCTACGACGTGCGGCGCGAGCCGCGCGGCCCGCAGATTTTCCTCTCGCGCACGCATCCGCAGTTCACCGCCAAGCTGTTCGCACAGGAAGTTCCGGAAATCTATGACGGCATCGTCGAGGTTAAGGCGGTCGCCCGCGACCCCGGTTCGCGCGCCAAGATCGCCGTGATCTCGCGCGATTCTAGCGTCGACCCCGTCGGCGCCTGCGTCGGCATGCGCGGCTCGCGCGTGCAGGCGGTGGTGAACGAATTGCAGGGCGAGAAGATCGACATCATTCCGTGGTCGCCGGACATCGCCACTTTCGTGGTGAACGCGCTGGCGCCGGCGGAAGTCGCCAAGGTCGTGCTCGACGAGGATAAGGAGCGCATCGAGGTGGTGGTGCCGGACGCGCAGCTTTCCCTCGCCATCGGGCGGCGCGGGCAGAACGTGCGCCTCGCCTCGCAGCTCACCGGCTGGGATATCGACATCCTCACCGAGCAGGAAGAGTCCGAGCGCCGCCAGGCCGAGTTCGAGAACCGCACCAAGATTTTCGTCGAGGCGCTCAATCTCGACGAAGTGGTCGGACAACTGCTCGCCTCGGAAGGCTTCGGCTCGATCGAGGAACTGGCGCTGGTGGACGAGAAGGAAATCGCCGGCATCGAGGGCTTCGACGAAGAGACCGCGCGCGAGCTGCAGGAGCGCGCCAAGGAATACATCGACAAGCTGGAATCCGAGCTCGACGCCAAACGCGTCGAACTGGGCGTCGAGGACGCGGTTAAGGATGTGCCCGGCGTCACCACCAAGATGTTGGTCGCCTTCGGCGAGAACGGCGTGAAAACCGTGGAAGACCTCGCCGGCTGCGCGACCGACGATCTGACCGGCTGGACCGAGCGCAAGGACGGCGAAGCCAAGCATGAGCCGGGCTTCCTCGACGGGCTCAACGTCTCGCGCGAAGAGGCCGAGGCCATGATCATGCAGGCCCGCGTCAAGGCCGGCTGGATCACCGAGGCCGATCTTGCCCCGCCACCGGCGCCGGAAGAAGCGTCGCCGGCGGAAGCAGTGCCGAGCGCATAAACGGAGAAACGATGCTGGCAACGGCGCAACACAGCGAGCAAGGCAGCGAACTCGACCGCGGCGCAATCAGCGTCGCGCCGGGGACCGAGCGTAGCTGCGCGCTGACGCGCGACCTCAAGCCGGTGTCGGACATGATCCGCTTTGTGGTCGGGCCTGCCGGCGAGGCGGTGCCCGACATCAAGCGCAAACTGCCGGGCCGCGGAATTTGGGTGACGGCGACCCGGGCCGCGATCGATGAAGCGGTCAAGCGCAATGTGTTTGCCCGCGGTTTCAAGCGGGACGTGCGGGTTGCCCGCGAACTCGCGGCTGATATCGAGCGGCTGCTCGAACGCGCCGCGATCGATGCGCTGGCGATCGTCGGAAAATCGGGCTCCGTGGTCAGCGGTTTTGCCAAGGTCGAAGTGGCGCTCGGCCGCGACGGCGTCCTGGCGCTGATCCACGCCACCGAGGCCGCCACTGACGGAAAGCGCAAGCTGACCGCGGCTTTGTATCGCAAAACGAGTGAAAAAACACGGCGAATCGCGGTCATCGAGGCATTTTCCGGCGGCCAATTGGATTTGGCATTAAACCGTCCAAATGTGGTACATGCAGCCCTGCTTGCAGGGCCCGGAGCTGAGACTTTTCTTGCCCGCGTCGTGCGCCTAGAGCGCTTTCGGACTGGAATTTCGCCCGACGCAGCGAGCGCGCATGCGCCGGCCGAGGGCGCACAACGGATGAATGCGCCAGCGGGTGGCGCACAAGGAAAAAGTACGGAATGAGCGACACGAAAAATCCTGGGGAGAAGAAACTGGGCGTTGCCGGCGGCAAGCTGACGCTAAAGCCGCGCACCGAGACGGGCGTGGTGCGCCAGAGCTTCAGCCATGGCCGCAGCAAGCAGGTCGTGGTCGAGAAGGTCAAACGCCGCAGCGTCGGCGGAGCGCCCGAGCCCAAGGCCGAGCCGACGCCGGTGGAGGCGCCGAAGCCGCGCACCGCAGCGCCAAAGCCGGCCGCAGCGCCAGCCGCGCACGCCGTCGAGCCGAAGACTTCCGGCGTCGTGTTGCGCACCTTGACCGAGGAAGAGCGTCACGCGCGCGCCCATGCGCTCGCCGATTCCCGCGTGCGCGAGGCGGAAGAGCGCAAGATCGCCGAGGAAGAAGCACGCCGCCGCCAGAGCCGCGATGTCGTCGACAAGACCGAACGTGAGGCCGCCGAAACCCGCAAACGCGACGAAGACGAGCGCCGCAAGCACGACGAAGAGACCAAGAAGAAAGCCGACGAAGTTGCCAAGAAGCGTTTCGGCGAGGAAGAAGCCAAGCGCTCCGGCGGACCGGCGGCTCGCCTTACCCTCGAAGTCGAGGACGACGATGGCCCGCGCGTGTCGCGCCGTCCCGGCGGCGGCGGCGCCGCGCGTCCGGCCGCCGCTCGTCCGACCGCCCCGCGCGCCGGCGTCGAGAAACAGCGCGGCCGTCTGACCGTCGTAACCGCGCTGCGCGCCGACGACGTGCGCGAGCGCTCGGTCGCATCGTTCCGCCGCCGCACCCAGCGCCTCAAGGGGCATGCTTCCAACGAGCCGAAGGAAAAGCTCGTACGCGAAGTCACGATCCCCGAGGCGATCACGATTTCCGATCTCGCCAACCGCATGTCCGAGCGCGCGGTCGACGTGATCCGCCTGCTGATGCAGCAGGGTCAGATGTTACAGATCAACGACGTGATCGACGCCGACACCGCCCAGCTCATCGCCGAGGAAATGGGCCATAGCGTCCGCCGCGTGGCGGAAGCCGACGTCGAGGAAGGCCTGTTCGATGTCGCCGGCGACTCCGCCCAGATGGAGCCGCGCGCGCCGGTCGTCACCGTCATGGGCCACGTCGATCACGGCAAGACTTCGCTGCTCGACGCCATCCGCTCGACCGACGTGGTCGCCGGCGAAGCCGGCGGCATCACTCAGCATATCGGCGCCTATCAGGTGACCGCGCCGTCGGGCGCCAAGATCACCTTCATCGACACGCCCGGCCACGCCGCCTTCACCGCGATGCGCGCGCGCGGCGCCAAGGTCACCGACATCGTCGTGCTGGTGGTCGCCGCCGATGACGGCGTGATGCCGCAGACGATCGAAGCGATCCACCACGCCAAGGCGGCGAAGGTGCCGATCATCGTCGCCATCAACAAGATCGACAAGGCCGACGCCAAACCCGATCGCGTGCGCACCGAACTGCTGCAGCACGAGATCCAGGTCGAATCCCTGGGCGGCGATGTGGTGGACGTGGAAGTGTCCGCCACCAAGAAGACCAACATCGACAAGCTGCTCGAAATGCTGGCGCTGCAGGCCGAAATTCTCGATCTCAAAGCCGATCCGACCCGCCCGGCCGAGGGTACCGTGATCGAGGCCAAGCTCGACCGCGGCCGCGGACCGGTAGCGACCGTGCTGATCCAGCGCGGCACGCTGCACGTCGGCGATCTTGTCGTGGCCGGCGCCGAATGGGGCCGCGTACGCGCCTTGGTTTCCGATTCTGGCGCGCCGATCGACAGCGCCGGACCGTCAATGCCGGTAGAAGTGCTCGGCTTCTCCGGCACGCCCGATGCCAGCGACCGCCTGGCGGTGGTCGAAAACGAAGCGCGCGCCCGCGAAGTCACCGATTACCGCGCGCGTCAGAAGCGCGAGAAGACCGCCACGCGCGCCACCGGCATGCGCGGCTCGCTCGAGCAGATGATGGCGCAGGCCAAGACCTCCGGCCGCAAGGAATTCCCGCTGATCATCAAGGCCGACGTGCAGGGTTCGCTCGAAGCGATCATCGGCGCGCTCGACAAGATGGGAACCGACGAAGTCGCCGCCCGCGTGCTGCATGCCGGCGTCGGCGGTATTTCCGAATCCGACGTCACGCTTGCGGAGGCCTCGGGCGTCCCGATCATCGCCTTCAACGTGCGCGCCAACAAGGAAGCGCGCGAGGCCGCCGCACGTGTCGGCATCGAGATCCGCTATTACAACATCATCTACGACCTCGTGGACGACGTGAAAAAAGCGATGTCCGGTCTGCTGGCGCCGACGCTGCGCGAGACCATGCTGGGCAATGCGCAGATCCTGGAAATCTTCAAAGTCTCCAAGGTCGGCAACATCGCCGGCTGCCGGGTCACCGAAGGCACCGTGGAACGCGGCGCCAATGTGCGCCTGATCCGCGACAACGTCGTGATCCACGAAGGCAAGCTGAGCCAACTCAAACGCTTCAAGGACGACGCCAAGGAAGTCAGCGCCGGCATGGAATGCGGCATGGCCTTCGAAGGCTACCAGGACATGCGGGCCGGCGACGTGATTGAATGCTACCGGGTGGAGACGATTTAACGCAGCCTGTGAGTCCAAATCTCACGGTTTCGCGCGAAGTTTAGCTCCACCGGTTCCCCATCATGACGTGAATGCCCGGTATATGGCCGGGCATGACAAGAGCCATTTGGATTGCCATGACACGCAAAAAAGGTCACCGCGACAGCGGCACGCCCGGCGGCTCGCAGCGCCAGTTGCGTGTCGGCGAACTGGTGCGCCACGCCATCGCTGAACTGCTCACGCGCGGCGACGTGCATGACCCGGTGATCGAGGGTCATCTCATCACGGTTCCCGAAGTGCGCATGACCGCCGACCTGCGGCTGGCGACGATCTATGTCATGCCGCTGGCCGGCCGCGACGCCGACGAGGTGATCGCCGCCTTCGAGCGCAACAAGAAATTCATCCGCGGCGAGATTGCCCACGCCATCAACCTCAAATTCGCCCCCGACATCCGCTTTCTGCCGGACGAGCGTTTCGCCGAGGCCGAACGCATCGACAAACTGTTGCGTTCGCCGGCGGTGAAGCGCGATCTTACGAAGGACGACGAGTGAACCAGGACGAGACCGACAATCTCTCTCAGCCTCATGCTGAGGAGGCGCCGAAGGCGCCGTCTCGAAGCATGGGGCCGCCCACCTCCTTCGAGACGCGCCCTGCGGGAGCTCCTCAAGATGAGGGCGGAGAACGCCGGCAAAAAAAACAATTCAAACGCGACAAGCGCGACGTCCACGGATGGGTCGTGCTCGACAAGCCGGTCGGCATGACCTCCACGCACGCCGTCAGCGTGGTCAAGCGACTGTTCACCGCCAAGCGCGCCGGCCATGCCGGCACTCTCGATCCGCTCGCCTCCGGCTGCTTGCCGATCGCGCTGGGCGAAGCGACCAAGACGGTTCCCTTCGTCATGGACGGCCGCAAATTCTATCGCTTCACCGTGCGCTGGGGCGAGGAGCGCGATACCGACGACGCCGAAGGCCGCGTCGTCGCCGAAAGCAGCTTGCGGCCGACGGCCGACGCCATCCGGGCGCTGCTGCCGTCCTATACCGGCACCATCCAGCAGGTGCCGCCGCGCTATTCGGCCATCAAGATCGAGGGCGAGCGGGCCTACGACCTCGCCCGCGACGGCGAGGTGGTGGAACTTGCAGCCCGCCCGGTCGAAATCAGCCGGCTGGAACTGACCGAGGTCCCCGATGCCGACCATGCCGTCCTGGAGGCCGAATGTGGCAAGGGCACCTATGTGCGCTCGCTCGCCCGCGACATTGGGCGGTCATTTGGCTGCTTTGGCCATGTCAGCGCCCTGCGGCGGGTCGCCGTCGGGCCGTTTACCGAAGAAACCATGATTTCGCTGGAACAATTGGAGGCCGTGTGCCATAGAGCCGCGGTCGGCGAGGCTAGCCTAGCCGACGCCCTCATGCCCGTTGAGACCGCGCTGGACGACATCCCGGCGCTGGCCGTCAGTCAGGCAGATGCGGCGAGGCTTTCAAGAGGCCAAGCCGTTTTGTTGCGCGGACGGGACGCACCCAATTTCCGCGGCACGTTTTACGTCACGGCGTCGGGCCAACTTCTGGCTCTTGCCGAACTGGATCGTGGCGAGATCGTCCCCAAGCGCGTGTTCAACCTCGCCGGCCTGCTGGGCAGAGCCGGCGTCAAGAAAGGATGACCGATGTCGGTTACCGCCGGCCGCAAGGCCGAAGTTATCAATGCGTTCGCCACCAAGTCCGGCGATACCGGTTCGCCCGAAGTTCAGGTGGCGATCCTGTCCGAGCGCATCAACAATCTCACCGAGCATTTCAAGACCCACGTCAAGGACAACCATTCCCGCCGTGGATTGCTCAAGATGGTGAGCCAGCGCCGCACTCTGCTCGATTACCTGCGGCGCACCAATGAGAGCAGCTACAAGACTTTGATCGAGAAGCTCGGCATCCGCCGATAATTTTGTACCCGCGTGAGGCGCATGAGCCCCGCGCGTTTACGTGAGCGAATGCGAAACCGCATTCGCTGTTTGATCCGGCGGCGATGGCGCTGCCGGCGACAAGCAAGAGCCGACATAGGTTCGACTCTTGCGACAAGGCAAGGCTCGAAACGCCATGGCAGGATCGCCAGACGCTGTTCGCATCCCGCGCGCGCTCCGCGGCAAATGCGCGACAGCTTCTCGCCGTCTTGCTCATGGCTTTCCGGGATTGCCGAAAACCATGAGAGAAAAACGCAATGTTCGATATGCATCGAGTTGAACTCGATTGGGGCGGGCGCAAGCTTACCCTCGAGACCGGCCGCGTCGCGCGGCAAGCCGACGGCGCCGTGCTCGCCACCTATGGCGAGACCACCGTGCTCGCCACCGCCGTGGCGGCCAAGACGCCGCGCGAAGGCGTCGACTTCCTGCCGCTCACCGTCGACTACCAGGAAAAATACTATGCCGCGGGCCGCATTCCCGGCGGCTACTTCAAGCGCGAAGGCCGTCCGACCGAAAAGGAAACGCTGGTTTCCCGCCTGATCGACCGCCCGATCCGTCCGCTGTTCGCCGACGGCTGGCGTTGCGAGACGCAGGTGATCGTCACCACGCTGTCGCACGATCTGGAAAACGATCCCGACATCCTGGCGCTGATCGCGTCGTCGGCGGCGCTCACGCTGTCGGGCGCGCCCTTCATGGGCCCGATCGGCGCCGCGCGCGTCGGCTTCGTCAACAATGAATACGTGCTCAACCCGACCATCGACGAGATGGCCGAAAGCCAGCTCGATCTGGTCGTCGCCGGCACCGCCGACGCCGTGCTGATGGTGGAATTGGAAGCCAAGGAGCTGTCCGAAGACGTCATGCTGGGCGCCGTGATGTTCGGCCACCGGCATTTCCAGCCGGTGATCGAAGCCATCATCAAGCTCGCCGAAAAGGCCGCGAAGGAGCCGCGCGAACTGGCCGTGGTCGACAATGCCGCGCTGGAAAAGAAGATCCTCGGCCTGGCCGAGAAGGACCTGCGCGCGGCCTATTCAATCGCCGCCAAGCAGGAGCGTCAGGACGCCGTCGCCGACGTCAAGGCCAAGGTGATGGCGCATTTCTTCCCGGAAGGCGCCGAGCCGGAATACGACAAGCTGCGCGTTGCCGGCGTGTTCAAGGAACTCGAAGCCAAGATCGTGCGCTGGAACATCCTCGACACCAGCAAGCGCATCGACGGCCGCGACCTCAAGACCGTGCGCCAGATCGTGACCGAAGTCGGCCTGCTGCCGCGCACGCACGGCTCGGCGCTGTTCACCCGCGGCGAAACCCAGGCGCTGGTCGTTGCCACGCTCGGCACCGGCGAGGACGAGCAGTGGATCGATGCGTTGCAGGGCTCCTACAAGGAATCCTTCCTGCTGCACTACAACTTCCCTCCCTACTCGGTCGGCGAGACCGGCCGCATGGGCGGCACCAAGCGGCGCGAAATCGGCCACGGCAAGCTGGCCTGGCGCGCGCTGCATCCGTTGCTGCCGAAGGCGGAGGAATTCCCCTACACCATCCGCCTGGTCTCGGAGATCACCGAGTCGAACGGCTCGTCGTCGATGGCCTCGGTGTGCGGCGGCTCGCTCGCGCTGATGGATGCCGGCGTGCCGATCAAGCGGCCGGCCGCGGGCATCGCCATGGGCCTCATCCTCGAGGACAAGCGCTTCGCCGTGCTGTCGGACATCCTCGGCGACGAGGATCATCTCGGCGACATGGACTTCAAGGTGGCCGGCACCGATCAGGGCGTCACATCGCTGCAGATGGACATCAAGATCGCCGGCATCACCGAGGAGATCATGAAGGTCGCGCTCGGCCAGGCCAAGGACGGCCGCCTGCACATCCTCGGCGAAATGGCCAAGGCGCTCACCTCGGCGCGCGCCGAACTGGGCGAGCATGCCCCGCGCATCGAGATGTTCAAGATCCCGACCGACAAGATCCGGGAAGTGATCGGCACCGGCGGCAAGGTGATCCGCGAGATCGTCGAGAAGACCGGCGCCAAGATCAACATCGAGGACGACGGTTCGGTGAAGGTTGCCTCCGCCGACGGCGAGTCGATCAAGGCGGCGATCAACTGGATCAAGTCGATCGCCTCCGATCCGGAGCCGGGCAAGATCTACGAGGGCAAGGTCGTCAAGGTGATGGACTTCGGCGCCTTCGTGAACTTCTTCGGCGCCAAGGACGGCCTCGTGCACATCAGCCAGCTCGCGGCCAACCGCGTCAACAAGGTCACCGACGTGGTCAAGGAAGGCGACGAGGTGAAGGTCAAGCTGCTTGGGCATGGACGAGCGCGGCAAGGTGCGCCTGTCGATGAAGGCGGTCGACCAGACCACCGGCGAGGACCTCGAAGCCAAGCAGGGCGGCGGCGAGCGCCAGCAGGCCGCCGGCGAATAAGCCTTCGACACGGCAAATAACAAAGGGCGGCCTTCGGGCCGCCCTTTTTGTTATGGATATTCAAATAAATCCAATGGCTTGCAAGAGATTAAAAATCCTTCTTTTTGTGATGGCGAGCACAGCCAGGGCGCGCGGCTTTCCCTAATTTCACAATCGGCGGGAGCCATGGGGCTTTCGGAAACGATCCGGGGACGGCTCCGGAACATCTTGAGGAGTGCTTCCAGTGCGTACGTTCATGGTGGTGGTGTTCGTCGGCACGATGGTTCTCGCGGCCTGGGCCAACTATCCCACGGACGCAGCCGCACAAAAGGTGGGCCCGGCTTCGGATTACGGGCTGACGATGCCGCCCGGACACGTGACGGATATGAATGTCGAATACTGAGCAAAAGGTGCAGCTCGATAGCCGAGAGCCAGGAGGCTTTCGGGATTAAGTTAGGAGACCTACCATGCGAACCATCCTGGTTGCCGCTTTAGTGGCCAATCTCCTCATCAGCTTCTGGGCGAACAATTTCTTCGTTGCCCATGCCGATCAGCTCCGCGCCAGCCAAGCGAGCGCGACAACGGAGACTACCGGTCTGCCGGCCGAGTGATCCTGGCCGGTCCAGAACCAATTGCCGCCGACTATTGGCCGGGCTACGCCCCGGCCTTTATGCATTTTGGGCCCCATTAAACAGCCAAGATTTCTGCTAAAAGGGTGACGCGGTGCCCGCCGCGTCGTTGTGCCCGAGTAGGATCATGGCTGCCTTTGGCCGTACCGCCGATCTGCTCTCCGATCTTCCCGAGCCGCTGTCGGCCGGGCTCTTGGCGCATGCCAAGCCGGTCAACCTTGCGGCCGACGCCAGTCTGTTCATGGCCGGCGACCCGGGCGACGGGTGCTACCGGCTGAACGAGGGCCTGCTCAAGGTCAGCATCGCCTCGCCTTCCGGCGCCGAGCGCATTCTGGCAATCCTCGGCCCCGGCGCGATCGTCGGCGACATGGCGATGATCGATGGACGGCCGCGCTCGGCTTCGGTATCGGCGCTGCGCGACTGCAAGCTGAGCTTCGTGAGCCGCGCCGCCTTCGAAGCCTTCGCCGCCAAGCAGCCGGAGATCTACAAAAATCTTCTCGGCCTGCTGGCAGGGCGATTGCGCGACACCGACCAGGTGGTGGCGGCGGGAAGTTTTCTTTCGCTCAAGGGCCGCGTGGCGCGCGCTCTGCTCGATCTGGCCAAGGCCTTCGGCAACGACGTCGGCGGCGGCCGCATCGTCATCCGGCAGAAAATCAGCCAGAGCGACGTCGCCGCCATGGCCGGCATTGCGCGCGAGAACGTCAGCCGGATTCTCAACGACTGGATGCGCGTGAAACTCGTCACGCGGCTGTCGGGCTATTACTGCATCGAGAGCAAGGCCAAGCTCGAAAAAGAGCTCGAGAAATAATACTTAGTTGTGCGCCTGCGTGACGATCTTGCCGAGCGCCTCGAAATCTTTCCGGCGCGGCGACGTGCGCCGCCAAGCGAGCCCGATGCTGCGCCCCGGCTCCGGCTTTTCAAATCGCAATAATTTCACCCGCCGGTCGCGCACCTCGGCGTCGGCGGCGACTTCCGGCAGCAGCGTCACGCCATAGCCGTTGGCGACCATCTGCATCACGGTCGCCAGCGATGTAGCGCCGAGGCTCGCCGCGGCATCGCGACTCGCGCCGCCGATTTTGGCGCGGCGCAGAACGCCAGCGCCTGATCGCGCAGGCAATGGCCTTCCTCCAGCAGAATAAGCCGGCGCTGGTCGACGTCCGCGACGTTGACGCGTGCGCGCGCCGGCAACGCATCGCCAGCCGGCACGGCCAGCAGGAACGGATCCTCGAACAACGCCATCGTCTCGATATCGGCAACGTCCGCCGGCAGCGCCAGCATCACGGCGTCGAGCCCGCCGCCGGCCAGTTCCTCGAGCAGCATCTTGGTCTGCGTCTCGCGCACTTCCAGCCGCAACTGCGGATATTTCTCCTGTAGCCGCGGCAGCAGGCGCGGCAAAATGTAAGGCGCCAAAGTCGGGATGATGCCGAGCATAAGCGGCCCGCTCAGCACGGCGCGGTGACGCGCAAAATCGATGAGGTCGCGCGTGGCGGCGAGGATGTGTTCGGCGCGCTGCGCCACCTCAAGACCGGTATCGGTGAGCGCGATCTCGCCCGGCCGCCGCTCGACCAATTCGGTGCCGATCTCGCGCTCGAGCTCGCGCACCTGCATGGAGAGCGCCGGCTGACTGACCGCGCAGTCGTCGGCGGCGCGGCCGAAATGGCGGTGGCGGGCGAGCGCAGACATATAACGCAACTGACGCAAGGTGATCATCTCGATAAGATAATCTTATTGGCTGACGCAATCAATACGATTAGACCTGATTGGAATGAGTCCATATAAGCGCCGCAGGCGCGCGTGACGTCTCCGTCTCTTACAAATTTTCGGCGCGCGCGGTTTCCTGTGGAGGACAACTCATGGACGCAAAAAATGATGACAAGAGCGCGGGCAAGTGCCCGTTCACGGGCGGCACGCGCGGACGCACGAACCGCGACTGGTGGCCGGACCATCTGGACATCCAGGCTCTCCATAGGAATTCCACCTTGTCCGATCCGATGGGCGAGGCGTTCGACTACGCCAAGGAGTTCAAGACGCTCGACCTCAACGCCGTGATCAAGGACCTGCAGGCCTTGATGACGAACTCGCAGGAATGGTGGCCGGCCGACTTCGGCCACTACGGTGGTCTGTTCATCCGCATGGCCTGGCACAGCGCGGGCACGTATCGCATCACCGACGGCCGCGGCGGCGCCGGCGCCGGTCAGCAGCGCTTCGCGCCACTCAACTCCTGGCCCGACAACGCGAACCTCGACAAGGCGCGCCGGCTGTTGTGGCCGATCAAGCAGAAGTACGGCCGAAAAATTTCCTGGGCCGACCTAATGGTCCTCGCCGGCAACGTCGCCCTCGACTCAATGGGCTTCAAGACGTTCGGTTTCGCCGGCGGCCGCGCCGATGTGTGGGAGCCTGAAGAACTCTACTGGGGGCCCGAGGGCACCTGGCTCGGCGACGAACGCTACAGCGGCGAACGCGAGCTTGCGGAGCCGCTCGGCGCGGTGCAGATGGGCCTGATCTACGTCAATCCGGAAGGCCCGAACGGAAATCCGGACCCGCTCGCTGCGGCCAAGGACATCCGCGAAACGTTCTTCCGCATGGCGATGAACGACGAGGAGACCGTCGCGCTGATCGCCGGCGGCCACACCTTCGGCAAAACCCACGGCGCCGGCGATCCGTCACTGGTCGGGCCCGACCCGGAAGGCGGCGCCATCGAGGATCAGGGCCTCGGCTGGAAGAGCAAGCATGGCACCGGCATCGGCGCCGACACCATCACCGGCGGTCCGGAAGTCACCTGGTCGCAGACGCCGACAAAGTGGAGCAACCACTTCTTCGACAATCTGTTCAAGAACGAATGGGAGCTGACGAAGAGCCCGGCCGGCGCGAAGCAGTGGAAGGCGAATGCCGCCGCGGCCACCATCCCGGACGCCTTCGACAAGTCGAGGAAGCATCTGCCGACCATGCTGACCACGGACCTCTCGCTGCGCTTCGATCCGGCCTACGAGAAGATCTCGCGGCGCTTCTACGAGCATCCGGATCAATTTGCCGATGCGTTCGCCCGCGCGTGGTTCAAGCTCACGCATCGCGACATGGGACCGATCGCGCGCTACCTCGGCCCGCTCGTGCCGAAGGAGACGCTGATCTGGCAAGACCCGATCCCGGCTGCGGACCATCCGCCGATCGACGACAAGGATGTCGCTGCGTTGAAGGCGAAGATCCTGGCGTCCGACGTGTCGGTGTCGCAGCTGGTCTCGGCCGCCTGGGCGTCGGCGTCGACGTTCCGCGGCTCCGACAAGCGCGGTGGCGCCAACGGCGCGCGCATTCGCCTTAGCCCCCAGAAGGACTGGGAGGTCAACCAGCCGGCTCAACTGAAGACGGTCCTTCAGAAACTCGAAGCGATCCAGAAAGAGTCCAGCAAGAAGGTTTCGCTCGCCGACCTGATCGTTCTCGGCGGCAGCGCGGCGGTCGAAAAGGCCGCGAAGGATGCCGGCGTCGACCTAGAGGTCCCCTTCACGGCGGGACGCATGGACGCGTCGCAAGAGCAGACCGACGTCGACTCGTTCGCGCCGCTTGAGCCGCGCGCGGACGCCTTCCGCAACTACATCAGCAGCAAGCGACAGTTCATGCAGCCCGAAGAGGCGATGGTAGACCGTGCGCAGTTGCTGACGCTGACGGCGCCTGAGATGACCGTTCTCGTCGGCGGCCTGCGCGTGCTCGGCGCCAACGCCAGCAACTCCAAGCACGGCGTCTTCACCAAGAAGCCGGAGACGCTGACGAACGACTTCTTCGTCAACCTGCTCGATCTGAACACGGAGTGGCAGCCCCCGAACTCGGATGGCGTGTATGAAGGCCGCGACCGCAAGACGAAGGCGGTGAAATGGACCGGCACCCGTGTCGACCTAATCTTCGGCTCGCACTCGCAGCTCCGTGCGTTCGCGGAAGTCTATGCGTGCGCGGACTCGAAGGAGAAGTTTGCGAAGGACTTCGTGGCGGCGTGGGCCAAGGTGATGAACGCTGACCGCTTCGACCTCGCCTGATCCACGCTCATCGAGACAAAAGAAAAAAAACGGCCGGGGGGCTATCCCCGGCCGTTCTAGTTTGGAGGTTTGGGGTAGGTTCAGTTCACTCGAGTTAATGGGCCAACCAGATCGCCAAGCTCTGAACATAGGTGCTCGGGCTCAGCGAAGCCTCGGCGGCATAAGCACGCGTAAGATCGGTAAAGATGGCGCAAACAGCGAGACCGGCGGTGACGAGGGCCGGGATGATCGACTTGCGCATGGTCCTTACTCCTCTAATCCATTCCGGAGCTTCTCTCAGGTGCCCCACGGGGTCCCTCGCTCCAGTGGTTGTCAGACTAGGGGGAAGCGGCAAACGCCGCTGTGATGGCAATCACAAAAAAGCGCATTTGCATTGGGCGTTTTAAGCCAATACATTCAGATAGTTACGATCCAGCTACTGCCCGCCGTCCTTGCCGTCCACCGAGCCGCCGGCGGCTTTGAGCGCCTCGGGGTGCGGCATGGCGATGACGTTGTAGCCGGAATCGACAAAGTGCACTTCCCCGGTCACGCCGGTCGACAGATCGGAAAGCAGATAAAGCCCCGCCCCGCCCAGTTCTTCCAGCGTCACGCCGCGGCCGAGCGGGGAATATTTCTGCTGGAAGGCGAACATATAACGCGCATCGGTAATGCCGGCGCCGGCGAGCGTGCGGATCGGTCCGGCCGAGATCGCGTTGACGCGGATTTTCTGCGCGCCGAAATCGACCGCCAGATAGCGCATCGAAGCCTCCAGCCCCGCCTTGGCGACGCCCATCACGTTGTAGTTCGGCATGGCGCGCAGGCCGCCGTTATAGGTCAGCGTCACCATCGAGCCGCCGTTCGGCATCAGCGCGGCCGCGCGTCTGGCGGCTTCCGTGAAGGCGTAGCAGGAGATCACCATGGTGCGGATGAAGTTCTCGCGCGTCGAGTCGGCGTAGCGGCCCTTCAGCTCGTTCTTGTCCGAGAAGGCAACCGCGTGCACGAGGAAATCCATCGTGCCCCATTTGCTCTTGATCTCATCGAACACCGCGTCGACCGAGGCGATATCTTCCACGTCGCAGGGCATCAGGAATTCCGAGCCAACCGATTCGGCCAGCGGCGTCACGCGCTTTAGCAGCGCGTCGCCCTGATAGGTGAAGGCGAGTTTGGCGCCATGGTCGCTCAGCATCTTGGAGATGCCCCAAGCGATCGAGTGATCGTTGGCGACCCCCATCACCAGCCCGCGTTTGCCTTCCATCAGCCCCGGCATTCTTGTTACCCCTAGCTCACGGTCATTCCGGCCGAGCGAAGCGAAAACCGGAATCCATAATCCCTGTGCTGCATTTTAATCGATACGCCGGGGTATGGATTCCGGGCTCGCGAGCTGCGCTCGCGCCCCGGAATGACAGAAAAATTCTTACGCATCCAGTCGCTTGAATGCCACCGAGGCGTTGGTGCCGCCGAAGCCGAAAGAATTCGACAGCACGGCCCCGAGCGTGACGTTGTCCTTGCGTTCGCGCGCGATCGGCATGTCGGCGAAGGCTGGATCGAGATCGACGATATTGGCGCTCTCGCAGATGAAGCCGTTCTGCATCATCAGCAGCGAATAGATCGCCTCCTGCGCGCCGGCGGCGCCGAGCGAATGGCCGGTCAGCGACTTGGTCGCCGAGATCGGCGGGCATTTGGCGCCGAACACTTCGCGGATCGCCTCAATCTCCTTGAGGTCGCCGATCGGCGTCGCGGTGGCGTGCGGATTGATGTAGTCGATCGGCGGCTTCACGGTTTCCAGCGCCATCTTCATGCAGCGCTGCGCACCCTCGCCCGAGGGCGCCACCATGTCGTAGCCGTCCGAGGTGGCTCCGTAGCCGGCGACTTCGGCATAGATCTTGGCGCCGCGCGTCTTGGCGTGTTCGAGTTCTTCCAGCAACAAGACGCCGGCGCCGCCTGCGATGACGAACCCGTCGCGCGAGACATCGTAGGCGCGCGAGGCGGTCTGCGGCGTGTCATTGTATTTGGACGACATCGCGCCCATGGCGTCGAACAAATTCGACATGGTCCAGCTCAGTTCTTCCGAGCCGCCGGCGAATACCATGTCCTGCTTACCCCACTGGATCAGCTCGGTGCCGTTGCCAATGCAGTGGTTGGAGGTCGCGCAAGCCGACGAGATTGAATAATTGACGCCCTTAATCTTGAACCAGGTGGCGAGCGTCGCCGATGCCGTCGATGACATCGCTTTCGGCACGGCGAAGGGTCCGATGCGTTTGGGCGATCCCTTTTCGCGCGTGATGTCGGCGGCTTCGACGATCGCGATGGTGGACGGGCCGCCCGATCCCATGACGATGCCGGTGCGCGGATTGGAAATGTCCTTTTCCTCAACGCCGGAATCGCGGATCGCCTGCTCCATGGCGACGTGATTCCATGCGGCACCCTGTCCAAGAAACCGCATGGCGCGGCGATCGACCGATCCCGCCGGATCCAGCGTCGGCATGCCCTGCACCTGGCAGCGGAAGCCGCGCTTGGCGAACTCCTCGGCGTGCGTGATGCCGGACTTGGCCTCGCGCAGAGAAGCCAGAACTTCCTGCGTGTTATTGCCGATGGATGAGACGATGCCCATTCCGGTGACGACGACCCGTCGCATACTTATTATTTCCTTATTCGCATCGCGGATTGTTGGCGATTAGGCCACAGATTGGCGTGCCGAGGTGATTCCGCAAGAGCTGCGCCGCTCAGGCGCCGCTTGGCTGCAGCGCTTCTTCCTGCTTGAACAGGCCGACCTTGAGGTCGCTCGCCTTGTAAATGACGTTGCCGTCGGCAGAAAGCCAGCCGTCGGCGATGCCCAGCACCAGCTTCGAGCGCATGACCCGCTTGAAGTCGACGCCGTAGACGATCTTCTTCACCGTCGGCAGCACCTGGCCGGAGAACTTCACTTCGCCGAGACCGAGTGCGCGGCCCTTGCCGGGTGCTCCCAGCCAGCCGAGGAAGAAGCCGACCATTTGCCATAGTGCATCGAGGCCAAGGCAGCCCGGCATCACCGGATCGCCCTTGAAGTGGCAGAGGAAGAACCAGAGGTCCGGTTTCACGTCGAGTTCCGCCCGGATCATGCCCTTGCCGTGCTCGCCGCCTTGTTCCGAGATTTCGGAAATGCGGTCGAACATCAGCATTGGCGGCAACGGCAATTGCGCGTTGCCGGGGCCAAACAGTTCCCCGCGGCCACAAGCGAGCAGTTCTTCGTAGCCGAAGCTGTGACGGCGGTTATCCATTGACGTGTTTTCCCCGCGCGCCGGGCCGACTTGGGTTTCCATGCCGAATTCGTAACACACTGAAGTGACCCGGCAAAGATGGCCAAGTGTGCGGCAACCGACATTATTGGCGGCGAAAAGCCGCGACAAAATGGCCGTTTTGGCAATTGCGAGGGAGTTGCATCTGGCTGGCCAATTCGTATATGTTGCAAACGCAACGGGTTTTGCCGGCCCGCGAAGGCTGGCCTATTGGGCGTAACGAATGACTCAGACGCGTACCATGGTAATGTCGCTGAGCGAGGCCGATGCCGCGCATGCGCCGGACCGCTCGGCGCGCACGGGCTGCCCGTGGCATGACGTGAAATCCATGCTGCGCCAAGTTGGTCTGCGTCCGACCCGGCAGCGCATGGCGCTCGGCTGGATCCTGTTCGGCAAGGGCGACCGCCACCTCACTGCCGAGGCGCTTTACGAAGAAGCCTCGCGCGCCAAGGTGCCGGTGTCACTGGCGACTATCTACAACACGCTGCACCAATTCACCGAAGTCGGTCTGCTGCGCCAGGTCGCGGTCGACGGCTCGAAGGCCTATTTCGATACCAACGCCTCGTCGCATCACCACTTCTTCGTCGAGGGCGAGGATGAGCTGCTCGACATCCCGGGCGCCGAAGTGTTCGTCGGCAAGACCCCGACCCCGCCCGAAGGCTACGAGATATCGCGCGTCGATGTGGTCGTGCGGCTGCGGCGCAAGAGCTGAGCGAAAGCGCCAACAAACGCGAGAACTTTTAGCGTCGAAGTTTCAAGCCCCGCCTGCGCGGGGCTTTTGTTTTTATCGCGCGTGGGAGAGACAGGCGCCGCCCACCTCGCCCACGGCTTTTTGCAGCGGCGCGATGTGCTAGCGTTTCGGCAGATCGCGGACGAAACGCGGCTCACCGGGAGCGACGCCATGGCCACGACATTAAAGTATGTGAAAATCGCGCCGAAGGGGATGGGTCTCAACGACTTTGTCGCCCAGCAAGAGGGCTACTTTGCCGCCGAAGGCCTCGACGTCGAGTTCGACTGGAAGACGTTTCGCGGCACGCAATCGAGCTGGAAGAACCTGGACTATCTGCAGCGGCCGCAGGACAAGCCCTACACCGAAAGCAAGGAAGACGTGATCCAGGGCGCCTGCGTCTGGGGTTCGATATGCAATGCCGGCGCCGGCATGGGCCGCTTCGTCAACGAAGCCTACGGCCTTTCACCCTGGGCGATCTTCGTGCGGCCGGATTCGAAAATCCACAAGCCGGAGGATCTCAAGGATGTGCCGGTCTCGGTCGGCATGCGCGCCGGCAGCCATTTCAACGTGCCCTACCGGCTGGAAAAATTTCTGCCGCTCGAGCACATCAAGGTGGTCAATGCTGGCGGATTCGGCGCGCGGCTCAAGGCGCTGCTCGACGGCGAGGTCGAAGCCGCCAGCCTGCTGCCGCCGCAGATCGCGATGGCCGAGCAACTCGGCCTGCGCGCAATCATCCGCGACACCTTCAAGACGCTGTGGTGGGTCCCGGAAAACTCCGATCCGGAGGTGGTGAGCGGTTATCTGCGCGCGCTCGAGCGCGCGGAAAAGGCCATGGATGCCGACCCGGCCAAATTCATGCCGTTGTGGAAACTGGCAGTCCCGGGCGAATTCGAAACTTATCACGCGTGGGACTTCAGCAAATTCGGGCGCGGCGAGCGGTTTGTCTACAAAGCGCTGCCACGCGAGGAATTCGACGAGACGCTCGACCAGGTCAAACGCTGGGGTCTCGATCAGTATCTCAAGGAGCGCAGTTTCGAGACGCTGAGTTACGCCGCGCGTTGACGGCGGTCACTCGACCTTCTCGTTCGGATAGGCGCCCCACAGCCGTTCCTGCCGCAGCCAGCCGCTGAAGTCCTTGCCGCTGAACTCGCACCAGGTTCCGTTGCACGACTTCAACTGGCCGAGCACGCCCGATTGCAGCTTGGCTGCGACCGTGGATTCGGCTTGGGCGTTCTCGAACAGCGGCACAAACTCGTCTTTCGACTTCGGCACCACCACCGCGGTGCGCTTGCCCGACAACAGCGTGTGATAGACCCAGCCTTCCGCCCCTTCCCAGTCGCGGATGCGCCGCCAGTTCTCGAATTCGGCGGTGACCTCCACCGGCATGCCGGCACGGGTATAGACCCAGCGCACGTCCTGGTCCTTGTTCGGGCCGGCCCGCACATTCACCCGATCCGACTTTAGGCTGACGAAGCGCGGCACCGGCAGTCCGCTGACCGACCCGGCGGCCTCGCCACCGGCGGCTTGGGCGCAGGTCATCTGCATCGCCACCACAACGACCGCAAACGCTGCCCGAATGGCAAGCGCTTTGCGAATGCCAAGCGCTTCCCGAATGCTTTGTGTTGTCACTGCCATCTGGTAGGAAAATGTATGGATTTTCGACCCTGCCCACGCGCAAAGCGCAGTGTGGGGCAGGCACGGTTAAAGAGGGCTGAATCGGCGCTGCCAGCGGCCAATAAAGCCGCCAGACGCCGCGGTTAAAAAGCCATGCCGAAGAGCAAAAAGCCGGTAGTCATTGTCACGCGCAAGCTGCCCGACAGCGTCGAATTGCGCATGCGGGAACTTTTCGACGCCCGCCTCAACGCCGACGACAAGCCGATGACACAAGCCCAGCTCGCCGAGGCGGTAAAAACCGCCGACGTGCTGGTGCCTACGGTCACCGACCGGATCGACGCCTCGGTACTGAGTAAAGCGGGCGAACAACTCAAGCTGATCGCCAATTTCGGCAACGGCGTCGACAATATCGACGTCGCCACCGCCGTTCAGCGCGGCATCACGGTGACCAATACTCCGGGCGTCCTGACCGAGGACACCGCCGACATGACCATGGCGCTGATCCTGGCGGTGCCGCGCCGGCTGGTCGAAGGCTCCAGTGTCCTGACAGCCGACAAGGACTGGGCCGGCTGGTCGCCGACCTGGATGCTCGGCCACCGCATCTGGGGCAAACGGCTCGGCATTATCGGCATGGGGCGGATCGGCCAGGCAGTGGCGCGGCGGGCGCGCGCCTTCGGGCTGCAGATCCACTACCACAACCGCCGCAAGGTCGCGCCCAAGATCGAGGGCGAGCTCGACGCCACCTATTGGGAAAGCCTCGACCAGATGCTCGCCCGCATGGACATCGTGTCGGTCAATTGCCCGCACACGCCGGCGACGTTTCATCTGCTCTCGGCGCGGCGGCTGAAAATGCTGCGGCCGGAAGCCTTCATCGTCAATACCGCACGCGGCGAGGTGGTCGACGAGAACGCGCTGGCGCGGCTGATCGAATCGGGCGACATCGCCGGCGCCGGCCTCGACGTGTTCGAGCACGAGCCGGCGGTCAATGCCAAGCTGCTGAAGCTGGCGCGCGCCGGCAAGGTCGTGCTACTGCCGCACATGGGCTCGGCCACACTCGAAGGCCGCATCGACATGGGCGAGAAGGTCATCATCAACATCAAGACCTTCATGGACGGGCACCGGCCGCCGGACCGCGTGCTGCCATCGATGCTTTAAAGTCGATTAGTCGCGCGGCTTGCGCCGCCGCTCCGGCAACTCTTCGACAGTCAGAAGACGCTTCCAATGCATCGCTCGCGTCCCGCAGTTCTTGCAATGCACGGAAAATTCGTCGGCGATTGCCGCTGGCCTGAAAAGATGTATTTGCGCGGCGCATTTCGGGCAGGTCACGACGCCGCGGCGAAAGACGGCATGCCGCGGGGGTGGGGCCCGGAATTCAAATAAGGACATTAGTGTACTCCAGCATTCGGATTTGATTTTGTTTTGAGACAAAAGCGCTCGTCGACTGTTAAGCGCCGGACATGAATTTCGTGAAGATCGATTAGCAATACGCCCGCACGGGCGAGTACCGGCATACCACAAGCGGCGGGAAGTCAGTATTTTCCGGATAGATCTTTGATTGTCGGCGTGGTGCCACTGAGCGGATTGCCCGCATCCCACGCATAGCTCAGGGTCTCAAAACGCATCGAGCGCGCGTCGACCATCAGCAACCTTCCGACCAGGCCTTCGCCGAAGCCGACGATCTCGCGCATCACTTCCAGCGCCATCATCGAGCCGAGGATGCCGGGCAGCGCGCCGAGAATTCCGGCCTCCGCGCAGGCCGGCACGGTGCCCGCCGGCGGCGGCTCGGGAAACAGGCAGCGATAGGTCGGATTGCGCACGCCATTGGGCCGCGTCTCGTGCGCGCGCAGCGTGGTGAGAGAACCGTCGAAGGTGCCGACCGCGGCGGTGACCAGCGGCTTGCCGGCGAAATAGCACGCGTCGGAAACGAGATAGCGCGTGACGAAATTGTCGGACCCGTCGGCGACGATGTCGTATTTCGAAATCAGCTCGAGCGCATTGGTGCGGTCAAGCCGCTCCATATGCGTTTCCACCGCCACATGCGGGTTGAGCCGCGCAATCACTTCCTCCGCGCCGTCGACCTTGCGCTTGCCGATGTCTTCGGTCGAAAAGATCACCTGCCGCTGCAGGTTCGACAGCGACACGGTATCGTCATCGACCACGCCGAGCGTGCCCACACCGGCCGCGGCGAGATAGAGCAGCACCGGCGCGCCCAGGCCGCCTGCGCCGATCACCACCACGCGCGCAGCCTTGAGCTTGGCCTGCCCCGGGCCGCCGACCTCGCGCAGCACGATGTGGCGCGCATAGCGTTCGAGTTCTTTTGCATCGAGCATGGTTAACCCTAGCGCAGGATACGCGAAAAAGCCTGCCACCTTGACGCCAAAGGGCTGTGGTTGCGACGCAAGACCGCCTTGCACGACCTCTTCGATGCGCTAAGGTAGCCACAAAACGTGGTTAGGGCGGCGTAAAAAGCAATGCGTTGTGGTCTGTTTGCGATAGCCGTGATGCTCGGCACCGGACCGGCATTGGCTGGGGAATATGCCCCGGCCGATATTCCGGCCCGCGCCTGCCGCAAAGCATGTCCGCAAGACGGCAGCCAAACATGCCGCGCCGAAAGCGGCCGATACCAAGCCAGCCGAAGCAAAGCCTGTCGCGCCCAAGGCGGTCGATGCCAAGCCTGTCGAAACAAAGCCGGCAGCCAAGCCGGCAGAAGTAAAATCCGCCGCAACCAAGGCGGCCGAGACCAAGCCTGCTGACGCAAAACCGGCCGCGCCAAAAGATGTCACGGCGAAGGCGCCGGAACCCGTGCCAGACGCGTTCGCCGGAATTCCGCCCGCCGAGCGCCAGAAAATCCAGGCTGCATTGTCGTGGTCGGGCGATTATACCGGCATTGGCAACGGCGACGACCCGATGGCGGTCGCGATCCGGAATTTCCAGAAGCGCAACAAGAACAAAGTCACCGGCGTGCTTGCGCCGGCCGAACGCGCCGCGCTGGTCGCCGCCGCCGAGATTCACGAAAAGGATTTTGGCTGGAACGTGGTGGTCGATCCCGCGACCGGCATCCGCATCGGTCTGCCGACCAAGATGGTGCCGGTGGCGCGCGACGCCGCGCGCGGCACGCGCTGGTCGTCGGCGCATGGCGAGGTGCAGGTCGAGACCTTCCGCATCACCGATCCGGATCTCAAACTGCCTGCGCTATTCGAGCAGCAGAAGAAGGAGCCGGGCAACCGCCAGATCGAATACAGCACGCTGCGCGACGACAGCTTCATCATTAGCGGCATGCAAGGCCTGAAATTGTTCACCGTGCGCGCGCAAAGCCGCAACGGCGAGGTGCGCGGCTTCACGCTCTATTACGACCAGATGATGGAGACGATCGTCGCACCGGTGATGGTGGCGATGGCCGCCGCGTTCTCGCCGTTTCCCGAGCGCAGCGCGCCGTTCGCAGCGATGGCGAAATCGGTCGAATACGGCAATGGGCTTGTGGTGAGCGCGCAAGGCCACATCGTGACCGACCGCCGGCTCACCGAAGGCTGCCAGGTGATTGTCGCTTCGGGGCTGGGCGATGCCGTTCGCATCGCCGAGGACACCGAAACCGGCCTGGCGCTGCTGCGCGTTTATGGTCCGCGCAAGTTTACGCCGCTGGCGCTGCCGAAGGATGCCCCCAAGACCGGCGATCTGACGCTGATCGGCATTCCCGATCCGAAGGAACAGGGCAACCGAATGCTGACAGAGATCAAGGCGCGGCTGGTGGACGGCACGGCGATCGAATTGCGCCAGCCGGTGCCGATGGCCGGATTTTCCGGCGCCGCCGCGCTCGACGGCCAAGGACGTTTCCTCGGCATGCTGGAAATGCGCAACGCCATCCTCGCCAGTGCCGAGCCGACCGCGCCGCCCGTGCGCCTCGTCAACACCGAGGCGATCCGCGGTTTCCTCACGCTGCAGAATGTCGCGACCGAGCCGACGCAGACCGGCGACGCCAAATCTTTAGACGCGAAGACGTCGGTGGTGCGCATGATCTGCGTGAGGAAATAGTTTTTGTCGTCCCCGCGAAAGCGGGGACCCAGTAAATACCGACATGTCAGTGATTGCCGGATGCCCGCTTGCGCGGGCATGACAGGCTATCGGTTCTTCCACTCCGGCTTCCGCTTCTCGACGAAGGCCTTCATGCCTTCCTTCTGATCGTGCGTCGCGAACAGGGAATGGAAGATGCGGCGCTCGAACCGCATGCCTTCCGCCAGTGAGCTTTCGAACGCGGCGTTGACCGCTTCCTTGCCGGCCAGCACCGAGGGCAGTGACATGCCGGCGATCGTGTCGGCGACCTTCATCGCCTCATCCATCAGGCCCGCGGCCGTAACCACGCGCGCTACCAGCCCGCATTTCTCCGCTTCGGCCGCGTCCATCAAGCGGCCGGTGAGGACCAGGTCCATCGCCTTGGGCTTGCCGACCGCGCGCGTGAGACGCTGCGTGCCGCCGATGCCGGGGATGACGCCGAGCTTGATCTCCGGCTGGCCGAATTTGGCGCTATCGGCAGCGATGATGATGTCGCACTGCATGGCGAGTTCGCAGCCGCCGCCAAGCGCAAAGCCAGCGACCGCCGCCACGATCGGCTTGCGCGCGCCGGCCGCGGCGTTCCAGTCGGAACAGAAATCGCCGAGATAGGCCTCGATGAAAGTCTTGTCCGCCATCTCCTTGATGTCGGCGCCGGCGGCGAAGGCCTTCTCGTTGCCGGTGATCAGCAGACAGCCGATGTCGTCGTCGGCCTCGAAGACATCAATCGCCTGAATCAACTCCGTAATCAGCGCGCGGTTGAGCGCATTGAGCGCCTGCGGCCGGTTGAGCCGGATGACGCCGACGCGGCCGTGTGTGTCGACGATGATGTTATGGTAGGTCATGACAGTTCCTTGGCTTGTCCCTCACGAATTGGCATCTCAATCGAGCTTGGCGCCCGAGCGTTTGACGACATCCGCCCATTTGATCGAAATCGGTCTTGATCGTCTGCGCGAAATCCTCCGGCGTGCCGCCGGCCGGCTCGTCGCCGATGACCGCGAATTTTTCCTTGAAGCGGTCCGACTTGAGCACCTTGTTGATTGCCGCATTCATCCTGTCGACGATAAGGCGCGGGACGCCGGCCGGCGCGATGACACCGGTCCAGGTCGGGGCCAGATAGCCCGGGACGGTTTCGCCGATGGTCGGCAGATCCGGAAACGCCGGCGAGCGCTTGACCCCGCTGACGCCAAGCGCGTGCACCTTGCCGGCGCGGGCAAAGGTCGCGATCGACTGCAGGCTCTCGAACATCACATCGACATGACCGGCGATCAAATCATTGATCGCCGCCGGGCCGCCGCGATAGGGAACGTGCACGATTTGCGTTCCCGTCATGTATTTGAACAGTTCGCCGCCGACGTGACCGGGCGAACCGTTGCTCGACGAGGCGTTCGAGAGCTTGCCGGGATTCTTCTTGGCATAGTCGATCAGCTCCTGGATCGAGTTGACCGGCAGTTGCGGCGACACAGCCAGCATAAGATGCCCGCGCGCGACCATCGCGATCGGCTGGAAATCGCGCTCGATATCGTAGGGCAGCTTCTCCACCATGTGGCGGGTGATGGCGAGCGCGCCGATCGGCCCCATGCCGATGGTGTAGCCGTCGGGCGGCGATTTCGCGACCAGATCGAGGCCGATGGTGAGCGCGCCGCCGGGCCGGTCATCGACGATGACCGGCTGGCCCAACTCGCTCGCAAGTTCGGACCCGAGAATGCGCGCAACCGTGTCGGTGGCGCTGCCCGCCGCCTGCGGCACAATGAAGCGGATCGGGTGATCCGGATAATCCACGGCGAAACTCGCGGTGATCGTGCAGGCGAAAGCTAATGGAATGAGGCCAAGTCTGCGCATGTCATCCACCCCGGCGTTGAAGCGACGTAGCGTGGCCTACTTCTGGCACGATGGGCAATAGAACGTAGAGCGGCCGGCCTGCACGATACGTTTGACCTTGCCCTTGCAGTCCGGGCAAAGCTGGCCCTCGCGGTCGTAGACCTGGAAATTGTGCTGGAAATCGCCGAGCGAGCCGTCGGCGCGGCGATGATCGCGCAGCGAGGAGCCACCGGCCTTGATCGCATCCTGCAGCACCGCCTTGATGGCATCGACCAGCGCTTCGGCGCGCCGATTCGGCTTGCCGGAACGGTCGGCGATGGTGGAGGCAATCCTCTTTGGGGAAAGCCGCGCGCGGTACAGCGCCTCGCACACATAGATATTGCCGAGACCCGCCACCACGCGCTGGTCGCTGATCGCGGCCTTGAGCGAGGTCTTTTTAGCCTGACACGCTTTCGCCAGCATGGCGGCATCGAACTCGTTGCCGAGCGGCTCGGGCCCGAGCGAGCGCAACAGTGGCTCATGCTCGAGCTTGGCGCGCGGCACCAGCTTCATGGAGCCGAAACGGCGCGGGTCGTTGAAAGTCACCGTCGCGCCGTTCGACATGTGGAACACCACGTGGTCGTGCGCGGCTGTTTTCGCTTTCTCGTGATGATAGCGCGCGATCTTGCCCTCGCTGCCGTTTTGGGCCACGCGGAACGAACCCGACATGCCGAGATGCATGACCAGCACGTCGCCCGACGACAGATCCGCCAGCAGATATTTTGCGCGCCGCCCGAGCCCCTCGACTTTCTTGCCTTCTAACTGCTTTTCGAAGCCCTTCACTATCGGCCAGCGCAGCCCGCGGTGACGCACTTCGACTCTCTTGATCGTCGCGCCTTCCATGGCGGGTGCCAGGCCGCGGCGCACGGTCTCGACTTCGGGCAGCTCGGGCATGGTTAACCGCTCCAGCAGGGACACATAGCGTGCTGTGGGTTCCCGCGCTATGGTCCTGCCCGCAAAGGATTATTCATGGCCCGCAGCGGCGAACAGACCCATTTCGGCGACAAGGAAGTGCCGCTGGCCGACAAACAGGGCCTCGTGGACGACGTGTTCCATTCGGTCGCGCGCCGCTACGACCTGATGAACGACCTGATGTCGGGCGGCCTGCACCGGGCCTGGAAGGACGCGCTGGTCACCGCGGTCAATCCGCCCAAGAGCGATCGGCCGTTCGCGCTGCTCGATCTCGCCGGCGGCACCGGCGATGTGGCGTTCCGCGTGGTCAAGGCCGGCGGCGCCGGTACGCGCGTCACTGTCTGCGACATCAATGCCGAGATGCTCAGCGTCGGCCGCGAACTCGGCAGCCAACGCGGATATGACGACATCGTGCGTTTCGAGCAAGGCAATGCCGAGGAGCTGTCTTATCCCGACCGCAGCTTCGATTGCGTCACCATCGCCTTCGGCATCCGCAATGTGCCGCGCATCGAGCGCGCGCTCGCACAGGCCTTTCGCGTGCTGAAAGTCGGCGGACGTTTCCTGTGCCTGGAATTCTCCAGCGTGGACGTGCCGGGTCTCGACAAGCTCTACGAGCTTTATTCGTTCCGCGTGATCCCGCGCGTCGGCGAAGCGGTGACCGGCGACCGCGAGGCCTACCAATATCTGGTGGAATCGATCCGCAAGTTTCCCAAGCCGAAGGCCTTCGCGCAGATGATCGAGGCAGCCGGTTTCCGGCGCGTCTCGTTCACGGCCATGACCGGCGGCGTGGTGGCGCTGCATTCGGGCTGGAAGTTGTGATCTCAGGCCTCGCCCACCTCTTCCGTCTCGGCCACGCCGGCTTTGTGTTCGCGCGCGAGGGCGTCTTTGCGCTGATCGACACCCGCCCGCTGCCGCTGCCGGCACGCGCGGCAATCGCGCTGGCGCGCCTGGTCGAACGACCCACGGCCAAGGACGGCACAAAGGACGGTCCTGGCCGGCTCGCCGCCGCGCTAACCAAACTCGGGCCGACTTACGTCAAGCTCGGCCAGTTCATGGCCACGCGGCCCGACGTGGTCGGCGCCACAATCGCGCACGATCTCGAAAGCCTGCAAGACAAGATGTCGCCGTTTCCGCAAGCGCAGGCGGAAGCCGCGGTCGCTGCCGCCTTCGGCAAGCCGCTACGCGATGTCTATGCGAGCTTCGGACCCAGCGTCGCCGCGGCTTCGATCGCTCAGGTGCATCGCGCCGAAGTCGAAGAGGACGGCAGCCGCAAAGCGGTAGCGGTGAAGATCCTGCGGCCTGGCGTTGAGCGCCGCTTCAAGGTCGACCTTGACGCATTCTTTTATTTTGCGCGCAAGGCGGAAATGCATTCGCTCGAAGCCCAGCGGCTGCGCCCGGTCGAGGCGGTGGCGACGCTCGCCCGCTCGGTCGCGATGGAAATGGATTTCCGCCTAGAGGCGGCAGCACTCTCCGAAATGGCGGAGAACACGCGCGAGGATCTGGACTTCCAGGTGCCAGGCGTGGACTGGGATCGCACCGCGCGCGGCGTGCTAACGCTGGAATGGATCGACGGCACCCCGCTCAACGACCGCGCCGCGCTCGAAGCGCGCGGCATCGATTTGCCGGCGCTCGGCCACAAGGTGATCCAGAGCTTCCTGCGGCACGCACTACGCGACGGTTTTTTCCACGCCGACATGCATCCGGGCAATCTATTCGTCGACGCCGAGGGCCGGCTCGTTGCGGTCGACTTCGGCATCATGGGACGGCTGGGCCCCAAGGAGCGCCGCTTCCTGGCCGAGATTCTGTTCGGCTTCATCACCCGCGATTACCAGCGCACCGCACAGGTGCATTTCGACGCCGGCTACGTGCCGCGCCACCATTCGGTCGAGGCCTTCGCGCAGGCAATCCGCGCCATCGGCGAGCCGATCCACAACCGCACCGCCGAAGACATCTCGATGGCCAAGCTGCTGATGCTGCTGTTCGAGGTCACCGGCCTGTTCGACATGCGCACGCGGCCCGAACTGCTGCTGCTGCAGAAGACCATGGTGGTGGTGGAAGGCGTCGCGCGCACGCTCGATCCCAAGCTCGACATGTGGAGCGTGGCCGACCCCGTTGTGCGTGAATGGATCGAGCGCAATCTCGGGCCGGTCGGAAAGCTGGAAGACGTCGCCGAAGGCGCCGGCGAGATCGGCCGCTTCCTCGGCCAGGTTCCATCGATGCTCGGCCGCGCCGGATCGCTGCTCGATCAGCTCGATACCATCACCCGTGACGGGCTGGTGCTTTCGCCCGAGACGGTGGCGGCGATCGGCGCGGCCGAAGCGCGCCGTACGCGCTGGAGCGCATTCGCGCTGTGGGCGATCGCCGCTCTGTTGGCCTGGATCGTGTGGCTGCTGGTGTAGCGGAAGACGCGGTGTCTCAGCCCTTTGCCACCAGCTCTTCCAGCTTGTCGATGCTCTGCGTCCAGCCAACTTCCATGCCGGCCAGCATCTGCCTGGCGATCGGGACGCGGCCGACGGCATGCGTGTGCAACGTCAACCTGGTCTTGCCGCCCTGCCCGGCGAAGGTGACCGTGGTCTCGCTTTCCAGCAGATGATTGCCGTCCATGTCGACCGCGATATTGTTGAATACCAGCCGCTCAGGCGGAACGACCTCGGTAAACACGCCCTTCATTGGATAGTCGGTGCCACTCGGCCCACGCATCACGATGCGCAGGGCGCCGCCGACGCGCACATCCAGCTCGACCACCGGATTTGTAAAATCGCGCGGGCCGAACCATTGCGCCATCCTTTTCGGATCGGTCCAGGCCTGCCACACCAGCGCGCGCGGCGCGTCGAACACGCGGGTGAGCGTGACGGTTCCCTCGCCGAAGGTCGCAGCGGTCTCCCCAACTGCACCGCTCATGCGCCCTGCCCCTCATAAGCACGCGTTATCGTTTCGAGATCGAGCTTCTTCATCTTGAGGAACGCGTTCATCACGCGGTCCGACTTTTGGCCGTCGGGATCCGTCATCATCATTGGAATCACGGACGGAACCACCTGCCAGGACAGGCCATATTTGTCCTTCAACCAGCCGCAAGGCCCCTCCTGCCCGCCCTCCGTCAGCTTGCTCCAGAAATAGTCGATCTCTTCTTGCGTATCGCACATGACCTGGAACGACACGGCCTCGTCGAACTTGAATTGCGGGCCGCCGTTGAGCGCGGTGAACTTCTGCCCGTTGAGCTCGAACTCGACGACCATCACCGAGCCTTCTTTCTTGCCGTGCACGTCCTGGCCAGCTTTGCCGTAACGGCTGATCTTGCCGAGCTTTCCATTCTTGAACACTGACACGTAGAACTTGGCCGCCTCTTCGGCTTGCGTGTCGAACCACAGGCAGGCGGCAATTGATTTCGCGGCGAGCTGCATGATCTCTCCTCTACGATTATTTCGTGGTCGCCAGATAGGCTTCGAGTTGCTCCATGGTGCCCGTCCAGCCGCCGGTCATGCCGGCGTGACCCGCATCGAAGGTCTTGCGCTCTTCTTCGGTCGCGTTGTGCGGCGACCAGCGCACGGTGAACCTGGTCTTACCGTCCGGCAGCTCCTCGAAGGTGAAGACCGAGAACGTCTCGATCGGCCACGTTGGCGCCAGCGGGTGCCGTGCCAGGCCTCCGGCTTCATCGGAGAATGAATTGATAAGCACCAGGCGCTCCGGTGGAGTGATTTCGCGGTAGACTTGCTTGCCCCACATCACATTGCCGTCCGGCGTCTGCATTCCGTAGTGGTAGGTGCCGCCGACGCGCAAATCCATTTGCGACTTGAGGATCTTGACGCCCTTGGGGCCCCACCATTGCTTCATGCGCTCGGGTTGGGTGAAGCATTGCCACACCAAGTCGCGCGGCGCGTCGAAAACGCGAGAAAGAACAAAGTCTTTGCTGGTCGTCCCATTTATTGCCGTCACCTTTGTCCTCCCCCTGCTGTCGAATCCATTCCGCAGCAGCGTTTACTGCGCCACCAGAATCATCCAGTTCACGCCGAACTTGTCGGCCAACATGCCGAAGCGGGGCGAGAAGAATGTCTTGGTCTGCGGCATGGTGATTTTTCCGCCGTCGGCCAGTGCGTTGAAAAGCTTGTCGGCCTCGGCCTCGGTCTTCGTCGCAATCGACAGCGCAAAGCCTTCGAATTTCGGCTGCCCGGTGTTGCGGCCGTCGGAAATCATGACGCCGGTCTCACCGATGTTGACGTAAGCGTGCATGACTTTGTTCTCGGAGCCGGGCGCGCACATCGTCTGATCGGGCGCCTCCTTGAAGCGCATCAGCATCGTCACCTTGGCGTCGAGCGTCTTCTTGTAGAAATCGATCGCCTCTTCGGCGCGGCCGTCAAAGAACAAATAAGGCTGAACTTGCTGGACTTGCATGATGTTTTCCTCCACAGGGATTGCATTGACAATTAGGTTGATATCAACATATTATGACCCATGTCAACCCGCGCAAAGCAAATTCAGGAATTGCCGTTCGCCATCACCCATATCGTTCGCGACACGTGCCTGTGTTTGCATGTGCAGCGGGCCGCGCGCGCGCTGGCGCGGCACTTCGACGACGTGTTGCGGCCGCTCGATTTGACGCATGGACAATTCTCGCTGTTGACGTCGCTCAATCGTCCGGAACCGCCGAGCATCGGCAGTGTCGCGGAGCTTCTGGCCATGGACCGCACCACCTTGACCGCCAATCTCAAGCCGCTCGAGCGGCGCGGCCTGGTGAAGGTTGCGATCGACAAGGCCGACAAACGAGGCCGGCGGCTGACAATCACCCCTTCCGGCCGCGCCTTGCTGGCCAAGGCGTTCCCGATTTGGAAGCGCGCCCACACGCAAACGGAACGCCGGATTACCGGCTGTAGTTCCGGCGAATTGCGCGCCGCCCTGCGCGAACTGGCGTGATCGCCGGAACATTCAGCCTTTCCCCGATGCCGCCAAATGTTCCGCCAGGCGTGCCATGGTTTGTTCGAGGCCCTTGTCGGCGCCGTATTCGTTGATCACGCGGTCGCGTTCGGCCGCCGACGGGAAGCGCCCGTGCCAGGTGATGCGCGTCATATTGCCTCCGAGATCCTCGAAAATGACGGTGGTGTTGAACTGCACCGGCTCGACATCGTCGCCGCCGCCGTGGCGGTAGACGATGCGTTCGGGCGGAACGATTTCGTCATAGGTGACGCGGTTCTGATAGTCGCGGCCGTCCGGCCCATGCATCACGAAGCGCCAGACGCCGCCGGGCCTGAAATCGAAGGCATGTGTCGTCGTCGTAAAGCCGGTCGGGCCCCACCACTGCGCCAAATGTTTCGGATCGGAGAAGGCCTGGAACACCAGAGCGCGCGGCGCCTCGAACACGCGCGTGCCGATGATCGAACGCGGGTCGCGTTCGAGGTCGATGCTACTTCTTTCGCTCACGTTTCTTCTCCGTGGCTTGCAAGGTTTTCAGATAATCGTCGAGCCGATCGAGGCGCTGCTCCCAGAGCCGCCGGTAATCCTCGAGCCAGTCGTCGGCGGCTTTTAGCGCGGTTGCTTCGATCTTGCAGGGCCGCATCTGTGCGTCGCGCCCGCGCGTGATGAGGCCGGCGCGCTCCAGCACCTTGAGATGCTTGGAAACCGCCGGCAGGCTCATGGCGAACGGCTCGGCCAGTTTCGACACCGAGGTTTCCCCGAGCGCGAGCCGCGCCAGAATGGCGCGCCGCGTGGGATCGGAGAGAGCGGAGAAGGTGACGCTGAGACGGTCGGTCGGCATGGCTGTCGTGGCCTTTATGAACCGAGTAGTTAAATAACCTTTCGGTTAACTACATAAAGACGCCTTGCCGGTCAAGGGACCGCTCTGATTGCATTGATTGCAATGCGATCATCGACGAGCTAAGCTATTCGAGACATGACGGATTTCGCATGGCCTCCCTGACCGTCCGGCAGCTCGACGAGCGACTGAAGAAGCTTCTGCGGCTGCGCGCGGCCCGCAGCGGCCGCTCGGTCGAGGACGAGGTGCGCACGATTTTGAAGTCGGCGGCCGAGGAAAGCGGGCCGGAAGCGCTGGAGACGATCCATCCGCCGGCGCCGACATCGCCGCGCCGCGCCGAGGCCAAGCCTGCGGCCGGGACCAAGCGCGTACTGCTGATCATCGGCGGCGGCATCGCCGCCTACAAATCGCTCGATCTCATCCGGCGCCTGAAAGAGCGCGGCATCGCGGTGCGCTGCATTCTCACCAAGGCGGCCGAGCATTTCGTCACGCCGCTGTCGGCCGGTGCCATTACCGGCGAGCGGGTATTCACCTATCTGTTCGATCCGGCCGGCGAATTCGACGTCGGCCACATCCGGCTCGCGCGCGAGACCGATCTGATTGTGGTCGCGCCGGCGACCGCCGACCTGATGGCGAAATTGGCCAATGGTCACGCCAATGATCTCGCCACCACCGTGCTGCTGGCGACGAATGCGAAAATCCTGCTGGCGCCGGCGATGAACCCACACATGTGGTCCAATAAAGCGACGCAGCGCAATCTGGCGCGCGCCATTGCCGACGGCGCGGCGCTGGTCGGTCCCAATGCCGGCGAGATGGCAGAATTGGGCGAGCGCGGAACCGGGCGCATGGCCGAGCCGCTGGAGATCGCCGCCGCCGCGGAAAAACTTCTCGCGGCAAATGTCCCGCGCCCGCTGCAAGGCAAGCGCGTGCTGGTGACCTCCGGCCCAACGCACGAGCCGATCGATCCGGTGCGCTACATCGCCAATCGCTCCTCCGGCAAGCAGGGCCACGCCATCGCCGCGGCCGCCGCGGCCGCCGGCGCCGATGTGGTGCTGATCAGCGGGCCGGTGAACCTGCCCGATCCTCCCGGCGTCAGTGTCATGCACGTGGAAACCGCACGTGCCATGTTGCATGCCGTCGAACAGGCCCTGCCGGCGGATGTGGCGATCTTTGCCGCGGCGGTCGCCGACTGGCGCGTCGCCAATGCCGGCGAACAAAAGATCAAGAAGAAACCCGGCCAGGCGACGCCCGACTTGCCGCTCGTGGAAAATCCCGACATCCTCGCAACAATCGCCAAACGCAAGACGCAACGGCCGAAACTAGTGATCGGCTTTGCCGCGGAAACCGAAAATGTCGCGGCCAATGCCAAAGCCAAGCTGGCGCGCAAGGGCTGCGACTGGATCCTCGCCAATGACGTCTCGCCACAAACTGGAATCATGGGCGGCGACCGCAACACCATTCAACTGGTGACGCCTGAGGGCATCGAGCCTTGGCCGCCGCAGTCGAAGGAAGATGTGGCCGCCATGCTGATCGCGCGCATTGCAGACGGATTTGACGGAGCAGACACCTGAACACAACCGAAGTCCGCATCACGCGGCTGGCGCACGGCAATGATCTTCCGTTGCCGGCCTATCAGAGCGCGCTTGCCGCCGGCCTCGATCTCTTCGCCGCGGTGTCCGCCGGCGCGCCGGTGACGATCGCGCCGAATGCGCGTGCGCTTATACCGACCGGCATCGCGATCGCGCTCCCCGGCGGATACGAAGCGCAGGTGCGGCCGCGCTCGGGCCTGGCAAGCCGCCATGGCCTCACGGTGCTCAATGCACCCGGCACCGTCGATGCCGACTACCGCGGTGAAATACAGGTGCTGCTTGTAAATCTCGGTGCCGAATCGGTTTCCATCACGCGCGGGATGCGCATAGCACAGATGGTAATCGCGCCCGTAACGCGTGTGCAGCTGCGCGAGGTCACTTCACTCGACGAGACTTCACGAGGCATGGGCGGATTCGGCTCCACCGGAGGTTGAAGCGTAGAGTTTTCCATTGATGGCTGGACGGCTGGTCGACTGTAGCCTAATACCACTTCTATTCTTCGTGACGGGCGCCGTCCATGCCGCTGGTATCCCGCAAGGGCATCCTTGCCATTGCCGCTGTTATCGATGTCGCCATCAATGCCCGCGGCCGGCCAGTCTCGGCCAAGGCGCTGGCCGCGCGGCATAGACTTCCGCCCCGCCATCTTGAACCGGTTTTGCAAGCCTTGGTGCGCGACGGCATCCTGAAAGGAATTCGGGGACCGCATGGCGGCTACGAGCTCGCGCGCGAGCACAAGCGCATTACGGCCGAAGAGATATTGCACGCCGCCGGCAGCGCGGAAGAGGCCGACGAGCCGACATTGCCAGCTTCGACCTTGATCGATGACGTGGTGCGGCCGGCGCTGGCCGAAGCCGAACGCACTTTCGCCACGGCCCTCGGCCGCATCAATGTCGAGGACATGACGCGGCGGGCGGAAGCGCTGAAATAAAGACTACGTACGGCCAAAGCCTTTCTCCGTTCACGGTCTGGACTCTTTCGGCGCGATTCCCCTTGAGGGTAAAGTCCAGCGATTCGCGATAGCGGCGTGGCGCACGCCTTTCGCATCCCTGGGGCATGGCTGAATGCCGGAGACAATCCGGACGGCGAACGAGGGTTCTCGTCCGAGGCGGGGCGGATTCCTCGCCGCCTTCGCGATCGCTAATCTTTGCGTCGCGCTCGGTACGCCGGCGCGGGCTGACGACGGCCCTGCGCTTGGCGTAATCGATGTTGTTCATCGCGGCATCGCGGCGTTTGGCCGCCAGGAAATCGCCACGCTCACGCTGACGCTCGGGCTGCTTTGCTTCGCAATCCTCGCCACCATCGTGCTGGTGCGCACGCGCGCCCACGCCGACCGGTTCGAAACTGCGGCGCGCGACGAAACCCGGGAAATGCACGCTGAGCTCGAACGGCTGCGGGCGCTGCTGCTGTCGGAGCCGGAGGTGCTGGTGGCGTGGGCTGCGGGCACCGACCGGCCGGAAATCCGCGGCGACACCGCTCTCATTGTGCCGGGCGGCGTCGCCGAGCGCGTGCTCGCCTTCGGCAGCTGGCTGGAGCCGGCGGCGGCGCAGCGCATGGAGCAGGCGGTCGAGACGCTGCGCAGCGACGGCCGCGGCTTCGTGATGACGCTCACCACGACCACCACCAAGCGCCCGATCGAGGCGGAAGGCCGCGCGGTCGGCGGCAGCGCCATCCTGCGGTTGCGCGACGTCAGCGGCATCGAGCAGGAGCTCATGGATCTGGCCGCCCGTCACGACAAGCTGATGGGCGACGTCGAGACCATGAGGGCGCTGCTCGATTCGCTGCCCGCCCCCGTTTGGGCGCGCGACCAGAACGGCCGGCTGATTTTCGTGAATGCCGCCTATGCCCGCGCGGTGGAAGCCGAGGATACCACCAGCGCGGTCGCGCGCGAACTGGAATTGCTCGACCGCGCCGCGCGCGACGAGCTCAGCCAAGCCCGTGGCGCCGGTGAGGCTTTCGCCGGACGGCTGCCGGCGATCGCGGCGGGCGAGCGCCGAATCTTCGACGTGGTGGATGCGCCGAGCGGCGCCGGCAGCGCCGGCATGGCCATCGACCGCACTGAAGTCGAGGCAATGCGCGCCGAACTCACGCGCATGATCGAAGCGGATCGCCGCGTGCTCGATCAGTTGACGACCGGCGTTGCCATCTTCAATGCCGACCGCAAGCTCGTCTTCTACAATACCGCCTTCCGCTCGCTGTTTGCGCTCGACGCCGGCTTCCTCGAGCAGACGCCGACTGACAGCGCCGTGCTCGACACTTTACGCACCAGCCACCAGGTGCCGGAGGAGCAGGACTTCCGGCAGTGGAAACAGCAACTGTACGAGGCCTATCGCGCGGTCGAGCCGCAGGAGCATTTGTGGCACCTGCCGGACGGGCGCACGCTGCGCGTGGTCACCGCGCCCAATCCGGAAGGCGGCGTTACTTATCTCTATGACGACGTCACCGAGCGGCTCGACATGCACCGCCGCTACGACGCCCTGATCAAGGTGCAGAGCGAAACCCTTGACCATCTGGCGGAAGCGGTCGCGGTGTTCGGCAGCGACGGCCGCGTGCGGCTGCACAATCCGGCGTTCCAGCGCATGTGGAAGCTTGCTGCCGAAGCGCTTGATCAGCACCCGCATATCGAGGCGATCACCGCCTGGTGCCAGGCACTGCATGACGACAATAGGGTGTGGCGCGACCTGCGCGGCGCGGTTACCGCCATCGACAATCGCGACCCGATCGTCGCGCGTATCGAGCGGCGCGACGGCATGATGATCGACATGACCACCATGCCGCTGCCGGATGGCGCCACGCTGGTCACCTTCCAGGACGTGAGCGACACGGTGAACGTCGAACGCGCACTGCGCGAGAAGAACGAAGCGCTGGAGGCCGCCGACACCATCAAGATCGAGTTCGTGCATCACGTGTCCTACGAGCTGCGCTCGCCGCTCACCAACATCATCGGCTTCGCGCATTTCCTCGGCGATCCCGCCTTCGGCTCGCTCACCGACAAGCAGCGTGAATATCTCGGCTACCTCACCACCTCGACCAACGCGCTGTTGGCGATCATCAACAATATTCTGGACCTGGCCACCATCGACGCCGGCGCCATGTCGCTGACCTTGAGCGATGTGGACATCCGCGCCAGCATGGATGCGGCGGCCGAGGGCGTGCAGGATCGCCTGGTCAAGAACAATCTCAAGCTCGAGATCGACACCGCGCCCGGTATCGGCAGCTTCAACGCCGACGAGCGGCGGCTGCGGCAGATTCTTTTCAACCTGTTGTCCAACGCGGTCGGCTTCTCGCCGGCGGGGGAGACCGTCACGCTGTCGGCCGAGCGGCGTGCCGACACCGTGGTATTCACGGTCACCGACCACGGCCCCGGCATTCCGCCCGACAAACAGGACCGCGTATTCGAGATGTTCGAGACCGACTCGATGGGCTCGCAGCACCGCGGCACCGGCCTAGGGCTCTCGCTGGTGCGCTCGTTCGTCGAATTGCACGGCGGCAGCGTGACGATCGATTCGACGCTCGGTCACGGCACGACGGTGACCTGCGTGTTCCCGGTCGAACAGGCCAGAAAGCAAACCGCGGCGTAGGCCGCTTGCTTTATTACACCGCGGCGCCTGGTCCGCATATCCTCCGGTGCGCCTTCTCAACTGGCGCATCGCCGCCCGCGCCGCTTATAAGGTTCCGGCACAGGGCAGATGATTCGATGTTTCCCACCAGTTCCGGCGGCTCTAGCTTCACGGTGGCGCTTGCCGACGAGCAGGCCACGCGCCGGCTGATGGTAGACATCGCAGCAAGTATCGAGCCCGGCGACCTGATCACGCTCTCCGGTGACCTCGGTGCCGGCAAGACCACCTTTGCCCGCGCTCTCATTCGCCATCTCGGCGGCAACGAGGCGATCGAGGTGCCTAGCCCCACATTTACGCTGATGCAGGCCTACGAATTGCCGCGCTTTACCCTGGTGCACGCCGACCTCTACCGGCTCTCGGGTCCGGCGGAGCTGGCCGAACTCGGCTTCGAGGATCTGGGCGAGAGCGCCGTGACGCTGCTGGAATGGCCGGATCGCGCCGCCAATTTCCTGCCGGCCGACCGGTTGGATATCGCGTTCACGCTGGCGCCGCAGCAAGGCGAAACGTTCCGTCATGCGCGCGTCACCGGTTACGGCACGTTTGCTCCGCGCGCCGAACGCATCGCCGCCATCCGGACATTTCTCGAACGCGCCGGATTTGGCCGGGCCGCGCGGCGGCGCATCCAGGGCGACGCCTCGACGCGCTCCTATGAGCGGCTGGCGCTCCAGGGAAAGTCCTTCATGTTCATGAATTCGCCGCGCCGGCCGGACGGGCCACCGGTACGCGATGGCAAGCCATACAGCGCGATCGCGCATCTGGCCGAAAGCGTGACGCCGTTCGTCGCCATGGCGCTGGGCTTGCGCGAGCACGGGTTTTCGGCGCCGACGATTCTTGCCGCCGACCGCGAGGCCGGGCTACTGGTGATCGAAGACCTCGGCAATGAGTTGGTGGTGGCAGGCGACCCGCCGGCGCCGATCGAGGAACGCTACGCGGCGGCGGCCGATCTGCTGGCGGCGCTGCATCGCTTGCCGCTCAGCGACGTGCTCAACGTGGATCCGGGCGTCGAATACCGGCTGCCGCGCTACGATCTGGAGGCACTGCTGATCGAAGTGGAATTGCTGATCGACTGGTATCTACCCAAACTCGATGCCGCGATTTCCGGCACCAAGCGCGACGCCTACGCCGCGCTCTGGCGCGATGCGCTGTCGCCCGCGATCGAAGCCGCGCCAACCTGGGTGCTGCGCGATTTTCACTCACCCAATCTGCTGTGGCTTCCAAACCGTGAGGGCGTGGCGCGCATCGGGCTGCTGGATTTCCAGGACGCGGTGATGGGGCCGGCAGCCTACGATCTCGCCTCGCTGCTGCAGGATGCGCGCGTCGACGTGCCGGAGGCGCTCGAGATCGCGCTGCTGTCGCGCTACACCCGCGCACGTCTCGGCCGCGATGCTGGCTTCGATGCCTCCGGTTTCGCTCGCGCCTACGCCACGCTGGCCGCGCAGCGCGCCTCCAAGATTCTCGGCATCTTCGCGCGGCTCGAGCGGCGCGACGGCAAGCCGCAATATTTGCGTCATCTGCCGCGCGTATGGGCGTACTTGCAGCGCTCGCTGGCGCATCCGGCGCTGGCGCCGCTCAACGCGTGGTATCGCGCCAACGTGCCGGCCCTCAAAACATGACCATCACAATTCCCAAATCCGCGATGGTGCTGGCCGCCGGCATGGGCACGCGCATGCGTCCGCTCACCGACATTATGCCGAAGCCGCTGGTGCAGGTCGCCGGCAAACCGTTGCTCGATCATGTGCTCGACCGTCTGGGCAGCACGGGCGTCGAGCGCGCGGTGGTGAATGTGCATTACCTCGGCGAGCAAATCATCGCGCATCTGGCAAACCGCGCGCGCCCAAAAATCGTCATCTCCGACGAGCGCGGGTTGCTGTTCGGCACCGGCGGCGGCGTGGTGAAGGCGCTGCCGGAACTTGGGCACGCGCCATTCTTCTATCTCAACGCCGACACCATCTGGATCGACGGCGTGAAGCCGAACCTCGCGCGCCTGGCGGATGCCTTCGATCCGGCCCGCATGGACGCGCTGCTGCTGCTGGCGCCGACCGCCAACAGCATCGGCTATTCCGGACGCGGCGATTTCGCCTTCGCCGCCGACAGTCTGCTGCGCCGTCGCGCCGAACGCGAGGTCGCGCCTTTCGTCTTTGCCGGCGCCGCAATACTTTCGCCCGCGCTGTTCGAAGGCAGCCCGCAGGGCGAATTCTCGCTCACCACGTTGTTCGACCGCGCCGCCGAATCCGGGCGGCTCTCCGGACTGCGGCTGGAGGGCCTGTGGATGCATGTCGGCACGCCCGAGGCGATTGCGGAGGCCGAGGCCGCGATCAAGGCGAGCACGGGGTAGCTTTTTGCGGTCATACCCCGCGAAAGCGAGGCATCCAGTATCCACCTCGGATAGGGTAGTCTGAGGAATCAAACGATTCATCGGTGAATACTGGTTCGCCCGGTCAAGCCGGGCGATGACACTCTGCCAACATGCCGACCACAAAACCCAACGTCTTCAGCATCCCCGCCTCGGCGCCGTTTTTGCCGGTGCTGATCGACGCGTTGCGTTCCGGTACGCTGGTGCCCGGCTTTCCGGCCTCGCGCGAGCCGCTGGAGCTCGCCCGCGCCACGCTCTATCTGCCGACGCGGCGCGCCTGCCGCCTCGCCCGCGATGCGTTCCTTAATGCGCTCGACGGCGATGCCGCCATCCTGCCGCGCATCGTTCCGCTCGGCGACATCGACGAAGACGAGATCGCCTTCGCCGAGGCCGTAACCGGCGAACTCGCCGAGGTGGCGCTTTCCTTGCCGCCAGCAATCGCGCCGCTCGAGCGCCGCCTGCTGCTGGCCGAACTCATTCTCAAATGGGCGAATTCGCCGGAAGTGCGCGGCGCCGCGGGTGCAGACCTGATCGCCAATACGCCGTCGGCCGCGTTGGGACTGGCCGACGATCTCGCCCGCCTGATGGATGACATGACCACGCGGCAGGTGAGCTGGGACTGGCTCGACGGCCTGGTGCCAGACGACCTCGACGAGTATTGGCAGAAGTCGCTGCGCTTTCTCAAAATCGCGCGTGAGACCTGGCCGCACATCCGCGCCGAACGCGGCGCGATTGAATTGGCCGAGCGGCGCGACCAGTTGATCGAGGCCGAAGCAAAGCGGCTCGCCCACAGCGACGCGCCGGTGATCGCCGCCGGCTCCACCGGCTCGATGCCGGCCACCGCCAAGCTGCTCGCCACCATTGCCGGCTTACCGCATGGCGCTGTGGTGCTGCCCGGCCTCGACATGGATCTCGACGATGCGTCCTGGAAATTGATTGCCGGCGATGCCGACGACAAGGCTTACGACGGCGCGCCCGCCGCCGGCCACGCACAATTCGCCATGCAGGCGTTACTCGCGCGCATCGGCATTACGCGTAGCGATGTGGTGCAAATGCACGCGCCGCAAGCGCACGGACGCGAAATGCTGGTGTCCGAGGCACTGCGCCCGGCTGCCACCACGGAACGCTGGCAGGCGCGCCGCAACACGCAGGTTTTCGAAACCGCCGCCGGCAAGGCGCTTGCCTCGGTCGCCATGATCGAGGCTGCCAATCCCGAGGAAGAAGCGCTCGCCATCGCGGTCGCCTTGCGCGAAGCGGTGGAGACCGGGAACAAGACCTCCGCTCTGGTGACGCCAGACCGCGCGCTGGCGCGCCGCGTGCTGACAGCACTGGAGCGTTGGCAGGTCAAGTTCGACGATTCCGGCGGCGATTCTCTGGCCGACACCAAAGCGGGCGTGTTCGCGCGGCTCGCCGCGCAGGCAGCCCTCGGCGGCCTGGAGCCGGTGACACTGCTAGCGCTCTTGAAACATCCGCTGCTGCGGCTGGGCGCCGCGGCAGGCGCGCATAGTGCCGCCATCGCCACGCTGGAGCGCGCAGTGCTGCGCGGGCCGCGGCCGCGCCCCGGCAGCGACGGGCTTGCGCATGCGTTGCAGACGTTTCGCGAGAACCGCGACCAGCTTCACCGCAACGATCCGCGCTGGCTGATCGAAGATGATCAATTTGACGTTGCCGCCGAATTAATCGCGCGCCTTAGTGCCGCCTTGGAGCCGCTGGAAACGCTGAAAGCCGGCGATCATCCGCTGAGCCAGCTTGCTGCCCGCCACAGCGAAGTCCTTGCCGCGCTCGGGCGCGACGCCACCGCCGAGGTCGCCACCTTTGCCGGCAATGACGGCACGGCGCTCGCGCGCGTATTCGAGGAAATTGCCGCCAGCGCCGCCGCGGCTGGCCTTGCGGCCGCCAAGAGCGACTATGCCGAACTCTTCCACGCCACCATCAGTGACCGGGTGGTGCGGCGACCGGAGATCGGTGATGCGCGCGTGCGCATCTTCGGCCCGCTGGAAGCACGCCTGCAATCGATCGACCGGGTCGTGCTCGGCGGGCTCAACGAAGCGACCTGGCCGCCCGAAACGCGCAGCGATCCTTGGCTCAGCCGCCCGATGCGCCGCGATCTCGGGCTTGATCCGCCGGAACGCCGCATCGGCCTCTCGGCGCACGACTTCGCGCAACTTCTCGGCGCCAAGGAAGTCATCCTCAGCCGCGCCGCCAAAGTCGCCGGCGCGCCGACGGTGACCTCGCGCTTCGTGCAACGCATTGCGGCACTGGCCGGGAATGAGAGATGGAAAGATGTGCTCAAGCGCGGCACACAGTATCTCGATTATGCGCGCGCGCTTGACCATCCGGCGCAGGTGAAAGCCACCCAACGCCCCGCACCTAAGCCGCCGTTGGCGGCGCGTCCTTCTCGACTATCGGTGACCGCCATCGAGGACTGGCTGCGCGACCCCTACACGATCTACGCCAGATATATTCTCCGTCTACAGGTGCTCGATCTGGTGGACACCCCGCCCGGCGCGCGCGACCGCGGCAACGTCATCCATGGCGCCATTGGCGATTTCACCAGTCATTTTGCCGCCGGCCTTCCGGCCGATCCGGTGGCGGAATTACGCAAGTTCGGCGAAGAACATTTCGCCCCGCTGGCCGATTTTCCGGAAGCGCGCGCGTTCTGGTGGCCGCGCTTTATACGGATCGCACATTGGTTCGCGCCGTGGGACAAGGAGCGACGCGCGAGCATCGCAACGTTGCATGCGGAAATTCGTGGAGAGTTGACGTTCCCGATCGGCAAACGCGAATTCACGCTATCGGCCATTGCCGACAGAATCGAGCTTCGCTTGGACGGCAGCTACGCCATCATCGACTACAAGACCGGCGCCGTCCGTACCGAGAAGCAGGTGCGTATCGGCTTGGCGCCGCAACTGACACTGGAAGCCGCTATCTTGCGGGCCGGAAAATTCGGAAATCTTGCCGCCGGCCCGGTAAGCGAAATCGCTTACGTGACGCTGAAGGGCGGCCAGGAAGCCGGCAAGCCGTGCCCGATCGAATTCAAGGAAGGCAACCCCGACACGCAAGCCGACCACGCATTAGCCAAGCTCAAGGGCCTAGCCACACAATTCGAGGATGAGGCGACACCTTATCTGTCGATGCTCAGCCCTATGTGGAAGACCCGCCGCTACGGCGATTACGACCACCTCGCCCGCGTGAAGGAATGGTCGCTCGCCGGCGGCGAGGACGAGAGCGAACTGCCATGAACGCGCCGCGCATCATCCCGCCCGACGTCAGCCGCGTGCAGATCGAAGCCGCCGACCCGAACGTGTCGGCTTTCGTCTCAGCCAATGCCGGCTCCGGCAAGACCCACGTCCTTGCGCAGCGCGTGATCAACCTGCTGCTGCGCGGCGTCGACCCGGCCAAGATCCTTTGCATCACCTTCACCAAGGCCGCCGCCGCCAATATGGCAAACCGCGTCTTCGGCACGCTGGCGGAATGGGCTACGCTCGACGACGCCGTGCTCGACGACAAGATCAAGCTCTCGACCGGACAAATCGCCGATGCGAAGAAACGCGCACAAGCGCGCCGCCTGTTCGCCTCGGCGCTGGAGACGCCGGGCGGCCTGAAAGTGCAGACCATCCATGCCTTCAGCACCCGGCTGCTGCACCAGTTCCCGTTCGAGGCCAATGTCGCGGCGCGCTTCACCGTGCTGGACGAGGCTTCGACGACGCAGCTTCTAGACACGTTGACTTTAGACGTGCTGCTGGAAGCTTCCGCCGCGCCTTCGAGCGCGCTCGGCAAGGCGCTTTCGACCGCCATCGTGGTCGCCGCCGATCAGACGTTCAAGGAAGTCGTCAACGATGCGATCGCCGACCGCGACGCGCTGGTCGCCTGGATCGAGCGCACGGGCAGTATCGACGCGGCAATCGCCGAACTGTCAAATATCCTGGACCTTGCTCCCAACGACACGATTGAATCGGTCGAGCAGGAGTTCTTTTCGCATTCTTTGATCCCGGCGGCCGAATGGCCGGCGCTGATCGAGATGCTCGAGAGCGGATCGAAGTCCGACAAGAACCATATCGCGGTGCTCGAGACAGCACGCGCGTCGGCCGGACGCGAGCGTATCGACAATTATCTCAAGGTTTTCTGTACGGCGGAGTTGAAGCCGCGCAGCAACGTCGTCACCAAGACGCTCGCCGAGCGTCACCCCGACTGGTTCGAGCGTCTGATCGGCGAGCAGGCGCGCGTCTGCAAGCTGCTGGAGCGCGAGCGGGCGCTCAACGCCCGCGACCGCACCCGCGCGCTGGTCACCATCGCGGCGCAAGTTATCGCGCGCTACGCCAAGGAAAAAGAACGCCGCGCGCTGCTCGACTATGACGACCTGATCGACAAGGCGCTCGACCTGTTCAACCGCTCGTCGGCAGCCTGGGTGCTCTACAAGCTCGATCTCGGCATCGACCACGTGCTGATCGACGAGGCGCAGGATACCAGCCCGAAACAATGGAGCATCGTGCGCACCATCGTCTCGGAATTCATCCCCGGCGGGGCGCGGCCCAATGTGCGCCGCACGATTTTTGCGGTTGGCGACGAAAAACAGTCGATCTTTTCCTTCCAGGGCGCGGCGCCGAAGGCGTTCGACGAAATGCGCCGCGAGTTCGGCAAGCAATTCGACACGCCCGAGCAGGGCTGGCGCTACGTGCGCTTTCACCACTCGTTCCGCTCGGGTGAAAATGTGCTGGGCTCGGTCGATCGCGTGTTTCGCGCGCCCGAAACTTTCGCAAGTGTCACCACCGATGAAGCCGGCATTCCCCCGCATGAATCACTGCCGGGCGCGGCACCTGGACTGGTCGAGATCTGGCCGCTGGTCGCGCCCAAGGAGCGGCGCGAAACGGAAGGCTGGGACGCGCCGTTCGACACCGAAAGCGAGGAAAGCCCGCGTGCCGTGCTGGCGCGCAGGATCGCCGGCCAGGTGAAATTCTGGATGGCGCGCGGCCGCAGGGCCGGGGACGTGCTCGTCTTGGTGCGCCAGCGCGGGCCGCTGTTCGAGGCGGTCATCCGCGCGCTCAAGGATGCCGGCGCGCCGGTCGCCGGCGCCGACCGGCTGGTGCTGACCGAGCATATCGCTGTGATGGATCTGATGGGGCTGGCCGATGCGCTGTTGCTGCCGGACGACGACTTGGCCTTGGCGAGCGTGCTCAAGAGCCCGCTGTTCGGATTGACCGAGGAGCAGTTATTCACGCTGGCATGGGATCGCGGGACATCGTCGCTACGGACGCGCTTGCGCGCCAAGATTGGCGACGATCCGGCTTTCGCCGCGACGAACGGCGCGCTCGAGGAATTGGCACAGGCCGCGCGCCAACTGACGCCATTCGGCTTCTTCGCCCATGTGCTCGGCGCCATCCGCGGGCGCGCGAAATTCCTCAGCCGCCTCGGGCCCGAGGCGAATGACGCACTCGACGAATTCCTCAATCTCGCGCTCGACTACGAGACGCGCGAGGTGCCGTCGCTGCAAGGTTTCCTGGCCTGGCTGCGCGCCGCGCGCAGCGAGGTGCGCCGCGACATGGAGATGGCGCGCGACGAAGTGCGGGTGATGACCGTGCACGGCGCCAAGGGGCTGGAGGCCAATACCGTCATCCTAGCCGATACCACCACGCCGCCTGGCGGGCCGCGCGATCCGCGATTGCTGTCGTTTGCGAACGGCGCTCTCGTGTGGGCGACCGCGCGCGCGAACGACGTCGATGTCATGGCGAACGCGCGTTTAGGCGCGCAGCGCGAGGCGCGCGACGAATACCGCCGGCTGCTGTATGTGGCGATGACGCGCGCGGCCGAGCGCCTGGTGGTGTGCGGGGTCAAGGGCGCCAACAAGATTCCCGACGGCTGCTGGTACCAGTTGGTCGATGACGCGCTGCGCGACGACTGCGTGAGCGAGCCTGCGGATGACGGCGATGGCGAGGTACTGCGCTATCGCAAGGGCCCGGCGCCAGAACAACAACCGCAGAAGATCGCGACGTCTGCCGCGAGCAGGCCGAGTTCTTTGCCGAACTGGCTGAGAACGAATGCCACGAATGGCAGTTCTGCGTTGCGCACCATCACGCCGTCGAGCGTTGCCGATGACGATGCGGCCCGCCCCGTTGCAGGCGGTGGCGCGGCAACCGCGCTACTGCGCGGCCGGCTCACGCACCGGCTGATGCAATCGCTGCCGGATATCCCCGCGGAGCGGCGCGCCAAGGCGGCGGCAGAATATCTCGCCAGAACAGGCAATGAGCTCGGCCCCGAAGAGAGGCAGAAGATCGCCGAACAGGTCCTGCTCTTGCTCGAACAAGACCAGTTCACGGGGCTATTCCTGCCCGGCAGCCGAGCCGAAGTGCCGGTCGTCGGCAGGCTGCAAGTAGACGGCCAAATTTTGCGCGTCTCGGGCCAGATCGACCGCCTGGCGGTAACGCAATCCTTGGTTCTGATTGCGGATTTTAAAACGAATCGGCCCGCGCCGCGGCGAATCGAGGACGTGCCACCATCCTACTTGCGCCAGCTTGCGCTTTATCGCGCGGTGTTGGCCAAATTATACCCGGACAAGCCTGTACGCGCGGCTTTGATCTGGACGGAAGTGCCTGATCTCATGGAGCTTTCTTCTGCCATGCTGGATCGGGCTTTGGCGCGGGTCACCTGCGCGTGAGTGCGCCTTGACGCTGCCGGGTCACGTTCATAGTTTCCACGCCTCGCATTCGAATCCCACGGGCGAATACCGCGGTATTCCCCTCCCTTCACACGAGGAATTCCCATGGCCGTCGGCAAAACGTCGGACGCAAGCTTCGAATCGGACGTCTTGAAATCGGCCGAGCCGGTCGTGGTCGATTTCTGGGCCGAATGGTGCGGCCCCTGCCGGATGATCGCGCCGGCGCTGGAAGAAATTGCCGGCCAGCTCGGCGACAAGGTCAAGATCGTCAAGTTGAACGTCGACGAGAACCCGAACACGGCCGCCAAATACGGCATCATGTCGATCCCGACGCTGATGCTGTTCAAGAATGGCGAGATCGCCTCGCGCCAGGTCGGCGCGGCGCCCAAGCAGAAGCTGCATCAGTGGATCAGCGGCGCGGTTTGATCGCCGCAACAATTTCGAAATCGACGGCCGGCCTTCGCGCCGGCCGTTTTCTTTTCACACCGGCGGCGTACCGTTTTCGCGCAGGACCTCGCCCGCCAGATAAAGCGAGCCGGTGATCAGAATACGCGGCGGCGGATCGAGATCGAGCTTGCGCGCGGCTTCGAGCGCTTCGTCGAGATTGTCGCGGCTGGTCGCCGATAGACCGATGGCGCGCGCGGCGTCGGCTAATGCTTCCGCGCTCAGGCGCTTGTCTGCCACCGGCACCGGTACCGCGATCATCCGGCGTGCGAGCCCGGTGAAATTGCTCAGGAACCCCTGGCAATCCTTGGTCGCCAGCATGCCGACAATCAGCACCAGCGGACGCGACACGCGCTCCTCAAGATCGGCGAGCGCCGCCGCAATGGCGCGGCCGCCGTCGGGATTGTGCCCGCCGTCGAGCCACAGTTCGCTGCCGGCGGGCGCAAGGTCGACCAGCCGGCCAGCGCTAAGCCGGTGCAGCCGCGCCGGCCAATCGGCCTTGACCATGCCGGCCTCGTAGGCGGCCGGCGCAATCTTGAACTGCGGGATCGCGCGAAGCGCCGCGATGGCGAGCCCGGCGTTCTCGAACTGGTGGCGGCCGTAGAGTTTCGGCGCCGGCAGATCGAGCAAGCCCGCTTCGTCCTGATAGACCAAGCGCCCGCGCTCTTCGGTCGCCGTCCAGTCCTCGCCGGCGATCTTGATCGGCGCGTTCAGTCGCGCGGCTTGCCGTTCGAGCACGGCGAGTGCGTCTCGTGGTTGCGAGGCGACAATCGCCGGGACGTTCCGTTTGAGGATGCCGGCCTTCTCGGCCGCGATCGCCGCCAGGGTGTCGCCGAGAAAATCAGTGTGATCGATCGAAATCGGCGTGACGATCGTGGCCAGCGGTTTATCCACCACATTGGTGGCGTCGAGCCGGCCGCCGAGGCCGACTTCCATCAGCAGCACATCGGCCGGATGGCGCGTGAACAGCAGCAGGCCGACCGCGGTCGTGATCTCGAATACGGTAATGGGGGCGCCGGCATTGGCGCGCTCGCATTCCTCCATCGCCGCCGCCAACTCATCGTCGGTGACCAACCGACTTTCGTCCGGCTGGCCAATTCGAAACCGTTCGTTGAAGCGAACCAGATGCGGCGAAGTATAGACGTGCACGCTTTTGACGGAGGCTTCCAGGATCGCGCGCAGGAAGGCGATGGTGGAGCCCTTGCCGTTGGTGCCGGCGACATGGATCACCGGCGGCAGCTTGCGCTCGGGATGATCGAGCGCGGCGAGCAGACGCTGCACGCGGTCGAGCGACAGATCAATGCGCTTGGGATGCAGCGCGATCAACCGCGCGACGATCGCGTCAACAGGCGTCGTCATGGCATCACGCTCACGCGTGCGCCGGAACCGGCAATTGCGGCTGCGCGGGTTGCGCCGGCGCATTGGTCAACAAGCGGCAGAGCTCGGCCAATGTCGCGCGCAGCTTGTGCCGATGCACGACCATATCCACCATACCGTGCTCGGTGAGATATTCGGCGCGCTGGAATCCTTCCGGCAATTTCTCACGGATGGTCTGTTCGATCACGCGCGGGCCGGCAAACCCGATCAGCGCGCCGGGCTCGGCAATGTGCACGTCGCCCAGCATAGCATAAGAGGCGGTGACGCCGCCGGTGGTGGGATTGGTCAGCACGACGATGTAGGGCTTCTTGGCATCGCGCAGCATCTGCACTGCAACGGTCGTGCGCGGCAGTTGCATCAGCGACAGGATGCCCTCCTGCATGCGCGCGCCGCCGGAGGCCGCGAACATTATGAACGGCGTGCTTTTTTGTACCGCGGTTTCCAGCCCCTTGATCACGGCCTCGCCGGCCGCCATGCCGAGCGAGCCGCCCATGAAATCGAAATCCTGCACCGCGATGACGACCGGCAATCCGTCGAGCTTGCCGAGGCCGAGTTTCACCGCGTCGTTAAGGCCGGTCTTGCTCTTAGCGTCCTTCAGCCGATCGGCGTAACGGCGCTCGTCGCGGAACTTGAGCGGATCGAGTTGTACTTCCGGCACGCCGATATCGATCCAGGTCCCGCCGTCGAACATGGTCTTCAGCCGCATCGGCGCGCTGATGCGCATATGATAATTGGAGCTCGGAATGACGAACTGGTTGGATTCCACGTCCTTGTAGAAGACGAGTTGGCCGGTCTCCGGACACTTGATCCAGAGATTTTCCGGCGTCTCGCGACGCAGGAAGCTGCGTATTTTTGGCCGGACGACGTTGGAAATCCAGTTCATGCCTCGCCTATATAGGAACAATTCGACGGCATTATAACAAGCGCAGCGACGGAACGCTTATTCCGCCGCGACACTGCGGGCGGAACGCACACCTTCGGCCAAGGCGGATACCAGATCGGTCACCGCCTTCACCGTACCCGACCCTGCCTTGCCGTTCTTGTCGAGGCTTTTGCGCAGTTCATCGACCAGCGCGGAGCCGACAACAACGCCGTCGGCATTCGCGGCGATGGCGCGCGCCTGTTCGGCACTGCGCACGCCAAAGCCAACCGCGACCGGCAATGTGGTATGCCGCTTGATGCGCGCAACCGCCGCGCTCACTTTGCCGGCATCGGGCGCGGCGGCGCCGGTAATCCCGGTGATCGAGACGTAATAGACAAAGCCTGAGGTGTTGTTGAGTACCGCCGGCAAGCGCTTGTCGTCGGTGGTCGGCGTGGCGAGGCGAATGAAATTCAAGCCGGCCTTTAGCGTCGGCAGGCAAAGCTCGTCGTCTTCCTCGGGCGGCAAGTCCACCACGATCAAGCCGTCGACCCCGGCTGTCTTCGCATCGGCGAGAAAGCGATCGACGCCGTAGATGTAGATCGGATTGTAGTAGCCCATCAGCACGATCGGGGTAGCGTCGTCGCCTTTGCGAAACTCGCGCACCAGCGCCAGAGTCTTGGTCATGCGCTGGCCGGATTTCAGCGCGCGCACGCCGGCGGCCTGGATCGCCGGCCCGTCCGCCATCGGATCGGTGAACGGCATGCCGAGCTCGATGACATCGGCGCCCGCATTCGGCAACGCCTCGGCAATCGCCAGCGAGGTGTCGTAGTCGGGATCCCCAGCCATGGTGAAGGTCACCAGCGCGGCGCGGCCTTTGTGCTTCAGCGCGGCGAAGCGTTTGTCGATGCGGGTGGTCATCGCTTCTTGCTTTCGAGAAACGCCGCCACCGAATCGAGGTCCTTGTCGCCGCGACCGGACATGTTGATCACCATCAGGTGATCCTTCGGCTTTGTCGGCGCGAGATCGAGAACGCGAGCCAAAGCGTGCGCCGGTTCAAGTGCCGGAATGATGCCTTCGAGCTTGCTGCACAACTGAAACGCCGCCACCGCCTCGTCGTCGGTTGCCGAGAGAAATTGCACGCGGCCTATGTCCTTGAGCCAGGCATGTTCGGGGCCGATGCCGGGATAATCGAGGCCGGCGGAAATCGAATGCGCCTCTTCGATCTGCCCGTCGTCGTCCATCAACAGATACGTGCGGTTGCCGTGCAGCACCCCCGGTTTGCCGCTGGCGATCGAGGCGGCATGCTTGCCGCTGGCGAGGCCGTGGCCGGCCGCTTCCACGCCGTAGATTTCGACGGCGCGGTCGTCGAGAAACGGATGAAACAGGCCCATCGCATTGGAGCCACCGCCGATGCAGGCGATCAGAGAATCCGGCAGCCGGCCTTCCGCCGCCAGCATCTGCTCGCGCGTCTCGCGCCCAATGATCGACTGGAAATCGCGCACCATGGCGGGATAAGGATGCGGGCCGGCGACCGTGCCGATGCAGTAGAATGTGTCGGTGACGTTGGTGACCCAGTCGCGCAACGCCTCGTTCATCGCATCCTTGAGCGTCTTGGAACCTGATTCGACGGCGCGAACCTCGGCCCCGAGGATCTTCATCCGCAACACGTTCGGCTTCTGCCGTTCGACGTCGACCGCGCCCATGTAGACGATGCACGGCAGGCCGAACTTGGCGCACAGAGTGGCGGTGGCCACGCCGTGCATGCCGGCGCCGGTCTCGGCGATGATGCGGGTTTTGCCCATGCGCAAGGCCAGCATGATCTGGCCGAGCACATTGTTCACCTTGTGCGCGCCGGTGTGATTGAGCTCCTCGCGCTTGAAATAGATCTTGGCGCCGCCGCAGTGATTGGTGAGACGCCCGGCGAAATACAGCGGGCTCGGCCGTCCCACGTAGGTCGCGAGATGTCCGTCCATCTCCTGCTGATATTTCGGATCGGACTTGGCGGCGCTATAGGCCTTTTCCAGCTCGAGAATGAGCGGCATCAGCGTCTCGGCGACAAAGCGCCCGCCATAGATGCCGAAATGCCCGCGCTCGTCGGGACCAGTGCGGAATGAATTCGGCTGCTGCATGGTCACGCGCGCCTCACAACGTTCGATGCGCCGAGCTGCAACACATCGGCTGAGCGCGCGGCGCGGATGAAGGCGCGGATCTTGTCGGGGTCCTTGACGCCGGGACTGCGCTCGACGCCGGACGAGACATCGACGCCCGGCGCCTGCGTAATGGCAATCGCCTCCGCGACATTGTCCGCGTCCAATCCGCCCGAGAGCATGAATGGAATTCCGGGATCGATGCTTTTGAGCAACGTCCAGTCGAACGGCTTGCCAAGTCCGCCCGGCCGCGTCGCATCTTGCGGCGCACGCGCATCGAAGATCAGCCGGTCGGCCACATTGGCATAGAGCCGGATCGGCGACAGATCGCCGCGCACGGCGATCGGCAGCGCCTTCATCACCGGCAGTCCGAAACGCGTGCGCACCGCCACCACCCGCTCGGGCGACTCGGTGCCGTGCAACTGAAGCATGTCGGGTCTTAGCGCGGCGACGATATCGAGCAGCGTCTCGTCGTTGGCATCGACGGTGAGCGCGACCTTGCCGGCGCGGCCTTGCACCCGGGCGCCCAGGGCGCGCGCGGGCTCCAGCCCGAGATTGCGCGGGCTCGGGGCAAAAAACACAAAGCCCACGAGGTCCGCCCCGGATTCCAGCGCCACATCAAGCGCTTCCGGGGTTTTCAGGCCGCAGATTTTGATCGACAAAGGCATGATGAGGCGGGTTCTACCCTCTTCTCCACGCCGCCGCAAAGCGGAACCGCCGGACGCCGTTAAGGCGTAGGCCGCGCGATTACGAGCGGGTCGCCTTCGCCCGCAGTTCGCAGCGGCTCGGGCGGGGCAAAGCGGCGGCGGATGCTCTCCTGCTCGTTGCGCAGAACACGTACTTCGCTCTCCAGTCTGCGGGCTGTGCGACGCCACTTGCTCTGGCGGATCCAGGCGGCGGTGCCGCCGATCAGCACGCCGAGAATCAACACCGCGAAGATGATCACGAACAGCGGCAGGTTCGCCGCATAGGCCGGGCTGACCGAGGAGAACGGATCGAACGAGATTGTCACCGACTGCCGGTTGGCCACCGCGAAGGCGATGATGATGACCGCAAGCGGAACGACGATCACTGCCGTGATGATTTTTCGGAACACTGGCAATCGCTCTCGAAAAACAAAAGTGGCCGGGCAAGCCCGGCCACGACAATAGCACCTTAAGCTATCGGAGAAACTAGCTGCTCGCCGCCCCGTCCAGCTTGTTCAGCCGTTCGCGCATTTCCTTGCCCGTCTTAAAGAACGGCACCGACTTCTGGTCGACCGAAACATGCGCGCCAGTGCGCGGATTGCGTCCAGTACGCGCCGGGCGGTGCTTGACCGAGAAGGCGCCGAAGCCGCGCAATTCGACGCGATCGCCTTTCGACATGGCGGTGGTGATCTCGCCGAGGATCGCGTTGACGATGTTCTCGACGTCGCGCTGATAGAGGTGGGGGTTCTGGCCGGCGATGCGCTGGACCAGCTCGGACTTGATCATTGACGCCCGCCTTACTTCCTAAACTCTTAGTTGGTGGAAGGAGGGTGCCAAAGAGCCAGCAGACCGTCAAGATTGAGCCGCTCCATTGCCTGCATCCCGCCCCACTCGTCGAGGCGCTGCCCGAGGGCATTCAGCCCCACCGCCTGGAAGGTCCAGGCAGCCACGTGCAGGAAGGAAAGCTCGCTGAATCGCGGTTCCAGCTTGAAATCGCGCACCGGCGTCGTGGCAGGAACCTTCTTTTCGCTCTCGAGCCAGGCCAGCGCGGTCTTCTCATTGCCGATGCCGTCGACCAGCTTGAGGGCGACCCCCTGCCGGCCGGTAAAGACACGCCCGTCGGCCACGCGCGCCAGTTGCGCATCGTCCATTTGCCTGCGGTCCTTCACCAGCCCCTTAAACCAGGCATAAGAGTCGAGCACGATGGCCTCGATGGCGGCGCGCGCCTCCGGGCTGGTCGGCTCGAAGCCGTTGGGTGCAGCCTTGAGCGGCGAGGATTTGACCTCCTCGACCTTGATGCCGATGGTCTTGAGCACGTCGGTGAAATTCGGGTACTGGAACAAAACGCCGATCGAACCGACCAGCGAGGTATCCTGCGCCAGGATGTGCTCGCACGACAGCGCTGCGATATAGGCGCCGGAAGCGGCCAGTCCGTCGACCACCACCACCATCGGCTTCTTCGCCTGCAGTTCGCGCAGTGAAGAGTAAAGCTGCTCGGAGCCGGCGGTGGTGCCGCCCGGGCTGTCGATACGCACGATCACCGCGCGCGCGCGCGACTTCGCCAGCCGGTCGAGCGCGGCGACGCGTTCCTGGTTGCCGCGGATCAGACCTTCGATCCTGATGCGGGCGATATAGTCACCGCGTGGCAGAAAGCGACTGCCGGGCACCATGACGACGGCGGCGGTGACAATCGCGGCGAGGGCGATCAGCACCGCGCTGACGCGCCAGAATGTGAGCTTGCGCCGCATGCGGCGGCGGTCGACGATCGCGTCGGCATCGAGCGACATGATTTCGCTCCTTTAGTCGAATTGTTGTCGCGGCATCTGCCGCGATTGTCCGGCCTTGTTCCCTCCCCCCGAAAGGGGGGAGGGTTAGGGAAGCGGCGGATTATTCCCCGGCCTTTTCTGTCTCGGCCTTTTCGGCGTCGCCCTCGTCTTCGGGCTTATCGGCCCGTTGCTTGAGCGCGGCACCGAGAATATCGCCAAGCGAAGCGCCGGAATCCGCGTTGCCATATTGCGCGATCGCTTCCTTCTCCTCGGCGACTTCCAGCGCCTTGATGGAGACGGCGACCTTGTGGGTCTTGCGATCGAAGGTGATCACGCGGGCGTCTACCTTCTGTCCGACCGCGAAACGCTCCGGCCGCTGATCGCCACGCTCACGTGCAAGATCGGCCCGCTTGATGAAGGCGACGAGTTCGGTGCCGACGATTTTCACGTCGATGCCGGCTTCCTTCACCTCGGTCACTTCGCAGGTCACCACCGAGCCCTTCTTGAGTTCGCCGGCGGACTCCATCGGGTCGCCCGCGAGTTGCTTGATGCCAAGCGAGATGCGCTCCTTCTCGACATCGACGTCGAGCACCTGCGCCTTGACCATATCGCCCTTCTTGTACTCCTCGATCACCTGCTCGCCCGGACGCTTCCAGTCGAGGTCGGACAGGTGGACCATGCCGTCGACGTCGCCATCGAGGCCGAGGAACAGACCGAACTCGGTCTTGTTCTTGACTTCACCTTCGACGGTCGAACCCGGCGGGTGCTTCTCGACGAATACTTCCCACGGATTGCGCATGGTCTGCTTGAGGCCGAGCGAGATGCGGCGCTTGACCGGATCGACCTCGAGGATCTGCACTTCCACTTCCTGCGACGTCGAGACGATCTTGCCGGGATGCACGTTCTTCTTGGTCCACGACATTTCGGACACGTGGATCAGACCCTCGATGCCGGGCTCCAGTTCCACGAAGGCGCCGTAGTCGGTGATGTTGGTGACGCGGCCCTTGAAGCGGCTGCCTACCGGGTACTTGGCCTCGATGCCCTGCCACGGGTCGTCGAGCAGTTGCTTCATGCCGAGCGAGATGCGGTGGGTCTCGTGGTTAATCTTGATGATCTTGACCTTCACCGACTGGCCGATATTGAGCACTTCGGTCGGGTGATTGACTCTGCGCCAGGCAATGTCGGTGACATGCAGCAGACCATCGATGCCGCCCAAATCCACGAAGGCGCCGTAGTCGGTGATGTTCTTGACGACGCCGTCGATGACCTGACCCTCTTCGAGATTCTGCACCAGTTCCTGGCGCTGCTCGGCGCGCGTCTCTTCCAGCACGGTGCGGCGGGAGACCACGATGTTGCCGCGGCGGCGATCCATCTTCAGGATCTGGAACTGCTGCGGAACGTTCATCAGCGGAGTGACGTCGCGGATCGGGCGAATGTCGACCTGGCTGCGCGGCAGGAAGGCCACGGCGCCGTCGAGATCGACGGTGAAGCCGCCCTTGACCTGGTTGAAGATGACGCCGGAAACCTTCTCGTTGTTCTGGAAGCCCTTCTCGAGCTTGCCCCAGCTCTCCTCGCGCCGCGCCTTGTCGCGTGACAGCACCGCTTCACCGAGCGCGTTCTCGACGCGCTCCAGGTAGACCTCGACCTCGTCGCCGATCTTGATTTCGTTCTGACGGCCCGGGCCCTGGAATTCGCGGAGCGCTACGCGCCCTTCGGTCTTCAGACCGACGTCAATGACGGCCATATCTTTTTCAATGCCGACGACTTTACCCTTGATGACGGCGCCTTCCTGCAAATTGCCGGTATGGAAGGACTCGTCGAGCATGGCGGCGAAATCTTCACGCGATGGTGCAGCAGCGGTGGCCATAAGTTCTCCTGTTTGCCTGCGCCGGGGGTTTGAATGGAGTTGCGAACGTGCGGGCCGGAGGTCTTGGCAAAACCTTCGGCGACCACCCGGAATCCGAATGGCCGGCGCTAACACCGTACGGTCGCAACGATTGAGCTTTATCCAGGCGCCTTACGCAGAGGCTCGAGCGGGGCTTTTGTCCTCCAACAGCGAGGCGCGTTTAGCTGCGTCCTCGGCCCGCTCGGGTGGCCTCGACGATGTCGATGGCGGCCCGAATTGCCGCGTCTATATCTAAATGCGTAGTTTCGAGCAAGTGCGCATCGGTGGCCTGTTTCAGGGGGGCGGCGGGGCGGTTTTGGTCCCGTTCGTCCCTTTTCAGGATGTCGGCCAGGACCGTGGCCTCGTCGGTGGCCTTTCCCTGGGCGCGATATTCGGCCGTGCGACGGCGGGCCCGCACCTCCGGCTTGGCGGTCACGTAGATCTTAACGTCGGCATGCGGGCAGATAACGGTGCCGATATCGCGCCCGTCGAGCACGGCACCGGGCGGCTTGGCGGCGAAATCGCGCTGGAAGGCAACCAGCGCGGCCCGCACCGCAGGGATGGCGGAAACGATGGAGGCCGCGTCCCCCACGCCCTGGCCTTTGAGCGCGGCCTCGTCGAACTGCGCCGGGTCGAGCGCCTTGGCGACGGCGACCGCGGCTTCCGTGTCGTCGGGGCGACGCCCGGCATCGAGCAACGCCTTGGCGACCGCGCGATAGATCAATCCGGTGTCGAGATGACGCAACCCATAATGAGCGGCCAGCCGCTTGCCGAGCGTGCCCTTGCCCGAGGCCGCCGGCCCGTCGATGGCGATGATCATGTGAGATCCGCCCCGAGCGAACGCATCAACTCGACGAAGCCCGGAAAGCTGGTGGCGATGAAGGCCGAGTCGTCGATGCGCACCGGATTTTCGCTGGCCAGCCCCATCATCAGTGCCGCCATGGCGATGCGATGATCCATATGAGTTTTGACTTCGCCGCCGCCGGCGACTTTCGATACGCTCTGCACGATGAGGTCATCGCCATCGATCTCGGCCGTGATGCCATTCACGCGCAACATGTCGGCGGTGGCGGCAAGCCGGTCGGATTCCTTGACGCGCAATTCCTTCAAGCCGCGCATGCGCGTCACACCCTCGGCAAACGAGGCGGCAACCGCCAAGATCAGATACTCGTCGATCATCGAGGGCGCGCGCTCGGGCGGCACGTCGACGCCACGCAAACTCGAGGCGCGCACGCGCAAATCGGCGACTTCTTCGCCGCCATCGTCGCGCGTCGCCAGCGTCTCGATATTGGCGCCCATTTCGCTCAAAGTCTTGAACAGCCCGGTGCGCAGCGGATTGGTCATCACGGCCTCGAGGATCAAATCGGAACCCGGCGTGATCAGCGCCGCAACGAGCGGAAACGCCGCCGACGAGGGATCGGCCGGCACCACCACATTCGCCGGCTCCAACTCCGGCTGGCCTTGCAAGGTAATGCGGCGGCCGTGCTCGCCATGCGGCTTGCTGGTCAACTTGGCGCCGAAATGTTTCAGCAGTCGTTCGGTGTGGTCGCGCGTCGCCTCCGCTTCGATCACCGTTGTTTCGCCCGGTGCGGCCAATCCTGCCAGTAACACCGCCGACTTGAGTTGCGCCGACGGCACAGGCAATTCATAAGTGATCGGAATCGGGTCGGTGGCGCCTTGCAGGGTAAGCGGCAGCCGGCCGCCTGCGGTAGCGTTCAGCACGCGCGCGCCCATTTTCTCCAAAGGATCGAGCACGCGCCGCATCGGGCGCTTTTGCAGCGAAGCATCGCCCTCGAAAGTGGCGGTGACCGCGCAGCCGGCGACGGCGCCGATCGCCAGCCGGCAGCCGGTACCGGAATTTCCGAAAACGAGCGGGCCCGCCGGCGTGGCAAAGCCGCCAACGCCGACCCCGTGAATACGCCAGATGCCCTCGCCCGTGCGCTCCAGCCGAGCGCCGAGCGCGCGCATGGCGTCGGCGGTATGGATGACGTCCTCGCCTTCCAGCAGCCCGGTGACCGTGGTTTCGCCGACCGTCATGGCGCCCAGAATCAGGGCGCGGTGCGAGATCGATTTGTCCCCCGGCACCCGGATGCGTCCGTTAAGCGGGGCACCACGGCGGGCGGAGAGCGGGGTCGAGGAGGCGGGGTTCACTGGAGCGATATCCTCAAAAGTCGCGCCCTCCTACCACGCAGCCGGAGCTTGCGTCATCTCGGCCCGTTTGCAGCCATATTGGGCCTATCCGGAGCCCACTTAAGGCGCACTTGCGCTATTGACAGGTACGTTGCAACTGGCCAAGTGAAAGCGAATTACCAACCTTTCCGAGGAACCTCTGACCGTGGCCAAATCCGAGCTCGGCACCAAGCGCGTCTGTCCTGAAACGGGTCGTAAATTCTACGATCTCGGCAAGACGCCGGTGATATCGCCCTATACGGGCAAAGTTGTACCGATCGTCGTCGCGCCTGTGCGCTCGCGGCCCGAGCCGACGACGCCGGTCGCCAAGCCCGCCCCGGTCGTTGAAGCCGAAACGATCGTGCCGGAGACGCCGGACGCAGAGTTTGTCTCGCTCGAGGATGCCGACGCCGAAGCCCAGGGCAAGAAGCCGGCGGTCGAAGGCGCCGCCGCGGCGGGCGAAGAGGAAGAGGTTGAGGCGGACGAGAGCCTTGACGACGCCGTCTTCATCGAAGAGCAGGACGAAGGCGATCCCGACGTCACCGACATCATCGGCGAAGGCATCGAAAAAGAAGAAGAGACTTGAGAACGCCGGCCCGATATATTTCGGGCCTCGTTTCCAGCGAATTGGGGCCATAGCTCAGCTGGGAGAGCGCCTGCATGGCATGCAGGAGGTCGGCGGTTCGATCCCGCCTGGCTCCACCACTTTTCGCCCATAGGGCGAAAAGTATCGCGCCGAGGGAGCGAAGGCGGACAGCCTTGGCGAACGCAACAGCCGCCCTTCGGGGCGGTTTTTTTGTGAGCGCTAGCGCACAACGCAACGATACTGGCAACAACCGCTGCGCCATTGCATGATGCCAGCAAAACTTGGGGGAAACGACATGCAAGGCAAGATCGCGCTCGAGGAACACTTTGCCATCGAACCGACGCTGGGCGATTCTCAGGTGTTCGGCGCGCACGTGTGGCCGGATCTACGCCATCGACTGATCGACATTCAGGACACGCGGCTCGGCGAGATGGACAAGCACGGTATCGAAATGATGATCCTGTCGCTGAACGCTCCGGCGGTGCAGGCGATCCACGATGCGAAGACCGCGATCGCGATCGCCAGGCAGGCCAACGATGTGCTGGCCGGCGAAGTGCGCAAACGCCCGGACCGCTGGGCGGCGTTCGCGGCGCTGCCGATGCAGGATCCGGACGCGGCGATCGTCGAACTCACCCGCTGCGTCAAGGAACTCGGCATGGTCGGCGCGCTGGTCAACGGATTTTCGCAAGTCGGTTCGCCAGATAACGTCACCTACTACGATCTCCCGCAATACCGGCCGTTCTGGCGCACGGTCGAGAGCCTCGACGTTCCGTTCTATCTGCACCCGCGCAATCCGTTGCCGAGCTGGACCAAACAATATGACGGCCATCCCTGGATGCTCGGTCCGAACTGGGCCTTCGCGGTCGAGACCGCGGTGCATGCGCTGCGCCTGATCGGCTGCGGATTATTCGATGAGCATCCGAGGTTGAAGATCGTGCTCGGCCATCTCGGAGAAGGCCTTCCGGTGCAGTTGTGGCGCATTGACGGACGCAATGGCTGGATGAAAGAGGCGCATCGATATCCGGCTAAAAAAGGCGTGGCCGATTATTTCCGCAAGCACTTCCACCTGACCACGTCGGGTAACTTCCACACGCCGTCGCTGGTCAACGCCATGACCGAGATGGGCGCCGACCGTGTAATGTTCTCGGTCGACTGGCCATTCGAGGATGTGGGCCAAGGCGTGCAATGGTTCGACACGGCCGCGATCAGCGAAGCCGACCGGCAGAAAGTCGGCCGCGCGAACGCGATCAAACTGTTCAAGCTTAAGCTGAGTTAATCCTTCTTGTTGGCCATGAGCGCGGGGCTGCCCCACACCGGCTCTTGGGCACCGTTGCCCCAGGCGATTGGCCGATAGAAATTGTGGGTTCCGAAACGGACCATCTTCTTCATTTCGCGCACCCAGTCCGGGTGCACATAGACCGCGTGGTAGTGCGTCGATTTCGCCACTTCCGGCACGTAGATCTGGCCATCGAGCGTTTCCTTGGCGATGCGATTGGCGCGCGCCCAGGCCCCGCGTTCGTCGATCAGCTTGCGTTTGCCGTCGCAGGCAAAGGTGAACTGGCAGGCGAGATGCCGGTTGGCGTTCTGATAGACGACGCCGCAAATGTCATTCGGATAAAAACCTGAGAACGCACGGTTGACGACGACCTGCGCCACCGCCATCTGGCCGCGCACCGGCTCGCTGCGCGCCTCGAAATAAATCGCATTGGCGAGGCAGCGCTCGGCCTTGGCGCGCGTTGCGCCTTCGAGATGCAGGCGCTCGGCCGGCGACGGCGGCGGCAGGCCGGGAGCCGCGCGCGGCATCGGCACCATGTCGAGCGGGATTGCGCTGGACATCGGCAGCGACACCGGAGTCGGAGCGATCGCCGCATCCTGTACGGCACCCTCATCGGCGCTGGCAAAAATCATCGGCGCCAAAGGATCCACCGCAACCGGTGCGGGCTCGGAGACAAAGCGCAGTTCGGATTTCGACGATTCGGGCGGCGACGCCATCGCGACTTCGACAGCATCGAGATGACGCGCGGCGGCAAGCTCATTAACAAGCGGCGAGATATCGGCCTTGACCGGGAGCGAGGCTAGCTGGAACGAAGCCGGCTGCGAGATCGTTGCGACTTCGTCGCGCGGGATCGCAATGGTGACGGACGCCGGTTCCGGAACGACCGACATGCGATCGATCCCGGATCGAATGCGATCCGGCAGGTCGGCGACGCGCTGGCGGTTGTCGTTGATGAATCCGACCGCGGCTTCGACCGAGTGGATGTTTGCCAGATCGAGCGCGCTCAGCGCTACGGCGGCGATCGCCGCGGTGATGCAGACGCACTTGGTGCCGCCAAGAAATTTCTCGAGCGTCGGACCGTCGTAATAAAGATCGATGCTACGCGTCAACAAATTCCACCCCCGTTATCGCCGGACGGATTCTTTTTCGGTCTGCGGCGATCATAGCGGGGGGCTTGGCGGCGCGGCGTTTGTTAAGACAATTTTCACCAAACAAAGCAAACGCACATGATTAATTTAACCATGCGCATCGCGCGTGATCCCGAAAAGCGGGAACCAGTTTTCGGACAAGACGCGCAAAAAACTAGCGCATGCGATAGTGCGCGACGGCATCCTTGTTCCACACCATGCCGTTGCCCGGGCGCTCCGGCACGATCGCCTGGCCGCCGACGATCGCAAGCGGCTCTTCCACCAGGACGTTGGCCCAATCGACATATTCGAGGAAATGGCAGGTCGGTGTTGCGGCGAGCAGATGGGCACTCGTCTCCGGAAACAGGTGCGACGACATTTTGAGACGGTTAACGGCGGCCAATTCCGCAGCCTGCCGCCAGCCGGTGACGCCGCCGATGCGCTCGAGATCCGGCATCACGTAGCTGGCCGCCTTCTGCTCGATCGCAATCGCCATCGCGGAGGGAAGCGAGAAATTCTCGCCGATCTGAATAGGAACCTTGAGTTTGCGCGCCAGCAGAGCGGTGCCGGTATAGTCGTCGTGGCGGATCGGCTCCTCCAGCCAATAAATGTTCTCCGCATCGAGCGCGCGGCCGCGCACCAGCGCTTCCTCTAGCGAGAGCGCCTGATTGTAGTCGACCATCAACAGCGCCTTGTCGCCGATGAGGCGGCGTACCGCGCGTACGGCGGCAATATCGCCGGCAAGTGCCGGATAACCGAGACGCAGCTTCACCGCGCGGAAGCCGCCGGACAAAAGCTTCTCTGCTTCGGCGGCAAGAGCGCCAAGGTCGTCCTTCAGGCCGAGACCGCAACTGTTGTAGGCCGGGATCGGGCGTGGGATTGCGCCGAGCATGCGCGCAAGCGGCAACTTAGCGGCCACCGCAAGCGCGTCCCAACAGGCGACATCGAATCCGGCAAGCGCCATGCGCACGATGCCCTGCACACCGATAAGGGTGAAACGGCGCGCAAGCTTCGCCCATAGGTCGGCGGGAGAGACCGGCGCGCCTTTGGTCAGATTTTCGACCTCGCCAAGCAGGCTCATGATCGCCGGCGCGGCGGCGCGCAGGTAGCAGAACAGGTAGCTACGGCCGGTGATGCCTTCCTCGGTCTCGAGATCGACCAGCAACAATGGCGCCTGCCTCACCACGTCCTGGCTAGTGCCGAGCACGAAATTGAGCGGGACCTCGACCGGCGTGGCCCGGATGGCGCGAACGGTCAGGAGCGGCATTGCTGGCTGAATCGACACCGAAAACCCTGAATTGGCCGAATAAGGCGAACTCCTCTTGTGTTCTTGAACCTTTAACTCGCCCTGCCCATATTAGGAATAATCGGACGGCGGGTGCCGTCCGAGGTGGGGTGCCAACTTGGACCCCAAGTCAAAGTCGCTTCAAGCGAGGGCTTTGAGACCATGTCACGAGTTCCGTCACTATCCAGCCCGTTCCTGCTGGGCTTCGACGAGATCGAGCGCGTGCTCGACCGCGTTGCGAAGGGCGCCGACGGCTACCCGCCTTACAATATCGAACGGGTGGCACGCGAGGGGCAAAACCCGGAGCGTTTGCGCATCACCCTGGCGGTTGCCGGTTTCACCCGCGACCAGCTCGATGTCTGCATCGAGGAAAGCCAGTTGGTGATCCGCGGGCGGCAGCAGGACGACAAGAGCAAGCAGTATCTCCACCGCGGCATCGCCGCGCGCCAATTCCAGCGGACTTTCGTGCTGGCGGACGGCATGGAGGTAATGGGCGCCGACTTGAAGAACGGGTTGTTGTCTATCGATCTGGTCCGGCCACAGCCGGAACGTATCGTTAAGACGATTTCGATCAACGAGCTAGAATGACGGCCTTGTGAACCAGGACTCGACCGCGTCAAGCGTTAACTCGAAAAGGAGTCGAGGGCCATGAATACCAACGACAAGATTGAACCGAACGTGACTCATCCCGCGATCACGCAGGAAGCGCTGGCGCAGCTCGGCGACGGCCGTCTGGCTTACGTCAAGGCGGTACGCTCCGAGGACGTCGCCCACCTGTTTCCGCAAGCGCCCAAGATCGCGCCCGGCGTCATGCTGTTTGCTTTGCATGCCGCCGACGGCACGCCGATCATGCTGACCGATACGCGGGAAGCCGCGCTCGCCAACGCCTGGAGCAATGAGCTCGAGGCCGTAAGCGTGCACTAAATGACGCTGTCATGCCCCGCGAAAGCGGGGCATCCAGCACTATCGTGTCCTGCGTGAAATCCGAAACTGTTGCGATTACCGGATCATCCGCTTTCGCGGATGACGACGGCTGCAGCTACGCCGCGCTGCTCGCCGCCGGCATTGCCAGCACGGCGTAGAGCGCGTCGGCGTCGCGCGACTCGCGGAGCTTACGCGCGATCTCCGGATCGCGCAGCATGCGCGCCACCCGCGCCAACGCCTTGAGGTGATCGGCACCGGCGGTTTCCGGGGCCAGCAGCAGAAAAACCAGATCGACCGGCTGCGAGTCGAGCGCTTCGAAATCGACCGGCCGCTCCAGCCGCGCGAACAGTCCGAACAGGCGGCCAAGCTTTGCCAGCTTGCCGTGCGGAATGGCCACACCATTGCCGACCGCGGTTGAGCCGAGTTTCTCGCGCTGAAGCAGTATCTCTAGAATCGCGCGTTCGCTCTGACCCGTCAGTTCCGCCGCGCGGGCGGCGAGTTCCTGGATCGCCTGCTTCTTGCCGTTGACCTTGAGCGCCGGAATGATGGCGTTTGGCGCAACGAGATCGGTGAGCGTCATGGACATGTCCAATAATTGGAAATGGTCGCGCCGGGTTGCCAGGGGGTGTTGAAGGTCGCGGACCTTATAGAGCGGTTTGCGGCGGCGTCAATGGGCGCAAGCATACGGCGGTTGCCGCTTTTTCTCGCATTGTCGCATTTTCACCCGCTGCGCCGTCCCTGATGATCAATGCGACGGCGTTTGTAGCGCCTTAGTTGCTTTTCGATCCGGACCGAAGCCTGTTCGGCGCTGTCATAAGCGTCGGCTGCCATGCCCTCGGCTTCGAGCATGGCGCCGGAATCCAGGTGCAAAACGCATTCTGTCCGGAAGCCGAAGCCATCTTTGCCGACGGTTGCATGCCCGGAATAGCCGCCACGGAAATATTTCGACGTCGCCTCCGCGACGCGGTCGGTGATCCGTTGCTGCAGGGCCGCACCGATGCTGATGTTCCGTCCCGATACGCGTAAAGGCATTGGATTTGCCTCCTTTCGAGTGCAACCTTAATCGCCGAACCACTTGTCCGCCCGGCTTAAAGATTTCAGCGCAGATATGTTCCTCGGGTCAATGCGTCATCGCGCGCATGTTTATGCGCTTCTTCAAGCATTTGCCGCCTGTTTCTCGCGCCGACGTTGCACCGAAGACGGGATGCGCATCGCTTCCCGGTACTTGGCAACCGTGCGGCGCGCGATGTCGATGCCGGCTTCGCGCAACTTGTCCACGATCGTATCGTCCGAAAGCACCTCGGCGGCCGTCTCGGTGTCGATCATCTGGCGGATGCGATGACGCACCGCTTCGGCGGAATGCGCCTCGCCGCCATTGGCCGCCGCGATCGAGGAGGTGAAGAAATATTTCAGTTCGAATATGCCGCGGCTGGTCGCCATGTATTTGTTGGCGGTGACGCGCGAGACCGTCGACTCGTGCATGCCGATGGCGTCGGCGACGGTCTTGAGATTGAGCGGCCGCAGATGCTGCACGCCCTTAATAAAGAAGCCGTCCTGCTGGCGCACGATCTCGCTCGACACCTTGAGAATGGTTTTCGCCCGCTGGTCGAGCGCGCGCACCAGCCAGGTCGCGGTCTGCAGACATTCGGCGATGTAGGTCTTGTCCTTGTCGTTGCGCGTGCTCTTCGACACTTGCGCATAATATCTCTGGCTGATGAGGACTTTCGGCAGCGTGTCGGAATTAAGCTCCACCTGCCAGCTACCGTTCGGCGCCGCCCGCACGTAGACGTCGGGGACGATCGGCTGCACCAGCGTGGAGCCGAAGGCTAAGCCCGGCTTGGGATTAAGATTGCGGATTTCCGCAATCATGTCGGTGAGGTCTTCGTCGTTGACGGCGCACAGGCGGCGCAAAGCGCCGAGATCGCGCTTGGCCAAAAGATCGAGGTGTTCGACCAAGGCGCGCATCGCCGGGTCGAAGCGGTTACGCTCCTTGAGCTGGAGCGCGAGACATTCGGTGAGATTGCGCGCGCATACGCCGGGCGGATCGAAAGTCTGCAGCGTAGCGAGGACGCCTTCGACATCCTTGCGCGGTGCACCGAGTTTGTCGGCGACCGTGTCGAGATCGCCGGAAAGATAGCCGGCCTCGTCCACCATATCGATCAGGTATTGGCCGATCATGCGGCTGGCCGGATCGGAAATCGCCAACGCCATCTGTTCGGCAAGATGATCGCCGAGCGTGATCTCGGCCGAGACATAGGCTTCCAAATTGTGGCCGCTGTCCTCGCCGCCACCGGAACCGACGCCCGACCATTCCGAATAAGCCGGCGGCGGCATTTCGACGGCGGCGGTTTTTTCGCCGCCATCGTCGGGAAAAACGTTCTCAAGCTCCGTGCCCAGCCCCTGCTCCATGGAAGCGCGGCTAGTCTCGAGATTCTCGCCGATCCAATCGGGGGTGCTGGCCGTATCCTCGTCGCGCTCTACCGCAACAACTTCGGGCTCAGCACCGGCCGCCGGCGCTTCGTCCTCGCCGGCGCGCTCCAGCAGCGGGTTGCGCTCGAGTTCGCCTTCGACATAGGCGGCCAGATCGAGGCTGGAGAGCTGCAGCAGCTTGATGGCTTGCATCAACTGCGGCGTCATCACCAGCGCTTGGGTCTGGCGGAACTCGAAGTCTTTGCGACAGCGCCATAGGTGGTTTCCCGGCGGAAACTGGTCCGTTTCTTGCTTGTTTCTCTTATAGCAGGTTATTCGCGCGCGCGGTAAGTGATTCCGCAACGCAGCATTGCACAAAGAATGGGCGGCCCGCTTAAACTAGGCGGGCCTAAAGTTTGAATTCTTCGCCCAAATAGAGCCGGCGCACGTCCGGATTGTTGACGATGTCGTCCGGCCGGCCCTCCATCAGCACTTCACCCGAATAGATGATGTAGGCGCGGTCCGTGAGACCCAGAGTCTCGCGCACGTTATGGTCGGTGATCAGCACGCCGATGCCACGATTGGTCAGATGCCGCACCAGCGCCTGGATGTCGCCGACCGCGATCGGGTCGATGCCAGCAAACGGCTCGTCGAGCAGCATGTAGCTCGGCCGGGTCGCCAGCGCGCGTGCGATCTCGACGCGGCGGCGCTCGCCGCCGGAGAGCGCGATGGTCGGCGTCTTGCGCAGGCGCGCGATGTTGAACTCCTCGAGCAGGGCATTGAGATCGGCTTCGCGCCGCCGGCGATCCGGCTCCACCACTTCGAGCACGCAGCGGATATTTTCCTCCACGTTGAGGCCGCGAAAGATCGAGGCTTCCTGCGGCAGGTAGCCGATGCCGAGCCGCGCGCGCTGGTACATCGGCAGCACGGTGACGTCATAGCCGTCGAGCTCGATGCGGCCGCGGTCGGCCTTGATCAAGCCGGTGATCATATAGAACACGGTGGTCTTGCCGGCACCGTTCGGCCCGAGCAGGCCGACCGCCTCGCCGCGCCGCACGTAAATGGTGACGCCCTTGACCACCATGCGGCCGCCGAAGCTCTTCTCTACGCCGTGCGCGGCGAGATAAGCGTGGCGGGTAGTAGGCCGGCCATCGGCATCGCGACGCGGACGACTGCCCACCTGCTGCGCAGAGGCATTGGGCTGACGCGCCGACGGACGTGCCGATTGCGCCGGCGCTGTCGCGGGCGCCGGGGCGTGCTGGCGCTGCCGTATTTCCGGCTGCGCCATCGGGCGGCGGGCGCGGGGCTGGCGGCGCTGAAATAACGACAGGATATTCAAGAAGCTACCTCGCGGCGCATTGCCGTGCGCGCGACACTAGCTGATTCCCCAGCGCCGCGAGCGGCCGGAATAGCACGGAGTTGCTGGCGCTGTCGGGTCAATTGGATGGCGCTGCCGGCGCTGGCGCCGTTGCCGGGCGCGGCGTCTGGGCGGCAGCGGGAGCGGGAGCGGCGCCTGGCGCGGGCAAAGCAGGTCCGCCGTTTTGCGGAAAGAGCAGGCCTTGTACGCGGCCGCCGTTGTTTTCCACCCGCGACACGTTGGTGTTCAGGTCGACGGTCAGCTTATCGCCCCGGATCACGTTCTGACCTTGCGTCATCGTCACGTTGCCGATGAGCGTCACCACATTGAGTTTCACTTCGAATATGCCGAGATCGCCGGTTGCAACCTGGTCCTTCTGCGTTACCACCACGGAGCCGTGCGCTTCCATTTTCTTGATGCTTTGCTGGCCCTGGCCGGTCGGGGACGGCTGCCCACCTGCAGCGGCCGGTGTGGCCGCCGGCGCTGGTGCGGGGGCGGGTGTGGGCTTGCTCTTGTCGCCGCCTCCGCCCGCACCACCGCTGTCGGGGGAGTCGACGCTTTGCTCATAGAATACATGCAGCGCCTTGCAGGTCATTACGGTGTCGCCCTGCGTCACGTGCACTTTGCCACTGAAGATCGCGACCTTGTCCTTGTCGTGCACTTCCAGGGTTGCCGATTCGATGTGAACCGGTTGATCGCGATTCTGCGAAAAGCCCTGCAGCGCATTCGGCGGCCCGCCTCCTGCCGGCGGCGCACCCGCGGTCGGCTGTGCAGTCGGCGGCGCACTCGCGGCGGACTGCGCATGCAGAGCGGCGCCGGGCAGGATCAGCGCGGCCGCGATCAGAAGCCGTAGGCTAATTTGACGGATCACCATCATTGCGATCCAGCTTTCGGAGCAGGTGCGGCAACCTTCGGAGCGGGTGCCGCGGCCTTCGGCGCGGATGCGACGGCTTTTTGCGCGGGCGCGGCGGCGCTCGGTGCGGCGGCAGGGGCATTCGAGGCGGGTGCCGCGTTGCTCTCGCGTATCAACACCATGTCCACACCACCGTCAAAGCGCACCAACTCGCCGTTATCGGTAATCTCCAACCGGTTGGAATTGAGCATGCCTTGCAGCAGCTTCACTTCGACCGGATGCTCGGACACGACATTGCCGAGCTTGGTATCGACGGTCGCTTCGCTCAGGCGGGCCTGATAGCCGGTGGACGAATTGACCAGGATGTTGTCCTGAAGCTTGAGGATCTCTTTCTTGGTGTCATAGACGCCGCCATCGGCGGTTATGTCCACCTTGCTGTTGTCTTTCATCGCAATGTTGCCACTGATATTTTGCAATTCGAGGGTATCCGGCTTGGTTACGTCCTGCGCCGCGGCGTTGGCATTGAAAACATAAGCGCGCCCGTCGCGCGTGAACCCCGACATGCGCGGCGCCTCCATGGTGATCTTGGTGCCGTTGATCACCACATTGCCGATCGGCAGCTTGGCGAGCAGGCGCAGCGGATTGTAATAGGTGATCAGTGTAATGGCCGTGCTCCCCAGCACGACCGTGGCCGGAATGGCAACGCGCAGAAAGCGCACCCAACGGCTGTGCCGGCGGGCGGCGCGAAAGGCGCGCCCGCTTTCGTCGCGACTCGTGGTCCAATAGGAGCGCGCGGCCTGCGGGTTCGTTCTGGCTGCAATTGGATGGTTCATGCTTTGCGTTTGATCACTTCGGATTGAAACGAAGCCGTTCGTGTTCGGCGTTGGAAATCACGCCTCGCCCCTCTCCTGCCCACTGAATATGGCCCAGACACGGCGAAGGCAGGGCCTTGGTGTCACACAGCGTTTACCATTGCCGGCCGGAAAACAATGACTTAGCGCCGGCCTGGGGATGATCTTCGGCGAAAGCCGGCCCCGGCTGTGGAACAGGGCGGCTCACGCCGAGTGCGAGAAGATATCCTCGGCCGCCCAGCCGGCCAGATCCAGGCGCACCCGGTCAGGCAGAAAGCGGTAACACGCCTCGGCCAGCTCGGCGCGGCCCTCGCGCGCGAGCATCGCGTCGAGCTTTACCTTCAGCGCATGCAGATGTAGCACGTCGGTCGCGGCATAGGACACTTGCGCGTCGGAGAGCTCATCGGCGCCCCAGTCGGATGATTGCTGCTGTTTGGAGAGGTCGACCCCGAGCAGTTCGCGCGCCAGATCCTTCAACCCGTGCTTGTCGGTATAGGTGCGCGCCAGCCGCGAAGCGATCTTGGTGCAATAGACTGGCTCGGCCATCACGCCGAAGGCGTTCGCGATGGTGGCGAGGTCGAAACGGGCGAAGTGGAAAATTTTTGTAACCGACTTGTCGGCCAACAGCCGCTCGATATTAGGCGCCTTGGTCTGCCCAGCCGCGATCTGCACCACGTCGGCCGATCCGTCGCCGGGCGATAGCTGCACGACGCAGAGCCGGTCGCGATGCGGATCGAGACCCAAGGTCTCGGTATCGATCGCCACCGCGCCCTTATAGGCAGAAAGGTCCGGCAAATCGCCGCGATGCAGACGGATGGTCATGGTTACCGGCTCGTGCACGATGCCGGGCGGCGAATTGCCCGGTCTGAGTCATTAGTTATTGACTTAATAGGGTTATTTCACACCGCGCACAAGAAACTCTTTGCCGCTTTGTGCTGATCTAGAATGGCGGCGATTCGGGTGGCGCGCGGGAGCGACAACAAGATGGCGGACGGCGGTACCAAGCGGTTCCGGTTTCTGGACGGTCTGCGCGGCTGGGCGGCGGTCGGAGTTCTTTTCCATCATATTTTCATCGATGGCCTGCCGCCGAACGCGGCCATGGCGGACCGGGTATTCTGGTCCAAGGCTTTCTTCGTCAACGGTACGCTGGCTGTGTGCATTTTCTTTGTGGTGTCGGGCTTCTCGTTGTCGATCCGCTATCTGGAGACCGGCGACGAACGCGGATTGGCCAGGATCGCCTTCGGCCGGTATTTCCGTCTGGCGATTCCGATTTTCGCCATATGCGCCCTCACCTATCTGTTGCTGGTGGCCGGTGTCGTTCCGCCGGCCGGCCAACGGCCATCCCCACTCGATGAATATTTGCGGTTCATCCCGTCGCTCGATGGCCTGCTGAGCTTCTCTTTATTTAGCGTCTTCGTGTCGCATTCCAGCGCCGAATCCTACGACCCGCCACTGTGGACCATGTCGTATGAATTCTTCGGCTCGTTCCTGGTCTTCGCCATATTGGCGACCATGCGGGTCGGCGCGCGACGGACATGGGTGTTCGGCGCGATATTCGCCGCGCTCGCGCTCTGGCAATCATATTATGCGCTGTTCATCGGCGGCATTTTGCTCGCCGATTTGACCCGTCAACTCAACAGCCGGAAATCCGCAAATCTGATGGGTGGCGTGCTGTGCGGCTGCGGAGTTTTCGTAAGTCTTTTGCTGAACCCGTGGTTCGACTTCTTGTACATCGCGAGCGCGATGTTGCTTACCGCCGGCGTGGCGTATTGCATTCCTATCAGAAGCCTGTTCGAAAATCGACTCAGCGATTTTTTCGGGTGGATTTCCTACCCGCTTTATCTGGTGCAGGCCGCGGTCATCTATTCGTTTTCGCTGTGGGGCCTGGACGCTCTGTCCGGCTCGGGGCTTGACCTCTCGACCCAGCGCTGGATGGTGGATTTAGCCACGCTTCCACTCGCGTTTCTGGTGGCGATTGCCTTCAGCCCGGCAAACGATTTTGCCGTGATCCTGTCGCGCAAATTTGGCGCTATGTCACTGAATGTGCTCGACCGGCTGAGCGGGCGACCACCACAGAACATCCGCCCCGCACCGCTGCTCTGAGCTCTATTTTATTCGAAAAGCTGGTGCCCAGGAAAGGACTTCGAACCTTCACGCCTCGCGGCGCTAGTACCTGAAACTAGTGCGTCTACCAATTCCGCCACCTGGGCAGGCGAAGGATTAGGTACGGATGCGCTTTCCGCTTGTCAATTGACGCGGTTTCCGGCCCCTATACAGGTCTTGGCCGATCCGGTATTGCCGGAGCTTCGAGCCACCTTTGCCGGCACGGAATTGAGAGCGGCATGACCGCACGCAGCCCTTTTGACACCCTCGTCACCGTCTATGGCGGCTCCGGCTTCCTCGGCCGCCATGTTGTGCGGGCACTCGCCAAGCGCGACTACCGGATCCGGGTGGCGGTGCGCCGGCCGGAACTGGCCAACTTTCTGCAGCCGCTCGGCCGCGTCGGCCAGATCCATGCGGTGCAGGCCAATCTCCGCCACGCCCCTTCGGTCGATGCCGCGGCGCGTGACGCCGATGTGGTGGTCAATCTGGTCGGCATCCTGTTCGAGCGTGGCCGCCAGCAGTTCGACAAGGTGCAGACCTACGGCGCCGAGCAAGTGGCGCTGGCCGCGAGCGCGCATGGCGCCCGGATGGTGCACGTCTCGGCGATCGGCGTCGACGAGCACTCGCCCTCCCATTACGCCCGATCCAAAGCCGCCGCCGAGCGGCTGGTGCTGGCCGCGCAGCCGTCGGCCACCGTGATGCGGCCCTCGATATTGTTCGGACCGGAGGACGATTTCTTCAACCGCTTCGCCTCGCTCGCACGAATTGCACCGGCGCTGCCGCTGATCGGCGGCGGCATGACTCGTTTCCAGCCGGTGTTCGTCGGCGATGTCGCCCGCGCAATCGCCGACGCGGTCGACGGCAAGGCGCGCGCAGGCACGATCTATGAGTTGGGCGGGCCGGAAGTAAAGACCTTCAAGGAGCTGATGCAATATGTGCTGGCGACGATTGAGCGCAAACGATTGTTGGTGCCGATCCCCTTCGCCATCGCCAAGCTGCAAGCGGCAGTGCTGCAATATCTGCCGACGCCGTTGCTGACACCCGATCAGGTCGAACTGCTGCGGGCCGACAATGTCGTGTCGGGGAACGCCAAGACCGAGGGCCGCACGTTGCAAGGGCTCGGCATCGAGCCCGAGCTGATCGAGGCCATCGTGCCGTCTTATCTCTGGCGCTTCCGCAAGGCCGGCCAGTTCCGTAACCGGACGGCCTAGACGCGAGCGTCGCGGCTCACAAAAAATAAATCGCGTAGATGCCGAGGCCGCCGACCAGGATGCGCCACCAGGCGAACACCGCGAAGCTATGACGCTGCACGTAGCGCAGGAACGTCTTCACCACGATCCAGCCAAAGATGAACGAAAAGACGAAGCCGACCGCGATCGCGGTATAATTTCCTCCCGTGAGTTCGGCGCGGCTCTTGAATGCCTCGTAGGCGAAGGCGCCGACCATGGTCGGCATCGCCAGCCAGAACGAGAATTCCGCCGCCGAACGCCGGTCGGCGCCGAACATCATCGCCCCCACGATGGTTGCGCCCGAGCGCGACACGCCCGGCACCATGGCCAGGCACTGCAACACCCCGATGCCGAAATACATCGGCAGCGAGAACGCGGTGGCCTCGAAAAAACGCGGCTTCAGATTCAGCCGGTCGACCAGCAGCAGCACGAAGCCGCCGAGAATGAACATCATGCAGACGATGCGCACGTCGAAAAGCCGCTCCTTGATGAAGCCATGCGCCAGCGCGCCGATCACCGCCGCCGGCAGAAAGGCGAGCAGCAGGCCGATCACGAAACGTGTCGCCGCCCATTGCGAGAACATGGATGTGGCCAGCGCCCAGATGCGGCCGAAATAAATCGTCAGCAGTGCAAGGATGGCGCCGAGCTGAATCAGGATCGCAAACGACTTGCCGAAGCTGTCGTCGCCCCAGCCGAGGAAATGTTCCATCAGCAGCAGATGGCCGGTCGAGGATACGGGGAGAAATTCGGTGAGCCCCTCGACCACGCCCAGCACGGCTGCCTTGACCAGGTCGAGATGCGCCAAAATCAGGCCGAGAATGGCCGCCTTGATAGCGTCGAAATGCATGGGCTGCTCCGAAGATGGCGTGGTCGTTCAACACCGAGTGGGAACACGTGCGGGTGAGCGCTTTTGGCGCAATGGCGCGATCCAGGCAACGAAAAAAGGCGTAATTGACCGTCAATTTGCGCTCTGAAGGCTGTTTCTTATAGTGCAGTCACCGATTCCCGTCCCGCCGCCTTCTTAGTTCCCGGGTCCCATGCCGACGCTGTTTCAACAAACGCTTTGCCCGCTTTCGCGCTATGTGCGGCTCATCCTCGGCGAATACGGCATCAACGTGCGGCTGGTGGAGGAGCCGTTCTGGGAGCGGCGCGAGGAGTTCATGCTGCTCAATCCGGCCGGTCAAATTCCGGTGCTGTTGGCCGACGGCCTGCCGGCGATTCCAGGCGCCGCCACCATTGCCGAATTCGTCGAGGAGACGCATGCCGCCGGCAATGAAGAGGACCGGCTGCTGCCGCTTTCGGCCGGCCAGCGCGTCGAGGTGCGGCGGCTGGCGAGCTGGTTCAACGACAAATTCCACGAGGAAGTCAGCGGCCCACTGGTGACGGAGCGGGTGTTCAAGCGCCATATGACCAAGGAACAGGGCGGCGGGCCGCCCGATACCGAGGCGATGCGCGCCGCCCGCAAGAATATCCGCTATCATCTGGTCTATATCGGCTGGCTGGTGCAGACGCGCGACTGGCTGGCCGGCGACCGGCTGAGCCTGGCGGATCTCGCCGCCGCGGCGCATTTGTCCGCCGCCGATTACCTGGGTGACGTGCCGTGGAACGAAGACGAGGCCGCCAAGAACTGGTACGCGCGGGTGAAGTCGCGGCCCTCGTTCCGCGCGATCCTGGCCGACAGGGCGGCGGGGATTCCGCCGTCGCCGACCTACGCCGATCTCGACTTCTGACCGATCCGATTGAAATAAAGAAGGCGCTGGCCGCGCGCGCGATTGTGTGCGGCTTCGACGTTGTCGGCGTCACCAAGCCCGACGCGGTGCCGGAAGCCAAGCAACGGCTGCAGCGTTTCCTCGCCGATGGCGCCCATGGCGACATGGTCTGGATGGAGACGACCGCCGAGCGCCGCGTCTCGCCGAGTGCGCTGTGGCCGGAGGTGCGCTCGGTTGTAATGCTGGGGATGAATTACGGACCGGATGAAGATCCGCTGGCGATTCTGAAAGAGCGCTCCCGCGCGGCGATTTCGGTTTACGCCAAGGGCGAGGACTATCACGAACTTGTCAAGTCGCGGCTCAAGGAGGTCGCGCGCTGGCTGGTCCAAAATGGCGGCGGCGACGTCAAGGTGTTCGTCGACACCGCGGCGGTGATGGAAAAACCGATGGCGGTGAGCGCCGGTCTCGGCTGGCAGGGCAAGCACACAAATTTGGTGTCGCGCGAATTCGGATCCTGGCTGTTTCTCGGTTCGATCTTCACCACGCTCGAGCTGGCGGCCGACGAGCCCGAGCCGGACAGTTGCGGAAGCTGCCGCGCCTGTCTCGATGTCTGCCCGACCAATGCATTTCCGGAGCCCTATCGTCTCGATGCGCGGCGCTGCATTTCGTACCTGACCATCGAGCACAAGGGACCTATTCCGCGCGAGTTGCGGCCCCTCGTGGGCAACCGCATCTACGGCTGCGACGACTGTCTCGCCGTCTGCCCATGGAACAAATTCGCGGTGCAAGGGCGCGAGGCAAAACTCTCGGCGCGCGAGGCATTGCGCGCGCCACGGCTGGCCGAGCTTGCCCGGCTCGACGACGCGCAATTTCGTAGCGCTTTTGCCAAGACCTCGATCAAGCGCACCGGGCGTGATCGCTTCGTGCGCAATGTATTGATTGCGATCGGAAACTCCCGCGACGTGTCGCTTGCTGGCGAAGCCAAACGCTTGCTTGACGATGCCTCACCGCTGGTGCGGGGCGCTGCGGTGTGGGCGCTTGGGCAATTGATGCCGCGGGAGCAGTTCGCGCATCTTGCGAAACGGCAAACCGAAAGCGATATGTCGGTGAAAGACGAGTGGGCCGCCGCGCTCGCCTAGAATTCCTTTACCGCCGCGATCAGCCGCTCGATGTCCTCTGGCCGCGACAGCCGATGGTCGCCGTCCTTGATCAAAGTGAGCACCACGTCGTCGCGGGCAAAGCGCGACATCAATTCCTGAACATGCCGCCACGGCACATCGGGGTCCTGCACACCTTGCAGGACGTGCACGGGGCAGCCGATCTCGATCATGCCACCCATCAGGAGATGCTTGCGGCCCTCCTCGATCAGCCGCCTGGTGATCGGATAGGGAGCTTCCGAATATTGCGACGGCCGCATCCAGGCACCCTTATCCTTTATCTCGCGCTTGACCGCCGCGGAAAACTGTTTCCACATCAGCTCTTCGGTGAAATCCACCGCCGGCGCGATCAGCACCATGCCGGCAATCGGGCTTCCGCCATTGTCTCCGCGCAGGCTTTGCGCCAGCAGAAGCGCCAGCCACCCGCCCATCGACGAGCCGACCACCACTTGCGGGCCGCGCGCGAATTGCCGGTAGACTACGAGGCTTTCCTCCAGCCAGCAGCCGATGGTGCCGTCCTTGAAATCGCCACCCGACTCGCCGTGGCCGGAATAATCGAACCGCACGCAGGCGCGGCCCTCCGCCTCTGCCCAGGTATCGAGCGCCGCGGCCTTGGTGCCCTTCATGTCGGACTTGAAGCCGCCCAGCCAAAACAAACCTGGGCTCTTATCGCCGCTCTTGCCCTGGCGCGCGCGCACGGCGATGGTCCGCTGCGGCGGCGGCGATTCTATCGTCACGTTTGTGAGGCGAACGTCGCTCATGCGCCAATCGGTCCGATTTAGATGAACGCCAATTCGATTCTCTCCCGTTTTCGCCGCAAGCGGCCCCTTATGGCAAGAGGATGTACTCGCATTATCCCGAAAAGTGGGAACCGGTTTTCGGACCAGATCATGCGCAAGAAAGATTGGCTATGACTCCTGCCGCCCGCGGTTCGCCCGACGCTCTGGCTGGTGCGACCATTCTGCAATTGGTGCCGGCGCTGAGCGACGATCCGGCCGGCCACGCCGCGGTCGATATCGCGCTGACTTTACTGCAATCCGGCGCCCGCGCCATCATCGCCGGCGAAGACGGGCCACTGGTCGGCGAATTGCGCGCCTTCGGCGGCGAATTCATGCCGATGCGGATCGACACGATCAGCCCGCTGCGCATCCGGCGCAACGCGAATTTGCTGACAAGCCTGATCACCGCCGAGCGCATCGATATCGTGCACGCGCACAGCGCGTCTGCTGCCTGGAGCGCGCTCGCCGCCACCCACAAGATGCCGGTGTTCCTGGTCACGTCGTTTCCCGACCGGCTGGCGGCGGCGTCCTGGCCTGGCACCCAGTTCCGGCGTTCGCTCGCGCGCGGCGACCGGGTGATCGCGCCGTCGAGCTACGTTTCGCGCGCGATGATCGAGCGCTACAAGATTCCACCCCAACGCATCACAGTGATCCCGCGCGCGGTTGACACCACCACGTTCAATCCGGCGGCGGTGAGCCCCGACCGTATCGCGTCGTTGCGCCGCGTCTGGGGCGTGCTCCCGGAATTGCGCATCGTGCTGGTCCCCGGCCGCATCGCCCCCTGGAATGGACAGATGAGCATGATCGACGCCGCGCGGCTGCTGGTCAGCAGCGGAGACCGCAACATCGCCTTCGTGTTTGCCGGCGAAGACCGCAGTCACCCGCGTTACCGGCGCGCTTTGCGCCGCCGCGCGGCGACGCACGGCGTCGACACGCTTTGCCGGATGGTCGGACATTGCGAGGACATGCCAGCCGCCTACGCCGCCGCCGATGTCGTGGTGGTGCCGGCCACGCAACCGCCACTGTCTGGCCGTACCGCAGCCGAAGCGCAAGCGGTGGGGAGACCGGTGGTCACCACAACGGTCGGCGTATTGCCGGAAAACTTGCTGAGCCCGCCGCGCATGCGGGACGAATTGCGTACTGGCTGGCTGGTGCGGCCGGACAATGTCGGCGAACTCGCACGCGCGGTCGCGGCCGCGCTTGCGCTCGACCCCACCGCATACGAGGCGCTGGGAGCCCGGGCGCGCCAATTCGCCGAATTCGTATTTTCACCGCAAAGTGTTGCCGAAGCCATTCGCGGCGTCTATACCGCGTTGCTCGCGCGCGATGCCTGACACGATTAACGATGTCGGCCGAACCCCTCGACTTTATGTGTTAGTATTGGTGTATTCCACCCGCTGACGGGCGGCCTGCCGGCGCCCGATGTTTAGAGGTCGTCACGTAATGTCGAGTTTCCCAGCGTCTGAAACGCCGACGGTGAAACGAAGCCCATCCGTAAAAGTGCGTGGCCCCTCGACCAAGGGCCGTGCCGGCAGGCGTACGATTGGACGCGTGGGCCATGCCCGCGATCCGCTCACCGTGCTGATCGTCGTGCCAGGCCTCGATGGTGGCGCGGCCGATGCCGGCGCCATCGAACTGGTACGCATTCTCTGCGCCGCGGGCCATCGCGCCATTGTGGTGTCGCCCGCCGGCCGGTTGGTCGCCGACGTAACCGCGGCCGGCGGCGAGTTCGTTGCCCTCGATGTCGGCAGCAACAACCCGATCGTGATATTGCGCAACGCCGGTGTCCTGGTTCGCCTCGCGCGCTCGCGGAAGTGCGATGCGATCCATGCGCTGGGCCGCGCCGGCGCCTGGAGCGCGCTTATCGCCGCCCGATTGCGCGGCATTCCCTTCGTGACCAGCTGGTACAAGGGCTTTCGCGAACAGAACGTCTTCAAGCATTTGTACAACAAGGTCATGACGCGCGGCGACCGCGTCATCGCGGTGAGCGAGCAGCTCGCCCAGCTGATCAACGACCGCTACGCAACGCCGTGGGAGCGCATCGCGGTCGTGCCATGCAGCATCGACTTTGCGCAGTTCAATCCCGCGGCCGTCGCGCGCGATCGCGTCGAGACGATGCGGCGCGCTTGGGGCGTCAAACCCGAAACCAAGGTGATCATGATCGTCGGCCGCATCCTGCGCCGCAAGGGCCATCACGTGGCGGTGCGCGCGGTGCGGCGGTTGAAGGACATGGGCTTCAAGGATTTCCTCTGCGTCTTTGTCGGAGAGGACCGCGGCCGCACTCACTACACCGGCGAGCTTTGGGATCTGGTGCTGGCGACAGGTACCATGGATGTTATCCGCATGGCCGCGCCGGTCAGCGATATGCCGGCCGCCTATGCCGCGGCCAGCGTCGTGGTATCGGCGGCGGTGCAGCCGGAAGGCGTGCAACGCGCGATCCTGGAAGCGCAGGCTATGGCGCGGCCGGTAATCGTGTCCGATCTCGGCGCCGGTCCGGACGTGGTGCTGACCGCGCCGGCGGTGCCGGAAAGCCGGATCACCGGGTTGCGGTTCGCGTCTGGCGATGACGCCGCGCTGACCGCGACCTTGTTGCGGCTCTTTGCGATGCCGGAGGCAAGCCGGCGCCTGATGGGTGTGCGCGGACGCGAGTGGGTACTCGATCATTTCAACGCCACGGCGGTCGCCGAGCAGACGTTGCGGCTCTACGGCGAGATTGCCGGAAGCGCAAACGCCCCGGCTTTGGTGCCGCAAGACCGACAAAATTAGTGGAATTTGAACCGTTTGACCGCCAATTCCGCCGTTTCGCTCGACAAGACGGCGGGAACCGCGTTGACTTATCCGCAGTTTCTACCAATCTCTTATGTATCCGGGTGCACTTGCCGCACTCCTGGAGCATAATCACGAGACGCCCTGCAACAGCTTGAGGAGATAAGAGCCATTCGTCGTCCGATGAAGTCCGCGCAGCCCGCCCTAAAGGACGGCCCGCGCATCAACGAGGAGATCCGCTCCAAAGAAGTTCAGCTGATCGACAGTACCGGCGAGAACAAAGGTGTCGTCGAGTTCACGCTCGCCATGAGCATGGCGGAAGCCGCCGGGCTCGACCTGGTGGAAATTTCCCCTAATTCGACGCCGCCGGTCTGCAAGATTCTGGATTTCGGCAAATACAAATTCCAGGCGCAGAAAAAAGCCGCCGAAGCCCGCAAAAAACAGAAAGTCGTCGAGATCAAGGAGATCAAGCTCCGGCCGATGATCGACGATCACGATTACGATGTGAAGATGCGTTCGATGAAGCGCTTCTTCGAGGAGGGCGACAAGGTCAAGATCACCTTGCGCTTCCGCGGCCGCGAAATGGCGCACCAGGAGCTCGGTTACAAATTGCTCGACCGCGTGAAGGTCGACACGGCGCCGATCGCCAAGATCGAATCGGAGCCGCGCTTCGAAGGCCGCCAGATGGTCATGCTGCTGGCGCCGCGCTAGGCCATCACAGATCGCAGGAGATGCTGCACGCCCTCCCCCTACATGGGGGAGGGTTTTGCTTTTTGGCCTGTCCCCACCTGGGCGAAGCAGCCGCAAAGTCGCGGAAAAGCTGGCTCGGGTAGGGCCAAGGCTACAAACCTCGCATAAGGCCGCGTTAAGGCCTTGGCGCCGGCGCGGTTGCAAGGTTCGGCCGCCTCTGCCATAACGCCGCCCTCGTCGCCCGGCCAGTCAGGGCTGCCGTGGCGGCGATCAACAGCTCAATTCCGAGCACCCGCTCCAAGCAAATTGTCTTGCGAGCATATCCCGGCCGCGCGGGGCTTCTTGCCCTGTGGCGCGCCGATCAGGAGAGCAAAATGCCCAAGCTGAAGACCAAATCGGGCGCTAAAAAGCGCTTCAAGATCACCGCCACCGGCAAGGTAAAATACCAACAGGCCGGCAAGCGTCACGGCATGATCAAGCGGACCACCAAGCAGATCCGCGAGCATCGCGGCACCAGCGTGCTGTTCAAGACCGACGGCGACAACGTCAAGAAATACTGGATGCCAAACGGCTAACCGGTATTTCTGATCGCCGTCCTCATTCAACCGTTCGCATAATCTGCAAGGAGCTCAATCATGTCCCGCGTCAAACGTGGCGTCACCGCTCACGCCAAGCACAAGAAAGTCTACAAGGCCGCCAAGGGCTTTTACGGCCGCCGCAAGAACACCATCCGCGTCGCCAAACAGGCAGTGGAAAAGGCCAACCAATACGCCTTCCGCGACCGCAAGCGGCGCAAGCGCACGTTCCGCGCTCTGTGGATCCAGCGCCTGAACGCCGCGGTGCGGCCCTTCGGCCTCAACTACAGCCGCTTCATCGCCGGTCTGGCGAAATCCGGCATGGTAGTCGACCGCAAGGTCCTGTCGGATCTCGCCATCCATGAGCCGGCATCGTTCAAGATGATCGTGGAAAAGGCCAAGGCCGCGCTGCCGGCGTAACCACAGCGTGTCGTGCCCCGCGCAGGCGGGGCACCCAGTAACCACTGACGTGTCGTAATTTAGCGTGCGCAGGGGTTACTGGATCATCCGCTTTCGCGGATGATGACGGTGCACGGGGTCCCGATGTCCGACATCGCGCAACTGGAAAAAGAGGTGCTCGGCGCCGTCGCGTCCGCCAAGGACGAAGCGGCGCTGGAAGCGCTGCGCGTGGCGGCGCTCGGCAAAAGCGGCTCGGTGTCGGCCTTGCTCAAGACGCTCGGCACCATGACGCCGGACGAGCGCAAGGTGCAGGGTCCGGCGATCAACGGCTTGAAGGAGCGCGTGACCGCGGCGATCGCGGCCGCCAAGGACGCACTCGGGGCATCCGCGCTCGACGCACGGCTCAACAGCGAGACCGTCGACGTTACTTTGCCGGTGCGCGAGGCGCCGGCCGAAACCGGCCGCCTGCATCCGATCAGCCAGGTGATCGACGAGCTCACCGCGATCTTCGCCGACATGGGTTTCGCGGTGGCGGAAGGTCCCGACATCGAGACCGACGACTACAACTTCACCAAGCTGAATTTCCCGGAAGGCCATCCGGCGCGGGAAATGCACGACACGTTCTATTTTCCGCTAAAGCCCGACGGCTCGCGGCTGCTGCTGCGCACGCACACCTCGCCGGTGCAGGTGCGCACGATGCTCACCCAGAAGCCGCCGATCCGCGTCATCATCCCGGGCCGCACCTATCGCAGCGACTCAGACCAGACCCACACGCCAATGTTCCACCAGGTCGAGGGCCTCGTCATCGACAAGGGCTCGCATCTAGGCCACCTGAAATGGATCCTGGAAGAATTCTGCAAGGCGTTCTTCGAGGTCGACAGCGTGAAGATGCGGTTCCGCCCGTCGTACTTTCCGTTCACCGAGCCGTCGATGGAAGTCGACATCCAGTGCAAACGCGACAAGGGCGAGATCCGCTTCGGCGAAGGCGACGATTGGCTGGAGATTCTCGGCTGCGGCATGGTGCACCCGAACGTGTTGCGCAATTGCGGGCTTGACCCGGAGGAATACCAGGGCTTCGCCTGGGGCTTGGGCATCGACCGCATCGCCATGCTGAAATACGGTATGCCGGACCTGCGCGCCTTCTTCGAGGCAGACGTGCGCTGGCTTTCGCATTACGGCTTCCGGCCGCTCGACTTCCCGACGCTGGCGGGGGGATTAAGCCCGTGAAATTCACCCTGCCCTGGCTGAAAGAGCATCTCGACACCGACGAGGCGTTGCCCGCGATCGTCGACAGACTCACCATGATCGGACTCGAGGTCGAGCGCGTCGAGGACAAGGCGGCGCTGCTCAAGCCTTTCGTGATCGCCAACGTGATCTCGGCCGAGAAGCACCCGAACGCGGATCGCCTCAAGGTCTGCATGGTCGATATCGGAGATGGCAAGCCGATCCAGGTCGTGTGTGGCGCGCCCAATGCGCGGACCGGCATGAAGGGCGTGTTTTCCGCGCCCGGCACCTTCATTCCCGGCAAGAACATCACGCTCACGGTCGGCGCCATCCGCGGCGTGGAAAGCCGCGGCATGCTGTGCTCGGCCGCCGAATTGATGATCTCCGACGACCACGAAGGCATCATAGAATTGCCAGCCGATGCGCCGGCCGGCCAAAGTTATGTCGAGTGGGCCGGCGTCAGCGAGCCGGTGATCGAGATCAACCTCACGCCCAACCGGCCGGACTGCACCGGCGTCAACGGCATCGCGCGCGATCTGGGCGCCGCCTCGCTCGGCGCCTTCAAGGACCGCCCGCCGAAGCCGGTGAAAGGCACCTTCTCCTGCCCGGTGAAGGTCACGCTCGATTTCGGCCAGACGCCGCCGCTTTGCCCGGCTTTCGGCTTGCGGCTGGTGAAGGGCGTGAAGAACGGGCCGTCGCCGGAGTGGCTGCAGAAACGGCTCACAGCCATTGGCTTGCGCCCGATCAACGCCCTCGTGGACATCACCAACTTCATAACCTTCGATCGCGGGCGGCCATTGCACGTCTTTGACGCGGCTAAAGTCAAAAGTGATCTCACTGTTCGGCGCGCGAAGAACGGCGAGACGCTTCTGGCGCTCGACGGCAAGACGTACGAACTCGATGCCGGCATGTGCGTGATCGCCGACGAGAAGGGCGTCGAATCGCTTTCCGGCATCATGGGCGGCGAGGCTTCGGGCTGCTCGGAGGCAACCACCGACGTGCTGATCGAATCTGCGCTGTGGGACGAACTCAACATCGCGCAGACCGGCCGCAAGCTTGGCATCAATTCGGACGCGCGTTATCGCTTCGAGCGCGGCGTCGATCCGAATTTCATGCTGCCGGGGCTGGAGCTCGCGACCCAAATGGTGCTCGACCTGTGCGGCGGCGAGCCATCCGAAATCGTTGTCGCCGGCGATCCTAGCCCTAAGGAAAAGATCATCGATTTCCCCTTGAGCGAATTGCCGCGGCTAACGGGGCTCAAACTGCCGCTTGCCGACGCGCGCCGCGTACTGGAGAAGCTCGGTTTCTTTGCCGCCGGCCAGGCCGAGCGCGTGAAAATCGCAGTGCCGTCGTGGCGACCGGACGTGCACGGCCGCGCCGACATTGTCGAGGAGCTGGTGCGCATCGTCGGCGTCGATCGCGTGCCATCGACGCCGTTTCCGCGCGGCGAGCATGCGCGCAAACCCGTCCTCACCGGCATTCAAGTCCGCACCCGCAAGGCCAAGCGCGCGTTAGCCGCGCGCGGTTTTACCGAAGCGGTGACCTGGTCGTTCGTGTCCAAGAGCGAGGCCGAGCTGTTCGGCGGCGGTGCTGCCGCGCTGACGCTGGCCAATCCAATCGCGGCGGAACTTTCCGACATGCGGCCGAGCCTCATTCCAAGCCTGGTGCTGGCGGCGCAGCGCAACGCCGACCGCGGCTACCCGGACGTGGCGCTGTTCGAGGTAGGGCAGATTTTCAAGAGCGACCGCCCCGAAGATCAACTCACCGCCGCCACCGGGCTGCGCCGCGCGCTGGCAAAAAGCACCGGCATCGGGCGCCATTGGTCGAGCGCAGCTTCCTCGGTCGATGCCTTCGATGCCAAGGGCGACGCCTTCGCGGTGCTGGCCGCGGCGGGCGCACCGATGCAGGCGTTGCAAGTGGTGCCCGGGGGACCTGCCTGGTTTCACCCCGGGCGCAGCGGCACCATCCAGATCGGCCCGCAGAACGTGCTTGGACATTTTGGCGAGCTGCACCCGCGCGGCATTGCCGCGCTGAAAGCCGACGGTCCGCTGGTCGGCTTCGAGGTCATCCTGGAAAAAATCCCCGAGGCCAGGGCAAAAGCGACGCGGGCCAAGCCGATGCTCGAGCTATCGCCGTTCCAGCCGGTCGAGCGCGACTTTGCCTTCGTGGTCGTGCGCGGCGTCAAGGCCGCCGACATCGTGCGCGCGGCGCAAAGCGTCGACAAGAAACTAATCGTCAATGTCAGCGTGTTCGACGTCTACGAAGGCGCTGGAATAGAGACCGGCAAGAAATCGATCGCGATCGCGGTCACCATCCAGCCGCGCGATAAGACCATGACCGATCCGGAGATCGAGGCGCTGGGCCAGCGCATCGTCGCCGAAGTCAGCAAAAAGACCGGCGGCGTCTTAAGGGCGTAGCGGGCGCTTGGAGTGGCGGCTAAGCCTCGACATGGTATCCAAATTCTTATCCGGACGGGTGCGCACAATGCCCGAATGCCTTTGGCACGGCAATTTTCATGGCTAACAGCCGGTAAAGACCGTACGCGGGTGATGAACCAAATTGCAATGAGTGTTCATTAAATTTGTCGGCAACAAGACGTACAGACGTACAGATGAAGGTGTGGCGCGCCGGACGGGGCGTCATTGGACGTCAAGAAATGGCGGCCGTGCGATGAGTTGGATGGCGGACGGGGTCGGGCGGTTTCTCGCCCATTATCTGGAAAAGCCGGCGCAGGGCTATGAGCCCTTCACGCCGAGCAATCCCGATTTATTGCGTGCGACACTGCGGCCGGGCGACGTGCTGCTGGTCGAAGGCAACAACCATATTTCCGGCGTCATCAAATATCTCACACAATCGACCTGGTCGCATGCCGCGCTCTATGTCGGGCCGATCGGCGATCGCGTAACCGCCGATGACGAACCGCTGGTGTTGGTGGAGGCCAATATTGGGCACGGTGTGGTGGCGGCGCCGCTGTCGAAATATTCCCGCTTCCATACCCGCATCTGTCGGCCGACCGGCTTGACCGAGGACGACCGCGCGCGCGTGTGCGCCTATGCCAGCGAGCGCATCGGCTTCGACTACGACCTCAAGAACATCATCGACCTGATGCGCTATCTGTTTCCGCTGCCGGTGCCGCAGCGCTGGCGCCGGCGCATGATGGCGCTCGGCTCCGGCCACCCGACCCGCATCATCTGTTCGGCGCTGATCGCGCAAGCCTTCGAGAATGTGCGCTACCCGATCCTGCCCAAGGTGACGCGGCTCGACAGCGAAGCGGCGCGCAAAGATATCCTCGAGATCCGCCATTCCTCGCTGTACGCCCCGCGCGACTTCGACATCTCGCCCTATTTCGAGGTGGTCAAGCCGACTTTGGTGAAGGGCTTCGACTACAAAGCCGTGGCCTGGGCCGACCTTCCGGCCACCGATGCCGACAAAATGGTGGCGCCGGACGCGGGAGCAAGCGAGATGGTTGCCCCCGACACAATGCCGCAAGCGGTTTAGCGGCCTCGGGCGTTAGACTTTGGGCCTTGCCCCTTGCCGCGGTCCGCATTAGCTGTGGCCGCATGATCGACGCCGCCATCAAAGCACTCTCGCAAATGTTCACCCCAAGCTTGCGCCGGGTGCTGCTCAAGTCCATAGGTCTTGCGCTGCTGTCGATCGTGATCATCGGCATCGTGCTGCAGCGGCTGCTGGGATCGCTTGCGACTAGCGGCGCCACCTGGGCCGAGCAGTCTGCCGGATTTGCGCCGCACCCGGTCTGGTCGGCGCTTGCCTGGATGCTCTCGATCCTGGCGGGGCTGGGCATCGTCACCGGCGCGCTATTCCTGATGCCGGCGGTCACTGCCTTTGTCGGCAGCTTCTTCGTCGACGAGGTCGCCGACGTCGTCGAGCACGAATATTACCCGGCCGAGCCGCCGGGCCGCGCACTGCCGCTGTTCCGCGCGCTGATCGAAGGGGTGAAGTTCGCACTGCTGGCAGTGGTGGTTTATCTTTGCGCCTTGCCGTTCGTGCTGTTCGCGGGTCTCGGCCTCGTCATCCTGTTCGTGGCGAATGCCTACCTGCTCGGCCGCGAATATTTCGAGCTCGCTGCCATGCGCTTTCAGCCGCCGCTCGACGCCAAGGCAATGCGCAAGGCGCACGCGGGCTATATTTTTCTCGCCGGCATGGTAATCGCGGTTTTTGTGTCGATCCCGCTGGTCAACCTGGCGACGCCGATTTTCGCCATGGCTTTCATGGTGCACATCCACAAGCGCATGACCGGCAAGCGCGCGGAGTTGATAGAACCGGCGCGTTAAGCCGCCACCATTTTGCCCGGCCACTGGCACAGATCGGCGACGATGCAGCGCTCGCACAGCGGCTTGCGCGCGATGCAGGTGTAGCGTCCGTGCAGGATCAGCCAGTGATGGGCGTGCAGCTTGTATTTTTCCGGTACGACCTTTTCCAGTTTCTGCTCGACCTCGAACGGGTCCTTGCCGGTCGCCAGACCGGTCCGGTTGCCGACGCGGAAGATGTGGGTGTCGACCGCGATGGTCGGCTCGCCGAAGGCGACATTGAGCACCACGTTGGCGGTCTTGCGACCGACGCCGGGCAGCGCTTCCAGCGCCTCGCGCGTGCGCGGCACCTTGCCGCCATGCGCTTCGGCTAAAATCCCCGCCAGCGCCGCCACGTTTTTTGCCTTGTTGCGATAAAGACCGATGGTCTTGATCAATTCGCGGATGCGCTCTTCGCCGAGCGCCGCCATTTTTTCCGGCGTATCGGCGGCGGCAAACAGCGCGGGCGTTGCCTTGTTGACGCCAGCATCGGTCGCCTGCGCGGACAGAACCACGGCAACAAGAAGCGTGAACGGATTGGTGTACCGGAGTTCGGTCTTGGGCTCAGGGCTCGCTTCCTGGAAGCGGCGGAACATTTCCTCGATTTGTGCAGGCTTCAATGGCGGCACCGCGCCATCGGCGGCCTTCGCATCGGCTTTCGCGCGCTTTAGCGCAGGTTTCACCGTCGCGGCCTTGCCCTTGCGCGCTTTCGCCAATGCCTTGCGCGGGGGTGATTTGCGGGCCGATTTTTTCGCCATGATTTCCGGTATAGTGAGCAGCATGACCGCCGACAACCTCGAACCCACGATCTTTTCCGTGGTGATCACGCCGCACCGCTCGCTCGGCCGCGCCGGCTTCCTGGTGCTGATGGGCTTGTTCGGCGCAGTCAGCTTCGTTGCCGGCATGGTGTTCCTGATCGCCGGCGCCTGGCCGGTGTTCGGATTTTTCGGCCTCGACGTGCTGCTGCTGTATTGGGCGTTCCGGCTCAACTACCGTCACGCGGGCGCCTACGAAGAAGTGCGCATCACGCCGTCCAAGCTCACCGTGCGCAAGGTGAGCCATCACGGCCGCGTGCGCGAATGGGTGCTCAATCCGCTCTGGGTCAGGCTCGACATGACCGAGATTCATGAATTCGGCATCGAGCGGCTGTTCCTGGTCGCCCGTGGCAAGCAACTCGTTGTCGCCAGTTTCCTCGGCCCCGACGAGAAGGCGAGCTTCGCCAAGGAACTTGCCCGCGCACTGAACGAAGCCAAGCGCGGAGTGACGCGGACAGCAATTCCGTGAATCGAGAAAGTCAGGAATCGGGTGGCTGGAAGGGGTGCCTGACCCTAGATAGCCAGTATGAACATGACCCTTGAACAGCCGGCCTTGACCAAGCGCTTCGCCGAGTTCGCCCCGCTCTCCACCGCAGCGGCCGACTACGACATCGTGCGCCGCGCCATCGCGCATATCCGAGGGCATTGGCGCGCGCAGCCCGAGATCGACGTCATCGCGGAAGCCGCCGGTGTCAGCTCGACCGATCTGCATCATCTGTTCCGCCGCTGGTGCGGGCTGACGCCGAAAGCCTTCCTGCAGGCGCTCACGCTCAGCCATGCGCGCGATCTGCTGCGTGCCTCGGCCAGCGTGCTGGACACGTCCTACGAGGTCGGCCTTTCCGGCCCCGGCCGGCTGCACGATCTGTTCGTCACCCATGAAGCTATGTCGCCGGGCGAATGGAAAGCCGGCGGCGAAGGACTCACCATCACTTACGGCTTTCATCCCTGCCCGTTCGGCATGGCGCTGGTGATGATGACGCCGCGCGGCCTGGCGGGCCTGGCGCTCGCCGACGCCGGCAAGGAGCGCGCGGCTCTGCGCGACATGCGCGCGCGCTGGCCGAAGGCGAAATACGTCGAGGATTTCGCGGCCACCGCGGCGACCGCGCGGCGTATTTTCGATCCGGCGCTGTGGCGCCAAGACCAGCCGCTACGCGTGGTGCTGATCGGCACCGATTTCGAAGTGCGAGTGTGGGAGAAATTGCTCACGATCCCAATGGGCAAATTGACCACCTATTCCGACCTCGCCCGCAAGACCGGATCGCCGAAAGCCGCGCGCGCGGTCGGCGCCGCGGTCGGCAAGAACCCGATCTCCTTCGTGGTTCCCTGCCATCGCGTGATCGGCAAGGGCGGCGATGTCACCGGCTATCACTGGGGCATCACGCGCAAACGCGCGATGCTCGGCTGGGAAGCGGGGATGGCTGCGGCCTAGCTACGCCGCAAGATCCAGTTTCGACTTTACCGTCGAATCGGCGTTGAGCCGGTAAATCATCGGCACGCCGGTATCCAGATTAAGCTGGGTAATGCTCTCGGTGGTATGGCCGTCGAGCACCATTACCAGCGCGCGCAACGAATTGCCGTGCGCCGAAACCAGTACGTGTTCACCGCGCAACACCCGCGGCAAGATTTCCTGAATATAATAAGGCAGCACGCGCGCGGCGGTGTCGCGCAGCGATTCGCCGCCCGGCGGCGCAACGTCGTAGGAGCGGCGCCAGATGTGCACCTGTTCCTCGCCCCACTTCTTGCGCGCGTCGTCCTTGTTCAGCCCCGAGAGTTCGCCGTAGTCGCGCTCGTTGAGCGCCTGGTCCTTGAACACTGGGATCTTGCTCTGGCCCATTTCCTCCAGCATCAGATCGAGCGTGCGCGTCGCGCGCTTGAGCACCGAGGTAAAGGCGACATCGAAGGTGATACCCTGGCCCTTTAGCTTGCGGCCGGCCTCGCGCGCCTCGGCGATCCCCTTGTCGGTGAGATCGACATCGCGCCAGCCGGTGAACAGATTCTTCAGGTTCCAGTCGCTCTGGCCGTGACGCACGAGCACAAGAAGTCGGTCGGTCATTGCTATCCTCAAAAATCCTTCAATCCGAGCACATCCATCATCGAATAAAGCCCCGCCTTCTGCGTGCGCGCCCAGGCCGCCGCATGCAGCGCGCCGCGCGCGAAGATCATGCGGTCCTCGGCCTTGTGCACTAGCTCGATGCGCTCGGCAGGCCCTGCAAAAATCACGCTGTGCTCGCCGACCACGCTGCCGCCGCGCAGCGTCGCAAAGCCGATGTCGCACGGATTGCGAACACCGGTATGGCCGTCGCGGCTCTTAACCGAATGCTGGTCGAAATCAATTCCGCGGCCTTGCGCCGCCGAACGGCCGAGCATCAGAGCGGTGCCGGACGGCGCATCGACCTTCTGGTTGTGATGCATTTCTAGGATTTCGATGTTGAAAGAGTCGTCGAGCGTCTTGGCGACGCGCTTGGTCAGCGCCGCCAACAGATTTACGCCGAGGCTCATATTGCCGGACTTGACGATCACCGCGGTCTTGGCGGCATCCTTGATCTTGGCCTCGTCATCGGCACTCAGGCCGGTCGTGCCGATGATATGCACCTTCCCGTGCTTGGCGGCGAGCGCGGCGAAGGCAACGGTCGCAGCCGGGATGGTGAAGTCGATGATGCCGTCGATCTCGTCCATGATCTTCGCCGGATCGCCGATCAGCTTGATGTGGTTTTCGCCGAGGCCGGCCAGCGTGCCGGCGTCCCAGCCAATAAGCGGCGAGCGCGCGTCTTCCAGAGCGCCTGCGAGCTTGAGGCCTTTGCTGTCGGCGATCGCCTTGACCAGCGTGCGGCCCATCCGTCCGCCGGCTCCGGCGACCACCAGCCGCATATCGGACATGGTCGTCTCCTGTACAGCGGCGCTGTATAGCGCGGCGGAACGGAAAAGGCACTACGGCTGCGGGCCGTCGTAGCCCTCGATGATGAGGATGTCGGCGGTCGAATGTGGCTGCCGCACCTTGATATTCTGCTGATATTCCGGCGAGCGATAGCAGGCGAGCGCGCTGGCATAATCGGGAAACTCGATCACCACATTGCGGGCGCGGTTGCTACCCTCGACATTTTCGGACTTGCCGGCGCGAACAACGAAGCGCCCGCCGAATTTCTTGAAGATCGCCGGGTTCGCCGCGGCATAAGGCTTGTAACCCTCCTCGTTTTTCACATCGACGCGAGCGATCCAGTAGCCTTTGGCCATTTGAGTTTTCCCCCTAGTGATTCTTGGATTGGCCGATCTCGGTGACGATCGCTTCCGCGGCGGCCTTCGGGTCGGCGGCTTCGACAATCGGCCGGCCGACCACCAGGTAATCGGCACCGGCGGCGATCGCCTTGGCCGGCGTCATGATACGCTTCTGGTCGTCGCGATTGGCGCCGGCGGGGCGGATGCCCGGCGTCACCAATACCATGCCCGCGCTCACGACCTTGCGCAGATTGGCCGCTTCCTCCGCCGAACAGACCAATCCATCGACACCGGCGTCGCGCGCTTGGGCGGCCCGTCGGGCGACCAGGGCGCCGACGCCGAGCTTGTAGCCGGCGGCAAACAAATCCGCATCGTCGTAGGAAGTGAGTACGGTGACGGCGAGAATCTTGAGCTTGGAGGGGCCTTTGGCCGCGACTGCCGCCTGCATGGTCTGCGGATAAGCGTGCACGGTGAGGAAGGTCGCGCCGATCTGCGCCACGCTCTCGACGCCCTTGGCGACGGTGTTGCCGATGTCGTGCAGCTTGAGATCGAGGAAAACTTGCTTGCCGGTCGCGATCAGGCCGGCCGCGAACGGCAGACCGCCGGCGAACGCGAGCTGATAGCCGATCTTGTAGAAAGCGACCGTCTCGCCCAGCTGCGACACCATGGCCTCGGCGGCGGCAACCGTTGGCAAGTCGAGAGCGACGATCAGCTTTTCCCGCGCGTCCACTTGGTGATCCTCACATCATCAGCCGCGCCATGTCCACCAGCCGCGCGAGTTGCGCGCGAAACAGATTGGCGGTGCGGCTGTCTACGATATTGTCCATGTCGTCGAAGGCATGGTCGGCCTGCGGGATAGCCACCTGCTCGGGGATCATCAGCGCGCCGCAGCCGAGTTCGAGTATCTGGCGCAGCGCCATCAGCGAGCGCAGGCCGCCGCTGGTGCCGGGCGAAGCTGATGAGATCGCGAACACGCGGCCCTTGAAGGCGGCATAGGTCGGATCGCCGCGCTCGCGTACGCGCGAGACCCAGTCGATGGCGTTCTTGAGCAGCGGCGTGACCGAGGCGCTGTATTCCGGGCTGGCGATGAAGACGCCGTGGTGCGCCATGATCATCTGCTTGAGCTTGAGCGCATTTTCCGGCTGGCCGGCATTGGCTTCGAGATCGGCTTCGTAGATCGGCAGCGGATAGTCGGCGAGCGAAATGCGCGTGACGTCTGCGTCGATCAAGGTGAGCTCTTTTGCGGCCAGCGCCGCCAGCCTGACGTTATGCGAGCCGGCGCGGGTCGAACCTGGAAGGACGAGGATTTTCGGTGCAGGCATCGGCGGCTCCGGATTCGGGCTCGCAACGCGTGCTTACTGCCCGCGATAGACCCACACGCGCGCCGGCGGCAGATTCATCCAGATCAGTTCGGAGGATTCGGTCTTGATCCCGGACAACCCCTTCGGGATCGGCGGCACCATCGCATAGGTGAACTGGATAAACGGCGCACCCGGCGCCAGCAGGCCCATGGCGTCCGAAATCAGGCGAAGGCGCGTACGCAATGGCTTGGTGACCAACGGCAGGCCCGACACCATCGCGGCGGCCGGCTCTTTCATCAGCGTCTCCAGCAGGCGACGCAGCCGATAGGCATCGCCCTGCACCACCGTGGCGGCCGGATAGCGCGTGCGCAGCAGACGGCAGAAATCGGGATTGAATTCGACCAGGACCAGACGCTTGGGATCGACGCCATGCTGGACCAGCGCCTCGGTCACCGGACCGGTGCCGGGTCCCAGCTCGATCACCGGGCCGCTCGACTGCGGATCGACGTAGCTGGCCATGGTACGCGCCAGCGCCTTGCTCGATGGCATCACAGCGCCGGTGGAAAGGGGCTTCTCGATCCAGGACCGGATGAACTGCATCTCGTCATCGAGAGGCAGCTTTTTCTTTTCGACGCGGACGACTGATGGTGAAGGCATCGATTTGGGTCACGCGTACGGTTGGCCGGATATTAGCCTGGATATTCACGGGTATAGGGCGCGAGGCGGGGGGTCAAGACGGGTCACTCGGGAGGGCTCCCGCGGTTGCCAAAGCCATCGAGAAAATCCTTGACTCGACTGAAGAATCCGGCGGATTCCGGATGGGTTTTCTCCGACGACAGCTTTTCGAACTCGGCCAGAAGTTCGCGCTGGCGCTTGCTCAGGTCCTGCGGCGTTTCCACCGCGACCTGAACGTACATGTCGCCTTTTTGTTTCGCGCGCAGCACCGGCATACCCCTGGAAGTCAGGCGGAAACGCTGCCCGGTCTGGGTTCCACTGGAAACCTTGACCTTCACCTTGCTGCCGTCGATCGCCGGCACCTCGAATTCGCCGCCCAGGGCCGCGGTCGTCATGGAGATGGGAACGCGGCAGTGCAGGTCGGCACCGTCGCGCTGAAAGAACTCGTGCGGCGCGAGCGACAGGAAAATATAGAGGTCGCCCGGCGGCCCGCCGCGCACGCCGGCCTCGCCTTCGCCGGCTAGCCGGATGCGGGTGCCGTCTTCCACGCCGGCCGGGATATTGACCGACAGCGTGCGCTCGCGCGTGACGCGGCCGGCACCGGCGCACGAGGCACAGGGATCTTCGATCACCTGGCCGCGTCCCTGGCAGGTCGGGCAGGTGCGCTCGAGGGTGAAAAAACCCTGCGCATGTCTGATCTTGCCGACGCCGCCGCAGGCCGAGCACGCCTTCGGCTTGGTGCCGGCCTTGGCGCCGGTGCCGGAACAAATTTCGCAGGTGACCGGGGTAGGGATTCGAATCTGCGCGGTCTTGCCCGCGTAGGCCTCTTCGAGCCTGATCTCCATGTTGTAGCGAAGATCCGAGCCGCGCTCGCGCCCCTGGCCACGGCCGCCGCCGCGCCGCCCGCCCATGCCGAACAGGTCTTCGAAAATATCGGAGAAGGTGGAGGCGAAATCGGCACCGAAGCCGTGCGCGCCGCCGCCGTTGCCTTGCTCGAAGGCGGCGTGGCCGAAACGGTCATAGGCCGCGCGCTTGTCGCCGTCCTTGAGGACGTCGTAGGCCTCGTTGAGTTCCTTGAATTTGTGCTCGCACTCGGTATCGCCCGGATTGCGATCGGGATGATGTTGCATGGCGAGTTTGCGGTAGGCGGCCTTGAGCTCGACCTCGTTGCAGGTGCGCACCACGCCCAGGACTTCGTAATAGTCGCGCTTGGACATTACGATACCTTGCCGTCAAACCGGGACGCGAGCAACGCGAGCGGACCCGGAATCCAGAGACGGCATTCGATCGCTCTGGAGAAAAAAATATGCCCCCGGGATATCCCCGGGGGCTTGGTGATTGAACATGCGCGATTCATTCGCCGCTCTGAAGCTTAGGCGGATTTCTTGTTGTTCTTGTCGTCGTCGACCTCGGTGAACTCCGCGTCGACCACGTCTTCCTTCTTGCCGTCGGCGCCGGTGGCGCTCTCGCTGGTGTCGGGGTTTTGCGCCTCCGACTGCTGCTTGTACACGGCCTCGCCGAGCTTCATCGAAGCCTGCGCCAGCGCGTTGGTCTTGGCTTGGATCACGGCCGCATCGTCGCCCTTGAGCGCCTCTTTGAGGTCCGCAATGGCGTTCTCGATCGCGTTGCGATCGCCATCGGCAAGCTTCGAGCCATGCTCGGTGAGCGCCTTCTCGGTGGAATGCACCAGCGCTTCGGCGTGGTTCTTGGCCTCGACCGCGGCCCTGCGCTTCTTGTCCTCTTCGGCGTTGGCTTCCGCGTCCTTGACCATCTTCTCGATGTCGGCCTCGGACAAACCGCCCGACGCCTGGATGCGGATCTGCTGTTCCTTCGAGGTCGCCTTGTCCTTGGCGGACACGTTGACGATGCCGTTGGCGTCGATGTCGAAGGTGACCTCGACCTGCGGCATGCCGCGCGGCGCCGGCGGAATTCCGACCAGATCGAACTGGCCGAGAATCTTGTTGTCGGCCGCCATCTCGCGCTCGCCCTGGAAGACGCGGATGGTGACCGCGTTCTGATTGTCCTCGGCGGTGGAGAACACCTGGCTCTTCTTGGTCGGGATCGTGGTGTTGCGATCGATGATGCGGGTGAACACGCCGCCCAGCGTCTCGATGCCGAGCGAGAGCGGGGTCACGTCGAGCAACAGCACGTCCTTGACGTCACCTTGCAGCACGCCGGCCTGGATGGCGGCGCCGATAGCGACCACTTCGTCCGGGTTGACGCCCTTGTGCGGTTCCTTGCCGAAGAACTGCTTCACCACGTCCTGCACCTTCGGCATGCGGGTCATGCCGCCGACCAAGACCACCTCATTGATTTCGCCGGCGCTGATACCGGCATCCTTGAGCGCCTTGCGGCACGGTTCGACGGTCTTCTGGATGAGATCGTCGACCAGTGCCTCGAACTTGGCGCGGGTGAGCTTCATGGTGAGATGCTTCGGACCGGAGGCATCCGCGGTGATGAACGGCAGGTTGACCTCGGTCTGCGTCGTCGAGGACAGCTCGATTTTCGCCTTCTCGGCGGACTCCTTGAGCCGCTGCAGCGCGAGCTTGTCGCGGCGCAGATCGATGCCCTGCTCCTTCTGGAATTCGTCGGCCAGATAGTTGACCAGACGCATGTCGAAGTCTTCGCCGCCCAGGAACGTGTCGCCGTTCGTGGACTTCACCTCGAACACGCCGTCGCCGATTTCCAGAATCGAAATGTCGAAGGTGCCGCCGCCAAGGTCATAGACCGCGATGATGCCGGTCTTCTCCTTGTCGAGGCCATAGGCGAGCGCTCCCGCCGTCGGCTCGTTGATGATGCGCAACACCTCGAGGCCGGCGATCTTGCCGGCGTCCTTGGTGGCCTGACGCTGGGCGTCGTTGAAGTATGCGGGAACGGTGATAACGGCCTGATCGACTTTGCTGCCGAGATAGGCTTCCGCCGTCTCCTTCATCTTCTGCAGGATGAAGGCGGAGATCTGCGAGGGCGAATAAGTTTTGCCGTCGACTTCGACCCAGGCGTCGCCGTTCGATGCCTTGGCGATCTTGTAGGGAACGAGCTTCTTGTCTTTGTCGACCATCGGGTCATCGTAGCGCCGGCCGATCAGGCGCTTGACCGCGAATATGGTACGTTCGGGATTGGTGACCGCCTGGCGTTTTGCCGGCTGGCCGACGAGACGCTCGCCGTCGTCGGTGAAGGCGACGATCGAAGGCGTCGTGCGCATGCCTTCGGCGTTCTCGATGACTTTCGGCGTCTTGCCTTCCATGACGGCGACGCACGAATTGGTGGTGCCGAGGTCGATGCCGATGACCTTGCCCATGGTTCTTCCCCTCAAATTACGGCAGGCCGGCCGGGCCACTTGGCGCCCGAATGGGATGTCGGCGGCTCATCCGCAGACCCCCTGATCCAGCCCCCTGGATATGCGATACGCCGCGGGTTTCGCGGCTCACTGGCTCATATAGGAGGGCCCCCGGAGGCCGCAAGTCAGGTCCTCACGAATTCGAGAGCACCCCGGTCCGGCACCAAACCGACGTTATATGAAAGTTAATTCCGCCATTGCCGCACCGCGTCCAGCCGGTTAGGCAGACCCCGGCCGCTCCGGTCACATTTGGAAAGTCGCCACCGCATGCTGCGCCGTTTGTTGGTTCCCGTTCTCGCCGCCTGGGCCGTACTGGCGATCTTGTGTCCAGCGGCCGGCGCCGAGCCGGTGTTTCCGCCCGGACTGCGGGTCGGGCTGGAGCCGCCCGGCGATCTCACGCTGAGCGGACAGAGCCCCGGTTTCGAGGATGCCGCGCGCAAGGTTTCCATCACGGTCCTCGAACTGCCCTCGGGGGGCGTTTATGAAAACATCGAGCGCTCGGCCTTCGCGGAAAACCAGCGCGGTCTGACGGAGATCAAGCGGGAAAGCTTTCCGTTCGCCAGCGGCGTTGGCTTCCTCGTCAGCGGCCAGGCGCAGGAGAACGGGACGACGATCCATCGATGGTTTCTGATCGCGAATTCGGTCACTGCCGGCACCCAACCGCTTGCCGTGCTGATCAATGTCGGCGTGCCGGAAGCCGCGCGCTCGGTTTATACCGACGCCGTCATCCGCAAGACGCTCGCCAGCGTCACTTTCCGGCCTCCGCCGATCCAGGAACAGCTCGGCATGTTACCGTTCAAGATCGGCGAACTGGCCGGCTTCCGTGTCATGCAGGCACTTCCGGCGGGCGTCGTTATCCTGACCGACGGGCCAAGCGACGACCTCAGCAGCCAGCCTTATATGATCGTTTCGGTCGGACGCGGCGCGCCCGAGGACACCAGTCAACGTGGCCCCTTCGCCCGCGAATTGTTGTCGTCGGCGCCGCTGCGCGATCTCTTTGTAAAATCGGAAGAGGCGATGCGGGTGGGCGGCGCCCCCGGCTACGAGATCAGGGCGCGCGCCACCGGACTGCGCGGCGAGCCGGTCGCGCTGGTGCAATGGGTGCGCTTCGGCAGCACCGGATTTTTGCGCGTCGTCGGCATCGGCAACAACGCGGCGTGGGACGACCTGTTCACCCGCTTCCGCGCGGTGCGCGACGGCGTCGATCTGCGCTGAGACGACGCTAGAATTTTACGGTGGTGCGGACGCCGCCGTAGAAAGCGTGGCCCACCGCGACCGTCGGATCTTCGACGCTCTGCCCGCCATTCGGCCGCACGATGTATTGCAGGTCGGGCTGCATCGTCCACCACGGCGCGATCTGGATGGCGTAGTTGAGTTCAAGACGGTCTTCGGCTTGGCGCATCGCGTAGGGCGGACGGCCGTGAGGACAGCGCGTCCGGTCGACGCCGGTCACCGCCGGGCTGATCTTGGAGTAGGCGACGCCGAAGGTCAGCGTATCGTCCGGCCGATCGGCGATCGGCCCTTTATGCCGATGCCGCCATCGACGTAAAACGAAATCAGATTGCGATCCTGGGCGGGAAACACCGCCGCGCACGAATACGCTGACGCGCTCGCAGGCCCACGCCAGATCATCTGGTCGGCGACTACCGTAAACGCCCCAGTTGGCCCTAACTGATAGATCGGCCGGTCGTCGACCCACCGCAAGCGACACGAGGGCGCCCGCGTATCGGTGCCGAAATGTCTGGTCGGAAAGCCCGTTGTCGCATACCAGCCGCCGAGCTTGTACGCACTGGCCAGACCTGTGGCATTCCCGTCGATTGACGGCGTATTGCAGTTCGCCCACCCACAGCGAGCCGCCAGGTGAAGCTGAACTTGGTGCCATACAGATCGCATTTTTGCGGAACATCGTTGCAGTTGTCCGGCCGGGTCGCCGGAAAACACCGCGCCAGGACATGTGAGCTGATCGGTCGGCTTGACCGCGACGCGTACGCCCGGCGCGGCGAGCGGATAGGCCGGGCCGCCGCTGGTCATATTGCCGGCCAAAATGGAGGCCCAGCCGAAGGTGCCATTGATGAGGCCGCCGGATGTCGTGTTGGTGAAGTTTTCGAGATCGACACCGAGCTGCCCGACTCGGATCGACAATACGATCACCGAAGAAAGTTCTGCTGGAACCAAGCGGTGAACAGCCGCGTAGTATTGAACGCGTCGATATTGCTGGGGTCGGCGATGCTGCCGACGTTGTCCAGCGCGTTGTAGTTGCTGCCGTTATGAATGGTGAAGACGGTGACTTGCGTGGTGGCGCCTTGCCATCGCCCTTGCGTGAACTTCTCCAGATTGGTCTCGACCGTGAATTCGCCGCGTCCTTCGTAACTCGCCCGGTTATTCAGACCGCCGGACATGACTTTTAGCGTCTCGCCGATATACGCCACGGTGAAGTCGATGCCCCACTTGTCCTTCAATGTGGTGCGGGCGCCGCCCCAGTCGCCGGTCAGCGTGTCCTGCTCCCAGATCGATTTCGGCGCGGGCGGTGCCGGATCCTTGGCTTGCGCGCCGGCCGCGCCAAAGCCAACCACGCCAATGATGACGCCAAACAACGCAAGCGGCAGCCGCCCGCCAACCCTTTTGCCGTACTTACTTCGACCCATCTCCGCGCCCCCGTTCGATTACAGCAAGTGATGTGAGTTGGCGCAATGCCTTAAAATGCGCGTCGCGGATCTGTGGGTTGAATAGCGACCACGGCTCCGCGACGATCAGATCGGGTCCGGCCGCCGCGGCCTGTTGCCGATAGTCAGCAAATGCCCGTCCTGCCTCGTCAAAGTCGTTGGCCGCCGCCGCCATGGCGACCCGCCGCAACGTCAGAACCAGCCCGCGCACCAGGCCCCGCGCGCGCAGGCGCTGCTCGAGGCCACCCCTGACGCTGCTGTTCTTGGCGTCGGGAAAGTTTTCGCCCAGTTCGCGCCACTCGTTCCCCACCGCATCGACGGTCAAGGCGATCACTTCCTGGTTGCGTCCGGGGATGGCCGTATCCAGCACGCTGACGAAGTCTTCGATCTCGTCGAGCGCGGCTTGCGCGGTGTTGCGGGTGAAGGGCTGCTCGGCGTCGCCGACGGCATCGAGAAAAGCGACGAGGTCGTCGCGTTCGTTCACCGCCAGACCGAGATCGAAATAGCGGTCGAAATACTCCACCACTTGTTCGTAGCTGTCGTAGCGGCCGTCGTGGAAATAGGGCGCGTTGAAATTGGCGTTGACCAGCGTCGGTGTCTTGGCCCAGCCGCCGGTCCCCACATCGTGCGTCTTATGATCGACGAAGGCCGCCGAAGGTTGATGGCACGACGCGCAGCTCATGGCCGCGTCACGCCGGAACGGCTTGTTGAACAGAGCTTCGCCATTGCGCGCGGCTTCGGAAGCCTCCGCACTCAAGCGGCCGCCGGGACCGAGCTTCTTGTTCGGCAGGAAGGAGATTTCCTGGATGTAGACCACCAGCGCATCGAGAATCTGCGCCGACGGTTCGGCGCCGGCGAATTCATTGACGATGGCGTTGCGCGTGAATTCTCGCAGCGTCGCGAAGCGGCCATCATGCGTGTAGGGCGCCAGATATTTCGCGCCGCGCAGGCTCGGCACCCTCACCGGATCGAGCACACCATTGTCGGCCTTGGGATTGAACAGCGCGCCGGAGGTGTCGAACGTCCCGGGGCGGGCCGAAAGTCCGGGGATGAAGAGCTTGGCGTTGCCGCTGCCCTGCTGATGGCAGGTGCCGCAGCTGATGCCGGCCTGCCGCGCCACGCCGCCCAGGATCGCCGGCGAGGAGAACAGCAGGTCGCCCAGATTGAGCAGATAGGAACGCTTGCCGCCGGCGAGTTCGGAGGCGAACAGCTCGGTCGGCCGGTCGAGCACATCCTCGTTGAGTTCGGTGCCGGGCGGCAGCACGCCTTCCTTGGTGGCGATCGGCGCTGAGCCCGCCCCAACCGGGCAGAGCGTCAGCGCCGCGGCCAGGCAGATGGCCGTGGCGGTTCCTCGCCGCAAATCTTGTACGCGACGCGACATCGACGTTACCCGCCGACCGCCGGCTTCTTGAGCTTGAGCTTCGGCGCCGCGCTTTGCAGCAGCACCGCGAGTTCCTCGCCCGCCTTGTGCAGCGCCGGCTGATTGAGGCTCTTGAGGTCCTTCACCTTTATCAGACCCTCGACTTCCTCGATCTTGTCGTGAATGCGCTTGTCGAGCCTGGGATCGAGCTTCTTCAACGTCGGCTGGAAGACGAGATTGTAGACCGCCTCGATGCCCTCGTTGTTTTCGTACATGTCGCTGAGCGAGGTGCCGGCATAAGGCGACTCGCCGCCTTTGGATTTGTTTTCGCCGAGCTCATAGGCGAGCTTGGTGGCGCCATTGAGCAGCCCCTGCGGCGCGAACTTGAAGCCCGGCGCGCTCACCTGCTTGTCGAACTCGGTCAGATCCGCCACCAGCTTGTCGACCGGCGCGCCGATGTCGCCGAGCTTGCCGGAGAACAGCGGGGCTTCGACGGCGTGGTAGCCCTGCTTGGCATCGGGCCAGGCGTCGATCGCTTCGTCGAGCTTGGAGAAGAATTCGCCGGTGATCGGCTCGGCCGCTTCCCAGCCTTTGCGCGATTTGATCCACGCGTCCTGCGCGGCCTTGGCGTCGCCTGCCTTCACCGCCGCTTGCAGTTCCTTGGCGCCGGCAAGCGCGATGCCGATATGCTCGACCGCGAAGGGCTTGTAGTCCGCGGCTCCCTTGGTCAGCGCATCCGCCGCATGGCTGCGTCCGGGTATCGCAACACATGCAAGCGCCAGCAGCGCGCAGATCGTGGACTTGATTGAAATCGTCATCGGCTCATCCTCCGCACTCAAAAAACTGATGCGCGACATTCATCGCAATAAGAACCCGCCGTCAACGGAAAACGTAACAAAATCAATAGTTTAGAACTTAGTCCAAAGTGAAATTGGCAGGCGCGCGACGGCACGCGTACCGCTGTCCGCGCTACCTTCGAATTATTCCATTGAAGAGCTTTGGGTTAAGTCGCTGAACGCGTTCGCGAACGCAAATGCCTGCAAGGCCGCTGTCGGATTATTTCTGGAAATTCAAGACGGACGGCGGATGCCATTGGCGTCGCCGTGTCAATTTCCCGCAGGCGTGGAAAACTCTATTCGGCGGCGCTGTCCGAGCGCGGGTTGTCATTGGCGGACGTTTTCGGCGCAGCCTTGACCACACCCACCATAGCCGGACGCAGCACCCGATCGCCAAGCATGTATCCGGCCTGGATCACCTGACCGACGTGGCCCGGCGGAAAATCGGAATCCTTAATTTCGTACATCGCCTGATGCACGTTCGGATCGAACTTCTCGCCCTCGGGGGAGAATTTCGTTACGCCGTATTTCTCAAGCACCTTCATCAGCTCGCGCTCGGTCAAGTCGACGCCCTCGATCAAGGCCTTGACCTTGGGATCGGCCCGCTCGCGCTCCTCGTCACCGACGGTGCCCAATGCGCGATGCATGTTGTCGGCCACCGCCAGCACGTCGCGCGCAAAACCGGTGACACCGTAGACGCGCGCGTCGGCCACTTCGCGCTCGGTACGCCGGCGCAGATTTTCCATTTCGGCCAAGGTGCGCAGCAGCTTGTCTTTGAACTCGGCGGCCGCTTCCAGGGCGGCAGTTACCTGTTCGGCCGGCACCAATTCAGGCGCAGCAGCAGCCTCGCCCTCGGGCAATACTCCCTCAGACTTGGCAGCCGTATCGTCCGCGGCGGGCCTGTCCGTCATGATGCTCGGTTCCTCAAGAGTGTTCGGATGCCCCGGATATCAGGGTTCGGCGGGCAAAAATCAAGCGGCTGGCATGCGTTAGGGAGCCAAAAGCCGGCTCACCACCCGCGCGGTGTAGTCGACCATGGGGATGATACGCGCGTAATTGAGCCGGGTCGGCCCGATCACGCCGATGACCCCGACAATGCGGCCCTCGCCGTCGCGGTAGGGCGCCACAATGGTGGAGGAGCCCGAAAGCGAGAACAGCTTGTTCTCCGAGCCGATGAAGATGCGCACGCCGTCGGCGCGCTCGGCGCGGCCCAGCAGGTCGATCACACCCCGTTTGGTCTCCAGGGCATCGAACAGCGAACGCACCCGCTCCAGGTCCTCAACCGCATGCAGATCATCCAGCAGGTTGGAGTGGCCGCGCACGATCAGCTGGCGGTCTTCGCTGTCGCCACCCGACCAACTTGCCAGCCCGGTCGCGATAAGTTTCTGGGTGAGTTGATCGACCGCGGCTTGACCTTCGGTCACCGCTTTTTCGATCTCGGCGCGCAACTCTGACATTGTCTTGCCGCGGATGCGCGCGTTGAGGAAATTGCCGGCTTCGATCAGCGCCGACGGCGGCAGGCCGGCCGGCACATTGAGAACGCGGTTCTCGACCTGGCCGTCTTCGGCCACCAGCACCGCCAGCGCGCGTTCCGGCTCCAGCCGCACGAACTCGATGTGCTTGAGCCGCACGTTGTTCTTGGCGGTGAGCACGACGCCGGCCGAACGGGTCAGGCCCGAGAGCATCTGCGAGGCTTCGGTCAGCACGGCTTCGACCGATTTGCCCGAGCCGGTGCCGGCCACCTGCGCCTCGATCGAGCGGCGATCGTCCGCGGTCAGATCGCCGATCTGCATCAATGCGTCGACAAAAAAGCGCAGGCCCTGTTCGGTCGGCAGCCGGCCGGCCGACGTGTGCGGCGCATAGATCAGGCCGAGCTGCTCGAGGTCCGACATCACGTTGCGCACCGAGGCCGGCGACAGCGCGATCGGCAAGATGCGCGACAGGTTGCGCGAGCCGACCGGCTCGCCGGTGGCGAGATAGCTCTCCACGATCGAGCGGAAAATCTCGCGCGAGCGCTCGTTGAGCGCGGCAAGGCTTACCTGGTTTGCCCCGATCGGGACGTCGTGGGAGGCCACGGCATTACTCCTCAATTCACGGCCAACAATGACCATCGCGGCGGTCTTGTTCAAGCCAAGCATATGGTTATGGTGTGCGCGGAAACCAACAAAAAGCAGTCACACTCAAGAGGATACGCCCTATGCGGCCTAGCCAACGGCAAGTCGACGAACTGCGCCCGGTATCGCTCGAGCGCGGCGTCGTGAAATACGCCGAAGGCTCTTGTTTCGTGAAATTCGGCGATACCCATGTGCTGGTAACCGCCAGCCTGGAAGAGCGGCTGCCGCCCTGGCTCAAGGGCCAGGGCCGCGGCTGGGTCACCGCCGAATACGGCATGCTGCCGCGCGCCACCGCCGAGCGGAACCGCCGCGAAGCCTCGGCCGGCAAGCAGGGCGGCCGCACCGTCGAGATCCAGCGGCTGATCGGACGTTCGCTCCGGTCGGTCATCGACCTGCAGGCGCTGGGCGAGCGCCAGATCACCATCGACTGCGACGTGATCCAGGCCGACGGCGGCACCCGCACCGCCTCGATCACCGGCGCCTGGGTGGCGCTGTCCGATTGCCTCACCTGGATGAAGACGCGCGACATGTTGCGCGCGCCCGTGCTGCGCGATCACATCGCCGCCGTCTCCTGCGGCGTCTTCAAGAATACGGCGGTGCTCGATCTCGATTACGCCGAAGATTCGGAAGCCGAAACCGACGCCAATTTCGTCATGACCGGCTCCGGCAACATCGTCGAGATCCAGGCCACCGCCGAGAAGACCCCGTTCAGCGAGGACCAGTTTCTGGCTCTGCTGGCGCTGGCACGCAAAGGCATCGGCAAGTTGGTCGACTTGCAAAAGATGGCGGTGGCGTGAGTTCGGCCGTGCATCGCAAACTCACCGGTCCCATTGTCATCGCCACCCACAATCCGGGCAAGTTGGCGGAAATGCGCGAACTGCTGGCGCCGTTCGGCATCGTCGCGCAATCGGCCGGCGAACTGGGGCTGGCCGAGCCGGACGAGACCGGCACCACCTTCGCCGCAAACGCGCGCATCAAAGCCAAAGCCGCGGCCAACGCCACCGGCCAGCCCGCCTTCGCCGACGACTCCGGTCTGGTCGTCGATGCGCTCGGCGGCGATCCCGGCATTCAATCGGCGCGCTGGGCCGGGCCCGACAAAGATTTCCGGTTTGCCATGAACCGCATCCAGACGCTGCTGATCGAACGCGGCGCGAAGTCTGCCGGAACAACGCCGCGCGCATTTCATCGCGGCGCTGTGCCTGGCCTGGCCCGACGGCCATGTCGAGGAGTTCGAAGGCCGCGTCGATGGCGTCGCGGTTTGGCCGCCGCGTGGTGACGCCGGTTTCGGCTACGATCCGTTGTTCTTGCCGGATGGCTTCGATCGCACCTTCGGACAGATGGCTGCTGCGGAAAAGCACGGCCTGCCGCCAAAGGGCAAAGGCCTGTCGCATCGCGCCCGCGCCTTCCTCAAACTGGCAGACGCCTGCCTGCGCTGAAGGCGCCACTTGCGCTCGCACGCAATCGTTACAATTTTAAACAGTTGTCCGCAGCAAATACGCATTGGCGCTGGCCGCATCGGCGCGGCGCGGGGTATACTGGTTAAAATGTCATTTACCTCACCTGCGCCGCAGTTTGCCGTCTACGTCCACTGGCCGTTCTGCCTGTCGAAGTGCCCGTATTGCGACTTCAACAGCCACGTTCGCCACGGCGGCGTCGACGAAGCGCGCTTCGTGCGCGCCATTGAATCCGAACTCGCCGCCACCGCCGCGCGCATTGGCGGCCGCACCGTGTCGACGATCTTTTTCGGCGGCGGCACGCCCTCGCTGATGCAGCCGGCCTCGGTGCAGGCGATTCTGGACGCTATCGGCAAGCACTGGACCGTCGCCGGCGATGTCGAGGTCACGCTCGAGGCCAATCCGACCAGCGTGGAAGCCAGCCGTTTCCGCGGCTATCGCGTAGCCGGCGTCAATCGCGTGTCGCTCGGCGTGCAGGCGCTCGACGATGCCGCGCTCAAGGAACTCGGCCGGCTGCATACTGCGCAAGAGGCGCTCGACGCGGTTGCAGTGGCACGCTCGATCTTCGAACGTTACTCGTTCGATCTGATCTACGCCCGGCCGCGGCAGACGAGCGAGGCCTGGGCGGCCGAACTCAAGCGCGCGATCGCGCAAGCCGCCGAGCATCTGTCGCTCTATCAATTGACCATCGAGCCCGGCACGCCGTTCTTCGGGCTGCACCAGGCGGGCAAGCTGGCGATCCCGAACGAAGACCTCGGGCGCGATCTCTATGACCTGACGCAATCGATCTGCGCCGATGCCGGCTTGCCGGCTTACGAAGTGTCCAATCACGCGCGGCCGGGCGCAGAGTGCCGGCACAATCTGGTCTATTGGCGCGGGCACGAATATGCCGGCGTCGGTCCCGGCGCGCACGGTCGGCTCAATATCGACGGGCGCCGCTACGCCACCGAGACCGAGAAGCGCCCGGAAAGCTGGCTCATGCGCGTGGAAGCGTCCGGCACCGGCCTGATCGTCGACGAAAAGCTGGTGGCGAGCGAAACCGCCGACGAATATCTGCTGATGGGTTTGCGGCTCGCCGAGGGCATCGAGCCTTCGCGCTACACCGCGCTCGCCGGCCGGCCGCTCGATCCGGAGCGCGTTTCGATTCTGAGCGAGGAAGGCGCGGTGGAGACCACGGCCTCCGGCCGCCTGCGCGTGACGGCGAGCGGATTTCCGCTGCTCGACGCGGTGGTCGCGGATCTGGCGGCGTAGACTTAAGTCCCCGGCGCAAACGACCTTGGCGCCGGGCTGACGACTTGCCCGCCGGCGGGCGCGACCTTCATCACGGCAAGCCCGCGCTCATTGGTGCCGTCGGAGCGGAAGCGGAATATCCCGTCGATGCCCGAGAATCCGGAAGCGCCGGTCAACACCTGCTCGCTGAAGCGTTGCGTGTCCTGCGTTTTCACCAAGGCCGCGACCAGCGCCACCGCGTCATAGGCAAGCGTCGCCGTGCGCACCGGGTCCTGCCCATAGCGCGCGCGATAGCGCGCCGAGAAATTGCGGAAGCCGGTCGATTCCGGCGCGGCATACAGTCCGCCTTCCAGCGCCGAGGTCGAGAAGATGCGCGGGTCGTCCCATAATCCGGTGCCGAACAATTGCACGCGCTTGAGGTTCACGCCGTTGGCGGAGAGGCTGGCAATGATTTGCGGCACCGCGTCGGCACCGTCCGGAATGAAGATGCTGTCGGCCTGCGCTGCCGCCTTTGCCACCCGCTGCAGCGGCTCGGGAATTTTGGTCGGATCGAGCGGGTATTTTTCCAGCGCGACCACGCGGCCGCCGCGCCGCGCCACCTCCTGCTGAAAGGCGGCTTCGACCACCGCGCCATAGGCATTGTCCGGCATCAGCGCCGCGAACGAACGCTTGCCCCTGGAGACGGCGTACTCGACGATCCGCTTGACGTCCGACTCCGGCAGGAAGCTCAGCAGGTAGATGCCGCGCGCAGCGACGCTTGCGTCGGTGGAGAACGCGATCACCGGAATGTTGCGCGCGCGTGCGACCGAACCGACCGCGCTCACCGATTGCGCAAACAGCGGACCGACGATGATTTCGGCGCCCTCGTCGATCGCCTGTTGGGCGCCCTGTTGCGCGCCCTGCGGCGTGCCGGCGTCATCCTTCACCAGCAGTTGGATGTTGGGATCCTTGAATTCCGCCAGCGCCATCTCGGCCGCGTTCTTCATCGACGCCGCGGCAACGCCGGCATTGCCCTGCGCCGACAGCGGCAGGATCAGGCCGACGCGAATCTGTCCGGTGCCGAGATTGGCGCCGGGCGCCGGCTGGGCCGTGGTCGGGAATGGCGTAGCGCTGCCGAGTTTATTGAGGGTGTCGGCACAGGCCGCCAAGGCAACCCCGGCGGCGGCAAGGCACAGCGCCGTGCGTGCACCGCGACCGGCGCACCTCAGCATCCCACCCTTGGTTTGCGATATTCCCGACATGGTCGGTCCCAACTGACGGCCAATTGTGTCAGTCCTATCGCCTATCGCCGATTTTGTCGCGGAAAAGTTAAGGCAATGAAAAAGAAAGGAAATTCGGCTCCGAATGACGCGTCTTGCGGTGCCGTCTAGAGTGCGGCCATGAAGAAAAAGCAAGCCGGCCGCCGAAGGCATTGCGAGCGAGGCGCCGAAGGCGGCGGCCGGGCTCTATCTGGTCGCCACCCCGATTGGAAACCTGGGCGACATCACGATGCGTGCGCTCGAACTGCTGGCCGCGGCGGATGTCATTGCCTGCGAGGACACTCGCGTTACCCGCAAGCTCACCGAGCGTTACGGCATCAAGACGCCGCTGACGCCCTATCACGAGCACAATGCCACCGAGGCACGGCCGAAGATTCTGGCACGCCTTGCGCAAGGCCAGGCGGTCGCACTGGTATCCGACGCCGGCACGCCGTTGATTTCCGACCCCGGTTACAAGCTGGTGCGCGCGGCGAGCGAGGCGGGCCATGCGGTCACGGCGCTGCCTGGCGCGTCCGCGGTGCTGGCGGCGCTTTCGGTCGCCGGTTCGCCGACCGATCGTTTCATGTTCGAGGGGTTTCTTCCGCCCAAGCATGCGGGACGGCAAAAGCGCATCGCAGCGCTCGCAAGCATTCCGGCAACCCTGGTGCTGTTCGAGAGCGGACCGCGGCTTGCCGCTAGCCTCGCCGATCTTGCCGAAGGCTCAGGCCCGCGCGCGGCCGCAATTTGCCGCGAGCTGACAAAACTGCATGAGGAAATCCGGCGCGGCGATCTCGCGAGCCTGGCGCGCGACTATGCCGCCGGCGCCGAGACGCGCGGCGAGATCGTCATCGTGATCGCGCCGCCCGCGGACGACGACGCGCAAGGCCGACGATGTCGATGAACTGCTGCGCCAGGCGCTGGCGCGCGTTTCGGTCAAGGACGCGGTCGGCGAAGTGGCGCTCGCGACCGGGCGGCCGCGCCGCGAGGTCTATCAACGCGCGCTTGAGCTCGCGAAAGGTCGCCAAGAGGACAGCGACGATGGCGCGGCGTGACGGCTCCACGTCCTCCCGCTGCCAATCCGGTGGCGCGGCCGCGAAAACGTCGCCGCATTCCGCGTTCGGTATTTCGGCCGAGAGCCGCGCCGCCGCGCTACCTGATCGCGAAAGGCTATCCGGATACTGGCGCGGCGTTGGAAAAGCCCGCTCGGCGAGATCAACATCATCGCGCGGCGCGGCAGCATCGCTGATGTTCGCCGAGGTGAAGGCCCGCGCCAATCTGGATGACGCCGCGGAATCCTAAACCAGCGGCAACAGCGTCGCATCGCGGCGGCGGCGGAAATCTGGCTCGGCAACAATCCCGACTACGCCAATTTTCAGTATGCGCTTCGACGCGATCCTGGTGCGCGCCCGGCAAGATACCGCGCCACATCCCGGCGGCGTTTCGAGCACCGAATCTCAGGCGCTCAGCCGCTCGAAGAACTGATCGACCTGGCTGCGGATGCGGCCGGCGACGCTGCCGAGATCGTCAGCCACGGCTTTCACCGCCCCGGCGCTGGAGCGGGTATCGGCGGTGGCGGTGCCCACCAGGTGCACCTCGTCGGCGGTATCGACGGTCCGCTTGGCGGCGATCTCGACGCTGCGCGCGATTTCCGCGGTCGCGGCGCCCTGCTCGGTGACGGCGGCGGCGATTGCGCCGCTGATATTGCCGATCTCCCGGATGGTGTGCTCGATCGCGGTGATCGCCTCGATCGAGCGCACGGTGGCGCGCTGCATGCCGGCGATCTGCGCGCCGATCTCTTCGGTCGCGCGGCTGGTCTGGCCGGCCAGCGCCTTCACCTCGCCGGCAACCACCGCAAAGCCGCGCCCGGCATCGCCGGCGCGCGCCGCTTCGATGGTTGCGTTGAGCGCCAGCAGATTGGTCTGCTCGGCAATGTCGGTGATGAGCTTGATCACGTCGCCGATGCGCGCGGCCGCTTCATCCAGTTCCTTGACCGCGAGATTGGTGCGCCCGGCCTCGCTGACCGCCTTGCTGGCGATGGCGTTGGACTGCGCCACCTGGCGGTCGATCTCGTTGACCGAAGCCGACAGCTCGTCGGCGGCCGAGGCGATGTCGCGCACATTGGCGGAGGCCTCCGAGGAGGCGGCTTCCGCGCGCGCGGTCTTGGCCGAAGCATCGTCGGCGGCGCCGGCAAGATCGGGTCGAGGCCGACAGCATCTGATCGGAAATGCGGCCGAGCTCGGCCAGCGTTGCTTCCACTTCGGCCGAGAAGCGCGCGATCTCGCCGGACATCTGCTCCTGGCGCTGCGTGCGCTGCTCGGCATCGTCGACCACGGTGCGGTTGAGTTCCTCGTTGTGCCGCATGGCCTGCTTGAACACGCCGATCGAACGCGCGAGCGCGCCGATCTCGTCGCTGCGGTCGCTGAACGGAATCGAAACGCCGGCCTCGCCGGCCGCGATCTGTTCGGTCACCCGGGTGATGTCGGCGAGCGGCTTGGCCACGCTGCCCGCGATCACCACCGCGCCGATAATCGCCAGCATGACCGCAAGCGCGGCCAGCACGGTCAGCCACATGGCGGTGCGGTCGATACCGGAGTCGATTTCGCCATAGACCCGACTGGCGCGGCGCTTGTACAGCTCGGCGAGCTTTTCGAGATCCGTGTTGAGCGCCTTGCGCACCGAACGGTTGGCGTCGTTATCGCCCCACTCGCGGCCGGCGGCGGAACTGACAACCGTGCCGAGCCGCGCCAGCTCATTGCGGAATTCGATGAACTTGGCGATGCGCTTGGAGAATTCGCTGAACAGCTCGGCGTCGTCGGCGCGCACCGACTTTTTCCAGTCCTCGACCACCTGAGCGATCTGTTTGTTGAACTTGATGATGCCCTCGGCGTAGACCTTCGACGTGTCCAGATCGGACGACATGTAGACGCCGCGCAACTCCATCACCACGGCGTAGATCAGCCCGTTCACCCGCTCCACGTTCCAGGTGCCGGTATTGGCGGATTCGAATTCGTCGGTCAGCGCCGCGTGGTGGCGCGCATTCGATACCGCCACCGCCGACAATGCGACCGTGGTAATGGCCATCAATGCGAAGATCGCATAGAGCTTGGCTGCAATGGAAAGCTTCGGCAAAGTCACAGCTGCTCTACCTCGTGCGACAGAGGACCCCCGAAGGGCTATAGTGGTAAAATCTTAACGGTTTGTTTTCCTTAAATTTCCGGTCTCCCGAAAGTGGCGAAAAGGTCGTCTATGAGCCTGAAAATCGCGGTGCAAATGGATCCGATCCAACGGATCAACATCAAGGGGGACTCGACTTTCGCGCTCCTGCTCGAGGCGCAAAAGCGCGGCCATAGACTGAGCTTCTACACGCCGGATCGGCTGGCCATGCTCAACGGCCAACTGTTCGCCACCGTCGAAACCTTGAGCGTGCGCGACCAGCCGGGCGACCATTTCACCCTAAGTGAGCCGCGGCGCGTGGAGCTTTCCCAATTCGACGTGATCCTACTGCGTCAGGACCCGCCCTTCGACCTCGCCTACATCACCAGCACGCATTTTCTCGAGCGCATCCACCCCAAGACGCTGGTGGTCAACGACCCCGCGCATGTGCGCAATGCGCCGGAAAAGATTTTCGTGACGTTGTTTCCCGACCTGATGCCGCCGACCTTGATCACGCGCGATCTGGCCGAGATCAAGGCCTTCCGTGCCGAGCACAACGACATCGTGATGAAGCCGCTTTATGGCCACGGCGGCGGTGCGGTGTTCCGCATCACGCGTGACGATCTCAATTTCGGCTCGCTCTACGACATGTTCTCGGTCACGTTCCGCGAGCAGTGGGTGGTGCAGAAATTCCTGCCCGCGGTGAAGCAAGGCGACAAGCGTATTCTACTGGTCGACGGTGAATTCGCCGGCGCGGTCAACCGCATCCCGGCCGCCGACGATTTGCGCTCCAACATGGTGCGCGGCGGCGCACCGGCGGCCACCGATCTGACCAAGCGCGAGCAGGAGATCTGCAAGCGGCTCGGGCCGAGCCTGCGCGAGCGCGGCATGATCTTTGTCGGCATCGACGTGATCGGCGATTTCCTCACCGAGATCAACGTCACCTCGCCCACCGGAATTCGAGCGGTCAAGAATCTCGGCGGGCCCGATGCCGCGGCGCTGATCTGGGACAAAATCGAGCAGAAGCGCAAATCATGAGCGTCAAGCTCACCATCGCCACCAGCGACTACGACCACTTCCGCGATTTCCGCCTGGGACTCGTGAACGCCGAAGGCATCGAGGCGACCTGGCTGACGCTCGGCCATCACGAGATCTTTTCCCGCTTCACCTTCAACCGCGAATGGGACGTCTCGGAGTTGTCCTTCGCGAAATTCGCCGCGCAGGTGACGCGCGAAAATTCCGACATTATCGGCCTGCCAGTCTATGCCTCGCGGCTATTCCGCTTTTCGTCTTTCTACGTCAACAAGAACAAAGGCATCAAAACCGCCAAGGACCTGAAGGGAAAGCGCATCGGCGTGCCGGAATGGGCGCACACCGCCGCGGTCTATGCGCGCGGCTGGCTGATGCACGAAGGCGGCGTTGCGCTTTCCGATATCGACTGGGTGCAGGCCGGCACCAACGAGAAAGGCCGCATCGAGAAGGTCGAACTGAGCCTGCCGAAAGGCGTCAAGCTTGACGCGGCGCCCGACAAGACGCTGAGCGGCATGATCGCATCGGGTGAGCTCGATGCCGTCCTGATCGCACGGCCACCCAATTCGTTTCGCGAAAAGCATCCTGATGTGGTGCGGCTGTTTCCCGACTACGAGGCGATGGAACAGCGCTATTACCAGGACACGCGCGTCTATCCGATCATGCATGTGATCGCCATGCGCAAGGCGATTCTTGCCGACAATCCGTGGGCGGCGCGCAATCTGCTCAATGCTTTCGAGGAATCCAAACGCCGCAGCATCGAGCGCATTCTCGATCCCGCCGTGTCGCGCTATCCGGTGCCGTGGCTGACCAACTACGCCAGGCGCATGCAGGAAATGTTCGGCGGCGAATTATTTGCCTACGGCATCGAGGCCAACCGGCCGACGCTCGAATTGTTTCTGCGCTACACGCACGAGCAGGGCATCGCGCGCCGGCTCGCCAAACCGGAAGAGATTTTCCCCGCCGGCATCATGGCGTCGGTGAAGATCTAATTATTTTTCCACCCGCTTGGCCGCCTCGACGCGAATATCGGCGTCGATGATCCTGGCCAGATCGATCGGTTCTTTCAGATTGCCGGCCTTCACCAGTTCGCTTTGCATCCAGTTCAGTTTGTCTATCGGCAGGCCGATGGCTGCATCGATCAGCCCATACTTGATGGTCTCGTCATAGGCGTAAGCCGGGCGCGGGTCGTCGGGCTTGGCCTGGATGACCTCCTGCGTGAGCTTGATGGTGTCCTCGCGATGCGACATCGCAAATCGCAGGGCTTCCATTTCCGCCGCGACAAATCCGATCGCCTCCGCGCGCCGCTCCGCTAAGGTCTTGCCGGTCGTGGTCAGGCATACCCGCAGATAATTCGGCAGGACGTCGCGGCCGGCCACCAGCATCTTGATGTCGGCGGGCGCAATCGACATGAACTCGCCGGCGACGACGCCGGCTTCGGCAACGCCGGCGAGCACCGCCTTGTAGCGTTCCAGATCGCCGCCAAGATTGGCGAACTGCACGTCCGACGCCGGGATTTTGTATTTCTCCAGCAGTGCATTGATCAGCAGGTTAGGCAGCGAGCCGGGCGCGGCCACCGCCACCATCTTGCCCTTGAGGTCTTCGACTTTGGTGATGGTCGAGCGCACCATCAGCCCGTGCGGCACACCCGGCCAATCGCAACCCAGAATCTTGATGTCGGCGCCACGCGCGCCGGCAAGAATCGCGGCGCCGGGCGAAGAACTCGATGCTGTCGATATCCCCGGCCAGCAGCGCCTTGTGCGCGGTGGCGCCGTTCTTGAAGTTGAGAATTTCCAGCTTTAGGCCCTGCTTCTCGGCGAAGCCGCGCTTGCTCACCATCAGCGAGAAGCCGGCATCGCCCTTGGGCTCGATCACGCCGTGTCGCCAGGGCTTGAGCTCGTCGGCCTGCGCCGCGGTGGGAGCCGCCGCCAAAAACGCTAACAGGCAAATGATCGCCACTCGGTCAGCCATGGCCACGACCTTACGCAAAACCCGCGGAAGGTCGATGATCGGCGGCTTTCCGCGCAAGATCAATTCGGCGGCGGCTCCTGATCGAAACCGGCGATCGAGAACACGATCTGCTGGCGGCCCAACTGGACGTGCTGGACCTGCCAGATCAGCTCCTCAAGGTCGGAATTGGCGGCCTCGGCGTCGAGCCGGGCCAGCCGCGCTTGCTGAAGGTCGTTTGCCATCGTTTGCCGGTCGATCATGGGTTTGGTCCGATTTCAGGGGCTTGGTTGGCCCCCACAATAATCGAGTCGTTTTTGTTCTGCAAATGTTCTGCGACATCCAGGCCGAGCGTTACGCCGGGTTAGGACTGCCGCAGGTGCGCACCAATGTGCAGGCCAATGGTCCGCTGCTGGAAGACGTGGCGCGCGCCGATAGCGCCGGGATGGCGCTGCTGCGCGATGCCGCCGAACTCGATGCACCTGTCGGCGCGCGGCTATCACCGGGTGCTGCGCGTCGCCCGCACGCTCGCCGATCTCGACGGCGCCGAGAAGGTCGGCCGTGTGCATCTGGCCGAGGCATTTTCCTACCGCGCGCTCACCGACGAAGTGCGCAGGGCGGCCTAAACTTTCGGCGCGGAGGTAATTTAACAATCCAGTAACCATACGGACCTAGCCTTGGTCCGGTCGCGCCGATTTGGCAGCGCCGGCCAGAGGGCCCGAATGAAACGCACGCACATCTTTTCCCTGATGGTCCTGATCGCCGCCGTTCCGGCCGCGACGGCCAGCTCATTCTTTGCAACCAGCGCCAAGCCGTGCTTCTTCGCCGGCAATGCCGGCTATGAGCTCACCGGCAGCGCGTCAGCCGACTATACCGTGCGTATCGACAACGCCGCGGCCGCGCCCAGCCTGCGCATGCAGGTGGTGGATGATGCGGCGGCGGCCGATTTCGTGCTGGTCGACGACGATGAGGCAGCCGAGGCCTGCCAGGCTTCAACCAACATCAGAAGCGTGCGCCTCGATCGCAGGCGCGGCTGACGCCGACTTGACGATCGCGGTCTCGGCCCAGCCGGCCGACTACAAGATCTACGTGCGGTCGGCGAATTTCAGCGAGCAGGACGCCGCCGCGCTGTTCGCGGTGATCTGGCGGACCGCCCGCAAGACCGGCCAAAACGCCTGGCTTGGTCGCGAATTCGCCGAGCGTCATTAAGTGCCATTGCGCAGGCGGTTTTAACGCCGCCTTCACCACGTTCGCGCGCACGCCAGTCGCCGCCGCGGCCGGGCATAAATTCGCAAGACTCCAAGTGCCAAATAGGCGCTTGAATCATGCGGTCAAAATCAAAAACCGATAGCGTTTCCACGATCCGAAAAGCCGGCCGCAACAAGGCGGCGCTGGTGCTGTTCGGGCGCGCGGTCGTGATAACCCTCTCCGTGGTTTCCGCCGGGCTCGGCTTCCTCACCGGCGTGCGCATGCAGAGCAACACCTACGATCCGCACGCCTATGCCACCGGCGCCGGCGCGTTGTTTGCCGCCGCCTGCGCGGTCATTGCCTTCATGCTGACGCGAAGGCGCGCCGCAAAGATCAAGATCCGAATGCTCGAGGCGCGTGCCGAGGAATTATTCGACCACAATTGGGAGCTGCGCGAGGCCGAAGAGCGCGCGCGCAGTCTCTTGGAAGCGCAAGGCGATCTGATCATGCGCCGCGACGCCGGCGGCAATGTCACCTATGCCAACGACGCCTTCTGCGCGCTCGCCGGGAAAACCCGCGAGGAATTGATCGGCGCGCCGGCCGAATTGCCCATCCTCGACCAGGGCGCGATGAGCGTCCTGGTCGACGGCACCCGCGTGCACGACCAGAAGATCGCTTCGGCTGGGTCCGCGCGCTGGATCGCATGGCGCGAGGTCGCGGTGCGCGCCGAGGCGGGCGCCGAAGTGCAAGGCGTCGGCCGCGACGTCACCGACCGGGTCGAGGCCGAGCGCGCGCTCGGCATCGCGCGCGACCAGGCGGAAACCGCCAACCGCGCCAAGTCGCGCTTCCTCGCCATGGTCAGCCACGAAATCCGCACGCCGCTCAACGGCATTCTCGGCATGGCGGATCTCTTGCTCGACACCCCGCTCACGCCCGAGCAGGTCACTTACGCCAAGGCAGCCAAGACTTCCGGCGAGACATTGTTGTCGTTGATCGAGGAGGTTCTCGATTTCTCCAAGATCGAGGCCGGCAAGCTCGAGCTGGATGCGCAGCCGTTCGCGCTGTCGATGCTGGTCGAGGAGACGATCGAGCTGCTGGCGCCACGTGCGCAGGCCAAAGGCATCGAGATCGCCTCATTCGTGGACGACAGCCTGCCGGCCTGGCTCGTCGGCGATGCCGCCCGTCTGCGGCAGGTACTGCTCAATCTCGCCGGCAACGCCATCAAATTCACCGAGACCGGCGGCATCGCCGTGATCGTCGAGCCGGGCGATGGCGAGCACAACATTCGGTTTTCGGTGCGCGACACCGGGCTCGGGCTGAAGCTCGAGGATCAGGCGCGCATCTTCTTGGACTTCGAACAGGCGGACGGATCGTCCACGCGCAAGTTCGGCGGCACTGGCTTAGGCCTCGCGATTTCCAAACGCATCGTCGAGCGCATGGATGGGCATATCGCGGTTTCCAGCGTGCCCGGCGGCGGCGCGACCTTCAGTTTCACGCTGCCGCTGCGGGCTGCTCCGGCGGATGAGGCCGAGCGCGCTATCGCGGCGCCGGATCTGCATGACGAGGCGGTGTTGATTGTCGCTGGCGCAGAAATCGAGGCGACGCTGCTGGCGCGCCGGCTCGGGCGCTGGGGCGCGAAAACCTGCGCGGTGATCGACGAGCGAGGCGCGCTCGCGCTGATGCCGGAGCGGCGCTGGGATACACTGCTGGTCGATTTTCCGCTGGCCTCACGCATGATTGCCAGCGGCGATGTGGCCAAGCTCGATATGCCGCGCCGCATTGTGCTGATCAAGCCGGCCGACCGGCACGAGCTTCCCGCGCTCAAGGCAGCCGGCTTCACAGGATATCTGATCAAGCCGGTGCGCGCGGCTTCGCTCGCGGCACGCATGCGAGCCGAAGACGCCTTCGAGCATTCGCAGGCAAATATCGCGCAAGCAACTCTTGCGGCCGCGAACGCCGCTGCGAGCGAAAAGGGCCAAGAGACCGGCAAGGAAAGCGGCTTGTCGATCCTAGTGGCCGAAGACAATGAGATCAACGCGCTGCTGGTGCGCGCGCTGCTCACCCGGCTGGGCCATCGTCCGATCATCGCCGGCAATGGCGAAGCGGCGGTGGCGTACTGGCAGACCGCGCGCGCCGCCAGCAGCCATTATGATTTGGTTTTGATGGACGTGCAGATGCCCGTCATGGACGGGCTGGAAGCCACCCGCCGCATTCGCGCCATCGAGACCGCGGCGGGCGACAAGCCGACCCGTATTCTGGCGCTGACTGCCAATGCTTATGCGGAGGATCGCGAGTCTTGTCTTGCCGCCGGCATGGATGGCCTGCTGGTAAAGCCGCTCGATCGCGAACGCTTACGCGAAGCGCTCGAGGCGGCCGCGCGCGCAAGTCAGCTAGCCGCGTAATCGAAAGTTCCCGGCATTGTCATAATTCCGTGGCACCCCCATGTTGTAGGAATGGGCAGCACGCGATTCGTGATTCGGCCTTCGTTGAAAATCCATAAAACACAGCTAGTTCGCGCCAAAAAGGACCCGTTTCCCCATGGCAATCCGCACGCTTAGTTCGCCGCGCAGCCTGCTCGAGCGGCTTCGTCCGGTTCCCGCCGGTCCCGCGGTCCCGGGCCTGATTTCCTCGCTGCAGGCCTATGGCGGATTGCAGGCCTGGGCGGCGCGCGGGCATCGGCCGGCGCAGAGCCTGGGACGCATTGGCACACTGGAGGTGCGGCTGGCGCAGACCGCCGCCGAGGTGCGCCAGGCGCAGAAATTACGCTACCGCGTTTTCTACCAGGAGGGCTCGGCCATCCCAAATCCGGGCCGGCTGTTCGCGCGCCGCGACATCGATATCTATGACGCGATCTGCGACCACCTGCTTGTGCTCGATCACGCGGCAGCCGAGGGCCATCCCGGCAACCGGCCCGCGGTGGTCGGCACCTATCGGCTGCTGCGGCAGTCGCTCGCGGAGGATTTCGGCGGCTTCTACACTGCCGGCGAATTCGATATCGCCGGGCTGATCGCGCGCCACAGCGATCTGCAATTCCTCGAGCTCGGTCGCTCCTGCGTGCTGGCGCCCTATCGCAACAAGCGCACGGTCGAACTGCTGTGGTACGGCATCCACGCCTATCTTCTGCAGAACGGCACCGACGTGATGATCGGTTGCGCCAGTCTCGACGGCACCGAGCCCAAACAGCTCGCGCTGCAGCTCTCGTTCCTGCATCACTATGCGCGCGCGCCCGAGGCCTGGCGGGCGCGGGCGCTGAATGAGCGCTACGTCGAAATGAATCGGATGTCGAAGGAAACCATCGATCCGAAGAAGGCACTGCGCGAACTGCCGCCGCTGCTTAAAGGCTATCTGCGGCTCGGCGCTTATATCGGCGATGGCGCCGTGGTCGACCACGAATTCGGCACCACCGACGTGCTGATCGTGCTGCCGGTGTCGACGGTCAAGAAGCGCTATCTCGAACATTTCGACGCCAGCCGGCGGGCGGCGTAAGCCGCACTTGTCATGCCCGCGAAAGCGGGCAGCCAGTACTCACCGGCGCTTCAGAAAAATACACAGACAGGGGTTACTGGGTCATCCGCTTTCGCGGATGATGACGGTTGAGTTCGCGTCGACGCCGGAGTGCTCACAGCCTCCGCAGCGACACGTCCTCGACCTGATGGCTTTCGCTTTTCTTCAGGATCAAATCGGCGCGCTGGCGCGTCGGCAAAATATTTTCGTGCAGATTGACCAGATTGATGCGCTCCCAGATCGAGGACGCGGTATCCACCGCTTCCTCGTCCGACAAACTCGAATAGCGATGAAAGTAGGATTTCGGATCGCGGAATGCGGTGCTGCGCAGCGTTAAGAAGCGATCAACATACCAAGACTTGAGCACGTCCTCGTCCGCGTCGAGATAGACCGAGAAATCGAAGAAGTCCGACACAAACGGGATCGCCTTGCCGTCTTTCGGCAGCCGCCCGGTCTGCAACACGTTCAAGCCCTCGACGATGAGGATTTCCGGACGGTCGACCTCGACCCATTGGTTTGGCGTCACGTCGTAGACCAAATGTGAATAGACCGGCGCGCGCACCGGGCGGCGCCCTGCCTTCACATCGGTGAGAAAGCGCAGCAGCGCCGGCAGGTCGTAGCTTTCCGGAAAGCCCTTCTTTTCCATCAGGCCTTCGCGCTCGAGGATCGCATTCGGATAGAGAAATCCGTCGGTGGTGAGAAGATCGACTTTCGGCACGTTCGGCCAGCGCGCCAGCAAGGCTTGCAGCACGCGCGCGGTGGTTGATTTTCCCACCGCCACGGAGCCTGCCACGCCGATGATATAGGGCATCTTGGCGTCCTCGGTACCGAGGAAGCGCTGCTGCGCGCGGTAGAGCCGCTGCGTCGCCGTCACATAGAGCGACAGCAGCCGCGACAACGGCAGATAAATTTCCTCGACTTCCCTGATGTCGAGCCGGTCGTGCAGCGAGCGCAGGCGCGTGACCTCTTCCGAGGTCAGCGTCATCGGCGTGTCTTCGCGGCGCGCCGCCCAGGCCGCGCGCGAGAAGGTGCGGTAGGGCGAGACGTCCTGCTCGGTGCGCTGTTCCATCAGGACTTCCGTTTCACCCGCGAACGGGAAGCTTTCTCTTCATGCCCGGTCCGCTTGGTGCGCTTGGCCAGTTCGGCCTCGACCTTGGCCAGTGGAACGCCGCGCGCTTTCAGCAGCACCAGCAGATGATAGAGAACATCGGCGGATTCCGCGATCAACCGGCCTTTGCTTTCCTGCACGGCGGCCATGCCGGCTTCGAAGGCCTCTTCATTCAGCTTCTTGGCGCAATATCCGACGCCCTTGTCGAGCAGGGCGCGCGTGTAGGATTCCTTGGCGCTCGCCTTGGCGCGTTCGGCCACGCGTTTTTCCAGATCGGCCAGAGAGAAGCGTTTCATGGCGCATTTTCTATCACGGATCGAGCCGCATCGGCAGACCGGCTTTCGCCATATAGGACTTAGCTTCGCGCACCGAGTGCTCGCCGAAGTGGAAGATCGAGGCCGCCAGTACCGCCGTCGCATGACCGTCGCGGATACCTTCGACCATGTGTTGCAGCGTGCCGACCCCGCCGGAGGCGATTACCGGCACCGGCACCGCGTCCGCCACCGCGCTGGTGAGCGCGATGTCGAAGCCGCGCCTCGTGCCGTCGCGGTCCATGGAGGTGAGCAGGATCTCGCCGGCGCCGAGCGCCACCACCTCTTGCGCATAAGCCACCGCGTCGATGCCGGTCGGCTTGCGGCCACCGACGGTGAAAATCTCCCAGCGCGCCTTTTCGCCGGGGTTCGACACGATCTTGGCGTCAATCGCCACCACGATGCACTGGTCGCCGAATTTCTCCGCGGCTTCCTTGACGAAGGCGCGCCGCTCGACCGCGGCTGTATTGATCGAGACCTTGTCGGCGCCCGACGACAGCAGCGCGCGGATGTCGTCGACCGTGCGCACCCCGCCACCGACGGTAAGCGGCATGAAGCACGCCTCAGCCGTTCGCCTGACCACGTCGAGGATGATGCCGCGTTTCTCGTGGCTCGCCGTGATGTCGAGGAAGCACAGCTCGTCGGCGCCGGCCGCGTCATAGGCGATCGCGGCCTCGACCGGATCGCCGGCATCGCGTAGATTGACGAAATTGACGCCCTTGACCACGCGGCCGTCTTTGACGTCAAGGCAGGGAATGACGCGGACCTTGAACATCGCTTAGGCCGCAGCCCGCGCGTCACGAATGAGCTTCAATGCCTGCGCCGCCTCCAGCCGCCCGTCATAGAGCGCGCGCCCGGCAATAGCGCCTTCGAGCTTCTTGGCGCGCGGCTCGAGCAGACCCTTGATGTCCTCGATCGAGGCGAGCCCGCCGGATGCGATCACCGGAATTGAAATGGCCTCGGCCAGCGCGATGGTAGCGTCGAGATTGAGGCCCTGCAACATGCCGTCGCGCGCCACATCGGTGTAGATGATGGCCGCCACGCCGGCATCTTCGAAGCGGCGCGCAATCTCCAGCGCCGACAATTCCGAAGTTTCCGCCCAGCCCTGCACCGCCACCTTGCCGTCGCGCGCATCGAGACCGACCGCGACACGGCGCGGAAACTTTTTCGCAGCTTCCTTGACCAGCGCCGGATTGCGTACGGCAGCGGTGCCGATGATGACGCGGTTGACGCCCTTCTCCAGCCAGCCGTCGATGGTCGCCATGTCGCGGATGCCGCCGCCGAGCTGCACGCACAGCCCGACCGTTTCCAGGATGCGTTCGACCGCCGCGCCGTTCATCGACTTGCCGGCAAAGGCGCCGTCGAGATCGACCACGTGCAGGTGCTTGAAGCCCTGGATTTCGAAGGCCTGCGCCTGCTGCGCCGGATCACGAGAAAACACGGTGGCGCGCGCCATGTCGCCCTGCTCAAGCCGCACGGCGAGGCCTTCCTTGAGATCGATGGCGGGGAATAAGATCATGGCGTCTTATTCTTCCCGTCATTCCGGAAGCCGAGCGAAGCGAGGCTACCCGGAATCCAGAGAAGTGTTTCGCATTTCTGGATTCCGGGTTCGCGGGCTGCGCCCGCGCCCCGGAATGACAACTGAGTAAACATCACGGCGTCCACTTTAAAAAATTCGCGATCAGCGCCAGCCCCAGGCGCTGGCTCTTCTCGGGATGGAATTGCGTGCCGACCATGTTGTCACGTCCGACGATGGCCGTAAGCGGCCCGCCATAGTCGACCTGCGCGACCAGATCGCCGCGCTGCGCCGGCTTGAGCTCATAGGAATGCACGAAATAGGCGTGCAGGCCATCGCTGCCAAGTGGAATATCCGCAAGCAGGGGATGGGGCTTCAGCATATTGAGCGTATTCCAGCCCATGTGCGGAATTTTCAACGACGGATCGGTCGGCGCGATGCGGTCGACTTCGCCGGCGATCCAGCCCAGGCCCGGCGTCACCTGATACTCGCGCCCGCGCTCGGCCATCAATTGCATGCCGACGCAGATGCCGAAGAACGGCCGGCCGCGCCGGCGCACGGTTTGTTCGAGCGCATCGATCATACCCGGAATATCGTCGAGCCCGCGCCGGCAGTCGGCAAAGGCGCCGACGCCAGGCAGCACCACGCGATCGGCGGCGGCGACCTGCGCCGGATCGCGCGTCACCTGGATCGGCTGGTCGTGACCCAATTCACGCGCGGCGCGTTCGAAGGCTTTCGCCGCCGAATGCAGATTGCCCGAGCCATAGTCGACAATGGCGACGCTCATGGCTCAAGCCCCCGGCTCCGGGAACAGCCCGATGACGTCGCGTCCCGATGGCGGCCCGCGCCGGACGGCCGTGCCATAATTCAGCACAGGTGTCCCGGATTGCGGCGCGAAGGACGGTCTCGCCGGTTGCGCCGCGCGCTTGGTCCATTCCGCATAAAAACGCTGCTCGGCGGATTCGGTGTCTTCGCCGACCGTGAAGCCGAGCGTTTTCCAGCCGCGCTTTTCAAAGGTCCAGCGCTGGATCGTTCCCGCTTCCAAGCCGACCAGCAGCGCCATCAAAAGATTGGTGAGAACTTGCGCCGTCGATCCGAGCGCAAGGAAAGTAAAAACGACTCCGAGCGCGGCGACGATGATGACGTAGATCAGCAGCGCGAGCCACTGGCGGCGAACCAGTAGCCAGAGTGGCGGCAATACGAAAGCCCAGAAATAGAATCCGTCGCGCACGAACGCGAAACGCTCCGGACTGGAGACGGTCTCGTTGTCGCGCGCCGGCGGCTCGTGAACGGTGTAAGTGGGCATTGTTTACTCTCAACTACACTGGTGTCATGCCCCGCGAAGGCGGGGCATCCAGTAACCCCTGTGCGAGCAATTCGGAACCGCCCGCGGTTACTGGGTCCCCGCTTTCGCGGAGACGACAGCCGCAAATGTTTACCCGCCGAGCGAGCCTTTGGTGGACGGCACTTCGTCCTTGGCGCGCGGATCGATCGCCACCGCCGCGCGCAACGCGCGCGCCAGGCCCTTGAAACAGGATTCGGCGATATGGTGATCGTTGCTGCCATATAAAGTCTCGGCGTGCAGCGTGATGCCGGCATTCATCGCGAAGGCCTGGAACCATTCCTGCACCAGCTCGGTGTCGAAGGTGCCTACCTTGTCGCGCACGAATTCCGCCTTGAACACCAGAAACGGCCGTCCGGATATGTCGATGGCAACGCGCGTCAGCGCCTCGTCCATCGGCACGTGCACATCGGCGTAGCGCGTGATGCCCTTCATGTCGCCCAACGCCTGCTTGACCGCCTGGCCGAGCGCGATGCCGACATCCTCGGTGGTGTGGTGGTGATCGATATGCAGATCGCCCTTGGCCTTGACCGTGATGTCGATGCGCGAATGGCGCGCCAGCAGATCGAGCATGTGATCGAGAAATCCGATGCCGGTCGCCACTTGCGCGCGGCCGGCCCCGTCGATATCGACTTCGACCTCGACGTCGGTTTCCTTGGTCTTGCGCTTCACGGCGGCTTTGCGCATTCCGGTTCCTCGGGCAAATTCCCTTGATCTGCGCGCCTTTTATCAGGGGTTGCCGAGATTCGCCACCTCGACCGCCCGGTTTGCATCGGCCCCCGGACATCCTTACATGTGCTGTCATTGCAGGGGTTAACGCGTATGGCAGCCAACGAGATTCCAAGCTGGCATGGCACCACCATCCTCACCGTCCGCAAGGGCGGCACGGTGGTGATCGGTGGCGACGGCCAGGTGACGATCGGGCAGACAATCGTCAAAGCCAATGCCAAGAAGGTGCGCCGGCTCGGCAAAGGCACGGGAGGACCGGGCGACGTGATCGGCGGCTTTGCCGGCGCCACCGCCGATGCCTTCACGCTGTTCGAGCGGCTGGAATCGAAGCTCGAGCAATATCCCGGCCAATTGCTGCGCGCCTCGGTCGAGCTCGCCAAGGACTGGCGCACCGACCGCTATCTGCGCCGTCTCGAAGCCATGATGATCGTCGCCGACGACAAGGTCTCGCTGGTGCTCACCGGCACCGGCGACGTGCTGGAGCCGGAAGCCGGCGTGATGGGCATCGGCTCCGGCGGCAATTATGCGCTCTCGGCCGCCCGCGCGCTGATCGATGGGCCGCTCGATGCCGAACAGATCGTGCGCAAGTCGCTCGACATCGCCGCCGACATCTGCGTCTACACCAACCGCAACGTCACCATCGAGACCCTCAAAGGATGACAGCCGCGCATGGCACCGCCGCCGGCAAATCCTGGCGCACGGGATTGCTGATCGTACTCGCGCTGCTTGTCCTGCAGGCCGCGACCCTGCTGGCGATGGGCCGCGTGCCGATCTGCACCTGCGGCACCGTCAAGCTCTGGTACGGCGTGGTGCAAAGCTCGGAAAACTCGCAGCACCTCACCGACTGGTACACCTTCTCCCACATCATTCACGGCTTCATTTTTTATTGCGTGCTGTGGCTGTTGCTACCACGCATGCCGCTCGGCCTGCGGCTGGCGCTGGCCGCGGGCATCGAAGTCTCGTGGGAGGTATTCGAAAACAGCAGCTTCGTGATCGAGCGCTACCGCGCCGGCACCATCTCGCTCAAATACTACGGCGACAGCGTAGTGAATTCGCTCAGCGATACCCTTGCCGCTATGACCGGCTTTTTATTGGCGTCGCGGCTGCCTATATGGATCACCGTGATGACGGCAGCATTTCTTGAGGTTGGGACCGCCCTCATAATCCGCGACAACCTGACGCTCAATATCCTGATGCTGCTGCATCCGTTCGAAGCTATACGCCACTGGCAATCCGCAGTACCGAGTATCCAATGACCGACTTCTCCCCGCGCGAAATCGTTTCCGAACTCGACCGCTACATCGTCGGCCAGAACGACGCCAAACGCGCGGTTGCCATTGCGCTGCGCAACCGCTGGCGCCGCCTGCAGCTCGACGACAAATTGCGCGAGGAAGTGCTGCCCAAGAACATTTTGATGATCGGGCCGACCGGCGTCGGCAAGACCGAGATTTCGCGCCGCCTCGCCAAGCTGGCGGCCGCACCGTTTCTCAAGGTGGAAGCCACCAAGTTCACCGAGGTGGGCTATGTTGGCCGTGACGTCGAGCAGATCGTGCGCGACCTGGTGGAGATTTCCATCGCGCTCACCCGCGAACGCAAGCGCAAGGACGTGCAGGCGCGCGCCGAACTCGCCGCCGAGGAACGCGTGCTCGATGCGTTGGTCGGGCCGGGCGCCAGTCCCGGCACGCGCGAGAGTTTCCGCAAGAAGCTGCGCGCCGGCGAAATCGACGACAAGGAGATCGAGATCGAGGTGCAGTCCGGCGGCGGCGGTATGCCGATGTTCGAGATTCCCGGCATGCCGGGGGCGCAGATGGGCGCCATCAATATCGGCGACATTTTCGGCAAGCTCGGCGGCGGCCGCACCAAGACGCGGCGGGTAACCGTGCACGATTCCCATAACGTCCTCATCAACGAGGAATCCGACAAGCTGCTCGACGACGACCAGCTGGTGCAGGAATCGATCCGTACGGTCGAGCAGAACGGCATCGTGTTCCTGGACGAGATCGACAAAATCTGCGTGCGCGAGGGCCGCATGGGCGGCGCCGATGTGTCGCGCGAGGGCGTGCAGCGCGATCTGTTGCCGCTGATCGAGGGCACCACCGTCAACACAAAACATGGTCCGGTGAAGACCGACCATATTCTCTTCATCGCCTCGGGCGCGTTCCACATTTCCAAACCGTCCGATCTCTTGCCCGAGTTGCAAGGCCGATTGCCGATCCGCGTCGAACTGAGCGCGCTCACGCGTGACGATATGCGCCGCATCCTGACCGAGCCGGAAGCCTCGCTGATCAAGCAATATGTCGCGCTTCTGGCGACCGAGGGCGTGACGCTCGACTTCAGCGAGGATGCGATCGACGCCATCGCCGACATCGCGGTGGCGGTGAATTCCTCGATCGAGAATATCGGCGCGCGCCGCTTGCAGACGGTGATGGAGCGCGTGCTCGACGAAGTCTCCTTCGCCGCCACCGACCGCTCGGGCGAGACGGTCAAGATCGATGCCGCCTATGTGCAGAAGCACATCGGCGATCTCGCCAAGAACGCCGATCTGAGCCGGTTTATTCTCTAGGCGACGCTACGCGCCGGGGCGATTTTCGCTATTTAACGCTACAATATTAGGTTGAAATAGTGAGACCGTATTTACAAACGCTTGAGGGCGATAAATATTTCCGCGAGGAGCATAAACATGGCCGCGATGCGTGGGCAGAAGAGGAAAAACGTGTTTCCGGTGACGCGCGAGCAAATTCAAACCGCCTGGCGGGACGAGATCGCGGGCGACGTGTTTGAGCTCTGGATCGGCATCTTATGGCAAGTATGCGCGGGCCAGACCACGCCGCTGACCTGAGTGCCGCCATCGACAGGAGACCGTCCGCCAAGCGTCCTCCCGCGAGCCGGCGGCCGCCGCGCCGCAAAGCCGCGTAGCGCGACCGACGCTACTTCGCCTTGGCGGTCATGCAGTCCATGACGAACTTGGAGCGCTCATTCATCTTGATGTTCTGCAGCGCGGCTTGTTTTTCGCACGCCTGCATCTTTCGCGCCTGCTCGGGCGTCGTCATCTTCGCCGGCGCCGTCGGTGCCATCGGCGTTTGAGCAAGCGCCGCGCCCGCGCCGAATATCAGCATCGCTGTAAAACGCAGAAACGATCGCGGCATGATGAAGCCTCTTCGTTAGTCAGCTCATTGATTTCGCGTTCTCCGCACCCGCACATAGAGCGCGCCCTCGCCGCCATGGGTGACGTGGGCGTCCTCGAAGCCGACCACAAAGGAACGGAATTCCGGCAGCCCGAGCCACTGCGGCACCTGGCGCTTGAGCACGCCGGGCTCACCGCCGCGGCCCTTTCCGGTAATCACCAGTACCAGCCGGGCATCGCGCGCGTTCGCATTGCGCAGGAAACACAACAACGCGCTATGGGCCTCCCTTTGCGTGAGACCGTGCAGATCGAGACGGGCATCGATTTGCTCCTTGCCGCGCGCGACACGCGCGCGCATGCGGCGGCCGAGGTGCGATAATTGCGGTGGCAGTTGCGGCGGCGATTGCGGCGCCGGTGGCGCTGCCGGCGGCGACACGGTCGCCGCTTTCACAGCGTGTGCGGCCGGCCGCACGGGTTTCGGAGCAGGTTTGGAAAAGTCCGCGTCGGCGGCATCGGCCTCGTCAGGCGCGACCAGCGGTCGCGCGCGCAGCGGTTTGATCGCCTTGGTAACGGTGGTCCACAGCACGCGGTCTTCGTAGGAAAGGCCGCGGCGCCTGATGCCGTCGCGACTCATTTTTCGAAGCTCACTGGTGTGGCGATGAATCGGGCTTGGGCATCGGCGCCTTGGCGCTGATCGAACTGGTCACCGCTGCGTCAATGATCTGCTGCGGCCGCGGCCGTGGCAGCGGGATGTCCTTCTCGACCGGTGGCGGGCTTCCGGTCACCGAGACGTCCTGCGGCACCAGCATCACGAATTTGCCGAATTGCTTGATGCGTCCCGCGATGTGCTCGATGTTGTCGCCGTGGCCCCAATAGATGTCGGCGCGTGCCGGGCCGGTGATGGCTGAGCCGGTGTCCTGCGCGAACAACAAATGCTGGAACTTGGTCTCCGGCTTCTCGCTCTCGATCGGAAGCTCGGCATCGACCCAGATCGGCGTACCGTAGACATGAATTTTCTTGTCCACGGCCAGCGAGCGGCCGGGGGTGAGCGGAATGCCTTGCGCGCCGATGCATTCGTCCTGCTCGTTGAGCGGGGTTTTTGTGAAGAACACGAATGAGCGGTTCTTGCGGCGTAGCTCCTTGCCCTCATCCGGATTGGATTCCATCCAGTCGCGGATCTTGTCCAGCGACATCTCCTCTTTGGTGTAGATGCCTTTGTCGATAAGCCATCGCCCGACCGGGTAATAAGGCCGGCCATTGCTGGCGATGTAGTTGAGCCGCAACAGCTTGCCGTCGTCGAGTTTGACGCGGGTCGAGCCCTGGATCTGCGCAAAGAAGGCGTCGACGGGATTTTTCACATAACAGATTTCCAGGTCCTTGCCCTTGAGCGCGCCGTCCTCGATCGCGGCGCGATCGAGATTGCCGAACACCGTGCTTTGATTGCGCTTTATCGCGGCAGCCGGCGCGGCGTAGAGCGGCACCTTGAAGTCGCCGGTCGCCGTGCTTGAGCCCTCTACTTCGCTTTCGTAATAACCGGTGAAGAAGCCGTCGGGCTTGCCATGCGGCTCGACACGCACAGGCTTGAAATTGTCCTCGAAAAACTTGCGCGCCTGCTCGCGGTCCGGCTTGCCGAGCGCCACCGCCTTCTCGCAGGCATTAAACAGCCCGCCGAAGAACGGCCGCGCCTTTCGCATCGCCTTGTCGCCTTGCAGGATCGCGCCGCAGCTTTTGACATAGGCGTCGAAGGCCGCGACGTGGTCGTCGTCCTTCCAGCCGTCGAGCTTGGCAAAGTTGAGGGTTTCGACCTGCGCGCTGGGAAGCTGCATGCCCTTCGCCAGCGCCGGCTCGCCCGCGACCAGGCAGAGCCCCAATCCCAGCCCGAATCCGACAGTGATGCTGAATCGGCCCCCCGGCATGCGGTCAGTGCCCGGCTTCGGCTTCGGTGGCGACGAGTTTCCAGTTCGGATCGCGCGACGTCACATCGCGCGCGAAGGTCCACACGTCGGTGACGTCGGTGACCCTTTCGGCATTGCCGTCGATGATGGTGCCATTCTTGTCGCGCGTCACCGACACCAGCTTGGAATGGAAGCGCACGGTGATCTGGATATTGCGGCCGCGCAATTCGGCGGCGGTAATCTCGGCGTTGTCGATCGACACGAAATGGCTTTCGACCGTGTCGCCGCGCTTCTCGCGTTCGCCGATCGCGGTTTCGAAGCCGTCATAGACTTCGCGCGACAGCAGGTTTTTCAGCGCGCGGCGATCGCCTTCGGCATAGGCGTTGACGATCATCTCGTAGGCGGCACGGGCGCCGGTGAGGAAATGCTTGGCATCGAAATCGGGAGCGGCGATGGCGATCGCGTCGAGGCCGACGGCCACGGCGGAGCCCGCCGTCGTGACGCCCTTCCAGCGCTCGGCCGGCTCGACCGGCTCGGCCGGTTTCTGCGCGGTGGCTTCAGGTATGCGATTGGGCAAGGCGACGACTTTCTCCGATGCCGGCCGCACCGGCTCGCGCGCGGCATAAGGATCCAAGGGCGGACGCTCGCTTCCAGTCCGCTGGCCGAGCACGCTGCGCAACCGCAGGAAAATGAGAACTGCGAGAGCCAGGAAAATGATGGTCGTGATGTCGAACACGTCTCGCATGCTTTCGGGTTAGCGTACCGGCAGACTTGCTCGGCCCCATACCGGCCAGAAAACCTGCCGGGTGGACGGCGGTGCGGCCGGTTCCACCTTTACTATGTAAGGTGATGACCGTGCCGTTCCATAGCTCCCGCGCCGCTTTTCGGCGCAAATCTGCCTTAGGGCCAAACCTTAAACGATCAGCGCGCTGACGCCAACATCGCTACACCCGAGAAATACAGATGAATGTGGCAAAATGGCTGTTGTTGGCTATGCTGGGGCTGCCATTCCTAGAGCTGGCGGCGTTCGTCATTGTGGCGGAAGCCATTGGCTTTGGGGCTGCCCTGCTGCTGCTGCTGGCCACTTCGTTCGCCGGCATGTGGGTGCTGCGTCATGCCGGCGGCAGCCATATCGCCCGGATCCGTGTCGCCTTGGGTGAAGACCGCTTTACCGCCCTGCAAACCGACGCCAGCGGGGGCCTCATCCTGCTTGCCGGAATTCTCTTGGTTATTCCGGGATTTATCACCGACATCTTGGGCCTTTTGCTGCTCGTTACGGCGCTGCTCCGGCGCAGCCCGGGACCAGTAGGTGGCGATGGTGTGGTCGATCTGGAGCCGGAACAATGGCGCCAGGTTCCCGACCCGGCATTATCCGACCGCCGCGAGGATGAGCGCGAACGGGGTCCGCCCGCCTGAGCCGCCCGTCCTTGTTCCCTCCATATCCACATGTTAGCCAACCGCCGCGCGTAAGGTTCAGCGGTTGCGCGAAGGAGATTCTATGTCGATGACCAATGGCGGCCCGTCCGAGGAAGCGCTCCCGCAACTCAACGTGGTGACGCAATACATCAAGGATTTCTCGTTCGAGAATCCGAACGCGCCGCAGTCGATGACCGCCCGCCAGGAGCCGCCGCAGATCGGCATCCAGATCAACGTCAATGCCAGCCCGCTGACCGATGTCGATTTCGAGGTCTCTCTCAAGATCGATGGCAAGGCGGAAGAAAAAGGCAACCTGCTGTTCCGCTTCGATCTGGAATTCGCCGGCGTGTTCCGCATCCGCAACGTGCCGCCGGAAAGCTTAAATGCAATCGTGTTGATCGAATGCCCGCGCCTGCTGTTTCCGTTCGCGCGCGAGATCATCGCCACCGCCGTGCGCAACGGCGGCTTCCCGCCGCTGCTGCTCGATCCGGTGGATTTCGTCAGCCTCTATCGCCGCAAGATGGAAGAATTGGCACCGCAAATGCCGGCCGCGCAGGGCTGACGGCCCGGCTACAGATAATTCTGCCAGATCGCGTTGTCGCCCAAGGTGGCAACGAAAGCCCGATGCGCTTCGCGCTCGGCTTCGCTCAGGCGTGGCGCCAGCGCGACCGGCCGCTGCCGCAAGATCACCACGCCGTCGCTGCCCCGCCGTTGCCGCTCGACGCTTTCGGCCAGGCCGAGTTGCGCCTGCCGCGCCCCGATCAGCTCGAGATAGACCTCGGCCAGGATCTCGGCATCGAGCAGCGCGCCGTGCTTGGTGCGGCGCGAATTGTCGATGCCATAGCGCGCGCACAAATCGTCGAGCCGGTTGGGTCCCGCGGGGTGCTTGCGGCGCGCCAGCATCAGTGTGTCGACCAGCCGGTCGCGTGCGATCAACGTACGGTCGACGCGCTTGAGTTCGGCGCAAAGAAAGCCGTGATCGAAGCTCGCGTTATGAATCACCAGCGGCGCGTCGTCGCCGATGAAGGCCAGGAACTCGTCGCAGATTTCGCTGAACCGCTTGTGGCCTTTGAGGAACTCGTAGGACAGGCCGTGAATTGCAAAAGCCTCGGCCGGCACCTCGCGCTCCGGATTGAGGTAGGCGTGGAAGGTCGCGCCGGTCGGTATCCGGTTGAGCAACTCGATGCAGCCGACCTCGACCAGACGATGCCCCTGCGAAGGGTCGAGGCCGGTGGTTTCCGTATCGAGGACGATTTCGCGCATTGATTTCCGCCGTCATCCGGGCCGCCCCAGAACGACCGGGTTATTTCTGATTCGCCTTCGTAGCAACAGCCTTGAGAATATCGCGCACCTGGGTGCGGGCGGCGTCATATCCTTTCGAGGTATCCACTACGAAATCGGCGCGCCGCCGCTTTTCCTCATCGGGAACTTGCTTGGCCATGAGGGCGGAAAGCTTCTGCTCGCTCATGCCGGGACGCTCGAAGGCGCGCGCGCGTTGCACGTCGGCCGGCGCCGATACCACCACCACGGCGTCGCAGCGCACCTCGCCCTTGGTCTCGAACAGCAGCGGAATATCCAGCACCGCAACACTCGCACCGCTGCGCTCGGCCTCGGCAAGGAACCGGTCGCGCGCGTGCGCTACCAGCGGGTGCACGATCGATTCCAGCCGCTTAATCGCCGCCGCATCGCCGAGTACGCGCTTGCCCAGTTCGACGCGATCCACTTTGCCGCCTTTCGTTGTGCCCGGAAACGCCGCTTCGATTGCCGCCGACGCCTCGCTCTCATAGAGGCGGTGCACCACGGCGTCGGCATCGTGCACCGGCACGCCTTCCTCGGCGAAGAATTTCGCCGTGGTGGATTTTCCCATGCCGATCGATCCGGTCAGCCCGAGGACGAACATTCTGCCATCTTGCTTTCATCAACCATCGACGAAACCGTTTTCGCGCAAATACGCGAGCAGCGGCAACAGCGGCAGGCCGAGGATGGTGAAATAGTCGCCCTCGACCCGCTCGAACAGATGGATGCCGATGCCTTCGAGCTGATAGCCGCCGACGCTGCCCAGCGCGGAATCGCCCGCCATGTCGAGGTAATTGTCGAGAAAGCGGTCGGAGAACGCGCGCATGGTCAGCCGCGCGCTGTCGAGGCAATCGAACAGCACGTCACCGTCGCGCACCAGCGCCAGCGCGGAATGCAATTCGTGCGTTCGCCCGCGCAAGGCTCGTAATTGTTCGACTGCGGCCTCCCGGCTGGCCGGCTTGCTGAACCGCTTGTTGCCGAGCGCCAAGGTCTGATCGGCGCCGACCACCAGGCGGCCGGGCTGGGCGCGCGCCGCCGCCTCGGCCTTGGCGCGCGCCAGCAGGCGGGCTGCCGCGGCCGCATCGGTAATGCCGGCTTTGGCTTCGACCGCGCGCTCGTCGATATGCGCCGGCCTGATCTCGAAGCGCAGACCGGAGGCCGCCAGAATCTTGCCGCGGATGTCGCTTTTCGAAGCGAGCACCAATGGCTGAGGGGCGAGCCAGAGCGGCATGACTTCTTCCTTATCCCTCCCCTGAAAGGGGAGGGTCGACCGCCGAGCGTAAGCGAAGGCGGGCGGGGTGGGGTTAGCGTTGCGGCGAGGACGATGCAATCACCCCCGCCCGGCTCGAAATTGCTCGCCACCCTCCCCTTTGGGGAAGGGATAAAGAATTTATCGCGCCGGCAGGCGGCGGCGTTCGGCCAGCAATTTCATCACCGCGGCGGCGGTTTCCTCGATCGAGCGGCGCGTCACGTCGATGCTCGGCCAATTATGCTTGGCGCACAACTTGCGCGAATAGGCGATCTCCTCGGCGACCGAAGCCTTGTCGATATAGCGATCGTCGTCGCGATGGGCGTGCAGGCCGAGCAGCCTGTTCTCGCGGATCTGCACGATGCGCTCCGGGCTGGCAAAGAGACCGACCACCAGCGGCCGGGTGAGCGCTTCGACCTGCGGCGCCAGCGGTACGCCCGGCACCAGCGGCACGTTCCCCGTTTTGACCCCGCGATTGGCCAGATAGATCGAGGTCGGCGTTTTCGAGGTGCGCGATACGCCGATCAACACGACGTCCGCCTCCTCCAGTCCTTCGACATGCTGGCCGTCATCGTGGAACATCGAATAGTTGAGCGCATCGATGCGCTGGAAATATTCGGCATTAAGCACATGCTGGGCGCCTGCGCGGTGGATGGTCTCGGCGCCGAGATAGGACTGGAACAATCGCAAGATCGGCCCCAGCACCGACATGCAAGGGAGACCGAGCTCGCGGCACTTGGCTTCCAGCGACGCGATCAAATCCTCTTCGAGCAAGGTGTAGAGTACCAGCCCGGGCGCTTCGGTAATCTCGGCCAGCGCCAGGTCGAGCTGCTTCTTCGAGCGCACCATCGGATAAAGATGCTCGACCGGAGACACATTGGCATATTGCGCTGCGGCCGCGCGCGCGACCGTGATCAAGGTCTCGCCGGTGGCGTCGGAAACCAGATGGAGATGGAAATAACCGGTGTCAGGCATCTGTATGGCGTCGTGAAGATGTGTGGATACCTGGGGAGGAGGCCACGGCTTTACCCGTCACGCAAGCCGTGCCCCGCTTGAGTTCGATTTCCATTCACACGGCTGCCCGCGTGGACAACCCCGGAAGGCTTATCGGACGATGGCGCAGGCATGTGGACAGGCGCCTGGGGACGGCCGTGGATAGCACGCCAAAAGCCGAGCAAAACCGTCATTCCTGCTGTGGACGAATAGACACTGGATTATGCACGATTCTGAATCGAAGCTCGCTTGCCGGTGGACAGACTCTTGATCGCGAGTCATGAGTCCAATCAACCGCCTAATAAACACTACAAAGAATCTTATAAGAGTCTTTATGGAAGAAGCCCGCCAAACCGCGAGCGTGGGGACAAAACCGTTGCTGTCGGTGCTGACAGGACGGCGTCAGGCAGTTCCGCCGGTCTGGATGATGCGGCAGGCTGGGCGTTATCTTCCGGAATATCGTGCGGTGCGGGAGAAAGCCGGCGGGTTTCTCGATCTGTGTTTCAATCCGAAGCTTGCCGCCGAGGTAACGCTGCAACCGGTGAAACGGTTCGGCTTCGATGCGGCTATTTTATTTTCGGATATTCTGGTGATCCCGCTCGCGCTCGGCCGCAAGGTCGAGTTTCTAGTGGGCGAGGGACCCAAGCTCGAGCCGCTTGGCGATGCGGCGGCGCTTGCCGGCATGCGCGCGAGCGTCGACGGCAGTGTGCTGGCGCCGATCTATGAGACGGTCGCGCAGGTCAAAGCCGCGCTCGACGACAAGACCACCTTGATCGGCTTCTGCGGCGCGCCCTGGACGGTGGCGACCTACATGGTGGCGGGTGAAGCAACGCCGGACCAGGCGCCGGCGCGGCTGATGGCCTTGTCCGATCCGGATACGTTCGCCCGGCTGATCGACCGGCTGGTGCAAGGATCGATCGAGTATCTGGTCGGTCAGCTCAAGGCCGGCGCCGAGGTGCTGCAGATATTCGATACCTGGGCCGGGGTGCTGGGAGCCGAGCAGTTCGAGCGCTGGTGCATCCGGCCTACCGAGCAAATCGTCGCCGGTGTGCGCCGACATGTTCCCGGCGCCAAGATCATCGGCTTTCCGCGCGGCGCCGGGCCGATGGCACTGCCTTATGTGGAACTGACCGGCGTCGATGCCATCGGGCTCGACTGGACGTTCGAGCGCTCCATCGCGCGCGACGTGCTGCAGTCGCGCGTGCCGGTGCAGGGCAATGTCGATCCGCTGGCCTTGCTCGCCGGGGGCGCGGCGCTTGACCGCGAAGTCGACGACGTGATCAGAACGCTCGCCGATGGCCCGCTCATCTTCAATCTCGGCCACGGCATTCTGCCGGCAACGCCGATCGCTCATGTCGAGCAGATGCTGAAGCGCGTGCGGGGCTGATAACCGATGTATCTCTGGCTGAAAGCCTTCCACATCATCGCGGCCATCGCCTGGATGGCCGGCATGCTCTATCTGCCGCGGCTGTTCGTCTATCACGCCGGCGCAAAGCCCGACTCCGAACAATCGGAAACCTTCAAAGTGATGGAGCAACGGCTGCTCGGCTTCATCATGACGCCGGCGATGATCGCCACCTGGGCGCTGGGCGTTGCGCTCGCGCTGCAAGGCCAATGGATTGCCGCCGGCTGGTTTCACGCCAAGCTCGCCGCCGTGATCGCCATGAGCGTCGTGCACGGCCTGCTCAGCCGTTGGGTACGTCACTTCAGCCTCGACCGCAACCGGCACACCGCGAAATTCTTCCGCATCGTCAATGAGATACCGACTGTGTTGCTGATCGCGATCGTGCTGCTGGCGGTGCTCAAGCCGTTCTAAAACCAGCGTTAATTCTGCACAGCGGCGCGCGGCGCACTTGCGAAAAATCGCCAACGCGCCTATGTTCGATTTACCCCACCGAACGCAGGCAGATGCAGTCGCGTTCCGGCTCCCAAATGTTCACTTGATTGGGTTCGGCCGGCAGCAGCATCGGGTTCCGGGCGCTTTTCCCAACTCCCTCGTCACCCCAGACCTGCGATCTCTATCTCTCCCTCAAGTCGCTCGGTTTCGAGTTTTTTGATTTTTTCCAGGACTCTCCCGCCAAAAACTCCCTGTCAAAGGCTCGACCGGTCACTCTCCCAAGGAACTAAACCCCCAATGCGGGAAATGAAACTCCAGGACCTCAAGTCCAAGACGCCAGCCGACCTCACTGCGTTTGCCGAAGAGCACCAGGTCGAGAATGCCAGCACGCTGCGCAAGCAGGAGCTGATGTTCGCGATCCTCAAGCAGCTCGCAACGCAGGAAATCGACATCATCGGCGAAGGCGTGGTCGAAGTGCTGTCGGACGGCTTCGGCTTTCTGCGCTCGCCGGAATCGAATTACCTGTCCGGCCCCGACGACATCTATGTCTCGCCCAGCCAGATCCGCCGTTTCGGCCTGCGCACCGGCGACACCGTCGAAGGCCACATTCGCTCCCCGAAAGAAGGCGAGCGCTACTTCGCGCTGCTCAAGGTCAACACGATCAATTTCGAAGACCCCGAAAAGGCGCGCCACAAGATCAATTTCGACAATTTGACGCCGCTCTATCCCGATGAGCGGCTGAAGATGGAATACGAGGATCCGACCAAGAAGGATCTCTCTGCGCGCGTGATCGACATCGTCGCGCCCATCGGCAAGGGTCAGCGCGCGCTGATCGTGTCGCCGCCGCGCACCGGCAAGACCGTGCTGCTGCAGAACATCGCGCATTCGATCACGGCCAACCATCCCGAGACTTATCTGATCGTGCTGCTGATCGACGAGCGGCCGGAGGAAGTCACCGACATGCAGCGTTCGGTCAAGGGCGAGGTGGTTTCCTCGACCTTCGACGAGCCGGCCTCGCGCCACGTGCAGGTCGCCGAAATGGTGATCGAAAAGGCCAAGCGCCTGGTCGAGCACCAGCGCGACGTGGTGATCCTGCTCGATTCGATCACCCGCCTCGGCCGCGCCTACAACACCGTGGTGCCCTCTTCCGGCAAGGTGCTGACCGGCGGCGTCGACGCCAACGCGTTGCAGCGGCCGAAGCGCTTCTTCGGCGCCGCGCGCAACATCGAAGAAGGCGGCTCGCTCACCATCATCGCCACCGCGCTGATCGATACCGGCAGCCGCATGGACGAAGTGATCTTCGAAGAGTTCAAGGGCACCGGCAATTCGGAACTCATCCTCGACCGCAAGGTGGCCGACAAGCGCACCTTCCCGGCCATCGACATCACGCGCTCCGGCACCCGCAAGGAAGAGCTGCTCACCGATCCGGCCGTGCTCAAGAAGATGTACGTACTTCGCCGCATCCTCAATCCGATGGGCACCATGGACGCCATCGACTTCCTGCTCGACAAGCTCCGCAACACCAAGAACAACGACGAATTCTTCGAGAGCATGAATACGTAAGACTTAGAGCACTTCTCCAAGAATTGTCATGGCTGGGCTCGCTGCCCGGCCATTTCATTGGGCGAGGCGAGTGAGGGGGCGGGGCTCGTGAGATTCAAAACCCCCCTCACCCGGCTCGCGCCGCGCTAACGCTTCGAGCGATCCACCCTCTCCCACGAGGGGAGAGGGTAAGAAGGCCCGCCCAAACTTTGTGCGCCTTTGACCTTATTTGATGCGGGGTTTGCTGCACGCGCGAAAGGATTTCGAAACCATATTCTGGCGAATTTGGTGGTGAAATATTCGTGCGAGCAAGCAATGCTACCGCAAAACCGTCCGTCAATCCCGCGTCCAGCGCTGTGGATTGCGGTGCCGACTTTCGTTGTCAGCCTGACAGTGGCGGCCGGCTTGCAAATCGGCATCGGCGCCGCGCTGGTGATCGCCTTCGTGGGTTCGGCTCTCGTCGGTTGCTTCGCCGAATACCGGCTGCAGCGCATCATCGCCTCGATCAGCAAGATCGCGCGCGGCGACCGTTACACCACATTGCCGCAACTCGTCGGCGACGGCGCCATCCAGAACTTCGCGGAGACGGCGGAAACCATCCGCGGCGCGCTGATCGAAGCCGACACTTTGTCGGTGGACCAGCAGCGGCGCGAGACCGAAGCACGGCTGCATCATGCCGGCCGGCTGTTCTTCACCGGCAACTTCCGGCGCGCGGTCGAGGAAGTGGTCAACGCCTTCACCAGCGCCGGCGAGCGCATAAGGCGCACCGCGGCCGAGCTGGTGCAGAGCAACCGCCAGATGGCGCAGCAGGTCGCCGAAGCGTCCAACGTCGCGGCGCAGGCCGCCGAGGATGTCGCCGGGGTCGCTGCCGCGGCGCGCGATGTCGAAACTCTGGTGATGAATTCCGCCCAGCAGGTGGTGGAAGCCCGCGCCGCCACCAAGCGCACGACCTCCGAATTGGCGCGCGCCGACGCCACCATGCGCACACTGGCCGACGCCGCCCAGCGGATCGAGGAAGTGATCAAGCTCATCCATGCCATCGCCGGGCAGACCTCGCTGCTCGCGCTCAATGCAACAATAGAAGCCGCGCGCGCGGGCGAATCGGGACGCGGCTTTGCCGTGGTCGCGGCGGAAGTGAAGGACCTGTCACGCCGTACCGCCAAGGCGACCGAGGACGTGAGCGCGCAGATCCACGGCATTCAGCAGGCGGTGAGCGACACCGCCGACGCTATCGGCGCCGTCGACGCCAGCGTGGCCGCGATGGGCGACGTCAACGAGAACATCAATTGCATCATCGAGCAGCAGGTTGCCCAGCTCGATCGTATCGGCACCGAGGCGACGAAGGTCGCGGCCGCGGTCGGCGACGCGCTGCCGGGGATCCGGTCGGTCGTCACCGACGTGGCGATGGCGGGCGATGCCGTGCTCTCCACCGCGGAGGATCTGATCGGGCGGGCCGATTCGCTGGCGAGTTCGGTCAGCCGCTATTTCGCCGATCTCGATCACGGCTCGATCAAGGTCGGCATATTGCATTCGCTGTCGGGGACGCTGACGGCGAGCGAACGGCCGCTGCAGCAGCTGCTCGTGATGATGATCGAGAAGCTCAACAGACAAGGTGGTCTGCTCGGCCGCCCGGTCGAAGCTGTGATCATGGATCCGCGCTCCGATACCGCCGCCTATGGCGAACAGGCGCGCGCGCTGCTGTGCGAACACCAGGTGACGGCGATCTTCGGCTGCTGGACCTCGGCCTCGCGCAAGCAGGTGCTGCCGGTGCTGGCCGACAACAACGGGCTGCTGTTCTATCCGAGCCAATACGAAGGCGAGGAGCAGTCGCCACATGTGATCTACACCGGCGCCACGCCGCAGCAGCAGGCGATCCCGGCGGTCGATCATCTGCTCGGGCTGGGCCGGCGGCGTTTCTTCCTGGTCGGCACCGACTATGTCTATCCGCGCACAACAAACGCCATCATCCGCAATTATCTTTATTCGCGCGGCATCGGCGCCGAAGCGGTGGACGAGTTCTATACGCCGTTCAACGAAAAATCCTGGCACGAGACGGTGCATCGCATCCGCAAATTCGCCGGCCGCGACGGCGCCATTATCGCCACGCTAAGTGGCGATGCCAATGTGCATTTCTTCCGCGAACGCGCGCGCCAGGGTCTCGACGCCAATGGCCTGCCGGTGATGAGCCTGTCGCTCGGCGAGGCGGAAATACCGGCGCTGTCGGAGCGCAATCTGGTCGGCCACATGGTGGCCTGGACTTATCTGCACGCCATCGACAGTCCGAAGAACCGCGCCTTCATCGAGGAATGGCGGCAATTCACCGGCGATCCGGTGGCGACCACCAACGATGCCATGGAAGCAAGCTGGATCGGTTTCCAGCTCTGGACGCAGGCGGTGGCTGCTGCCGGCACGACCGAAGTGCAGGCGGTGCGTAAGGCGCTCGCCGGCCGCAGCATCCGGGCGCCGAGCGGCTTCGATGTCGTGCTCGATGCTGAAAACCAGCACATGCATAAGCCGGGTGTGATCGGCCGCATGGACGAAAAGAATATTATCTGGCCAGTGTGGATCAGCGACAAGTTGATCGCGCCCGAGCCATGGAGCCGCTGGCTGCCGAACACCGAGCGCCCCGACGCGCTGAAGAAGGCGGGATAGATCTTATCCCTCCCCCTTCAGGGGAGGGATTAAGAAGGCCGCATAGCCGCGACGGCTTCGGCGATCTTGCCGGCGTCCGTCACCTGCAGCGAACACGTAGACCCCACGCAGGCAAAAGCCGCGCTCGCGCTTACAGTTTTTAATTTCTCCTGCGCCGGATGCGTGGCCGGCAAATCGGCGGCGCTCGCGGCGCGCAGCACGATGCGGTCGACGAACGGCAGCTTGAGCGCGGCTTGCGCGAAGCTGTTGGCGTCAGGACCAGTCACCACAATCTCGGCGGCGCGCAGACGTAGATCGAGGGTGTTGAGCAGCGCCACGTGGCTGAACAAATTGCGCTCGGCCGCCGGCAATATGTCCTCGATCAGCCGGTCGGCTTGCTCGCGCCAGGCGTCGTCGCCGGAAAGCACCGAGAGGCGCACGAGATTTTGCGCCGCGACTGCATTCGGATTGGGCGTGGCGTCGTCGGCGGTGGAATGCGGCCGCAGCAGTAGGTCGGTGGCGTCGTCGGCGCTCCAGAAGTAGCTGCCGGTGTCGGCATCGGCGTAATGGGTGTCGAGCGCGCGCTGCCACGCCATCGCCTGCTCGAGCAGGGAACGTTCTCCAGTCGCCTCGTGCAGGGCGAGTGCGGCGCGGATCATGGCGGCAAAGTCGGACGCCAGGCCAGGGAACAGCAATTTCCCGGCCCGCCAGGAATGCCCGATTCGGTTGCCCTTTGTCATGGATTTAGCAATAAAATCAAAGGCCTGCCGGGCCACAACGAGCCAGGACGGCTCGTCCAGAATGACGCCGGCATTGACGAGCGAAGCGATCATCAGCCCGTTCCAGTCGGCCAGAACCTTGTCGTCCAGGCCCGGACGAACCCGCTCCTCCCGCTTTTGCTGCAGCATGGACCGCAACATGGCGAGCTGGGTCTCATCCTCCATGCTGCGCGGTAAGCTATTGAGGCGATTGAGGATATTATGGCCTTCGAAGTTGCCTTCTTCGCTCACGTCATAATGTGCAGCAAAGAACGCAGCATTTTCCGCGCCCAGGACCTCGATAATTTCCGCCTTCGACCAGACGTAAAACTTGCCCTCCTCGCCCTCCGAGTCGGCATCGAGCGAGGCCGAAAACGCCCCCTCGGCGGTGGTCATCTCGCGCTTGAGCCATTCGACCGTTTCGCGCGCGCGGGTGGCGAACAGCGGATTGCGGCTGCGTTGAAAGGCCAGCGCCAGCAATTCCAGCAGTTGGGCGTTGTCGTAAAGCATCTTCTCGAAATGCGGCACTAGCCAGCGTTCGTCGACCGAATAGCGCGAGAAGCCGCCGCCGAGATGATCGTAGATGCCGCCTTCGCTCATTCTCTCCAGGGAGTGCTCGACGGTTTCGAAAAACTTCGAGTCGCCGGTGCGCAATCCCGCGCGCCAGAGCATTTCCAGAATCGCCGGCTGCGGAAATTTCGGCGCGCCGCGCAAGCCCCCGTGCACCGCATCGAACGCATTGCCGATCTGCTTGGCGGCGGCGTCCAGCTCCTTCAAGCCGATGGTGACCCGGCCGGCAGGCCGCGCCTTGTCGGCCAGCCGCACCAGGAGCGCGGCACGGTTCTGCTCGATCTTGCTGGGCTCTTCGCGGAACAGCCGCGACACTTCGCGCAAGATGTCCGTGAAGGCCGGGCGGCCGAACTTCGACTCCTTCGGAAAATAAGTGCCGCCCCACACCGGCTCGGCCGCCGGCGTAAGAAACATGGTCAGCGGCCAGCCGCCCTGCTCGCCCAGCAGATGCAGTGCGTTCATGTAGATCTGGTCGATGTCCGGGCGTTCCTCGCGATCGACTTTGATGTTGACGAACAGCTCGTTCATCACTTTTGCGGTTTGTTCGTCCTCGAACGACTCGTGCGCCATCACATGGCACCAGTGGCAGGCGGCATAGCCGACCGACAGCATGATCGGCCGGTTCGTGCGCTTGGCCTCCGCCAGCGCCTCCGGCCCCCATTGCCACCAATCCACCGGGTTGTGCTTGTGCTGCAGCAGATAGGGCGAAGTCGCCTGCGCGAGCCGGTTGGTGTGATCGGTGGCCGATGTCATGCCGGCACTTTCGCCTTGATGGCGCTGGCGCGCGCGGAATAAGTGAGCGTGCCATCGGCGGCGACCAGAAGGGCTGAGCGCAACGCGTCGCGCAAGCGGCCGCAGTCGGCTTCCGACAAGGCCCCGACTACCTTGCCCGCCGGCGAAAACGGCGGCGTCTGCGACGCGAAATAATCCTCGAAGTCGCGGTAGGTCTGCATCACCTCGATCGGCCTCGACTCGATATCGGCAAAACCTGCGGCCGCGAATGAGGACTCCAGATTTTCCATGTCGGCACCCGGGATGCGCGGCACATCGGCGCCGATGGAGCCCAAGGCGCGCTGCATCGGCGCGGTCGGCGACAACTCGGACGCCGGCGTGCGATCCCACACATAGCCCGCGACAATGCCGCCGGGCCGCGCCACCCGGCGCATTTCGGTGAGCGCCTTGGCGCGGTCGGGAATGAAATTAATCACCAGCGCGGACGCCACCACGTCGAAGCCGCCGTCCGCAAACGGCAGAGCAAGCGCGTCGCCGGCGCGGAAATCCGATTTCGCCGCGGCCGGCTGCTTGCGCGCGTGTTCGATCTGCGCGGCCGATGGATCGACGCCGTTGATCGACGCTGGCGCGCAATGGTCGAGCACCAGTTGCGTGAACGCGCCGGTGCCGCAGCCGACATCGAGCCAGCGCGCGCCCTTGGGCGGCGCCAGCCATTCGAGAAAGATCGCGCCGACGGCGCGGCTCCAGCGTCCCATGAAGCGCTCATAGGCGGCGCCGTCCTCGAAGGTGATTTTGACGTCGACCATGATAAGGCTCCGCTGCGATCAAGGCAGGATAGCAAAAGCCCGCGCCGGAAACCCCAGCCCTTTGCGCACCTTCGGCCACGTGACAACGATCAGCGCGCCCTTTGGAGGAACCTTATCGAGATTGGCCATGACCTCGATCTGATAGTGGCCGTGGCGGAGTATGTAGGTTTCCGAGTCCATCTTGTCGGTGGTGTCGGTGTCCATAGCCTCGTGCCCGGTCGCGGTCACGCCGCGCTGCTCGTAGAGGAACTTGATGGTCTCGAATGCCCAGGCCGGAAAGGAGCTGCGCTTGAAGCGCTCCGGGTTGCCGTCCCAGTCCTTGTACATGTCGGTGCGCAGCGCGACGAACGATCCGCGCGGCACGCGGTCGTTCTTCTTTTCCCAGGCCCTGAGATCGGCAACCGAGAAGGCGTGGTTTTCGTCTTTCGCCAGATATGGCGTGTCGTCCAGAATGATCAGCGGCAGAATCATCTGCTTGAGCGGGATCTCGTCCATGGTGATGCCGTTGTCGGAAAAATGCGCCGGCGGGTCGACATGGGTGCCGTACTGGCCGACCATCTCGTAGAACGTGGCGTGGAAGCCGTCTTTCGCGATTGTGTAAGGTTCGTGCGTCTTCGGATCGGCGGCCGGTGTCATCTTGGCCTGGCCGAAGCCCGACCACACCGGTATCTCCGGTCCGAAGCTGTGCGTCAGGTCGACGAACTGTTTGTGACTTATGATGCGCCAGGCGAGGTCGAGACTCTGCGCGTTCGCCGGCGCGGCGAACATGAAAAAGACGAATGCAATCAGCAGCAGGAGCTTGGTCATGGCTGTCTCCGCTCAATCGTTGGATGGGATAACCGGCACCAGCAAATGCGAATCATATTGTTCGCCGACGTGGATTATGTGCCGCCCGGCATTGATGGTCTCGGTGTGGTCGGCCGGGATACGGCCGTGCTTGAGCGGCAGCGGGTTTGCGCGCGTATAGGCGAACGAGCCGCCCTGTATCTCCAGCTTCAGCGTCTCGCCTTTGCGGAATAGCGTGCTCGACGGCCAGATCTCGATTTCGACCGGCACGATCTCGCCCGGCTTGAGTTTTAAGGCGCACTGGTGCTTGAGCCAGGGCTGATGCGGAGTTCGAACGCACAGCATCAAGTTCGCGATGCGACACCCGCAGCCAGCCGCGCGCCAGCAGGCCATGTTCGATGTGGTTGAAATCGGGGAAGTGAACCTCGTTGCCGCGGCGGTCGAGCTTTCGCAATCCCACGAACAAGTCCATATCGTCGGCGCCATCGGCGGCCACCCATAGCTTCAATTTCATATAGCCGGAAAGCTCGGTATCGGTTTCGAATTGATGGGTAAACACGACGCGACCGTCATCGGTGTTTGGCGCGGTGGCATCGAAGCTCAATTCGCGATGCGTGCGCGACGGCCTTGCCTGCAAGGTGCGGCTGCGCCCGTGCAGATGCAGCATGGTGTATTGCGTATCGGGCAGCGGCCAGGCGGTGGCGAATTTGGTGCGGCCGTCGTAGAACCGCTCGCGCGCCTCGTAGCGCACGCGCGGCGTCTCCAGCCAGTCATTCTCTTCGCCCTTGAGGAAGTAGTCGCAGAAGCGCAATTGCCGCTCGAGCGCCTCGCGGTGAAAGTAAGTCTCCCATTCCTTACGGCCGTGAATCTCAATCCATTTGTGCTGCGACGAGGCCTGCCGGAAGCCTTCGATGGTTCCGCGATTGTGCAGGCCTTGCGTCGACCAGCTGGCGCAAACGTAGAGCGGCACCTTGATGTCGGCCAAATTGCCGTGGCGCGCCTGCCAATATTCGTCGAGGAACGGGTGCTCGCGTTTGCCCACGTCGAGCTCGTCCAGATCGCAGCCGGGCCAGGTTTTCTTGACCAGAAAATCGAGGAACGGGCAGAAGCTTGTCTCCGGAATGCCGCCACGGAACGCCCACTCGCGGTAGAGATCGCTGACGCCCTCCCACGGAATCATGGCGGCGAGATGTGGCGGGCAGAGCTGACCGACGCGCCATTGCGTCATCGCCAGATACGAGACGCCCATGGTGACGACCTTGCCGCTGCTCCAGGGCTGGCCGCCGCACCATTCGATGACGTCGTAGAAATCCTCCGCTTCCATCTGCGACAGCGGCGAAATCTTGCCCTTGGCGCCGGAAGTGCCGCGCGCCGCGGCTTTCACCACGACATAACCATTGGGCACCCAGTAGCCCGGATCGGGCGCCTCCCAGGGCGCAAACACTGAAGCGTTATATTGTCCGAGCGTGTTGGCGCCGCCGGCCGGCATGCCCGACTCCACGTGCACCGAATCCTTGCCGTAGATGTCGAACGACACCACCACCGGAAAATTGCCGTCGTAAGGCGGCCGGCACACGTTCACATAAAGCACGGTGCCGTCGCGCGTGCGTACCGCGACGTCTTTCTCGAAGATCATGCGCTTGAGGCCGTAATGCATCGTGGCGACGGCGACGTCGTTTACGCCCGGCTTGCAGTCGTTCGGATGCGATGGCTTGGCGTCTGCGGCGGCCTGGTCGCGCGGCGCCGCTGGTTCGCGGGTGAAATCGGTCATGGGGGTGTCCTCGGCACTATTCCGAGCACGACATTATACGAGGTGCATTCTATGTCATGGGCGGATGCGGGCGCTCTCTCTTCCCTCTCCCCTTTGTGGGAGAGGGTGGCGGGCGCGAAGCGGGCGCCGGGTGAGGGGGCAGCCTTACGATGAATTACGGCCCCCCTCACCCGCCTCGCTCACTGGGGTTCGCTCGGCACCCCTCTCCCACAAGGGGAGAGGGTAAAGGGGGTGCGTGGCGCTGCCGCTTTCAACAGCGTCTGAACTCTTTATGCGGCGCCGCGCCGCGTTCCTGCTGGAACATGGTTTTGCCGTCCTTGGCGAACTCGCCGAACACGGCGTGCCGCTCGCCTGCTTGCGGATTGAACCAGCCGACATCGACTTCGCTTGGCGAAAACTGGTAGCCCACGATCCTGAAGGTGCCCTCGCCCTTGGTCGCGAACACGAAGATGCCGAAGCTCTCGCGCGTAAAGATGTATTTCGACGTCACGCTGCACCACGATCCGAGGATATCGGGATAGTCGACGGCGCCGGAAGGTGTGCTGGCGCAAAGCATTGCGGCGATTGCCAGGAGAGATGTGCGGCGAGACTTCATGGTCGCGAAATATAGTCGGTGCGGCACGGGTTTGTCGCGCCCCTCTCGTGCCGCAAATCACACAACCACGAATTGGCCCATCATGCCGGCATCCTCGTGCTCGAGGTTATGGCAGTGATACATGTAGGGATGCTCGGCGTCCGCAAAATCGGCGAATTCCGCGATCACGCGCACCTTCGAGCCCGCATCGATTATGACCGTGTCCTTGAGGCCCAGTTCATGCGGCAGCGGGGCAGCGCCGACGCGGTCGAGCACGCGAAACTGGACGTCGTGGATATGGAACGGGTGCGTCAGCGGCGTCGCGTTGCGGATCTCCCAGATCTCGACGCTGCCCAACGGGACCTGCACGTCGATGCGGTCCATGTCCATCGAGCGCCCGTTGATGCCCATCGATCCATCCATCGCGGGGCCGCCCATGGCCCCCATACTCATCGTGGTCATGTCCAACGTGAACGTACGGGTGCGCGCGGCCTTCGCCGGATTCCACTGTGGCACCGCAATGAGCCGCTCCGGCATCGAAACGTCGGCCTTCTCTAGCAGCCCTGCCCGCAACTCGATGATGGGAAACGTCTCGCTGTTGCCCTGCATGCCGCGCATCATCATGACAGAGCCCATCGCGCCGGCGACGATCGGATAGCTCATCAAGGTGACCGTCCGGTCGGCCTGCATGTCGATGAGCAGTTCGATGCGCTCACCGGGCGCAACCCGCACTCGCCGCATGCGGGCCGGGCGTTCAAGCAGGCCACCATCCCCGCCGATGACGGCCAGGTCGGCGCCGTCGTCGCGGCCGAGCAGGTAGATGCGGGAATTCGAGCCGTTGAGGATGCGCAAACGTGTGCGCTGGCGGCGCAATATTAGATGTGGGTCGACAGTGCCGTTCACCAGAATAACGTCGCCTTGATAGCCCATCTCGGCGTCGCCCATGTTCGACATATAGTCGAAACTGCCGTCGCGATTGAATCGGCGATCCTGGATGATGAGTGGAACGTCGTCGACGCCGTATTCCGACGGCAGATGGAGTGCCCTGCTCTCTTCGTCGTCGATCAGGAAAAGCCCGGCCAGCCCGCGCGCAACCTGCTCGCCAGTCTGCTCGATCATGTGCGAGTGATACCAGCACAACGACGCTTTCTGTTTGATCGTGAACGACGGCTCCCACAGCGCTCCCGGCTCGATTGTCTGGTGCGGCCCGCCATCGTGGCGCGCGGGGATGTGCAAGCCGTGCCAGTGCAGCGCCGTCGGCTCGGTCAGATTGTTCTTCACCCGCAGCGCGACTTTATCGCCAACCTGACAGCGGATGGTCGGCCCGAGATAGGGGCCATTGATACCGAGCGTCGGCGTCGTAAGACCCGGCAGGAAGCCGGAAGTTCCGGCCGCAAGGTTGAGCTCATAAAGCTTGCCGGCAGGACCCGCCGTGCCTTCGAGCAGCGGTGGAATCTTGAGTGGATTGGCCATGCGTCCGGCCGCCCAAGCGCGCCTGCGCGACAGAGCGAGAACGCCGAGCGCAGTGGCGCCCGCGCCCCGCAACAGATTGCGACGAGAAAACAGCATCCGTCACCTCGATAATTCGCATCATCGTGGCGCGAATGGCACGCTGGCGTCGTTGATAAAGATCAAGTCGCCTGGCGCGTCAGAGCTTTAGACCAAACGTCCTGGCCGGAACCGTTCGACCTCGAGATCGATTGCGTGGCTGTGGCGGGTTCGCGTTGATCGCAGGGCGGGGCTACTTTTCAGCCGGCGGAGCGATTTTTCCGATTGCGTCCGCAAGATCGACAACAATCGGAATGTGCTTGTCCGATCCGGACTTTTCCCATGTGGTGGCATTAATGGTATGCGGCCCGGAGAAACTAAAATCCTCGGATACCGTCGGATTGCCGCCAATCATCGCGTTGAAGCTGACGATGACGTCTTTCTGGCGGCTGTAGACCCAGGTCGGAAATGACCAGGGCGAATGCCCTCCTGAAGAGGACATGCTGTAGACGAAAAACTGCGAATCGGGCGACCACTTCGCGTGCACGACGTAATATCCGTTCGCGCCGCGTGGCGAGGAATAGTCCTTCGACGTTAAAAGCTTTGCCTCGTTGGCGCGGATCACAACGCGGCTTTCCATGTCGGGCGTGGCATGCAGTTCCATGCCGACGGGGAATACGACGGCGCGCAAGGCTTTGTCGGGCGACGGATAGACTTGAGGTCTGACGGTTAGGCAACTCCCTTCCGGTCGTGGCGTCGGCAGCAATTTATGGCCGCTGCAGCGATTGCTGTCTTGTGCCGCGGCCGAGGACAACTGCGCCAACGCCATGCCTGCGGTCAGCAAGACGAGCGGCCTTACGTGTCTTATCCGCATTCTCTTCCCCCTGAGCGTTTTCGAAAATGACAGCGGAAAGCATCCTATCGGCTCAAACGCGCACTGCGATAGGGGTTGCCACAGTGCCTATGCGCGTTCACCGATGGGGCGGCCTCATTACGAGAGTTTCCAGGGAGGCATTGTCACGAGGTCGGATGTAAGATCAGAGGTCATTACATAGCCATCGGCAATCCCGTCTTCGTCGATGTCGACATAAGACCGGCCACCGGATTGCGAAAGAATTCTGGCAGTGGCGTTTCGAAGAACGCGGCTGTCGGATTTGCAGTTTTGACGGTCACCTCCACCGCTTTCACGAGAGACTGGCGCTGTGCGGATTGCAAACCGGCGTTGATCGAAAATCTTCTGGTTTCGGCTTTTGTCGACTTCTCCCGCTCCCCACGCGCCGATGCTGGATACCCGAGGGTTCTGCAGGTTGGTATCGACATCGAGGCCATCCGAGCATTTGCCGGGTGGCCCAAACCAGCGCCGGTCAACCTGGTTTTGAAAAAGATGCCATTGTCCGCTGTTGTAGAAATCGACTGTTTGTTCGTGTGCCCGCGATGCGCTTATCCAATTGTACGCCGCGAGTTTTTCCTCGCGCAGGATACGGTTGAGGAATCCGTTCCCGTAAACTCCTATCGCATAACGGCTGCCGACCGTCTGACCGATGACACGAAAATATTCGAGAACGGAGCCCACGGTGTCGCGATTCACATTGAAGTCGACACCGAAATAGATTGCGGATCCTTCGGGCTGCCCGACCAGCCTGGCCTGATCCAGCGCGGCCTTTGCATCGGCTGCGGCTTCCGCCTTTGCCGAACCGGTGTCTTCCAATCCCTTTAGAAATTTCTCGGGGAGATTGTTTCGATACTGGTAAAGAGAAACGATCGAAAGGCCGCTTCTTATCAGAATGGTCGGCTCGCGAACGCCGTCGATCATATTGCCATCGGACGCCATGATCTTTTCGCGCAGACCGGCTTGCGGCTTTCGCGCGAAAAACCGCACGACAATCTTCACCTCCTGGGCAGCGAGCTTCGACGCAACTTTTGCTGCGTTATGGGGCGTATCGATAATGGCGATGCTTGCCGGATCGTTGGATTGCCCAACCGCCGAATGGCCCGGTACCAGAGCGCTGGCAAGCAGCCCTCGGGTGAATGTCCTTCGCGATAATGTTGACATTACTCCCCCTGATTAGACTCAAACGCAGCGTCACCGCACTTTAAAATTATCCTTTTTTCTGAGCCTTGATCTCGTTGTATTTTGCCAGCGCCCGTTCAAATTGTTCGTTGAACAGCCACATCGTATCGAGAATTTCGCGGAAGGTCGCAGATGTTTTCGCCCTGTCAACTTGTCCGAAGGCGAACATGTTGTTGTTGCGCAAATAAAACATGATCTTCGGGTCGGAAATCCTGTAATTGGCCAAGTTGCCTGAATTGATGGCGGATTTGGTCGAACTCGGAATAATCTGGATCAGCTCGAAAACCTTTATTTGATCGATCGGATTTGGCAACGCTTTCACGATTGTCGGGATTTGCTGGAATACGTCCGCGTGCGCGTTCATAAGGCCGTTTCTCACGCCGACCCAATGATTGAATCGATGATCTAAATTGCCTAGCCGCGCCTCTTCTTTGTTGTCGCGAGCGTTCAGTGCAGGATCGATGACCGCGATCGACTTTTTGATAGCCGCCCATTTCTTTTGACCGATTTGATCTTCATCCACGCCGGTCTGGAAACTTCCCATGTACTTATTGGAGCGCGCATTCCCTATGTTTTGATTGCCATCTGTCTCGGCAAAGAAAACGCCCAGGCTGATACGGCCGGCCACTTCGGCATTTGCTGCATCGACGCCTTTTGCTCGTGCAATGACGGTTCCCAAGTCGACAACGTCTTTAAAAGGGATATCTGAGTTTTGCGCATTGGCGGAGGGCGCCTGCATGATGTTGAAGAGGGTCTTATACTCATCGATCAGCGGCTCTGTGGTGGCATCGAAATATGCGGGCGGAATTCCAAATTTATTGGGTCTGCCGATTTTGGAAGGAAGCGCGTCAGTGAGATCTTTATAGGCGCTCATCATTTTGATGCGAGCAAGATAGAGCGCTTGTCCGGGCGTATCCGGCAGCTTTTGATGCGCATCGATCTGCGCGCGCCGCTCGCTCAAGACCGACTTAAAGGCAGTGAGTGCGCCGTCGTAAGTATTGAGCGCATCCGACTGTGATTTCGTAAGCGCGGGCGATTGGCCCTGTGCGGGAGAAATGAAGCTGAGATCGCCGATGTTGCTTGAAATGCCGAATAGATATGCCAGACCGCAAAATACAACTGCCGCTGAAAAACGGGAACAGTTCACTCTCAACCTCAACCTCAATAGTTCCAATACAATAGAAGGCGAAGTTTAATACACCTCACTTTTAGATCAAAGCGCTGGCAACAAGTGGCCCCCAGGTTGGTCATTCGAAGCCGCGCGATTGGCTTTGAAGATGTATAGCGGAGGATTCCTGTGCCCCGAACAACACCGCGAGAGGGCACCGCTAATCAGGGAAGCCCAGCCGGACCACGAGGCAGCTTAACCTTGCTGGCGTTTCCGATACGTCGTGGGCGCAATTAGTACCCGAACCAGAAGCGGGGAGCGTCGATTTACATGGACTAACGGAGCCGGTGAGCCCAAGGAGTACCCATGATGAATCGGCTTGCCGAGCTATTGGTCGTTATCGCCTTGGTCGGTGGTATTTCTTATACCGGGCCGGTAGCGTCTCAGACACTTAAAAAAGAACCCGACATGCATGAATTATCATGCGGAAAGAAAGTCCTAGTCGAAAACAATACGTGCCCGGCGGGTCAAATATTGGAAATTACTGGCAGTTGCCTTGACGCGATACGCGCGAACGATGCGTCGCCAAGGGGGCGGCAATACAATTGCATCAAACGGAAATAGCAGTCCAAGGCCTGCCGTGTGCGAATTCGATTTCGCTTTAACGCAAGCAACGCACAATATTTACGGAGTGCTCTTTGCCGTTATCCCAAGGGACCGTTACGGTCTCCGTATGGCAACCCATATGATACTCAATGTAATTTACGCGGCGCGGAGTTGAAGGCGCTTCCGGTACGACGTGCGGAGGTGCAGGATTTGGATTGTTGTCAACCGGCAGATCGTGTTGCTCCGAGGGAACCGTTACCGGGTAGACATAACCGGGGTTGTAAAAGCCGGTTCCGAATCTGCGATGATGTCGTACTCGTCCTGACGAATTCGCAGACCTTCCACCGGACGCCGCGCTTCCACCAGACGCGCTGCCAACGCTCGACCCTCCACTTCCGCCAGACCCTCCGGTCCGGCCGAAGGTCTCGTTCGGAACGAGCATCAACGCTATACAAAAAAATACGATAATTCCGGCCGTATGCTGTCGACTAGCCATCGGATGCACCACCTGAACGCGACAAGGTTATTGTAGGTTTTATTAAAGGTGCTGCAAAGGGCAGGCATTGGCTACCGTTAGAATTTGAATCAAAGTTTATGCAATGCCGTTGCGCCTGATCGGTGGAATCCACCGCCACAAGCAGACATTGCGTCATTCATTCGATCACCTCGTCGGCGCGGAGGCACAGGGCGCAATGGATCAGACCCAATGTTCGCTTTGGGTCGTTCGCAGACATGGCGCAAGCAGATATGGCGAAAGCAGACATGGCGAAAAAGGCGGCGCCATGAAGCACGGCCGGTTACTTCTTCGGCAGCGCGTCGCGTTGCTTGATCAGCTTTTCGAGCGCTTCGGTTTGCTGCGCGATCCGGTCCGCGTTTCGATCCTCATCCTCGGCGCCGGAGGACGCCGCGGCCTGCTCGATCAGCTGCCGGATGTTGTCGCGGGCAATGGCGATGCGGTCGTCGAGTTCGGGGCGCGAAAGCGAACTGCCGTTGTTCATGGTGTTTTCTCCGTTTGTCTCTCAACAGGGTCAGGCTCGGCGCTGGAAGATGGCGTGCCTGTGCAGGAATAAGCGTTCTCTTGTTCCCGCCCTGCCCGCACGGATTGCGCCGCAATTATCGGATGGAGTACATTGCTTCTTCCGCTTTGGGCGCAAAGCACTTCTTGGCGACTAGAACCCCAATGATTGTCCATCGTCAATCGAGTGCCCGGTCGCGTTCACCCTGCCAGCCCACGCGGGCCGCAAAGTGGCCTTTGTTACTCTCTCTGGTATTTCTAGTATTTGCGGGTGTTTCCTGCAACGCGCCGCAGGCCAAAGCCGATGTACTCATCAAGAATGACGGGGGCGGCGAAATCCTTCGATACGTCGCCAGATACCTGGATCTGCAGATGCGCGGTGAGCGGGTCGTCATCGCCGGGGAATGCCTCTCTTCCTGCACATTGGCGCTGGGTCTGCTGGCGAAGGACCGGCGATGCTTTACCAATGACGCACGGCTCGGCTTTCATGCGGCGTATATGGAATTCGGCAAGTCTCACATATGGGACCCCTTCGGCACGGCTGTTTTTTGGCTGGTGTACCCTGCGGAAATCCGCGCGTGGATCAGCAGCCATGGCGGGCTTACCTCCAAGCTGATTTATCTCGAGGGCAAAGAGCTCGCCGCCATATATCCGCCATGCCGGCGTCCGGTCCGCTAGTCGAAAAAATAGACTCACGACGAGAGCGGGTCGTCATAGGTCCGTGTTACCGGTTCGGGCAGTAATTCGCCTTCGGCCTGTTCGTAGCCGATCGCGCGCAGTACGCCGGTCGCCGGACACATCTCGACCGCGAGCCGGGTCTGCGAATTGAGCACCGGCGGCGATACCCACCCGAATCCTCCCGCAAAGGGGCCGGGCCCGGCCGCGGCAAGCTGGTGGCGTCGGGTGCGGCTGTTCTCGGCCGCCTCGTCGAAGCTGCGTGTGAAAAGGACCTCGGCGCCCACACGCGCTTCCCAGGACGGCCGGCTTTGCAGCCAGTCGTTGGCCGCGTCGGTATCTTGCTCGCGGCTGGTAAAGCCGTCTTGCGTGCGCTCGATCACGCACCGCTCGCCGGGATGGCAGCCGGCCAATATGTAGATGGCGGGACGAGCGATCGGCGTCGTCTCCAGGAGAGCTTTGGCTTGCCCGAAGGTGCTGCAAGTCTCGAACACTTCGCGCAGCAGATGGTCGGGGGGAATGGAGCGGATCCCCCAAGTCTGCAATGCATTCATGACCATGTCGTAGGGGCGCAGCCAAGGCCGCTGGGTACGGCGCAACATCGGAGCCTGGTTGATGCAGGCGGCGAAGCGTCCCGGCGCCGATGCCGTCAGGACGCCGACATAGCCCGGCCACGTCACGTTGTCGAAATCGCCGGCGGGCCCCCGCATCCGCGCGATTTCCAGGTGACGGCCGAGCCCCGGAAACGGCCAATCGAGTGTGCGCACCAGCCACGGCGAGCCGCCTTGTTCGCAAGCGAGCGTCGTGCAGCCCCACTGATAACAGCCATTGAGAAACCAGATGCCGGAAAAGCCGAGCTCGCCCGCAATGGCGCTGACCTCCGCCACATAGGGCGAACGCGATCGCAGCAGCCAGCGGCGAGTCATCGCGTCCATGGCGGGAAGCAGGCCGGCCGCTAGGCGCGGCAACCAGTCCACGCATTCGTCGCGCAGCGCCCTAGTCCGCGCGCGGCCTTCGGTCGCGTAGCGAACCAAACCGCTGTGCCGGACATCGACGATCGGAACCGGAGGAAGTCTGGCGGCGGGCGGCGTGGTCAAATGATTTCTTTTCCTTGCGGAAGGGCCAAGGGGCGCTTCCCGACATCAGCCGACGGACTGCATCCTTGCCAACGTCGCCGAAGGAGTGTTCCCGGCCGGTTTGGGCGATGGCGCACGCCCAAGGAATCTTTCGAACCGAATCGTATATGTATGCTTTTTTGAAAATTGCCGAATAAGGTCAGCTAATGTAGCCTCTTGTTTGTATTGGTTGCGTCGTTTACCTGCCAAATCGGCAATTATGGGCGCATCGGAGTGCCCGTGCGTCGAAACATAGAGCACCCGAGGAATGTCATGCGCTTCAGCGTATCCATATTCCAGAGACCACGTTAGAGTTTCCACCGGTCGCGTCAAATATTGCGTAGCTTGAACTTTGGAGTTGTTCCTTTATCACTTCGAATCGATCTTCCGCATCTTGGCTATCTGAGCGGCCAACAATGATGGAAGAAAGTGACGAACTCTTTTTGAGCTCGTGCTCGTATTTGGAGCGCGTACCTTTCCAGGGAATAGCTAGAAATATTTGATTCGCAATTATATCAGGAGGTGCTGGGGCAGCAGGAGCCATCTGGAAAAGCCTTAAAACTAAGCGGAAGACTCAATTATATCACAAAACGGCCGATGGCTTATACGATCCGCAACTGCCCCTTGACCCCTCCCCTTCTCCGGCGCTTCCGTCGCCGCAATGCCCGGACCCACCCGCCCCACCATCTTCGCCCTCTCCTCCGGCCGCGGGCCTGCGGCCATTGCCGTCATTCGCATTTCCGGGCCGCGCGCGGGTGACGCGTTGAAGGTGCTGGGCGTCAAAATCCCCTCCCCGCGCAAAGCAGCACTCGCCCGCGTCCGCGATCCGCAAAGCAACGAGATCATCGACGAGGCTCTGTCGCTGTGGTTTCCCGCGCCCAACAGCGAGACCGGCGAGGACGTGGCCGAGCTGCAGTTGCACGGCGGCCGCGCGGTGATCGCCGCGGTGCTCGACGCGCTTTGCCGCATAGAGGGCCTAGCGGCCGGCGGAGGCGGGCGAGTTCACCCGGCGCGCGTTCGAGAACGGCAAGCTCGATCTGACCGCGGTCGAAGGCCTCGCCGACCTGGTCGCGGCCGAGACGCAAGGCCAGCGCCGGCAGGCCTTCGCCCAGATGAAGGGCCTGCTCGGCGGGCGCGCCGAGACCTGGCGGCAAAGGCTGATCCAGGCGCTCGCTTTGGTGGAGGCCCGCATCGATTTTTCCGACGAGGCCGACGTGCCGGAAAATCTGCTGGCCCCGGCGATCGCAATCGCGCGCGAACTGGAGGCTGAGATCGCCGGCCGCATTGGCCGACGGCGGCCGCGGCGAGCGGTTGCGCGAAGGTCTGGTGGTGGCGATCGCGGGTCCGCCCAATGCCGGCAAGTCGACGCTGCTCAACCGAATCGCGCGGCGCGAGGCGGCGATCGTGTCGCCTTATGCCGGCACGACGCGCGACGTGATCGAGGTGCATCTCGACCTCGACGGCTGGCCGGTGACGCTGCTCGACACCGCCGGGATCCGGAACACCGACGATCCGGTCGAACTCGAGGGCGTGCGCCGCGCGCGCGAACGGGCGGCGGGCGCCGACCTGGTGCTGTGGGTGGTGGATGGGAGTTCGAAGGACGCTGGTCATCCGGGGCCCGCCGAAGCCAGCAAGGCGAGGCGAACCCGGAATCCATAGTCCCGATCTGGCACTCTGGATTCCGGGCTCGCACCTCCGGCGCGCCCGGAATGACGGTGACGCACTGCCGGTAACGAGCCTGACCGCGCCCGCCCCGCCGACCTGGCTCATTCGCAATAAAATCGATCTGATTCAAATGCTTGACGATAGAAGTGAACAGGAAAAGCAAAGTAATGATAGTAGTGAAGCAGAATTGCGAACTAATAGACCTTTAACAAACATGGTTAACACAAGGTTAACGCATAGGAATGAATCCAATAGCAATAATAGTGATTATGAGTTCAGTATTTCGGCCACAACGGGCGAAGGCTTTGACCGATTGCTGCGGCATCTGGCGCAGCATGCCGAAGGATTTCTTGCCGGCGGCGAGCTGGCTTTGGTGACCCGCGCGCGGCACCGGCGGGCGCTGGAGGATACCCTGGCGGCGCTGCGGCGTGCGCTCGGCGGCGAGGTCGCTCGGCGCGAGGATCTGCTGGCCGAAGAATTGCGCATTGCCGCCCGCGTCGCTCGGACGGCTGACCGGCCGCGTCGACGTCGAGGATATTCTCGACATGATCTTCCGCGACTTTTGCATTGGCAAGTAACCGGCGGAGTTCTCGGTCGCAAGGAAGTTCCCGGCCACAAGGAAGCTCTTGGCCAGAAGAACATTTTGTTCGGCGGCGGCAAGTGGTCTTTCTGGGCGGCGAGAAGCCGTAGTTCGGACGGAAGAACTGGCACTTCTGCGGCACTCTGATACCGGGAGGGCAGTGTTTCACGTGAAACATTCCGCAAAAACCGGATGTTTTTGACCCGTCTGGGGACCTCCGCTACAACGCCGCATCCGGGGTTTTCATGCGAAAGCAATTCGACGTTGTCGTAATCGGCGGCGGCCATGCCGGCTGTGAAGCCGCGGCTGGTTCCGCCCGCATGGGCGCGCGCACCGCGCTGGTGACGCATAAATTCGCGACCGTTGGCGCCATGTCCTGCAATCCGGCCATCGGCGGCCTCGGCAAGGGCCACCTGGTGCGCGAGATCGACGCCTTGGATGGTCTTATGGGCGTCGTCGCGGACAAAGGCGGCATCCAATTCCGCGTCTTGAACCGCCGCAAAGGCCCGGCCGTGCGCGGCCCGCGCGCGCAGGCTGACCGGAAACTCTATGCCGAAGCTATGCAGGCCGCTATTCGCAGCACTTCGAATCTCGAAGTGATCGAGGCCGAAGCCGACGATTTAATGATTGCAAACGGCCGCGTCTGCGGGGTGAAATTCGCCGATGGCCGCGAGATTTCCTGCGGCGCGGTGGTTCTCACCACCGGCACTTTTTTGTGTGGCCTCATCCATATCGGCGAAAAGCAAATTCCCGCCGGCCGCGTCGGCGAAGCGCCGGCGCTTGGACTTTCCACGACCCTGGAAAATGCCGGCTTCACGCTCGGCCGATTGAAAACCGGCACGCCGCCGCGGCTCGATGGCCGCACCATCGACTGGAATGCTGTCGAGATGCAGCCCGGCGACGAGCCGCCGGAGCCGTTCTCGATGCTGACCGATCGCATCACGAACCCGCAGATCCAATGCGGCATTACCCGCACCGTATCGGCGACGCATGAAATCATTCGCGCCAATGTGCATCGCTCGCCGATGTATTCCGGACAGATCGCCAGCCGCGGTCCGCGCTATTGTCCGTCGATCGAAGACAAGATCGTGAAGTTCGGCGAGCGCGACGGTCATCAGATTTTCCTGGAGCCGGAAGGCCTCGACGACTCGACTGTCTATCCGAACGGGATTTCCACCTCGCTGCCGGAAGAAGTGCAGCACGCGCTGGTCGCGACCATTCCCGGATTGGAAAAAGCGAAATTCATCCGGCCCGGCTACGCCATCGAATACGACTACGTCGATCCGCGCGAACTCGATCCGACGCTGCGAAACCAAGCGATTGCGCGGGCTCTATCTCGCCGGCCAGATCAACGGCACCACCGGCTACGAAGAGGCTGCGGCACAGGGACTTCTTGCGGGTCTCAATGCGGCTTCGCAGGCTGGCGGCGGCGGCGATATCGTCTTCGATCGCGCCGAAGCCTATATCGGCGTGATGATCGACGACCTGGTGACGCGCGGCGTTTCCGAGCCGTACCGAATGTTCACCTCGCGCGCCGAATATCGCTTGAAGCTGCGCGCCGACAATGCCGATCAGCGTCTGACCGATCGCGGCATTGCGCTCAGCTGCATCGGTGCAGAACGTGCACGTCTGTTCGGGGAGAAATCATCGGCGCTGAAAGCCGCGCGCGAATTCGCCGATTCAGTTTCGCTGACGCCGAAAGAGGCCGAGCGTCACGGTATCGCGCTCAACAAAGACGGCCAGCGCCGCACGGCATTCGAATTGCTGTCGTATCCGAATGTCGCGATCGCGGATCTCGCAAAAATCTGGCCGCGCTTCGCCGAGCTCGCGCCCAAGATCGCCGAGCAGATCGAGATCGACGCCAAATACGATGTCTATCTGTCGCGCCAGGCGGCGGATGTCGCGGCCTATCGGCGCGATGAAACCTTCGCGTTGCCGGACGATTTCGATTACGCGACGCTTCCCGGACTTTCCAACGAAGCAAAACAAAAATTGCAGACGCATCGTCCGCGCACCATCGGTCACGCCGGACGCATCGATGGCATAACACCTGCGGCACTCACGTTGCTGGCTGCGCACGTGCGGCGCGGACGCAAACGCGCTTGAGCAAAAACGGGCAGGGCGCGGCAAACCTCGCAGACGATCGCGCGCGCGCGTTAAAGCTCACGCCTGTTTCACGTGAAACATTGCAGCGCTTGGACAAGTTCGTCGAGCTGCTGCTGGAGTGGCAGCAGAATCAAAATCTCATCGGCGCGTCTACCGTTCCTCTGATCTGGTCGCGGCACGTCGCCGATTCTCTGCAGCTCATCGATCTCGCGCCGGAGGCGATGGTCTGGGCGGACTTTGGATCGGGTGCCGGATTTCCCGGAATCCCGATCGCCTGCGCGCTGGCCGGCAAACCCGGCGCCATGATTCATCTGGTTGAAAGCGTTGCGAAAAAAGCCGCGTTTCTGCGCGAGGCCGTACGGGTTACCGGTATTCCGGCGGTCGTCCACCATGAGCGGGCGGAGAAATTTGGGGAAACCTGTGCAGAACCCATCCAGGCCGTTACGGCGCGGGCGGTATCACGGCTGAAAGTCCTTTGCGATCAGGCATTTCCCCTGATCGCGCGCGGCGCGGTCGGAATCTTCCCCAAGGGTCAAGATGTAGATGCTGAATTGACCGAAGCCGCTAAATATTGGACTATTGAGGCCTCGAAAGTACCCAGCAAGACGAGCTCGCAAGGCACTATCGTTGTTGTGACCCGTCTTGAGCGCCGCAAACCACGCTGAGTTCAGCGGAATTCCCGGCGGGAATACCCCAGCCTAACCGAGGGAAGCGTGCCATGACCGATTTACCAACCGACCCGCAGGTCGTCCCCTTCGGCAAGACCGCCGCACGGCCCGACGGCGGCCGCCCGCGCGTTTTGGCGATCGCCAATCAGAAAGGCGGCGTCGGCAAGACGACGACCGCGATCAATCTCGGCACCGCGCTTGCCGCCATAGGCGAGCACGTGCTGATCGTCGATCTCGATCCGCAGGGCAACGCCTCGACGGGCTTAGGCATCGAGCGCCGCGCGCGCCGCACCTCGACGTATGACGTGCTCACCGGCTCCGCGCCGATGCGCGATGCCGTGATCCCGACGGCGGTGCCGCAGCTATTCATCGCGTCCTCGACACTCGACCTGTCGGGACTCGAGCTCGAGATCGGCCAGGCGCGCGACCGCGCCTTCCGCCTGCGCACCGCGTTGGGCGAGCTCAACAAGGGCGAGCGCACATGCGACTTCACTTACGTTTTGGTCGACTGTCCGCCCTCGCTCAATCTGCTCACGGTCAATGCGATGGCGGCGGCGAATTCGATTCTCGTTCCGCTGCAATGCGAATTCTTCGCGCTCGAAGGATTGTCGCAACTGCTCAAGACCGTCGAGCAGGTCAAGACCACGCTCAATCCGAACCTGACCATCCACGGCATCGTGCTGACGATGTACGACGCGCGCAACAATCTCGCCAACCAGGTTGTCGCCGACGTGCGCCAGTTCATGGGCCGCAAGGTTTACGACACCATCATTCCGCGCAACGTGCGCATCTCGGAAGCGCCGTCCTACGGCAAGCCGGTGCTGGTCTATGATTTGAAATGCGTCGGCAGCGAAGCGTACCTGCGGCTGGCCACAGAGATCATCCAGCGCGAGAAGGAACTGAAGGCGAGTTAGTCACTTTACTGTCATGGCCGGGCTTGTCCCGGCCATCCCGATTAGGGACGCTATGGCAGTGCCCACCTAAGCGAGATGCGCGGGCCAAGCCCGCGCATGACAAAAACAAACGCAGCGAAACAAAACTCAAGAGGCGCATGGTGGCGAGAAGTTCGGGAGCGGCGGCGATGGCGGATCATTCGCGATTGGGGCGCGGCCTGGCGGCGCTGATGGGCGACGTCAGCGACGAGACCGAATCGAAAACGGGCGATGCCTCGCGCAAGCCGCGCCGCGCGCCGATCGAAAACCTGCAAGCCAATCCGCGCAACCCGCGGCGCAATTTCACCGAAGTCGAATTGAAAGAACTTTCCGCCTCGATCAAGGAGCGCGGCATCATCCAGCCGATCGTGGTGCGCCCGGTGCGCGGCAAGGACGATGTGTTCGAGATCATCGCCGGCGAGCGGCGCTGGCGCGCCGCGCAAATGGCCGGACTGCACGACGTGCCGATCGCGCTGATCGAGGCGACCGACGCGCAGGCGCTCGAATTCGCCATCATCGAGAACGTGCAGCGCGCCGACCTCAATCCGATCGAGGAGGCGGCCGGTTATCTCTCGCTGATGGAAGAGTTCAATCACAGCCAGGACGACGTCGCGCAGATAGTCGGCAAGAGCCGCTCGCACGTCGCCAACATGGTGCGGCTGCTGAAATTGTCGGAGCCGGTGAAGACGCTCATCCAGTCGGGCACAGCTCTCGGCCGGCCACGCGCGCCAGCTTGTCGGCCAGCCGAACGCGCTCGAGATCGCGCAGGACATCATCAAGCGCGGATTGAGCGTGCGGCACATTGAAATCGAAATGCGCAAGGATGGCGCGGCGCAGGCGCGCGAAGTCTTGGGTACGTCGCGCAAGAAAGACGCCGACACCAAGGCGCTGGAGCGGCGGCTCTCCGATACGCTCGGGCTGGACGTGACGGTCGATCACCGCGGGCAGGGCGGCACGCTGCATATCAAGTATCGCGATCTCGACCAGCTCGATGGCGTGTTGAAGAAGTTGGATAAGAAGTAGATTTCCGCGAGTTTGTTTTCGTTTCTGCAAAACATGTCCCGTCAAGCCCGGCAATGACGGCGGGCAGACTTGAATTTTCCTCGCCCCCAGCGACGCTCATACAAAGAACAATTCAACCGGGGGATTGCATGAGTGAAAATCAAAACGGCAAACCTGCAAAGAAGAAAATCAATCCGGGCCGGATCGCGCTCATTGGCGCGGCGGCGACCGCGTTGGCCATCTTCAACATGTGGCCTGGCGGCGAGGCGCCTTCGCAGGCGGTCGCAAATTCTGCAATGGATTTTGCTCGCCGGCGGGCTGATCGGGTTAGGCGGCGCGCTGGTGATGTTTTTGTCTGCGGAGTGATTTGCAGCGGAGAGACATTCGCGCTTTCCCTCTCCCACGCCTAAGTCCGACATATCCGACTTTGGCCAAACTAATATGGGAGAGGGAAAGACGGCGCGATGCTGCGTTAGGCTTTGTGCGACCTCCGTGCTTGCTAGGCCATCTTGTTCTTGATCAGTCCGACAACCGCGGTTACGACCGCGCCGGCAACGCCGCCGCCCACAGCCTGGCCAGCGAGGGCGCCGATGTCGACCGTGCTCGATGTCTGCGCCAGCATCGGAATGAATGCCGCGAGGAGCTGGCCGCCGGCGCCACCGCCGATTGCGCCAGCAATCGTATTTCCAACCGCACCGAGGCTCACATCTTTTGACGCGGCACCCGCCGCATTGCCACCGAGTGCACCGGCAATAATCTGGATGATGATATTGATGAGCGTTCCCGACATGACTTTACTCCCTTGCCCCATAGAACCTGGACGGCATGGGCTGTTAAACCGCCCAGCTTGTTATTCTAATCTTTTGCAAAGGGGCTGTCCCGAGGTCCGCTTTGCCGCAGACCGCAATGCAGCAAGAGACCGACGATGGAGAGATTACGCCGCGCTTTGCTGCTCGGCGTCCTCAACCAGGCTTAACTTGTGCGCGCGGCTTGCCGCCACCTCGATGCGATCGCGGCCAAGTTTCTTGGCGCGGTAGACAGCCTCGTCGGCGGCAGCGACAAGCGAGGCTTGGTCTTCGCCCGGTTTAGGGATTACCGAGGCGACGCCGATGCTCAGACTTGAGAGGGCGCTTCCCAACTGGATGCAAGCTTCGGCGAAGAGCTCGCGGACCTGTTCGGCAATCCGAACGGCACCATCGGCGGACACCCCCGGCAGCAGGATGGCGAATTCGTCGCCGCCATAGCGCGCCGCGACATCGCTGCTGCGACGGACACACTGGTTCATTGCCGCGCCGACGGCCTGCAACAGATTATCGCCGGCTTGGTGACCGTGGCAGTCGTTGTAGTTCTTGAACCCGTCGGCGTCGCACATCAGGAGGGCGAGCGGCGTCCGCTCGCGCTGCGCGCGCCGCCACTCGCAGTCGATGGCCTCGTTGAAATGCCGGCGATTGGCTAGGCCCGTTAGACCATCGGTTCTTGCAAGCACCGCAAGGGTTGTCTCGGCTTCGTTGCGCCGTCGCATCTCGCGCGCGAGGTACAAGGCCAGCGCGAGGCTCATCGCGCACAGCAGCGCCATGGACAGCCCGATGATGGATGCATAACCGCGCCACTCGGCGTAGATGTCGTCGGTCGACTGGCCGACGCCGATGACCAGCGGAAGATCGCCAATCCGGCTATAGGCAACCAGGCGGTGGACGCCGTCCATCAAGGCGTTGGTCTCAAAACGTCCGCTCGGCGCCAGTGCCAGATGCTTGTAAAGCTCGCCGGATTTGAGATCGCGTCCGAGCATCGCCTCCTGGTACGGCCAGCGCATGAGCAATGTGCCGTCCATGCGCGACAAAGTGATGTTGCCGCCGGGACCGAGCGAAGCGTCCTTGAACAACTGTTCGAAATAGGAAAGCCGCATGGCGCCGACAATCGCGCCGGCAAACGAGCCGTCCGCGTGGTTCAATCGGCGGCTTACCGCAATGACGTATTTGTGGGTGACCGGAGTGAGAAAGGGCTGGCTGATGTACAGCCCGGTCGAGTCATTGTTCTTGTGGATCTGGAAATAGTCCCGGCCGGTGCGGCTTTCCGGCGCAGGGAAGGGCGTCCTGGAATCCAAGCGAACGATGCCATTCTCGTCGATCAGCATGATCGCGTGCAAATTTTTGGCGGCGGACGAGCGATCGAACAGAATGGCCTGACGCAAGGCCGGACTGACCTGGGTAATCTCGGGAAATTCCAGACCCTCGATAACGCCCTGCAGCGACAGGTCATAGCTCTCGATATTGCGGGCTATCTCGGAATTGAGGGTCGAGACGAGACTTGCGGCCACCTCGGCGGCGCGGTCCCACGCGGCGTGGCGGGCGTCGAGCAGCACCTTTCCGCAAATCGCGCAAAAGCACAGCACGACCACGAAAATCGCCGCGACCAGGCGTTTCACCGGGCGCCTCGGCACCGCGGCGTCGCGCGCGCCGTCCTGTGACATTGAATTTGACCCCGTTTCCCAAGGGCCACCATGAGGCAATATACGTAATCCTGCAGTTAATCCGCGCGTGGCGCCCGCCTTTTTGGTCAACGACTCCCTAATGCGGATGCTGAACAAATCCGCTACCGCCGGCCGGCCATGAACCTCTAGCGGCGCCGGCGACACTTAATATAAGCGACAGATCAATCGGGGCGATTTGCGTGAGCCAAAATCAGAGCGGCAAATGTGGCAGGCTCGCCCTGCTGTTTGCGGCGGTGGCCGCCTGGAATATTTATGACCTGTCGAGCGCGACCGAGGCGCCGCGGCAAGCTGTCTTGATCATGCAATACACTTTTCTTGCCGGTTCGCTGCTCGGGCTGGCCGGCGCGCTGTTCAAGCTCATGGCGCAGGATTGAGAAGCTATTTCTTTCTCAAGAACTCGGCACAAAACCCCGGCTCGAATTCCCGATAGTCATTGGTGATCTCGACGCCCTTTGCGATATTGCGCCGCGCGATGGCGTAGCCGTTGTGCAGAAAAGTGTTGGGATTGTCGGAATGGTTCATGTGGCAATCATGGTCGGCGGTCAGGATGATCTCACCGCCCACCCGGTAGCCGTGGAACTTTATGAAATCCCTGGCCGGCTTGGGCAGCCTGGCAAATTGTCTGGATGAGTAGGCGCGGTCGAAGCCTCCGACGAAGCGCCAAATCTTCGTGCCCTTGCGAATGAATTCGCCCGCAAAGACGCCAAGCCCGTGAATCGCACTTTCCCCGAGATAGGTTTTGACCAGAAGCATAAAGTCGCTCTCGTATGGGTTGCCAGGAGACGGAAAGAGAGTACTCCAGTGGCCGCGAACCCACGAATGATGCCACGGCTCAAGTTCCCGCACAGTGGTTTTCGGTTTGCAGAATTCCGCGGTCCCCATAAATTCATACGCCGAATGCCGGCTTTTTGAGTGCCTCGAATGCGCGCCAGACGCGACGCTGCCATCCGCCTCCTGAACGTCATGATGGTGGCGTCGATCGTCCTCCCGGCGGCGCTCTTTTCCTATGCCAGTTGGACGGCCTATCAAAACAGCTCTAGTCATGCCGACGAACAACTTGTCGGCGACCCTGGACGTCATGTCCGAACACGCCGTCAAGATCTTCCAGTCCGTCGATCTGACCTTCGCCAGCGTTAACGCCATCGTCGGCGATCTGTCCGACGAAGACATCAAGGCGTCCGAGCAGGCCTTGCACCTGAAGCTGAGCGAGCTCGATAAAGTCGCTGAATGCGGTCGACGGCATTCTGATAGTCGACAAAAGCGGACATCCGCTGGTGTCGTCGTCGGTCTTTCCGATGCCCAGCGAAGTTAATGTTTCCGACCGCGATTATTTCCAGGCGCAAGTGGAGCGCGACGCCGCGACCTTTATCGGCGCGGTCCTGCAGCCGCGCGTAACGCGCGGCGAACCATTCTTCGGCGTCAGCCACCGCCGCGCGGTGCGTAACGGCGAATTCTCCGGGATCGTCACGGTCTTTGTCGTGCCGACAGTCTTTACGGAATTCTACAAACGTCTCGCCGGCGAGACGGCGACCAGTTTCACGCTGCTAAAGACGCGACGGCGACATTCTCGCCCGTTACCCGACCCCGCCCGGAGAGATCGCCCGCTTCGGATCCAATAGCGGCTTCATGCGCATCGTCACGAGCCAGCCCGATGGCGCCATTGTCACCGCCGATGTCGGTCGACGGTGTCGAGCGGCGCATCGGCTTTCGAAAGATCGGCTATCCAACCTGTACGTTTCCGACGGCGTGCCGACCGACGCGATCTTCTCCGATTGGCTGAAAACGATAGTCGGCGCATCTCTACTTCGGCGTTCCCGCGACGCTCGTGCTGTTCACCCTGGTGATGATGACGATCGGCGCGCACGCAGGAATTCTATGCCGAGGGCGAGCGCCGCGATCTGGCCGAACAGGCGCTGCGGCAGGCGCAGAAGATGGAAGCGGTCGGCCAGTTGACCGGCGGCGTCGCGCACGACTTCAACAACCTGCTGACCATCATCATCGGCAATCTCGGCATCGCCAAGCGCGGCGTGGTCGAGGCGCGCGCCGAACGCGCGCTCGCCAACGCGCTGGCCGGCGCCGAGCGCGCGGCGCAATTGACCCAGCGCCTGCTCGCGTTCTCGCGCCGGCAGCCGCTCAATCCCGCGGACGGTCGATGTCAACAAATTGATCATCGAGCATGTCGGATCTGCTGACCCGCTCGCTCGGCGAGAACATCGCGCTGGAAACGATCAGCGGCGCCGGCCTTTGGAAGGTCGAGGCCGACGTGTCCGAACTGGAATCGACGCTGCTCAACCTCGCGCTCAACGCGCGCGATGCCATGCCGGACGGCGGCAAGCTCACCATCGAGACCAGCAACGCCTATCTGGACGACGAATATTGCCGGCAGCATGACGGGCGTCAGCCCCGGCCAATACGTGCTGATCGCGGTGACCGACAGCGGCGTCGGCATGTCGGCGAGAAACGATCGAGCGCGCGTTCGAGCCGTTCTTCACCACCAAGGAAACCGGCAAGGGCACCGGCCTGGGTCTGAGCCAAGTGTACGGCTTCATGAAGCAATCCGGCGGGCACGTCAAAATCTACAGCGAGCCCGGCGAAGGCACCACGATCAAGCTCTATCTGCCGCGCCATCACGGCGACGAGGCGGCTCGCGTCGCGTTGACGATGATCGAGCGCGGCCCCGACCACGGCCGCGGCGAAACCATCCTGATCGTCGAGGACGACGACGGCGTGCGCCAATACGCCTCCGAAATTCTGCGCGACCTGAATTACCAGATCATCGAGGCCAAGGATTTCGGCCGCCGCGCTGCGCCTGCTCGATGCCGACAAGAAATTCGATTTGCTGCTGACCGACGTGGTGCTGCCCGGCAAGAACGGCCGCGAGCTGGCCGACGAGGTCGAGCGCCGCCATCCCGAGCACCAAGATCATTTTCATGACCGGCTATTCGCGCAACGCCATCGTCCATCACGGCCGGCTCGACCGCGGCACCGAGCTCATTACCAAGCCGTTGATCGAACGCGTGCTGGCGCGAAAAATCCGCCAGGTCCTCGACGCGGCCATCAGCAAGCCGTAAACCGTCGGCTCAGGCGCCAATTGTCAGCCACCAAGTCTTTAGCCACCAAGTCTTCGGCTATTGGCGCGCACGTAACGGCGGTATGGCACGTAGGCCTTGGCGGCCGCGGCCTCCAGGGTGCTGCCGGTCATCAAGGCGGTCAGCATCAGCCCCTGCGCCTCGCCGAAGGCGGCAATTTTTTCTGAAACCATCTGCTGCGCCTCGGTCGCCGCCTGCGGCCCGCCCGAGGCCAGCCGCATCATGCGCAGCGCGATAACGCGCTGGCTGTCCGCGCCGAAATGCGCCGCCTCGATCCAAGCATTCGTTATGTTGAACAAGGCGCTCTCCTCATATTGCCGCAACTGACAACATCTATGAGGGAGTTGAGTTCCATACCCCAGCGAGTGCCAGCGTGCAATGAAGCAGAATCCGTCCGGCCAAGGGAACATATTCCGGTCTGGCGGCTTGCAGTCATACACCCGGATAGAGAAAGCGCCCGCCATGGTCCGCCCCATTAATTCCGCTCTCAATTTCTGGCAAGCGGTAACCCGGCACTGGGTGCTGGCCACGCCGAAAGTCGTGCTGCACGATCCGGCCGCACGGCGACCACATGATCTCGATGACCCGTTTTTCGACGAGAAAGTCCAGATCCGCATGGGCGGCCTGATAGCGCATGCCGCGGATCACCATTGATCCGGCCGCGTTCGACCGGAGTCGTCAAATCGCGCCTGGGCCACGCCTGTCGTAGATCCCCAGGCACATTTGCGCCGTTTCGGGCATGCTCGGCACGCGCAACGCACGGCCCATGAAGGTGGTCCAAGGCTTTTCGGCCACCGGCTGAAGCTGCGAGAAAATCCAGAACTGCTTCTCGTTCATCTCGATTTCGGTGACGGCGTTTTCGAGCACCCAGTTGCGAAGCGTGCTCAAGCGGGCCTGATCGGATTCCGCATACATCGTCACCGGCAAGGACTTTCGCATCGACGCGCCTCCTGGGTTGATAGCCCCAGATAATGATAGCGCGATCTGCTTAACAAGTTGGTAGAGAGCAAGCGGAAACCCTCTATTCCGCGTTTATCTCGGCAATCTTGGCTTGTATGGCCTCGGCACCAAATGGCTTGTTGATGAAACCGGTCACGCCCGCGTGCTTGGCCTGCACAATTTTATTGATCGCGGGCTCTGCGGTCATGGCGATGAACGGCAGGTTCGTATATTCCTTTTTCTCGCGAATTTGCTTCAGCAATGCGCGTGCATCGTACGCGCCCAAATCCCAGTCGGAAATTACCAAGTCATATGTTTTCTCAAATAGTTTTGCGAGCGCATCCACGCCGCTCGATGCCTCATCAATGTTGCTATAGCCAAGCTGCATGAGCAGCTTTCGAACAATGCCTCTCGCGGCCTCGTTATTGTCTACGATCAGGATATGGCTGTTACGAAGAATAGTCATTGCACTGCAAAATTAAAAACCGAATGTATCTCGCCAACCCACTCTTTGCCGAAGACGGGCTCGGCATTGTTGATATAAGTCAAATCCGCTCTCGCGTGCAATCGGGCCTTCGCGCCTAGGCCGAACCGTGCGGGGCATTCGCGCCTAGCGTGCGCATGAACATCTGCATACCGTAGTGAAATGCGATGAAAGCGCCCAGCTCCATGATCTGCGGCTCGCTGTAATGTTTTTTCAGTTCGTCGTAGAACGCCTTGTCGATCTGGTTGGCGTCGAGAAACATCAAATCGGCATAGCGCAACGCGCACTTCTCGGCTGGCGTGAACGAAGCGTCATTTTCATATTCGTAACAGCCGGCGTCGATGCGCGCTTCGGTGAGCCCCATGGCGCGCGCCTTGCGCGAGCGCAGGGATGCGAAATATTTGTCGTTGGCAAAACGCGCCAGCAGGATGCGGATAATCTCCTTCAGGCGGTGGTCGACATTGCCTTCGGCGTGGCTCAGCAGCAGCGCGCGCATCAGCGGCTTTGCCTGCTCGGGTGCGCGCGCGACTATGCGTGGAAACAGATCGTCAGGTACGCCCAAGGCCTCCGATTGCGCGATCAACTCGCGCATCTCCGGATCTGTGATGGCCTCACGCGGTAGCGGCGCAACATGGGTCATTCGGCGGCCTCCGGCTTTAGCGAGGTCGGTGCCGCGCCGTAAAGCTTCTCGGACTGCTCTTGCGTCAGCAGCCGCCCGTCCGGGGAAAACAGCGGGTAGAACTTCAGCGACCCGAAAAACGTGTGATAGCCGAGATTGAAGCCAATGAAGGTCCCAAGCTCGACGATCTCTTCGTCGCTGTAATGCTTGCGCAATTCGTCGAAGAAGGCGGCGTCGATCGCTTCCGGGTCCGTCGCCATCAACTCGCTGTAGCGCAGCGCGAGTTTATCGGCATCGGAAAACTTGGTGCTGGCGGCGTAATTGCCGACGCCTTCGTCCAGCAACTCTTCGGATAGTCCCTGTCGCTTCGCCGAAGCAGACCGAACATTCCCTCAATAGCTGCATGCCGCCATGCGCGAGAGCTGAACCCGGATCACTTCCTTGATGGTGTGCGAAATGCGGCCTTTGTTGAAGCAGGCATCCCAGGCCACGAACATCGCCTCGGCGAGATCGATGTTGTGGCCCATCATGGCATGGAAGCCGGGATCGGGCGCGCGGTGCTCCAGGCATTTGTCGATATAGGGGCGCAGCTTCGTCTTGCGAAGCTCTTCGATGTCCAGCATCGTGATATTGGGCATGGCTTTGCAATTCCTCGAATCGGCCTCAGGCTGTAGCCGCGCTTTAAGTTTCACTATTTCGTTCATGCTGGCATGGTGACGGGGAGGCGGGCAAGCCGCGCGGCCGCGAGACCCGATCAAAGTGGCTTGATCGTTTCATAGCGTCGAAAGTAGACTCGAAGGAGGAGGCAGCGTGTGGCAGACATTCGCCGACAAGACAGTTCTGATTACCGGCGGCAGTCGCGGCCAGGGGGCAGCCGAGGTGAGAATGTTCGCCGCCGCCGGCGCGAGCGTGGTGATCGGCGATGTGGTCGACGACGAGGGCGGCGACCTGGCCCGCAGCATCGTCAAGGATGGCGGGGCTTGCGAATATCACCGGCTCGACGTCGCCAGCGAACAGGATTGGCGCGACACAATTTCATTCGCAATGAGCAAGTTCGGGTCGCTGCATGTGCTGGTCAACAACGCCGGCGTTTCGTTGCGCGGCGTCGATCTCGCCCACACCACGCGCGCCGATTGGGATCGCGTGCTGGCGGTCAATCTGACCGGGCCGTTTCTCGGCACGCAGGCGTCGGCGCCATTCATTCGCGACAGCGGCGGCGGCTCGATCGTCAATATCGGTTCGACCGCGGGCATCAACGGGCATTTCGCGGCCGCTTACAGCGCGGCGAAGTGGGGCCTGCGCGGCCTGACCAAGGCGGCGGCGATGGAATACGCCGCTTGGAAGATACGAGTGAACGCCGTGCATCCGAGCATCTTGAGGACGGCGATGACGGCAGGTGCGGATAAATTCGTCGAGGCCATGGAATTCATGACGCCGTTGGCGCGCAGCGCGACGGTGGAAGACGTGGCCCATGCGGTGATGTTCCTGGCCAGCAACGAGGCGGGCTATCTGACCGGGCTCGATTTGCCGGTCGATGGCGGCTTTACGGAGCTGGGCACCTATACCCAGGTCTGGCGGCGCGCGATGGGGAAATCCTAGACCGGGAGGCCGCCGGTACCGCTTGCAGGTCCCGCGAGAGTCGGATTTGATTGGCTGCGACAAGGGCCTTGGGGGCGAGGCCTAGGACCACTATCCGGTCGATTTCAAAGTAGGATTCCTGTCATGCCTCTGATACGCCTCAGTCTTTTCGTCCCGATCATCGCCTTGGCGCTGCTCGCCACGCCCAAGGCGCAGGCCTATGAGTCCGACGACCAGCCAGGCTTCGTTCCCGACGCGGCCGCCGAACGGCTGTCGCCCGAGTTTGCGCGCCAGACGGTCTACTTCCGTACCACTGAGCCGCCCGGAACGATCGTCGTGCAGACCTCCGAGCGGTTTCTCTATGTGGTACAGCCGAACGGACGCGCTATCCGGTATGGCATCGGCGTCGGACGCGACGGCTTCCAATGGCAGGGGCTGCTGCGCATTACCCGTAAGCAGGAATGGCCGGACTGGACGCCGCCGCCCGAGATGATTGAGCGCCAGCCCTATCTGCCGCGCTTCATGGCCGGCGGCCCGGGCAATCCACTCGGCGCCCGCGCTCTCTATCTGGGCAACACCGTCTATCGCATCCACGGCACCAATGCGCCGCAGACCATCGGCACCGCGGTTTCGTCCGGATGTTTCCGTTTGGTCAATCCCGATGTCATGGATCTGTACGATCGCATTCCGGTCGGCACCAAGGTCGTCGTCCGCCAGCAACCGGCATTGTAAAATTCGCGGTCGCGCGAGGGAGCCAAGGCATGCGAAAATGGTTCGCGCTGACGTTTCGGACCGGTCTGCTGATCGGATGTGCGATCGCCTTGGCGGTGGCGGCGGCAGCCTTTGCTTACGACCGTTACGATACCAAAACCCTCAAGCGCACAATTCGCCGCGACGCCGTGTTCTGTGGCGTCAATACCGGGTTGCCTGGTTTCTCGAGCGTCGACGAGAAGGGCAACTGGTCCGGTTTCGATGTTGATTTCTGCCGCGCCATCGCGGCGGCGATCTTTGACGATCCGAACAAGGTCAAATTCATTCCGCTCGACTCCAAAGAGCGCTTCGTCGAATTGCAGAAACGCAGGGTCGACGTGCTGGCGCGCAACTCGACCTGGACGCTCTCGCGCGAAGCGGAATACGCCCTGCACTTCGCGGGAGTGTCCTACTACGACGGGCAGGGTTTCATGGTGCCCAAGTCCCGCAAGATCGAATCCGCGCTGGAGCTGAATGGCAGCAGGGTCTGCGTCCAGGTCAATACGACCACAGAGCTGAACCTCGACGACTATTTCCGCACCAACAATATGAAATATGAGGACGTCAAGTTTGCCAAGGTGGACGACGTCTTCAAGGGCTACGAGTCGGGTCAGTGCGACGTGCTGACCTCCGACGTGGCGCAACTTTATGCGCTGCGGCAAAAACTCGCCATGCCGGGCGATCATGTCATTTTGCCGGATGTGATTTCGAAAGAGCCGCTAGCGCCGGTAGTACGGCAAAAAGACGACGACTGGCTGCTGATCGTGAAGTGGACTTTATTTGCGATGCTCAATGCCGAAGAACTGGGAATCAACTCGAAGAATATCGACGCCGCGCTCAAGTCCAAGAAACCGGACGTGATGCGCTTTGTCGGCACCGAAGGCGATTATGGCGAGGAGCTTGGCCTGACCAACGACTGGGCGGTGCGTATCATCCGCCACGTCGGAAACTACGGTGAAGTCTATGAGCGTAACGTCGGCACCGGCTCGAAGCTCGGCATCCCACGCGGCTTGAACCAATTGTGGAATGCCGGCGGGATTCTGTACGCGCCGCCGATCCGTTAGCGCACAGGCCGTTACAGGCAGGTCACGCCCTTTTCCTTCTTGCCGCTTCCGCAAGTCTGTTGCCCGGCGATTTTGCCGATGTTCCCAAATCAACTTTAGGGCGAGTGCAGAATAGCAGACGGCTGGATGGCCAGATAGCCTTGGACGTTGCCCTCTTCGAGCGATCAGCGGAACCGTGGAACCCGCCGCAGCCAAGGGCCAGCGCGCTCACGTGAGCAGAAGAACCATGGCGGCAATACGCCACCCTTGACCTAATGCGGAAATTTGTAGATGCGGGTATGCTCTGAGCCGGTAGCCAATCCGGCTTGGCGGCTTCGTGCGATTGATAGGGGGCGCGCGCGGCTCTCACCGGGAAAAAAATGCGGCGAATCGTCGTTACCGGCTGCGGCTTGATTTCGCCATTGGGCTGTGGGGTCGAACAGGTATGGCGCCGCCTCCTTGCGGGCCGATCCGGCATTCGGCGGCTGCCCGACGCCCTTGTTCCCGATGTGGCTTCGAAGATCGCGGGTGTCGTTCCGACCAAAGCGGAAGATCCCGAAGCCGGCTTCGATCCGGACCAGACGGTTTCGGTAAAAGACCAGAAACGGATGGATCGTTTCATCCAGTTCGCCATCGCCGCCGCCGACGAAGCGATCGCGCAAGCGCGCTGGAAACCCGCCACCGACCAGGAGCGCGCGCGCACCGCCACTGTCATCGCATCCGGCATCGGCGGCTTTGCCACCATGCGGCAGGCGCTGCATACGACCGACCAGCGCGGTGCACGCAAACTGTCGCCGTTTACCGTGCCAGCGTTCCTGGTCAATCTCGCGAGCGGACAAGTTTCGATCCGCCACGGCTTTCGCGGACCGGTTGGCGCGCCAGTCACCGCCTGCGCGGCGAGCATCCAGGCGATCGCCGATGCCGCGCGGCTGATCCGCTGCGATGAGGCGGATATCGCAGTCTGCGGCGGCTCGGAGTCGTGCATCGAGCGCGCCAGTCTCGGCAGCTTCGCCGCGGCGCATGCGGTGTCCACCCACTTCAACGACACGCCGGAGCGCGCGTCGCGGCCGTTCGATACCGAGCGCGACGGCTTCGTGATGAGCGAAGGTTCCGGCATGGTGGTGGTCGAGGCGCTCGACCATGCACTCGCGCGCGGCGCCAAACCGCTGGCCGAACTGGTCGGCTACGGCACCACTTCGGACGCCTATCACATCGCCGCGGCCCCGCCGGACGGCGAGGGTCTGCAGCGTTGCATGCGGATCGCGCTGCGCGCGGCCGCAATCGAGGCGGACGACGTCGGCTACGTCAACGCCCATGCGACATCCACCCCGCTGGGGGACGCTGCCGAACTCACGGCGATCCGCGTCGTTTTCGGCGAAAAGTCGCGGGTCTCCGTCTCATCGACCAAATCGGCGACCGGACATTTGCTGGGTGCGGCGGGGGCAGCCGGTTCGATCTTCACCATTGCGGCGCTGCGGCACGGCATCCTGCCGGCAACGATCAATCTCGATACGCGCGATTCCGTTGCCGGCGAACTCGATCTGGTGGCCACTGAGCCGCGCAACCGCGCCGTCGATTTTGCCATGACCAACGGCTTTGGTTTCGGCGGGGTGAATGCGTCGGTAGTGTTTCGCCGCTGGCAGTGAGCGGCCGGCCGCTCAACGCGAGGAATAACGCCGCCGCTGGCTTGTTCTACGAGATACGCGGTGTGCGACAAAACAGCGCCCGGCCCAAATAAGTGATGAGGAAACAAGTCATGACAATTTCCACGGAACGGAGCTCGCATCCCGCGCTGTCATGCGCGGATGGCGTGGCCACCAGCACCGCCGATGTCGTTCTGCTGATCGGCCGCATTTTGATGGGCTGGATTTTCATGCGCAGCGGCTACGGGAAAATCTTCAATATCGAAGCCTATTCGGCTGGTTTCCCCTTGCGCGGACTGCCGTCTTTCCTTGCCTATATCGCCGTGCCGGCGGAATTCTTCGGCGGCATCGCGTTGATCCTCGGCCTCGCCACCCGCTATGTCGCGGTGGTGATGATCATCTTCATGCTGGTCGCGACCTTCAGCTCGCACCGCTATTGGGAATTTGCCGACCCTGCCGCCAGGCGTATTCAGGATTCAAGTTTCTACAAGAATCTCGCCATGCTGGGTGGCATCTTCTTTCTGTTCGTCTGCGGCAGCGGGCGGCTCAGCCTCGATAATTGGCTACGCAAACGCGGCTAGCGCTCGAAAAGGGCGCGCGATTAATGCCGGCTGGCGCGCTCTTCTTCCCGAGGGAACAGGGCGTCGAGCGTGAATGCATTCGGACAATAATCGTGGAAGTGCTGGGCCGCCGTGCCTTTGGCAAGCTCGTGCGCGCATTCCTTCTTGTGGTTGCAGGCGACGCAGAGCCGTTGCAGGTCGCGCATGACCCCAGGGTTGGTCTTGGCCAGCTTCTCGGGGTCGACCTTCAGCGCAATCAGCAATCTCTGCAGCAGATCCGCGCCGTTGGGTCCTTTGTTCGCAAGCTCACGCAGTTCGGCCGCAGGTACGCCCAAATCCTTTGCGATTTGCATCACGTCGTCCGGACCGCATTGCCCGAACTCGCTGTGATGACCGAACTTATCGCGGTACTTGTTGACCCAGTCGGCAATCGCGCCGAGGACGAATTCGACCGTCGGATGGCTCGGCTGGAGTGTGTCGCCGTTGGGCATGGCGCCCTCCATCGAAAGGATAAAGATGCGCCATTTCGCATGACAGCCGAATTGGGGCCTTGCGATAGATCAAATGGCACGACCGGAGGCTCAAAGCCGCAATCACGGTCTGCTGGCGAACTCCGTCTTCCCGCTAAGGGCTGAAGAGGTGTCTGGATCGACGGGCGTGAATGCTGCTAATCAATGCGTCGAATTGAACAAAGCCCCGGAGGACTGGCGTGACCGCTTCAATGCAAGGTGTACTGCAGCCGACCATCTACCGCTTCAAATTGGGCGGCTTCGAAGTCGCCACCATCCTGGACGGCAAGTCCATGCGCGACGGGCTGCATCCGGCCTTCGGCGGCAATGCCTCGGCCGACGAGGTGCACGCGCTGGCGCGCGCCAACAATATCGATACCAACCGTTTCGAACATCCATACATCCCAACCATCGTGAACACCGGCAACCGACTCGTGCTGTTCGACACCGGCAACGGGTCGCTCGTTCGCGAATACGAGCAGATGAAGGGGCGGCTGCCGCCCGGCGAACTGGTCGCGCATATGGCGAAGGCCGGCTACAAGCCGGAAGACGTCGACGTGGTCGTCACCACGCACGGCCATCCCGACCATATCGGCGGGCTGACCGACGGCGGCAGACTGGTGTTTCCGAAGGCGCGTTACGTGTTCGGCGCCGCCGAATTCGATTTCTGGAAGCGCGGCGAGGGCGTGAGCGAGGCGCGTAAGTTCAATCGCGAGCTGTTCGTCAAAATCTGCGTGCCGCTGGCCGACCGCTCGACCTTCATCAAGCCAGGCGATGAGGTGGTGCCGGGAATCGATGCGGTAGACGCCGCCGGCCACTCACCCGGCTTGATGGCGTTCCACATCGAAAGCGAAGGCAAGCGCTTCTTGATCTGGGCCGATACCTGCACGCATTACGTGATGGCGGTGCAGCGGCCCGAGTGGCAATTCGCCATGGACGATGACAAGGAAAAGGCGGTGGCCACCCGCAAGCGCATCCTCGACATGGTGACCACCGAGAAGTTATTCGTCGGCGGATTCCACATCCCATTCCCCGGCATCGGTTATGTGGAGAAATCGGCGAGCGGCTATCGCTGGGTGCCGCATAGCTATCAGTTGAATATGTGATTCTTTGTCATGGTGACGACAAATCACAGTTCTCGCCGTCGCGCGCTCACCGCGATAGACAGCAACGTGCGCTGGCCGATCGCTTCGGCCAGCGCCGAATTGCGCCGCATGTCGAGCGAGGCTTCGGCGAGCTGCTCCATGGCGCGCAGCAGGCGCACCAACGTCCAGCCGCGCAGCGCTTGGCCTACGGCTTTCTCGCGCGTGAAATGCACCGGCGGCGCGCCACGCTTCATGGCAAATTCGACGCTGTCGCCGCCCTCGACCGCGAGCTTCATCTTGTGCAGGTTCGCGACCTGGCGGATCGCCGCCGAGATGATGGCGGCTGGCGACGAGCCGCCGGCGCGCGCCTTGCCGAATTCGGTTTCCACATCCGCGATCTTGCCGGCGAAGGCCGCGTCGATCACGCCGTCGAGCGCGAGCGCCGAAGCATCGGCCACCACCGCCATCACGTCGGCAAGCTCGATCGATTTCTGGCCCTTGCAATAGAGCGCGAGCTTACGAATCTCGTTACGAGAGGCGAGCCGGTCGCCGCCGAGCAGCGCCAGCAGCGCGGCGCGGGCGTCCGGTGCCATCGACATGTTTTCTGCCCGCATCTCGTCGTCGATCAGCCGCGCCAGGTCGCGCTCGCCGTCGGCATAGCAAGGCAGCACGGCTACGACCTTGGCTTTTTCGCACAGCGCCCGCAGCGGCGCCGTCTTGCGCAGATCGCTGGCCTCAATGATGACGCGGCAATCGTTCGACGGCGAGGCGATCACCGGCTCAAGCGCGGCGGCAATGTTGCGATTGCCCGCCTTTACCAGCACCGCGCGGCGGCCGCCGAACAGCGGCACAGTGTGCGCCTCTTCGACCAGCCGCGACGGATTGCCGCTTAGCTCTTCGCCCTCGATACGAGCTAAGGCAAACGGATCGTTGGGATCGTCCACAGAAGCGCGCACCAGCGCGTCCACCCGCTCGCGCACCAGCCCGGCATCGGGTCCGAACACCAGCACGATCGGCTGGCTGGGATCCGGCATAGCGATGAAGCGGTCGACGTCGGAGGCTTTGATGGCGGTCATGAGTCTTGTCATGCCCCACGAATCTCGAGTTTACCCGAGATTGGCATTTTTAGGGTTAGCAAGTCAGCTAAAGCTGACTTGCATGGCGGGCATCCGGTATTGGCGAACGTATCGAATAATCCCCAGCGCCGGCAGTTACTGGGTCGCCGCTTTAGCGGGGACGACAGCTGCGGGCTACGTTCCAGCGACGAAATACGACGCTAGGCGGTTCTTGATGTTTTCCGCAATGACCCTAGCCGCGCGATTTTCGGCATCGCGCAAGCCGCGCGCGCCGGCGAAGCGCTGCTCCTGGCCCGGAATGTTGAACGAAACGCGCGAGAATGTTGTGCCGCTGACGACCTTCTTGCCGCTCGTGATGTCCGTGAGCGTATAGCTCGCATCGATGCCGTAATTCTGGATGTCCGCGCGCGAGGTATGGATGTCGACGATCACCTGTGCGTTCTTGGAGGTGAGTTTGACGTCGAGCCGGTAATTGAGCGTGCCGGGCGCGCCGCCGCCGGTGAGGCCGTAGATCAGTTCGTTGCGCACCTCGACGCTGACGCGGGCGATCGGACTGCCATTCGGCGCTTCGATCGGGCGCACATCGACGGTGCTCATTTTGTCGCGGATGCCGTTATTCCCGCCGACCGCGGTGCTGTTGCCATAGAGCGGCTGGAAGCAGCCCGCCGTGAGGCCGGCAAGCGCGAATGCTGCCAGAAGGCGGGCTAAACGGGGGGTCTCAGGCAACGACATTCACGATCCTTTGCGGAACGACAATGACCTTTTTCGGGCTCTTGCCCTCCAGCGCCTTTATTACCGCATCAAGGGCCAAAACGGCAGCCTCAATGTCGCTATTTCCGGCATCCCGGGCGACGGTTACATCCGCCCGCTTCTTGCCATTGACCTGAACCGGCAGGGTTATGGTGTTTTCGATCAATAAATCCGGCTCAATTTGGGGCCAGACCTCGGTCGCGACCAGGGTCTGGTGCCCAAGAGCCGCCCAGCATTCCTCGGCCAGATGCGGCATCATCGGGTGGAATAGCCGGACCAGGATGTCGCCGGCCTCCCGCAAAGCCCAGGCCAGATCGCCGCCAGGGGCCGATTCGACCTCCCCGATGGCATCGCTCAGAGCATTGGCGAATTCATAGATATGGGCGACGCAGCGGTTGAAGCGCAGTTTGGCGATGTCGTCGGACACATTGGCCAGCGCCCGATGGGCGGCCTTGCGTACGGTCAGGGCCGCCGGCCCGAACTGCGCGGGGCGGGTGGTTGGCTCCTGGATGCCGGCGATCTCGCCCACCAGCCGCCACAGCCGTTGCACGAAGCGCCAGGCGCCCTGCACGCCTTCCTCGGTCCAGATCACGTCGCGCTCGGGCGGCGAGTCGGACAGCATGAACCAGCGCGCGGTATCGGCGCCGTATTCCGCAATGATGTCGTCGGGATCGATGGTATTTTTCTTCGACTTCGACATCTTCTCGATTGAACCGATTTCGATCGGCTCGCCGGTCGAGACCAGCGTTGCGCGGCGGGCCTCACCCATGCCTTCGATCTTGACGTTGGCCGGCTCCACCCAATCGCCACCCTTCGAGCGATAGGTCTCGTGCACCACCATGCCCTGCGTGAACAGGCCGGCGAACGGTTCGTCCATGCCGATGTGCCCGGTCTTGTGCATGGCGCGCGTGAAGAAGCGCGAATAGAGCAGATGCAGAATCGCGTGCTCGATACCGCCGATGTACTGATCGACCGGCAGCCACTCGTCGACGCATTTCAAATCGGTCGGCGCGTTCTTGATCCACGGATCGGTGAAGCGCGCGAAGTACCAGGATGAATCGACAAACGTGTCCATGGTGTCGGTCTCGCGCCGCGCCGCGCCGCCGCACGTCGGGCACTTGACGTTCTTCCAGGTCGGATGCCGGTCGAGCGGGTTGCCCGGCTTGTCGAACGTCACATCTTCGGGAAGCGTCACCGGCAGATCCTTGTCCGGCACGCCCACCACGCCGCATTTCGCGCAATGGATGATCGGGATCGGGCAGCCCCAGTAGCGCTGGCGCGAAATGCCCCAGTCGCGCAGGCGGTAATTCACCTGGCGCTGTGCCACCGGACGATTTCCGCGCGTGTCGCGCTCCAGCTGCTTCGCCACTTCTTCCTTGGCTTGCCCGATGCTCAGCCCATCGAGAAAGCGCGAATTGATCATGCGGCCATCGCCGTCATAAGCCGTCGTGGTAATGACGAAGGTCTTCGAGTCCTGTCCCTCGGGGCAGACCACCGGCGTGTTGCCAAGGCCGTATTTGTTGACGAAATCGAGGTCGCGCTGGTCATGCGCCGGGCAGCCGAAGATGGCGCCGGTGCCGTATTCCATCAGGATGAAATTGGCGACATAGACCGGCAGTTTCCAGTTGGCGTCGAACGGGTGCATCGCCTTGATGCCGGTATCGAAGCCCATCTTCTCGGCGGTGTCGATCGCGGCCTGCGAGGTGCCCATATGGCGGCACTGCTCGATGAATTCGGCCAGCTTCGGATTCTTCTTCGCCGCCGCGGCGGCCAGTGGATGATCTGGCGACAGCGCCATGAACTTGGCGCCGAACAAGGTGTCGGGCCGGGTGGTGAAAATCTCCAGCTCGCTCTCTTTGTTTGGCGTCGTCGCCGGATCGAGCATGAAGCGCAGCGCCAAACCCTCCGACTTGCCGATCCAGTTCTTCTGCATCAGCCGCACTTTGTCCGGCCAGCGGTCGAGCTTGTCGAGCGCTTCCAGCAAATCCTCCGAATAGTCGCTGATCTTGAAGAACCACTGGGTGAGTTCGCGCTGCTCGACCACCGCGCCCGAGCGCCAGCCGCGGCCGTCGATCACCTGCTCGTTGGCAAGTACCGTATGGTCGATCGGATCCCAGTTCACCTTCGACTGCTTGCGCTCGACCAGCCCGGCTTTGAGGAAATCCAGAAACATTTTCTGCTGGTGCTTGTAGTAGGACGGATCGCAGGTGGCGATCTCGCGCGCCCAGTCGAGGGAAAGACCCATGGATTGGAGTTGCTTCTTCATCGAAGCAATATTTTCGTAGGTCCACGCCTTCGGGTGCACCTTGCGGTCGATCGCCGCGTTCTCCGCCGGCATGCCGAAGGCGTCCCAGCCCATAGGGTGCAGCACGGCCAACCCCATGGCGCGTTTGAAGCGCGCGACTACGTCGCCCATGGTGTAGTTGCGCACGTGGCCCATGTGGATGCGCCCCGAGGGATAGGGGAACATCTCGAGCACGTAATACTTCGGCCTGGGGTCGTCGTTCTTGGTCGCGTAGATGCCGCGCTCGTCCCACGTCTTCTGCCAGCGGGCCTCGGCGGCGCGGGCGTTATAGCGCTCGTTTTTGCTCGAATTGGCGGTCATTTCCGGCTCTTTTTAGGATGCGCGGAACAGACACGAAAGGGCTTTCCCGGTCAACTTTTGCGGCCGATTTGCCGGCGCATCGAAGCCCTTGCCGACGGGTGGACAGGCCGGATAGTCGCTTGCGCAACTTCTTTGCCTCCGTCATCATCGCCGCCCTGGGGTCGCTCGAAAGCCCCGAGGGAGCGTTCCATGAACCAGCCGTTCGCCTTCAACAAAGGCAAGCCGCTCACCTCCGTCGAGGCTGGCGTCACCGTGACCAAGACCGGCGTTCACCTTGGCGCCGAGATCTCCGGCGTCGACCTGCGGAAGCCGCTGCCGGACGCGCAGTTCAAGGCGGTGGAAGCCGCGCTGGTCGAGCACGAGCTGATCGTGTTCCACAAGCAGGACATTTCGTCCGACAAACTGATGGATTTCGGCCGCCGCTTCAACGAACTCACGGTGCATCCGTTCGCGCCGAACGAGGGCAAGAACGCGCCCGAGCTGATCAAGTTTCGCAACGACGAGAAGACGCCGCCTTACGGCACCGATGTGTGGCACTCGGACGAGACCTTCCGCGCCGAGCCGCCGATGGCGACCATTCTGGTGGCGAAGGAAGTACCGCCGGTCGGCGGCGACACCATGTATGTGAGCATGTCGGCGGCCTATGAGGGTTTGAGCGACCGCATGCAACAGTTCATTTCCGGCCTCGAAGGCATCCACGACATGAAGCCATTCCGGCCGCTGTTCGGAAAATCCGAGGAGGACCGCAAGAAGCTTCAAGGGTTCGAATTAAAATATCCGCCGGTGCTGCATCCGGTGGTACGCATTCATCCAGTGTCGGGACGCAAGGTGCTGTTCGTCAATCCGCAGTTCACCGTCGGCATCAACGGCATGGAAGAGCACGAAAGCCGCACGCTGCTCGATCTGCTGTTCCGCCAGGCGTTCGTTCCGGAATATCAATTTCGCCATCATTGGCAGCCGCACACCATCGCCATGTGGGACAACCGTTCGACGCAACATTATGCGATCCACGACTACTATCCGCAGCGCCGCTACATGGAACGCGTGACCATCAAGGGTGGTCCGGTCACCGGCGTTCCGCGCGCCGACCCTGCGACCGTGCGCCGGCTAAAATACGTCGCGCCTGCCGGCGTCGATACCCATGGTGGCCACAAACCGCATTAATGTTCCGGCGCAATGTCGAAATCACGGGTAGCCGGCCGCGTCGCGAACGACCATTTCAAGCTTTGGTCGCGGGCCTACCGCATTCTGGACATGGAGGGTCATACCGACATGACCCAGGGTCATGTTTCGATTCGCGATCCGGTTGGGCGCGGCTTCTGGATGAAGCGCACCGGCGTCGCGTTTTTCGAAATCAAGGGACAGAAAGATTTTGTCCTTGTCGATCTCGAAGGTAACCGCCTTGCCGGAAGCGGTGGCGTGCATGGTGAATGGCCGATTCACGCCGAGATTTTCCGCAGCCGGCCCGACGTCAACGCGGTGGGACACACCCATCCGTTCTATGCCAGCGTGTTCTCCGCATGCCGCGAGCCCTTGCGCGCGGTCGCGCATGAGGGCTCCAACCTCAATGGCATGGTAACCCGCTATGTCGGAACGTCGAATCTCATCGACACGCCGCAATTAGGACGCGACGTCGCGCAAGCCTTGGGGCAGGCTCCCGCCGTGCTGATGAAAAATCACGGCATCACCTTCTGCGGCCCGACGATCGAGGAATGCGTGTTGGCCGGCATTTTTCTGGAGCGCGCGTGCCACGCCCAGCTTGTGGTAGGCGCCAGCGGTTTTGCCTGGGATTATCCCGACGAACGGGAAATGCGCGAGAAATACAAGACGGTGATGGTGCCGAAATTCATCACCAATTCCTGGGAGTTCTACGTTCGCAAGCTGGCGCGGCGGGAAAGCGGCGCCGCGGTCTAGCAAGATCAACCGCAACATGACGCGCCGGCGATTTTGCCGGGTGGTGCGTCGGAGGAGCGCCAAGATGAACAAAGTCACTCGTTTGTTGTCGGGCGTCGTCGCCTTGGCCATGGCAGCCTCGGCGGCCAGCGCGGAAGACCTGGTCAAGCTTGCCATCGGCCAGCGCGGCGTGTTCGAGAACTGCATCTCCGAGCTCGGGCAGGACGCCGGCTTCTTCAAGAAGCACGGGCTGAAGCTCGAGATACTCTACACCCAAGGCGGCGGCGAGACCTTGCAGGCGATCCTCTCCGGCGCCGTCGACATGGGCATTGTCGGAACGCTGCAAACCATGGGCGCCTACGCCAAGGGGGCGCCGCTGCGCGCCATCGGCGCGACCATGAAGGGCGCCTACGAATATTGGTACGTGCCCGCCGAATCCCCGATCAAGACGTTCAAGGATGCAGAGGGAAAATCGGTTGCGTTCTCGACCACCGGCTCGTCCAATAACCTGATGGTGCTCGGACTGGCACGGCTGCATGGCGTGACAATCAACCCGGTCGCGACCGGCAGCCCGGGGCCGACCTTCGTGCAGACCATGAGCAAGCAAGTCGATGTCGGCTGGTCGATCCCGCCGTTCAACATCGATGCGCTGCAGGACGGCAAAATCCGCATCGTTGCGCGCGGTAGCGAGCTGAAGGAATATGCCAACCAGACGGTGCGCTTCCTCGGCGTTAACGCGAACGCCCTGAAAGAGCGGCCCGAGGTGTTCCGGCGCTACATGCAGGCCTACCGCGAAGCGCTCGAGTGGTTGTATTCGTCCCCAGAGGCGATGACGGCTTACGCGAAATGGGCGGGAACCACCGAGGCGGTGGCGCGCCGCGTGCGCGACGAGTTCGTGCTCAAGGAGAACGCCCGGCCGGATGTCATCGTCGGCCTGGATTTCGGCGATGGCCGACGCGATCGCTTTCAAGATTCTCGCCAAGCCGCTCACGCCCGAACAGCTCAAGGACATGGTTCAGCTGCAGGAACCGATCAAGTAACGACAGCCGGGCTTTCGCCGGGCGTTGTCAGTCCGGCGTTTCCGGCGCACACTCCGTTTAAATGAAAAGGGGCTCGCCAAAAGAGCCGTCATGCAAAAGGGGGATACGATGAACAGGCGCGAGTTCACCAAGTCCGCGTTGGCCGGTGCGTCACTGATCGCGGCGCCCAACGTGGCGCGCAGTCAGACCGTCTACAATCTCAAGCTCGGCCACTTCATTTCGCCGCAGCACATCATGTCGGTGTATCTGCAGAAATGGGTCGACGAGTTGAAGGAAAAATCCAACGGCCAGCTCAACATTACGATCTTCCCGGCCAATGTGATGGGGCCGACGCCGAACTACGCCGACTACGCGCGCACCGGCGTCGCCGATATCACCTGGTTCCTGCATGGCGCGACACCCGGCCGCTTCCCGCTGACCGAGGTCATCCAGCTTCCCTACATGGCCGGCAGTGCCGAGATCGGCACCCAGGTGCTCAACGATCCCGAAGTGCTCTCGTTGATTGCCCCGGAATATGAGGGCTTGAAGATTCTCTATCTGCTGACGCATCAGCCTGGCGGCCTGCACACCTCCAGCAAGCCGGTGCGCACCGTCGAAGACGTGAAAGGCCTGCGCATCCGTTTTGCCTCGGTGACGATCAAGAGCTTCATCGCCGCTTTGGGCGGCACGCCGGTCGGCGTGCCGCCGAGCGGCATCGCCGACGCGATGCAGAAAAACACCATCGACGGCTGCTTCGTCGATTATGGCGGCGCCCACACCGCGTTCCGGCTGGGCGGCCTCGTCAAATACACCACCGAACTCTACTCCTATGTGAGCAGCTTCGGCGTGGTGATGAATCCCGCCTCGTTCGCCAACCTGCCGCCCGATCTGCAGAAGATGATCGAGGACACTACCACGCCGCGCATCGCGCGATGTCGGCAAACTGTGGGATTCGGCCGACGCGCCCGGCAAAGCACTATCTGGTGTCGGAAGGCGACACGCCGATCCAGCTGTCGCCGGAGCAGGATGCCTTGTTCAAGAAGATCGGCGCCGACGATACCGCCAAAGTGCTGGCCGAACTCGACGGCAAGGGCCTGCCGGCCACCAAGGTGCACGCCGCGATGAAGGCGGCGGCCGACAAATACGCCAAGACGTCGTTCTCGTTCTGGAAGACATGAATGGCGTGACCGGAAGTGCACGCGTCTCTGACGCTAGATGTCGCGCTATGCCGGTTACGGCGGCGCGATCTTTCTGGTGGCGATGATGATGATCACCGTCGCCGATGTCATCTTGCGCGCGCTGTTCAATCTGCCGATCACCGGCGCCTACGATCTGGTGCAGTTATTCCTGGTCGGAACGGTGTTTCTCAGCATTCCGGAGGTCTTTCTGCACGACGAAAACATCGTCATCGATTTTGTCGATCATATCTTCGGGCGCACGGCCGTCGGCCTGCTCAAGGACGATCGCCAACCTGGCGGCGCTCGTATTTCTCGTCGCTGCTGTCCTGGCGAATGATCCAGCCGGCGCTGGATGCCGTGCGGTTCGAGGAGACTTCGCCCGATCTTTCGATCCCGATGGTGGTGCATTGGAGCCTGATGATCGCCGGCATCGTGCTCGCCTTGCCGGCGGCGGTCTGGCTGCTGGTCGAGAGCGTGCGCAGCATCACGTCCGCGCGGGATGTTCCGATGAGCCCGCAGACGGTCGGCATCATCGGCTTCGTCATCATGGTCGCGCTGATCTTCCTGCGGATTCCGGTCGCCATCGCGCTCGGGCTGGTGGGAACGGCCGGCTATGCCGCGCTCAACGGCTGGACGCAGGCGTTGCTGGTGCTCGGCCACGTGCCGCTCACCTTCGCGTCGGCCTATGATCTTGTCGGTCGTGCCGCTGTTCGTGCTGATGGGTGCGATCGCCGCGCATTCGGGCATGGCGCGCGAACTGTTCCAGTCGATCAACATCATGTTCAGCGGGCGGCGCGGCACGCTGGCGACCGCGACCATCGGCGCCTGCGCTGCGCTCGGCGCGGTGTCCGGCTCCTCGGTGGCGATGGTGGCGACCATGAGCCACGTCGCGGTGCCGGAAATGCGCCGCGCCGGCTACGACGAGCGGCTGTCGCTCGGCTCGGTGGTGGCCGGCGGCACGCTCGGCATTCTCATTCCGCCCTCGGTGATGCTGATCTTCTACGGGCTGACCGCGGTGCAATCGATTCCGAAACTGTTCGCCGCCGGCATGATTCCCGGGCTGTTGCTGGCGGCGCTGCAGATCGGCGTCGTCAAGACCGCGACCTGGCTCGCGCCGCATTGGGCGCCGGTCTCGCCGCGCGCGCCACTGGCGCGAGCGCCTGACGCGCCTCGATCGGCATGTGGAAGCTGCTGTTCATCTTCTTTCTGTCGATAGGCGGCATCTATGCCGGCTGGTTCAGCCCGACCGAGGCGGCCGCCGTCGGCACCTTCGCCACCATCGTGATCGCGGCGCTGACCGGGCAATTGACGCTTCCGGCAGCTTGCCGACGCGGTGATCGAATCGAGCCGCACCACGGCGATGCTGTTCTTCATCCTGCTCGGCGCCATCATGTTCAGCTATTTCATCGTGCAGACCCAGATCGCCACCAATCTGGCGACCTGGGTGGTATCGCTGCACTTGCCGCCGACCGCGGTGATGATCGTCGTCATTTTCTTCTACATCGTGCTTGGCAGCTTCCTTGAATCGCTGACCATGATCCTCATCACCGTGCCGGTATTCGCGCCGCTGGCGCAGGGGCTCGGCTACGACCTGATCTGGTTCGGCGTGCTGCTGGTGGTGCTGATCGAGGTCGGGCTCATCCATCCGCCGATGGGCATGAACCTGTTCGTGCTGCAGTCGCAATTCCGGACGCCAAGCTCGGACAGATGTATATCGGCAGCGCCATGTTCCTCGTGGCGAATGCGGTGTTGATCGCGCTGCTGCTGGCGTTTCCCGACATCGCGCTCTGGCTGCCACGGGTTCTTTATTGAGCGGGTTGCGGCCAGTCGCGCAACTGCGCTAAGGCGGCGTCATGGAAACAGCGACCGAAACCGGCCTTGCCAGCGTGCGTGCCGAGATCGCGCGTGCCTGCCGCGATGCCGGACGCGATCCATCCGAAGTCGAGCTGGTGGTGGTGTCGAAAACGCATCAAAGCGAGACGATCGAGCCGGTGATCGCCGCCGGTCAACGCGTATTCGGCGAAAACCGCGTGCAGGAGGCCAAGACAAAATGGCCGCCGCTGCTGGCCAGGCACGCCGGTCTGTCGCTGCATCTGATCGGCCCGCTGCAATCGAACAAGGCCAAGGAAGCCGTGGCGCTGTTCGATGCCATTCATTCGGTCGATAGACCCAGCCTGTGCGAGGCTTTGGCCAAGGAGATCGCCAAGCAAAGGCGGAAGCCGCTGCTGTTCGCGGAGATCAACACGGGCGCCGAGCCGCAGAAGGCGGGCGTGCTGCCGCAGGACGCCGACGCGTTCTTGTTAGCCTGCCTTGAAACTTACGGCCTGACCTTGTCCGGCCTGATGTGCATTCCGCCGCTCGACGAAGCGCCGGGGCCGCACTTCGCGCTCACCGCCAAGATTGCGCAGCGCAATGGGTTGAAACTGCTGTCCATGGGCATGAGCGCGGATTTTCCCGTGGCCATTTCGCTCGGCGCCACGCATGTGCGCGTCGGCTCGGCGATCTTTGGGGAGCGCCCCACAGTCATCCCGGCTGAGCGTTAGCGAGGGCCGGGGTCCAGTAATCCCGGTCATTGTAATACGGAGGGACAGGGGTTACTGGGCTCCCGCATGCGCGAGGACGACAGTGGAGACATAAATGGCCGAAACCGAATTCGATCGCTGGCAGCAGCGTTTCGCGGCGCCGGGTTATCTGTTCGGCACCGCGCCCAATGCTTTTCTCAAGAGCCAAGGAAAACTGCTGCGCCAAGGCCAAAGCGCGCTGGCCGTCGCCGACGGCGAAGGCCGCAACGGCGTGTTCCTGGCCGAGCAGGGGCTGGACGTACTCTCGCTCGATTTTTCACCGCAGGCGCAGGTAAAAGCGCGCGATCTTGCCAAACAACGCGGCGTCAGCTTGCAGCTCGAACAGACTGACGTGTTGAGCTGGACCTGGCCGACCGCCGCTTTCGACGTAGTGGCCGCGATCTTCGTGCAATTTGCAACGGCCCAGGAGCGGCCGCGCTTCTTCGGCAATATCAAGAATACGCTCAAGCCCGGCGGACTCTTGTTGATGCAGGGCTATCGTCCGAAACAGCTCGATTACAAAACCGGCGGGCCGTCCGATGTGAAGCGGCTTTACACCCGCGAACTGCTGGAGGAAGCCTTTGGCGACTTCTCCGCGCTCGACATAAGCGAGCACGACAGCGTCATCCAGGAAGGCGCCGGTCATGCCGGCATATCAGCGCTGATCGATCTGGTGGGACGAAAGTAGTTACCGCGGCCGCGGCGGGTAGCCCGGCGGGCTGGTCGGCTGAGCGCCCAATGAGGCGGCATCGAGCGGTTTTTTCAGCAGGCTGGCGCGCAACATGTCGCCGCGCGACGACGGGAAAATCGGTGCTGGCGGAGCGGGCGGCGTTGGCGCTGGCGCGGGCGCCGGTTGCAGGGCCGGCGAGTCGCTGTAGTCGGTATACTCGTCGTCGCCCATGCGATGGCTCATGGTGGCGCTGCGCCACCGGTCGATCACGCTCGAGATCAGGTCGCGGCTCATATTGGTGCCGGCATCGGAGCGCGTGTTGCCGGATGCCTCGCTGTTCGGCCGCTGCTCGAGCGGCAATTCCTGGAAGCGCATGCGGGTCGGCAGCGCTACGCCGGCGCCGAAGGTGAACACCTCGCGGGTGCCGAGCGAGGGAATGAACGAAAGCAGGTTCGCCGCCGCATCCGATACCGCCGAGCGGATCAGCGACTGGTCGCGGTCATTCGACAGCCGCATGACAAAGAGCGTCGAGCACTGCGAGATGATGGTCGGGTCGATCTCGGCCGGACGTTGCGTCACCAGGCCGAGGAACACGCCGTATTTGCGGCCTTCCTTGGCGATGCGCGACAGCGCGCGGCGGGTCGGCCCAAAGCCGATGTTCTTGTCGGCGGGCGCGTAGCGGTGTGCCTCTTCGCAGACGAACAGCAGCGGCGCCACGCCGTCGCTCCACAGTCCGAAGTCGAACGCCATGCGGCAGAGCACCGACACCACCGAATCCACCACCTCGGCCGGGAAACCGGCGAGTTGCATGATGGTCATCGGCTTGCCTTCCTGCGGCAGCCGGAAAAGATTGCTGAGGATCTCCGCCATCGTATCGCCGCCGATATTGGCGTTCTCGAACATGAAGGCGTAGCGCGGATGGTTGCGGAAGGTCTGAATCCGCCCTATCAGCTTGTGGTAAATCGTGCGCGAGTTGCGGTTTTCCAGCTTGCCCATGCGCTCGTCGAGCAGGCTGATCAGATCCTCGATGCGGTAGGGCACCGGCGTGTCGGCGGTGAAGCCGGCATCGCGCGGATCGCGCTTCTTGGTGATCGCGCGTTCGGCGTTGGCGCGATATTGCAGATAGACCGCCTTCGCCATCGGAATGACTTCCGACAGGATCTCGACTTCCTCGTCGATGCCGGGCCGTCCGCCGAAGAAGGCGTCGACCGTCTCCTCGAAATTGAACAGCCAGAACGGCAGACGAATGTTGCGCGGCGTGAGCACCTGCGCCTTGTCGCCGAAGCAGTGGCTGTATTCGTTGTGCGGGTCGACCAGGAAAATGCGCAGGTTCGGCCGCGTCTCGAGAATCTTTTGCAGGATGATGGCGACGCCGCTCGACTTGCCGACGCCGGTGGCGCCCAGAATCGCAAAGTGGCGGCTGACCAATTGGTCAATGTCGATGTGGACGTGGATGTTCGAGTTCTGCTGCAGGTCGCCGATATGGGCGCGGTCTGCATCGGCCGTGCCATAGACCAGCTTCAGCTCACGCTCGCCGAGCAGAATCGCGCCGTCGCCGATGTTGGGATATTCCGAGACGCCGCGCTGGAAGCGCGCCGCGCCTTTTTCGCCGGGACCGATCTCGCCGATCAGGTCGAGCCGCGCCACCTTGCGGTAGGCTTGCGTGCCGCCCGCGGCAACGCCGAGCGATTGCTCGCCGACATCGGTGATCAATCCGACGATGATGGACTTGCCGGTCAGCAAGCCCATGAATTTTCCAACGGTCTGATTTTCGCCGTCCGGCGCGCGCGGGCTCAACTCGACGGTGGCCTGCGAGCCGTTGATGGCTACAACGCGGCCAATCGCCTGAGGGCTGGCCGGCGTGCGTGTATCGCTTGCGAGTGACGTGTCCATGATCGCCCCAGCGCGGCTGGTTTCTACATTTCTTGCGGAGCCGCGCCATCGGGAAAAATACCACCAAGGCATTCCGGTTATATTAATGTGCCGGTTATCTGCGCCATTGCAGGTGGTTATGTTTAATCAACCGTGCAGAAAGAGCGCCGGTAATAATTACTCAACCATGATTTTGGTGCGCGGGCCGACGCGCGCCAGCAATCGGCGCAGCGAATTGATGTCGAGTGCGACACAGCCGGCGGTCGGCGCGAAGCGCTCGCGCGCCACGTGGATGAAAACCGCGCTGCCGCGTCCCGCGATCCGCGGCCGCGTATTGTGATCGATCTCAATGATGAAATCGTAGAGCGCGTCGGCGCGCGCGAGGCGATCGGCATTGCTGCCCCGAGGCACTTTGATCGGCTGGTTGTAATGGCGATCGGCGGGATTTTCGCACCAGCCGTCGTCGGGTCTTATTCGTTGCGTCGGTAACAAAGTCGCCGGCCGTGCATGCCGTTCGGCACGCCACCATAGTTGCTTGAGCCGGAAGCTGCCCCGCGGGGTGGCGCCGTCGCCTTCGCGCTTGTTGGCTTTGACGCCGCCGCGGCCGAGTGCCACCGGCAGCGAGAGCTGTCCCGCCGTCAGCCAGCCACGCGAGGGATTGCCCGGTTTGCGGCGTACCGTAATGCGGGACAGTGGCTGTTTTCCCATATTCCGCCAAATCCTTGTTGGGCGCGTGTTTGCCCTAAATACCAGTTCCTGCTTGCTCTTTTAGCCCTGAATGTTCTACTTCGCGAGCAGCGCATAGTCATGCGCCGGCAATTAGGCTGGGCGGGGTGCATTGGCGCGCCTCAAGGGGACTTTTGAGCGATGCCCAATACTCGGACCATCCTGATTGTGGATGACGACACCGAACTGCGCGAGGCGCTGGTCGAGCAATTGGCGCTGCACGAGGAGTTCGAGGCGACCGCGGTCGACAGCGGCACCAAGGCGGTGCAGGCGGCCAAGGGCGGCCAGATCGACCTGGTGATCATGGACGTCGGCCTGCCGGACGTCGACGGCCGCGAGGCGGTGCGCATCCTGCGCAAGAACGGCTTCAAGGCACCGATCATCATGCTGACCGGCCACGATACCGATAGCGACACCATTCTCGGGCTGGAATCCGGCGCCAACGATTATGTCACCAAGCCGTTCCGTTTTGCCGTGCTGCTCGCGCGCATCCGCGCGCAGCTTCGCCAGCACGAGGCGAGCGAGGACGCGGTCTTCACGATCGGGCCTTACATGTTTCGGCCGAGCTCCAAAATTCTGCTCAGTCCGAAGGGCAGCAAGGTGCGGCTGACCGAAAAGGAAACTGCCATCCTGCGCTATCTCTATCGCGCCGGGCAGAAGCCGGTGTCGCGTGAGACGCTGCTGCAGGAAGTGTGGGGCTACAATTCCGGAGTCACTACCCATACGCTGGAGACGCACATCTACCGGCTGCGGCAGAAGGTCGAGAAGGACGCCGCTGCGCCGGCGATCCTGGTGACGGAAGCCGGCGGCTATAAGCTGGTGCCGTGATTACCCTACGCGCGCTCACACGCCCGGGCAGGCCGTAGCCATGGGCCTCGAAGACGACATCGCCTTCTTCGAACGGGTGCCGACTTTCGCGGTGCTGGGCAAGCCGGCTCTGCGCATCCTGGCGATCGGCGCGGAAACCAAACAATTGCAAAGCGGCGCGGTGCTGTTCTACGCCGGCGAACTCGCCGACGGCGGCTACGTCGTGCAGGAAGGTTCGCTCCAGCTCGAACCCGGCACGTTTTCCGAAGGCAAGGATTTCACCGTCGGTCCCGGCACGCTGCTCGGCGAGCTGGCCTTGCTCACCGAAATGGTGTGTCCGGCAACGGCGGTCGCGAAAGAGCCGACGGTGGTGATCCGCATTTCGCGCAGCCTGTTTCGCAAGATGCTGGAAGGCTATCCGGACGCCGCCGTGAAATTGCGCAACATCATGGCGCAACGATTGGATGGTTGGACGCTCGAACTCGGTGGCGTGAGGAAGGCGTTGGATAGAGGCGAAGGGTCCTAGATCTCCACCGTTGCCGTTACCGGCACGTGGTCGGAGGGGCGCGTGGCACCGCGATAGTCCTTGGAAATCTTGATGGCCGAGACTCGATCGGCCAGCGCGTCCGAAGTCCAGATGTGATCGAGCCTGCGGCCGCGGTCGGCGGCCTTCCAGTTGTCCATCGCCCGATAGCTCCACCAAGTATAGAGCTTTTCCGGCTCCGGCGTATGCACCCGCATAATGTCGATCCAGCCGCCGGCTTTTTGCACGTGCCCTAGTTTCTCGCATTCGATCGGCGTGTGCGAAACCACGCGCACCATCTGCTTATGACTCCACACGTCGTGTTCGAGCGGAGCCACGTTGAGGTCGCCGACCAGGATCGCGCGCTGCGAATCCGCCGGCCGCAGGCTCTGATGCGCGCACATTTCGTCCAGGAACGACAGCTTGTGCTGGAATTTCGGATTGATCTCGGGGTCCGGCTCGTCGCCGCCGGCCGGCACATAGAAATTATGCAGTGTCAGCGGATCGCTCAAGCCTGCGCGCTCGCCCAGCACCACCGAGATGTGACGGCAGTCGGTCTTGCCGCAGAAGCTCTGGACGTCGAAGCGCTCGAACGGCATGCGCGAGAGCACGGCGACGCCGTGATAGCCCTTCTGCCCATTAAGCGCGACGTGTTCGTAGCCGAGCCGCCTGAAGCGCTTGAGCGGAAAGGCGTCGTCCGGACATTTGGTCTCTTGCAGACACAGAACGTCGGGCCGCGCAGATTTGATGAATTTGGCGACCAGATCGATGCGCAGGCGGACGGAATTGATATTCCAGGTGGTGATCTTGAGGGGCATGCAATTTAAGTAATGCCTGCCGCGGCTTTTGTCACCGTCCTGCGCGAGCCTGTCCCCGATGACGAATCAATTCCGATACTGGGTAAAGTCGATCTTGAACATGCCGGGATCGGGCCGCTTGCTGGTATCGAGATTATACACCGCCACGGTGGTGTCGTAGCCCTGCGGATCGGTCACCGTCCATTGCTTGAGCTGCATGTCCTTGGCGTCGAACATGATCATCAACCGGCTGGTGCCGACGACGCCGTTCTTCTCCTCGAGCACCACGGTGATGAACACTTCGTCGGCATAGACCGCGGCCAGAGTAGTGTCCTTCATCAGGTCGACATGGTCGGCAAGCAGGAAGCGCAACGGCGTCTGCGATAGCGGATAGACGTCCTGTGTCGCCAGCTTGCGGTCGCGCACCACCACCGACTGGCCGTCGGCGATGAGCTGGATCGGGCTCGGGTCGTCGTACTCGAAGCGCACCCGGCCTGGCTTCAAGATGAAAAAATCGCCTTGCGTGCGGCCCCCGTCGGGACCGACCTGGACGAATTTCCCCGACAGTGTCTGCACGCCGGACAGATAATTGTTCACCCGGTCGATGATGGCGCGCTGCTCAGGCTTCAGCGAATCGGTGCCGGCTGTCTTGCCAAAAAGTTGGGCGAATGGATTGGAGAACGGAGTCGGCGCTTGCTGTGCTTGCGGTGCCGTCTTCGGTGCCTGGGCCCGCGCGCCAAGCGCTTGCGGGGGGATGGCAGACTTGGTTGTCGTAGAATCTGCGGCAACAGCAGTAGTCGACCGCGGCAGGATCGATCCTGTGGTGTTGGGGGCAGCAGTATGCGCCGGGCGTGGCGGCGGCAGCGGAACGCTCTGGGCCAGCGCGGGGGCTGCCGCCAAGCTGGCCAGCAACGCGGCCATCGCCGAAACTTGTTCTGCGCGCGCCCTAAACTCTGCCGCCATCACGTTCTCCGCTTTGTACCCAGGGTATATGGGCCGGCTGTGGCGATTTCGCGACCCTGATTATGCGCTGATTCGAGCCCAATCGCGAACAAGCCGATTCTCAGTAACGATCATCGGCCGGGTTTTCGGGGATCAGGATCTCGCGTTTTCCGGCATGGTTGGGCTGGCCAACAATGCCTTCTTGTTCCAGACGCTCCATCAGCGAGGCGGCGCGGTTGTAGCCGATCTGCAGCCGGCGCTGGATGTAGGACGTGGACGCCTTACGGTCGCGTTTCACGATGGCGACGGCCTGCTGGAATAGATCGCCGCCTTCGGCCAGCCCCATGCCGGTGGCATCGAACACCGCGCCGTCCTCGCCCTCTTCCGGATCGCCGGCGGTCACTTCCTCCAGATATTCCGGCTGTCCTTGCGACTTGAGGTGGCGCACCACCTTCTCGACTTCGTCGTCCGACACGAACGGGCCGTGCACGCGGCTGATGCGGCCGCCGCCCGCCATGTAGAGCATGTCGCCCTGGCCGAGCAGTTGTTCCGCGCCCTGCTCGCCAAGGATGGTGCGACTGTCGATCTTGGAGGTGACCTGGAACGAGATGCGAGTCGGGAAGTTCGCCTTGATGGTGCCGGTGATGACATCGACCGATGGGCGCTGCGTGGCGAGGATGACATGGATACCGGCGGCGCGCGCCATTTGCGCCAGGCGCTGGATGGCGCCTTCGATGTCCTTGCCGGCGACCATCATCAGGTCGGCCATTTCGTCCACGATCACCACGATGAAGGGTATGGGTTCGAGCTCGAGCTCTTCCTTCTCGTAGATCGCTTCGCCGCTCTCCTTGTCGTAGCCGGTATGCACGGTGCGGGTGAGTTTCTCGTCTTTGGCTTTGGCTTCGGCAACGCGCGCGTTGTAGCCTTCGATATTGCGCACGCCGAGTTTCGACATCTTCTTGTAGCGCTCTTCCATTTCGCGCACCGCCCATTTGAGCGCGACCACCGCCTTCTTCGGATCGGTGACGACCGGAGTGAGCAGATGCGGAATGCCGTCATAGACGGAGAGTTCGAGCATCTTGGGATCGACCATGATCAGCCGGCACTGGTCGGGGCGCAGCCGATAGACCAACGACAGGATCATGGTGTTGATAGCGACCGATTTGCCGGAGCCGGTAGTGCCGGCGATCAGCAGATGCGGCATGCGCGATAGATCGACGATCACCGATTCGCCGCCGATGGTCTTGCCGAGGCAGAGCGGCAGCTTGGCGGCATGCTCATTGTAATCCCTCGCGCCGAGCAGCTCGCGCAAGTACACCTTCTCGCGCGTCGGATTAGGCAGCTCGATGCCGATGGCGTTGCGGCCCGATACCACCGCGACCCGCGCTGACACCGCGCTCATCGAGCGGGCGATGTCGTCGGCCAGCCCAATGACGCGCGAGGACTTGATGCCGGGCGCCGGCTCGAGTTCATATAGCGTCACCACCGGGCCGGGACGTGCATTGATGATTTCACCGCGCACGCCAAAGTCCTGCAACACGCTTTCAAGCGCCACCGCGTTGGCATCGATGACGTCTTTCGACAAGGTCGTGCGCTCGGAAGCGCGCTGCGCGGTCAGAAAATTGAGCGACGGCAATACAAAGCCGCCGCCGGTGCGCCGCGCGGGGGGGCGCGCGGCGGCACGACGGCGCGGCGCCGGCTCCTCCGCATCCTCGTATTCATCGTCCACGGCCGGCATGGCGGCGCGGCCGAGGCCGTCGAAGCGCGGCTCCTGACGGCCCCCGGTTGATGCCGGAATGGCCATGCGGGGAGTGACACGGGCTGGCCCGGTCCGGAACTGCCGGCCGGCGCGCGCCTTCCAGCTTAGCAGTGCATGCACGATCATGCCCAGCCAGGCGGAGGAATAGTCGTCGTCTCCGTCATCGCGCTCGATCTCGTCTTCGTCTTCCACGCGCCGGCGCCAGCCGGTGGCGGCCGCGAGCGTCACGGCAGCGGCGACGCCGAACATCAGCCCCAGCGCAAGACGCATGGTGCCCGCAAGCGGCGCGCCGAAAATAATGCCTGGCAGGTGCAGCAGCGCGTCGCCCGACACGCCGCCGAGGCCGGTCAGCAGCGGCCACGAGCCGATGCGCGGCAAGGTCGAGGCGAATCCCGCGGCGAGGAAGGTCGCGACGATCCACAACAGACCGCGCCACTTCTCGCCGACCGGCTTGTGCGCCAGCAGCCGCCAGCCGAGGAGCGCTTCCGGCAGCAGCAGCAGGATGCTGGCCAAGCCGAGCAGCTGCATCGCCAGATCGGAAAAGATTGCGCCAGGATAGCCGAGCAGATTGTGAATCGGCTGTTGTGTGGCGTGGCTAAGCGAGGGGTCCTGCACCGACCAGGTGGAGAGCGCGATGACGCCGAGCAACGCCAGCGTGATCAGCACGAGCCCGGCGAGTTCGCTCAGCCGCCGCCGCACGATGTCGCGGAAGTGCTCCGAAAGGAAAGCTATAACGTCGAGGCTGCGATCGGCAGAGGCCATTAACTTCACCATTATCTTAAAATCGCGACGAGGCGATGCAGCGCCTCCGCCGTGGTCGCTTTGTCCTGAACCATCGCGACGCGGATGTGGTCTGCGCCGGGATTGCTGCCGTCGGCCTGCTCGCGCGCGAGGTAGCGTCCGGGAACGACGCGCACTCCGGCCTCCTGCCACAACCGTTTGGTCACGATTTCGCTGCCGCCATATTTGCCAACGTCAAGCCAGAGAAAAAATCCGCCGGCCGGGCGCTTGTAGTCGTAGCGGTCGCCGATGATCTGGTCGGCGAGGTCGAACTTGGCTGAATAGAGCTTGCGGTTTTCGAGCACATGCGCCTCGTCGCCATAGGCGGCGACGGCAACATATTGCGCGGGGCCTGGCACTTGTGGGGCCGCCACATTGCGCAATTCGAGAAACGAACTGAGAAACCGCCGATCGCCGGCGGCGAAGCCAACGCGCAGGCCGGGCAGGTTCGAGCGCTTCGACAGCGAGTGAAACACGATCGTATTGGCGAAGTCGGGCCCGGCCGCTTCCAGCATACCGGCAGGTTGATGCTCGCTGTAAATCTCGCAATAGCATTCGTCGGCGAACACCAGGAAGCCGAAGCGGCGCGCAAGCTGAGCGAGCCGGTCGAGATAGGCGCGGCTCGCGACCGCGCCTTGCGGGTTCGACGGCGAGGCGATGTAGAACGCCACGGTGCGCGCGAGCAGCGCCTCGTCGAGCGCGTTGAGATCGGGCAGGAAACCGCTTGTCCGCGTCGCCGGCATATAGACCGGCTCGCAATCAGCGGCGAGCGCGCCGGCGCTGTAGGCGGCATAGAACGGATTGGGGATCAGCACAGCCTGTTTACCGGCGCGCCGGCTGACCCAGCGTTTGGCGGCGATGGCGCCGAGAAACAGGCCTTCGCGGGTGCCGTTGAGTACCAGCACTTCATGTTCGGCATCGACAGGGCGCGTCAGTTTGTAGCGTCGGCCGAGCCATTGCACGACCGCTCGTCGGAACGGCTCGATACCCTTGTTTGCCGGATAGCGGCCGAATTCGTCGAGGTGCGCGGCGAGCGTCGGCCCGACGAAGGGCGGAATCGGATGCTGCGGCTCGCCTACCGACAGATTGATGGCCGGCTTGCCCGGCTCGATGCCGGCAATCAGCTCGGTCAGCCGCACGAACGGCGAGCGGCCGGTGGCCGCCGTGGCGGTGGGAGAGGCAGGCTCGCGCTGGGCGGTCATCATGGGCATGCGGCTACACAGGCGGGCTTTTGTTTGCGCATGATCTAGTCCGAAAACCGGTTCCCACTTTTCGGGATCATGCGGCGAGCCCGCGGCACGAAGTTGGTCCACAATAGGTGTGGCGAGGTTAAGACCCCGTTAACCATCGGTTGGCGGGGCCAAAACGTTTGTTGAGGAAGGCCCAAAATAAGAGAGGCCCCCGGTTCTTGCGAACCGAGGGCCTCAACGGAAGGGACAGTGCCGGGTTTCCGCCCCTACCGCTAGCTTGTCAGATCATGCGCTTACTGCACGGTCTCCCCATGCAGCGCGAGATCGAGACCATCGCGTTCCACTTCCTCGGAAACGCGCAGGCCGATGATCGCGTCGATGATCTTGAGCAGGATCAGCGAGACGATGGCGTCGTACACAATCACGATACCGACACCTTCGAACTGGTTGATCATCTGCGCCGCGTTGCCCTCGATAAGGCCCGAGGTGCCGCCGTATTCGTTGATGGCGAACACGCCGGTGAGCAACGCGCCGACGATGCCGCCGACTGCGTGGACACCGAAGCAGTCGAGCGCGTCGTCAATGCCGAGCATCCGCTTGAGGCCGGTTACGCCCCAGTAGCAGACCACGCCGGCAGCAACGCCGATCGCCATCGAGCCGGCCGGGCCGACATAGCCCGAAGCCGGAGTGATGGCGACGAGGCCGGCGACCGCACCCGAGCAGATGCCGATGACGGTGGGTTTGCCACGGCAAAGCCACTCGACGAGCATCCAGGTGAAGGCAGCGACCGCGGTAGCGATCTGTGTCACGGTCATCGCCATGCCCGCCTGCATGCCGGCGGTGACGGCGGAGCCGGCATTGAAGCCGAACCAGCCGACCCACAGCAGCGAGGCGCCGATCATGGTGAGCACCATGTTGTGAGCGGGTCCCGTGTCCTTGCGCTTGCCAAGGCAGATCGCGCACATCAGACCGGCAACGCCGGCGTTGATATGCACGACGGTGCCGCCGGCGAAGTCGAGAACCTTGAACGCCGCGTCGCTATTGCCGTTAGACATGAAGCCATCCGCGCCCCACACCCAGTGCGCGATCGGCGCGTACACGAGAATCGCCCACAGGCCGATGAACCAGAGCATGGCGGAGAACTTCATGCGTTCGGCGAAGGCGCCGGCAATCAGGGCCGGCGTGATGATCGCGAAGGTCATCTGGAAGCACATGTAAACGGTCTCGGGGATTGTCAGCGCGAGCCCGTTCGGAGTGCCGATACCAGTCGAGATATCGCTCAAGATGCCTTGCAGGAAGAAGCGACTCGTTCCGCCTATATAGGGCGAGCCGGTTGTGAACGAGAGACTGTAGGTGATGCATGCGTAGATGATCGTGACCAGACAGGTGACGGCGAAGCTCGTCATCACCGTGTCGCCCACGTTCTTCTTACGCACCATACCGCCATAGAACAGGCCGAGGCCTGGGATGGTCATCATCAACACCAAAGCCACCGAGGTGAGCATCCAGGCGGTGTCGCCCGAATTTGGTGTACATTTCTCGGTCACCGCCTTCTTGGGATCCGGATCGGCAGCGCAGGCCGGCGGTGGGGCTGGTGCGGCGGCCGGCGCAGCAGCCGGGGCCGGGGTCTGAGCGTGCGACACGTTGTACGTGGGCAAGCTCAGAAGGATTCCGAGCAGAACTCCAAAGGCGAGAGCCAGAAGTCCCGCACGGGAGGATTTCTTCAACGTCATGGTCTTACTCCTGTCCGTATTGTTTGCGGTGCGGGTTACTAGAGCGCCGCGGCGTCGGTCTCGCCGGTGCGAATGCGCACGGCGCTATCAATCCCGAAGACGAAAATCTTCCCGTCTCCGATCTGACCGGTTTTCGCGGCGCCGGTGATGGCGCCGATAACTTTGTCGACTTGGTTGGTTGCCACAGCGACCTCCACCTTGATCTTCGGGAGGAAGCTCACCGCATACTCTGCCCCACGGTAGATTTCCGTGTGACCCTTTTGACGCCCGTAACCTTTGACCTCGGTGACGGTCAGTCCTTGCACGCCGATTGAGGTCAGAGCGTCACGGACCTCGTCGAGCTTGAAAGGTTTGATAATGGCCATGACGATTTTCATGGATTCGATCCCCGCTTGAGCCCGTTTTCTACCCTTACGCAGTGCGGGCGGTACCACTGAGCCGGGCCCGCAAAGCTTGCTTTGCAGGCATGGCCAGCCAGATAGAATCAAACGCCGTGCCAGTTGCCCGCGAGCGGGCTATCCGGCTGATTCGATGGATGAAAACGGGTGAGTGGGGAACCGACCAGAATACCGCCATGCGCCGGCGCCTAAAGACGCGCCAGCACCGGCGACGTGTGCACAAAAATTAGTCAGATTTTGGCAAATGACTAAATCCGCGCCGGCTGGCCGCCTGGCCCGGAAACCATTCATTAAGATAGCATAGCGTTTTAGGCCTCCGCGACGTCGCGTGGAGGCTTAGGGAGGCGTTATGTCGGCCGGCCTTAAAGCGCGTCGGCGTTGGTCTCGCCGGTGCGAATGCGCAGCGCACGCTCGATCGGCGTGACGAAGATTTTCCCGTCGCCGATCTGCCCGGTCTTGGCGGCGGCGGAAAGCGCATCCGTCACCTGGTCGAGTTGCTTGTCGTCGACCGCGACTCTCGACACGCAGCTTGGGGAGGAAGTTCACGGCGTATTCGGCGCCGCGGTAGATCTCCATGTGACCCTTCTGCCGCCCGAAGCCCTTGACCTCGGTGACAGTCATGCCGGCAACGCCGACCCGGGTGAGGGCTTCGCGCACCTCGTCGAGTTTGAATGGTTTGATGACGGCGATTATCAGCTTCATGGCTTCCCTTCCGGCATGGCCTGCAACGAAAACCCGTTCGACTGGTTGCCGGTCCGGGCTCGATGCCTACGCTAACGACCGGCAGTCGAAAGTTTAAGCGGGATTTTTTGCCACGCCCAATGGCAAAAGCCCAATTGCGGTATTTAGGTCAGCAAGGTTGTCGGATGTGGCAGAGTCATCTGCCCCGGCTTGGATTGGCCAATCCGCGGTCCGTGATTACCCGCGGCAGTGCGGCACGTGCGCGGGCCGCGGTCATCCCGGGCGTGATTCGCGGGTCGTAGAGCAAGGTGAGCAGCGCGCGGTCGTAGACCGTCAGGTAGCCGACCATGCGCTTCTGGTTGAGCGTGGTCCACGGATTGCGCTGGTCGTGGTTCGACAGGCCGAAGGCGTGCAGCATCTCGTGGTAGGCGCAGTCGAGGAACACGTCGTCGCCTTTGTCGACGATGATGAAGGAGATCGAGTGCACGATCTCGCCTTCGGCGGTCGATTTCACGCTGGTCATGCATTGCGGATCGGTGCGCGCGACGAAGGTCTTGGTGATCTGGACGCCAAACGCATCCTGCAGCGCAGTCTTGAAATCCTTTTCGTCGATCAGCCGCACCTCCAAGTCCGCAGGTTGCGCGTCGGCCGGCTCGGTGCCGGCCACGAGCGTCAGATGCAGGTTGGGAACCTTGCCGGCATATTCATCGAGCACGCGCTGCATTGCCGCCGCGCGATCGACGCCGCCGCCGCCGACGACGCGTGCCCGGATCGGATGATCGAAGCGGCGGATGCCGCGCGGGCGCGCCCCGATGCGCAGATCGGAACCGAATGCGAGCGCAAGAAATCCGCGCTCCAACTCGGCGGCCGAGAAGCGGGTGTATTGCGCAGGCGCGCCTTGGAAAGCTCCGGCCGGCGCCGGCTGCCTGCCCGATGCGGCGAGCGCGGCCGTCATAGACGAGATCAGGATGACAAAGGTAGCGACTGATCGCTTCATAGTGATCTTACTCGGCGCATGGTCGCGTTAAGATCCACGCCGCATGCGCACCAGGCCTTCCTGCGCCACCGAGGCGACCAGGTGCCGTCGCGCGTGAATATAAGCCCGCGGCCAAAGCCGCGCGAGCCGTGCAGATTGGGCGAGTCTTGTGAATAGAGCAGCCATTCGTCGGCGCGGAACGGCCGGTGCAGCCACAGCGCATGATCGAGGCTGGCGGCCATGAATTCCTTCTCGAACAACGTGCGCCCATGCGGCACCAGGGCGGTGTCGAGCAGCCCCATATCGGACGTATAGGCCAGCACGCATTGATGGATCGCCGGATCGTCCGGCAACGGGCCGGTGGTTCTGATCCAGACGTTGAATTGGCCGTCGGGATATTTCTTGCCGAGATAGCGTTCGAACTCGACCGGCCGCAGTTCGATCGGCCGCTCGCGTTCGTAATAGCGCCGCACCGGATCCGGCATGGTCGGCAGGATTTTCTCGCGCACTTCGGTTTCGCTCGGCAGTGCTTCCGGTCCGGGAACATCCGGCATTTTCGCCTGGTGATCGAGGCCGCCGGACTCATCGGCGTGGAACGACACCAGCATGGAGAAGATCGGATGACCATGCTGGCGCGCGGTGACGCGCCGGGTGGTGAAGCTCTTGCCGTCACGCATGCGATCGACGTCATAGATGATCGGCACCTTGGGATCGCCCGGCAACAGGAAATAGGCGTGCATCGAATGCGGCGGCCGGCTGGCATCGACCGTGCGCACGGCGGCGACCAGCGCCTGCCCGATCACCTGGCCGCCGAATACCCGCTGCCAGCCCACTTGCGGCGAGCGGCCGCGGAACAGATTTATGTCGAGTGGCTCGAGATCGAGGATGGCGAGCAGTTCCTGGACGGCAGTGGACATCGTTGGCTCAGATCTGGCGGGTACCGAGGCGGTCAATTAATGACCCCAACCTGCTATGCTGGCGCCAACTTTACAAGGAAGCCAAATGGCGAAGGCGCCGGGACACTCTAGAACCGACCTGGTGATCGGCGGGGCGGGCTTTGCCGGCCTGGCGCTGGCGATCGCGCTGCGCCAGGGGCTGGGCGAGACATTCTCGGTGACGGTCGTCGATCCGGCGCTCGGCGCCGCGCAGTCGAAGGATCCGCGCGCTTCCGCGATCGCGGCCGCGGCGCGCCGGCTGTTCGAGGCGATCGAAGTCTGGGACGCGGTGGCTGACGATGCGCAGCCGATCCTCGACATGGTGGTGACGGATCAGCAAACTCGACGACGCGGTGCGGCCGACCTTCCTCACCTTCGGCGGCGAGTTGGAGCCTGGCGAACCGTTCGCGCATATGATCGAGAACCGGCATCTGATCGATGCGCTGGTGGCGAAGGCGAAGGAGCTGGGTGTCGAACTTGCGCGCGGGTGCGGTCGCCGGTTTCGAGAACGCGCCGAATGCCGTCAATGTCGCGCTCGCCGACGGCGAAATAATTTCCGCCCGGCTGCTGGTCGGCGCCGACGGCGCGCACTCGCAAATACGCGAGACCGCAGGCATCGCCAGCCACGGCTGGAACTACGATCAGTCGGCCATCGTCACGACCGTCGCGCATGAGCGCGAGCACAATGGCCGCGCCGAGGAGCATTTTCTGCCCGCCGGACCGTTCGCGATCCTGCCGCTCACGGGCAACCGCTGCTCGATCGTGTGGACCGAAACCGCGCGCGAGGCCGAGCGCATCGTCGCGCTCCGCGACGAAGAATTTCATGCCGAGCTGGAGAAGCGCTTCGGTCTGCATCTCGGCGATCTGCAGGTGAGCGGTCCGCGCCGCGCCTTTCCGCTCGGGCTGTTCACCGCGCGCGCCTTCACCGCCGAACGGCTCGCGCTCATTGGCGATGCCGCGCACATTATTCATCCCATTGCTGGCCAAGGGCTCAATATGGGCCTGCGCGACGTGGCGGCGCTGGCCGAAGCGATCGCCGACGCGGCAAGGCTCGGCCTCGATATCGGCGCGCCGGATGTGCTGGAGCGGTATCAGCGCTGGCGGCGCTTCGACACCATGACCATGGGTGTTGCCACGGATGGCTTGAATAGATTGTTCTCCAACCGCTCCGACGTGCTGCGGCTGGCGCGCGATATCGGGCTGGGCGTGGTCGAGCGCATCCCGGCGCTCAAGCGCGTGTTCATCCGCGAGGCCGCCGGATTTACCGGCGAGGTGCCGAAGCTGCTGCGCGGCGAGGCGTTGTAGAACGGTCAACGAAGAAATTCATCACAACAATTCATTTAGTCGAGCATTCTCGCACAATCGCATCGATATGAACGCGGGCGCAGTCGATCATCGGAAACCCGGCATTGCTCTCGGTAAACACCATCGATAAATCAGTTCCGGCGAGTCAGCACGGCTTGCGCGCCGTCGCGCGCGATGAATGTCTTCGCGAGTTGGCGCAGTTCCTCGGTTTGCGCGTCGCTGCCGCGCCCTGCGACGAACTCCGTGTAGATGCGGTGGATGCGGTCGATTTCGTCGGCCGCCGGCATGACGACCTCGACATCGCCCAGGCTGCCAAACATGCGGGTCTCGACGGTGAAGCGGGTGCCGAGCAACGCCACACGCGTTAGCCCTCGGGCGCGCACTGCGGCCGCAACCTCGACCAGCATGTCGATCAACGGCAGCGGCGAAATAGCAGTAAGTTGGGGCAGCGCAGATGTGCGGCGTGGCGGCGACGATGGCTGTGAATTCGGCGCCACCCGCCGCCATGTTGCCGATCAGGCCGGCGAGATAGCGCGCGAGCGCGTCGAAGTCCTTCGCGCCCACCGTGGCGTACACGCGATTGATGTCGGCATGAGCGATCAGCAGGCGCGGCACGCGCGCCCGCTTCTCATGCGCGGCAAGCAGTTCGCGATAGTAATGAACGGTCGCGCCCGGCCCGAGGCCACCGATCAGGCCGAGGCATCGACCTTCCTTGCCCGCCGTGGTCACGACAGCGGAATGCTTCCGACGTGATCCTGGAACGCCTTGCGCTTGGAGATTGCGTCGTACCAGCGATCGAGATTGGGCGTGGCGGGGCGGCCGGGCACCAATTGCCGGTAGCGGTAGCACATCACGCCGACCGGAATGTCGCCGTAGGAAAACGCCGGGCCGGCGACGATACGGCGTCTTGCCCAGTTGCGCGTCGAGAATTTTCATCGCGTCGGTGGTCTTGTCCTGCGAGGTCTTGATCGCGGCCGCATCGCGCTTTTCAGCCGGCGTGCGGATCAGGCCCCAGAAGGCGTGGAAGATCGCCGGACCCACCACCGACAATTGCCAATCCATCCACTGGCTGGCGAGTGCCGCGCTGCTTGGGATCTTTTGGCTCAAGCACGCCGGCCTTGTCGTGTTTGCCGGCGAGATAACGAACGATGGAATTTGATTCCCATAGTGTGAAGCCGTCTTCTTCTTCCAGCGTCGGCACGAGCGAGTTGGGGTTCATCGCCAGATAGGGCGCTTCTTTGGTCTTACCGAACGCGCCGCCGACATCGATGCGCTGGTGTTCAAGCCCCAGCTCGCCGACCGCCCACATGGCCTTTTGCACGTTGGACGAGGTGTTGCGGCCCCAGATCTTGATCATGAGTTGTTTCCTTCCCTTACTCACTGTCATGCCCGCGATAGCGGGCATCCAGTAATCGGTGTTCGTAGTTGGTCTCGATGGCGGTGGTTACTGGATCACGCTCGCAGGTGACGACGCCACGCGGCGTCACTCCAACCTGCGCGCTTCCTCCGGCAGCATGATCGGAATGCCGTCGCGGATCGGATAGGCGAGCTTGGCCTTGCGCGAGATCAGTTCCTGCTTGGCGGCGTCGTATTCGAGCGTGCCTTTGGTCAGCGGGCAGACCAGGATTTCCAGCAGCTTGGGATCGACGCTGCCGGGTGGGCGTTCGGCGGTCGGGGTGTTGGGCATGGCGGGGCTCCGGCGAGATGGGTTTTGGTATAGCCCAAAATGATGTGGTCATCATCCGCGAAAGCGGGTGATCCAGTACGCCGCGTCCAATCGAGGGACCGCGGAGTACCGGTCCCCGCATTCGCGGCGACGACAGAAAGTGGCTACTGCAGCTGCGGCTCGCCTTCGGTGTTCTTTTTGGCGAGCTCGATTTCGGTAATCGCCACCAGGATTTCGGCGCGGGTCTTCAGGTCGGGCGCCTCCAGCAGCGCCTGCTTTTCCGCCGCGCCATAGGGCGACATCATCGATAGCGCATTGACCAGGGCTTCGTTCGGCGCCTTGTCGATGTCCTCCCAGTCGGCCTTGAGATCGTTCGCCTGCATGAAATCGTTGAGCGCGCGCAGCAATGCCTTGCGGTCGACCGCGTCCTCGCCCTTGCGCGCGATGAAGTCGTCGGCGAACGGCGCGTAAGTTACGCGGCATTGGCGATAATCGGTGTTGGCCGTCAGTTCTTCCTCGATTCGGAAACGCGCCACGCCGGTAAGTTCGAGCAGATAGCGGCCGTCGCCGCTCTCGGCCAACTGGGTGATGCGGCCGACGCAGCCGACCCGGTAGAGCGGCGGCTTTTTGGCGGGGCCGCTATGGGCCGGGTCGGGCTGGATCATGCCGATCAGCCGGTGGCCGTCGCGCAAGGCATCGTCGATCATGGCGAGATAGCGCGGCTCGAAAGATATTGAGCGGCATCTGTCCGCGCGGCAGCAGCAGCGCGCCCGGCAGCGGGAATACCGGGATCACCCCCGGTAGATCGATCGGTCCGCGGTATTCGGCGTTCATCGGCATTCACGAACCTCCACCGGCCTCATCCTGAGGAGGGCGCGTAGCGCCCGTCTCGAAGGATGGGCCGCCCCGCATCCTTCGAGACGCCGCCTTCGGCGGCTCCTCAGGATGAGGGCGGAGTTCTCAGCGGACGGGTAGAACCATCCGTACTCACGAAAACAAAATCGACGACAGCCGCTTGCGGCCATCCACCGTGGCTTCGTCGGTCGGACCCCAGGCCTCGAAGAACTGCACCAGTTGCTTGCGCGCGCCGTCCTCGTTCCATTTGCGGTCGCGCTTGACGATCTCGATCAGGTGATTGACCGCTTCGGCGCGCTTGTTGGCGGCACTCAGCGCAGTGGCCAGATCGAAGCGCGCCTGATGGTCGAGTGGATTGGCGGTGACCTTCTGCTGCAAATCGTCGATCGGGCCGACCGCCTTGGCCTGCTCGGCGAGATCGAGCGCGGCGCGTGCGGCTGCCACCGCGGCATCGTTCTGCTTGGCTTCCGGCACCAGAGCGAGCGTCTTCTTTGCCTGCTCGAGATTGCCGGTCGTCACGTAGCAGCGCGCCAGCCCCGCAAGCGCGGCGACGTCGCCGCTGTCCTGCGCCAGAATTTTTGCATAAAGATCGGCGGCTTCGGCGGCGTTACCGGCCGCCAGCGCGTCGTCGGCGGCTTTGTGCGGATCCGGTTCGTCGCTTGCGATTTTGCCCTTGGTCAGCCGTTCGAGAAATTGGACGACCTGCCCTTCCGGCAAGGCGCCCATGAAGCCGTCGACCGGCTGACCGTTGGAAAACGCAATCACCGCCGGGATCGACTGGATGCCCATCTGGCCGGGAATTGCCGGATGCTCGTCGATGTTCATCTTGACCAGCTTGACCTTGCCCTTGGCCGCCTTCACCGCCTTTTCCAGGATCGGGGTGAGCTGCTTGCAGGGCCCGCACCAGGGCGCCCAGAAATCCACCAGAACCGGCTGGTGCTTGGAATCCTCGATCACGTCCTTGACGAAGCTTTGCGTGGTCGCGTCCTTGACCACGTTCTCGGCCGCCGCCGTCATTCCCCCGCCGTTTTGCAGCATTTTCTGGCCTTTTATGAGTTCCCGTCGCCGATTAGATGGGTTATCCGGCGCGCGAATGCAATCGGTTCAGGAGCGGTCGGCGAGGCGGCCCGAAACGCGCTCAATCCGGGGCATATGGCCGGTGGATTCGAGGAACTTCACCAGGTCGCCGCGCGCAATCGAGGTGGTCATGGTGTTGACCAGCGGATGATAATTGAGCGTCGCGTGTTCCATCATGGCCGAGTCGAGCACCACGGTAACGCGCGCCTCCGCGTCGTTGATGGCGCCAAACGGCGTCACCGCCCCGGGCTCGACGCCCCAGACCTCGCGCAGCAGATCGGACGAGCCGAATGAAAAGCGCCCGGTGGCGCCCAGCAGCCGGTGCAGGCCCTTGAGGTCGATTTCGCCGTCTTCCAGCGCCACCACCAGATATAGCGCGTTCTTTTTGTCGCGCAGGAACAGGTTCTTGGTGTGACCACCCGGAATTTGGCCCGCGAAGGCTGCGCGATTGCTCGACCGTGAACAGCGGGGGATGTTTTACGGTCTTATGCGCGATGCCGAGGGCATCGAGCGCGGCGAACAACTCTTCGGGAGCTTTGGGCATTGGTGAACATTCCCGCTTCGTCCGGTGTTATTATCACGGGGCGCAACTTTGCGAGGCCGACGATGATACGGATTTTACTGGCCGCGGGCATTTTCATGGCGGCGATGTCGTTCGATGCGCGGCTGGCCAAGGCCGCGGAAGGGCCCTGGTGCGCGTTTATCAACCTGACTGACGATTCCACCTATGAGGATTGCCAGTACCGCACATTCGAGGCCTGCCGAGTGACCGTCCTCGCCGGCAATCGCGGCTTCTGTAACCACAACCCGCGCTGGACCGGCGGGGCGGAGTCTGGCGAGCCGCGGGCTGCCAAGAAGCGCCGCGCGCAGGCTCAATGAGATTTAAGCTCGAAATTGTTCAGCGGATAGTTTCGCACTGCAACCGGGGAGATCGAAGATGATGCGCATTGTGCTGGCCGCGGGCATTATCGTTGCGGCGGTGTCGTTTAATCCACACTCGGTCAGGGCCGCCGAAGGCCCCTGGTGTGCGTTCATCTCGGTCGGCTTTGGCTCGGTCTACGAGGACTGCCGGTACAGCTCGATCGAGGAGTGCCGCCCGAACGTACTCTCCGGCAATCGCGGCTTTTGCAACCACAACCCGCGCTGGGTCGACGGGCCGGGAACCCGGCCACGCAAGCGCCAGGCCCAGCGGAATTAACGCTTTCGGGCGCTGTGGTTGCAAAGGGGCGCCCCTTATGGCTATACGAACGGCTTGGCGGCCGGGATAATCGCTATTCCGGTCAAATATCTAACGGATGCGGGTGTAGCTCAGGGGTAGAGCACGACCTTGCCAAGGTCGGGGTCGAGGGTTCGAATCCCTTCGCCCGCTCCAATTTTTCCCTACCAAATCCTCGCTAATACCCCGCCGCTAGCGCGCCGCGCGTCCTGGTATCAGCCGCGCCGGCGTAACCCCGCGGCGCGAATTGGGTCTTCGGCACCACCTCGATCGAATTGGCCGATGTGAACGGCCGCGTCGCCACCACGTTATAGCCGCGCGAGCGCAGCGCATCGAGCCAATCGGGTGGAAATGCCGGCTCGGCCAGCACCTCGTCCGGCTGCCATTGATGATGCAGCCGCGGCGCGGTCACCGCTTGCGCAATCGGCATATCGAAGTCGATCACGTTCGTGATCACCTGCAATACGGCGGAAATGATGCGGCTGCCGCCGGGCGAGCCGGTGATCAGAAACGGCTTGCCGTCTTTCAGCACGATGGTCGGCGTCATCGACGACAGCGGGCGCTTGCCCGGCCCCGGCAGATTGGCGTTGTAGCCGACCAGGCCGTAGGCATTGGCGGTGCCCGGCTTGGCCGTGAAATCGTCGAGCTCGTTGTTGAGCAGCACGCCGGTGCCGGCGGCGACCAGACCAAGCCCATAGGAAAAGTTCAGCGTGTAGGTGTTCGACACCGCATTGCCGTCGCGGTCGATGACGGAAAAATGCGTGGTGTTCTGGCCTTCGAAATCGGCGGGATTGCCGGGGCGGATGTCGGCCGACGGCGTCGCCCGTTCGCCGATGCTCGCGCGCAAGGAGGCGGCGTATTTTTTCGAGGTGAGACCCGCGATCGGCATCTTCACCGCGTCGGGATCGCCCATGAACGCGGCGCGGTCGGCATAGGCGCGCCGCATCGCCTCGATCATCAGATGCAGCGACGGCGGGCCGCGGCCGAGCTGGCTGAGATCGTAGCCTTCCAGGATGTTGAGCATCTCGATCAGATGCACGCCGCCGGAGGACGGCGGAGGCATGGAGACGATTGTGTAGCCGCGGTAGCTGCCGTGTACGACCGGGCGCTCGATCGCGCGATAGCCGGCGAGGTCGTCCTTGGTCATGATGCCGCCGGCCTTTTGCACGGCGTCGGCGATCTGGCCCGCGATGCGGCCCTGATAGAAGGCGCGTGGACCATCGCGCGCGATGGCGGCGAGCGTTGCCGCGAGGTCGGCCTGCACAAGCGTCTGACCGGGCGCCAGGACACCGCCGTCGGAATTGAGAAAAATCGGCGCCGATGAGGGCCAGCGCGCCAGCCGCGCCTGCGCCCTTGCCAGCGAATCGGCGACATCGTCAACCACGTCAACGCCGTTGCGCGCCTGCGCGAGCGCCGGCGCGATCAGCTCGGCGAGCGAAAGCTTGCCGGAGCCGTATTTCTCATGCGCCAGCGCCAGCCCGGCCACCGTGCCCGGCACGCCGATTGACAGCGCGCTGTCGCGCGATTTTACCGGGTCGGGCTCGCCGTTGGCGCCGAGGAACATGGCTGCGCTCGCCGCGGCGGGTGCGGTCTCGCGATAATCGATTGCCGTGTCGCGATTGTCCAAAGTCCCATTCTTGGCGAGATGGATCACCATGAATCCGCCGCCGCCGAGATTGCCGGCGCGCGGATAGGTGACCGCGAGCGCAAAGCCGGTCGCGACCGCTGCATCGACCGCGTTGCCGCCACGACTGAGTATCTCGACGCCGATCCGGGCCGCGCGACTCTCCTGCGCCACCACCATGCCGTTGCTGGCGAGGATTGGCGTCGCCGGCGGGATCGAGGCCCGCGTCGATTCGAGCTGCGGCTGTGTTTGCGCCAGCGTGGCTGCGTTGAGCGCAACAAATGCGACGATGAAGGGACCGATGAGCCGGCGCATGTTTCTCTGTTTCACCTCTCCCCGCTTGCGGGGAGAGGTCGACTTCCGAGCAGAGCGAGGAAGTCGGGTGAGGGGGCGTTTACATTGTACACGAACGGCGACGCCCCCTCACCTGGCTCGCTTCGCTCGCCACCCTCTTCCCGCAAGCGGGGAGAGGAAAGAACTACCGCGCCTGTTCGTGATAGGCCGGGTTCGGCCGCATGTCGGTGGCGGAGGCAACGCGGTTCGACATGTTGAAGAAGCCGGCGATAGCCGAGATGTCCCAGATGTTGCGGTCGGTGAAGCCGGCGCGGCGCAGCCGCTCGCGGTCGCCTTCCTCCACGCTCCACGGCGTGGCGGTGAGCTTGACCGCGAAGTCGAGCATGGCGCGCTGGCGCTTGGAGAGCCGCCCCACGCGATAGTTCATCACGATGAGCTCGCCGAGCAGCGGATTGCCGGAATATTGCCGCACGGCGGCGCCGTGGGCGGTGAGGCAGTAGTAGCAGCGGTTCTGCGACGACACCACGACCGCGATCATCTCGCGCTCAAGCTTGGAGAGTCCGGAGTCGCCCAGCATCAAGTCGTTGTACATGGCGACGAAGGTTTCCAGCTTGGCCTTGTCGAAGGCGTAAGCCAGCAGGACATTGGGCACGAAGCCGAGTTTCTCCTGGCACTTCTTGAAATAGGCGGCCATGGCCGGCGAAAGCTTCGCCGGCTCCAGATTGAGCGCGATCACCGGCACGTCATCGGCTACCGCCGGCGCTGGCTTGAAGGCGATTGGCTTTGGCGCGGTTGGCTTGGGCGCCGTGGAAGCCTTCGGCGGCGGCGATTTCGCGGGCGCCGGCTTGCCATTCTTGCCGCCTTTGATGGCGCGCAACACCGGCTTGCCTTTGCTGCCAGGCTTTCCTCTTGCCGCCTTGACGACGGTTTTGACTGATTTGTTGGCCTTGGCCATTTCCCTTGCCCCTTTGTCCTCACCGGGGGCCAAGACTACTATGGAATCAAGCCTCGGGATACGACCGCCCGGTCCTGCTTTCGCCTTTTATTTCAGCATCTTAAGTGGTGCGGCAACCGGCTGCGGCAACCGGCAGACGAGCCGTCGCCACGGCTGCGTCACCAAATGGTGTGTTGCTCTCGACGCTCGCCTGCGGAAGGTGAAAACTCCATCCGCCTCGTTTGATTCCCGCAAAATAGCGTGAGGTTTTCTGTGTTGCAGAACCTGGCGGCTGAGCTTCCCGGCAGCAAGGAAGAAGGCGCCGTCCGCACTTATCTGGAGCAGGCGGGCAGCGCGCTCGCCGGCCGCCGCAGCGACATCCCGGCCAGTTTCGTCGCGCAACTCTATGCCCGCGCGGTCCCCGAGGACGTGCTGCGCTATGCGCTCACCGATCTCGCCGAGCTGGGCGAGCGGGCTTACGATTTCCTGCAAGAACGGCAGCCGGGGACGCCGAAGATCCGCTGCGAGACCGTGCGGCTTGAATCCTCGGACGAGCGCAAGTCGATCTCGGTAATCGAGATCGACAACGACGACATGCCGTTCCTGGTCGACTCGGTGATGGGCGAACTCGCCGACCGCCGGCTCGAACTGCGCCTGGTCGCGCATCCGGTATTCGGCGTGCGGCGTGATGGCGGTAAGCTGGTCGCGCTCGGCGCGGCCGACGACGCCTCCAAGGCGCGCGAAAGCTTCATCCATATCCATCTCGAACCGATCGAGGACATCGCCGCGCGTGTGGAACTGGTGCGCGCGCTCGAAGCCGTGCTCGCGGAGGTCAAGCTGGCGGTGCAGGACTGGCGCCCCATGCTTGAGCGCGTGCAGGCTATCGTCGCCGAGCTCAAGACCAACCCGCCGCCGCTGCCGGTCGACGAGATCGCGGAGGGCGTTCAATTTCTGCAATGGCTGTTGGCCGACAATTTCACTTTCCTCGGCCTGCGCGACTATACCCTCGATGGCAATACGCTCGAACCGGAATTCGAGAGCGGGCTGGGAATCTTGCGCGCGCGCGACCTGCGCGTACTCAAACGCGGCGACGACCTGCTCGAGTTCACGCCCGAGATCATGGCGTTCCTCAAGGAGCCGCGTCCGCTGATTATCGCCAAGGCCAATATTCACGCGCGCGTGCACCGGCGCGTCTATCTCGATTATATCGGCGTCAAGCGTTACGATGCGTCCGGCAATCTGGTCGGCGAGCACCGCATCATCGGGCTGTTCACCTCGACCGCCTATACCCGCGCCGCCCACAGTATTCCCTATCTGCGCCGCAAGATCGCCGCGATTGAGCAGCGCGCCGGTTTCGATCCCGGCAGCCATTCCGGAAAAGCTCTCGCCAATGTGCTGGAGCATTATCCGCGCGATGAATTGTTCCAGGTGGACGTCGACACGCTCTACCGTTTCGCGCACGCGATTTTCCAACTCGACGAGCGCCCGCGCGTGCGCGTGCTGGCGCGCCACGACCGTTTCGACCGGTTCGTATCGGTGCTGGTTTTCGTTCCGCGCGAACGCTACGACAGCGCCATCCGCGTGAAGATCGGCGAATATCTCGGCCGCGCTTTCATCGGGCACGTCTCGGCGTTCTATCCCTTCTTCCAGGAAGGGCCGCTGGTGCGCGTGCACTTCATCATCGGCCGTTCCGCCGGCACTACGCCTGATGTCGACCATGCAACGCTCGAGCACGAGATCGCCGAGATCGTGCGCAGCTGGACCGATGGGCTTTCCCAAGCGCTCGCATTGGTCAACGCGCCGGTTAAGGCGCGCGAACTATTCAACCGCTACCGCGATGCGTTTTCCGAAGGATACCATGAGGCCTACGCGCCGGCCGTCGCGACCGGCGACATCCGCGTCATCGAGGGGCTCTCCGAGCCGCGGCCGCTTGGGGTGGATTTTCATCACCGGCTCGAGGAGGAGCAGCGCGCCGTCGGCCTCAAGGTGTGGAGTTGGCAGCGTCCGCTGCCGCTGTCGGAGCGCGTGCCGGTACTGGAAAACATGGGCTTCCGGGTGGTGGATGAACGCACTTATCAGATCGCGCCGGCTGGCGTCGCTGCGGGCACGGTGTGGTTCCACGATATGCTGATGGAGCGGCGCGACGGCGGCATGATCGATCTCGATGCCGGCAAGGCGCGGTTAGAGGCCGCCTTCCTGATGGTGATGCGCGGCGCCGCCGAGAACGACGGCTACAACGCGCTCACGCTCGCCGGCGGCGTGGCGTGGCGCGACGTGGCGCTGATCCGCACGCTGTCGCGCTTCCTGCGCCAGATCCGCGTGCCTTATTCGCAGGACTACATGTGGGCGACTCTGGTCAAGCATGCGGCCATCGCCAGCGAGGTGGTCGAGCTGTTCCACGCCCGCTTCGACCCGCGCTCCGGGGCAGAACTGAACCGCGAAGAGAAGCAGAAGAAGATCACCTCGGGCATCGAACAAGCCCTGGCGAAGGTCGAGAGCCTCGACGAGGATCGCATATTTCGCCACTTCTTGAACGCGGTGCAGGCGGCGATCCGCAGCAATTTCTATCAGACCGACAAGGATGGGCGCCCCAAGCCATTGATTGCGGTAAAGTTTGAAAGCGGCAAGCTCACGGATTTGCCGCTGCCGCGCCCGCTTTACGAGATTTTCGTCTATTCGCCGCGCGTCGAAGGCGTGCACATGCGCTTCGGCAAGGTGGCGCGCGGCGGCATCCGCTGGTCCGACCGGCCGCAGGATTTCCGCACCGAGATCCTCGGGCTGGTGAAGGCGCAGCAGGTCAAGAACGCGGTGATCGTGCCGGTGGGCGCCAAGGGCGGCTTCGTGCCCAAGCTGATGCCCATTGGCGCCGCGCGCGAGGTGGTGCAGGCGGAAGGCGTCGCTACCTACAAGCTGTTCATGTCGACGCTGCTCGACATCACCGACAATATCGCCCCGGACGGCAAGATCATTCCGCCCGATTGCGTGGTGCGCCACGAGGGCGACGATCCTTATCTGGTTGTCGCCGCCGACAAGGGTACCGCGACATTTTCCGATATCGCCAACGGCATTGCCATCGAGCACGGCTACTGGCTCGGCGATGCTTTCGCCTCCGGCGGCTCCGCCGGCTACGACCACAAGGTGATGGGCATCACCGCGCGCGGCGCCTGGGAGTCGGTAAAGCGGCACTTCCGCGAGACGGACATCGATATCGGCAAGACGCCGTTCAGCGTGGCCGGCGTTGGCGACATGTCGGGCGACGTGTTCGGCAACGGCATGCTGCGCGAGAACACCATCCGTCTGTTGGCGGCATTCGACCATCGCGACATCTTCATCGACCCCGATCCCGATCCGGCCGCCAGTTTCGCCGAGCGCAAGCGGCTGTTCGCGCTGCCGCGCTCGAGCTGGCAGGACTACGATAAAGCGCTGATTTCCAAAGGCGGCGGCATATATCCGCGCGCGTCCAAAGAGATAAAGCTAAGCCCCGAGGCACAAAATCTGTTCGGCGTGGCGGAGGCGGTGACGCCGCAGGATCTGATGAAAGCGATCCTGACGGCGAAATTAGATCTGCTGTTCTTCGGCGGTATCGGCACCTACGTCCGCTCATCGGCTGAGGGCGACGATGCGGTGGGCGACCGCGCCAACGATGCTATCCGTGTTACGGGTGCCGATCTCCGTGCCAAGGTGATCGGCGAGGGCGCCAATTTAGGCATGACCCAGCGTGGGCGTATCGAGGCGGCGCTTGCGGGCATCCGGCTCAACACTGACGCCATCGACAATTCCGCCGGCGTCAACACCTCCGACGTCGAGGTCAATATCAAGATCGCGCTCAGCGCGCCGGTTCGCGCCGGCGCGCTCACCCTGGAGGCGCGCAACGCGCTGATGGTCGAGATGACCGGCGAGGTTGCCCGCCTGGTGCTGCGCAACAACTATCAGCAGACGCTGGCGCTCTCGCTGGCGCAGCGGCGTGGGCTGGAGGATCTCGGCTTCCAGCAGCGGCTGATGCAGATCCTGGAAATGCGCGGCCACCTCGATCGCGCGGTGGAATTCCTGCCGGACGAGTTGGCGGTCGCCGACCGGCGCAAACGAAATCTGCCATTGACGCGGCCCGAGCTCGCCGTGCTCCTGGCTTACGCCAAGCTCACGCTTTACAGCGACCTGCTCGACTCAAACGTGCCGGATGATCCCTATCTCGGGCGCGAACTCGAGCGCTATTTCCCGAAGGAAATGTCGGAACGCTATGACGGAGCGCTGCAGGAGCACCGGCTGCGGCGCGAGATCATTACGACGCAACTCACCAATTCTATGATCAATCGCGGCGGCGCCACGCTGATTGTGCGCATTGCGGACCAGACCGGCGCCGCGCCAGCTTCGATTGCCGCGGCCTTCGCGGCCGTGCGAAACAGCTACGACCTGATCGCGCTCAACACTGAGATCGACGGGCTTGACAACAAGGTGTCGGGCAAGACCCAGCTCGATCTTTATTCGGCGGTACAAGATCTGTTGCTCGACCGGCTGGTCTGGTTCCTGCGCCATGTCGATCTGCACCAGGGACTGGAGACGATCGTCGCGCATTATCGCGACGGCATCGCGCAAGTGGCGGTGGCGCTCGACGGCGCGCTTTCGAAGCCTTCGCTCACGGCGCGCGACGCGCGGGCGGCGGAGCTTGCCAAGGCCGACGTGCCGGACGATCTGGCGAGCCGTATCGCAAGCCTGGCCGCCCTCAAGGCCGCGCCCGATATCGTGCTGGTGGCCGATCGCGCCAAGAAACCTGTGGCCGAGGTGACCGCTACCTATTTCGCGACCGAGGCCTTCTTCCAGCTCGACCGCGTCGCCAATGCGGTGCCGGGCATCGTGGTGTCGGATTATTTCGACCGGCTGGCGCTCGACCGCGCACTCGATTCAATTGGCGATGCGGAACGCAGGCTCACCGCCGCCATGGTCGGCAACGGCGTGGCCGGCGCCGGCGCGGTGGAGGATTGGGTCAAGCCGCGCCAGGCGGAAGTCGAGCGCATTCGCTCGGCCATTCACGAGATTGCCGGCTCTGGGCTGACGCTGTCGAAACTGTCGGTGGCGGCTAGCCTGCTGGGAGATCTGGCGCGGGAGTGATGCTCTTACCCTCCCCGTTGTGGGGAGGGTCGGCGCGTACTTGACGCGCCGGGGTGTGGGGTAGTTGCGAACCAGGCAATGCATTTCGGCAATCGACTCTGAGCCCCACCCCCGACCCTACCCACAAGGGGGAGCGGAGCAATGTGCCGCGCCACTTGCGAACAAATCAGTGCCTGAAATGTCGCACGCCGGTGAACACCATGGCGATGCAGTGGTCGTCGGCCGCCTTAATCACCTCGTCGTCGCGCACCGAACCGCCGGGCTGGATCACCGCGGTGGCGCCGGCCTCGATCGCGACCAGCAAGCCGTCGGCAAACGGGAAGAACGCATCGGAGGCGACCACCGAGCCTTTGGTCAAAGGCGTGGCCATCTTTAATTCATTGGCCGCGTCTTCCGCCTTGCGCGCGGCGATGCGCGCGGAATCGACCCGGCTCATCTGTCCGGCGCCGATGCCGACGGTGGCAAGCCCCTTGGCATAGACGATGGTGTTGGACTTGACGTGCTTGGCGACGCGGAGGGCAAAACGCAGATCGCGCAATTCGGCTTCGCTCGGCGCGCGCCTAGTGACGACCTTTGACTGCATGTCGTCGACCACCGCGTTGTCGCGCGATTGCACCAGCAGGCCGCCGGCGACCGACTTCAACGTCAGTCCGGGCTGGCGCGGATCGGGCGGGCCGCCGGCCAGCAGCAGCCGCAAGTTCTTTTTTGCCGCGACGATCTTGATCGCCTCGTCGGTGGCATCCGGCGCAATGATCACTTCCATGAAAATCTCGGTGATGGCGCGCGCGGCATCGGCGTCGAGCTTGCGGTTGAGTGCGACGATGCCGCCGAAGGCGGAAGTCGGATCGCAGGCGAGCGCCTTGGCGTAGGCGTCGCGCAAGGTCTCGCCTTCCGCCACGCCGCATGGGTTGGCGTGCTTGACGATCACGCAGGCGGCGGTGCGCCTGGCATCGAATTCCGCAACGCATTCATAGGCCGCGTCGGTGTCGTTGATGTTGTTGTAGGAGAGCTGCTTGCCTTGCAACTGGCGCGCCGACGCCACGCCAAAACGCTCGACGGCCGAGCGATAAAACGCCGCGCTCTGATGCGGATTCTCGCCGTAGCGCAAGGCTTCCGCCAACTTGCCGCCGAAGGCGCGGTAGTCCGGCGCGTTGTCATGCAGCGTATCGGCGAACCAATTGGATATCGCCGCATCATAGGCGGCCGTGCGCGCATAGGCCTTGGCCGCCAGCTTCATGCGCAATTCGAGCGAGGTCATACCGCTGTGCTGCGCCAACTCGTTGAGCACCTTGGCGTAGTCCTCGGCCTCAACGACCACGGCAACGTCGGCATGGTTCTTGGCGGCAGCGCGGATCATCGCCGGCCCGCCAATGTCGATGTTCTCGATGCACTCGTCGAACGCGGCGCCTTTGGCGACGGTGGCCTCGAACGGATAGAGATTGACCACCAGCAGATCGATCGGCTTGATCCCGTGCGCCTGCATCGACGCCACGTGACCTTTGTCGGCGCGAATCGCCAGCAGGCCGCCATGCACGTTGGGGTGCAGCGTCTTGACGCGGCCATCCATCATTTCCGGGAATCCGGTCAGTTCGGAAACGTCGATGACCTTGAGGCCTGCGTCTTTCAGCGCCTTGGCGGTGCCACCGGTGGAGACGAGCTCGATGCCGTAACCGGCCAGCGCCGCGGCGAAGGCGATGAGCCCGGTCTTGTCGGACACCGACAGCAAGGCGCGGGCGATGCGGCGCGGGTGAGTGGTCATGAGTCACGGGCTAGCACAGGAGACGGGCGGAAGGGTATTCGCGACCACTAATGCAGGCGGGGCATCCACAAGCATTGCCGCGAATACGGCCGAACTCCCTCTACCCCTCGGGGGAGAGGATTGGGGTGAGGGGGCAAATGCTCGATAGATTTTAACCCCTCACCCGGATCGCTTCGCGATCCGACCTCTCCCTATGGGAGAGGTGATGAAAGTCTGTGGCGCGGCTGGCTGCACAAATGCGGTCACAGCGGCAGTTCCGGCTCGTCCGGCCGCAGGCGGCGGGTGCCGGGCGCGGCAGCAGGCGTGTGCCGGAAGCTCCAGCGCAGCGTGGGCTGTTTGCGCGCGTGGCCGTAGATCACAATCTGGACGGCGCGGCGCGGGCCGTCATTGCCGGCCAGAAACACGCTTTCCCCGATCTCCACCGCTTCGCCATGGGTCGCGAAGGTCCATACCTCGCGATTCGGCAGCAGCAGGATTACGCCGTGGCCGTCCGAAAGCCGGCTGGCCTTGATCGCCGGATGCAAATGAAAGCGGATGGCGAATTCGTCGGGCGCGCGCGGCGGAAACGCGCGGCCATCGGCCGGCGCAAAGCTGTCCTCGCCGTCGAGCGCACGCCCGTCCGCACCGATCGTGATGGCACGGCTGTGAATCACGCCGAAGTTGTTGGCGTAACCGTCATGCGAGGCGTGCAACATCGTGCCGTCGGACGAGTCGTTGCGTTCCACCGGGACATGATGCGGGCCGCCGACGATCGGCGTGCCGGAGAGCAGGCGGCGGAACGCATCCGATTCAATGAAATGGCAGGACGATTTGTCGTTGAACGTCACGGTCGAATGCGCCGCGGTGGCGCGCGCCACCTGCCGCCAGGTTTCCTTGTTGACCGCAGGCAAACCGCAATTGACCACCACACGGTGCTGCTTCCAGGACATTTCGAACGAAAGACACCCGGCATGCGCCTCTTGGCTTAGCGCCACCGGCGGCGGCGGCCCGGTATCCATCAGCAGCGCGGTATTGCCGGCATCGATTCGCTGATAACCGGAATGCGGCGCGTTCGACACCGGCGTGCCGCGGGCGTCGTCATAGGCGAGCACGGTGGCGAGCAGATCGACCGGGGTCGGACCCATGCCGTTGAATTGTGCGAAATTGCCGTCGGCGTGACGGAAGAAGCGCAGCATCGGCATCATGCGGTCGATGGCGTTGTTGATCGCCGAGGGCGGCTGCAAGTTGCGCGCGGCGAACAGCTGGCGCAGCGGCAGCAGGTCGGCCAGCAATTCGATCAGCGCGCCGGGGTTGCGGCTGATGTGTCCGCCGTCGGGCAGAATCTGCAATCGCAATTCGTCGATCAGGCGCCGCGATTGGCTGCGCAGCATTCCGGACTGCCCTTGCAGGCATAGCGCCGCATAGTTAAGCGCGATCAGCGCCTGCAGACGCGGCAGCCCGTCACGCGATTCTTTGAGCGTGCGGCGCAAGTAGCGCACCTGCCGCGACAGGCTACGGATGAAGCGGCGGTAGAAGCGCGCGTCGGCGTCCTGCAAGACGAATGGCGCCTGGCCGAGCCAGCAGATAAGGCGGCGCGACAAAATATCGAGGCGCCAGCCGAGCGGATGCCAGCCGCCTTGCAGATTGATCCAGTCGTCGATCAGCGAACGCGCGTTGGCGCGGGTGATGGCGGAATCGGCGGCGCGCAAATGACGCAGCCAGGAGAAGCTGAGCAGCATCACCGCCCATTCATCGGACGGCGGCGTCATTTCGAATGGCGAGCGCCGATCGCAGATCACCACCTTGCCGGCGAAGGCGAAACGGCCGGCATAGATTTCACTGGCACGAGTAGCGTCGGCGGTGCGCAGATCCTGCGGCGCGATCACAAGCCGGTCGGTACTGGCCGAGGCGAACCGCCAGCGCAGCAGCGGATGTGCGTTGAAGTGGCCGACGAGACTGCGGAACGCGCGGCGCCCGATCAGCACGGAGAGCCTGGCTCGTTCCGCGACCGAAACCCGCATCATGAAGGCGCTCATTCCCGGCGACGCGGCCCGACTCCGCGCGCGTAGTCCACACGATAGCGAAGCACCGGCTAATGGCCAATACGCCCGCACGAGGCGCGAATCAGGCATTACGCGTGAGCCGGGCGGCATAGAAGCCATCGAGCCCGCCCCAGCGCGGATCGGGGTCGGGCAGATGCAGCGGCAGCGTGCGCAGATCGCCGTCTGCGGTCACGAATTCGGCGTGGCCAAATACCTCCTGCGCTTCGATCGGCTTGCGGGCGACACGAGGGTCGCGCGCCAGCAAGGCCGTGATCTGGTTGATGCCTTCCTCCGGCTCCAGCGAGCAGACGCAATAGACCAGCGTGGCACCCGGCTTGAGCAAACCGACCGTGCGGTCGAGCAGCCGCTGCTGCAAGGATGTCAGAACGGCCATGTCGGCCTCGGCCTTGAGCCAGGGCACGTCGGGATGGCGGCGGATGGTGCCGGTCGAGGAGCAAGGTGCATCGAGCAGTACCGCGTCGAACAAACCACCATTGGGCAATTCAGGTTGCCACTCCAGCGCGTCGGCGACGACGGTCTGGGCATGCAGCGAAAGCCGCGCGAGGTTCTCGTGCAGGCGCGCCAGTCTTGCCGCCGAGCGATCGACCGCGGTGACGTGCGCACCAGCAAACGCGAGCTGCGCGGTCTTGCCGCCCGGCGCCGCGCATAGATCGGCAACGTCAAGCCCGCGCACCTCGCCTAGCAGACGTGCGGGCAGCGACGCAGCGGCGTCCTGCACCCACCAGGCGCCCTCGGAAAATCCCGGCAGCAGCGAGATCGCGCCATGCGCCAGAGTGCGCACTGTGCCGGTCGGCATTACGCGGCCGCGAAGCCGCTCGGCCCACTGCTCGGCATCTTGTTTGACGGTGAGATCGAGTGCGGGCTCATGACCATTGGCCGCGGCAATCTCCCGTGCGGTTTCGGCGCCATAGGTCTTGGTCCAGCGTTTCACCAGCCAGTCCGGCGTGTCGCGCGTGGCCCTGTTTGGAAGTGTCTTATCGCCGCTCGCCACGCGGCGCAGTACCGCGTTGACGAGCCCGGCATAGCGCGCCGCGCGGCGGTCGGCCTGGGCGAGGCGCACCGACAGATCGACCGCGGCATGGTCGGGAACCTCAAGCCAGAGGATCTGCGCGGCGCCGATGAGCAGAATGGTCTCGGTGCGCGGGGCGTCGGCGGGAAAACCCTTCTCGAGATACCCGGCGAGCAGTTGGCGCAGCGTTCCCAACCGGCGCAGCACCGTCGCCACCAGACGGCGCATCAGCGCGCGGTCGCGGTCGGCGAGGGCAGCAAGGCCGGGATGCGCGCCTTTGCCGGAGAGCTGCTCGTCGAGCGCGATCCGGCGCCGCAGTACGCCGTCGAGAATATCGGCGGCGATTCTTCGGGCGGTGAGGCCGGGGACTTCCGGCTGTGGAGAGGTGCGCGGTCGCGCCATGCGCCCTTATTGCCATCAATTGTGGCTTAGGCGGGAACTGGCCGCAAAAAAGCTGCCGGTTCACAATTTTTCTTGCGGATTATGCCGTTATTCCGGCGGCCGGGATGCAGGCCTCACTGCAGCACATAGACCTCGGCGCCGACCGGCACGCGCCGGTAAAGGTCCATCACGTCTTCATTGTGCATCCGGATGCAGCCATGCGAGACGAAGCCGCCGATCGACGCGGGATCGTTGGTGCCGTGGATGGCATAGTTGCCGCGGTCGAGGCCGAGCGCGGCGGCGCCCATTGGATTGCGCAGCGAGCCGCCGGGAATCGTGGCGGTCACGCCAGGATTTTCGCTCCATGCCGGGTGCAGATGTTTCGCCGCGACATAGGCACGACCATGCCAGGCCATGCCGGCGCGGCCGACGCCGACCGGATAGCGGATCGCGTGGCCGTGGCCGAGCACGTAATAGAGTTCGCGGTCACGGGTGGCGATCACGACGGTGCCGGGCTGGTAACCGCGGAACGGCACGATGTCGCGCGCCGCCGCCAAATGCTGCGCGCTCAGCGTCAGCGCGCAAGCCAACACGATCGCCTTCAGCCAAACTCGAATCATGATGACTACTGCACGATCACCGGCGTGCCGACTTCGACCAGCCGGTACAGTTCCTGGATGTCGCGATTGTACATGCGGATGCAGCCGTGCGAGACGAAGCCGCCGATCGAGCCCGGATTGTCGGTGCCGTGAATGGCGTATTCGCCGTTACGCATGGTGAGCGCGGCCACGCCCATCGGATTATGCGGCGCGCCGCCGGGGATGACCGGCGCGTAGCGGCCGCGCGCGAGTTCGGGTGGCGCGCGCCAGGCCGGTTTGACGAATTTGCCTTCGATGACGGCATGGCCGCTCCACCGCCAGCCGGCCTTGCCGACGCCGACGGGAAAGCGCAAGGCGCGCTCACCACCGATGACGTAATAGAGTCTGCGCTCGCTGGTCTTCACCACGATGGTTCCCGGCCGGAATCCGGAGAACGGCACGATCTCGCGATCTCCGGTCGCGGAGTGCGCCACGCTTGCCAGCAGCACCCACGCCAGCACGATTGCGAAGAAAATGGTTGTTCGTCTCAGCACCAGCGCCATTGCACCCGTCCGCGGTTGTCGACACAGGCGACAATAATGCAGCGCGCGCGCATCTCGGGCGAAAGCTCGAAATAGCGTAAATGACAATTAAAAATGCCGGTTAACCAGTGTGGCGAACGGCGCCGGCTACGCCCCCGCCTTCGCTCCCACCTTCTTGTTCTGCCGGTTGTTCACCAGATCGTCGACCACGGCCGGATCGGCCAGCGTCGAGGTGTCGCCGAGATTGCCGAATTCGTCCTCGGCGATCTTGCGCAAGATGCGGCGCATGATCTTGCCGGAGCGCGTCTTCGGCAGGCCGGGCGAGAACTGGATCAGATCGGGCGAGGCGATCGGCCCGATCTCCTTGCGCACCCAGGCCACCAGTTCCTTGCGCAGTTCCTCGCTCGGCTTCTCGCCCGCCATCAGCGTCACATAGGCGTAGATGCCCTGGCCCTTGATGTCGTGCGGATAGCCGACGACGGCGGCTTCCGAGACTTTCGGATGCGCGACCAGCGCGCTTTCCACTTCGGCGGTGCCGAGGCGGTGGCCGGCGACATTGATCACGTCATCGACGCGGCCGGTGATCCAGTAGTAGCCGTCCTCGTCGCGGCGGCAGCCGTCGCCGGTGAAATACTTGCCGGGATAGGTCTTGAAGTAGGTGTCGATGAAGCGCTGATGATCGCCATAGACCGTGCGCATCTGGCCCGGCCATGAGTCGGCGATACACAGATTGCCGGAGCAGGCGCCTTGCAGCTCCTTGCCTTCGGCATCGACGATCTGCGGCATGACGCCGAAGAACGGCCGCGTCGCCGAGCCGGGCTTGAGCTTGGTCGCGCCCGGCAGCGGCGTGATCAGAATGCCGCCGGTCTCGGTCTGCCACCAGGTGTCGACGATCGGGCAGCGGTCGTCGCCGACGACGTGGTAATACCACTCCCAGGCTTCCGGATTGATCGGCTCGCCGACGCGTGCCGAGCAGGCGCAGCGACTTGCGCGAAGTCTTCTTCACCGGATCGTCGCCGCCCTGCATCAGCGCGCGGATCGCGGTCGGCGCGGTGTAGAAGATGTTGACCTTGTGCTTGTCGCACACCTCCCAGAAGCGCGAGGTGGTCGGATAGTTCGGCACGCCCTCGAACATCAGCGAGATCGCGCCGTTCGAGAGCGGCCCGTAGACGATGTAGCTGTGGCCGGTGACCCAGCCGACGTCGGCGGTGCACCAGTAGATGTCGCCGTCGTGATAGTCGAACACGTATTGATGCGTGATCGAGGTGTAGACCAGATAGCCGCCGGTGGTGTGCAGCACGCCCTTCGGCTTGCCGGTCGAGCCCGACGTATAGAGAATGAACAGCGGATCCTCCGCGCTCATCTCCTCGCACGGGCAATCGGCCGGCACGGTCTTGGCGATCTCGTCGTAATAGACGTCGCGCCCGGCCTTCATGGCTGACGGCTGCATTGGTGCGCTTGACGACGATGACGGAGGTCACGCCGCCGCACTTTGTCGCAGGCGGCATCGACGTTGGCCTTGAGCGGAATCTTGCGGCCGCCGCGCAGGCCTTCGTCGGCGGTGACGACGCAGGTCGACTTGCAGTCCTCGATGCGGCCGGCGATCGAGTCCGGCGAGAAGCCGCCGAAGATCACCGAGTGCACCGCGCCGATGCGCGCGCAGGCGAGGATGGAGATCGCCGCTTCCGGAATCATCGGCATGTAGATGGTGACGCGGTCGCCCTTCTTGACGCCGCGCGCCTTGAGCACATTGGCGAAGCGGCAGACTTCGGCGTGCAACTGCTTATAGGTGATCTTCTTGTCGTCCTTCGGATCGTCGCCTTCCCAGATGATCGCGGTCTGGTCGCCGCGCTTGGCGAGATGGCGGTCGACGCAATTGTAGGCAGCGTTGAGCGTGCCGTCCTCGAACCATTTGATCGAGACATTGTGCGGGTCGTAGGTGGTGTTCTTGACCTTGCTGAACGGCTTGATCCAGTCGATGCGCTTGGCCTGCTCGGCCCAGAAGCCGTTCGGGTCCTTGATCGAGCGCGCATACATCTCCTTGTATTTGGCGTCGTCGATGAAGGCGCGCTTTCGCCAATCGGCCGGGACGTCATAGATCTTGTCGGACATCGCACTTCCTCCCCGCCCTCCGGCTGGCCCGGAGGGCATTATGCATTTCTGCTTAGACCCATTATGCGACGGCGGCATTGATTTACGACAAGGCGGCCGGGGTGCCACTTTGGTCGCGGTTTAAAGCGGCTTTTGGGGCCGTTACGGGCCGAACCAGCCCAGGACCGCCCCGATGATGACCAGGACGCCAAGCCAGTGGGCGCTGTCGATCACGGCGAGCATGGCTTTGCGCCCGCAATAGGCATTGTTGATCACCACGGTGGTCAGCACGAAACCGAACCAGCAGAACGCGCCGGAGATAATTCCCGCGCGCAGGCTGAACATGCCGAGATGGGTGAGAATGCCGTAGCAGCACGAAGCCCATGATCAACTCGCCGACGAAGGAGAGAATGAACGGCGCGACCTTCGCCAGAGTCGATTTGCCGGCGTTCTCGGCCTTGCACATCTCCATGGTCTTGCCTTGCGCGGCCATCCAGCGCTTGCCGAGAACGCCGTAATAGATCGCGCCGAAAATCCAGGCCGCGACCGCGGCCACCAAGACCGCAGGCAAATTCACGTTGGCAAAGCCCATCATCGCCCCCTTATTCAATCGACCCACTACGTTCTGTCATTCCGGAGGCCGAGCGAAGCGAGGCAGCCTGAAATCCAGAGCCACATTCAGAGTATATCTGGATTCCGGGTTCGCGCCTTCGGCGCGCCCCGGAATGACGATCAGAGCCCACCCATCTTGCACACGATCTTCCATTCGTCTGCCGTCACCGGCTGAACCGACAGGCGTGAATTGTTGATCAGCACCATGGCCTTGAGCTTCGGCTCGGCCTTGATCGCGTCGATGGTCACCGGCCTCGGCAATGGCTCGACCGCTTTGACGTCCACCACCACCCACGGTTCGCCGGCCTTGGCGGTTGGGTCGGGATAGTGCTCGCGGATGACCTCGAGAATGCCGACGACGTCCTTGCCGACATTGGAGTGATAGAAGAAGGCGCGGTCGCCCTTTTTCATTTTCATCAGATTGAGCTTGGCGTGGTGATTGCGAACGCCCGACCAGGCCTCGCCCTTGGCGCCGGATTTAACCTGCTGCGCCCACGACCAGGAGCCGGGCTCGGATTTCATCAGCCAGTAGGCCATTCAGCCCTCCGCCTTGATCGGCCGTGTCAGCAGCGATTCGATGGCTTCGTCCACGCTCATTTTATCCGCCAGCACGGCCGCGACGGCGGAAGAGATCGGCATGTCGACATTCTTCTCGCGCGCCATTTCCAGCAGCACCGGCGCGGTGAACACGCCTTCGGCCAGTTTTGCTCCGTCGGGCTTCTCGCCTTTGCCGAGCGCGACGCCACAAGAGAAGTTGCGCGACTGCGGGCTCGAACAAGTAAGGATCAAATCGCCAAGGCCGGAAAGCCCGGTCATCGTCTCCGGCTTGGCGCCATAGGCCTTGCCGAAACGCGCGAGCTCGGCAAAACCGCGGGTGGTCAGCGCCGCCTGCGCGCTGGCGCCAAGCCCGCGTCCGGTCACAATGCCTGCGGCGATCGCCAGCACGTTCTTGGCGGCGCCGCCGATTTCGACGCCGCGGATGTCGGTCGAATGATAAAGGCGGAAGCTGACCGAACTGATCGCCTGCGCCAGCGCGGTGGCCAGTTCGGCGTCGCCGGCGGCAAGCGTCACCGCAGTCGGCAGACCACGCGCCACGTCGGCGGCAAAGCTCGGACCGGACAGGATCGCCGGCACCGCAGTGGGCGCGCATTCGGCGATGATTTCGGTCACGAACTTGTGCGTGCCGTGCTCGATGCCCTTGGCGCAGGCGATCACCGGGGTGCCGGCCGCGATGGTCTGCGCCAGCGATTTGATCACCGAGCGCATCGCTTGCGCCGGCACCACCAGCAGGATTGCATCGCTGCGCGCAGCCTCGGCAAGCGCGCGCGTAATCTTGATGCCGTCATCGAGCCGCACGCCGGGCAGAAACCGGCTTTCGCGGTGGCTTACCAGATGGTCGGCATTGCGGGCATCGAATTCCCATAGCGTCATGTTGCGCCCGGCGCGCGCGCAGGTCTGCGCCAGCGCTGCTCCCCAGGCGCCGCCGCCGAGCACGGCGATGCGGTTGATGCTCATGCGGCGCTCATTTATATGCCGCCGTACGTTGCAGCTTGCCCTTGGCGGCGGCGACTTCGTCGAGCGGCCAGCGCGCGCGCGGCGCGACATCCAGCGTGTCGGTGAGGCCAAGCGCCAGGCGCTCGCAGCCGGCCCAGGCGATCATCGCGCCGTTGTCGGTGCACAGCTCCAGCGGAGGCACCACCAGAACGGTGCCCACTTCGAAGGCTAGGCGGTGGAGTACTTTGCGGATCGCCTGGTTGGCGGCGACGCCGCCAGCGGCGACCAGCGCGGTCGGTGCGCCGTAGCGGGAGCGGAAAATTCGCAAGCCCGCCCGCAGGCGATCGAGCACCACGTCCACCACCGCCTGCTGGAACGAAGCGCACAAGTCGGCGACATCTTGCGCCGACAGTGGCGCAATTCTTTCTGCCTCCATGCGCAGCGCGGTCTTTAAGCCCGAAAGCGAGAAATCCGCCTCTTTACGTCCGTGCATCGGCCGCGGCAGCGCAAAGCGCGCGCCATCGCCGCGCGTGGCTTCCTGCTCGACCTGCGGGCCGCCGGGATAGCCCAAGCCCAGCAGCTTGGCGGTCTTGTCGAAGGCCTCGCCCATGGCGTCGTCGACAGTGGTGCCGAGCCGCACATAGTCGCCGACGCCTCGCACTGCGACGATCTGGGTGTGACCGCCGGAGGCGAGGAACAGGCAATAGGGGAACGCCGTCGCGTCGGTCAGCCGCGCGGTGAGCGCGTGCGCTTCCAGGTGATTGATCGCGATCAGCGGCTTGTTCTTGACGAGCGCGATTGCCTTCGCCGTGGTCAGGCCGACGATGACACCGCCGATCAGGCCGGGCCCGGCGGCGGCGGCGATACCGTCAATGTCATCGAAGCTATGCTCGGCCTCGCTCATGGCTTTGGCGATGATGAGATCGAGAGCCTCGACATGGGCGCGCGCGGCAATCTCTGGCACCACGCCGCCGAAGGCCGCGTGTTCACTCACCTGGCTGAGCACGATATTGGACAGGATCTTGGCGCGGCCGTCCGTGGAGCGCTCGACTACGGCCGCCGCGGTCTCGTCGCAGGTCGTCTCGATGCCCAGGACGATCATGGACTGCCGGATGCTCCCTCATCGCCGCTTCGCGGCGCCCCGGAATAACGAGGCGATGCGACCCTCCCTTTTAAGAGGAGGGTGAACTACAAGGTGCCCTAGCATTGAGAGGTTATATGGCGCAATCCACCGCCCTTTTGCGCATCGGTACGCGCGGCAGCCCGCTTGCTTTGGTACAGGCGCGGACTGTGGCCGCCCGGCTGGCGGCGGCTTTGGGGGCAGACGAGACCGCGATCAAACTCGTCGTCATCCGAACGAGTGGCGATGTGATCCAGGACCGGCCGCTGGCGGAGGAAGGCGGCAAGGGCCTGTTCACCAAGGAGATAGAGGAAGCCTTGCTCGACGGCCGCATCGATCTGGCGGTGCATTCGGCCAAGGACATGCCGACGCTGTTGCCCGCCGGCCTGATGCTGGCGGCATGCCTCGAGCGCGAAGATCCGCGCGACGTTTTCATCAGCCGCAAGGCCAATTCGCTCGCCGAACTGCCGCAGGGCGCAACATTGGGCACCACATCGCCGCGCCGGCAGGCCATTGCCAAACGCATGCGGCCCGATTTGCGCATCGTTCCGCTGCGCGGCAATGTCGAGACGCGGCTGCGCAAACTTGAGGGCGACGAAATGGATGCGACGATTTTGGCGTTGGCCGGGTTGAAACGCTTGGGCCTTGCGGATCGCGCGACAACAATCATGAGCGTGGACGAATTTCTCCCAGCGGCCGGGCAGGGCGCTATCGGCACCGAGGCGCGTGAAAGCGATACGCGCGTACGCGAAATGCTGGCGCGTATCGACGATGTTGATACCTCGGTCGCGCTGAATTGCGAACGCGCGTTTCTTGCGGCACTCGAAGGCGACTGCAAAACGCCAATTGCCGGCCATGCCACCGTCTCCGGCAGCACGCTGCACTTCCGCGGGCTGATTGCGCGGCCCGACGGCACCGCCGCTCACGACATCACCGGAACGGGAAAACGTGAGTATGCGATCAAGATCGGTGCCGAAGCAGGACATGAAATCAAGCGTCTCGCCGGCCCGGGATTCTTTCACTAATCATGCGCATTGCTGTCACCCGCCCGCAAGAAGATTGCATCCGCACGGCAACGGCGTTGCGTGCGCGCGGCCATGAGGTGCTGGTCGCACCTTTGATGCGGGTCGAGCCGGTCGCGATCGATCTGCGCGCCAATTGGGGCGGCGTCATTGTCACAAGCGCGAACGCCGCCACGGCGATCGCGGCGCATCCGGTGCGAGACGCGCTGTTCGCGTTACCGGTGTTCGCGGTGGGCCGGCGCAGCGCGGAGGCCGCGCGTCAGGCGGGATTTGGCGACGTGACCACGGCCGGCGGCGATGTGCGCGATCTGATGCGGATTATCACCGCGCGCCGCGCCGATGCCGTTGCACCGCTGTTGTATCTTGCCGGCGAGGATCGCGCCGCCGACCTGATCGGCGACCTCGCCGTGCGCGGCATCGCCGCGGAGTTGGCGGTTGTCTATCGCGCCGTCGGCGTGCCGTTTCCATCCGGGCTGATTGAGGCGCTCAAGGCCGGAGAGGTCGATGCGGTGCTGCATTTTTCAAGGCGCAGCGCAGAGAATTATCTGGCTGGCGCCTCGGCGGCTGGCATCACCGAACCGGCATTGGTAGCGCGGCATTTCTGCCTGTCGGCGCAGATTGCCAAACCGTTGGTGGCCGCCGGCGCCGGACGTATTGAAATCGCGGCGCGCCCGGACGAGACGGCGCTAATCGCCATGCTGGAGCCGCCACAGAGTTGATGGCGCGCCTGCGCCATTTGCGTTATTCCGTGCAGGCAAGTGGGGGCCAATTCGTCGAGGATTTGCGCATGGCAGACAAGCCCACAATGCCCGGGGCGCCGCACGAGGAGCCTAAAGAGGCGCACCATGCGCCGCGGCGCAAGAAGCACGCGGCGCCGACCATCGATCTTACCGCCACCGACGTGTCGCCGCCTGTGCCGGCTAGCAAGCCACCGCATTCCGAAGCAGCACCGCCACCTGCGCCGGAGCAGCCCGTGCTTGAGCAGGAAATCTCCGTCCACAACGGGCAACAACGGTTCGGGCAATTACCCGAAATCACCGAACGCTCGTATCGGGGTGCCAACGCTGGTTGCCGGACTCATTGGCGCGGCCGTCATGTCGATCGTCTTGGGCGCGCTCTGGCTGGGCGGCCTGGTGCCGGTTCGCTACTCCGAGTCGACCACGACCGTCACGACGCGCGCCATGGATAGCAACGCGATCGACGCGCTCGGCCAGCGCTTGAGCAAAATCGAGGGCGTGGCCGGCAAATCGCCGGTGAGTGATCCGGCTCTGGCCGAGCGCGTTGCCGCGGCCGACAACGCCATGAAAGCATTGGGCCTGGCGCTCACCGCGCTCAACCGCCGCAGCGACGACGTTGCTGCCAATGCGGCGAATGCGCGCGAGCGCGCCGAGGCGGCGGACAAGGCAGTGACGGAATTGCGTGCCAGCGTGCAGGACCTTCCGAAAAACGCCGCTCCCGGCGTAGCTCCAGCTGAACTCGACGAACTGCAAAAGCGCATCGCCGCGCTCGAGCAGTCCGCCAAGACCACACGCGACGACATCGCCAATACGATTGCCAAGACATCGACGGCCGCCACAGATACGGCGGCGCGGCTCGTCTTGAGCGCGGCGGCGTTGCGCGATGCGGCGTTAAGCGGTGCGCCATTTACCGCCGAGTTGGCGCAGGCAAAATTGCTCGGCGGCGATGACAAGGCTCTGGTGCCGCTCGAATCGTTCGCGGCGACCGGCCTGCCGGCGCAAAGCGCGCTCGCGCAGGAACTGCGCGCGCTGCTGCCGGGCATGGTGAAAGCATCCGGCGCACAGGCGCCGGCAGGGGGTTTCCTCGAGCGGCTAGAGGCTAATGCCAGCAAGCTGGTGCACAAAATTCCAATGGACGCCCCTGTTGGTGACGACGCTCCGGCGGTGCTGGCGCGCATCGAGATTGATGCGACCAAGGCCGACATTGCGGCTGCGCTGTCCGACCTTGGCAAGCTGCCCGACGCAACGCGCGCGCCGGCCCAGGCATGGGTTGCGAAGGCGCAGGCGCGCCAAACGGCACTTGATGCCGCCCGCTCGTTCGCTGCCGATGCAGCGCGCGCGCTTGGCCAAAAGTGAGGGCGGCATGATCCCGGTCGTCCTTTTCCTGACATCGGTCGTGGTGATTGCGGCAGGGTTTGCCTGGCTTGCTGACCTGCCGGGCGATGTTGTCATTCCATGGAAGGGCGAATACTACGGAATGTCGGTTCTGGTCGCGGCGCTGGCTATCGCTGCGTTGGTGCTCGTTGCGATTCTGCTGTGGTCGATGCTGCGCGGAATCTTGCGCTCGCCCGAGCAGGTATCGCTGTTCTTTCGCCATCGGCGCGCCATGAAGGGCTATCTCGCCATCAGCCGCGGACTGATCGCGGTCGGCGCCGGCGACTTGCGCATTGCGCGCCGATCGGCCGACGAAGCGGCGCGGCTGTCGCCGGGCGATCCATTGGCGCTGCTGCTGAGTGCGCAATCGGCGCAGATGGCCGGCGATCGCGGTGGAGCCGAAAGCGCCTTCCGCGCCATGAGCGCGCGCGACGACACCAAGCTGTTCGGCTTGCGCGGGCTCTATGTCGAAGCGCAACGCCGCAACGATACGCACGCCGCGCGACTGGTCGCCGAGGAGGCGGCAAAGGTTGCGCCGTCGCTGGCCTGGGCCGGACAGGCGGTGCTCGACGATCGCTGCGCCGCCACCGACTGGGCCGGTGCGCTCGAAGCGCTCGATCACATGAAGGGCGGGCTCGAAAAGGCCGATTATCGCCGCAAGCGGGCCGTGCTGCTCACCGCCCGCGCGATTGCGCTGGAGGACATCGATCGCGATGCGTCGCGCGCAGCGGTGCTGGAAGCGGTGAAGCTGGCGCCCGACCTGGTGCCCGCGGCGGGGCTGGCCGGGCGGCGCTTAGCGGAATCGAACGAACCGCGCAAAGCCAGAAAAATTCTGGAAGCGGCATGGGCGATCAATCCGCATCCCGACATTGCCGAGGCTTATGCGAACTTGCGCCTTGCCGACAGCGCGCGCGAGCGTCTGGCGCGCATGCAGAAGCTGGCCGACAAGGTGCCGGGCCAGCTCGAAGGCGCGCTCGCCGTGGCGCGCGCCGCGCTCGATGCGCGAGAGTTTTCGACCGCACGCGCGGCGCTCGCGCCCTATCTGTCGGCGCCCACCCGGCGCGTCGCGACTTTGGTGGCCGACATCGAAGAGAGCGAGCACGGTGACGAAGGCCGCGTGCGCGAATGGATGGGCCGCGCCATGCGCGCTTCCGGCGATGCGGTGTGGACCGCCGACGGCGTCGTGTCCGAGCGCTGGCGGCCGGTTTCGCCCAATGGCCGGCTCGACGGTTTCGAATGGCGAATGCCGCTCGCTGAAATCGGCGTCAGCCGGCCGGTGATCGAGATGACGCCGCCTATGCCCGAACGGGTTGCGCTATCGGTAGCCGCACCGATAACCCAGATGGCGTCCGAATTGCAGACCGAGCCGGCGCCGCCGGAAAGGCCAGCGCGTCGGCTGGCGACGTCCGTGCCCAAGCCGGTGCCAAAAACAAGGCCGGTGGAGGCGGTTATCCCGCTGGTACACGCGCCGGACGATCCGGGCCCCGATTTCGGCCTGGACAGCGACCCCGTGCGTGGAACCTTCAACGCCGCCGCCGTTAGATCCGTGGCAGCGCTTGCGGCAGCTGTTTCGTTGAAGCCCTTTCGCAGTCGTTCCGGGGCGCCGCGAAGCGGCGAACCCGGAATCCATATTCACTCACAGGGGTTATGGATTCGGGGCCTGGCCCTTCGGGCCATCCCGGAATGACGGCGCGGGATTGCTTGCCAAGTAAGCCCCGCGCCGATATCAGATGCGCGGGTCTAAAGCCGGCGTAGCTCAGTGGTAGAGCATCCGCTTCGTAAGCGGGTGGTCGGGGGTTCAAATCCCTCCGCCGGCACCACTCTGCACGCACCGCGCGGCTACTTCGCGACAACCCCCTCGACGATGAACGCAAGCGAATCCGTCGATTTGGCGCGGATGACGTCGGCCTCTTTCTGCGCCGCCGAATTGTACCAAGCTTGCGCTTTCGCGACGCTGTCGAACTCGATGAGGGCTAGCCGTGCCGGTGGCGTCCCATCGAGGCCGGTTATGTTGCCGGTGCGGATGAGGTAATGACCGCCGGCCGCTTCCGCGGCGGCTTGTCCCTTCACCGGAAGCGGCTTGTAAGCCTCGGAATCGATTATCTTCTGAATGGCAATGACCACATAGGTCGGCGGTTTGGTCTGCGCATGCAATCCGTGAATTGCGGCAGCACCGAAAACGGCGCCGGCGAGCGTTGCGAGGGCAATCTTGTATTGGGTATTCACGGGTCATTCCTCTCTGGTGACATCTCTCTTCTAGACATCTCCCGGACTCAAAACCTCGGCCGAACTGTGCGCCTTGATTTCGCGCACCGGCGTTCGCGCCGCGAATGTCGCGTCCGGTCGGCAGCCAGGCGCAGATCTCGGCCTCGTTGACCCAGATGGTCTTGAATTCCGCGGGCGCGAAGAACTCCGCGAACACCAGTTCTTCATCCCCGGCCGCTTCGAGATAGTGCCGCTCGCGATCGGGATAATAGATGACGTCGCCCTTGCGCACCGGATACGGCTTTTCGTTAGCATAGACCGTGCCGCGCCCACGCAGCACATACATGAAGTGCTCGGCGCCCTCGTGATGATGATTGGCGGCGGCAGTGCCCGGCGGATAGATAATCATTTCGCCTTTCACCGCCTTGGTGCCGAATAGTTTAGGCGTCACGAGATAGATGCGCTTGCGCGCGTCATGTTCGGAATCGAGCACCGGCTCGCGCGTCCAGTCCGCCAGCCGGAACGGCGGCGGGTCTTGCACAAAACCTGGATCGAGGCGCGCCGCATTGGGAATTTCGCCGTACAACAGCGTGGCGCCCACTTCGGCGCCTTGCGCGATACTCAACGCGGCGGAATAGCCGGGCGGCAAAAACGCAATATGTGCATCCGACAGCCTCTGGCGGCTGTCGCCGTGCGCCAGCACGGCCTCACCTTCGAGCACCTGAAGCCACGCCATACTTTTGGGCGGCACGGTCAGCCGCATCTCGCCGCCGGGACCAGCCGTCAGCCGATCGAGCAGAATACCGGTCCCGGGAATGCGGGCTTCGGTAAGCAGCTGCTGGCGGGTCGCGTGCTTGCCCACCGGCGTTGCTGGCACCGAACTTTCGTTGAATATTGTCGCCACGCCCTCCCTCCCTCAGCTTTGTCGGCAATCCATTGAAGTTACGGGATTATCCAACTACACGGGAACCTTGCTACGCAGTATTATCTGATGCGGTTGCGGAATAATCCTGTCATGCTTCAAGCCCAATAACGTAGTAGGATACCAGTCAAAGGCGTAAAACCGCGTCGGCTTGTACCAGTTTTAGAGTAGCCCCTATGGCCAGACCAGCTGTCATCCTCGTCGGTGCTGACAAAGGCGGCGTCGGAAAGACCACCGTCGCCCGCACTTTGCTCGATTATTTCGGCGCCCATCAAACGCCGACCCGCGCCTTCGATACCGAATCGCCGCGCGGCACGCTCAAGCGTTTCCATCCCGACCGTGACCGAAGTCGTCGACGTGACCGAGGTCCCCGACCAGATGAAGATCTTCGACACGCTGGGCAGCGCCGAAGCCAAGGTGACGGTGATCGACGTGCGCGCCGGCCTGCTGTCGTCCACGCTGCAGGCGCTGAGCGACATCGGCTTTCATCGAATCGGCCAAGAAGGGTCAGATCACCTTCGCGGTATTCCATATCCTCGGCCCCTCGATCGCCTCGCTGCAGGAAATCGCCGAGACCGCGCGCTTTGTCGGCGACGCCAACTACTTCCTGGTCAAGAACCACATCAACGACACCTCGTTCTTCGAGTGGGATCCGGCGACCTACAATTCGTATTTCAAGCAGATCAAGGGCGTCGAGGAGATCACCATCCCGAAGCTCAACGAGATGGCCTGCGAGCAGGTGGAAGTGGCCAGCATTCCGTATGTTTCGTTCGTCGCCAACAAGAATGCCAAGGGCGAGCCGGCCAACTATTCGTTCGTGCTGCGCGGCTATGTCCGCCATTGGCTCGGCAATGTCTGGAGCGAATTCGACCGGGTCAAGCTGGTCGACCTGGTTTCGCCGAAGGTGGAAAGCAACGTCCGTCAAGTCGCAAGCTAGCCGGCTGTTGATACAGCAGCGCCGATGCGCGGGCGGCGTGCGGTAAAGCGATGTCGTTCCGCAACTCCGTCACCATCGTCGCATCGCCGCGTCCGCGCGTGGGCAAGACACTGCTGGCGCGGCTGCTCACCGATTTTCATGCGCACGAAGGCCGCGCGGTGGCGGCATTCGATCTCAATTCGGGCGAAGGCACGCTGGCGCAATTCCTGCCCGAGCACGACCATCGCGTCGGACGATCGGCGACATCCAGGGGCAGATGGCGCTGTTCGACCGCCTGGTCGCCGACGACGACACCACCAAGGTCGTCGATCTCGGCCACGAAGCGTTCGAATCATTCTTCGCGCTGGCGCAGCAGATCGGCTTTGCCGAGGAGGCGCGCCGCCGCGGCATAGCGCCGGCCATCCTGTTCGTGATCACGCCGGACCGCACCTCGGTCGAAGCCTATCGCAGCCTGCGCAGCCGATTTGCCGCAGGCGACGCTGGCGCCGGTGCACAACGAGATTGCTCGGCGCCGCCCAGCATCGCGACAAATATCCGGCGTCGGGCAGCGGCGCGGTGCAGGTGCGGTTCCCGGTGCTGGCGCCGGGCCTGCGCAGATACATCGAGAAGCCGCCGTTCTCGTTTTCGGATTCGCAGCTGGCCAATGCACAAAGATATGCCGCTCGACGTGCACATCGAGCTGCAACGCTGGCTGCGGAAGATTTACCTAGAGTTCCGCGAACTCGATCTGCGTATTCTGCTGGCCGATCTGCAATCCTCGATCCGGCTGTAGTCATAGAGTTCCAATTCGCCATTGTAATTGCGAGCGATTTGCAGCGAACTGAGAAATCACCAAAACACGGCAATTGGAGCAGGGAACCCAGGAACCAGCACCTGTTTTGGTGCGTTGCCGGCCAGACTTCCCGCGCGCGGTTACCCGCGCCAACGAGGAGGCTACGCCATGTGGATCCTGCTGTTCGCCGTCGTCCTCGCGATTGCCCTTGGGTTCGGCCTGGGAGCGGTTGTTCTGGAATCCTACGAGGAAGGTCGGATCTACGGCCGCAGGCCCGTCCGTAGTTTGCGTGCGAGTGCGTATTTGCGTGAGTACGTCGTAGTCTGCGTTATCGGTAGCGACGACTCGGGCGGCCAGAAGGCCGCCCATTTTTTTGTGCGGCAACGCCGCTCGCCGGCGCCGGAACTCTGCAATAATCACGGCGGCATGCCGCCGCCCCTGATGCTGTCGAGGCGCTTCGCGCCGCTGTTCTGGTGCCAGTTCTTCGCGGCATTCAACGATAATTTTCTCAAGACCGCGCTGGTGTTCCTCATCCTGTTCCATTCCGGCGCGCGCCGGATGCCGAGGCGCTGATCACGCTGGCGAGCGCGATCTTCATCGCGCCCTATTTCTTTCTGTCCGCGCTCGGCGGCGAACTGGCCGACCGCTACGACAAGGCGCGCGTGGCGCAATGGCTGAAATTCGCCGAGATCTTCGTCGCCGCGCTCGCGGTGGTGGGCTATGCGCGCCAAGTCGCTGCCGATTCTGTTCGTTGCGCTGGCCGGCTTCGGCGTGATCGCCGCGTTGTTCGGGCCGATCAAATACGGCATCCTGCCGGACCATCTGCGGCGCAGAACAATTGCCGGCCGGCAACGCGCTGGTGGAGGGCGCGACCTTCGTCGCCATTCTCACCGGCACCATCGTCGGCGGCCTGGCCGCGCGCGGCGGCGACGTCGCGGCATTTTGCCGCGCTGGTGATCGGATTTGCGCTCGCCTGCTGGATCGCGAGCCTGTTGATTCCGCCGACCGGCGAAGGCGCGCCGCAGCTCAAGGTCAGCGATCAATATCGCAGCCTCGACCGCGGCGATGATCCGCCATCTGCGCGCCGACAGCCGGCTGTGGTGGGGCGCGATGGTGACGAGCTGGTTCTGGCTGGTCGGCATCGTGGTGCTGTCGCTGCTGCCGCCGCTGATCAAGACGCTGATCGGCGGCAACGAGGACACGGTCACGGCCTATCTGGCGTTGTTCTCGATCGCGGTCGGCGTGGGCTCGGGCCTGGCCGCGTTGATCGCGCGCGGGCGCATCGTGCTCAACACCACGCTTGCCGGCTGCGTGCTGCTCGGCCTGTTCGCGCTCGATCTTGGGCTGGCGACGTTGGGCGCGCGCCGCCGCGCTTACGCCGCAAGCGCCGGGCGCGGTGTTTTCATCGCTGCTCGGAATTCGCGTCGCCGTCGATCTCGCCGGCCTGGCGATTGCCGGCGGGCTGTTCATCGTGCCGGCCTTCGCCGCGGTGCAGGCCTGGTCCGGCGCCGACTACCGCGCCCGCACGGTTGCCGCCGTCAACGTGCTCAACGCCGCGTTCATGACCGGCGCGACGGTGCTGGTGGCGCTGCTGCAGAAATTCGGCGTCGACCGTGCCGATGCTGTTCCTGGATGATCGGTGCGACGACGCTCGTGGTGGCGCTGGCGATCTGGCGCACGATGCCGAAGGCGGACTAGCCTTTCTTCCGCATCGCCAGCACGCGGTCGACCATCTCGCCGGCGACGCCGAGATAATTCGCCGGGTCGACCATCTTCTCCAACTGCTTGCGGGTCGGCGTGCTTGCTGATTTCCTTGTCCTCGGCCAGCAGATCGATCAGCGGGCGGCCGGTCTTCACCACCTCGCGGCAGATGTCGTAGACCACGTCATGCGCGCGTGTTGCGGCCCATCGTCGCGCCCAGCCCCATCATCACCGCTTCCGACATGATCAGGCCCTTGGTGATGTCGAGATTCTCGCGCATCTTCTTCTCGTTGACCTGCAGGCCCTCGACCAGAAAGCGCGTCTGCGCCAGCGCGCCGGCCGACAGCATGAAGATTTCCGGCAGCGCGATCCATTCGATTTCCCACGGGCCGGTGGCGCGCTCGTGGTCCTCGACCATCGCTTCCAGCAGCGCCGCGACCAGTTGCTTCACCATCGCGGTCTGCGCGGTGATGTAGACCGACGAGATCGGATTGCGCTTCTGCGGCATGGTCGAGGACGAGCCGCGGCCGGCGTGGAACGGCTCGTAGACTTCTTCCACTTCGGTCTGCATCAGCAGCTTCACGTCGAAGGCGATCTTGCCGCAGCTGCCGGTGACCAGGCCCGAGGAAGCAGCCGACCTCGGCGATGCAGTCGCGCACGGTGTGCCAGGAAATCGCCGGCTGGCCGAGCTTGAGCTCCTTGCACAGCTCTTCCTGGCACCTTGAGCCCGTCCTTGCCGAGCGAGGACAGCGTGCCGGCGGCGCCGCCGAATTCGCCGACCAGCACGCGCGGCCGCAGCTCCTTCAGGCGCTGCTTGTGGCGCTCGAAGGCGGCGAGCATGGTCGCCATCTTGTAGCCGAAGGTGATCGGCACCGCCTGCTGCAGGTTGCTGCGGCCGGCCATCGGCGTGTCGCGGTATTTTTTGGCGAGCGCGGCCAGCGCATCGCAGATGGCGTCGATCTCCTTCTCGACGATATCGAGCGCCTCGCGGATCTGCATGACGGTGGCGGTGTCGGTGATGTCCTGGGTGGTGGCGCCCCAATGCGACCATTCGCCGAGCCCGTCCTTGCACAGCTTCACGAGTTGCTGGACGACCGGCAGCACCGGATAGCCGATGCGCTCGGTCGCCTCCTTGAGCTTGGCCATGTCGATCAGCTTGGCGTCGCAATGCTTGACGATCTCGTCGCAGGCCTCCTGCGGGATGATCTTCGAGCCTGCCTTGCGCGCGGGCCAGCGCCGCCTCGAAGTCGAGATATTTCTGCACGCGGTTCTCGTCCGAGAACACGGCCCGCATCGCTGCGTGGTGAAAATGTCGCGGAACACCGCGGAATCGAGGATCGTCGAGGGCATTCGGGGCTCCTGACGGCAATGTGGGCGCACGTTAGCGTTTCTTGCCGCGCGATCAACTCGGATGCCGTTGCGCGGCAGCGTATTTCCGTCCCAAATTGCCGGAAATCGTCCGCCAGGGAGGCCGTATGAACGTCAATACCAAGCCGCAGCGCAGCTTCAAGCTGGAGCCGGTGCACCCGAAGCCGGAAGAGGCGCACACCATGCCCTATGCGCCGGCGGTGCATATCGTCGGCGCCTGCGACCTGATGTTCCTGTCGGGCGCGACGCCGTCGCCGCTCTATCACAAGCATCCGCATGTCGATGCCGAGCACGTGCATCCGCACTCGATCGAGGAGCAGACCACGCGCGCGATGGAAGCGATCAAGTCGATCCTCGACCATACCGGCGCGACCTGGCGCGACGTGGTGAAGGTGACGAAATATCTCACCGACTTCCGCGAGGCCGACGCCATGCACAAGACCATGGCCAAATATTTCGGCGACTGGCGGCCGGCGAGCACGACGGTGTGCATCAATTCGTTGTCGTCGCCGGGCGCGCGCATCGAGCTCGACATGATCGTGGCGCTGCCGAAGAAGGCCTCGTGACGCCTTCCGCTCCCAACCTCGCCCGCATCGTCGCCGCCGAATATCCGCGTTTTTCCGACGCCGAGATGGCGCGGCGGCGCGCGGCGGTGGAGGCATCTGCTCGGCGCAGGCCGAGTGCGACCATCTGCTGTTCTGCGGCGCCAATCGCTTCGGCTCCGGCGGTGCAATGGCTGACGCAATGGCCGGTGACCGCCGAGGCGGTCGGCGTGCTGACGCCGGGCGAGCGCGACGCGCTGTTCGTGCAATATGTCAATCACGCGCCGCAGGCATCGCTGCTCGCCGACAAGGCCGACGTGGCCTGGGGCGGGGAGTCGTCGATCGCCGCCGCGATCGAGGTGCTGGCGAAACGCGGCGCGCGCGAAAATCGCGTGGCGACGCTCGGGCCGGTGAGTGCCGAGCAGCATGCGGCGCTGTCGGCGAAATTCGGAAAACTGAAAAGTCTCAACCGCGATTACATCCGCCTGCGGCAGGTGAAGTCGGCCGAGGAGCTGGATTGGCTGCGCATCGGCGCGCATTTCAGCGATCTCGGCATGGCGGCGCTGCGCGACGGCGTGAAAGCCGGAATGACCGAGCGCGAACTCGGCGACCTGGTCGAGCGCGCCTACATTTCGCAAGGCGCGACCAATGTCATTCACTACATCGGCGCGACGTCGATGACGGCGCCCGATCTCGGCGTGCCGCGGCAGTTTCCAAGACATGAGTTGCGCCCCCCAAAAAAAAAAAAAAAAAAAAAAAAAAAAAAAAAAAAAAAAAAAAAAAAAAAAAAAAAAAAAAAAAAAAAAAAAAAAAAAAAAAAAGGTGGTTTTATTGCTTGGTGGCTGCCGAACGAAATGGTGCTTTCCGGGATCGACAACCGCGAGCGTGGTCACCGGCCGGGCGTGACCCATCAGCGTGGCCAATACGCGTTGCTGCCGCCAGTCCCAGATTCGGATGGAGCCCTTGAGCCGCGCTGACGGCCAATTGTTTTCCGTCAGGCGAAATGCAACCGCGTGGGCGCCATGCTCGGGCTCGCCCAGATCTGAGAGCAAACGCCCGGACTGATCATGAACTGTTGTGCAGATTCCATGGGTCAACGCCAGATATTTGCCATCACGTGAGATCTTCGGGTTCTGGGATCTGGAAACTTCTTGGGCTTGATAGTGGAAATGATGCGGCCGGAGCTGATATCCACAATTCGGGGATTCAGATCCGGAGAACGAGTGATAAATATCTTTGCCCATCAGGCCAGAGATGTAAACTGACCCACACTTCCAACCTCAATTGAGCCGATCCGCTCGCCGGTAGCGGCGCGAAGAGTCGCGAGATTCAATTCTGTGCCCGCATAAAGCGTTTGCTCATCGGGGAAATCGCGATATCGCTGATTCCCTTGGTATGTATCCGCACCCGGTAACTCTGCGGTTTTTGCGCTGATCCCAGCAGCAGATGTATCCGTCAATCGTTCCCCAGAACAGACGAAAATCCCGGGTGCTGACCGCCGCAGTGTTTATGCCAGCGTCCACGATTTTTGACTGGCTTCTATCCGTGAGCCAGTCGAGTCGCTGCCACTCCCAACTCCGTTGAAGCGGATCGGTCTGGTCAAGCACGTGCCGCATCTCGGCGATCTCTCGAAAGTTGTAGTGCCGGTGCGCCATGGCTATCCCGTGGAGACGTTTGGGGCCGACGGTTGGCGAACTTGGCGTTGGCCGATTTCTCGGGTTTCAGCTGTAATCTGAGCTCTGTTCGCCGCATCCCGGGCATATGACAACCGAACGGACTGAATCGTCATGACGGCCGCCAGAGCACTCAGGCTCAATATGAGCATGCGGATAAAGAAGTCGACCACCTTGTGGCGTCCGAGCGTTTTCTTCAGCACATAGAGACCGCTGGCTCGCTTGGCCTCGATCGGCTCATTGCGCAGGTAGCGGTCAAGATCGCGGGCGAACTCTCCGGCGCCTTGATAACGGCGTTTCTGATCCTTGGCGAGCGACTTCAGCACAATAGTGTCGATCTCGTCGTCCAGCTTCGGATTGATGCTGCTTGGCCGGGCGGGCTCTTGGTGCCTGATGTGCTCAATTACCTCCGGAAGCGGCCCGGTAACTGAATACGGAAATCGCCCCGTCAGCGCCTGGTAGAGCGTCACGCCGAGCGAGTACACATCGCTGCGCACATCCAGCGACGCCGTGCCGCCGGCCTGCTCAGGGCTGGCCCAGGGAAACGCCGCCCAGGAATTGGCCGGTCTGGGTAACGTCCGCCTGCGAGATATCGACGGTGTTCTCCGTTAAGTCCTCGGGGCGAGACCGAAATCGAGAATGAACGGCCGGCGAGAATCGTCAACGAGGATGTTGCCGGGCTTGAGGTCACGATGGATCACGCCGAGCTGATGGGCACTGCCAATCGCCTCCGCGATCGTACGAAAAAGCTCCAGGATCTCCGGTCCGCTGGCGCGAACTACTTCCGCACCCGCTCTTCTTGCGGGAATCCCTTCCCGCGGCTGACCCGATTCGCTTTTTCGACTTTCGATCTTCGACTTTCGACTTTGAATGTATTCATCCAGTCGCCCGCCAGGTCTAATTGCATCGCGTAGTAGAAGCAGCCCGCAGCAACTCCACTATCGTGAATCGTCACGATGTTCGGATGGCTGAACTGGGCGAGGATTCGAATCTCTCGCTCAAAGCGGGCGTGATCGTGCGGCTGCGAATGGCCCTTCGCGCATTGTCTCGATCGCGACCCTCTGGCGTGTGCTCTTCTGAATCGCCTCGTAAACGACGCCCTGACCACCGCGGTGGATTCTGCGCAGGATGTCGGAGCCGGGTACCGCGGTTCGCGACAATGGCTGGGCCACTGGCTTCATGGCGAGGATCAATAAGTTCGCCCAGCGGATCGTGGAAGCCGATAATCGAACCGTGCAGATCTGGCGGGCGGTGAGCATGCGAATCGCCCTCATAAATCTTTTCGTCGCTCGCACAGCAGGTCCGTGCTGCGGCCTGCGCAGATCGGACAGCCGCCAGATGAGCGCCGATCACCTGGCTCTCTAGCTCCGGCCCGCCGAGGTCCTCGGGCGATAAAGTCGTCCAGGATCCGTCTTCGGTTGGACACTGCATGCCTTGACGACGGACTACGCGAATCCAGTTACCTCATGTGCGTCGCCGCCTCAGACCTCAACGCATGACCCGTAACCGTCCGCACGTAGCAGGCTGTCGACGAAACGATTTCCCGGAATCCTGCGAACGCGGCACAATCCGTGAGCTGGGCCAGAAGCATTGTCGCTACCGAGCTCATCCGACGCTACGCACATGATACCGAACTCCTGTCACCGCGCTTCCACGGACCAAATGGAATTCGACCGCAATAGCCCATCCAGCACATCCGCGTCAAGCGTATTCAAGAGTGTAGAGCCCTCGCAGAGCAGGTGAACAAGGAGGCCATATCCAAAAGTGAAATCCCGCCACGGAAAGAATGGAAGACCTGCTTGCCCATGACCGACCCGCTTCAATGAAAGACGATCTTGGCCGGGTGGATGCGGACGATGCTACGAATCCAGTCGCGACTCCGCGGCCGACATGGACGTCGAATGGCCCGCTTGCCGCGATCCGTGCGCCTCGCCTCGCGGTCTGGGCCGGCGCATCGGCGGATTCTTCGGCCGGCGGATGATGTGCTGCTCGGGGTAGAACTTGTCGAACGCCATGCCGCCGGGCCGCGCGGTAGTACTGGCTCATGTTCGACCAGTCGAAGTGCTCGGCGTGGCCCTCGACCGCGTTGCGGAGCTGGATACGCTCGCGGCGGCTCATCTTGGCCAGCGCGTGCAGCCAGCTCGCCACCTGGATGACCGTGTACGTCGAAGCTCACGCTGCGGCGGCGGGCGACGTAGACGCCGTTCTCGTCGTGGTCGGGGAAGTGCTCCATCACGTAAGCGCCGAAGCCGCTCAGGTCGCTGGTGATGGCCGGCACGCCGCGCACGACGCACTCCATCGGCGTGTAGCCCCACGGCTCGTAATAGCTGGGGAAGACGCCCAGGTGGCAGCCGCGGACGAACTGGTCGTACTCCAGGCCGAACAGCGGGCTGGTCGCGGTGATGAACTCCGGGTGGAAGACCACCTTCACCGGGTCGTCCGTCGGCGTTGAACAGGTCGCGGTGCCGCAGGTGGCTGAGCACCGGGTCGTTGGCGTCGTCCACCAGGTCGTGCGTGACGATCGTCGGCTGGACCTGCCGCCAGGCGTGCATCATGCGCTTGAGCCGCACCCGCGCATACTCGTCGAGCAGGTCGTCGATGGTCGGCAGCCGCCCGTCGGCCACCGTGCGGAACAGCCTGCGGCCCATGTCCTGCTGCGATCGATCTCGCACGTGTCTGCGCAGCTCGTCGAACATCGCCTGGCTGCTGCAGCGTCGCCACGTTGATGCCCTTGGCCGCCGCCGGGGCGATGATGAACGCGACCACGGTCACGCCCAGGGGCTCGGCCTTGAGCCGCTGGTTCAGTCGGTACAGCGCCTCGATGAAGACGTCGAAGCCCTTGTTGCGATACTCGTATCGGCCGGCCGTGAAGACGTAGAGCGTGCGTGTCCAGGTCGAACGTGTAGCTGCGGGAAGAAGTGCCCCATCACGAACTCGTGGATCAGTTCCTTGTACTGGCGGTGCAGGTTCTGGAACTCGTGCGGCGCGGCGAATCGCTCGATGTTCAGCCCGTTGGGCAGCACGGCACTCGGGCTTGCGGCCGAGGAACTGCTCGGCCTCCATGGCGGTGATGTCGGAGACGGTCGTGAAGACGTCCGCCGCATGGCCGCCGCCCGCTCGAGCTTGTACCGATGCTCGAACCCGTGCTCGCGGGCGACTGCTCGCGCCGTCGATCTGATTCAGGTGGTCGTAGAGGTGCACGTTGGCCGCGCTCAGGCTCCGACCGACCAGCGTCGCGTGCGTCGTGAACACGGTCGGAAACGGCACCTGCCGCTGCCTGAGCACCGGCAGCGCCACCGCCCCCTGCCACTCGTGGAAGTGGGCCAGCATCGGGTGCGATCCGAGCCGCTGATGGATCTCGGTCAGCAGGTCGCAGACGGTGTAACCGAACGAAATGGTCTCGTTGACGTTCGTATCGCCGTCCGGCGTGCCGATGCCGACATCTTTCCAGAGAAAGTACTTCAACTCGCCGATCGAGCCCATCCGCGAGTTCACATCGACGAGCAGCACCTGCGGCCGGCCGGTCACCAGCCACCGTCCGCAGTGAATCTCGATGCCGCGCGCCCTCAGAGCGTTCGATCGCCTCGGCCACCACGCCGGGCGGCGGCGAGGCTCGAACTCAACCTTCGCGGCCGCCTCCCAGTAGGGGCCGATCAGGCAGTAGCCGTCCCCCCAGCGTTTCACCGCCGCCGGGGCCTTGCTGCGAAGCACGGTGTAAATCCCGCCCGCCTGCGAACAGACTTCCCAGGAGACCTCAAACAGCAGCGGTAGTTCTCGCGACCCGTTCCCGCCAACAGTCGCATGACCGCCTGGCAAAGAGTGCCCGTTGGTACCCGAATCGGCCGTCGCCTCCCAGCCAAGTCCGCGCGTGTTCGCTCCGATTTTCCGCGTTCATGACACCTGAGCAATACGTCGTCAAACACACAGAAACTCCGCGGCGAAACCCCCCCCAGCGCGGCGCCATCGTGGCCTTCCTATGGCTGTCAGCCTGCTGCCCGCGCCAGCCCCGCCCCGGGGGCCCACCACCAGCACCACACGCACCACTAGCCTCACTACGGGCCCAGCGCCACCCCCGCCCAGGTCGCAACGTAGCGCCCGCCATCGCTACGTGCTGATAACCGCATCAACTACCACATCGTTGCGGTTAACGCCAGGCGGTCGAGGAGTCGTGGATGATGACGCCGCGGATGTTCTTGCCGGCGTGCATGTCGGCGTAGCCCTGGTTGATGTCGTCGAGCTTGTACGTCGTGGTGATCAGCTCGTCGAGGGCCAGCTGGCCCGACCTGGTACAGCTCGCAGCATCCACGGGATGTCACGGCGCTCGGGCTGCCGACGCGCCGAACAGCGCGCCCTGGATCCGCTTCTGGTAGAGGGTCAGCTCGAAGGACGGTATCTGGATGGTCCTCCTCCCCGGCCCGGACGGCCCGGTGATCACGACCGTCCCGCGCTTGCGGACCGCGGCGAACGCCGGCGCACGTGCTCGGTCACCACGCCGACCGTGACGAGCGCCTGATCCGCGCCTGCGCCCCTGGTGAGCTCGGTGACGAGCTCCTGCGCTGTCCATCGTCGGCCGCGACGTGCGTCGCGCCGAACTCCTGGCGTGTCTCCCGCTTGAACTCCACCGGGTCGACCGCGATCACGTGGCGCGCGCCGGCGAACGGCACCCTGCACCGCGTTGATGCCGACGCCACCGATCCCGTAGATCACGGCGTCGCCCGGCTGGTCGCCGCCCGCGTTGACCGCCGTACCCCAGCCTGTCGGCACCCCGCAGCCGACCAGCGCCACCGTCTCGAGCGGCAGGTCGTCGTTCATCTTCAATGCGCGAGTGCTCGCGGACACCACCGAGCGCTGGGAGAACGTGCCCAGCAGGCACATCTGGCCGAAGTCCTCGCCGTCGGCGTGGAACCGGACGGTCCTCCAGCAGGCAGTTGTCCACGAACAGCGCGCCGAGGTCGCACAGGTTGGTCATGCCGCTGGCGCAGAACCGGCAGTGCCCGCAGGTCGGCAGGAACGAGCAGACGATGTGGTCGCCCGGTCGCGCCGGGCTCACGCCGGTGCCGACCTCCTCGACCACCCCGGCCCCCCTCGTGGCCGCCCACGATCGGATACCGACCGGATGTCACCGGTGCGCAGGTGGTCGTCCGAGTGGCACTGGCCGGCCGCCGCGAACCGGACGCACCTCGCTCTCCCTGCGGCGGATCGAGGTCCATCTCGATGGCCTTCTCCCAGTCCTCGCCCATGTCCCGGAGCACCGCTGCCCTGGTTTTCATGCTCTGTCTCCCGCTTGTGCGACGACCCGCAGGTATGCGACTGCTCCCGCGGGCAAGCGACTGCCCGCTGGTACCGCCGCCATCATCCGCCCCGTTCGGCCCGAGGGTGCTATATCGTCCGGCCCGTACCGCTCGCACCTTGGCTCCCGGACCAAGGGTTTCCCGGACCAGCCGCTCACTCTGCCCTGAGCAGCTGGGCCGGATGTGATCGCGCGGCCAGCAGCGCGGGAACCGCGGCCACCACGATAGCGGCGGCGAGCACCCCCGCCACCATCAGCAGCGGCTCGACCACATCGACCTGCAGCGCCTCGAAGTTCGTGGCGAACACCCGCCAGAACACCCTTCCCACCTCCCCCTTTATCCACCCCAGGGTCTCCGAACCCGGGCGGATCGCCAAGTGAACGCCACCGCGTTTCCTCCTTCGTGTCAGCACCACCGTCGGCCGCCGGAGAGCGGTGAGCCGGGATGGCGCTCAGCGATCCCCGTCGCCGGCCGAAGGGTCCGGCGCGGTGCTCAGCTTCAGCTCAGAGCTGTGGTAGGCGGCCCGGTCGGCCAGTTCGGGGCTGTACCTGGTGATGATCTGCCGGACGCGCAGCGCGGCCAGCGGCCCGAGCAGGTCGTAGCACGCGATGAACAGCTCCCGGGCGGAGGCCCGCGGCCACCCGCCGGGCAGCAGCTCGGCGGGCAGGTCCGGGTCGAGCGCGGGGAACGCCCGCCACTCGTCCATGACGCGGGTCCGCGCGATGAGCGCGTCGGTCGGCGGTACCCGCCCGGCCGCCGCCGCGTCCCGCAGCTGGCCGGCGAAGGCGATGAAGCACTCGTACCGCTGGCGCAGCCCGTCCAGGTCCCAGGCCCGGGCCGGGATCTCGCCGTCAGTCGGCACCGAGCTCGCCCGGAACGCCGTGCCGGTGGTGATGTCGAGGTCTTTCAGGCACCCGATCACCTCGGTGGCGTGATCGCGCGGGGAAACCCAGAGGCCGTCGTACAGCGGCGCGAACCCGCGCCAGCGCAGTTGCTTGCGCAGCGCGTCACGGGCCGCCCGGTTGTCCTCGGGGATGGAGAACGCGACCAGCGACCACATCCCGTCCCACGGCTGGCTGGCCGCGCCGAAGGAGAAGATCCGCCGTGCGCCGTCGTCCAGGATCGCGGCCGCCCGCGAGCTGAGCCGGGAGAACGTGCGGCGTCCGGTCTTGGACGTGACCAGCAGCCCGTTGCGGGTCAGCCGGCTCAGCGCGGCCCGGGCCGCCGAGTCGCTGACCCCGAACTCGGCCAGCAGCGCGACGATCGCCGCCGAGGGCAGCGGCTCGGTCCGCTGCCACCAGTAGTCGCCCAGCAGGGTCAGCAGCAGCCGCGGCGGCCGCTGCGCGGCGGCGCCGGGCGACGTCCACGGCTCGGGCGGCGCGGGATCCACCAGCTCAGCCGACATGGTGCTGCTCACCAGACGAGAATAACTTCGGTGCTTCAATTCCGAGGAACCGGAAGCAGTTGTGCCACGTGATGTCCTCGAGATCATCCGCACCCAACCCCATCGACCGCAGCGTCCGGCCGGCCGGCTCCTCCCGCGGCATCGCCGGGAAGTCGGACCCCACCAGCCGCCGGTCCGCGCCCAGCATGTCGACGAGGTACCTGATGGCGCGCCGGTCGAACACCAGCGAGTCGTACCAGAACCGGCGGGCCAGCTCGGCCGGCCCGGCCGCGGCCGCCCACGGCGCGGCTTCCGGCCCGCGCTGGCCGGGCGGCTCCTCGTTCCAGGTCCGGCCCCAGAACCACTGCGCCCGCGTCAGCATCAGCGGGAACCCGCCCGCGCGCATGGCTGAACGCCAGCCGCAGCGACGGATACTTTTCCGCCACCCCGCCGGTGACAAGAGCGGCCGCGGCCAGCGATCCCTCGACCCCGACGCCGAACGTAGCGACAGCCTGCCCGGGCAACCGGTCAGAGGGAACGGGCATCGCGTGCACGAAGACCGCCATCCCGAGCCGTTCGGCCTCCGCGAAGAACCCTAGGAACCGGGGGTCACCCAGCGACACTCCGGCCACGTTGGACGCGATCTCCACGCCGGCCAGCCCGAGCTCGGCCACCGAGAGAGCTCACCGGCGGCCAGGTCGGGATCCTGCAGCGGCACCGTGCCCAGGCCATAGAGCCGCCCGGGGAAAGCCGCACACAACGAAGCGATGTACTCGCTGACCCAGCGGGCCAGGTCCCGCCCGGAACCCGCAGGCAACGCGTAGTTCAGCAGCGGCGGGAACGGCGAGACCACCTCCGCGTCCACCCCGCTGGCCGCGCTGGCGGCCAGCCGCTGCTCCGCGTCGAACCACACCGTCCGGGCGGTGAACCGCACCGGCCCCGACGCCAGCAGCCGCGAGTCCTCCCCGGCCACAGCCGACATCGAAGGCCACGACGCCGGGTCGCAGCCGGACGGAGCCGAAGGAAACGACCCCGGCATCACGTGCGCGTGCGCGTCGATCAGCACCGGGACGTCACGTCCCCGGCACGATCGCGACGTGCACCGCGTCCTCGCCCGGCACCTCTCCGGCCAGCGTCTCGATGGCCCGCGCCACGTCCTCAAGGCCGAACGTATGCGTGTGCATCCGCGCCAGCGGGAACCGGCCCGCCTCGATCAGCCGGATCGCCTCGGCGTAGGCGCGGGAGTCCACGCTGAACGCGCCCATGACGGTCAGCGACTTGTTGATGAGCAGGTCGGTGGGCAGCTCGACCGCGCGGCCGCCCTTCAGCCCGGCGAGCACCACCCGCCCGCCCCACCGGACGGCGTGCACCGCGTCCAGGATCGGCGCCAGGGCCATCGGCGTCAGCTCCAGCACGATGTCGGCCCCGGTCCCGCCGGTGATGTCGAGAACCCGCGCCACGGTGTCCTCGGCCTCGACGTCGATCGTGTGATCGGCGCCGAACTCGCGCGCCAGCGCCAGCTTGCCGGCATCGCGCCCGAGCCCGGTCACGATGATCGTCCCGGCCCCCGCCGTCCGGGCGGCCAGCACGGCGGCGAGGCCGCGCTGGCCCGCGCCGAGGATCAGCACGGTGTCGCCGAGCCCCACCCCGCCCAGGTGCGCCGCCCAGCGCACGCCCGCGCCCAGCGGGTTGAACATCACCGCGACCTCGGCCGGGATATCGCCGCGGACCTTGTGCAGGATCGCGTTCGGATGCAGGTGGATGTACTCGGAGAAGCCGCCCCACGGGCCGAGCCCGCGTTCCGGCGGATTGGAGCCCCCGTGGCTCCCGATCCGGTGACGGCACGACATGTACCGCCCGGCCAGGCACAGGTCGCAGGACCGGCACGGGATGAGGATCTCCACCGCCACCCGGTCGCCGGGCCGGACGCCCCAGCGGGCGGCCGCGGAGTCGCTGACCTCCTCGATGATCCCGAGCGGCTCGTGCCCGGGCACCATCGGCAGCCACTGGCCGCCCATGCTGCCCTTGTACTGCTCCACGTCGCTGCCGCAGATCCCGCACGCCTCGACCCGCAGCAGCCCGCCGTCGTCAGGCCCGATCACCGGCCGGGGGAACTCCCGCATCTCCAGCTGCCGCGGCCCGGTCTGCACCACCGCGCGAATCGTGTCACTCATCAAAAGCCTCCGACGAGACGTCCAGCGGAATCAGCGGAACCGGGCCGGCCGCCGCGCCCGCGTCCGGCGTGTACGCCCAGTACTTGGCCCGGGCGCCGCCGTCGACGACGAAATCGCACCCGGTGATCAGGCGGGCGTAGTCGGACGACAGCCAGGCGATGCAGTGCCCGATGTCGGTGGGGGTGGCCGGCTCGCCCATCGGGATGTTCCCGCGCACGTCGTACGTCCCGGTTTCGCGCCACCAGGACGGCCGGTCCGGCCGCGGCACCCGCGGCCGCAGCTCGGTGCGGCCCTCGGCGCGCCACCGGGCCAGCAACTCCGGGTTGTCCGGCCGCGGCGCGGCCGGGGTGAAGCTGTTGACCCGGATCCCGTAGGGCGCCAGGTCCATCGCGGCGGCGCGGACGAAGTTGGCCAGGCCGCCCTTGTGCGTGGCGTAGGCGATGAAGCCCGAGGCGCCCTGCCACGCGTTCGAGGACAGGATCGAGACGACGGACCCGCGGATATCCCGCTCGATCATCGCCAGCGCCGCGTGCTTGGTGAACAGGAAGTTGCCGTTGACCGCGATGGTGATCGCGCGGTTGAAGGAGGCCAGGTCCTCTTCCAGGATGTGGTTCGTGTGCAGCCAGGCCGCGTTGTTGACCACGATGTCGATCCGGCCCCACGCGTCGAGCACCGAGGCGATGTTCGCCAGCACGTCGGCCTCGACGCTGACGTCACCGGACAGCGCCAGCCCCTCTCCGCCGTTGCGCGAGATCCGCCGCACCGCCGCCTTCGACGCCTCCAGGTCCAGGTCGTTGCACGCCACCTTCGCCCCGTAGCGCGCGAGCGCCAGCGCGATGCCGCTGCCGATGTTCGGCCCGGCCCCGGTGACCAGCGCCACCTTCCCGTCCAGTGACACGTCCACGGCAAAACCCCTCAACTAGGGCCGGCCACAGAGCCGGACCACGCGAATCAGGTGACGGCCATAACCGCGCCAGAAGCGCCTGGGGCACACGATATATGACACTTTCGACGACGAGAAGCGCGTGATATGAAAACAAAGACAGGGAGGAGCCAGATGATGAAGACCCGGGCGGCGGTGCTCCGCAAGGGCGGCCAGCCATGGGAAATCACCGAGCTGGACCTGGATGAGCCCAAGGCCGGCGAGGTCCTCATCCGGTTCGAGGCGGCCGGGCTGTGCCACTCCGACGAGCACATCCGGGCCACCGGCACCGCGCGCCTGCCGCTCGTCGGCGGCCACGAGGGCGCCGGCGTGATCGAGGCGACCGGCCCCGGGGTCACGAGGGTAAAAACGGGCGACCGCGTGGCCTGCTCCTACATCCCCGTCTGCGGCACCTGCCGGTACTGCTCCACCGGCCACCAGAACCTCTGCGACGCCGGCAAGAACGCCGCCATCGGCTGCCTGACCGACGGCACCTTCAGGTTCCACGACGGCAAAGAAGACCTGGGCGGCATGTGCGTGCTCGGCACGTTCTCCGAGCGCGCCGTCATCTCCGAGTGGTCCTGCGTGAAGATCGAGGACGACATCCCGTTCGAGCTGGCGGCGCTGGTCAGCTGCGGGGTAACCACCGGGTTCTGCTCGGCCATCTACGCGGCGGACGTGCGTCCCGGCGAAACCGTGGTGATCTTCGGCACCGGCGGGGTGGGCATGAACGCCGTGCAGGGCGCCAGGTACGCCGGCGGCAAGAACGTCATCGCGATCGACCCGGTGGAGTACAAGCGCGAGCAGGCGATGGAGTTCGGCGCCACGCACGCGTTCGGCGACCCGGAGCAGGCGCACCAGGCCATCGTCGACATGACCCGCGGCCAGCTCGCCGACAAGGTGATCTGCACGGTCGGCGAGATGGACAACGAGGTGGTCAAGGCGGCCGTCAACATGACCGGCAAGGCCGGGACCATCGTGATCACCGGCGTCGGCTACTACGACATGGTGCTGCCCGGCGGCATCCTCATCGGCTACCACCGCCGGATGCAGGGCTCCCTGTTCGGCGGGGCCAACCCGCTGTACGACATCCCGATGATCCTGGGCCTGTGGCAGGCTGGCGACATCAAGCTGACCGAGCTGGTCAGCCAGCGTTACACCCTGGACCAGATCAACGAGGGCTACCAGGACATGATGGACGGAAAGAACCTCCGCGGCGTCATCATGCACGAGCACTAGCAAGGAACCAGGCATGCCGTACCCCATCCTCGACCCCACCGGAACCACCGCGACCGCCCCCCGGGCGCCCCGCGCCCCGCGCCGCCGGGACCTGCGCGGCGCCACCGTCGGCCTGCTGGTCAACACCAAGCAGAACGCCGCCCCGTTCCTGGACGAGGTCGGCCGGCTCCTCGTCCAGCAGCACGGCGCGACCGGCACGATGGCCCGCACCAAGGTCAACTTCGCGGCGCCCGCGCCCGACAACCTGGTCAAGGAGATGACGACCGGCTGCGACGTGATCATCACCGGCATCGGAGACTGCGGCTCGTGCAGTGCCTCGGCCGTGGCCGACGGCATCGCGTTCGAGGCGGCCGGCCTGCCGGCCGCGGCGATCTGCAGCGACGCCTTCGCGGTCACCGCCGACGCGATGGCCGAACTCCGCGGCGCCCCCGGCTACCGCTACGCCACCACGCCCCACCCGGTCGCGGTGCTCACCCCCGACCAGGTGAAACTACGGGCCGCCCAGGTCCTCGACGACGTGATGAACCTCCTCACCGAGCCGGAATGACACAGACCCCGGATCCCGAGGAAGCCCAGGCCGCCATCGAGTACTGCTACGCCCAGGGCTGGTCCGACGGCCTGCCGCTGGTCCCCGCGTCGCAGCCGCTGGTCGAGAAGTTCCTGGCCACCACCAGCCGGAACCCGAACGAGGTCATCGGCGAGCTCGAGCAGGTCGGCCGGAACTGCACGGTCTACCTGGCCGCCGTCAACGCGGCCATGGCGGGCTGCCTGCCGGAGTACTTCCCGGTGGTGCTGGCCGCGTTCGACGCGCTGATGCGCGAGCGCGCCGCCCGCGGCGGCGGCTGGCAGTCCACCAGCGGGCCCGCCCCGATGATCGTGGTCAACGGCCCGGTGAGGCACGAACTCGGCTTCAACACGGCCGGCGGCGCGTTCGGCCCCGGCTTCCGGCCGAACGCCACCGTCGCCCGCGCCATCGGCCTGATCGTCCGCAACGCCTTCGGGATCCGCCCGCACGTGCTCGAGCAGGCCACCCAGGGCCTGCCCGGCCGGTGGTCGATCTGCCTGGCGGAGAACGAGGAGGAGTCCCCGTGGCCGCCGTTCGCCGTCGACGGCGGACAGCCCGCCGGGGTGAGCGCGGTGTCGGCGACGCTGCTGCGCACGTGCGAGTTCGTGGACAACCGGCACACCCCGGACCCCGAGCACGTTCTCAACGACATTGCCGACACGATCTCGCGCACCGGCTCGCTGATCTTCCGCGACACCTCGGCGGGCGTGGTGTTCTGCCCGGAGCACGCGCAGATGCTGGCCGGCGCCGGCTTCACCAAGCAAGACGTCCAGGCCGCTCTGATGGAGCACTGCGGCCGCACCGGCGCCGACCTGCGCCGGGCCGGGAAGAACGGGCTGCGCGGCATCGCCCGCTTCGCCGACGCCGACACCAGCCAGGACGACACCTTCACCCGCATCCTGCCGTCGCCGCGGCACGTCCCGATCGTGGTGGCCGGCGCGCGCAACGCCGCGATCTCGATGGTGGTCCGGATCTTCGGCGAGTGGTCGGGGACCGCCAGCGCCACCGAACCGGTCCTCACCATGGTCCGCTCATGATTGATACCGAACGAGCCGGGGAAATCGCCGCCACCCTCGCGGCTGACGGCTACCTGCTGGCGATCGCGGAGGCGGGTGACCGGGTCCGCGTCACGATCACCGCCGGCCCCGAGGCCTGCGCCGACTGCCTCGTGCCGGAGAATCTTATGCGCGGTATTCTCGGCCAGGCGCTCGGCGTGCCCCAGGACTCGATCGACCTGACCTATCCCGACCCATCGACTCCCGTCTAGGAGGCACAGTGGCCCGCAGGACCAGCCCCCCGTTCCGTGCCGATCATGTCGGCAGCCTGCTCCGTCCCCGGCGGCTGCTGAAGGCGCGTGAGGACTTCGCGGCCGGGCGGATCTCGGCGGCGGACCTGCGCTCGGTGGAGGACCAGGAGATTCCCGGCGCGATCAGGATGCAGGAGGAGGTCGGCCTGCAGTCGGCCACCGACGGGGAGTTCCGCCGGGCCTCCTGGCACATGGACTTCATCTACGCCCTCGGCGGGGTGTCCAAGGCGCCGGGCAACCTGGCCGTGAAGTTCCACAACGCGGCCGGGGACATCGAGTACACCCCGGCCTCGATCCGTGTCGACAGCAAGCTCCACATCGACGAAACGATCTTCGGCGACGCCTTCACGTTCCTGAAGTCCCACGTCACCACGGCCGTGCCCAAGCTCACCATCCCGTCGCCGAACATGGTCCACTACCGCGGCGGGCCCGCCTCGGTCGACCAGTCGGTCTACCCCGACCTGGAGGAGTTCTGGTCGGACCTGGCCGCCGCCTACGCCGACGAGGTGCGGCGGCTGAGCGAGCTCGGCTGCACCTACCTGCAGTTCGACGACACCTCCCTGGCCTATCTCAACGACCCGGCCCAGCGCGCCGAGATCGCGGAACGGGGCGAGGACGCCGAGCACATGCACCTGCGCTACATCAAGCAGATCAACGACGCGGTCAAGGACAAGCCCGCGGACATGGCCATCACCACGCACATGTGCCGCGGCAACTTCCGCTCCTCCTGGGTCGCCTCCGGCGGCTACGACTTCGTGGCCGAGGCCTTGTTCTCCGAGCTGGCCGTGGACGGGTTCTTCCTGGAGTACGACGATGAGCGCTCCGGCGGGTTCGAGCCGCTGCGGTTCGTGCCGAAGGGCAAGATGGTCGTCCTGGGCCTGGTCACGACCAAGCGTCCCGAGCTGGAGTCCAAGGACGACCTGAAGCGGCGGATCGACGAGGCGGCCAAGTTCGTTCCGCTGGACCAGATCTGCCTGTCCGGCCAGTGCGGGTTCTCCTCGACGTTCGAGGGCAACGCGCTGACCTACGACGATCAGGTGGCCAAGCTCCGCCTGATCGTGGAGACCGCCCGGGAGGTCTGGGGCTAGTTACCCGGCTTACTCGGTCCGCAGGCTGACCCCGGGCCGGGTCCGCGCGGCCACGGTCGCGGGCAGCGACGCCAGCAGGTTGCCGGCCAGCACCAGCGCGGCCAGGCCGAGCGATCGAGCGCGGCCCCCGGGACCTCGACGATCGGCACGACCCCGAGCGAGCCGGCGAAGGCGTGCCAGGCCAGCCGGCCGCCGGCGATGCCCAGCGCGCCGCCGACTGCGACGGCGATCAGCAACGTCAGCGTGGTCTGCCAGGCGATGACCGCCCTGACCTGGCTGCGCGTCATGCCGAGCGCCTTGAGCAGGGCGAGCTCGCGCCGGCGCCGCCGGACCAGGCTGAGCACGGTCAGGGCCAGCGACAGCACCGCCGCCACGGCCAGGCCGAGGGCGAGCGCGAGCGGCTGGCTGCCCATCTGCTCGGTGTTGACGATCGCCGAGGCCCGCGCGTGGCTGCAGCTCATAGCTGCCGCCCGGAGTCCCGTCCGGGTTGGCCGAGACGATCCGGTCCACCAGCCGGGCCCGTTGCGCCCCGGTGGTACCCGGGGCCAGGTCGATCGCCACCGCCGAGGAGAAGACCGGTACCGACTGGGATGTGAGCGGCCGCCCCCCGCCCTCGCCCACGGCCGCCAGCAGGGTGTCCTCTCCGATCATGGCACCACGCCCGAGCGAGGGATGATCGGCCCCGCCCACGCCGAACGAGGGCAGCGTCACCGTCCCCGTGATCACGACCGTCTGCTCGAACGGCGGGATGCCGATCCGGATCCGGTCCCCGACCTTCTTGCCGAGCTGGCGCAGCGTCACCGTGCCCAGCTCGATCTGGCCGGGACCGGAGAGCGCGTGGCCGCTGGTGGTGGGGGGCTGCACCGAGCCGAGCTGGCGCCGCAGGCCGAGCGCCGGGACGAACCGGCCGTCCACGGGAAGCTGCGCGAACGCGAACTCCGACCAGCCGGCCACGGCAGGCTGGTCCTGGATCAGCTTCTTCATCACCCCCGGAGCGAAGCTCCCGTACCCCGGATTCGGCCTGGATGGCCAGATCCCAGTTCCAGCCGTAGCGGGCCGGATGCGTGCTCAGGCCGCTCAGGCTGGCGCTGAACACGACCGCGGTCACCACCGCGGTGACGGCCGCGATGGAACCGAGCAGCGCCGAGCGGACCGGGACCGCCCGCACGCCCGCGCCCGGCTCGAACGCGTTGCGGGTGCCCACGACGGCGGCGGCCAGGCAGCCCGGCGGCGGCCGCCGCCCGGGCCACGGCGGACGAGCCGACGCCCGCCCCGCTTGCGCGCGGCCGGACCGACCGGACCGCCAGCACGGCCAGCAGGCCGAGCAGGGCCAGGCAGAACACGGCCGCGCCCGCGCCGAGGACGAGCCCGTCGGCGTTGATCCCGCGGTCCGGGTCGAACCGGCGCACCGGACCGACCGGCGCCAGCGGTGCGCCGCGCGCCGGCCACCGCCCCGAGGGCCACCCCGCCGAGCAGGCCCCCCAGCAGCGCCAGCGCCAGCGCCTGCCGCCAGGAATCCCGGATCGCCGACCGGCCGCAGGCCAGCGCGACCAGAATTGTTTTCCCTCCCATACCGCTTCATTGTGCCGAGCGGCACCGGCCGCGTACAGCATGCTCCCCGGCGCGACCCCGGGATGGCAGCACACCGGTCGTCGTGGGGCCAGCATCCCGCCCGTTCGCCCTAGCACTCTTGCCGCCGGGCCGTCGCAGGTCATCTACTGGGACCTACCGTGTTCTGACCGTGGGGGGCGTGTGTGCGTATCACCATGACCTGGCTGCGCCTCGAGGTGCGCCGGCGATGGCGGTCGCTCCTCGTGCTGGCCCTGCTCGTCGCGCTGGCCGCGGCGACGGTGCTCGACCGCCGCCGCCGGCGCCCGCCGCGGGCAGACCGCGTTCGACCGGCTGCTCGGTCGCACGCTGCCCGCGACCGTCACCGTGCTGCCCAACCAGCCCGGGCTTCGACTGGGACGCGGTCCGGGCCCTGCCCGAGGTCGCCGACGTTGACCGAGTTCCCGGTCTACGGCACCCCGTTCGACGCTGACCTGCTGCCCGGACGCGCTCGTCGGGTTCCCGCCGGTCGACGCCGAGATGGCCCGGACCATCGAGCGACCGGCGCTGCTAGCCGGGCGCCTGTCGACCCCAGCCGCGCCGACGAGGTCCTCGTCACGCCCGCGGTTCGCGGCGGCCTACGGCAAGGGCGTCGGCGACACCGTGACCCTGCGCCTGGCCACCCCGAAGCAGGTCGACCCAGGACTGACGGGACCACCGGCCGGCGCACGGCCCGGTGATCCGGGCTCGGATCGTCGGGGTGGGGCGCACGCGTCTTCGGGTCCGCGACCGCGGAGGCCCGGGTCGAAGGGCGGCGTGCTGCCCTCGCCGGCGCTGTTCGCCAGCTACCGCGCCAACATCGTCGGCACCAGCGGACAGAGTACATCAACGCGCTGCTCCGGCTCAAGGGCGGCGTCGCGGCCATCCCCGCAGTTCCGCGCCGACCTGGCGCGGGTGACCGGCCGGTCGGACATCGACGTGTGGAACAACCGTGAGTACTTCGGCGGCGCACATCGTGCGGATCACCCGGTACGAGACCGCCTGCCTGCTCGCCTTCGCGGCTGGCCGCGCTGGTGGCGGCGCTCTTCCTGATCGGCCAGTCCGTGGCCAGGTACACCTCGGCGACCGTGGCCGACCTCCAGGTCCTGCAGGCGGTGGGCATGACGCCGCGCCAGGCCGTCGCGTCGGCCGCCGGCGCCGCCCGTTCCTGGCCGCGGCGGCCGGGGCCACGCTCGGTGTCGGCGGCGGCGATCGTCGGCCTCGCGCTGGATGCCGATCGGCGCGGCGTCCTACGCGAGCCCACCCGGGCGTCGGACGCCGACTGGCTGATCCTCGGCGCCCGGCTGGGTCCTGGCGCCCGTCCTGGTGGCGGCCGGATCGGCGACCGCCGCGTGGCCCTGGCGCTGCACCGCCCGCGGGCGGCAGCCGTCCCGCGCCGCGTCCGGCCGTCGCGGCGGCCGCCGCGGCCGCCGGGATCGGCGTGCCCGTCGTGATCGGCGCCCGGTTCGCGCTGGAGCCGGGCGCGGGCCGGCGGGCGGTGCCGGTCCGGCCCGCCCTGCTCGGCGCGGTGGTCGGCGTGCTGGGCGTGGTGGCCGCGCTTCACCTTCGCGGCCGGGGTGTCCGACGCCGCCGCCAACCCGGCCCGGTTCGGCCAGACCTACCAGCTGGATGCCTTCCTCGGCCTACAACGGCCAGGACTTCGGGCCCGTCGACCAGGTGCTCGCGGGCGGTGGCCGCCGACCCGGACGTCACCGGCGTCGACGACGCGCGGATCGGCGGCGCCGCAGTCCGGGCAGGTCTCGGTGGAGAGCTTCACCTACGACCCGGTGGCGGGCAAGCCGGTGCCGGTGGTGCTCACGGCGGGCGGATGCCGACCGCGCCGGACGAGGTCGTGCTCGCCCCGCACCACCGCCAGCGAGCTGCACGCGGTCACCGGCTCGGTGGTCCGGCTTACCGGCGGCACGGTCGCCGCGGGCCATGCCGTGACCGGCATCGGCTTCGTGCCGGTCGGTCCGCACAACGAGTACGCCGACGGCGCCTGGCTCACCGCGGCCGGGTACGACCGGCTCTTCCGCGGTGCGCACTCCGCCTTCAAGTTCCACCTCGCCGACGGTCGCCCTGCGGCCCGGCGCCGACGCCCAGGCGGTGGCGCGCCGGCTGACCGCCAAGGCGGCGGCCATCAAGGGCGGGCAGGCCTTCGCCTTCGAGGCCCCCGCCTCCGCTGACCGATGGTCCAGGCGGTCAAGGACGTGGCCGCGCTGCCGCTGGCGCTGAGCGCCTTCCTCGCCGTGCTCGCCGTCGGTGCCATCGGGCACGCCCTGTCCATCGCGGTCCGCCGCCGCAGCCACGAACTGGCCGTGCTGCGCGCGCTCGGCCTGACCCGGCGGCAGTCCCGGCTGGTGATCGTCACGCAGGCCACCCTGCTCGCGCGTCATCGGGCTGGCCTTCGGCATCCCGCTCGGGCTCGCGCTCGGCCGGACCCTCTGGCGCGCCGCCGCCAACATCACGCCGCTGGCCTACCAGCCGCCCGCTGGCGCTCGGCGCTCTGCTGCTGATCGGGCCGCTGGCCCTGCTGGCCGCCAACCTGCTGGCCGCCTGGCCCGCCCGCCGCGCGGCGCGGCTGCGCACCGCGCAGATCCTGCGCACCGAGTAAGAGCCGCCACGCTACGATCGGGCGGGATGACCACCATCAGGGTGGCGCTGGCCGAGGACAACGTCCTCCTGCGGGAGGGCGTCTCCCGGCTGGTCGCGGCGAACCAGGACTTCGAGCTGGTCGGCGCCGCGTCCGACCTGCCCGAGCTGCTCGACGTCATCGAGCGCTGCGAGCCGGACGTCGTGGTCACCGACATCCGCATGCCGCCGACCGGCACCGACGAGGGCATCCAGGCCGCCGCCTGGCTGCGCGAGCACCGCCCGCAGGTCGGCGTGGTGGTGCTGAGCCAGTACACCGCGCCCGGCTACGCCGTGGCGCTGCTCGAGCACGGCTCGGCGGGCCGGGCCTACCTGCTGAAGGAGCGGGTGGCCAGCGTGGACGACCTGGTCCGCGCCATCCGCGACCGTGGCCAGCGGCGGCTCGGTGATCGACCCGCTGGTCGTCGACGAGCTGGTGCGGTCGCGGTCGCACCCGCAGGCGTCCAGCCTGGACCGGCTGACCGCCGCGGGAGACGGAGATCCTGGCCGAGATGGCGCAGGGCAAGAACAACGCCGCCATCGCCGCGGCGCTGGCGGTATCCGAGCGGGCGGTGGAGAAGCACACCAACTCGATCTTCTCCAAGCTGGGCCTGACCGAGGAGAAGGACGTCAACCGCCGGGTCAAGGCGGTGCTGCTGTTCCTGGGCCGGGGACAGGGAAGCTGACCCCACCGCGTGCGGTGTGGCAGCACACTCCCGGCCCGCACGGCCTGTGCGAAGCTGGAGATGTGAGCAGCCCGCACTCCGTCCTCGTCGTCGACGACCAGGCGCCCTTCCGGATCGCCGTGAAGGCCGTGCTCCGCCGCCTGCCGTGCTTCGAGCTGGCGGGCGAGGCGTCGAGCGGCGCCGAGGCGGTCGCGCTGGTCGACGAGCTGCACCCGGCGCTGGTGCTGATGGACATCAACATGCCGGAGATGAACGGCATCGAGGCCACCCGCCGCATCGTGGCGGCCCATCCGGACGTCGTGGTCTTCCTCTGCTCCACCTACGACCTGGCGGACCTGCCGCCGCAGCGCGACCGCGAGCGGGGCCAGCGGGCCTACGTCAACAAGGAGCGCTTCGGCGCCGACGCGCTGCGGCAGCTGTGGGAGGAGCGGGACTCCGGCGCCTTCGCCCGGCTGTGACAGCCCGCTGTCGCCTAGGGGACCAGCGGGACCGACCCGCTGACCGCGGCCCCGTGCCCCGGCTCGGAGTCCCAGCGCACCGTGCCGCCGATGGCGCCGAGCCGGTCGGCCATGTTGACGAACCCGTGACCGCGGCTGGGCGCCGCGGGATCGAACCCCGGGCCGTCGTCGGTGACCGAGAACAGCAGGCCGCCGGACTCCTCCCACAGCCTGCATCTCCACCGTGCGCGTCCGGCGCGTGCTTGGCCGCGTTCTGCAGCGCCTCCAGGCAGCAGAAGTAGACCGCGGCCTCGATCTCGGCGGGATAGCGGCCGATGCCGTCGGCCACCGTCACCACGACCGAGCGGGCTGCGGCTCGCGGCCGCGCGCAGCGCGTCTCCGCAGGCCGCTGTCGGCCAGCAGCGGCGGGTAGATGCCGTGGGCCAGCTCGCGCAGCTCCTGGATGGTCTGCTTGCACGTCGTCGGCCAGCTGGTCGAGCATCTCGCCGGCCGCCTCCGGGTCGTCGGCGACGATGTCCCGGGCCAGGCGGAGGTTGACCGCCAGCGCCACCAGGTGCTGCTGGGCCCCGTCGTGCAGGTTGCGCTCGACCCGGCGGCGCTCGGCGTCCCCGCTGGCGACGATCCGGGCCCGCGACTCGCGCAGCTCGTCCGCCTGCTTGCGCAGCTCGTCCAGCGTGGTCTGCAGCGCCGAGTCGAGCTGGGAGTTGTGGAAGGCCAGGCCGACCTGGCGGGCCAGCTCGGTCAGCACGCGGTCGTCCTCGTCGGTGAAGGTGTCCGCGCGGGCGGCCCGCTCGACCACGATGAGGCCGAGCAGCTCGCCCGCGTGGCTGATCGGCGCGACCCGCAGCTGAGCCTGTTCGCGCCCGTCGAGCAGCGCGGGCAGCCAGACCGACGGCCCACGCGCTCCCCGACACCCCGGCCCGGGTCACGACCGGCCGCTCCCGGTCGGTCAGCACGATCGACTTGCGGCCCGCGTCCGGGACCGACACCGTGCGCTCCAGCACGTCGCCCGCGCCGGTGTAGACCTCGGCGCTGTCCAGCGCGCATGGTCTTGCGCAGCGACTCGGCCAGCTGCAGCAGCAGCTCGTCCATGGCGATGGCGCGGGTCAGCCGGCTGCCGAACGTGCGCAGCGACCTCGTCGGGCGCCTCCCGGGTGCCGTACACGAACCTGGTGGCGAAGGCGGCCAGGCGCCCCCGGGCCGGCACGGTACCCGATCGCCGCCAGCGCGGCCGCGAGCATGGAGAGCCCGAGCAGCCTGCGGTCGGCGGCGTCGCCGGGCGCCTCGCCCGAGGCCGAGCACGATCACCAGGTAGATGACCGCGACCACGGCGGCCGAGCCCGCGGCCGACAGCACCTGCACGAGGACGCCGCCCGCCGTGCCGGCGCGAGCGGCGGCCATTCCGCCAGCGATCACGGCCAGCGGCACCACCACGGCGGCGCTGGCCGCCACCGCGCCGGCCGACTCGGGCCAGCCCACCAGCAGGTGCAGCACCGCGCTGACCAGCGCGACGGTGGCGGCCACGACCACGCCGGTCCCCAGCCACTGCATCCGCTCCCTGTCGCGGCCCGCCGCCCTGACGTAGCGCAGCCGGGTGGCCGGCAGGGCGCACAGCACCGCGAGCAGCCAGATCAGCCCGCCCGCCATGAGCGGGAACGGCTCGTCCGGCGACCGCCAGCCCGATCCCGGTGCCGACCGCGCTGGCGTAGCCGAGGCCCGCGACGAGCACGGCGCCCCGGCCGGCCCAGCCGGCCGTCCGGCAGCGCGAGCAGGAAGTGGAAGCTGATCGCGATGACCAGCGGCGCCGGCCAGCGTGGCCAGCACCCGCGCCGCGTGCTGCCGCGGCCGCCTGGTACTGGCCGCGCAGCCGGGCCGCGGTCAGCGCGACCGCGCCGGTCAGCGCGCCCAGCGCGATCAGCCAGTGGGCGGTGCGGTCCGCGGCCCGCGCGAGGACCAGCGCCGGCGATCGCCCAGGCGATCGACCAGGGCGAAACCGATCGCGTCGATCACCCCCAGGCCGGATACCCGCAGCCCGACCGCCGCGACGGCCACGGTCGCCACCGGCGGCGCCGCAGCCCGGGCAGGACCTGGCGGCCGGCCCCGGCGGTGACCGCGGTATTCATGGTCAGCGGGCTCCGATGACGGCGTCCTTGCCGATGCGCCGGCTCGGGATCGGTGATCCGTCCGTCCCGCATCCGCACCACGCGCTCGGCCGCCGCGGCCACGTCCGGGTCGTGGGTGACCAGGACGATGGTCTGGCCGCCCCGGTGCAGCCGGCGCAGCAGCTCGATGACCTCGCTTCCGCCCTCGGAGTCCAGCGCGCCGGTCGGCTCGTCGGCCAGCAGCAGGGTGGGCTCGTTGGCCAGCGCGCGGGCGATGGCCAGCCGCTGGCGCTGGCCGCCGGACAGCACGCCGGGCACGGCCGCGGCCTTGTCGCCGATGCCGAGCAGGTCGAGCAGGTCCCGGGCCCGGGTCTCGGCCATCTTGCGCTTGCGGCCCGCGATGACCGCGGGCAGGGCCACGTTCTCCAGCACGGTCATGCCCTCGAGCAGGTTGAAGAACTGGAAGACGAGGCCGATGTGGCGGCGGCGCATCCGGGCCAGGTCATCCTCGCTCCGCCCGGTCACCTGCTCGCCGGCGACCGTGATCTTCCCCTCGTCGGCCGTGTCCAGCCCGGCCACCAGGTTCAGCAGCGTGGACTTGCCGCAGCCCGACGGGCCCATCAGGGCCACGAACTCGCCCGCCGTCGACGGTCAGGTTCACCCCGCGCAGCGCCCGGACCGGCGCGTTCTCGGCCTCGAAGGTCTTGCGCACGCCGCGCACGGCAGGCCGGACGGTTCTCGCTCATCGTGCCCCCGCCCGGGTGACGGCTGCTCGCGTACGCCGTCCGCGCCCGCAGCGTTCGGTCCATGATCTTGTAGGCCGTAGACCGGAGTGTCGCGTCCCTTGACCCGCTGCGCGCCGAGGGCGGCGGCCGCCACCTGCGGTGCGCAGCGCCTTGAACGTGGCCTCGGACAACACAGTCTCGCCGGGCTCGGCCAGTTGCTGCAGCCGCTGGGACAGGTTGACGGTGTCGCCGACCAGCGTGTACTCCAGCCGTTCCGCCGACCCGAGCAGCGCGGCCGCCGCCTCGCCGGTCGACAGCCCGAGGCCGAGGCCGAACGGCGGCAGGCCGTCGGCGCGCCAGCGGTCGTTGATCTCCGCCTGCAGGGCGTGCATGGCCAGCGCCGCGGCCACCGCGCGGTCGGCGTGGTCGGGCTGCGGGAACGGCGCGCCGAAGACCGCCATCACCGCGTCGCCGACGAACTGCATGACGGTGCCCTCCTGGCCCAGGATGGCGTGGTTCATCGCGGCGCGGTGCGTGTTGAGCTGCCCGGCCAGCTGGCTCGGGTCGGCGTGCTCGGCGATGGCCGAGTACGAGCGGATGTCGCTCATCAGCACGGTCACCATCACCCGTTCGGTCTCCCCGATGTCCGCGCCGCTCCTGCCGCAGCTTCTCGGCCAGGCCGCTCGGGCAGCAGCCGGGACAGCGTCTCGCCCTGCTCCTCGCGGTCGACGATGGCCTGGTGCAGCAGGCGGAGCCGGCGCAGCGCGCTGTCGCTCCCCGCGGACACGCCCTGGGCCAGCTTGACGAACACCGCCTCGACCTCCGCGGCGACCGCCTCGGGCGGCACCCGGCGCGCCGCGGCGATCGCCTTGATCGTCTTGCCCTCGGCGACCATGCCGAGCAGCTCCTCCTCCGCGGGCTGCAGGCCCGCCGTCCGGGACCACCGGGGCGACCAGCGCCTCGACGATCGCCGGGTCGAGGGCGGTGCCGCCGGTGGCCACCGCCCGGATCGCGTCGACCAGCTGGTTGCCCTCGGCGACGCGGTCCTTCAGCAGGTAGCCGTAGCCGGCCGAGCCCTCGGCCAGCAGCGAGACCGCGTACTCGGGGTCGTCGTACTGGGAGAGCACCACGACCCCGGTGCCCGGGTGGCGCTTGCGCACCTCCTGGGCGGCGTCGATGCCCTCGCGCTGGAAGGACGGCGGCATCCGGATGTCGGTGACCAGCACCTGCGGCCGGGTCGCCTCGGCGCCGCTCACCAGCTCGTCGTAGTCGGCGGCCACCCCGACCACGTGCAGGTCGCTTCGGGCGTTGATCAGCGCGCGGACGCCCTCGCGCACGATCAGGTTGTCGTCCGCGAGGAAGACGCTGATCGGGCCGTGCGGGCCTGCGCCGTTATGCTCCACCTGCCCAGTTGTCGCACACCAGCCGGCGCGCCAGCCAGTAGGCAGGCATGCCTGAGCAGGTGGTGCTAGCACGCCGCAGAATCAGCGGCCAGCACCCTGCCACGCTGGCGCGATCGAGCGTGAGCATCGGTGCATGCGATACGAGAGCTCTGTCACCTCACTGTCCTGGATCCCGTCCGAGGCCGTCACCGGCGCCACCCGGATGGCGTTCGACTCCGGGTTCACCCACTACGACGACCCGCCGCCGGCGGATCTCGGCGACATCGAGGAGCTGCGGGCGGCGGACCGGTTCCGCTTCGCGAACCTGCTGCGCGCCTGGATCGAGGTCGACGACTCCGGCCGCATCACCGGCGGCGGCTACGAGCGGCGGCGGGCTGATGGGCTCCACCACCGTCAGGCTGGGCGGCCTGACGCCACACCTTCCAGGCGGTCGCGCTGCCCGACCTCCAGCGCGAGCCGGAGCGGGGTGAGTCGTGGATGCGCTTCGTCCAGACCACCGGCGGCCGGACCGGCCTGCCCGCGCCGCGGCGGGTGCGGCGGCGGCCCTTCGTCCAGTGGCAGGCGCCGCTGGTGTGGACCACGCTGTCGCTCACCCTGCACGCCGACGGCCGGGCCGAGTACTCGGTCACGGGCGCCAGCCGGTTCCCCCGGCACTGGATCTACGACGCCGACGGCCGCCTGGCGCACAAGTCCGGCCTGACCGACTACGCCGACTGGTCCCGGATGTCGTTCGGCCGCCACACGCCGTGGGGCGACGAGGACTCCCCGGCCCTGGTGACCGCGGTCGAGACCGCGCTGGAGCAGACCCTGTCCGTGCAGCTCATGCACGGCGGCGCCAGGCCGCGGATCAGCCAGCTCGAGCCCGGCGCCGAACTGGTCCGCCAGGGCGACCCGGCCAGCGACATCTACCTGGTCCTCGACGGCGTCATCCGGGTCGAGCGGGACGGCGAGCCGGCTGGCCGAGTACGGGCCCGGGGCCCTGCTCGGCGAGCGGGCCCTGCTGGAGGGCGGCACCAGGACCTCCACGCTCGTCGCGGTCACCCCGTGCCGGGTCGCCTCGGTCCCCGCCGTGCAGCTCGACCTGTCCGACCTCGCCGAGCTGGCCACCGGGCACCGGCGCGAAGAGGGCGTGCGAGGCTGAGCGTGCGCATCCACCTCTGCGGCGTCCGCGGCTCGACGCCCGCGCCGGGCGCGGAGTTCGTCCGCTACGGCGGCCACACCTCGTGCGTGGCCATCGCCCAGCCGACGGCGCCGCGAGGCGCCGCGCGCTCGATCCTCGACGCGGGCACCGGCATGCGCCGGGTCACCGGGCTGCTCGGCGGCGCGCCGTTCGCCGGCACCATCCTCCTCACCCACCTGCACTGGGACCACGTGCACGGGCTGCCCTTCTTCGCGGCCGGGGACCGCGACGACGCCCGGGTCACGCTGCTGCTGCCCGAACAGGAGGCCACGGCGGGCAGGCAGCTGCGGAGGAGGTGCTGGCCGGGGGATGTCGCCGCCGCACTTCCCGATCACGCCGGGCGACCTGCGCGGCGAGTGGTCCTTCGGCACGCTGGCCGCCCGGCGCGTTCAAGGCCGAGGGCTTCGACGGTGGAGGCGAGGAGGTCCCGCACAAGGGCGGCCGCACCTTCGGCTACCGGGTCAGCGACGGCCGCTCGGCCGTCGCCTACCTCCCCGACCACTGCCCCACCGCGCTCGGCCCGGGTCCCGACGGCTGGGGCGAGTACCACCCGGCCGCGCTCGCCCTGGCCGCGGGCGTCGACCTGCTGATCCACGACGCGTTCCTGCTGCCGGACGAGGTCGCCGCCGAGGCCTCGTTCGGCCACGCGGCGGCGGACTACGCGGTCGGCCTGGCCCGCCGGCCGGGCGCCGCCGCGTCCTGCTGTTCCACCACAAGCCGGACCGCACCGACGACGCGCTCGACGCGCTCGCCGCCCGCTTCCGCGCCGATCCGCGGGTCACCGTCGCCGCCGAAGGCACCCTCATCGACCTCTAACCCGCCCCCTTCCGCCGACCGTGCCGGTCTGGAACCGGAACAGTGCGAATGATCGGCCAGTCAATAGCCAGCTGCGTGGGCAGGCTTGCCACGTCAGCGAGCGGCCAGCACAATGCTCGGATGGGGCTGCCTTC
>CAVUGR010000005.1:0-289123 GCA_963741115.1 uncultured Alphaproteobacteria bacterium | reverse complement strand
CCATCATTTGATTGCATTGCGTTCGGCGATGGTGACGACGGCGGCATCACGGATTGCAACTAGAGCGACCGAGACGCAAATTAAGGATCCATTAAGGATGAGGACAGCCGTTTCTAACCCGTATAGGGCCGGGGGCTGGTCCCAAAACCTACTCTATTACCCCGCAACCAATTACTCGCCCCTAGAGCGTTTGAAAACATCCGCGAACGGTGGCTGGTGCCCAGGGGCGGAATCGAACCACCGACACTGCGATTTTCAATCGCATGCTCTACCAACTGAGCTACCTGGGCTCCAATCCCGCTCAACACGAGCGGGCAAGCAGAGCGCGGCGTTATAAAGGCTCGATTCCGCACTGTCCAGAACAGCACCAAAACGCCGCTAAATTCGAGATTCCACCCCAATAGCGGCACGGAATCGCTGTTTGAGCGCGACACCATCGCGCAGCGGCAGCACCCGCGGCGGCTCCTCCGGCGCGATCAGCACGCGGGCAAACAGCGTCTCGTCGAGCCCTTTCAGGCGGCGGGCAAGATCGGCCAGGGCGGCCTCATCGCGCACGTCGAGGCACGGCCCGATGCCGCAGGCGCCGGCCACCTTCAGCAGATCGACGCCGCTTTGCGTGTGGCTTGGCTGCATGCCGGTCTCGCCATAGACGCCATTGTCGAACACGACGATGGCGAGGTTTGGCGGACGCTGGACGCCGACGGTGGCGAGCGAGCCGAGCCCCATCAACATCTCGCCGTCGCCGGTGATGACCGCGACGCGCCTGTCCGGCTGCGCCAATGCCAAGCCCAGCCCGATCATGACGGCGCCACCCATGGCGCCCCACAGATAAAAGTTGCGGTCGTTGTCGCCGGCAGCGGCGAGGTCCCAGCAGGTCGAGCCGAGCCCCGGCACCACCAGCAGGTCGTCGCCGCGATCGGCGAGCAGCGTGGCCATGGCGGCGCGGCGCTCTAATCTCATTTGGTCCACACTTTTTTGCCGATCAGTTCCTGCGACAGAACCACGGCGGCAATGCGTTCATTGCCGAACACCTGCTGCACGGCGCGCTCGGCGGCGCCTTCGACCTCGTCCGGCGTTCGCACGCGATAGACCTCCGCGTCGCAAAGCTTGAGGACGGAATCGACGATGGAGCCCATCGGCTCCTGCCAGGGATTGAACTCCTCCCATTCGCCGCGCATCGTGATCAGCATCAGCAGCGGAAACCGGCAGGTGCGCGCCAGCGAAAACATGTTGACGCAGTTGCCGAGCCCGCTCGACTGCATCAGCAGCGCGGCGCGTACCCCGCCGAGCCAGGCGCCGGCGGCCAGCGCCACGCCCTCTTCTTCGGTAGTGAGCACTACGTCACAAATTTGCGGATCGGCGCGGCAGCGATCGATCAGCCGGGCATGGCCGGCATCGGGCACATAACCGACCTGCCGAATGCCGGCGCGCTTGAAGGTATCGAACAGCCGGTCGGGCCAATCCGTGGCGGGCGTGGAGGCGGTCATGACTTCTCGTCCGGCTCCGCGTCGCGCGGGCGTTCGCCGTCCTCGTCTTCGTCTTCCTTCACCGGAACGGCATAGACCCCGGACAGCCATCGATTGAGATCAATGTCAGAACAGCGCTTGGAGCAGAACGGCTTGAACGCCTGGTCGGCCGCCTTGCCGCAGATCGGACAGCGCGCGGTGAAATTCTTGCGGTCGATCTCGTTCATTTCGGGATCACGCGCTAGATCGCATTGAGCCAGCCGAAGCGGATCGGGTAGCCCTCGCCCCCCAGCAGGCTCATGCTCTCATAGAGCGGTAGGCCAACGACATTGCTGTAGGAGCCGACGATCTTCACGATGAAGGTCCCGGCGATCCCTTGCGCCGCATAGCCGCCAGCCTTGCCGCGCCATTCGCCGGAGGCGAGGTAGGATTCGATATCCTCGTCCGATAGCCGCTTGAAGCGCACGCGCGTCTCCACGAGGCGCTGGCGGAACGCCTCCTTCGGCGTGACCAGACAGATTGAGGTGTAGACGCGATGGCTGCGGCCCGACAGCAGGCGCAGGCACTGTGCCGCCTCGTCGAGCAGCTCGGCCTTCGGCAGGATGCGCCGGCCAACCGCCACCACCGTGTCGGCGGCCAGGATAAAGGCGCCGCGCAGCTCATCGTCGAGCTTCACATTCTCCAGCGCGGTGGCCGCCTTGGCATGGGCCAGACGGTTGGCATAAGCGCGCGGAATTTCGCCGCGCAGCGGGGTTTCGTCGAGATCCGCGGGCTTGAGCGCGTCCGGGTCGATGCCGGCCTGATTGATCAGAGCGAGCCGCCGCGGCGAGCCTGAAGCGAGCACGAATTTGGGCCGACCAATCATTGTCCGCGACACCGAAATTGAGGAAAAACCATTGCGATGGCGGCGGAAACTAGCGGAACGAGACTATTTTCACAACCCGAGGGGTCTTACCTCCCCCGTGAAGCGCGCGGAGAGGGCAAAACTCACTCATTCCCTCCCGCCGCTTGCCCGAAACGTTCGCGGATATGCGCCAGCAGCTGGTCGCGTACCTCGCGATAGGCATCGAGCCGCTGCTCGCGGCTGCCCTCGATGGCGGTCGGGTCGGCGGTCGGCCAATATTCGACCGCGGCAGCGTTCGTGCGCGTAAGCTCCAGCGCCTTGTGGTGGGCGGGCGGCGACAGCGTCACGATCAGATCGAAATTGAGCCCTTCCAGCTCGTCCAATTCCTCGAACGTGACCGGCTTGTGGCGCGCAATGTCGATGCCGATCTCCTCCAGGACGGCCACCACGAAGGGATCGAGTTCCCCCTTTTGCACGCCGGCCGAGGCGACGTAGGTCGTCTTTCCGAACAACTGCTGAAACAGGCCGGCCGCCATCGGCGAGCGCACCGCGTTCATGCCGCAGGCAAACAGCACCGCATGCGGGCGTGAAGGGCGCTCAGGCGCTGCCAAGGGGTCAGCCCTTCCAGTGCAGTACGCAAATCAGCGTGAACAGGCGGCGCGCGGTGTCGGCATCGACGGCCACCTTGTCCTTGAGCCGCTCCATTAGGATTTGCGAGCCTTCGTCATGAATGGCGCGCCGGCCCATGTCGATCGCCTCGATCTTGTCGGGCGTGGCTGTCCGGATGGCCTGATAATAGCTGTCGCAGATCATGTAGTAGTCCTTGACGATCCGGCGCAGTGGACTGAGCGAGAACAAATGCGCGACCACGGCCGTGCCGTCCTCCAGGCGGATGTCGAACACCAGGCGGTTGCTGTTGACGCTGAGATGCAACGCGTAAGGCCCGCCGGCATGCCCGACCGGCGCGAACGAGTTTTTCTCGAGCAGGTCGTAGATCGCGACCTCGCGCTCGTGCTCGACGTCCTCATTGGCGCGCCCGATCGATGCCTCGTCGAGGTTGACCGAAACCAGGCGCTGATTGCCCGCGGTGGGCGGTGATTTCGGCGGGCTCATTTCAGATTGAGGCGGATCGAAACAGAGCGGGCGTGGGCGGCAAGACCTTCGGCTTCGCCGAGCGCGATCGCGGCGGGCCCAAGCGCGCGCAACTGCTCAGGACCGCATTTGAGAATTGACGTGCGTTTCATGAAATCGAGCACGCCGAGCCCGGAGGAGAATTGCGCCGAGCGCGCAGTCGGCAGCACGTGGTTGGAGCCCGCCACGTAATCGCCGATGGCTTCCGGTGTGTGTGCGCCGATGAAGATCGCGCCAGCATTGCGGATGAGGCTGCTAAGCTTTTCGGCGTCGGCCGCGGCGATTTCCAGATGCTCCGGTGCCAGCCGGTCGACCAGCGCAATGGCTTCGTCGAGTCTGCCGACCGTGATGATGGCGCCGAAATCGCGCCAGGAGGCGCTCGCCACATCAGCGCGCGGCAGCATCTTGAGCTGGGAAGCCACCGCCATCTCGACCTGCACCGCCAGATCAACATTGTCGGTGATCAGGATCGACTGCGCACTGGTGTCGTGCTCGGCCTGCGCCAGCAGATCGGCGGCGATCCAATCGGCGTTGCCGGTCTTGTCGGCGAGGATCAGAACCTCGGACGGCCCGGCGATCATGTCGATGCCGACCTGACCAAATACCAGGCGCTTGGCCGCCGCCACATAGGCGTTGCCGGGCCCCACGATCTTGGCGACCGGCGCGATGCTCTCGGTGCCGAAAGCGAGCGCGGCAATCGCCTGCGCGCCACCAATGCGATAGATCTCGTCGACGCCGGCGAGCTTCGCCGCCGCCAGCACCAGGGGGCTCAGCTTGCCGTCCGGCGCCGGCACCACCATTACCAGCCGCGCGCAGCCGGCGACTTTGGCCGGCACTGCGTTCATCAGTACCGACGATGGATAGGCCGCGGTGCCGCCCGGCACATAAAGACCGACCGCTTCGATCGCGGTCCAGCGTGAACCCATCTCGACGCCGAGCGCGTCGGTAAAGCGCTCGTCCTTCGGCTTCTGCCGCAGGTGATAGGCCTCAATGCGCTCGTGCGCGAGCCTGAGGGCGGCGAGCGCCTCGGGTTTACAAGCTGGCGCCGCCGCGTCGATTTCCGCCGCGGTGACGCGCAGACCGATTTTGGCGAGATCGATGCGGTCGAATTTCTCCGTCAGCGCGATGAGCGCGCGATCGCCCTGCACCTTCACCTGCGCGAGGATGCCGCGCGCGGTCTCCTCCACGTCCGCCGCCGCCTCACGCTTGACGGCAAGGAAGGCGGAGAATCGCTCGGAAAAGTCGGCGCTTTTGTTGTCGAGTCGAAGCGGCATGGCCTGTTTCCGCGGGGCAATGTCCCCGCACCCGACAGGTCAATGGGTGATGTGCCCCTTGCCGTCAACCCTTTCGCCAAGGCAGGCAGTCCGCGGGGCAAAACAAAAGGCTCCGTCGCAAGACGGAGCCTTGTCGCCAAACGTTGCAGCCCGTCTACATCTTCTTCTTGTGCCGACGCATCGTCTTCTTCGGCGGTTCGTAGGCGCAGGTAGCCAGACAGACACCGCCGACCTTGGTGTTGCAGTCGAGGACCGTGGCGGTGCAGGCCATGGGCGCGCCAAGCTTGGCGCACGCACAGCCCACATAGGCAGCATTGGCAGGAGCAGTGAACATCGCGGCGCCCATCAGCAGCCCCGCGACAATGACGATCTTGCGCATAGTGTCACCTCTGTTTGAAAACGCGGTCAGTACGCCATTTAACCCGCAAAATATCAAGCGATGGATCGCCCAGAGGGCGCCAAACGCGGGGTTCTGAACCGAATTTCGTTGTTGCAGTGCAGCTTGAAGGGGCTCAGCCGCTTCGCGGGCGGCCGGACTTCGGAGCGCCATTGCCTGCGACTGCGTGAACTGGGCAGGCGGCGGTCGTCCAGGTCGGCCCCAGATCGGCCAATTCGGCTTCCAGACACTCGACGTCGAGCCGCACTGTTGCGCCGCCCGAAAATGTCAGCGTAACCACCCCGGAAGGCGCCTCGGTCTCGGCGAATTCGACCGCCAGCAGATTGAGCACATCGTCCTTGCCGGTCGGGTTCACGTCCCGGCACTTGCAGGACAGAACGCGCTCGAAGCGCAAGGCCGAGCGGCGGCGGCGGTATTCCGGCGTGTCGGACTGCGCGCCTTCCCAATCGAAGCGGTTGAGCGCCACCACCACGCGCTTTTGCTGCGGCCGCCACAGCACGTCGGACACCTTGACCACGGCGTCCTGCAAGTGGGTCGAGACCACCTCGAGGTCTTCCTCGTCGAGGACGACGAATTTCAACTGGTCCATGGCCTTAGCGCTCCCGTTCCAGGAAGCTAAGGATCGTCGCGCGGGCCTGCAAGATCTTCCCTCCGCTCATTCCCGCGCAAGCCGGAATGGGCGGGCGAAAACGGACCGGCGCTTCAAGAAAATGCCGGCTCCAGACCGGCTTCAGTCCAGCGGCTGCGCGTGGCGGGATTGGTCAGAAACCTTAGGAAGTCGGCCGCGCCATCGCGGGACGTGGCGCCGGCGTGGATCGCCGCCGTGTAGGTGTTGACATTGTGCAACTCGCCCGGCAGCGGCCCCACGACCGTCGCGCCCTTGATCGGCAACACCTCGCTGATGAAGGTGGTGCCGATCTCGGCCCGGCCCTCGACGATCGCAATGGTGACATCAACGCCGCCTTTGCCGAGCAGGGCTTTTTTGTTGATTGCGTCCGCGATTCCCATCTTTTCCAGCAAAGCGGCGAACATGATGCCGCCGGAGCCGCCGGCCTTCGGATCGGTATAGGCAACCGAGCGCGCGGCCAGCAGCGCCTGCTTGAACGCCTCCGGCGTGGAGATGTCGGGCAAGGGTGCGCCTTCACGCACCACGACGCCGGTGACGGTGCGGCCGAGATCGGTGATACTGCCTGGGACGACCAAGCCCAATTTATCGATCGACGCGATCAGCGACTCCGACAGGATAACGAGATCGGCCGCCTCCCCGCCTTTGATCCGGTCGCGCAACGAGCCGGCGGTGTTGAACACGAGATTGAGCTTGTTACCGCTTGCGCGCTCGAACTCTGCGCCCAGCGCCGCGACCATAGCCTTCACGGCGCCGGCGCTCATGACTTTGATTTCAGCGGGCACGGAATTATTCCTTAGGCGCTGATCCGTTCGATCGCTGCGCCGCAGCGGGCGAGCTTTTCCTCGAGCCGCTCGAAACCGCGATCGAGGTGATAGACGCGATTGACCATGGTCTCACCTTCGGCGGCGAGCGCAGCGATCACCAGCGATACCGAGGCGCGCAAATCGGTGGCCATAACCGGCGCGCCGTTAAGATGGTCGACGCCTTCGATGGTCGCGGTCTCGCCGTCGAGTTGGATATGGGCGCCGAAGCGCGCCAGTTCCGACACGTGCATGAAACGGTTCTCGAAGATGGTCTCGGTGATATGCGAGGTGCCCTTGGCGCGCGTCACCAGCGCCATCAATTGCGCCTGCAGGTCGGTGGGAAATCCGGGAAACGGCGCCGTGCTTACATCGACCGGATCAATGCCGGCGCCGTTGCGGGCGATGCGGATGCCTTCATTGGTCGGGGCCACGGTGGTGCCGGTCTGCACCAGAACGTCGAGCGCCGATTGCAACAGCTCGGGCCGCGCGTTCTGCAGCAGCACATCGCCACCGGTCATCGCCACCGCCATCGCATAGGTGCCGGTCTCTATCCGGTCGGGCAGCACCGCGTGGCGAGCGCCGTGCAGCCTGGCCACGCCTTCGATCACGATGCGTGAGGCGCCGGCGCCGGTGATCTTGGCGCCCATCTTGTTGAGACAATCGGCCACGTCGACGATCTCCGGCTCGCGCGCCGCGTTCTCGATAACCGTCGTGCCGTTCGCCAGCGCGGCCGCCATCAGCGCGATATGGGTGCCACCTACGGTGACCTTGGGGAACTTGATTTCGCCGCCGCGCAGGCCGCCCTTGGTGCGCGCGATGACGTAGCCACTTTCAATATCGATCTTGGCGCCCAGCGCTTCGAGCGCCATGATCAACAAATCCACCGGCCGTGTGCCGATGGCGCAGCCACCCGGCAGCGAAACCTTGGCCTCGCCCATGCGCGCAAGCAACGGCGCCACCACCCAGAAGCTCGCTCGCATCTTGGAGACGAGCTCATAGGGCGCGGTGGTGTCGACGATGGTCTTGGCCGAGATGTGCAGCGTGCGCCCGCTGTTGGGATCGTTACCCGGGCGCTTGCCGGCGATCATGATGTCGACGCCGTGATTGCCGAGAATGCGCTGAAGCTGGCCGACGTCCGCAAGGCGGGGAACATTATCAAGGATCAGGGTGTCCTCAGTAAGCAGGCTCGCGATCATCAAGGGCAACGTAGCGTTCTTCGCGCCCGATATCGGAATGGTGCCGCTGAGGCGAGCTCCGCCGACTATGCGTATCCGATCCATGACGCCCCGCCCGCTTACAATACTCTTTTGACCCCGATCCTATGGACCGCCGGCCGCCCTCCTGCAAAGCCTAATTATCGGAAGGCTACCATCCTCGTAGCGAAATTGCGGCGAAAGTCGGACCCGCCAAATCAACTATCTTTGTCGCCGCCGGAGGCCGGCGTCGGGCGCGCTGCGGGCGAAGGCGTCCGGGCGCGTTCCTGCGCCTTGCGCCGGCGCAGGTTTTCCCGCAACGCCGCTGCCAGGCGCTGATTGCGGCCGCTTTTCACATGTTTCTTATTGTCCCGATCGGTGCCCGTCATGGCGGCATTATCGGCCAGTCACGCTGCCGCGCAAGTTGCGCACTTGCTTGCGCCTCGGGGAGCCGTTATGGCAGTTTCCGCCGCGTTGGCGCGTCGGCGCATGATCCCGAAAAGTGGGTTCCGGTTTTCGGACAAGATCATGCGCAAACAAGATTTTTGCCCGCATTTCGCTGCCGTAGCTCAGTGGTAGAGCACCCCCTTGGTAAGGGGGAGGTCCACAGTTCAATCCTGTGCGGCAGCACCATCCATTCGACGAGTTCGTCGCGTCCCGCTCAGCCGATGCCTGCAACCATCTTCAGCTTCGGCTTGCCCGGTAACGGTGCGCGGCCGACGACGACCGCGTATTCCGCGATCGGCTTCGGCCGGCCGACCAGGTAGCCCTGGATCTCGTTGCATTTTTCCGCGGCGAGAAACTTGAGTTGCTCCTCGGTCTCCACGCCCTCCGCCACCACCGGCAGATCGAGCCCGCGGCCGAGCGCAATCACCGCGCGGATGATGGTCGCGGCCTGCTGGCTGTGGCTGAGGTTGGCGATGAAGGTCTGATCAATCTTGATCTTGTCGAACGGGAATGACTGCAGATAGGACAACGACGAATAGCCGGTGCCGAAATCGTCCATGGCGATGCGCGCGCCGAGATTCTTCAGCCGGCGCAGTATCGCCACCGCGCGGGTGAAATCGCCGATCAACACGCCCTCGGTGATCTCGAGCTCCAGCCGCGATGGCGACAGTCCGGTTTCCAGCAGAATTCTGATGTACCAGCGTCGGCAGGTCGCCGTGCTGGAATTGCACCGGCGACAGATTGATGGCGATGTTCAGCGGCCGCGGCCAGGACGCGGCTTCCTGACAGGCCGTGCGCAAGATCCATTCGCCCATTGCGGTGATAATCCCGCTTTCTTCAGCAAGTGGAATAAAGGTGTTGGGTGGAATGAGGCCGTTGCGCGGATGATGCCAGCGCACCAGCGCCTCGAAGCCGGTGATCTCGCCGTCGATATGGGCCTGCGGCTGATAGTGCAGTTTCAGCTCATCGCGCTCGATCGCCTGCCTCAGGTCTTGTTGCAGCGCGCGTTTCTCGCGCAACTGCTTATCCATCGACATTTCGAAGAAACGGATCGAGCCGCGCGCTTCTGCCTTCGCGCGGTAAAGCGCTGCGTCCGCATTGGCCACCAGCGTTATGGCATCGCCACCGTCGTTGGGATAGAGCGCGATGCCGACAGTCAGTCCGATCCCCAGCGAGTGACCATCGATCTCGATTTCGCCGTCGAGTGCGGCGAGCAGCCGTTCGACGATTGCCTCAGTGGTGTCCGGCTGCGGGCCGGTCGGCGTGATGATGGAAAACTCGTCGCCGCCGATGCGGCCGAGGAATGCGCCCTGACAGGCGGCCGCCATTCGTTGCGCCACTTCGCGCAGCAACGAATCGCCAACCCCATGGCCGAATACGTCGTTGACGGCCTTGAAGCGATCGAGGTCGATGCAGAGCACCGCAAAGCTTTCGTTCGACGCAGCCGCGAGATCGATCGTGGCGGCGATACAGGCGTTGAATGCCGCCCGGTTGGGCAGATCGGTCAGCGGATCATGATTCGCCAGATGCGCAATCCGCTGCTCGTGACGCTTACGGTTGGTGACATCGCGGATCAGGCTGATGAGATATTGCGCCTTTCCATCCGAATCCTTGACCGACAACCGCGTCGCCGTGACGATGCGGGTGCCATTGCCAGGCGTCGCGACGGCGTGCTCGTCAAGAAAGGAGATTTTGCCCGATTCGATTATTCTTTGATCCTCGACTTCAATCGTCTTCGCGCTTGCTTGCGGCATTACCTCTTGAGCGGTCTTGCCGAGCATCGCCGCGCGATCAACGCCGAGATATTCCTCGGCGGCGCGGTTGATCAAGACGTAGCGAAGGTCCGGAATATCCTTCACAATGATCGGGGAAGGCACATTCTCGATGATGGTGTCGAGGAACGTCCGCGTGCGCTCGAGCTCGCGTTCCGCCCGTGTCCGCTCGGTCGTGTCCTCGTGCGTCGCCACCCAGCCGCCGTCCGCCATAGGCTGGTTGACCACCGCGATCATCCGGCCGTCGGCCAACTCCACGTTCAGAGTAAAGCTGTTACCCTGCTTGAGCGCCGCGCGCAGGTCGGCGTCGTAGCGCGCCGCATCAAGCGGAAAAGTGCCGGCGGCGATACGGGCATCGAGCAGATCGCGGATCGTGCAACCGACCCGGATGCGGCTTGGATCGATGCTATACATCGATACGTAGCGTTGGTTCCACACGACCAGACGGTTTTCGGCGTCGAACATGCACAGGCCCTGGCACATATTGTTCAGAGCGCCGTCGAGTTGAAGATTCTGATTGAAGATTTTTTTCCGGCTGCGCCGGTCAGACCATGCGCCGACCACGCACATGCCCAGCACAACCGCAGCGACCACCGCGATCACGATGGATAGCGAAGCCGGGGCCAGTGCCCGCGGACCGATTTCATGCAAGGCATCCGGAATGATCCCGGCCGCACCCATCGCGGTGAAATGATCCGAAACCACCGCCAGCGTAAGCAGACCGGCAGCAACTGCCATCGCCCGTGGAGCATCGCCGCGCTTTGCCATCTCCAAGGCCACCGCACCAAAGACAATACCGAGGATGATGGACGCAACGATCAGATCGGTCGCCCAGATGATTTGGCCGGCCGTTTGCACAGCCGCGATGCCGGTAAAATGCATACAGGAGATACCGACGCCGAGGATCGCGCCGCCAGCCGCGGAGCTCCAGCGCTCCTGGCCATACACGGCGACGGCAAGCCCCACCGAGGTGACCGCGATCGCGACCAGAAGAGAGATAACGGTGATCGCAATGTCAAAGGCGATCGGAACGCCCGGATCGAAGGCGAGCATCGCAATAAAATGCGTGGCCCAAACGCCCGATCCCGTGGCTACGCCCGCCGTCAACAGCCACGCGGCGCGCGACCGCCCGCGCAAAGCTCGTGCACGCTGCAGCAGGCTCATCGCGGCAAGGCTGGCCAAAAAGCAGACGACGCCGGCAAGCACCACCAGCCGCCAGTCATGCTCGGTGCCAAGGCAGTTGAATACTCGGAACATGGCTCCACACCTAGACTGCTTGGGGCGCGATTGCCCATCAGTCCGCGTTAACGTTCCAACTTATACGTGTGCGGTTCTCGCCCACGTTAAGGGCGGCGTGTCACAATCGTTAATTGGCAATTAGCGATACGGAGTCGTAAACGCCGACGCGATAAATTACGTGAAAATCGCCCTTGGTGGCTTTTTTGCTGGAGCGCTACCGCGGCTTGAGAAATGCGAAATCGCAGCCTTGATCGGCCCCCAGGATCTCCTGGGCATAGAGTCGCGAATAGCCGCGCGTAGGTTGTTCCATCGCGGGCCTGGGCGCGGCCGCCCGACGCTTGAGTTCCGCATCGTCGACGACGAGATCGATGCGGCGTTCCTTAACCGAGAGCCGGATGCGGTCGCCATTGCGCACCAGTCCGAGCGGGCCGCCGGAGGCTGAGTCCGGCGTCACGTGCAGCACGATGGTGCCGAAGGCCGTGCCGCTCATGCGCGCGTCGGAAACGCGCACCATGTCCTTGACGCCTTTGGTGGCAAGCTTTTTCGGAATCGGCAGATAGCCCGCCTCCGGCATCGCCGAGGCCGAATGTGGCCCGGCATTTTGCAGCACCAAGATATCGTTGGCCTCGACATCGAGTTTCGGATCGTCGATGCGTGCGGCGAGATCCTCGAGCGAGGTGAACACCACCGCCCTGCCCTCAAGTTCGAACAAATTGGAGTCGGCGGCCGAACGTTTGAGGATCGCCCCCTGTGGCGCCAGATTGCCGAACAGCGCCACCAGTCCGCCCAACGGCTCCAGCGGGGTTTTCCGCTGCGCGATCACCGTGCGGTCGACCCAAGCGTCGCTGTCGCAACCGAGCCGTTCGCCGAGCGTCTCGCCGGTTACCGTCATCACGTCGAGGTGCAGCAGGTCTTTGATCTCGCGCATCAGCGCGCCCATGCCGCCGCCGGCGAAGAAATCTTCCATGTAGCCGTTGCCGACCGGTTTGAGGTTCACCAGCACCGGCGTTGAGTCGGACAATTCATTGAGCCGCGCAAGCGATACCGGAACACCGGCGCGGCCGGCGATCGCGGTGAGATGGATGATCGCATTGGTCGAGCCACCGATCGCAAGAAGCACGCGCAGCGCGTTCTCCACCGACTTTTGATTGATGATGACGTCGGGCGTGAGCTTGGATCCAATCAGCTTCACGGCGAGTTCACCCGTTGCTTCCGCCGCACGCAGGCGATCGGCATGCACGGCGGGGATTGCCGCGGTGCCCGGCAGGACCATGCCGAGCGCTTCTACCAAACAGGCCATGGTCGAAGCCGTGCCCATCACCGCGCAAGTGCCGGCGGTGGTGGCGAGCTTGCCTTCGACCTCGTTGATTTCCTCTTCATCGATCTTGCCGGCGCGGTATTGCGCCCAGAACCGGCGGCAATCGGTGCAGGCACCGAGCCGTTCGCCGTGGTGGCGACCGGTCATCATCGGCCCGCCAATCAGCATGACCGAGGGCCGATTGGCCGAGACCGCGCCCATCAGCTGGGCCGGCAAAGTCTTGTCGCAACCGCCCATCAGCACGACCGAGTCCATCGGCTGCGCCCGCACCATCTCCTCGGTGTCGATCGACATCAGGTTGCGGAATTTCAGGCTGGTCGGATTGAGGAACACCTCGCCCAGCGAAATCGTGGGAAACTCGATCGGCAAGGCGCCGGCCGCCAGCACGCCGCGCTTCACCGCATCCAGTAGCTCGGGGAAATGCCGGTGGCAGTTGTTGAAGCCCGACGGCGTGTAGGCGATGCCCACCACCGGCTTTTCCAGCATGGTGTCGGAATAGCCCATCGACTTGGCGAACGAGCGCCGCAGATAAAGAGAGAAATCGCGGTCGCCGTAATTGGTGAGACCGTTTTGGATGCCGACGGGTTTTTCGCTCATGAGGAAACCTTCTGCAGCCGCGTGAGACCCGATGCAAGCCATAAGCTCAAGGGGTTGGCGGCAAAGCGCTCCGACAGTACCGGATAGCGGCGCTTGAGCCAGCCTATTCCAATATCGTGCAGCCAGACCGCAGCCACCAGCATGGTGAGAAACCAGGTGAGGAAATGATAGCGCGAGATGGTCGCGTTATAAAAGAGCGCCACCGCATGCTGGGCCAGTGCAGACGCGCCGATCAGGCGGAGCCACGGATCGAAGCGGCGGCCACAGACCACGACGTAGATCAGGATGGCGACACCGGCGGCGTTCAACGGGATGGTGGCGTAGGATTCCGCCGGCCCGGTCAGCCAATTCACGAACTGCATGGCCGCGCGGGCAAGATATTCGCCGTGGAAATTCAGCCGCGCCAATTCACCCAGCGCCGCCGCGTAGGCCGACGGCGGCATCACCAGCAGGTCGGAGGCGGAGGCGTTGGTGCTGAACAGCACGAACACATGGCCGTAAACCCAGTTGTGCAGCGCCATTGAGAATACCGGCAGGAAGCCGATGCACATTCCGGCCAGCCGCGCCCAATGCCGGGAGTAAAGCGCCGCAATGCCGGAGCCCGCCAGCAGGATCGCAGCCGCGGGCGCGATGATCGGCTTCATGAAGATACCGAGCGCCAGCAACAGCGCGCCAAAAAACGCCGGCGTGAATCTGTCCTGCGGTGCCCCCGGCGTCGCGCCGACGATTGTCAGCATTCCGGCGATGAACAATATATAGGCTGACGGATCGGCAAAGCCGCGCGAGGCCCATTTCGTGTATTGCGCGAAGGTCGTTCCGAACAGCGTGCCGATCGGGATCGCGACAAAGAGAATAACCAGCGTAAAGGCCCAGCGGTCGGGCAGAAATCTCCGGAACATTCGGCATACGAGCAGCGGAAACAGCAGAACAAGCGAGAGATAACCGAGAAAGCTGTCGCCGAACACGATGTGCTCGAGCGCGCGGAAATAGCGCAGGCCCGGCCCGCCGTAGTAGTAGACGTTCTCGCCCCCTTGCAGCGCGTTGAAGATATCTCCCGCAAGAAGATGTTGCAGAATGATCTGCCCGACACCCTCGTAGAACAGCCCATCGTCGCCGCCGTCGAAGGGCCGCACACCGCCGAGGAAGCTGCCGTCGTCGGCGGCGATGACCGCAATCGCCAGACCGATCAGAATAAACGGCAGGATCGTCCGCCGCGCCCGAAGACGTACTAGCGTCGCAACCAGGCCGAAGGCCGCGGCCGCCACTAACCCCCAGCTTGCCCATTGCAGCAGCCGCACGGTCCATGGTGGGCTGAGATGCATGGCAAGCGTGTCCGGTTTGATGGCAATGCCGAAAATGCGCCGGCCGGCATCGGCGGCCTGGATGGTCCGGCAGGCGTCGCCCGGCAACAACGCGAAGTGTTCGCCCTCGCCTTCCCACATCACCTCGCCGCGCCAGCATAATTCGCCGCCGGTCATAGCCGCCGGCAGGCGGATCGCCTCGTACCAGGGCATGGCGAGATGCCAGCGGTGCAGACCCATCCAGAATCGCCGGTCGCGATCGAGACGATGCAGATCGGGCGCGGCGGTCGGCCAATTGTAGCGGCGGTCGTTGGTGAAGGAGAGCCGCAGCCAGACCGGATCGGCGAAGTCGATGCCAGCCACCGCGCGCGAGAATTCGGACTTGTGAAATATTCCGTCGGCTGAGAAAGCAAATGCACGGTCGGGCACGTTCCCGGTCGGTCCGCAGCCGATGAAGTTCGGTCCGCAGTGGCCGGGCGGGTAGAGCACGTCGAACTCGGTAGTGAGTTGCCGATAGACATCTTCCGGCAACCCGCGTTGCGCCGCCGGAGCGCGGTCGCCGGGCAGGAATACATTGTGGCCTTCGTCGATGCGCGGCGGCGACAGCAGCGGCGGCCCCACGATAGCGACAACGACGATTGCCGCCGCGGCGAGCCATGGGCGCCATTGCGCGCTCACTTCGCCGCTGAAAATAACCACGGCCAGGACCAACAGCAGCGCGTAGCCGGCCGCGTTATTGACCGGCAGGCCGATCACCGCCACGACCAGGACCAGCGCCGCCAGCTTGCGCCAGCCGGCACCGGCTACGGTTTCGTCATCGCGCGTGGTTGTCATCTGGCTTTCATAGGGGAAACGTCCGGGCTTTTTGCTGGCGCACGATCCTGTGGCGGGGTGAGGGAACCCGGGCGTTTGATATCGGTCAATGCGCCGCTTTGGAATGCGATGAATCTTGCCTCGACAAACCCCCTGGAACCCTTCTAAAAAGACCTCTCACGAGCCTTTAAGTAGAAGAAACGCATGGATTACAACGCCTTTTTCGCCTCTGCGCTGGACAAATTGCGCGGTGAGCGTCGTTACCGGGTGTTCGCCGATCTTGAGCGTATCGCCGGCCGCTTTCCGCACGCCATCTGGCATTCGCCGGAAGGTCCGCGCGATGTCGTGGTCTGGTGCTCGAACGATTATCTCGGCATGGCGCAGCACCCCAAGGTGGTCGGCGCCATGGTCGAGGCGGCCGCCCGCATGGGCACCGGCGCCGGCGGCACGCGCAATATCGCCGGCACCAATCATCCACTGGTCGAGCTGGAGCGCGAGCTCGCCGACCTGCACGGCAAGCCGGCCGCTTTGGTGTTCACCTCGGGCTATGTCTCGAACCAGACCGGCATACCGACCATCGCCAAGCTGTTGCCGAACTGCCTGATCCTGTCGGACGCGCTCAACCACAATTCGATGATCGAGGGCGTGCGCCAGTCAGCTTGCGAGAAGCAGGTCTGGCGGCACAACGACGTCGGCCATCTCGAAGAACTGCTGAAAGCCGCCGATCCTGCGCGGCCGAAGCTGATCGTGTTCGAGAGCCTCTATTCCATGGACGGCGATATCGCGCCGATCCACGCGATCTGCGATCTGGCCGAGCGCTACGGCGCCATGACCTATTGCGACGAAGTGCACGCGGTAGGCATGTACGGCTCGCGCGGCGGCGGCGTTTGCGAGCGCGACGGCGCCATGCACCGCGTCGATGTGCTCGAAGGCACGCTCGCCAAAGCCTTTGGCTGCCTGGGCGGCTATATCGCGGCTAGCGAAACTTTGGTCGACGCCGTGCGCTCCTACGCGCCCGGTTTCATCTTCACGACCGCGCTGCCGCCGGCGATCTGCGCCGCTGCCACCGCCGCCATTCGCCACCTCAAGACTTCGAGTTGGGAACGCGAGCGTCATCAGGATCGCGCCGCGCGCGTCAAGGCGGTGCTCAATGCCGCGGGATTACCGGTGATGCCGAGCGCCACGCATATCGTGCCGGTGCTGATCGGGGACGCCGAGAAATGCAAGGCAGCGAGCGACATGCTGCTGGCCGAGCACGGCATCTACATCCAGCCGATCAATTATCCGACCGTGCCGCGCGGCATGGAACGCTTACGCATCACGCCGTCGCCCTATCACGACGACGCGCTGGTCGACCGGCTGGCGGAAGCGCTCGCCGACGTCTGGGACCGGCTCGATCTGCCGACCCGCAAGCAGGCGCTGGCGGCGGAGTAAAAATTTACTTTCATTCCGGGTTCGCTCGCGGAGCCCGCAATTACAGGCGCGGTGTCAGTAGCAATGCGCCCAGCATAGTCCGTAGACATTGCACACACGGTATATGCCGCGGCCGCTGCACTGCCCCTGATCTACCATCAACGAGCGGCGAGGGCCGATGTCGTAGCCGTATTCGTAGCCACGCTCGTAGCTGCTGTAGGTTTGGTAGTCGTTGTGCGAGTACGCGCGATAGACGGCGCCGCAGCCGTCATAGGGACCGCGATCAACGCTAATGCCGCATTCGCTGCCGACGGAAATAACCAGTCCGGCGTGATTCGAATGGAACGGCATGGCCTGGGCGGCCGAAACGCAGAAGATGCTGACCCCGAAGATAAACGAAATAAGCTTGTTCATTGCTGATCCTCATGCCCGCTAGGAACGATTGCCCGCTAGGAACGATAGCCGGCGCATTCTAACGCTTTATTCGTTTCGCAGTTACGAGCACGGGGACGCCACCGCTTGTTATGGTGAACAGATAGCCGAGACGGCCGTTGCTCTCCTTTCGGCATATATCTAATCCTGAAACGGCGGCAGCGGGCGCGGCGGTTTGCCGTCCGGTAGTTTCGACCGGTTCATTCAGACAGAGCTTCGAGCCGCGAAACACCCAGTTCGTGCGCAAGGCTGTCGAACTCGGTCCAAAGTTTTCTTGGTAATGGAATCCCGGTCCGCCGTCGTAGCTCCGCCTCACGGTCCCCGCGTTCGCCGGGTGTCAGCAACTCACTAAAGCCTTCGCGGCGGGGTAGCGCTTTCACCACCTGTTCCAGTTGCTGGATATCACGACGATAATCGGCCAATGAACGGAAGTTGGCGATGTTAAAGACAATGATCATGGCATTCTGAATTGGCGCTTTCGCGCCGCTCATGCCGCCAAGCGTCGCGATGATTGGTGTGCCTGCAAGGATCCCGGTCAGGCATTCGAACATCAGCGAAAGACCCGCGCCTTTCGAACCTCCGAGCGGAAGCACGGCCGCGGCTCGGCTCGGATCCGTGGTGGGCTCGCCCTCGGCATCGATCGCGACCCCTTCGGGAATTGCCTTCCCCTCGGCAACGGCCTGGCGGATTCGGCCTGATGAAGTGATGCTTGTGGACATGTCGAGCAGCAACGGCGCATCTTCCGGGCGCGGCCCTGGAATGCCGATCGCAATCGGGCTTGTTCCTATGCTCGCCACCTTGGCGCCGTGATAGGCCATGAATGGCAGGCCCGCCAGGATGACGATCGCCGCGTAGCCGCGTTCTGCGACCCATTGAGCATATCGCCCGATGGCACCCAGATGGTGGGGGTCGCTCAATAGCCCAACCGCAACGCCGAATTTGTCCGCCACTTCGATCGCATGCGCGGCGGCGCGCATCATGCAGACCGGGCCCGGCGCTCTGTTGCAATCCAACATGAACGTCGCCGGCAATAACTCTCGCAAGAGCGGCTGCGCCGTGGGTTTGTACTTCCCGTTCTCGATCTCCTTCAGATAAATCGGTATGCGCATCACGCCATGCGAGTCGACACCACGCTCATTGGCCCACACCAACACTTCGGCGACTGTCGCCGCGTCGGACGCGCTCATTCCGGTCGTCGAAAAAACCGCGGTGGCGAACCGTAACAGCTCCCTGTCGCTGACATGTATGTCGCCCATAACAACACCCGTTCCGACCTTGGCCCATGATGCTACAAACGAGGACGGACGCCATTGTTTTTTCGTTTGCTGGATACGTAAATGCGCTGCGGCAACGCTCCAATGAATTGCGAAAATCCAAGTTTGCCGCCGCGAGTCCGGGCACTCTGACTGTTGGATGATTGAGGCTATCGCTGCTCGGGGCCAGCGAAATTGGCAGACGGCCTCTTCTGGCAGCATTTCTGCTCGCCCACCGCCTATTCGACAGTGACAGCAACCGAATCTCCACCATGCGTCGATCAGGGACCTTGACGTTTGATCTGCTTGGGCGGAACTTTGATCGTCAGCGGGTTTTTCAGTCCCCGGCGCGAGGCCGCGAGGGCTGCGGCCGTTGGAGGGCAACATGGCATCGCGCGCATTTACCATGCATCGCAGTTGGGCGAAGCAGCCGACTATCGGTTTCTTGGGCGCCACCACGCATACAATCTGGAGCGCTTTCGTCGCAGCTTTCGAGCATCGATTGCGCGAACTCGGCTGGATCAACGGCAGCAATATACTCATCGATTATCGCTGGGCTGAAGGACGGCAGGAACGTTATGTCAGGATCGCGAAAGATTTCGTCCGCGAAAAGGTCGATGTCATCGTCACGTCCGGAACTGCACCGACCGTCGCCGCCAGGAATGCAACGACGACGATCCCGATTGTTTTTGCGGCCGCGGGCGACCCGGTCGGCACGAAGTTGGTCGCAAGTCTGGCTCGCCCCGGCCGCAACATCACCGGCCTATCGAATGGGCAGACCGACCTCGCCCGCGCACGAGTCGACCTGTTGCGTGCTGTCGTCCCCGATCTGAAGCGGCTGGCGATACTGGGCAATCGCGGCAGTCATAACGTCCGGTTGGAAATGGATCAGGTTCAAAAGAGGGCGCGCCGGCTCAAGATCGAAACCATCACTTGCGACACTCGAAAGGCGGCAGAGATCGCGCCTGCCATCAGGCGACTCAAGGGCAAGGCAGACGCGCTTTATGTTTGCACGGACCCGCTCATCACCAATCATCGGATAAGCATCAATTCCGTCGCGGCCAACGCGCGACTTCCGGCGATACATGCGTTTCGGGACTATGTCGAAGCGGGCGGGCTGATATCTTACGGACCCGACTTTCGGGAGTTGTTTTCGGACGCAGCCGATCTGGTCGACAAGATTCTGCACGGGACCAAGCCGGCCGATATTCCTGTCAAGCTGGAGAAGAAGTGCGAACTCGTCGTCAATCTAACCACCGCCCACGTGCTCGGCCTGACCATGCCCAAGCGTATCCGCGGCCGCGCCGAGACGATCCGGTAATAGAGCGCCACATTTTCGAACGACCTTCCGGCTAGGGGAAGGCTTGCGCGCAAAAACCACCGGAAGGAGAGTGCAGTGCGAGGCTCCGACACCCAAATTACCGGGCCAACGCTAGCCCACGGGGAAGTCCGGCATTTGCGCCGGCGTGAGTTCATCTCGCTACTGTGCGGAGCGGCGATAGTGCCCGTGGTCGCGCCGCTTTCGGCGCGCGCGCAAGGCAAACGGCCGACCATCGGATTCCTGGGCGCGACGACGCCTTCAGTCTGGAGCACCTTTGTCGCCGCTTTTCTGCAACGGTTGCGGGAGCTCGGCTGGGTCGACGGTCGCGACATCGCCATCGAGTATCGTTGGGCGGAAGGGCGCGGAGAACGCTACGCCGAGTTCGCAACCGAATTTGTTCGCCTCAAGGTCGACGTCATCGTCACGGCGGGCACCCCGGCCGTCATCGCGGCCATGAAAGAGACTTCGACGGTCCCGATCGTGTTTGCGGCAGCGGGTGATCCGATCGGCACCCGGCTGGTCGCGAGCCTGCCGCGCCCCGGCGGTAATGTTACGGGCCTGTCGAACCAGCAAACCGATCTTGCGGGCAGGCGCCTCGAACTGTTGCGCGACGTTGTCCCCGGTCTTCGACGCGTGGCCGTCATGGGCAACGTCAACACCCCAAACGTCACTTTGGAGATGGATGAAGTTGAGGCATTGGCTCCCAAGATCGGCATTGAAATCACCAAACTCGAAATCAAGAAAGCAGAAGACATCGTCCCCGGCATCGAGTCGGTTAACGGTCGTGTGGATGGCCTTTATATTTGCACCGATCCGCTCATCACCACGCATACCGCCCGTATCAACACGCTGGCGGTTAGCGAGAAACTGCCGACGATGTACGCGTTTCGTGAATACGTCAGGTCAGGAGGCCTGATGTCCTACGGACCTAACTTCCCGGACCTCTTTCGGCGGGCCGGCGATTACGTCGACAAAATTCTGCGCGGCGCGACGCCGGCCGAACTCCCGGTCGAGCAGCCGGTCAAGTTCGACCTGATTATCAATCTGAGTACCGCGAAGGCGCTTGGGCTGAAGATCCCTGAGGCGTTTCTACTGCGCGCCAACGAAGTGATCGAATAGGGACGCCGTTTGCAGCCGTGCATGAGTGCGGAACTGGCTCTGGCGAATGTCTCGCGTGTCATGCGGCCTAATCTTGGAACGGCGGCAGCGGGCGCGGCGGCTTGTCGTCCGGCAGTTTCGGCTTGCGGCGGTGGCGGCGCGCGATCAGCGGCATGCTCAGCGACACGAAGAAGATGCGCGTGAGGTGGTGCGCGCCGACATAGACCGGATCGAGGTTGAGCGCGAGCGCGAGCAGCATCATGGCGTCCACCGCGCCCGGCGCGTAGGCGATCATCACCTCGGCGGCGGGCAGCTTCAATATACCGACCAGCGCGACCGCAAACAGCGACGTGATCGTCACCGCCGTCGCGAACGAGCCGAACGCCGCGCCGATGAAATGCAGCAACATGCGCAGCGGCGTATTGGCAAAGCGCGAGCCGGTTACCGCGCCGAACGCGATCATCACGGTGTTCGTCGCCCACCATGGCATCGCCACATGAATGAACCCGCTGCCATGCAGCGCGCCCGACGTCAGCATGGCACCGAACAGCAGGCCGCCCGGAAAGCGGAAGCGATAAGCGATGATCGCGACCACGGTAGAAGCGACGACCAGTATGGCAAGCTCGTGCAGCAGCGCCGGATTGAAGACGCCACCAATGCTGCGCGTGGTGTGGCCGACCAATCCGAGCAGCGCGAGCGCGGCCGGCAGACCGACGGCGACGATCACCACGCGGATGGTCTGCACGATGGCGATCGCGCGCACGTCGGCTTCGAGCTCAACCGCGAGCGCCATCACTTGCGACAGCCCGCCCGGCGCGGCGGCGAGGTATGCAGTAATCGTGTCCCAGCCGTGCACCATGCGCAGATAGAATGCGCCGCTGAAACTGACGCAGACCATGGCGAGGATGAGCGCGGCAATGCTCAACGGATAGGTCGCCATACCGTTCAGCGTTGCCGGCGTGACCACGGCGCCGAGCGAAATGCCGATCAGCACCAGGAGCACGCGCATCAGCGGGGTCGGGATCAGCATCGGCCGGCCGGCGAGCGAGGCGCCGGCAACTGCCAGAATGGAGCCCGAAAGAAAGCCCGCGGGCATTCCCAGAAAGCCGAGGGTCAGTCCGCCGGCGGCCGCGAAGCCAAGCGTTTCCGCGAGGTGGCGGAATATTGCAGTGCGGTCGAGGGCTGGCGGCGCGGACAAGGACGGTGGCTCGGTGAGCGCGATCAATGCCGCGCACGCGCGTTTACATCAAATGTCGACCGCTGGTCCATGCCTGCAGCCCGCTCGTTCCCGCACAAGCGGAAATCCAACGATTAGAAAACTCTGGGTCCCCGCTTTCGCGGGACGAGCGGTGAGGAACGTTCGTTTCTCGCGGAAGGCTACGCCACCATGACCGGCTGCATCGCCGGCGCGCGCGGATCGAGCAGCACGCCCTTCGGCGGATTGCCCGCGCGCGGCGGCGAGGAATGTCTCCGCATCCGCAAAACCACTGACGCGGTAGTCGGCGAGCGTGAACACGGCCGAGAGCGCCTCGCGCGTGCTGGCGCCGTCATCGACGACGGACAGCTCGCTTGCCGGCGGGAATTGCGAAGCCATGGCGCAAGTCCGCAAATCTTGCGGGAGCATGATGCGTAGTGCACTAGAAGTGCTGGACTGTGGTTAAAAAATGTAGATTCTTCAATGGCTTATGGTATCCTGGGGTAGCGTTGTGCTACTCTGGTGCGTGCACCGTCGGACGGACGAGCGAAAATAATTTCGCGCGTTCGCGCACGATTCGTCTCGAGCGGGCGCGCAGCGGGAACCGCACGGGTATCCTGTCGCGGCTTGGCGCGCTAAAATCTCTTCTTTGCCGGGACTTAACTCGATCTGGAGCGAAGCATGCTGCAAGGCTGGGTCGTCATCGCGGTGGCGCTTGCCTATATCGGCCTGTTGTTCTTGGTGGCGAGCTACGGGGATCAAACCCGAGGACTTGCCCGCGGGTCCGGCCGTGACCTAGTTCCAGATCTTGGCGTCCCAGGTCTTAGCGTCCCAAATCTTGGCGTTTCAGGTCTTGGCCGCGAGGGCCGCGCCGGGCGGCTGATCTATCCGCTGTCGCTGGCGATCTATTGCACATCGTGGACGTTCTTCGGCTCGGTCGGCTCGGCCTCGCGCACCGGCTACGAATTCCTCGCCATCTATGTCGGCCCGGCGCTGATGATCGGCCTGTTCTCGCCGCTGCTGGTGCGGATCGTGCGGCTGGCCAAGGCGCAGAACAGCACCTCGATCGCCGACTTCATCGCCGCGCGCTACGGCAAGGGCCAGGCGGTCGCCGCCACCGTCGCGCTGATCGCCATCGTCGGCACCATTCCTTACATCGCGCTGCAGCTCAAAGCGGTGTCCTCGTCGCTGGAGACCATCCTCGCCCAGATTACGCCCATCGGCGACATCGCGCCGCCATTTTTCGGCGACATCGCGCTGTTCGTGGCGCTGTCGATGGCAACCTTCGCGGTGCTGTTCGGCACCCGCCATATCGACGCCACCGAACATCAAGACGGGTTGATGCTGGCGATCGCGGCCGAATCGATCGTCAAGCTGTTTGCGTTCCTGGCGGTCGGCATTTTTGTTACCTTCTGGATGTTCGGCGGGCCCGCCGCGCTGTTCGAAGCGGCCCGGCAAAGCGCGCGAACGGCAGCGCTGTTCGCGCGCGAGCCACCTTTCGCCACGCTGGTCGCCTCCACGCTGTTGTCATTTGTGGCGATCATCCTGCTGCCGCGGCAATTTCATGTGGCTGTGGTCGAGAACAACAACGAAGGCGAGATCAAGCGCGCCGCCTGGCTGTTTCCGCTCTATCTGGTGTTGATCAATTTGTTCGTGGTGCCGATCGCGCTTGCCGGCCTGCTCACCTTCCCGGCCGGCAGCGTGGACAGCGACATGTTCGTGCTGGCACTGCCACTGCAGACCGGGTCCAACATCCTCACCATCGCCGCCTTCGTGGGCGGGCTGTCGGCGGCCACCGCCATGGTGATTGTGGAGTCGGTCGCCCTCTCGATCATGGTGTCGAATGATTTGATTATGCCGCTGGTGCTCAAGCGGCGAAAGCTGATCAGCGGACGCGAGAACGTCGGCTCGCTGCTGCTCAAGGTACGGCGGCTGGCGATCTTCGTCATTCTGCTGCTGGCCTACATGTACTACCGCTCGGCCGGCGAGACCCAATTGGCCTCGATCGGCCTGCTGTCGTTTGCGGCGATCGCGCAACTCGCCCCGGCCTTTTTCGGCGGACTGGTCTGGCGGCGCGGCACCGCGAGCGGCGCCATCGCCGGCATGAGCGGCGGCATCCTGGTCTGGGGCTATACGCTGCTGCTGCCGAGCTTTGCCGACATCGGCATCATCGGCCAGCACATCCTCATCAGTGGCCCGTGGGACTTGTTCGCGCTGCGGCCGCAACACCTGTTCGGCCTCGATCTGCCGCCGCTGGTGCACGGCGTCATCTGGAGTCTGGCGATCAACCTGCTGTGCTATGTCGGCTTCTCGTTGCGCCGCGAACCCTCGGCGATCGAGCGGCTGCAGGCCAATACCTTTGTGCCGTCGGACCTCGCCCCGATCACGCCGAGTTTCCGGCTCTGGCGTTCGTCGGTAACCGTTCAGGAACTCACCACCACGATCGCGCGCTATCTCGGCGAGGAGCGCACCGGCTCCGCGCTGGAAAGCTTCGCGGCCACGCACCGCATCAGCCTCGAGGCCAACGACGAGGCCGATTTCCGGCTAGTGCGCCATGCCGAGCACATTCTCTCGTCGGCGATCGGCGGCGCTTCCGCACGGCTGGTGCTGTCGCTGCTTTTGCGCAAGCGCACGGTATCGACCAAGGCGGCATTGAAGCTGCTCGACGACGCCAACGCCGCGATCCAATACAACCGCGAAATCCTGCAGACCGCGCTCGACCACGTGCGTCAGGGCATCGCGGTGTTCGACAAGGAGCTGCAGCTGATCTGCTGGAACCGGCAGTTCGGCGAAATCCTCGATCTGCCGCCGAGCCTCATCCGGATGGGCGTGGACCTGGTCGAAATCCTGCGTTTCAACAACCAGCGTGGCGACGCGAGCGCGGACCGCGGCGAGGCCTTCGTGCAGGCGCAGATCGAACGCTATGTCTCCGGCAGCGCGCCATTCCTCGAACGGGTTGCTGCGCCCGGCATGGTGATCGAGGTGCGCGCCAACCGCATGCCGGATGGCGGCATCGTCACGACCTTCACCGACATCACCGCCAGCGTGGAAGCCGCCGAAGCGCTCGAGCGCTCGAACGAGACGCTGGAACGGCGCGTGCGCGAACGCACCGAGGAATTGACCCGCCTCAACGCCGCGCTCGGCCGCGCCAAAGGCGAGGCCGACGCCGCCAATATTTCCAAGACCAAGTTCCTGGCGGCCGCCAGCCACGACATCCTGCAGCCGCTCAACGCCGCGCGGCTTTATGTCACCAGCCTGATCGAGAGGCAGGGCGGCCGCGACGATCGCCGTTTGATCGACAACATCGACGCCTCGCTCGAGGCCGTCGAGGAAATCTTCGGCGCGCTGCTCGATATGTCGCGGCTCGACACCGGCGCGATGCGGCCGGAATTCGCCAGCTTCCGTATCGACGAGCTGATGCGCCAGATCGAACTCGAATTCGCGCCGCTTGCCGCCGCCCGCGGGCTCGATCTCACCTTCGTGCTGAGCTCGCTGGTGGTGCGCTCCGACCGCAGGCTGTTGCGCCGGCTGGTGCAAAATCTCGTATCCAACGCCATCAAGTACACTTTGTCTGGACGCGTGCTGGTGGGCTGTCGGCGGTGCGGCGAAAACCTGCGCATCGATGTCTATGACACCGGCGTCGGAATTCCGGAATCCAAGCGGCGCGACATCTTTGTCGAATTCCATCGTCTCGAGCAGGGCGCCAAGATCGCGCGCGGCTTGGGTTTGGGGCTTTCGATTGTCGAGCGCGTGGCGCGCGTGCTCGGCTGCGCGATCGAGGTCGAATCCGACGGCGCCAGCGGTTCGCATTTTGCGGTCACCGTCGCGCGCTCGAATGCCGCGCCGGTCGAACTGCCGGCGCGCGACGACGTGCGCATCGATCCGAGTCAGCTCGCCGGCACCACCGCGCTTTGCATCGACAACGAACCTTCCGTGCTCGACGGCATGGAAACGCTGCTGCAGGGCTGGGGCTGCGAGGTCATCAAGGCGCCGGAGCTGGACATCGCGCTGGCGGCGATCGCGACAAGCCCCAACATGCCGAATGGTCTGCTGGTCGACTATCATCTCGACCGCGGCGACGGCATCGAAGCGATTATCGCGCTGCGCGCGCGCTGCGGCGACCTGCCGGCCATTCTGATCACCGCCGACCGCTCGCCGGCGGTGCGCGAGCAAGCCCGCGCGCAAGCCATCCAGGTGTTGCATAAGCCGATCAAACCGGCCGCGCTGCGTGCCTTGCTGGCGCAGTGGCGCGTGCTGCGGGTAGCTGCGGCGGAGTAGCCTCTTTGTCGTCTCCGCGCAGGCGGGGGAGGAATAAGAAAATCTAGCTCTCCGCCGTCACCCCTTGCGGCCATTGGCCGGCTTCGATTTTGGCGGCGGCGATCACGGCTTGCGTGCGGCTCTCCACCCCCAGCTTTTGCAGAATAGCCGAGACGTGCGCCTTCACGGTCGCTTCCGAGACGCCGAGCTGGTAGGCGATCTGCTTGTTCAGCAGCCCTTCCGACAACATCATCAGCACGCGCACCTGTTGCGGCGTCAGCGTCGCCATCCGCGCCATCAGGTTCGCGGCCTCGGCATTCGTGCCGGCGGAAAGATCGACGCCCGGCGGCGTCCACACGCCGCCGTTCAAGATGCCTGAGATCGCCGACCGCATGGCGTCGACCCCGAGCGTCTTCGGTATGAATCCCGAGGCGCCGAATTCCATGCAGCGACGGATGGCGGCTGGGTCGTCGTTGGCCGAGACCACGATCACCGGTACGCTTGGATATTGCGCACGCATGTACATCAGGCCGGAAAAGCCGCGCACCCCCGGCATGGTCAAGTCGAGCAGGACGAGATCGACATCGCCGCCGCGCTCGAGCAATTCGGCCAACTGCTCGAAGGTGCCCGCCTCCGCGATCTCGACACTCTCCAGCAGACCGGAAATCGCCTCGCGCAAGGCACCACGGAACAGCGGGTGGTCGTCAGCAATCACCAACCGGTATAGATCTGGCTGCTCCACTCAATCGAACTTTCTTTGGCAGCTGCGACGCCGATAGGCCGCATAGCGCTGTGCGTCGAATACGCTCATGGGTCAATGTTCCTCCCCGTTGGTTGCCAGCGCAAGTGCTTCACGGTGCGTCATAAATTGCCTCGGAGTGCACTTCGCTGCAGTGCAATAAACGCCAGATAATTCAGTACATTATGCCAACCCATGTGGCCAAAAGTCGTATAGGGCGCGCAAGGTGCGGGGGCTAAGGTTCGGCAAGGCAGGCTCTGAAAGCATCGCCATCAAGGGGGAGGACACACAATGAGTGCAATGGCAGGTTCCGCTGCTCGATCGGGCAGCATGTCGAAGGACGAAAAATTCGTCATCTTCGCTTCTTCGCTCGGCACAATTTTCGAATGGTACGATTTTTATCTCTACGCGGTGCTGGCACCGTTCTTCGCCGCGCTGTTCTTTCCGGCGGGAAATGACACGGCGGCCCTTCTTTCCGCGTTCGCCACTTACGCCGCGGGCTTCCTGATCCGCCCCTTCGGCGCGGTCATCTTCGGCCGCATCGGCGATCTGGTCGGCCGCAAATACACCTTCCTCGTCACCATCATGGTGATGGGCAGCGCCACCTTCCTGGTCGGCGTGTTGCCGACCTACGCCAGCATCGGCTGGCTGGCGCCGGTTCTGCTCGTCACGCTTCGCCTGCTGCAAGGTCTGGCGCTCGGCGGTGAGTATGGCGGCGCGGCAACTTATGTCGCCGAACACGCACGTCCGGGTGAGCGCGGTTATGCCACCAGCTGGATTCAGACCACCGCCACGCTCGGTCTGCTTCTGGCCCTCATCCTCATTGCTCTGTGCCGCGGCAACATGGTTGCCAAGGACTTCGCGGAATGGGGCTGGCGTATTCCGTTCCTGATCTCGGTCGTCCTGCTGGTGTTCTCGGTCTATATCCGGCTCAAGCTGAATGAGACGCCGATCTTCCAGAAGATGGTGGCCGAAGGCAAAGGCTCGAAGGCCCCACTGACGGAAAGCTTCTTCCACTATCCGAACAACAAGTATGTGCTGCTCGCGCTGCTGGGCGCCACCGCCGGTCAAGGCGTGGTCTGGTACACAGGGCAGTTCTACGCGTTGTTCTTCCTGGTCATCACGCTGAAGGTCGATTACCTCACGGCTTACGAATTGATCGGCCTGTCGCTGATCATCGGCACGCCGTTCTTCATCTTCTTCGGATGGCTGTCGGATCGCATCGGCCGGCTCAAGATCATTCTGGCCGGTTGCGCCATCGCGGCGATCACCTACTTCCCGCTGTTCGCCGGGCTGACGCACTACACCAACCCTGATCTTGAGGCGTTTGCCGATAAGAACCCGATCACGGTCTCGGCCGATCAGGCAACCTGCAACCTGCACGTCTTCGTCGGTCCGTGGTCGAAGTTCAGCGACTGCGACCGCGCGCAGGACTTCCTGACCAAGTCGGGCCTGTCGTTCAAGATCGTCAGCACGCCTGGAGTGGCGGCGGTCGATCTCGATCTCGGCGGCACCAAGGTTGCCGGCTGGGATAACGCCAAGTGGACCGCGGCGCTCGCGGCCAAGAACTACCCGAAGACGGCCGACCCGAAGAAGATCAATTGGTTCATGACCGAATTGATCCTGGTCATCATGGTGATCTACGTGACCATGGTGTACGGGCCGATCGCGGCCTTCCTGGTCGAAATGTTCCCGACCAAGATCCGCTACACCTCGATGTCGCTGCCCTATCACATCGGCAACGGCTGGTTCGGGGGCATGCTGCCACTGCTGGCGACAGCGGTGGTCGCGGCGACCGGTAATATCTACAACGGACTTTGGTATCCGATCGGCGTGGCGGTGATGACGCTGATCATCGGGCTTGTGTTCCTGCGCGATACCAGGGGCGTGGATATTACGACCGGTTCGGGTGTCGCGATCCAGGGCAAGTAAACACGCAAAGACCGGCGGCGATGTTCGCCGCCGGTCCATCGACAAAACGCCCCGCGAAGGCGGGGCGTTTTTTTATGTACATTTGCGCATGATCTTATCCGAAAACCGGTTCCCATCCCCGATCAAGTCGAGGACATGCTTTTTGGGATCATGCGCCGTTTATTTCCGGCTGCCGATGAACTGGAAAATCACCTCGCGGCTGTGCGCCTTGCGCCGGTGCTCGACCAGATAGATGCCCTGCCAGGTGCCGAGCGCGAGTTTTTCCGCCATCACCGGCACGTGCAGCGATACGCCATTGAGCATCGCCTTCACGTGCGCGGGCATGTCATCCGGCCCTTCCGCGTCATGGATCCAGGGCGCGTCTTCCGGTGCCATGCGATCGAGCGCCGCGATCAGATCCGCCTGCACGTCGGTGTCGGCGTTCTCCTGGATGGTGAGCGAGGCCGAGGTGTGGCGCAGGTAGACCAGCAGCGCGCCATCGCCTGCGCCGATCTGCGCGATGAAGCTCACGGCGTTGCCGGTGATCTCGGTGAAGCCCGCGCCGGCTGTATCCACGCGCAGCGTCGCAGTCGCGATCAGTTGCGGGGTGATTTCGGTGATGGGAGATAATCGGCCGGGCATGGTTTCGCGTCCGATGCCCGGGGTCAGCCCTTACGCATCATGTCCTTCTGGAAATTCACGATCATCTCGACCAGGCGCCGCCACGCGTTTTCGACCGCGACGCGGGCGCGCTCGACCTCCTCGTGGGTCGGCATTCTGATCTGGGATTCGCCGCCTTTGGCGGGCGGCGTCAAGTCGGCGGACGGCCGCGGCGGCTCGCGCAGGCTCGCGACCTCCGACTTTAGGCGCGCGACCTCGTCCTGCAGGCGGGCAATTTCCTTTTCCAACGCGGCGCGGTCTTCCGGCACCGCCTGGCATGCCCAGCCCACATCATGCGGACTGCAGAAGGCAACCTGCCCGGTTTGATTGTCGAACCGCAGGAATCCGGATTCGACGCGATTGAACGTGTAGCGGCTGGGCTCGGCCGGTGGCACGGCGCCAGGAGCCTGCCCCTGCGCGAACGCGGGCGCGGCGGCGCAACTCACGATCAGGGCGATGGCAAAGCGCGTGTTCCGCATGACGACTCTCATTCGTTCGGCCTCGGATAACCCAGCCTACCACCAGACCCGCTCGTGCTGAACGCAAAGCTTGCCGGGCCTGTTCCCGCGCCTATCGCAGCGCACACGCCAGGCTTCGAAGCCCTCGAAAAATTCTGCGTTTAATCATTGTTATCAATTGCTTATGCCACATGGCCCATTCCTTGACTCGAGGGTACCCGATCAGTATGGTCCGCGCGGCTTTTAGGGCGGCGGGACATTAGCGAGGCCTTTTAAAATCCACGCGGGTCGCAAAGCAATGGCTGACGGCACGCGCGGCGACAAAGGCGATCGCAAACAACCGCCGGACGACGAAGCTGCCCTCTCCGCGAGGCTCCAGCGTCTCGGCGACCGGCTCGCAACTGCGAACCGGAATTCCGAAAACGACTCCGGATCTCGTTCGGCCGCCGATGCTTCGGGCTACGCCCGTGGTTTCCGCATGTCGACCGAATTGGTCGCGGGCGTAGTCGTGGGCGCCTTGATCGGCTGGCTGCTCGACCGCTGGTTGGGAATATCCCCGTGGGGGCTTATAGTGTTCCTGTTGCTCGGCTTCGCCGCCGGGGTTCTGAACGTGATGCGAGCGGCGGGCGTCGTTCGCGAGAGAAACCTGAACGACTGAAGAACCCAAAGATTAGATCATGGCTGCCGATCCGATCCATCAATTCAAGATCATCGATCTCTTTCCGATCGCCAAGATCGGAAACACCGAGATCGCCTTCACCAATTCCGCAGCTTTCATGCTGGCGGCGGTTGTCGTCATCACCGCTTTCCTGGTGATCGGCACATCAAGACGCAGCCTGGTTCCCTCGCGCCTGCAATCGGCCGCCGAGCTGTCCTACGAATTCGTCGCTGCGACGGTGCGCTCGACCGCCGGCTCCGAAGGCATGCAATTCTTCCCGTTCGTATTCACGCTGTTCATGTTCATCCTGACCGTGAACATGATCGGGCTGATCCCATTCACCTTCACCGTCACCAGCCACATCATCATCACCGCGGCGCTGGCGATCGCGGTGTTCCTGACCGTGCTGATCTACGGCCTGTACCTGCACGGGCTGCACTTCTTCAATCTGTTCGTGCCGAAAGGCGTGCCGATCTACATCCTGCCGCTGATCGTCTTCATCGAGATACTGTCGTTCGTGTCGCGGCCGATCTCGCACAGCGTGCGTCTGTTCGCCAACATGCTGGCCGGCCATATCACGTTGCAGGTGTTCGCCAGCTTCATCATCCTGATGGGCGGCGCCATGGGGGCGCTCGGCTGGGCCGGCGGCGTGCTGCCGTTCGGAATGATCGTCATTCTGATGGCGCTCGAGACGCTGGTGGCGTTCCTGCAGGCTTACGTCTTCGCCATTCTCACGTGCATCTACCTCAACGACGCGATTCACCCGGGCCACTAGAGGCCCGAGCAAGGCTAGAACCAGGAGGAGCTTGTTATGGATCCAGTAGCAGCAAAATACATCGGTGCGGGCATTGCCTGCATCGGCATGGGCGGCGCCGGTGTCGGCGTCGGCATCATCTTCGGCAATTATCTGGCTGCCGCGCTGCGCAACCCGTCCGCCGCGCAAGGCCAGTTCGGCAACCTGATCTTCGGGTTCGCCATCACCGAGGCGCTCGGCATCTTCTCGCTGCTGATCGCGCTGCTGCTGTTGTTCGCGCTCTAGTTTAGACTGAGCGATCGATGGCTGAGCCAAAGCACACCGCGAGCACAGAGCATCCTGCAGAGGGTGGACACGGCGGCTTTCCGCCGTTCCAGTCGGAGACCTTTGCCTCGCAACTTGTCTGGCTCGTAGTCGCCTTCGTCCTGCTCTACGTACTGATGGCGAAATGGGCGCTGCCGCGCGTGGCCAAGATCATCGAGAACCGCCAGAAGCGCATCGCCGACGACATCGCCGACGCAGGCCGGCTCAAGCAACAATCTGACGAAGCGGTCGCAGCTTACGAAAAGGCGCTGGCCGATGCGCGCGCCAATGCGCAGGCCCTCGCCAACGAGACTCGCGAGCGCGAGGCGGCGGCATCCGAAGCCCGCCGCAAGACGCTCGAGGGCGAGCTCAATGCCAAGCTAGCGGAGGCCGAGAAGACCATCGCCGCTACCAAGCAGGCCGCCATGGCCAATGTCCGCGGCATTGCCGTGGACGCCGCCCGCGCCATCGTCGAGCGGCTGATCGGTACAGCGCCGAGCGAAAAGGCGGCCGCCGAGGCGGTCGCCGACGTTCTGAAGAACTAGCGGGAAAGCCTGATGTTTTTAGATCCGGAAACCTGGGTGACGTTGGCCTTCATCACCTTTGTGGGTGGCCTGGGCTATATCGGCGTCCACCGGATATTGGCCAAATCCCTCGACGACCGCGCCGCCGGAATCAAGGCCGAGCTCGACGAGGCGCGCAAACTCAAGGACGAGGCCGCCCAGTTGCTGGCCGACTATCAGCGCAAGCGGCAGCAGGCCGAATCCGAAGCGCAGGAAATCATCTCCGGCGCCAAGGCAGAAGCCGAGCGCCTTGCGATCGAGGCCAAGGCCAAGGTTGAGGAATTCGTGGCCCGGCGCACCAAGATGGCCGAAACCAAGATCGCCCAGGCCGAGGCCCAGGCGGCAGCCGACGTGCGCAGCGCCGCCGTCGAGGCCGCCGTTGCCGCGGCCGAGCGCATCCTCAGCCAGGAGATCAAGGGCAACCTGGCCGGCGAGCTGATCGCCAAAGGCATTGAGGACGTTCGCAAAAAGCTGAACTAGCGCGGGTTCGCGCGGGCTTTTTTCCCCGTTATCAACTTGCGGATCCCGTGCCCGCTCTTTGCCTGCCGCCACGCCGCCTCTATTCTCGCCGCCACTGATTCGTCCGCATTGTTCCCGTAACTCATTGCGTCAGTGATTCGTCCGCGTTGTTGCGTTGCGTGCGGGCCGGAACGACCGGCCACAGCATCGGTGGACCCGTGGTCATCTTCGATTGCAACGGCGTTCTCGTCGACAGCGAGCCGCTGGCAACCGCCATCGTATCGCAAGAGTTCATGCGCGCCGGCTTCGTGCTGACGCCGGATATTGTCGCGCGCTATTTCGCCGGCCGCCGCCCTACCGATATGTTCGCCGAGGTGGAGATCGCCGCCGGGCGCAAGCTGCCGCCGAATTTTGCCGCCACCGTTGCGAGCGCGACCTTGCGCCGCTTCCGGGCCGAACTGCGCGCGACCAGGCACGCGGCCTACGCGCTGTCCTGGCTGCGCGGGCCGAAATGCGTGGCCTCGTCCTCCTCGCTCGACCGCATTCGCGTGAGCCTGCAGAGCACCGACCTGATCCGCTTCTTCGAGCCTAATCTGTTTTCGGCAAGCGACGTGCGCGCCGGCAAGCCCGCGCCCGATCTGTTCCTGCACGCGGCCGCCAAGATGCGGGTAAATCCAGCCGAGTGTTTCGTGGTGGAGGATTCAGCCGTCGGCGTCGCGGCGGGCGTCGCCGCCCGCATGACAGTGGTCGGCTTTGTCGGCGGCAGCCACGCCAGCCCCCAACTGGCCAGTCAACTGCGGGCAGCCGGCGCGAAGGCGGTGATCAACGATATGCGCACGCTCAAGAGCGCGATTGTCGATCTGCGCGGGTGGTGAGTTCTTCTCCCTCGCCACGCAAGCGGGGAGAAGTGAAAGAAGCTCAGCTCTGCTTCGGCTTGGCCGACGTTCGCTTGGCCACCGGCTTGGCTGCGGGTTTCTTCTTTTCCGGCGGCGCGCTCGACGGATCGAAGCCGACATAGACCACATAGGCATCGAGATCGGCCTGCGGCTGCGGGATCGGGAATGAGATTTCGGGATCGATGTGGGTGAAGGTGACGCGATCCACCGGCCCGGAAATGTCGACCGGAATGCGGGCGAGTTTCGAGATAACGGTCTTCGGATTGATCCCTTCGCGCACCACCGCGATGCGCAGTGGCAATTCGATCGAGCCGGGGCCGCCGGCCGGACCAGTAATGACGCGGCCCTCGATGCCGACCTTCATGGTCATAATGCCGGCATTGACCTTACATTCGCGCGCGGTGCGCAGGATAGTGCCCTGGTAGCGCAGGTCGAGCGCGGACGGCTCGCCTTCGCCCGGCTTGCTGCCGATCATCAGGGTCGATGCGCCGGTGCGCACGTCCACGTCCGGACAGGTAACGTCGGTCGGGGTGGCGGAAGCTTGCGCATTCGCGGCCGCGCCGGTGGTTGCCTTCGATGACGTATTGAACATATCAAGCGAGGAGGTGCTGAACGGATTGCTGCCGGTGCCGCAACCGCCCAGCGCGAGCGCCAAAGCCAATAGCGCACCGACGCCGGTGGTTCGCATCGTTCGTTGGTTTCGCTCCCCAGGCATATTTCGGCTCGGTTTTTTTGGTATTGCAGCCGCCCCACGGATTTATAGCAGCCCAAGCGTGGCAACCCCAAGGCGGAAGGGATCAATCCGGGCCGGCTTAGTCCAAATCGGCCTAGTCAGATCGGCCTAGTCCACGTCCCTTTGCAGCCGGGCATATAGCAGGTGATCTTGCCAAATTCCGTTAATGCACAAGTAGTCGCGGGCATAGCCCTCGCGCTTGAACCCGGTCTTCTCCAGCAGTCGAATTGAGGCGGCATTGCCCGGTATGCAAGCCGCTTCCAGCCGGTGCAGCCGCAGCGTCTGGAAACAGAACGGGATCAGGGCGCGTACCGCGGCGGTCATGTAGCCCTTGCCGGCGAACGCCGCGCCGGTCCAGTAGCCGATGGAGCCCGCTTGCGCGACCCCGCGCCGGATATTGGCGAGCGTCAGCCCGCCGACCAGCGCATTGTCCTCGCTGCGGAAGATCAGGAATGCGTAGGCAAGATCGCTGCGCTGGTCCTCGGCATATCGCCGCAACCGGCGGCGGAACGCGCCGCGCGTGAGATCGTCCTCCGGCCAGGTCGGCTCCCATGGGACCAGGAAATCGCGGCTGGCTTCGCGCACCATTGCCCATTCGGCGAAGTCGGCGCTCTGCGGTGTGCGCAAGCTTACCCCTGCGCCGGGGATCGCCGGCATCGGCTCGCTGAAGCTGACTGTGCGAAAAAACGCCATGGGCAATATCGATCGAGCGTCAGGCCGCTCGGCGGACGAGACTTTCAGCGATTGCCGCCGTGCTTTCAAGTCCGTTGCCGGGGCCGAGCGCGGCGATCGCAGGCCTGCTGCGTCCGATCAGCAGACGGCCGGCGGCGCGTGCGCTGTCGACCGTCACCGCGTCGACGCGGGCGACGATTTCATCGAGCGGGATCGGGCGGCCATAGGCGAGCATCTGGCGCGCCAATTGACCGACGCGCGCCTCCGAGCTCTCCAGTGCCATCAGCAGCCCGGCCTTCATTTGCGCCTTGGCGCGATTCACTTCCGATTCGTTAAGTGTCTCGGTGGCGTCTGGCGATCTGATCGATCACCACGCGCATCAACTCGGGCGCATCGGTCTCGTCGGTGCCTGCGTAAAGCCCGAACAATCCGATGTCGGCATAGGGCATATGGAAGGCCTGGATCGTATAGCAAAGCCCGCGCTTTTCGCGCACCTCCTGGAAAAGGCGTGACGACATGCCGCCGCCGAGTACGCTGGTAAACACCTGCAGGCTGTAGAGTTGCTGGTCGCGAACCGGCAGCCCTTGCAGGGCGAGCGCGATATGCACCTGCTCGAGATCGCGGGTCTCGACCCGCGTACCGCCACTGAAATGCGCCGGCTCGGGCGCCGGCCCGGCCGGGCCGGTAAAGCTCGCGAAACGTTTTTCGACTTCCTCGACGACTTGCTTGTGATCGACCGCACCGGCGGCGGCCACCAGCATGTCGGGCCCGCGATAGTTGCGTGCAAGGTAGGCGCGAATGCGCGCCGGCGTAAACGAACACACGCTATCCGGAGTGCCCAGAATAGAACGGCCGACCGGCTGTTTGGGAAAGGCGGTCTCCTGCAGGCGGTCGAATACTAGGTCGTCGGGCGCATCTTCGGTGGCGCCGATCTCCTGCACGATCACGTTCTGCTCGCGCCGCAATTCATCCGCATCGAAAGTGGGATCGGCCAGGATGTCGGACAAGACGTCGAGCGCCAGCGGCACATCGGCCTTGAGGACGCGGGCGTAATAGGCCGTGCTCTCCACGCTGGTGGCGGCATTGAGATCGCCGCCGACTGCCTCGATCGCCTCGGCGATCTGGCGAGCGGTGCGCCGCGTGGTGCCCTTGAACGCCATGTGTTCGAGCAGATGCGAAATGCCGTGTTCGTCGGGCGCCTCGTCGCGGCTGCCGGAACCGATCCAGACACCGAGCGAGGCGGACTCCAGATGCGGCATACGGTCGGTCAGCACCGACAGACCGGAAGAAAGACGCGTTACCTCGATAGTCATGCCGCAGCTCCTTCACGCGCCGCCCGCGACGCTGACGATACGAAACGTTCAACCGCCGCCTGTTCGGCCGGCAGCACGGTGACGCGCTCCGGGCGCTTCGGCAAATCGGCGAGCCAATCTGGTAACGCCGGGCTGATCCCGCAAGCGGCCTTCACCGCGTCGGGAAACTTGGCCGGGTGCGCGGTCGACAGCACCACCATCGGCACTGAGGGATCCCGCGTCTCCTTTTCGGCAACCGCTAGTCCGACCGCGGTGTGCGGATCGGCGCAGTAGCCGGCCTCGCGCATCCAGGCGCGCATGGTGGCGGCGCTTTCCTGTTCGGAGGCTCTGTCGGCCGTGAACAGCACGCGCATCGCCTTGAGCGCCGGCGCCGACACCGCGAAGCGGCGCGACTGGGCGAGCGAGCCCATCAGCGCGCTGACCGCCTTGGCGTCACGGCCGTAAGCATCGAACAGCAGCCGTTCGAAATTGGACGAGACCTGGATGTCCATCGACGGTGACGTCGTCGCCGTCACGTCGCGGATTTCGTAGACGCCGGTCGCGAAGGTGCGAACCAGGATATCGTTGACATTGGTCGCCACCACCAGGCGATCGACCGGAAGTCCCATGCGTGTGGCAACGTAGCCCGCATAGACATCGCCGAAATTCCCCGTCGGCACCGTGAAGGCGACCTTGCGATGCGGAGAGCCCAGCGCCACCGCCGCGGTGAAGTAATAGACCACCTGCGCCACGATGCGCGCCCAGTTGATCGAATTGACGCCCGACAGGCGCACCCGGTCGCGGAAGGCATGGTGATTGAACATCGCCTTCACCAGCGCTTGGCAGTCGTCGAAGGTGCCTTCGATCGCGACGGCATGCACGTTTGTCTCGGGCGCCGTGGTCATCATCCGCCGCTGCACCTCGGAGATGCGCCCATGCGGATACAGCACCACCACGTCCACCTGGGCGCGGTCGCGGAATGCCTCGATCGCGGCGCCGCCAGTGTCGCCCGAGGTTGCCACCACGATGGTGGTGCGCTCGGAGCGCTTGAGAAGAACGTGGTCCATCAGCCGCGCGACCAGCTGCATCGCCAGGTCCTTGAAGGCGAGCGTCGGCCCGTGGAACAGCTCAAGGACAAAAAGGCTGGCGCCGAGTTGCACCAGCGGCGCGGTCGCCGGATGACGGAAGCTGCCATAGGCCTCCTGCGCCATGCGTGCCAGATCGGCCTCCGCGATTGTTTCGCCGACAAAGGGTTTGATCACCTCAACCGCGACCTCGGCATAGGGCCTGCCGGCAAAGCCCGCGATGGTCTCGGACATGACCGATGGCCATGTTTCCGGCACGTAAAGCCCGCCGTCGCGGGCGAGCCCTGCGAGCATGACCTCGACAAAATCGAGTGCCGGGGCTTCGCCCCGCGTTGAGACATAACGCATTGAAAGCTTTAAGTTTTATGGTTCGAGCCAGGTTGTAATTTCAAGCCACAGTAGCCCTGCACGTGGGCTTGCACAAGAAAAGCGGCGAGCGGCCGTCACACCTGGATATGCGCCAACGGATCGGCACCGAAGCGATTGCCGCCGCGGGTTCCCCGAAAGACACCGACAAGCGCAATGCCGGATGAAAAAATACCGTGAAACGTTTCGGTGGCCGTCATCGTTGCAATAACCGCCAGCGCGGGCAGCACCAGCAGCCACCAGCCGGACAAATTGCAATCATGCAGCCGTTTTACGGCAACGGCCGTCAATGGCCAGATCAGGATCGCAAGGACGAACATTGTCGGCAGCGCAATCGCCAAATCAAGCTCGTCGCGATACCACGGGCGCCCTAACGGACGGCGCATATCGAGAAAAAAGCCGGTCAATTTCCATTGCGTCAACAATAGAATGATCATCGCCGCAGCATAGCCGAGCCAGAACTCCTGGCGGCTGATGCGCCCGTTCAAAGACAAGAATAACCAGGCGAAAGATGATCTCATGCGGCGGCGAATCCAAGACTGCCGTCGTTCTTAATCTGCCCAAGTTAATGTTTGGCCAGCGGCCGTGATTAACGCGGCGTTACCCGCTATCGAGTCGCTGGAAATCGACGCGCCGAACGATCAGCCGGATCTGAGAGTGCTGACACGATCACGGCCTGCGTAACTGGCATCGAGCAGCAAGGCCTGCGCGGCAACCATCGGCAACGCCAGCGGGATGACCACCTCGATCGGCAACGCGGCGGCGCAAACTGCCGCGGCGGCCAGACTGGCGAATACGCCGCCGGCATCCCAGCCGCCTTCAGAGGCAAAGTGAAAGCGAAACGTGCATGGGGCGATCTTGCCGGCGTTATAGACCGCGGTCATCCAGTAAGGAATGTAAAGCCCGCTGAACAACGTGGTTCCGATGGCGACAGCGACGACGCCAACCGGATGGCCGCCGCAAATGGATTTGAGGACGAGACCCGCCGCCAGGATGCTGGCATTGAGCCACACGCTGCGCCGGGCATGGCCCGTATCCATGAAACGGCCCAGAACCATGCCGCCGAACTCCGCCCACCAGCGCGGCAACAGCGAGCACTCCGCCGAAACTGTCGTAACGCCCGTAGAGCGTCTCGAACATGACAATGCTCCAGGCCGTCAGCGACCCGCTCTGAATCCAGCCGTCGAGGAAATAGAGCTGAATACCCGACTTTGCCGCCGCGAAGGCGCCGCGCGGCGACGGCTGCGTTATGATTGGCTCCTTGATGTGCAGCAGTGGGAAAATGGCGGCGGCCTGCAACACAAAGGCTGCGCCGAATGCGAACCAGGGCCCAACAGTCGTCAGCAGGATGCCGCCGGCCGCTGGACCGATCACGCTCGCAATCGCACTCAGCGCCTGGCTCGCGCCGATCTGTTTGCCGCGGTGATCGATGTCGCCGAGCGAAGCGATATAGACGTGATAGCAGGTCCAGTAGAACACCTGGCCGATCGAGGAAATGGCACAGAACAGCACGAGCGCGAGATCGGCTCCATGCACAAAAGCGATGGCCGGAAATTGGAAGGCGGATAAAAACGTGCCCAGAATGAGGGTGCGCCGCATTCCGATTCTCAGCGCGACCGCCAAGACCAGCGGGCGGAGCGCGAAACGAAACGCAAGAATAGCCGCTAACGCGAGAAAGATTTGGGCCGGCGGCAGGCCAGCGCGCAACAGATACACCACGAAGAAGATGCCGGCCAGACTCCACGCCAGTGAAGTGAGGGCCGCGTGGACCGCAAGGCGGTTGATGTCGCGGTTGGCAAAGAACATGTCTCGGCACCGGGCGCTTGGAGCATGACCAGCGCCCGTCATTCGCACGGTTAAGTTAATGAATCTTACGGATCGTCAGCTTATCAGCGCACCGCCATCGACATACACGATCGATCCAGTGGCAAAGCCATTGGTCATGAAGGCGAGAATCTGCCGCGCGATATCGTCTGCCGCCCCAACGCGCGCTACCGGCAACGCGGCCGCGATTTTGGCGAGCATGTCGCGGCGAGCGGCTTCCGGCATGGCGGCGCGGATGGGCGTGTCGATGATGCCTGGCGACACGGCATTGACGCGCACGGGAGCCAGTTCGAGCGCCAAAGCGCGCGCTAGCGACTCGAGCGCGCCGTTCGCGGCACTGACGATCGCCGAGTTCGGACGCGGACGAACGCTGAGAAAGCCCGAAACCAACGTCAGCGAACCGCCGGCGCGGATTTCGGCCGCGCGCGCGACGCGCCAGGCGCCCCAGAACTTGCCTTCCATGGTCGCACGCACGTCGTCCATGGAAACGGTCTTGAAAGGGCCGGTGCGCAATTGAGCGGCGGTTACGACCACGTGATCGACCGGCCCGCAAATTTTGAAAAGATTGACGACGCTTTCATCGTTGGTGACGTCGGTCGCAACGGCCGTCACACCCAGCTTTTCCGCGGCCGCTTTCAGACGTTCGGCGTTGCGGGAGGCAACAACGACATCCGCGCCTTCACTCTTTGCCAATGCGGCGGTCGCAAGACCGATGCCTGAAGAACCCCCGACGACAACGACTTTCTTCCCCGCGAGCGACATCCCGTCTCCTCCGTTTGCACGTTTGAAAATTTTGTCTGTTGCGGTCCGCAGCCCTAGTCCGGCGGCACTAAATCATGCGCAACCAGCTACGACAATATCGCGTGGCATTTCACATTGAGAAACGGCGATTAACTGCGGCGCCGGAACTTGCCGGCAAGCCAGACCACATAGACCCCGGCCAAAGCGAGCGCGAGGCCGAACCAGGTTATGGCGTATTGCAGGTGGTTATCGGCGAGTTGCACGGCGAGCTTGGCGGGCAGCGGCAATCCGCCGGACGGCACCGGTGATTCCTGATCGATATAGAACGGTGCCGCGGTCGGCCACTTCTTAGCGGCGGCCATGGCCTTGGGGTCGCGCAAGTACCAGACGTTGCCATTGGGATCGTCGGCCGGCGTGAACAGGCCGCGCATCTCCGGCCAGCGCATGACGCCGACGATCTCGACGATGCCGTGCGGCGTTCCCTCCGCGCGCGTGGCGATATCCCTGCGCTCTTGCGGCACGAAGCCGCGATTGACCATCACGATGCTGCCACCGGCAAGCTGCGCGGGCGCGAACACCCAGTAGCCGGGACCTTTGACATCGGGACGGAACGGCGAGCCGGCGGTGTAAACCAGCGCTTCTTGGCCTTCAAGAAATTCGGCCGGAAACGCCACCCGGGCGTATTCGTTGCCTTCCTGCGCCAACTGCTGCCAACTCGCGCGCGGCGGCAGATCCTGCGGCGCGCGCGCGGACCGTTGCGTCACATTCGCGATCAGGTTTTCCTTCCAGGTCTTGCGGTCGAGTTGCCAGATGCCGAGGCCGACTAGGATGATGACGCCGACGACGGCGAACACCGTCGCTTCGATCACACTTGCAAGCCTTGTCCGCGACGCGCTCAAGCGTCGCCCTTGCGCTCGAGACGGCCTTCCGCCGCCTTGTGATGGTATTGCAGCGCGATCAGCAGGCCCTTGATCGCCCGCAAAGGCACCAGGGTCACGATCAATATCAACGGCAGCCACAGTACGGCATGCAGCCAGTACGGTGGCTGATAGGCGATCTCCGTCATCAGCGCGGCGAACACAACGATCGCGCCGCCGATCAGAATAACGAAAACCGACGGTCCATCGCCGGCGTCGGCAAAGTCGAAGTCGAGCCCGCAATGCTCGCAACGCGGCCGCAAGGTCAGAAAACCATGGAACAGCCGGCCTTGACCACAGGCCGGACAGCGCCCGCGCAGTCCCCTTCCGATCGGCAGTGCGGTCGGGGCAATATTGTCAGCCATGATCGGTCCTCAATAAAAAAGGGCGGCGCGATGACGCCGCCCCTCAGAACCATTGCGCGATGGTCACTCGGGATGCGGCATCCCGGCGCCCCACACATATATGCAGGCAAACAGGAACAGCCACACCACGTCGACGAAATGCCAATACCAGGCGGCGAACTCGAAGCCGAGATGCTGGGTGGGTGTGAATTGGCCCTTCATGGCGCGGATCAGGCAGACGATCAGAAAGATCGAGCCGATGATCACATGCGCGCCATGAAAACCGGTCGCCATGAAGAAAGTGGCGCCGTAGATATTGCCGCTGAAGTGGAAGGCTGCGTGCGAATACTCGTAAGCCTGCACGCAGGTGAAGGTTAAACCGAGCAGGACAGTGAGCGCCAAGCCCCACTTCAGCCCCTCGCGGTCATCTTCCAGTAGAGCGTGATGCGCCCAGGTCACCGTGGTGCCGGAGGTAAGCAGGATCAGCGTATTGAGCAGCGGCAGATGCCAGGGGTCAAAGGTCTCGATGCCCTTTGGCGGCCACACGCCGCCGGTGACCGCGAGGCGTCCGACTTCGTCGGCGGGAAACAGCGCAGTGTTGAAATAGGCCCAGAACCAGGCGACGAAGAACATCACCTCCGAGGCGATGAACAGGATCATGCCGTAGCGGTGCGAGATCTGCACCACGCGGGTGTGGAAGCCCTCGAACTGGGCTTCGCGAATGACGTCGCGCCACCAGGCAACGAAGGTGTAGAGCACCCCGAGCACGCCGACGCCGAACACCAACGGGGCGGCGGGATACAGATGGTGCATCCAACTGATGGCGCCGACCGCGAGGACGAAGACGGAAACCGCACCGACGGCCGGCCACGGGCTCGGATCGACCAGGTGGTAATCATGGTGCTTGGCGTGAGCGTCGGCCATTGTGGTCTCCGTTATAGCTTTTTCGAATTTGTATCCGGCGTCTCAGCCACCGGCCGCGCCGGCTCGCGCAGCCGGTAGAAAGTGTAGGACAGCGTGATGGCGTTGAGATCGTCCTGGTCGCGGTCATTGGCGATCGAGGGATCGACATAGAACACCACCGTCATCTCGCGCGTCTCGCCCGCTTTGAGACGCTGCTCAGTGAAGCAGAAGCAGTTGATCTTATTGAAATAGCCGCCGACCGTCGGCGGCGAGACGTTGTAGGACGCCTGCGCCGAGATCTCACGCGCGGCCTCGTTGATCACCTTGTAGTGGACGGTTGCCACTTCGCCGATGCGGATATTGATCTCATTCTGCTCCGGCACGAACCGCCACGGCAGCCCGGGCGTGACATTGGAATCAAAACGGATGGTAAGCGAGCGGCCAAGAATATGATCGGGCGCCTTTTCGGCGACCTGGGTGGTGCCGGCAAATCCCGTGGTCTTGCAGAACCAACTGTAGAGCGGCACCGCCGCATAGGCCGCGCCGACCATGAAGGCGACAAACACCCCGCAACTGGCGGCAACTATTATGTCGCGCTGCAGCGTCTTTTTGTTTTGGCGAGGTGCGTTCATAGCGCTCACATCGGCCGGACCAGGACGATCGGTCCCTTCACCAGGGTCATCACGTAAAACAGAACGACGAGTGCTGCGAGCGACAGTGCGATGGCGATCGAACGCGAACGCCGGGCGCGCTTTTGCGCCTCGGTAAGCACGATGCCGTCTTCCTTGTGCGGCTCATCCATTGCAGCTCCGATGCTCACGCCGCCAACCGGGCGACAAGCCCGCCCCATCCACGCTCGACCAAAAGCACCGCGAACAGAAGAAACAGGTACAGAATAGAGAACGCGAACAGGCGCCGGCAGGCCCGTTCCGCCGGGCGGCGCTCGCGCAAGACCTGCAAACTCAGCGCCAGCATGATCGCGCCGGTCACGATGGCCGTCACCCCGTAAAGCACGCCGGCATAGCCGAGCGCCCAAGGGGCAACGCCGATCGGCACCAGGACGAGCGTATAAAGCAGGATATGCCGGCGCGTATACGCGTCGCCGGCAACCACCGGCAGCATCGGAATGCCGGCGCGGGCATAATCCTCGGTACGATAGAGTGCGAGCGCCCAGAAGTGTGGCGGCGTCCAGAAGAAGATGATCATGAACAACAGGATCGGCTCAAGCGTCAGGGAACCGGTCACCGCCGCCCAGCCGATCATCGGAGGGAACGCGCCGGCCGCTCCGCCGATAACGATGTTCTGCGGAGTTGAGCGTTTGAGCCAGACCGTGTAGATTACGACGTAGAAGAAAATGGTGAAGGCGAGTAGCGCGGCTGCGGGCAAGTTCACCAGCAGACCGAGCACCGCCACCGCGAAACCGGCAAGCGTGAGCCCAAAAGCCAGCGCCTCACCCGGCTTGACTCGACCCATCGGCACCGGACGGCGCGCGGTGCGCGTCATTACCGCGTCGATATCGGCGTCGTACCACATGTTGAGCGCGCCGGCTGCGCCGGCACCGACCGCAATGCAGAGCAGCGCGGTGAATCCGGCCACCGGATGGATGTCTCCCGGCGCGACCGCCAAGCCCACCAGCGCGGTGAACACCACCAGAGACATTACCCGCGGCTTCATCAGCGCGATGTAGTCGCCGACGCTCGCGAGACTCGGTTCAACAAGACTCGGTTGCGCAAGACCCGACTTGCCAAGTACCGGTACGGCCGCGATCGGACCGCGGAATTCTGCGCCTTCGCTGATGAGCGACATAAGTTACGCTGGCCTCTTTTTTTCTATTTAATCCGCGGCAGCGTCTCGAACTGATGGAACGGCGGCGGCGACGACAGCGTCCACTCCAGAGTCGTGGCGCCGACGCCCCATGGATTGTTGCCGGCGACCCGCTTCTTCGCGAACGCCTCGATCATACCGTAGAAGAAGATGATCACGCCGAAGCCGGAGATGTATGAGCCGTAGGATGAAACCATGTTCCAGCCATGGAACGCGTCCGGATAATCGACATAGCGGCGCGGCATGCCGGCAAGCCCGAGAAAATGCTGCGGGAAGAACACCAGGTTCACGCCGATGAAGGTGACCCAGAAGTGCAGCTTGCCGATGGTCTCATTGTACATGTAGCCGCTCATCTTTGGGAACCAATAGTACCAGCCGCCGAAGATGGCGAATACCGCGCCGAGCGAAAGCACATAGTGGAAGTGCGCCACCACGTAATAGGTGTCCTGCAGCACGCGATCGACACCGGCATTGGCCAGCACCACGCCGGTAACGCCACCGACCGTGAACAGGAAGATGAAGCCGAGCGCCCACAACATCGGGGTGCGGAACTCGATCGAGCCGCCCCACATGGTGGCGATCCAGGAGAAGATCTTTACGCCTGTTGGCACCGCGATCACCATAGTGGCTGCGATGAAATAGGCCTGTGCACCGGTCGACAGACCGACGGTGTACATGTGATGCGCCCACACCACGAAGCCGATGCCGCCGATGGCGACCATGGCGTAGGCCATGCCGAGATAACCGAACACCGGCTTGCGGCTGAAGGTGGCGACGATCTGGCTGATCATGCCGAAGCCGGGCAGGATCAGGATGTAGACCTCCGGATGTCCGAAGAACCAGAACAGATGCTGGAACAGAATCGGATCGCCGCCGCCATCGGCCGAAAAGAACGTGGTGCCGAAGTTACGGTCGGTGAGTAGCATGGTGATGGCGCCGGCCAGCACCGGCAACGCCAGTAGCAGCAGGAATACGGTCACCAGGATCGACCATACGAACAGCGGCATCTTGTGCAGCGTCATGCCGGGCGCGCGCATGTTGAAGATGGTGGTGATGAAGTTGATAGCGCCGAGGATCGACGAGGCGCCGGCAAGATGCAGCGACAGAATCGCGAAATCGACTGCTGGGCCTGGGTGACCACTGCTCGATAGCGGCGCATATAGCGTCCAGCCGGCGCCGACGCCGTTGGAGCCGGGCTCGCCTTCGACGAAAGCCGAGAGGATCAACAGCGCGAACGAAGCCGGCAGCAGCCAGAACGAAATATTGTTCATGCGCGGGAACGCCATGTCCGGCGCGCCGATCATCAGCGGCACGAACCAGTTGCCGAAGCCGCCGATCATCGCCGGCATCACCATGAAGAAGATCATGATCAAGCCGTGCGCGGTGACAAATACGTTGAATTCGTGCGGGGTCGGAAAGAACTGAATGCCGGGGTTCTGCAATTCGAGCCGAATGCCGATCGACAACATGCCGCCGATCACGCCGGCCATGAGCGCGAACACCAAGTACATCGTGCCGATGTCCTTGTGGTTGGTCGAATAGACAAACCGCCGCCAACCGGTCGGATGATCGTGGGCATCGTGGATATCATGCGTACCGTGTGCCGCTGTGTTGCTAGCCATCGTTATTGTCCTTCGACCCTTGTCTTCAGTTGCGCTCGCCGGCCGCCGCCACCGCGGTCGGACGAACGCCGTCATCGTTGGCGTATTTCTTTTTCGCCTGCTCGATCCAGGCGGCATAGTCGCGGTCGTTCACCACACGAACGGCGATCGGCATGAAAGCGTGATCCTTGCCGCAGAGTTCCGAACACTGGCCGTAGTACACGCCTTCACGCTCGGCCTTGAACCATGTCGTGTTGATGCGGCCAGGCACGGCGTCGATCTTGATGCCGAACGCAGGAACGGCGAAGGAGTGGATCACGTCGGAGCCGATCGTGAGCACCTGCACAACCTTATTGACCGGCACCACCACTTCATTGTCGACCGCGAGAAGGCGCGGCTGACCGGCCTTAAGATCCTTCTCCTGCACCATCAGCGAATTGAATTCGAATTTGCTGTCCGGATAGCTGTAGCTCCAGAACCACTGCTTGCCGGTGGCCTTTATGGTCACGTCGGCCTTCGGTATGTTGAGCTCCAAGAACAAAAGACGGAACGACGGAACGACGATAGCGGCCAGGATCACGACCGGCACCACCGTCCAGATAATTTCTATCAAGGTGTTGTGCGTGGTGCGCGAGGGCACCGGGTTGCTGCGGGCGTTGAACTTGACGACGATGATCCCGAGCAGCACCAGGACGAACAGCGCGATCACGACAATGAGCACCAACAGGATGTCGTGGAACCAGACGATGTCGTCCATCACCTTGGTGGCGCCTTCCTGTAGTCCGAGCTGCCAGGGCTCCGGGTGGCCGGAGGCTGCCAGCGCGGCGCCGCCAGCAATTAAGGTCACGCTCATGACCACGAATGCGATCAACCGCTTGAGCAACAGCATTGTCGAATGCGCTCCCTCGACGAGAAAAACACGGCCCAAAACTGGCCAAGACTAGGCCCCTATTTGCCGCCCACCGCAGGCAAGAGGTTCGGTTCGGCCCCGCTGAGCACGGATTTTGCCACGGGCGTGGCAGCTTGGGCGGTGCGGCGGGACGGGGGGAATTCCCAACTTTTCAAACCACAATTCCAGCCCTGCTGCAATGCACCTCATCGCCCGCCGCATCCGACAAATGGCTTATTCTGGGGACCGTTGCCGCGCCGCATTTACGCCATGGCGCTGGTGCCAAAAATGACCGACCAGGACAGTAATTCGGCGGTGACGCTTGCTTGACAGGACCAGCCGAGCGTGAGCCAACGGGACGGAATAAAATAGCTGGCCGGACAGCGATTTGGCGTGAGCGCCATGGCGGCCGAAGGTTCAGTCGCGCTGCCTGCCAAGGGATTGAAGAATGGGCATTTTCGAGCATGGCAGGCATGCACTTCGCAGCCGCTGCTGGCTGGGCGCACTGGCGCTGGTGGCGCTGTCCGCCGTGCAGACCGATAACGCCGCTGCCCAGGGCGCGGTCAAATCGGTGTTCAAGGACTGGCAGATCCGCTGCGATACGCCGCCCGGCGCTAAATCCGAACAATGCGCGCTGATCCAGAGCGTGACGGCCGAAGACCGGGCCAATGTCGGCCTGACCGTGATCATGCTCAAGACCGCCGATCAGAAGAGCCGGCTGATGCGGGTGGTGGCGCCGCTCGGTGTGCTGATCCCGTCGGGTCTGGGGCTCAAGATCGACCAGGCCGACATCGGCCGCGCCGGCTTCGTTCGTTGTCTGCCCAACGGATGTATCGCAGAAGTCGTGATGGACGACGAACTGATCAAGAAATTGCGGACGGGCAAGACCGCGACTTTCATCATTTTCCAGACACCTGAAGAGGGCATCGGCTTCCCGATGAGCCTCGCGGGCTTTGGCGACGGCTACGACAAGTTGCCCTGATCCGGCCTCGCCCACCCTCGCCTTCATCGCCTAATCCGTGGATACTGCAGCGCAATTTCGTGCGCAGGAGATGCCGCGGTGAATCTCGGTTTTGTCGGTTTGGGGGCGATGGGGCAACTGATCGTGCCTCGCTTGATGAAGGCAGGGCACACGGTCACCGGCTGGAATAGGTCGCGAGATAAGGCTGTTCTTCTGCAAGAACAGGGCATGCTCTGGGCAGATACACCGCGCGAGGTGGCAGTACACTCCGAGTTCGTCTTCTCCATCGTCACCGATGCCAATGCCGTGAAAGCCGTTGCTCTTGGACCGGACGGCATCATCTCCGGCATTGCCAAGGGCGGCATCTACATCGACATGAGCACGATCGAGCCGGACGAAAGCCGCGCCATTGCCGCGCAATTCGCCAAGGCCGGATCGACCATGCTGGACGGCCCGCTCTCCGGCAGTCCGGTCACCGTCGTGCAAGGCAACGCCTCGATCATGATTGGCGGCGGCGAGGCCGCCTTCGAACGCGTAAAGCCCGTTCTATTGGCGATAGGCCCGAAGGTGACGCGCATCGGCGGCAATGGGCTGGCCTGCCAGATGAAAATCGCGGTCAACCTGCTGCTAATGGTCGAGGTGATCGCCTTCGGCGAGGCGGTCGCGCTCGCCGAAAAAGGCGGCGTTGCGCGCGAGGTCGCGCTCGACGCCATCCTCAAGAGTGTCGCGGCCTCGCCGGTGCTCGGCTATCGCGGCCCCTTCATTCTGGAAGGCAAGATGCCGGAGGTGCCGCTTGCCGACGTGACCTTGCAGCAGAAGGATATGCTGCTGGCGCTCAATCTCGGCCGCACGCTCGGCTCGCCTGTGCCGCTCGCCGCCGCCGCCAATGAGATGATGAATGCATGCCGCGGGCTCGGGATCGACGGCAACGATTTCGTGGTCGCGCATCAGGTCTATCGGCGTTTGGGAGGACAAGAATGATTGAGGGAGAATTTGCATGACATCTCCGGTCGAGAAATTCGGGTTGGCTCTAGGCAAAGCCGTCAAGGGCGCCGCGGATTCATGGAAGCAGGGTCAGCCAGCGCCGGTGATGTACCGCACCAACTTGCGCGACGTGCCGAAGGTCGAGGGCCTCAAGCGCGACGACGGCTGGGTCGACATGCAGGTGCAATTCCTGATCGACAAGAAATCGGCCGATGCCAATCACGTGGTGGGCTGGACCGTGCTCAAGCCGGGCGCACGCCACGAGAACCACCGTCATCACAACTGCGACGAGTTCTTCATCGTGCTGAAAGGCCACGGCATGATCTACACCGACAAAGGCGACACGCCGTCAGCCGAAGGCGACGTGGTCTATTCGCCGCGCGGCTGCTGGCATGGCTTCAACAACACCTCCAATGAAGACGTGGTGCTGGTCTGGGGCTGGATGGGCGCCGGCTCGATCGAGGCTTCCGGCTACGAAGTGCATCCGGAGAGTCACCAAGCGAAGTAGGTCTGCTGGGGAGGATAGTCCGCCATGAAAATCGACGGGGGATGCCACTGCGGTTACGTCACATATGAAGCCGAGGTCGACCCTGACAAAACTGCAATCTGCCACTGCACCGATTGTCAATCTCTGTCAGCCTCGGCGTTTCGCACGATTGTCCCGGCCCCAAGCTCCACTTTCAAGATTTTGACTGGAGAGCCGAGCATCTATCTCAAGACCGGCGAAAGTGGAGCGGTACGCCCGCAAGGATTTTGTCCTCGATGCGGTTCGGCCATCTATTCGACGGCGCTGGAGACGGGCCGAAGAATTATAACATCCGCGTAGGGACGGTCCGCCAGCGCGATCAGCTCATACCAAAGGTACAATTCTGGTCTCGGTCGCGACAGAAGTGGCTATTCGAGCTTGGCTCGATCCGTCAGCTCGAAAAGCAGTAATCTAGCGGGAAGAGGACGAGAATGAATCCCTGGGACGCACCGCTCATAAAAAAGGGCATGATCGCGCAGCTCGCCAAGCGGCGCACGCGCATTGCCAACGGTGAAAGACCGCTCGGCTGGAAGGTGGGCCTGGGCGCGCCCGCTACCATGCAGAGGCTCGGCCTTGCAGCGCCGGTGATTGGCTTCCTGATGCAGCGCGGCTTGCTGCTCTCGGGCAGCACGGTGTCGCTCGCGGGCTTTTCCAAGCCGGTGGCCGAACCGGAAGTCTGCGTGCGCATGGCTCGCGATCTGGGAGCCGGCGCTTCATCCGACGACGCGCTGGCGGCGGTGAAGGAGATTTTCCCGGCCATCGAGCTGGCCGAGTTCGATCCGGCGCCGACGCCGGACAATCTCGACTTCGTGCTGGAAGGCGACATCTACCAGCGCCACGTCATCCTGTGTGGCAATACGCGACCGGGCGGCGCTGTTAGTGGCCTCACCTCGCGCGTGATCCGCCGCGGCGCAGAGGCAGCGCGCACCACCGATGTGGAAGCATTGACCGGCAAGCTGCCCGACATCGTCGCGCATGTCGCCAATACGCTGGCCGCCTTCGGCGAAAAACTCGCCGCCGGCGACGTGATCATCACTGGTTCGATCACACCGCCGATCATGATCGAGGCGGACGAGGAAGAAATCGCCCACGCGATCGATCCGATTGGCGAGGTGTCTGTTTTCTTTTCGCGGGATTGAACGGCGCGTAGGCACTAAATGGTCATCCAAAACGAAAGAAGAGCCCCACTTGGGCTCTTCTTCGTCTCAGCTATCCAACCCCTCTGCGGAGCGTCGAGCTGCTTGAGAAAACAACTCCCTTACGCACAATAGGTTCCGCTCAGCGCACTTCCAGCACCAATTTGCCCTGCAAATGGCGCGCTTCGCTGACGCGATGCGCCTCGGCCGCGTCGGCAAGCTTGTAGCGTTTCAGCGTGGGGACTTTCACCGCCCCAGAAGCAACCAGCGCCAGCATGCGCTCGAGATGCGCGCGATCGCGCTGGACGTCGGGCCGCAAGGTCTCGACATCGCTGCGCGGCGGCTTAAAGCCTTCCGGCGCCGCCGCGATCCACACCAGTTTGCCGCCGGGCTTGAGCACCGCGTAGCAGCCGGCCCGCACACCGCCACCGACGGTGTCGAACACCACGTCGCAGATCGGACCGATGGCGGTGAAGTCTTCCTTGTTGTAATCGATCACGCGGTCGGCGCCGAGTGAGCGCACGTAAGGATGGTTGCCGGCGCTGGCGGTCGTGATCACGGTCGCACCGATATGCTTGGCGAGTTGCACAGCAAATCCCGCGACACCGCCGGCGCCGCCCTGGATCAGGATTGTCTGGCCCGCCTTGAGATGCGCGGTATCCTCGATGGCGGTCAACGCCGTGAGGCTGACGAGCCCGAGAGCGGCCGCTTGCGTATGGCTGAGCGACGCGGGCTTTTTGGCAATGATCGCAGCCTTGATCGCGATCTTTTCCGCATAGGCGCCTTCGATGCCCTGGTCGGTCACGCCGAACACCGCGTCGCCGGCTTTGAAATCGGAAACGCCTGCACCGACCGCGCTGACGATGCCCGAGAAATCGCGGCCAAGAATATGCGGAAACTTATTGAGGCTGTAGCGCCCGCCGCCGACGCGCACTTTCGGGTCGGCGCCGTTGACGGACGCCGCGTGGATGTCGACCACCACTTCGCCGGGACCGGCCGTCGGATTCGGCGCGTCGCCATAGCGCAGCATCTCGGGGCCGCCGTGCTGCATTAGAAGTATTGTTTTCATGAGATCCCTCTGCCGGCACCAGTACCAGGTTGCTCATCTCATCTGAGCGCAAGCAAGAGACAGGCACAACCGTGTTGCCGGCCGTTGATCTCAGCCATACGTCTCTGTTTGTCGCCGCGCCAAGCAGGTAAAAGAGCGCCATGATTCCATGGTCCCTGCTCGATACGGCGCAAGTGCCCGGCGGCGGCGAACTTCGCCTGATGCGGCGCGGCGCCGAATTCTCGATCAAGCTGGGCCGCAACGAATTGATGAACAGCCGGCTGAGCGCCACCGAGCAGGCGCTCGCCACGATCGGTTGCGCCAAGATAAAGGCCCGAGCGAAGCCGCGCATCCTGATCGGCGGCTTGGGCATGGGCTTCACGTTGCGGGCAGCGCTCGTGGTGCTCGGAAAGCAGGCCCACATCGTTGTCGCCGAGTTGGTGCCAGCGGTGGTGGCCTGGGCGCGCGGCCCGATGGCGGAGCTGTTCGGCGGCAGCCTGACCGATCCGCGCGTGCGCATCCGCGAAACCGACGTCGGCGAACTGATCCGCCGGGCGCGGTCGGACTATGATGCGATCCTGCTCGACGTCGACAATGGGCCGGAAGGCATGACCCGCGAAGCCAATGACCGGCTGTACGATCTCGATGGGCTCGCCGCCGCTTACATGGCGCTACACCCTGGCGGCGTGCTGGCGATATGGTCGTCACGACCCGATCCGAAATTCACCCAACGGCTGCGTAAGACCGGATTTGACGTGGTCGAGAATCCCGTACGCGCCAAGGGCCCGCAAGGCGGCGCACAGCATTTCATCTGGACGGCGGTGCGCGGCGATTAGGCCGCTTTACCGCCCCTTTGGCGCCACCCTCGCCAAATTGCCATATAGGCCCTATCTGATGGGAAGACCGCCATCCCGGAGAATTACATCATGGACCCAGCCATCTCCTCCCTCCTCGACCGCGCCGGGCTTGACCGCGGCACGGTGGGCAAAACCATCGCGCGGGGGCTGGAAGGCGCCGACGATGGCGAATTGTACCTGGAATACCGACAGGCCGAAGCGCTGACCTTCGACAATGGCCGCCTGAAGCAGGCGACCTATGATACGGCGCAGGGTTTCGGCCTGCGCGCGGTCAAGGACGAGGCGGTCGGCTATGCGCACGCCTCCGATTTGTCGGAAGGCGCGCTGGCGCGTGCCGCCGAGGCGGTGCGCGCGGTCAAGGGCGGCCACAGTGGCAGATATGCCGAGGCGCCCGGCCGCACCAACCGCAAGCTCTATTCCGACAACAATCCGCTCGGCGAGCCCAGCTTCGAATCGAAAGTGAAATTGCTGGAGACGATCGACGCCTATGCCCGCGCCAAGGATCCGCATGTGCGGCAAGTCACCGCCAGCATCGCCGCCACCTGGCAGGTGGTGGAAATTTTGCGTGCCGACGGCGAGACCTATCGCGACATCCGTCCGCTGGTGCGGCTCAATGTTTCGGTTGTCGTCGGCGACGGCGACCGGCAGGAGAGCGGCAGCTACGGCTGCGGCGGACGCGAGGGCTATCAACGCTTCATCGAGACGCATGCCTGGCAGAACGCGGTGGATGAAGCGCTGCGCCAGGCGCTGGTCAATCTCAACGCAGTGCCGGCGCCGGCCGGCGAAATGGACGTCGTGCTCGGCTCCGGCTGGCCGGGAGTGATGCTGCACGAAGCTGTCGGCCATGGCCTGGAAGGCGACTTCAATCGCAAGAAGACTTCCGCTTTTGCAGGCCTCATGGGCCAGCAGGTTGCCGCCAAGGGCGTCACCGTCGTCGACGATGGCACCCTGCAGTCGCGCCGCGGTTCGTTGTCGATCGACGACGAAGGCACGCCCACCAGCCGCACCGTGCTGATCGAGGACGGCATCCTGGTCGGCTACATGCAGGACCGGCAGAACGCGCGGCTGATGAACATGAAGCCGACCGGCAATGGCCGGCGCGAAAGCCACGCCCACGTGCCGATGCCGCGCATGACCAATACGGTCATGCAGGCGGGCGCGCACGATCCGAAGGAGATCATCGCCTCAGTGAAGAACGGGCTCTACGCCGTCAGCTTCGGCGGCGGGCAGGTCGACATCACATCGGGCAAATACGTGTTCCAGTGCACCGAGGCCTACAAAATCGAAAATGGCAAAGTAGGTGCGGCGGTCAAGGGCGCCATGCTGATCGGTAACGGGCCGACCGACCTGCATCGCATCAGCATGATCGGCGACGACTTCGCGCTCGATCCCGGCATCGGCACCTGTGGCAAGAACGGCCAGGGCGTGCCGGTCGGCGTCGGCCAGCCGACGCTGCGGATGGACAAGATCACCGTGGGCGGGACGGCATGACGTTGGAGCGCAACATGCTTGACAGCAAATCCCGCGCGCGCAGCTGGACCAAAAGTGCTGTCGACCTCGCCTGCATTCTTTTGATGGTGACGGCGGCCAAGACCGCGATCGCGGAGCCCTATTACGTTCCGTCCGGCTCGATGGAGCCGACGCTGCTGATCGGCGACGAACTGTTGGCGACCAAATACCCCTACGGCTACAGCACGGCCTCGCTGCCGGCCTTCCTCGTGCTGCCGCACACGACCCGAATACTTGGTGCACTGCCGCAGCGCGGCGATGTGGTCGTGTTCCGCTGGCCGGGCGACCGCACCCAGATCTGGGTCAAGCGCGTGATCGGGCTGCCCGGCGAGCGCATCGCGATGCACGAAGGCCGCGTCTGGATCAACGGCATGCCGGTCGAAATCCGAACGGCCGGCGCCGGACAGGCGGAAGCCGAGGACGGTTCGACGGTGCCGGCGGCACGTTTCGTCGAAACGCTGCCGGGCAATCGCAAACACGCCATCTTCAAGATGTCCGGGTTCAATATTCTCGACAATATCCCTGAGACGGTGGTGCCGGCGGACCATCTGTTTGTCATGGGCGACAACCGCGACAATTCCGCCGACAGCCGCGTGCCGCTACGCAACGGCGGCGTCGGCATGCTGCCGGTGGCCGATCTGGTCGGGCGCGTGGACGAAATCGTGGGCTCCTGGGATCTCGGCGTGAAAAGCCAGCCGATCCGCAACTGGGTCTCGGGCCTGCGGCTCTCGCGGTTTTTCACCGCGGTGAATTAGACGCGCTCGACATGCTGGTGGCCGAAGCCCTCGACCAGTCTCTGCACCTTGTCGGCGTCGCTTAAGCCGACGAAGGCATCGGCGCGAAACGGCGTGCCGCGCCATATATTCAAGACATCCGGCGTCTTGCGGAACATGATGCTGCCGATCTGCTTGCTGTAGTTCTGGCGGATGCAAACGTTGAAGCGATCCACCGGAACGATCCGCAGCGAATGCCACGGCCAGCTCGCCGCGATGATGGCGCGCTTGGCGGTCAATCCGTAGCGCACGCTTTCGCCGCGCATGCGGCACAGTGCCGCCAATAGAACCAGCACCGGAATGAGCAGAAGAAAGCGCCCGCCGAAGGCGATGGAAAAATTGATGACGACGATGATGCCGAGTATGGCCATCGCGCCACCGTTGTAGAACATATATACCGGCGGATAGGGGCGCCCGGCCCAGATCAGTTTCTCGCCCGGCGACAGATGCGACGCGAGTTCGGCGGCGGCTTCATCGTCCATGATTGATTTTCTTCTTGCGCATGATCTTTTCCGAAAACCGCTGCCCATCCCCGATCGCGGTCGAGGACATGCTTTTCGAGATCATGCGCTATCGCACCACGCCGGAAACGCAGCACGGCTTTTGCCGCGGCCGCGGGATCTTGTCTTTCAAGTAGCAGCGCGCCGACGGCGCGATATAGCCGGGCCGCACATAGGTCCAGGCGCGGCATCTGTTTTCGCCGTCGCAAGCGGCCCGGCAGGCCGAACCGGACGAATCGGATGCCGTATCGAAAAAGCGATAGTCGCCGCCGAAGCGATCGATGGAAAATTCCGTGGCGCCACGTCGAGGCTCGATCACGCCGGCGCCGCGCACACCCGACACGCAGCATTTGTCGTCCACCCGCGGCGGCACCTGATTCTTCAGCCAGCAGGTGGCCAGCGCGTCGATGTTGCGCGGATAGGAAAAGCTCCAGGCGCGGCAGCGCGCATCGTGTTCGCAGCGGATGGCGCAAACCTCGGGATCGCCGTTTCGGATCTGGAAGCTCGCATAGTCGCCGCCGCGACGGTCGAAGCCGCTCTGGCCATGCGCATGGCCGGCAAGCGCAAACGCCGCCAGCGCAAGCATGCCCAAAATAGCGAACGGAACCCGCATGCCTGCCCGCGCTGAATTTCATGCCTGCCTGGCGGCAGGCTGACGCTACCCAAGCGGCAGTATATCCCGCGCGATCCTGCTTCCGCGAAAAAAGAATGCGCCCGCCGGAGGGGCCGGCGGGCGCTTAGATCCGACCGCGAGAGGGGATGATCGCTGGCTCCGGATCGAGCGGCCGATGAGAGGGATCGGCCGTTTCTGGTCAATTGCTTAGATCGCTTGGCGCGCCGGCCGGTCGGTGGGCGGACGGCGGAAGCCGTTCTCCACCGGCATTGGCCGACCGCGGGTCACGCGGCTCATGCGCCGTTCGATCGCGCGCTCCCGCAACAGCGCGGTCGGGTCTTCCCAGAACGGTTCCGAGAAGGCGTCGCGTACGTCGGCACGGGTAATGCCGATATCGGCGAGCATGCGGCGGTCGAGGCCGGCCAATTGACTGGCCTGGCGTCGATTGCGCTGCGCCTGCGAAAATCGCTTGAGCCACGATGTTACGAAGCCCAACAAACTGCCGAAAACGCGGACCAGCGCGCCGCCGGCGATAGGCAAAACGGGGATATTTCTGCTCATTTCAGGCTCCATTCCTTTCGCGGTTCATGGCTCCATTGGCCCTAAGCCCGCACATTCAAACCACCCGATAGCCCCACCCGATTCCTCCGGTTGTTGGGATATGCGCCTCAGGGATTGATTAGTGAAACGAATGTTTTTAATCTGATCAATCAGGAATGGTGATACCGCGCATGGTCCCGAAAAGTGGGCACCGGATTTCGGAATAGACCGTGCGCAAACAAATAAACCCGGCGATAGAAGCCGCCGGTTTTGGAGGATTGCTCCCATGACCGCCCTGCTCGACGTCGACCAATTGCGTACCTTCATCGCCATCGCCGAGACCGGCAGCTTCACCAAGGCGGCCGAGGTCGTGAACAAGACCCAGTCGGCGGTGTCGATGCAGATGAAGCGGCTGGAAGAGCGCCTCGACCGGCCGGTGTTTGCGCGCGACGGCCGCGCCTCCAAGCTCACCGAAGACGGCCAGCGCCTGCTCGATTATGCGCGCCGCATCGTCAAGCTCAACGTCGAGACCATCGCGGCGTTTTCCGACGCGGAACTGTCGGGCCGCGTGCGGCTCGGCGTGCCGGACGATTATGCCGACCGCTATTTGCCGGAGATCATGGCGCGCTTTTCCCGCGCATACCCAAGCGTCGAATTGAGCGTGCTGTGCGAACCGTCGGTCGATCTGCTCGAACGCGTCGACGCCAACGAGATCGATCTCGCCATCGTCACCAATTGCGAATCCAAGCGCGCCTCGGAAACCTTCCGGCGCGAGCGCCTGCTGTGGGTGACCTCAAACCGGCATTCGACCCATCTCGAGGCGCGGCTGCCGCTGGCACTGGGCCGGCCGACCTGCAGCTGGCGACGGATCGCCATCGAACGGCTTGAGTCGGTCGGGCGGCCCTATCGCATATTGTATTCGAGCTCGAATGCCGGCGCAGTCGCCGCCGCCGTGCTCGCCGGTCTGTCGGTGTCGGTGCTGCCCGAGTCAGGGCTGCGCACCGGGATGCGCGTGCTCAACGCCGCGGAAGGATTTCCCGAATTGCCGAGCTGCCGCATCGGGCTGGTGCGTAGCCCACACGAAGGCTCGACGCTGGCCGACGCGCTCGCAGAGCATATCGTCTCGTCGCTCGATAATTTGTCGGAAGCGCAGGCGGCGGAGTGACACCCTTGTGTCATGCCCGCGAAAGCGGGCATCCAGTAAACGCGATCAGCGCGGTGATTAATGGATCACCCGCTTTCGCGGGTAATGACAGTCGAATTGGCGGCCGCCGCAGCGATTAATACGCATACTCGTCGAAAATCGGCTCGACAGACTGGTTCCACTCGTTGAAGTATTTCTCCAGCAATTCCTCCGCTGGCGTGATGCCGCGCGCGATGCTCTCTTCCAGCGGGCGCAGATAGCGGGTCTCGTCGCGGCCGTTGCGATCGAGGCGCTTGCGGCGCGCCAGCCCGCGCGTGGCAAAGCGCAACGTCTCCTGCGCCAGCGTGAGCACATTGCGGTTGCCGATTTCCGCCCGGAAGCCGCGCGTCGGCACGTCGTCGCGCAGTTTCTGGCGTTCGGCCGCGCTCCAGCCCTTGACCATGTCCCAGCAGGCACTAAGCGCGTCGTCGTCGTACAGCAGGCCGACCCATAAGGCTGCGAGCGAGGGCAGCCGCCGCCACGGTCCGCCGTCGGCGCCGCGCATTTCCAGATAGCGCTTGAGCCGCACCTCGGGAAAGATCGTGCTCAGGTGATTGGCCCAGTCGGAAATGGTAGGACGCTCGCCCGGCAGTTCGGCGAGCTTGCCGGCGAAGAAATCCTTGAACGACTTGCCGGAGACATCGATGTATTTGTCGCCGCGCTTGACGAAATACATCGGCACGCCGAGCGCGTAGTCGACCCAGCGCTCGAAGCCCATGCCTTCCTCGAACGCCCAGGGCAGCATGCCGGCGCGATTATTGTCGGTGTCGGTCCAGATTTGCGATCGGAACGACAGAAAGCCGTTCGGCTTGCCCTCGGTGAACGGCGAGTTGGCAAACAGCGCCGTCGCGACCGGCTGCAGCGCCAGCGACACGCGCAGCTTTTTCACCATGTCGGCTTCCGACGAGAAGTCCAAGTTCGCCTGCACCGTGCAGGTGCGATACATCATGTCGAGGCCGAGCGTGCCCACCTTCGGCATGTAATTCGTCATGATCTTGTAGCGGCCCTTCGGCATCATCGGCATTTCGGCGCGGCTCCAGTTCGGAGTCATGCCGAGGCCGAGGAAGCCTATCCCTAAGGGCTTGGCAACTTCGCGCACTTGCGCCAGATGCGCCATCAGCTCCGACGCGGTCTGATGCACGTTTTCGACCGGCGCGCCCGAGAGTTCGAATTGCCCGCCCGGCTCCAGCGAAATCGCGCCGCCACCGGTAACGTCGAACATGCCGATGATGTTGTCGCCCTCCATGATCGGCTCCCAGCCGAGCAGGTCGTGCATGCCTTCGAGCAGCGCACGGATGCTGTGCTGGCCGGCATAGGGCACCGGCCGATGGCCATCGACGGTGAAAGCGAATTTTTCGTGCTCGGTGCCGACGCGGAATTGCGCCTTCGGCTTGCAGCCCGCTTCGAGCCAGGCGACGAGTTCGTCGCGCGTCTCGATGGGGGTCATGTCGATCTGGTCGCGCGCCATGCAGGCTTCCGGCAAAATTGGGCCGCGACCTTAAACATGGGGCGGTGGAAAGGGCAATGCGAGGAGGGTCAGATCGCCTTGGCGTTTTCGGATGGCCAAAGAAGGCTAGCGACAGCCACCGCCGCCAGCATCCCTGCGAGTTGCGCGGCAATGAACGCAGGCACGCCCGCCGGCGCAATGCCGGCAAAGGTATCGGACAAAGCCCGCGCCACGGTCACAGCCGGATTGGCAAAAGAGGTCGAGGCGGTGAACCAGTAGGCCGCCGTGATATAGAGCCCGACCGCATAAGGCGTGGCAGCGGCTGAGCGCGCCACGCAACCGAATATCGCGAGCAGCAGGCCGCAGCTTGCGACGCTTTCGGCGAACCATTGCCCTGGTCCGCTGCGCGTGTGCAATGAAATTTGCAGGACCGGCAGCTCGAACATGGCATGGGCGGCGAAGACGCCGAGAATGCCGCCTACGACCTGCGCCGCGATGTAGGGTGCCAGTTCAGACCAGGCAAATTCGCCGCGTAGCGCGAAGGCGATACTGACCGCCGGATTGAAATGCGCGCCCGAGATGGGGCCGAAGATCAGGATCAGAACGACGAGGATTGCGCCGGTCGGCAGCGTATTGCCAAGCAGCGCCAGCGCGAGATTCCCGCCGGCGAGCCGCTCCCCCATGATGCCGGAACCGATCACGGTGGCGAGCAGGAAGGCGGTGCCGAGCACCTCGGCAAACATGCGGCGCGACAAAGGTTCGGGCATCAGTCTGCCTTGGCTTTTTCCGTCGCGCCTTGGCCGCCGCCGATTTCCTTCAGGCGGGTCGTGAGCACCAGCCGGTCGAGCTTGGCGATCGGCAGCGCCAGGAACAGCTCGATGCGGCGATTGAGCATGCGGTAGGCGTCTTTGAACGCCAGCGCGATTTCCGCCTCGCTGCCGGTGGCCGCGGCCGGATCGAGAATGCCCCAATGCGCGGTGATCGGCTGGCCCGGCCACAGCGGACAGGATTCGCCGGCGGCGTTGTCGCAGACGGTGAAGACGAAATCGAGATTGGGCGCGCCCGGCTTGGAAAACTCGGCCCAGGATTTCGAACGTGCGGTTGAAACGTCGTAGTTCAGTTTTCGTAGCAAATCGAGCGTGCGCGGATTGATCTGGCCCTTTGGATGACTGCCGGCACTAAAGGCCTTGAACTTGCCGTGCGCCAAGCGGTTAAGGATGGCCTCGGCGATGATCGAGCGCGCCGAATTGCCGGTGCAAAGAAATAACACGTTGTAAACGCGGTCAGGCACGGGCTTTCTCCTTTCTAGGAGCGCAACACGCGGCGAATTCATCGACGACCGGCGCGCATATCTCGGGCCGGCCGCCGCAGCAGTCGCGCAGCATGAAATCGATCAGGCCACGAAAGCCGTCGAGGTCGGCGCGGTAGTTCATCGAGCGGCCCTCGCGCGTCACCGCGATCAGGCCGCCGCGCATCAGCGCCGCCAGATGGGTGGACATGGTGTTGTGCGGCACCTTGCAAAAGGCGGCGATGTCGCCCGCCGGCAAGCCGTGTGGGTGCGCGGCAACCAGCTTGCGGAAGGCCCTCAGTCGCGTCGGCTGCGCCAAAGCGGCGAATGCGGCCTGCGATTTTCTGGCGTCCATATGTCGAGACATATCGACGTATTACGACGGCGCGATGACGCCGGCAAGGATGAAATGTGCTATCGTTGCCCCGTCGCAGAGCCGATGGCCGAGCGGATCTAGGCGGCGATGGTGACCCTGTCGACCAGGCGGACCGCCGCCTTGACGCTGCGATTGCGCCCGCCGGACTTTGCTTGATACAGCGCATTGTCCGCTGCCTCGACCAGATCGCGCGGCTCAAGATCGGCGCGCGGAACCATCGCGGCAACGCCGATGCTGATCGTTGGTACATTGTCCGGCCCGCCCTTCTGTTCGGCCGGCAGCGCCAGCACGCTCGCTCGAACCCGCTCCGCAAGCTCGAAGGCGTCTTTCATCGAGGTGCCGGGAAGCAAAATGGAAAATTCCTCTGCGATGTCCCCCGCCCGCCGCGTGCAATTGTCGATGCCGCGCGCGATCGAGGCCAGCATGACGTCACCGGCCTGGTAGCCGAATTGATCGACACCGCGTTCTTTTTTTGTTCTTTCGTTATCGAAGGCCCTGCTTTATAAGGCGCGAATGACCTCCTTCACCCCTCATCAAGATGCCGCACTCGCCGCCGTCGCCGCCTGGCTCAAGGCCAAGCCCGGCACCAACGGCACGCCGCAGGTGTTTCGCCTGTTCGGCTATGCCGGTACCGGCAAGACCACGCTCGCCAACCACATCGCCGAGCAGGCCGACGGCGACGTGAAGTTCGCGGCCTTTACCGGCAAGGCCGCCTCCGTCATGCGCGGCAAGGGGTGCCGCGGCGCCTCCACCATTCACAGTTTGATCTATCGGGCGCGCGAGAGCGGCGAGGAAGTGCCGAATTTCGATCTGTGGGATGAGGCGCCGGCCTCCAAGGCCGCGCTGATCATCATCGACGAATGCTCGATGGTGGATGCCGAACTCGGCCGCGATCTGCTCTCGTTCGGCGTGCCGCTGCTGGTGCTCGGCGACCCGGCGCAACTGCCGCCGATCCAGGGCGGCGGCTTCTTCACCGAAGCCGAGCCCGACGCAATGCTGACCGAGGTGCATCGCCAGGCGACGGACAATCCGATCGTGCGGCTGTCGATGGACATTCGCGCCGGCGAATATCTCGAACCCGGCCGCTACGGCGAAACGGAAGTCGTGCGCAAAGCCGATCTCGATCCGGAGCGCGTGCTCAAGGCCGACCAGGTGCTGGTCGGGCGCAACGCGACGCGGCGTGCCTACAACATCCGGATGCGCGAGCGCCGCGGCTTCGAGGACACCATGCCGACGGCCGGCGACAAGCTGGTGTGCCTGCGCAACAACCGCAAGAAGGGCCTGTTCAACGGCGGGCTATGGTCGGTAAAGGAGCGCGGCGGGCGCAAGAGCGGCATCATGACCATGCGGCTGTTGCCCGACGACGAGACCGGCATGCGCGGGGTGAAAGTGTCGGTGAGGCCGGAATGTTTCACCGGCGGCATCGAGCAGATCGACTGGCAGCGCCGCAAGCCCTACGACGAGTTCGACTACGGCTATGTGCTCACCGTGCACAAGGCGCAAGGCTCGCAATGGGACGACGTGGTGCTGTTCGACGAAAGCTTCGCGTTTCCTGACAGCCGCGAGCGCTGGCTCTATACCGGCGTTACGCGCGCGGCCAAGCGGCTAACGGTGGTGATGTAGGTTACAACCACCCTTCCCGCTCGAAATAATCCTGCAGGATTTGCACGTTGCGCCGGTTGGCGCGGAAGCCTACGTCGAACAGGTCGCCAATGAACGGCACGGCGCCGACCACGCCTTCGATCGCGACATTGGCAACCAGGCGCGCGAACACATGCCTCGGCAGGTTGAGCCGATGCGCCTCATAGAGCAGGTAGCACGACAACGCGGAGGCCGCGGCGTCGCCGATACCCGGCACCAGCCGCATCAGCGATTCGATGCCGAAACGGATATTGGTTCCCGGCAGGATGAAGGCGGTGTCGAACAGCCGCGCCAGCATGTCGAGCCGCGCCAGCGTCGCGCGGCGCGAATAGTCGCGTTGCGAGCTGCGGGCACGCTCGTGCGGCGGCGTGATGTCGATCGTCCTGGCCATGCGGGGCTAGATAGGGTGCGCCGCCGCGCACGCAAGATTTATGTCAAAAATGCGGTTCCAAAAGGCGCTAAAGACAGCTGCCAGGATTAAGCGCGCAGCCGAGAACGAGCCGATAATGCAGAACGGTCAAAGGAAGAATGATGATCGCCGTCGTCAACAACCAAAGCCCGAGCCATCGATGAACGCGCACGGTCATGACGATGATTGCGATCCATAGGATAATCGCGACGTAGGGGCTGAATAGACAGATGGGCCAGACGACGGCGCCGCGGACCGCCAAACTCAGATTTGCGGTGGCCTGTAGTACAAAAAACGAAATCGGCGTGACGGTACACGCACCGAGCGCGAGCGCGAAAAAGCCGGGCATCGAAAATCGGAAGTATTCGATCATGCGCGCCCCTTTCGCCACCGCTCATTCCCGCGCCAACGGAAACCCCGCCTGGACCCCCGCTTTCGCAGCGGTGAGCGGAATTTTTACGCTGCCTCTTTGCGCTTGGCCGGAGCGAAGCGCTGGTAGAAGCCCTCGTTGCGCTCGGCCATGTCGAGCAGGAGCTTGGAGGGCGCAAAACGCGCGCCGTATTTCTTTTCCAGCTTGCGGCACAGTTCGACGAATTTCTTCGTGCCCATCATGTCGATCCACGACAGCGTGCCGCCGGAAAACGGCGCAAAACCGAAGCCGAGGATGGAGCCGACATCGGCCTCGCGCACGTCGGTCAGCACCTGCTCCTCGAAACAGCGCGCGGTCTCCAGCGCCTGCATGCCGAGCAGCCGGTTCTTCAATTCCTGCACGTCGATGGTGTCGGGATCGAGTTTCTTGGCCTGCAATTCGGCCAGGCCCGGCCACAGCTTCTTCGGTGCGCTCGCCGGATAATCGTAGAAGCCCTTGCCGTTCTTGCGTCCGAAGCGGCCGCGTTTCTCGACCATTTCTTCCAGCAGTGCCTTCTGGCGCGGATCGATCGCCTTGGCGCCGAGATCGGCTTCGGTCGCCTTGAGGATTTTCCAGGCCAGATCGACCGCCACCTCGTCGTTGAGCGAGAGCGGGCCGACCGGCATGCCGGCCATGCGGCCGACATTCTCGATCATTGCGGCGGGCACGCCTTCCGCCAGCATCAGATGGCCTTCGCGAATATAGGTGCCGACCACGCGCGAGGTGTAGAAGCCGCGCGAGTCGTTCACGACAATCGGAGTCTTGCGGATGGCGCGCACGTAATCGAGCGCGGCGGCGAGCGCCTTGTTGCCGGTCGTCTTGCCGAGAATAATCTCGACCAGCATCATGCGATCGACCGGCGAGAAGAAATGAATGCCGATGAAGCGCGCCGGGTCCTTGAGCTCGGCGGCGAGCGTGGAGATTGGCAGCGTCGAGGTATTGGAGGCAAACACTGTGTTGTCGCCGATGACCGCCTGGATTTTCGCAATTACGTCGGACTTGACCTTGCGATCCTCGAACACCGCCTCGATCACCAGATCGCAATCCTTCAGTGCGCCGTAGTCGGCGCCCGGCGTGATTCGCGCGAGCAGTTCGTCGCGCTCGGCGCCTTTCATGCGGCCCTTCATGACGCGGTCGCTGAGCGCCTTGTGCAAACCGGCCTTGCCCTTGTCCGCCGTCTCCTGATCGCGATCGATCAGCACCACTGCAAGTGCTGCCGCCGCGCTCACTTGCGCAATGCCGGCGCCCATGAAGCCGGCACCGACCACGCCGATCTTCTTGAACGCCACCGGCGCCACGTCGGCCGGCCGCCGCGCGCCTTTGTTCAGCTCCTGCATGGAAACGAACAGCGAGCGGATCATGGCGGTCGCTTCCGGCGAGCGCAGGATCTTGGCAAACCAGCGCAACTCGACGCGCAACGCGGTATCCATGTTCACCTGCAGACCTTCGTAGACCACCTGCAGGATCGCACGCGCGGCCGGATAATTGTCGTAAGTTTCGCGCCGGTAGATCGCGTTCGCCGCCGGGAAGGTCATCATGCCGGCTTTCGAATAGACCGCCCCGCCCGGCAGACGGAAGCCTTTCACATCCCACGGCGCCTCCGCTTTGCCGCCGGCCTTGATCCAGTCCTTCGCGGTCTTGATCAAATCGGCGGCGGGAACGATTGCGTCGACCAGCTTCATGGCCTTGGCGCGGTCGAGCTTGAGCTGGTCGCCCTTCAGCAGCAGTTGCAGCGCGTCGGCTGGCTGCATCATGCGCGCGATGCGTTGCGTGCCGCCGGCGCCCGGGAACAGACCAATCTTGATCTCGGGCAGACCGAGGCGGGTTTTTGCATTGTCGGTGGCGATGCGCTGGTGGCAGGCGAGCGCGAGCTCGAAACCGCCGCCCATCGCCGTGCCGTTGATGGCGGCGACCCACGGCTTGCCGCAGGTCTCGATGCGCCGGTAGAGCTGCGACAGCTTGCGGCTTTCCCCAAACACGAACGCCGCGGCTGCCTCCGCGCCCTCGTTCTTCACCATACTGGCGTAAATGCCGCCCATGCGCTCCAGCATCGTGAGGTCGGCGCCGGCGCAGAATGCGTCCTTGCCCGAGGTGATGACCGCGCCCTTGGTGGCGGCATCGCCAATGACCTTGTCGAGCAGCTTGCCCAACTCCTCGATCGCGTCGGAATTGATAACGTTCATCGAGCGGTCGGCCATGTCCCAGGTAATGAGCGCAATGCCGTCGGCATCGACGTCGAAGGTGAAGTTCGCCATGTCGTTTCCCCGTTCTTTCTTTCGTCATTCCGGGGCGCCACGAAGTGGCGGGCCCGGAATCCAGAGACAGAGCGCGTGGCTCTGGATTCCGGGTTCGCGCCTGCGCGCGCCCCGGAATGACAATTAGGTGTACGGCTCGCCGCTTCTGTGCAGATAGCGGCGGCTCGTCTCGTCACGCTCCATTACCAGATCGACATCCGGATAATGCACTTTCTCGGATTTGGCGCGGGTGCCGACCTCGAAATAAACCGCATCTCGGTTGCTGCGATTGATCAGCCGGTGCGCATTGCCACTGCCGGCCTTGAAGCCGGCAGCATCGCCGGCTTTGAGTACGACCTCGCCACCGTTCTCGGCCAGCACCAACTCGCCTTCCAGCATGTAGACGAATTCGTCTTCCTGCTCGTGCCAGTGCCGCAACGCGGAGGCCGAGCCCGGCGAGATGCGCGTGATGTTGACGCCGAATTGCGTGAGGCCAGCGACATCGCCGATCGCCTGCTTGTGACGGCCCAGGCATTCGGCCTGGAACTCGGCGGGATAAAAGGTGCCGCTCTTCACCGGCACCTTTGCGATATCGACTTTCGGCATCGGGATTCTCTCTTAATCGCGTTCGATAATCGTCGCGGTACCCATGCCGGCGCCGATGCAGAGCGTGATCAGTGCGGTGGATTTTCCGCTGCGCTCCAGCTCGTCGAGCACGGTACCGAGGATCATGGCGCCGGTAGCGCCGAGCGGATGCCCCATGGCGATGGCGCCGCCGTTGACGTTGATCTTGTCGTGCGGAATGTCGAGCGCCTGCATGTAGCGCAACACCACCGCGGCAAAGGCTTCGTTGAGCTCGAACAGGTCGATGTCGTTCGTCGTCATGCCGGCTTTCTTCAGCACTTTCTCGGTCACCGGGATCGGCCCGGTCAGCATGATCGAGGGCTCGGAGCCGATATTGGCAAACGCCCGGATGCGTCCGCGCGGCTTCAAGCCGTTGCGCTTGCCTGCCGCTTTGTTGCCGACCAGCACGGCGGCGGCGCCGTCAACTATGCCGGAGGAATTGCCGGGCGTGTGGACATGGTTGACCGCTTCGACTTCCGGATAGCGCTGCACGGCGACCGCATCGAAACCGGCCATCTCGCCCATCTGCACGAACGAAGGCTGCAACTGCGCCAGCGTCTGCATGGTGGTGGCGGGGCGCATGTGCTCGTCCTTGGTCAGGATGGGAAGTCCGTTGCAGTCCCTCACCGTCATCACCGAATTCTTGAAGCGGCCTTCTTCCCAGGATTTGGCGGCGCGCTTCTGGCTCTCGACCGCATAGGCATCCACGTCGTCGCGCGAGAAGCCGTATTTGGTGGCGATCAGATCGGCGGAAATGCCCTGCGGCAGAAAGTAGGTCTCGACCGCGATCGAGGGATCGACCGGCCAGGCGCCGCCGGCAGCGCCGATGCCGACGCGGCTCATCAATTCGACGCCGCCGCCGATCGCCATCTCGTGCTGGCCCGACATGATCTGCGCCGAGGCGAAATTCACAGCGTCGAGCCCCGAAGCACAGAAACGGTTGATCGAGATGCCGGGCACGCCGTCCCCCAAACCGGCAACGAGCGCGGCTGCCCGCGCGATATTGCCGCCGGCCTCGCCGACCGGGTCAACGCAGCCCATGATCACGTCGTCAATCTGCGCCGGATCGAGCTTGTTGCGGTCCTTGATCGCGCCGAGCGCCTGCGCCGCAAGATTGAGCGCGGTCACCTCATGCAGCGCGCCATCGGCCTTGCCGCGGCCGCGCGGGGTTCGGACGTGGTCATAGATGAATGCGTCAGGCATCGTTAGTTCTCCATCCTATCCACTGTCGTCCCCGCGCAGGCGGGGACCCAGTAACTACTGTCTGTCCGTATCACGATCACCGGGGTTACTGAATCCCGGCCCTCGCTACGCTCGGCCGGGATGACGGCAAGTGACTACAAACTCCGCGCGATCAGAAGTTTCATGATCTCGTTGGTGCCAGCATAGATGCGCAGCACCCGCGCGTCGCGATACATACGCGAGATCGGATATTCGTCCATATAGCCATAGCCGCCGAACAATTGCAGGCAGCGGTCGATCACTTTGCCTTGCGTGTCGGTCAGCCGGTATTTCGCCATCGAGGCGGTGACGGTGTCGAGCCGGCCCTCGACCAGCTCGCCGATGCAGTGATCGAGGAACACCTTGGCGATTGTGGTGTCGGTCTTGCACTCGGCCAGCTCGAACTGGGTGTTCTGGAACTCGATGATGGCCTGGCCGAAGGCCTTGCGCTGCTTGACATAGTCGATGGTCAGCGCGAGCGCGCGTTCCATCATCGCCACCGCGTGTACGGCAACGATGATGCGCTCCTGCGGCAGTTCCTTCATCAGCTGATAGAAACCCTGCCCCTCCTCGGTGCCGAGCAGACTGGTCGCCGGCAATTGCACGTCCTCGAAGAACAATTCCGAGGTGTCGGCGGAATCCATGCCGAGCTTCTTGAGCTTGCGGCCGCGGCGAAAACCTTGCGTGTCCTCGGTCTCTACCGCGAACAGCGAGACACCCTTGGCGCCGGCCTTCGGATCGGTCTTGGCGACGACGATGATGAGATTGGCGTGCTGGCCATTGGTGATGAAGGTCTTCGAGCCGTTAAGCACGTAGCCGTTGCCGGATTTTTTCGCCGAGGCGCGCACACCTTGCAGATCGGAGCCGGTGCCGGGCTCGGTCATGGCGATGGCGCCGACCATTTCGCCGGTGGCGAGTTTGGGCAGCCAGCGTTTCTTCTGCTCCTCGGTGCCGTAATGCAGGATGTAGGGCGCAACGATCCCGGAATGCAGCGGGGCGCCGAAGGTGTCGAAACCGGCAAGCGAGAATTCGCGGTTGATCACCGCCTCATGCGCGAAGGTGCCGCCGGCACCGCCGTATTCCTCGGGCATCGCCGCGCACAGCAGGCCGGCCTCGCCCGCCTTGATCCATACGTCGCGGTCGTAGATGCCGGCCGCGTGCCAGCGGTCGAGATGCGGCACGAATTCTTGCGTGATGAAGCGCCGCGCCTGCTCCTCGAGCAGGACGAGGTCCTCGGTCATCCACGCGGGGCGCGGCAGATTGAGGGCGTTCATGAGCGACTCAACTTTCTGCAGCACCATAAAGCCCGCCGACCTCGGCGGCGAGAGGTAATGGACGTTGGCTTGGCGCCTGAATTTGTCAGAAAACCGGTCCCCACTTTTCGGGGTCATGCGCTGGCCGGGGCGGCGGCAGAATGCTACGAGCGACCTGCAATAACCGCCGGGTTTGTCATTGCCGTTTACTCCAACCAGCATAGGCGCCGTAGCGCCCGCGCCGACCGATTTCGGGCGCCGCCTGGCTGCGCCTGGTGCTTGCCGTGCTGCTATCGACCATCGGCGGGGTCGGCATGTGGTCGGTAATGGTGGCGCTACCCGCCATGCAGACCGATTTTGGCGTCGCCCGCGCCGACGCCTCCCTCCCCTTCACCATGGTAATGATCGGTTTTGCCGGCGGCGGAGTATTTATGGGTCGGCTGGCCGACCGCTTCGGCATCGCGGTGCCGCTCGGTGTCGGGACGCTGATGATGTCGGCCGGTTATATCGCCGTCGGCTACGCCCCGAGCCTGTGGCTGGTGGCGCTGGCCCATGGGCTGATCGGCGTTGGCTGCTCGGCCAGTTTCGGACCGCTGATGGCCGACATCTCGTACTGGTTCATGCGCCGCCGCGGTATCGCTGTGGCCATCGCCGCCTCCGGCAATTATGTCGCCGGCACGATCTGGCCGCCGGTGGTGCAGCACTTCATCGCCGCCGACGGCTGGCGCGCCACCCACACCGACATCGGCATGTTCCTGATCGTGACCATGCTGCCGCTGGTGTTCCTGCTGCGCCGGCGCGTCGAGCACCAGCACAACGCCGCCGACAGCGCGGCGGCCGCGCGCCGCCAGGCCGAGGCGCCGTTTTCGCCGATGACGCTGCAAGTTCTGTTGTGCATCGCCGGCGTTGCCTGCTGCGTGGCGATGTCGATGCCGCAAGTCCACATCGTCGCCTATTGCGGCGATCTCGGTTACGGCGTCGCGCGCGGCGCCGAGATGCTGTCGCTGATGCTTGGCTTCGGCATCATCAGCCGCGTCGCCTCCGGCTTCATCGCCGACCGCATCGGCGGCGTGCGCACACTGCTGCTCGGCTCGGTGCTGCAAGGCACCGCGCTGTTCATGTACCTGTGGTTCGACGGACTGGTCTCGCTCTACGTGATCTCGGCGCTGTTCGGATTGTTCCAGGGCGGCATCGTGCCGAGCTACGCCATCATCGTGCGCGAATATTTCTCGCCCAAGGAAGCCGGCACCCGGCTCGGGCTGGTGCTGATGGCGACTTTGCTCGGCATGGCGCTCGGCGGCTGGATGTCCGGCGTGATCTTCGACCTGTCCGGTTCCTATCAAGCCGCGTTTCTCAACGGAATCGGATGGAACCTTGTAAACGTATCGATCATGATCTGGCTGCTGTTGCGAACGCGGCGCCGGCCGGCGATCGCGCAGGCCGTGTAAACTCTCGCGGCGACCTCTGATTGCGGACTTGTACCGCATCGCGAACACGGCGGAATAAATCGCATGGCTGGCGGTTGTTCTGCGTTTGTTGACAAACCTGGCTTCAGAACGAAGATGCCGCCACGCCGGGGCAAGTAGGGGCTTCCTTCCATGCTGTTTCAAGTCGCGCGGCCGGATGTGGTCCGGGCGATCAATCAGCGTTGGCTGCTCAAATTCTGGAAACGGCACCTGGGGGCGCATCGCAATTCCGCAGTGGCAGGCGGTGGAAGCCGAGAACCTGACGCGGATGTCGGCCAACCTGAGCTTTCTTGACGTGACCGGCGGCGACGGCAAAGCGCGCTTCGTGATCCGCTTTCACGGCGCAACGATCGCCGAGGTTTACGGCGCAGTCGACTGCCGCGGCCAATTTCTCGACGAGATCATCCCGGCGGCGAACCACCGACCGGACTCGCCCCATATCACCGCGCGCTGAAGGCGGCCATCCGGTCTACACCATCCACGACGTCACCGATCGTAGCGGGCGGCTCATTCATTTCGAGCGGCTGCTGCTGCCGTTCGCGGCTGACGGCGAGAACGTCGACCGTATCCTGGCGTCGTTCGAATTCATCTGCGACGACGGCGCCTTCGATGGCCGCGATCTGATGAATTCGCAAAGCGCGCCACCGGCCTTGCGGCTGTCGGCCACGATCGAGGCGCAAGTCTGAAGTAAAAGGCTCGCGCTGTACCCCGTTATTTTGCTGCCGCCTTGGCCGGGTCCTTGACGTTCTCGACCTTGTCGAATTCGACGTTGCGGACTTCGCCGCCGACATTTTCCACACGGCGAATATAGACGTTTTGCACGATGTCGCGCGTTTCCGGGTCGATCGAAATCGGACCGCGCGGGCTTTCCCACGCCATGCCCTTGGCCGCACCGATCAGCGATTTGCCGTCGGTCTTACCGCCGGTTTTCTTCAGCGCCTCGTAGATCAGATGCATGCCGTCGTAACCGCCGATCGAGAACACATCCGGGTTGCGGCCGTACTCCTCGTTATAGGCCTTCACGAACGCCTTGTTCTTGGGTGAGTTGTGCGTCCAGCCGTAGTGGAACACGGTGATGATGCCGAGCGCGGCGTCGCCCATGCTCTTGAGCGCATTGTCGTCCATCGGTGATCTCGCCCTGGCCCATGATCTTGGTCTTGCGTGGATCGATGCCGCGTTCGGCCAGTGTCTTGGCCGAGGCCGCCGGCTGCGCGCCGCCGGGAACGAAGACGTAGATCGCCTTCCGGATTGAGGTCCTTCGCACGCTGAACGAAGGCGGAGAAATCGGGATTGGCGACCGGCATGTGTACCGAGCCGACCACCTCGCCGCCGGCATCTTTGAAGCCGCGCTGGAACGCGCCTCTCGGAATCGATGCCGGGGCCGTAGTCGGACACCATGGTGTAGACCTTCCTCACGCCGCTTCTTGTAAGCCCAGGTGCCGAAGGTCTCTTCGAGCTGCGGAATGGTCAGCGAAGTGCGCGCCATGTAGGGCGACTTGGTCGTGATGATCGAGGTGGCGGCATTCATCACCACCATGAACTTCTTCGCCTCCGCCGACACGTCGCCCGCGGCCATGGCATTGGGCGTGAGCACGAAGCCCGCGAGAATGTCGACGTTGTCGCGCACCACCAGTTCCTGCGCCAGACGTTTGGCGACATCGGGTGCGATGCCGCCGGTGTCCTTGCGCAGATAACTCGATCTTCTTGCCGGCGACCGTATCGCCGTTCTGCTTACGTATAACTTGATGGCGTTGTCCATCTGCGCGCCGCATCGGCGAACTGGCCGGAATACGGCATGATCAACCCGATCTTGACCGTGTCCTGCGCATGCGCCGCCGAGACAGCGAGCGCGGCAATCAAGCCCAAAAACAGTTTTCGCATTGACGTCCTCCCTGGCCGCCGCAATTCGTTGAGGACAAGCGGCAGCTCTTGCAGCAATGATACTATCAATCCGCAGGCCGGGAGAACCATGCATGCTCAATTTCGGAATCTTCGACCATCTCGACGACGACGGGACGGCAGCTTGGTGCATTTCTCGAACGGCGCCTGCGGTTGGTCGAACGGATCGAATGGGCAGGATTTCACGGCTATCATCTGGCCGAGCATCACTCGACGCCGCTCGGACAGGCGCCCAGCCCGAGCGTATTTCTGAGCGCCGCGATCCAGCGAACCAAGAAAATCAAGCTCGGGCCGCTGGTTTATGTGCTGCCGCTGCATCATCCACTGCGGCTCTATGAAGAAATCTGCATGCTCGATCATATGAGCGGCGGGCGGCTACTGCTTGGCGTGGGCCGCGGCGGGGCGCTGCTCGAGCACCAGCGCTATGGGATCGATCCCACCGACGCACCCGCCATGTATCACGAGGCCTACGCCGTGGTGATGCAGGCTTTCGAGCGCGACGTGCTCGATTTCGACGGAAAATTCTACCACTACAAGGATTACCTGGTGCAGGCCAAGCCCGTGCAGCGGCCGCATCCGCCGATCTGGTACGGCGCCGCCAATGCCGAGGCGATCGCGTGGGCAGCGCCGCGCGGCGTCAACGTAGTATCGCTCGGGCCCCCGCAAAGGGCGCGCGCAATCAGCGACCGCTATCGCGATGAATGGAAAAAGCTTAGTCGCCCGCCCGACGAACTGCCGATGATCGGCATCACCCGGCATATTGTGGTTGCCGCCACCGACGCCGAGGCGCAACGCATCGCAGCGCTTGCCTACCCGCGCTGGCGCGAGGCCATGGATTTCCTGTGGCGCCGCTCAAACGTCGATTTCACGCTGAAGGAAATCTACCCGCAGGATTTCAGCGCGCTGCAGGCGATCGGTCACGGTATCGCCGGCTCGCCTTCAACCGTGCGCGATTATGTCACGCGGCTACAGGCCGAAACCGGCGTCAATTATGTGCTGTGCCAGATGGTGTTCGGCGCCATGAGCTTCGAACAGGCGGAGAGTTCGATCCGCCTGTTCGCAAGCGAGGTGATGCCGGGGTTTAAGAGTTAAAACGCCTCGTCCGGCAATTCCATCGTCGAGCCTGCGCCCGACTGGATGCGTGCAAAATGCGCGGCGGTTTCCGGCAGCATGCGGTCCATGAAGAAGCGCGCGGTGACGAGCTTGGCGCTGTAGCGCGGCGCCGAGCCGTTGGCCTTCGGCAACTTGGCGTGCGCGGCTTCGGCGATCTTGCACCACATGTAACCGAGCGCGACCAGGCCGAAGAGGTGCATGTAATCGTATGAGCCGGCGCCGGCATTGTCGGGCTTGCCCATGGCGTTCTGCATGAACCACATGCTGGCCTGCTGCAGATGGCCGAGCGAAACGCCGAGCGGCGTCACGAGACCCTTCATCGTCTCATCGGCGCTCTTTTCCTTGATGTAGCCGGAAACCTCGTTGAAGAACGCCATCAGCGCGCGGCCGCCGTCCTTGCCGAGCTTGCGGCCGACCAGATCGAGCGCCTGGATGCCGTTGGCACCTTCGTAAATCTGCGCGATGCGCGCGTCGCGCACAAACTGCTCCATGCCGTGCTCGGCGATATAGCCGTGGCCGCCGAACACCTGCTGCGCCATCACGGTGTTGGCAAAGCCCGTGTCGGTCAGCACGCCTTTGATCACCGGCGTGAGCAGGCCCATGAGGTCGTCGGCGCTTTGGCGCTCCTTGTCGTCTTCCGAGCGGTGGGCGACGTCGCCCTTGAGCGCGGTGTACATTACCAGCGCGCGCGCCGCCTCGTTGAAAGCGCGCATCGACATCAGCATGCGGCGCACGTCCGGATGCACGATGATCGGATCGGCCGCCTTGTCGGGATATTTGGCGCCGGTGATGGCGCGCCCCTGCAGACGTTCCTTGGCGTAGATCGCCGCGTTCTGATAGGCGACTTCCGACTGCGCCAAGCCTTGCACGCCGACGCCGAGCCGCGCCTCGTTCATCATCGTGAACATGGCGGGTAGCCCGCGGTTCTCCTCGCCGACCAGCCAGGCGTTCGCGCCGTCGTAATTCATCACGCAAGTGGCGTTGCCATGGATGCCCATCTTCTCTTCGATCGAGCCGCAGGTGACGCCGTTTGGTTGCCCGAGCGAGCCGTCATCGTTGACCATAATCTTCGGCGCCACGAACAGCGAGATGCCCTTGGTGCCGGCCGGCGCACCTTCGATCCGCGCCAGCACCAGATGGACGATGTTCTCCGAGAGATCGTGCTCGCCGGCGGAAATGAAGATCTTGGTGCCGGTGATCTTGTAGCTGCCGTCGGTCTGCTTCACCGCCTTGGTGCGCAGCAGACCCAGATCGGTGCCGCAATGCGGCTCGGTCAGATTCATCGTGCCGGTCCAAACGCCTTCCACCATTTTGGGAAGATATTTCGCCTTCAGATCCGGCGAGGCGTGCACGAGCAACGCGGCTATGGCGCCTTGGGTTAAGCCCGGATACATGGCGAAGGCCATGTTGGCGGAGCAGAGAAATTCGTTGACCACTTCGGTCAGCGTCGCCGGCAGACCCTGGCCGCCGAACTCGGCCGGCACCGAGATGCCAATCCAGCCGCCCTCGACGATTTGCTTGTAGGCGTCCTTGAATCCGGTCGGCGTGCTGACGCTGCCATCGGAATGGCGCGTGCAGCCTCCCTTGTCGCCGACCCGGTTGAGCGGGGTGAGAACCTGTTCGCTGAACTTCGCCGCCTCGCGCAGCACCGCCTCCACCACATCGGGCGAGGCGTCGGCAAAGCCCGGCAGATTGCCGTAGCGGTCGAGGTGGAAGACGTCGTTGATCAGGAAAAGAGCGTCGTCCACGGGCGCTTTATAGGTCGGCATTGTCGCAATCTCCCCCGGCATCGCGCCGCGAACGAGTTAAACGAATATGAAGCGAGTTGTTCCCAGGACCGGCGCATCCCCATGCACCGGCCGAATACGGCAAAGCGCCGCCATCGGGCCGGATTATGGCCGAGGCGGTTTACGGCTGTATTAAAGACCGGAGAAATATGGGGAAAAGACTGGGAATTGGCGGAAAAAGACCGGTTGGCCCGGCGGTATTGGGCAGCTTTGGAGGCCGGTTCGCGCGCAGCCAGCAGGATGTCCTTGAACATGCCGGTGTGGGTATGGCGCAATTCGGTGAGCACCAATTCGAGTTCGCGACGCTGACTTTCCAGCAGTTTAATCTGTTCAATGCATTTCGTGCGGCTGATGGGCAGCGTCTTGGCGCCGCTGCGCTCGCGCGCCGCGAGCATGGACCTGATCTCGCTCAGCGTGAAGTCAAGCCGTTTGCCCTGCTGAATCATGGCGAGGCGGTCACGGTCCAGACTGCTGAAGACCCGAGATTTGCCGTCGCGCTGCGGCGCCAGCAGGCCCTTGCTTTGGTAAAATCGCAGAACGCGCAAGGTTACGCCGGTCGCGCGGGCGAATTCTCCAATAGCAATGCGATCCGCGTCTCCAACCTCGGGTTGCAATTCCATATTGCCTGGGACCTTTCCTGGCGCCGGGCGAACCAATTATACGCGTAATGTACGTCCCCCGACTTATAAGCGGGTAGCATCTTGGTGCTACCGCGCGAAACATAACGGTTAGATGAGATTGGGATACCGGCGCCGGCAGCACAAGACCACGGCACCGGCCGGCCACCCAAACGCGAATTCGCCGGGAAAGTCCGACACTTCGGGCCGATTTTAACCGCTTGTTTACCGCGAACGGCAAAAAGTCGGGGTGTGGACTGAGGACCGAGCCCGTTTCCACCTGCCGTTAACGCGCGCCGGTTCCACGAGAGTCGATCAAGGCTCTTTGCGCCTCCACCTCGGATTCGGGTGTGAGCATGAAATTTGGCTTCTCGTGGAGTGAGAAAGGCATACGGCCGGAAGCCCGCGAGACGGCGAAGGAAGCGGCGCGCCGGTCCGGCATGTCCGTGGACGATTGGCTCAACTCCATCATTTTGCAAAAGGCGGCGGAAACAAGCGCGCCAGCCGTCTCGTTTAGCAGCGACCGGACCACCGTGCACCAGCGGCTCGACGATCTCACACAGCGCATCGAGCAGTTCACGCGCAGCGGGCCTGCGGCCTACGCGCCCAAGCAGAGCCGCAATGATTTCAGCCAAAGCTCGCTCGCGCAGCCATCGCCTTCGATTGCGCCCGGCATGACCGCCTCGCTCGATCGCGCCGTCGCCGAAATCACCGCCCGCCGGCGGGCACTCAATGGCGAGAGACCTTGGGCGATCCAGCTTTGAGCCAACAAGTCTTGGAACCGACCCCGGCGCGGCAGCAGCCGCGAGCCCCGATGGCCGCGCCGCCGCATGCGCCCATTCTGACGCCGATGCCGGCGCAGGACCTGTCGGGACTGGAAGATCAGCTTCGCAAGATCACCACCCAGATCGAGACGTTGCGGCGCCCGGGCGTCGAGGAAGCGATCAACGCGTTGCGCAGCGAACTCGCCGAGATCGGCCGCGCCCTCACCGAGGCGATGCCGCGCCAGGCCATCGACACCATCGAAAAACAGATCCAGGGCTTGAGCCAGCGCATCGTCGAGGGCCGTCAGGCCGGCGTCGACGCCGGTGCTTTGGTTGGCGTCGAGCATGGGCTCGCGGAAGTGCGCGACGTCCTGCGCGGACTGACGCCGGCAGAAAATCTGGTCGGATTTAACGACGCGGTGGCCGCGCTTGCCCAAAAGATCGATCTGATCGTTGCGCAGAAAGATCCAGCGACGCTGGCGCAGCTCGATCACGCCATCGCCACGCTGCGCGATATGGTGAGCCACGTCGCTTCCAATGAGACCGTTGGCAACCTGACTACCCAGGTGCAGGCGCTGGCCGGAAAGGTCGAGCAGATCTCGCTGTCGAGCGGGGCGAGCGACGCGCTCAACAGTCTCGAGCATCGCATCGGCGCGCTGTCGGACGCGCTCGAACAGCGCGCGCAGAGCGGCGGCACGGTGCCGCCCATGCTGGAATCGCTGGTGCAGTCGCTGTCCGACAAGATCGAACTGATCCAGCAGTCGCGCGGCGACAATGTCGCGTTCGGCCACCTCGAGGATCACATCGTCTCATTGGTGCAACGGCTGGATGCTTCCGATTCCCGCCTCGGTCATCTGGAAGCGATCGAACGCGGATTGGCCGATCTGCTGGTCAATATCGAAGAGATGCGCGCCAACAAGGGCGTCGGTGGATTGCGCGCGGAGGCCGCGCCGGGGGTCGTCGAACTCAAGCACGACATCGCGCGGACCCAGGATGCGCTCGATGCGGTTCATGGCACGCTCGGCTTGGTCGTCGACCGCCTCGCCATGATCGAAAGCGGCATTCGCGGCGAGGCGCGCCCGCACCTGGCCGATCCCGACACGCTTGAGCTCACGCAGCCGTTCGGCAAGGTCGGTGCCCGTGTGGTCAGCGACGAGCCGCCACAAGCCGCGGCACCGGCTCCTGCGCCGGCGCCAACTGCGCGGGCACCCGCGGCACCGCTGTCCGCGCCGCCCGCCGAGCCAGCGCCCGCCCCTCCGCCGAAGCGTCTGCCGCCAGCCGGCCGTCTGCCGCTCAATCCCGACCTGCCGGGCGATCAACCGCTTGAGCCCGGCTCCGGCGTACCGCGCGTGAACACAAATCCGGCGGCGCGCATTGCCGCCTCGGAAGCAGCCCTTGGGGCCGCCCGGCCGGACGCGGCCGCGCCCGGCTCAAAATCCGGTTTCATCGCCGCCGCCCGCCGGGCCGCTCAGGCGGCGGGCGGGCCGCCGAGCTTGCGCGCGACGCCGCCCGAACCGGTTGAAGTCGAGGCCGGCGAAACTCCATCTCTGCGCGGAAAGCTGATGAAGCGGGTCAAATCGCTGTTCATCGCTGCGAGCATTGTCGCCGTCGTGATCGGGGAATCCAGATCGCGTCTAATGTGTTCGACTTCGGTGGCTCCGGGACATCCGGTACGAAGAACACCAAAGTCGCCGAGCCGGAAGCTGCCATTCCCCGCGACACCGCTGCGCCAGGCGTCGCCGCCGAGGCGCCTGCCAGCAGCGACGCCAATCCGCTCGATCCGGCGACATTGCCCAGGTCCCCGATGTTCGCGCCGATCTCGCCGCCTATCGGCGGCAACATCACCGCGCCACCACTCGATTTGAATCCGACGACGCAGGGCCTGCCACCCGCGTTGAACCCGGGCGCACAAAGCCTGCCGTCGCTGTTGAACCCACTCTTGAACTTGCCGGCGCCGGATTCGAAGAGCGACATCACCGGTTCGATCACGCGGCAGGCCGGCAAGATCCAGCCGGCGCAGCAGCCGCCTGCCGGGGTCCAGCCGGATGCGCAGAAAGCCGAACGGCTGCCGATCGCCATCGGCGGAGCACGCCTGCGCAACGCGGCCAACGCCGGGGATGGCGCCGCTGCCTTCGAAGTGGCGGTCCGTTACGCGGAAGGCCGCGGCGTGCCGGTCAATCTGACAGAAGCCGCACGCTGGTACGAACGGGCCGCTGGCAAAGGCCTGGTCCCCGCCCAATTTCGCTACGCCAGCATGCTGGAAAAGGGTCAGGGCGTGACAAAGGACCTCAACCAGGCCCGCCGGCTCTATCTCGCCGCCGCCGGGCGGGGCAACGCCAAGGCGATGCATAATCTCGCAGTGCTCTATGCCGAAGGCATCGACGGCAAGCCGGATTATGCCGCCGCGGCACAATGGTTCCGCAGAGCCGCGCTGCGTGGCATTGCCGACAGCCAGTACAATCTCGGCGTTCTGTGCGCACGCGGCCTCGGCACCGAGAGGAACTTCGCCGAATCCTACCAGTGGTTCGCGCTCGCCGCGAGCCAGGGCGACCGCGACGCCGTTAAGAAGCGCGACGACATCGCCAGCCAGCTGGATGCCGCTGCGCTTGCCGCCGCACAACAGGCGGTCAAGAACTTCGTGCTCGAGCCGCAGCCGGAAGACGCCAATATCGTTCGCGAGCCGACCGGCGGCTGGGACCAGGTCACCTCCGCCCCGCCGCGCGTGACCTCACGATCGACCCCGGTGATTTCGGCCGATATGTTCGATCTGGGAAAACGGTGAACAAGCGCCGCGTATCGTTCAAAGACGTGGCCGCGCGCGCATTCATCATTAAGATCGATACGAGTCTCGGCCGGTCAAGTTTCCGCTGAAGCTTTCGCGCGCCCAGGTGTTATTCATGGTGTGAGCTACCGGGCGGGCGCGGCCCGGGAGCCTTGGCCTTAAACGCCGGACGACGCCGCTTTGCAAATTTATCTCCCGATTGCCGACCTGCCCGTCAACATTTTCCTCGTGCTGGGGATGGGGCTTGCGGTCGGGTTCATCTCCGGCATGTTCGGCATCGGCGGCGGCTTCCTGATGACGCCGCTGCTGATCTTCATCGGCATCTCGCCCGCCGTCGTGGTGGCGACCGTGTCCAGCCACATCGCGGCTTCCTCGTTCACCGGCGCGATCACCTATTGGCGGCGAAACGCGCTCGACATCGCGCTGGCGCTGATGCTGCTCAGCGCCGGCATCATCGGCACCGCCACCGGCGTCTGGCTGTTCACGCTGTTGCGGGCGGTCGACCAGCTCGACCTGATGATCGGGCTGTCCTACGTGACGCTGCTCACGATCGTGGGCGCCACCATGATCTATGAGAGCGTGAATGCGGAGTTGCGCGCGCGCAAAGGCATGCCGGCGACCGTGCGCCGGCCGGGCAGCCACACCTGGATCCATGGGCTGCCGTTCAAACTGCGATTCAAGAAGTCGAAAATCTACGTGTCGGCGATTCCGGTCTGGGGTATCGGCTTCATCATCGGCTTTGTCGGCGCCATCATGGGCATCGGCGGCGGCTTCCTGTTGGTGCCGATGCTGATCTATTTCCTGCGGGTTCCGACCGCGACCGTGATCGGCACGTCGATGGTGCTCACGCTGGTGACCATGGCATCGGCGACCGTGATGCACGCGGCCACCAACCATCTGGTCGACGCCGTACTGGCATTGATTCTGATGGTCGGCGGCGTGATCGGCGCCCAATTCGGCGCGCGAACCGGACAAAGGATGCGCGGCGAGCGGCTGCGCCTGCTGCTCGGTCTTCTGGTGTTCGCGGTCGGTCTTCGCTTTGCCTACCAATTGGTGGTGCAGCCCGAGGACTTGTACTCGCTGCGTTTCGTCGGGGCCGAATGATGCGGCACCTCGCACCCATATTCGCGATCGTCCTGATGGTCGGCGGCGTCAACCCCGCCACCGCCGAACGGCTGGTGGTGTCGCTGTCGAACCACCGGGTGGCGATTACCTCGAGTTTCGTCGGCGACAATCTGGTGCTGTTCGGCACGGTCGAGCCCGACGCCGGCAAGTCGGCGCTGCGGTCGAACTACAATCTCGTGGTCACCGTCACCGGGCCGCGGCAAACCTTGCGCACGCGGCGCAAGGACGCGCGTGCTCGGCATATGGGTCAATGTCGACTTCGCGCGAATTCGTGCGCGTGCCGAGTTATCTCGCTATCCTTAGCAATCGCCCGGTCACCGAGATCACCAAGCCCGACACCTTGCGGCAATTGCAGGTCGGGCTCGACAATTTCCTGCTGCCGCAAAGCATCGGGATCGACATCGCGGACACCGTGCCCGGCGATCCGTTCCGTTTAGCCTTCGTGCGGCTCGAAAAGCAGATGGGACTTTACCGGCGAATCCAGCAGCGCGGTGACTTTCCTCACGCCGACCGTGTTCCGCGCCGCCATCCCGCTGCCATCCAATGTGCCGACCGGGAACTTTGCCATCGATGTCAAACTGTTTGCCGACGGCGTCATGGTGGCGCGCACCAGTTCGGCGCTGGAAGTGATCAAGGCCGGCTTCGAGCAATATGTCGCCGATGCGGCGCGCGATTACGGCCTGCTCTACGGCCTGGCAACGTCGATGTTGGCGTTGCTCACCGGCTGGTTCGCCAGCGTGGTGTTTCGGAGGGACTAGCCATCCATTAGCGGCTGGCTACAATAATCAGCCCGGACACGGGCACTTTCTTTTCAGTGCGAGTCGCGGCGGAATCGAGACTGAGCAATTTCAGGCCGGCGGTTTCCAGCGCACCGCCGACAAGCGCGGCACCGTGAGCGTAGCGCAGGGTATCGCGCAGAATAACGCCGTCGCCGTCGTGGGTCTCCACGCTGAAGGCGATCAGGCCCGCCGGCGCCAGCACGCGCGCGGCCGCTGCCAGCACGGGCGCGAGATTGTCGAGATACATGAAGACATCTGCGGCCACAATGAGATGATAGTTGGCCTTGGCCGAGGATTCCTTTGAAAGAAAGTCCCGCACCTCGCCTTCCACCAGCCGGTCGTAAAGTCCCTTGGTGCGCGCCTGCGCCAGCATGGCTGGCGACAGATCGACACCAACCAGCCAGTCGCAGACCAGGCGGAACGCCGCGCCCGCGAGACCGGTGCCGCAGCCGAGATCGAGCACTGAGCCGAATTTCGCGCGCGGCACTGGCAGCCTGCACCGCGCGCAGCAGAAGTTCCGGCGCGCGATAGCCGAGGCCCTCGGTCATCGCCTGATCGAAGCCGGGCGCGTAGCCGTCGAACAGCGCGCGCACATAGCCTTCCGGCATGGCGGCAGCCTGCGCGACGCCGAGCCGGATGAGATGAAGGGCGGCGCCGTGGCGATCCTGGGCGTCAGTCTCCGCCGCCTTCCGATAGGCCGCGATGGCGCCGTCGCGCTCGCCCAATCTTCTCGCGCACTTCGCCGAGCACGAACCAGGCCGCGGCGTAAGCCGGCGCAAGTTCCAGCGTCTGCACCAGCACCTCGGCGGCGCCGGCGAGATCGCCTTTGGCTTCGAGACCACGCGCCCATTCGAAGCGGCGGTCGGCGAGCAGGTTGCCGGAGGAGATGTAGGTCGCGTCCATCGCTTCATCCTGTCATGGCCGGGCATAGCCGTCCAAAGGACGGCGTCGCGGCCGTAGCGGCTTGACCGGCGCCGCGATCTTGCCTCAGGTGTGGGCATGATCCCGAAACGCAGACAGGCATTCGGGCAAGACCATGGGAAGGCAATATGTCCAACGACCTTGAACGAACCGCGCGGCCCGTGACCGAAGAGCCCGATACCCTGACCCGGATTTTCGGCGGCTCGCCGCTGGCGGTGCTGGTGCGCCTGCTTCTGGTGTCGATTCTGGTCGGCGTCGTCCTGTCTGCGTTTGGCCTCGACCCGTTCGACATCGTGCGCAGTATCGAAAGCTGATCCGAGTCGATCTGGAACCTGGGCTTCGACGCGTTCCGCTGGCTGTGGCGCTATCTTCCTGCTCGGCGCAGTTATCGTGATCCCGATCTGGCTCATCATGCGCGTGGTCAATGCGCCGCGCGGGAAATAAGTCGCTTCAACTCGGCCAGCTTTCGGCCGTCATGTCGGCGGCGTCGGAGCCGATCATCGATGCAAGCGAGTCTGCGGTGCTCGCGCTTGAGCGCCGTCAGCAAATCCGCCTTGATCTGCGCCACCAGTTCGATGCCGCGATAGACCATGCCGGCTGTAAAGCTGCACCAGCGTGGCGCCGGCCTTGATCTTGGCGATGGCCGTGGCGCTCGAAGTCGATGCCGCCGGCGCCGATCAGCGGAAACGCGCCCTCGGCGCGCACGAAAGTTTCCGCCAGCATGCGGGTCGACAGCTTGAACAGCGGCCGGCCGGACAGTCCGCCCGCCTCGCTCGCCTTGTCGCGCTCGCGCAGCGAACCGGGCCGCGAGATCGTGGTGTTGCCGACGATCATGCCGTCGACGCGGTGCTTGCGCGCGATGCCGACCACGTCATCGAGATCAGGCAGCGTGAGATCGGGCGCGATCTTCAACAGCACGGGCGTCGGGCCGGCGCGCGGGTGCACGCGTTCGCGCGCGTCGATCACGCGCGCCAGCAGATCGTCGAGCGCGCTCGCCTGCTGCAGGTCGCGCAAGCCGGGCGTATTGGGCGACGACACGTTGACCGTGAAATAGCTCGCCACCGGCCGCGAAGGTCTCGATCAGCCGCACATAGTCGCTCGGCGCGATCCGGCGAATCGCGGTTGGCGCCGATATTGACGCCGACGATGCCGCCGGCGTCCGCGCGAGCCGCGAGCCGCGCCAGCACCGCCGCGCCGCCCTCGTTGTTGAAGCCGAGCCGGTTGATCACGCCCTCGTCGGCTTCCAGCCGGAACACGCGCGGGCGCGGATTGCCGGTCTGCGCGCGCGGGGTGACGGTGCCCACCTCGACGAAGCCGAAGCCGAGCCGCAAGCAGCGCATCCGGTGCCTGCGCGTTCTTGTCGAAGCCGGCCGCCAGCCCGACCGGATTGGGGAAATTGAGCCCGAAGGCGCGAACGCCGAGTTCGGGGGCGTCCGCAGCCGGCCGCGGCCAGAGGCATAAAGCGCAAGGCCTTGACGGTCAGCGCATGCGCATCCTCGGGATCGAGGGCCCGCATCAGCGGGCGGGACAGACGGTCGATCAGGCCGATCACCACATTCGGCTCCAAGGTTGCAGTTCGACCCTATCGGCCGGAGACACGCTTGTTCAAGGGTTCACGAAACTGTTGTGTACAAATTGCGCGACTCACGGCTATAATTCCTAGAACTTGGATAAAGTCTTAGCCCTCAACAGCTCCGGGTTTGCTCTGCCATGCTGACACATAATCAGATCTGGACTGCCATCGACCGGCTGGCCGAACGTGCCAAGCTGACCGCCGTCCGGACTGGCCAAAAAGGCCGGCCTTGACCCGACCACCTTCAACAAATCCAAGCGCATCACGCCGGAAGGCCGGCCGCGCTGGCCGTCCACCGAATCGGTGGCCAAGTCGCTCGCCGCCACCAACACCAAGGTAGACACCTTCGTCAGCCTGATCACCGACGGCGGCAAAGTGCCGATCTCGAACGTGCCGCTGATCGGCTTTGCCGAGGCCGGCTCCGGCGGCTATTTCGACGATGGCGGCTTTCCGGTCGGCAAGGGCTGGGAGGAGATCGCCTTCCCTTCAGTCACCGACGAGCACGCCTATGCGCTGGAAATCTCCGGCGACTCGATGAAGCCGGCCTATCGCGACGGCGACATCATCGTCGTCTCGCCGGCGGCGCCGGTACGCAAGGGCGACCGCGTCGTGGTCAAGACCAAGGACGACGAAGTCATGGTCAAGGAGCTCAAGCGCAAGACCACCAAGAGCGTCGAGCTCAAATCGCTCAACGCCGAGCACCGCGACCGCACACTGTCGATGTCCGACATCCTGTGGATCGCGCGCATCGTCTGGGCGAGCCAGTAGCTCTTGCTTATCCCTCCCCCGCAAGCGGGGGAGGGAAAATTACCCGCTACGCGCCAGCGCGCCGTCGATCATGTCGACGGTGTTCTGCAAGCCATAGACCGCGACGAACGAACCGAAGCGCGGGCCTTTCTCCTGGCCGAGCAGCACCTGGTAGAGCATGTTGAACCAGTCGAGCGAGACGCCCGGCTTGCCGTCCTTGGCTCTTTTCTTCTGTCGAGAAACGGCTCGCGCCGTCCGATCTCATAGACCACATCCTGGATTTCTTCCGCGGTCGCGGCCAGCGGCAATTGGCGCGAGCGCATCGCGCAAATCGGTCAGCGCCGCGCGTTCGACCTCGGTCGGCTGGCGGAATTTCTTGGTCGGCTGCACGAAGTCGCGGAAATAGTGGATGGCGTATTCCACCATCGCCTTGAGCTTGGGATGCGTCTGCGCGCGTAACGCCCGGCCGGTAGCGGCCGATGAAGCCCCATAGCGTCTCGGCATTCTCGGCATTGGACGAGGACACCAGCGTCAGCAGCATCGTGAAGGTCACCGGCATTTCGACCTGGGGCGGCTTGCCCTGGTGGATGTGCCAGACCGGATTCGACAACCGCTGCTTGGGGTCCTGCCGCTGATAGCCGTCGAGGAACTGCTGATATTCGTCGACGGTGCGCGGGATGACATCGAAGTGCAGCCGCTTGGCCGCCTTCGGCTCGCGATACATGAAACACGACAGGCTTTCCGGGCTGGCATAGCGCAGCCATTCGTCGATGGTCAGCCCGTTGCCCTTCGACTTGGAAATCTTCTGGCCGTTCTCGTCGAGGAACAGCTCGTAGTTGAAGCCTTCCGGCGGCAGGCCGTCGAGCGCGCGGCAGATTTCGCCCGACAGTTTCACCGAATCGATCAGGTCCTTGCCGGCCATTTCATAATCGACGCCGAGCGCGACCCAGCGCATCGCCCAGTCCGGCTTCCATTGCAGCTTGCAGCGCCCGCCGGTGACCGGGAACCGTGAAGCGCTCCTGCGTCTCCGGCTCTTCATAGGTGATGGTGCCGCGCTTGGCGTCGTGCGAGAGCACCGGCACCTGCAGCACGACGCCGGTGCGCAGATCGATCGGCAGAAACGGCGAATAGGTCCCTGCCCGCTCCTCGCGCAAGGACGGCAGCATGATCGCCATCACCTGGTCGAAGCGCTCCAGCACCTTGAGCAGCGCGGCGTCGAAGCGGCCCGACTTGTAGCACTCGGTCGAGGACATGAATTCGTATTCGAAACCGAAATGATCGAGGAAGGCGCGCAGCCGCGCATTGTTGTGCTCGCCGAAGCTCGGATGCGTGCCGAACGGATCGGGCACCTTGGTCAGCGGCTTGCCGAGATGCTTCTCCAGCATCTCCTTGTTCGGCACGTTGTCCGGCACCTTGCGCAAGCCGTCCATGTCGTCGGAGAAGGCGATCAGCCGCGTCTTGATCTTGTCGTCGGTCAGCACGCGAAAGGCGTGACGCACCATGGTGGTGCGCGCCACTTCGCCGAAGGTGCCGATATGCGGCAGGCCGGACGGGCCGTAGCCGGTCTCGAAGATCACTTCGTCCTTGGGCTGCTTCTTCAGCCGCGCGACGATCTTGCGCGCCTCCTCGAACGGCCAGGCGCCCGATTGCTCGGCGAGAGAGCGTAGATCTTGCGCGCTTTCAGTGCGATCATCGACATCGTAGACTCCGGGCGCACACATAAGGAAAGCGCTCCACCCCGTCAAATCGCGCGGCTGACAAAGGAAAAACGATCCGTGGCCGTTGCCAGCGACACTCCGCCTGCTCGGCCAAAAGCACCGCCGCCGTGATCGTCGGCGGCGGACCGGCCGGCCTGATGGCGGCCGAACTGCTGGCGCGGGCCGGCGCCACGGTGACGGTCTACGACCAGATGGCCTCGCCCGGACGCAAGTTCCTGCTCGCCGGCCGCGGCGGGCTCAATCTCACCCACAGCGAAGACCTGGCGCTGTTCCTCACCCGCTACGGCGACGTGCCATCCGTTGCTGCGCGGCGCGATCGAGGCGTTTCCGCCGGCGGCGCTGCGCGCCTGGAGCGACAGTCTCGGCCAATCGACATTCGTCGGCTCCAGCGGACGGGTATTTCCGACCGCGCTCAAGACCTCACCACTGCTGCGGACCTGGCTGCTGCGCCTCGACAATCTGGGCGTCACCGTGAAGCTTCGCCACCGCTGGGAAGGCTGGGACGACGAAGGCAGCCTGCGCTTCATCGCGGAAGGTAAAGAGCATGCTCGTCGAGCCCGACGTCACCGTACTTGCGCTCGGCGGCGCGAGTTGGCCGAAGCTCGGCTCCGACGCGCGCTGGGCCGCGATGCTGCGCGCGCAAGAGATCGCGGTAACGCCGTTGCGGCCGGCCAATTGCGGATTCATCGCCGCCTGGTCGGAGGTGTTCCGCCGCTTCGAAGGCCAGCCGCTCAAGCGCATCGCCATCGCCTTTGCCGGCCGCAGCGTGCGCGGCGAGGCCATGATCACCCGCGACGGCCTGGAAGGCGGCGCGATCTACGCGCTGTCGTCGGCCGTTGCGCGAGGCGATCGAGCGCAACGGCCAAGCGACGATCACAATCGATCTGCTGCCGGATGTCGCCGCGGCGAAGCTCGCCGAACGGCTGTCGGCGCCGCGCGGCAAGCAATCGCTGTCGAATTTTCTGCGCAAGGCGACCCATCTGTCGCCGGCGGCCCTCGCGCTCGTTCGTGAAGCCGCCTTGTCGAAGGGCCTGTCGCTGTCGGCGTTCAACGCGGCAGGAGCTCGCCGGCCTGATCAAGGCCGCGCCGGTGCGGCTGACCGGCGTGCAGCCGATCGCCACCGCGATCTCGACCGCCGGCGGCGTCAGTTTTGCCGAACTCGACGACCGCTTCATGCTGCGGAGCGCTATCCCGGGCATCTTCGTCGCCGGCGAAATGCTCGACTGGGACGCGCCGACCGGCGGCTATCTGTTGCAGGCCTCGTTCGCGACCGCGGTCGCCGCCGCGCGCGGCGCGATCGAATGGCTACAGGAGCAAACGCTCAATAAGGGCTGATCGGGAAATAGCGCAGCCACAGATCGGTGAAGCGGCCCTTTTCCCACAGCCGGAACAGCGCCCAGTTGAACGCCTGCCGCAGCAGGTCGTTGCCGCGCGTGACCGCGATGCCGACGCCCTCGCCGAAGAAGCGGCTTTCCAGATAAGGCCCGCCGCGGAATTCGCAGCAGTTGGCGGAGTCGGTGCCGTTGAGCCAGAAGGCGAGCGAAATGCCGTCGCCGAACAAAAGATCGACCTCGCCTTTTTGCAGCGCGGAGCGGGCGGCGTCGGCGTTCGGATAGGGATGCAGTTCGGCTTCGGTGAACAAGGTCTTGAGAAAGGCCTCATGCGCGGTGCCGGCGACCACCGCGATCTTCTTGCCCTCCAAACGCCTCCGGCCGCACTTCGTCGATCTCGACGTCGCGCCGCGACACGAAGCGCGCCGGCGTGCGGTAATAGGGATCGCTGAAATCGACCCGCCTGCGCATCTCCGGGCGTCTCGGCGATCGAGGCGATCACGGCGTCGCCATTGTTGCTGTTCGAGTGAGCTGACCAGCGTGTCGAAGCGCCGCATCTGCACCGTGCAGGCGACCTCGATCTCCTCGCAGATCATCCGCGCCAGATCGACATTGAAACCGGCGGGCGCACCGTCCGGGCCGGCATAATTGAACGGCGGATAATCGGTCTCGGTGAGAAAGCGGATGATGTTGATGCGCGACAGGTCCGGCCGCTCCGGCCGCCGCCGCGGATCCCAGAAACCGGGCACCGCCATCGGATCGGCGTCCGGATCGACCTTGGTATTAATCGGCGGCGGCACCGGGTTGGCGGGTTTCGCGGCCGGGGCGAGCGACTTGCCGCGGGGCCGGTTGCGCTGCCGGTGGCCTGTTGGCCGGCTGCGCGGCTGCGTCGGCGATCGTGGCCGCAGCCAGCAGGACAGCGAGCAACGAAACAACGCCGCCGCGCGCATACTGACCCCACCCTGAAACCATTCGTCGGCCCTTTGCTTGACGCTGAAGAACTTAAGTCCGGGCAAGCTCTTTGCGGTTTAATGCGCCAGAATCGCGGCGAACATAGCATCGCCATCGCGGCGGGCCAGTCATAATCGCAAAGCCGGGGCGAAGGTCGTGTGGTGCGCTCAGGCGCCGGTCAGATGCTTCTCGATCTGATGCACCGGCAGCTTGACGAAGTCCTTGTCGACTTCGGCGACGCACCGCGGCCCGCAACGCATGCGAATAGGCCGAGCGGATCACGCCGAGCGCGCGCGGCGGCGCCACCAGATCAGCGACTTCACCTTGCCGGCGGCAACCGCGGCATCGAGATGCTTGGCCAGTTGGATCAGGAAGTCATGCTCGGCCTGGTCGTGGTAGTCGGTCTGTTCGACCGAGCTGCGGCCATGGCCGAGCGAACTGTGCGAACGCCCGGGCGCATCGGTGCCGAGTTCGTGGGTGGCCAAGACTCTTGTGCTCGAAAACCTCAAGGGTCTTGAGATTGGGAAATTTGGCGTCGCCGATATTCTCCAGCACCAGCGCCTTGGCGCCGTCGCACACCACCACCCATTCGCCGCGGTGAATCAATAATTCGGACATGAAAGCGGCCTCCTGCAATATGTTCCGCCACCCTAGAGCAGCCGCGACAAACGCGCTTTGCTCTAGATCAAACGTCCAAGGCGACGCTTTCGTTGCAACGGTCGGCCCTAATTCGTGCCGTCGAGCAGCCGGCGGGCGATGACCTGGGCCTGGATTTCGGCGGCGCCCTCGAAAATACTGAGGATGCGGGCGTCGCACAGAATGCGCGACACCGGAAATTCCAGCGCAAAACCGTTGCCGCCGTGCACCTGCACCGCGTTGTCGGCAGCGGCCCAGGCGACGCGCGCGGCGAGCAATTTGGCCATGCCGGCTTCCAGGTCGCAGCGCCGGCCGGAATCCTTTTCGCGCGCGGCGAAATAAGTGAGTTGGCGCGCGATCATGATTTCCACCGCCATCATGACGATTTTGTCGGAGACGCGCGGGAACCCGATGATCGGCCCGCCGAACTGCACGCGGTTCTGCGCGTAATCGAGCGCCTGCTCCATCGCCGCCTGCGCCACGCCGATCGCTCTGGCCGCGGTCTGGATGCGGGCCGATTCGAACGTCTGCATCAACTGCTTGAAGCCGAGGCCTTCGACGCCGCCCAACAGATTCTCCGCCTTCACCTCGAAACCGTCGAAGGCGATCTCGTATTCCTTCATGCCGCGATAGCCGAGCACTTCGATTTCGGTGCCGCTCATGCCCTTTGCCGGGAACGGATTCTTGTCGTCGCCGCGCGGCTTTTCCGCCAGCAGCATGGACAGGCCGCGATGGCCGGTTTCCTTCGGATTGGTTCGCACCAGCAGCGTCATCAGGTCGGCGCGCACCGGATGGGTGATCCAGGTCTTGTTGCCGTAGACCTTGTAGACGTCGCCCTCGCGCACCGCGCGGGTCTTGAGCGAGGCGAGGTCGGAGCCGGTGTTCGGCTCGGTGAACACCGCGGTCGGCAAAATTTCGCCGGAGGCGAGTTTCGGCAGCCATTTCTGCTTCTGCTCGGTGGTGCCGCCGCCGAGGATCAGTTCGGCGGCGATCTCCGAACGCGTGCCGAGCGAGCCGACGCCGATATAGCCGCGCGAGAGTTCCTCCGACACCACGCACATGGACTCCTTGCCGAGCCCCATGCCGCCGAACACTTCCGGAATCGTGAGCCCGAACACGCCGAGCTCCGACATCTGCGCGATGATCTCGAGCGGGATGTAGCTGTTGGTGCGGTGCCAGCCTTGGGCGTGTCCGATCACCTCGCTGTCGGCGAATTTGCGCATTTCCTCGCGGATCGATTCCAGCGTGTCATCGAGGCCGCAGGTGCCGACCGTGGCGCCGTGTCCTGCGCGCATGAGTTCGATCAGGCGGGCGCGTCGTTCCGCGGTGTTGCCGCTGGTGATCAGGCTTTCGACGCTTGGGTTGATGCGCGCGGCGACCTGGGCTGCCGAAAGCCCTAAGTCGCTCGGCCGCACCACCTCGCCCTGACTCATCGGAATGCCGCCGACGATCTGGGCGAGGTACTCGCCGAGCCCGATGCGCACGAGATTTTCCTCGACCTCGCCGAGCGTGTTGGCATTGGCCATCCGCTCGGTATAGGCGGCGAGCTGGCGCACCGCCTCGACATAGGTGCCGAGCCAGGACAGGCCGTGGGTGGCGCGCTGTTCGCGATCGAACAGGCGTCCGACCGTGTGGCCTTCCACCACCACCCGCTCGCGCACTTTGGCGGTGGCGTCGGCCAGAAGAGCATCGAGCGCGGCGGTCGCCTCGCGGCTTAGTTCAACGAGTTCGTGTTCGGCGGCTTGGCGGGAGGCGGCGATCGGCATGGGATCCTCGGTATTGGCGTTTGTTTATTGTGCCGGCTGCATCTGAGACACTACGCGTGCAGTGCACAAAAGCAAAGTGGCCGGGAATTCGTAGGTTTTGCGACGCTTTACGGCCCCCTTACCCCGCCAAATTGCTACAAAATTAACCATTTCGGGCTTTCATCCGTGAGGTACCCTGCGCAGTTGGCGCGATCCCACGGGGTAAACCCGAACCGGCTGCATGCGCTTCAAAAATCCACAGTTTTCATTGAACGGTCTGGCCAGGCTGCTCACCGCATTTTCGGTACGCACGCGCATTATCGTGCTGGCGCTCATCCCCGTCGTGGGCTTCCTCGCCAATGGGCTCACTTACGTCGCCGGCGAAGGCGGCGTGGGCAGCGCCTTCGAAACCGTCAAGCAGTCGGGTCGGCTTGCCGACGCCAGCCGCGATTTCAAGAGCGCCATCGCGGCGATGCGGATTGCCGTCAAGGACTTTAGCGCCGCAGCATCGCCCGATCTGGTCCGCGAGCTTCGACCAGGCGCACGCGCTGGCGATCAGCAGCCTCGATACCATCAAGAGCGCGATGGACCACAGCCAAGCCATGGACACCGTGACCTTGCGCAACGAAGTGATGGCGCTCAAGGATAATTTCAAGAAACTGGTACGCGAGCAGGAAACGTTGGGCATTGACGACACCAGCGGTCTGCGCGGCAAATTGGGCAGCGCCGGCAATGCGGTCGAGCGCATCATCAACGAGGCCATGACCTGGCTCGACACGACCGAAGCGAACAAGCTGATGATGGCCTTGTTGGCAATGCGGCATCATGAGGCCGAGTATCGTCTCAGCCAGCGTGAATTGACGCGCCAGCAATTCTTGGAGAGCTACCGGCAATTCAACAATATGTTCATGCAGATCGACGGCACGCCCGCGATGAAGGGCTCGCTCGAAGAGCAAGTGAAAACCTATGCCGACACTTTCGCGCATTGGGTCGACGCCTTCGAACGGGTGCGCCCGCTGCGCGTCGTGATCGATCTGGACAGCCAGCGCATGCTGCCGAAAGCCGATGACATCATCTCGCGTGCGGGCCAGAGAGCGGAAGTGGCAGCGGCCGCGCTCACCGTCTCGCAGGCGCGCACGCGCACCGGCATCATCGCGGTCGGCATCGCCATGGTCGCGCTCGGGCTAGGCTTCAGTTGGCTGATCGGCCGCAGCATCACGCGCCCGCTCAACGGCCTGGCCGGCGTGATGAAGCAGCTCGCCGACGGCGACACCAGCGCGCGCATCCCGGCGACCACCGCGCGCGACGAGATCGGCGAGATGGCGCGCACGGTGATCGTTTTCCGCGACACCACGGTCGAGCGGGAAAATCTGGCGCAGACGCAGGCCGAAATCGGGGCGCACGCGCGAGCAGCGCAGCGAAACCATCGCCGCCACCATCGGCCAGTTCAAGCATTCGGTCGAAAGCGCGCTGAGCAAGCTTCGCTCGGCCGCGATGCAGCTTGAAACCAGCTCGACCAATCTCAACAAGACCGCCGATACGGTGTCGTCGGAAGCCCACACCGCCGAGCAGCGCGTCACCGCCGCATCCGACAACGTGACGGCTGCGGCGAGTTCGGTCGAGGAACTGGCCGCCTCGATCGGCGAGATCGCAACGCAGGCCGCCAAATCCACCGACGTGGCAGGGCGCGCGGTATCGGAAGCGCAACGCACCGTCACCACCATGTCGGAACTGGGCCAGGCCGCCACCCGCATCGGCGAGGTGGTCGGGCTGATCCAGGCAATCGCCGGCCAAACCAATTTGCTCGCGCTCAACGCCACCATCGAGGCCGCGCGCGCCGGCGAATCCGGCCGGGGCTTTGCGGTGGTCGCGGCCGAAGTGAAATCGCTTGCCGGGCAAACCGCGAAAGCCACCGAAGAGATCGCCCAGCAGATCGGCTCGATCCAATCGGCGGCGGCCGACGCCGTGCAGGCGATCGAGCAGGTCAACACCATCATCCGGGAAATGTCGGCGATCGCCACCATAGTGGCCACCACGGTCGATCAGCAGAACTCGGCGGTGGCCTCGATCGCGGAAGGTGTCAGCCGCGCTTCCGGCGAGGCGCGCACCGGCGCCGAGGCGATGAGCCGGGTGGCCGGCGTCACCACCGACGCCCGCGCCACCGCCTCCGACGTCAAAGATCTGGCCGACGCGGTTGCCGTTGAGGCCGAGGGCCTGGAAACGGAAGTGCGCCAGTTCCTCACCAACGTCCAGGCGGCGTAGGTACCTTTTTTCCCTCTCCCCTTGCGGCAAAGCACCGCCCGCGGCAAGCCGACCCATTGCAAAACGGGCGGCAATAGCCGATCTCAAGGAGCGGACAAGGCGGGGCAAGCGCTTTGCGCATTCTTTTGATGTCACTACGAATTATCGCCGATGCGTTCCGGCATTTTATTGCCGATGACGGCTGGGCGATCGCCAGTCACATCGCGCTCTCCGCGCTGATGGCGATGTTCCCGTTCCTGATCGTGGTCACCGCGCTCGCCGGCTTTTTCTTCGGCTCCAAGGAACTTGCCGACGAGGCCGCGCACATCCTGCTGGAGGCCTGGCCGAAGGTGGTCGCAGATCCGATCGCGCTCGACATTACCGGTGTGCTGACCGAGACCCGCACCGGCGTGCTCACCTTCGGCATCCTGTTCGCGCTCTATTTCGCCTCCAGCGGTGTGGAAGGCCTGCGCATCGGCCTCAACCGCGCCTACACCGCCGCCGAAACGCGGCCGTGGTGGTTGCTGCGCCTCGAGGCGATCGTCTATGTGCTGATCGGCGCGGTCGCGATCCTGGCGTTCTCGTTCCTGGTGGTGCTGGCGCCGTTGATCTGGTCGAAGCTGCTCATATACGTGCCCAAGCTCGAGCCCCTGAGCGACCTCGTCACCTTCGCCCGCTACGCCGTGGCCGTGGTGGTGCTGGTGATCGCGCTGGTTGTCGTGCACCGCTGGCTGCCGGCCGGCCGACGCTCGTTCGGCGAAATCGCCCCCGGTATTTTCGCAACGCTGCTGCTGTGGCTGATCAGCGGTGCCGCCTTCGGCCGCTACCTCGCCGAATATGCCTTCGCCTATGTCTCGATGTACGCAGGGCTCGCCTCGGCGATGGTCGCGCTGGTGTTTCTCTATGTCTGCGCGACGATCTTCATCTATGGCGGCGAATTGAATTCGGTCATCGCGCAGGCGCGCGAGAAAAAGCGCAAGAGTCGGCGGTAGAGCAAATCTGTCCGCTCGTCCCCGCGTAAGCGGGGACCCAGTGCAACAAAACATCGCTCATCGAATTGGCGGAGACTGATTAACCGCCGACTGCCTCGACGGTATCCTCGAAGCTCTTCAATCCGCTGCGCGGCGCGCTCACCAGAACAGACATGTTGCCGGGCGGATGCTGGTTCTTCCACATCTTCATGTGCGCGAGCGGAATATCCGCAAACGAGAACACCTCGCTCATGCAAGGATCGATGCGGCGCTCGAGCACGAAGCGGTTGGCTTGGCTAGCCTGCTTGAGATGCGCGAAATGGGAGCCCTGGATGCGTTTCTGCCGCATCCAGACGTACCGCGCGTCGAAAGTGATGTTGAAGCCGGTGGTGCCGGCGCAGAACACCACCATGCCGCCGCGCTTGACCACCATCGACGACACTGGAAACGTTTGTTCGCCGGGATGCTCGAACACGATGTCGACGTCGCGTTTTCCGGTGATGTCCCAGATCGCCTTGCCGAAGCGGCGGGCTTCCTTGCTCCACTCGTTGTATTCGGCCGAGTTCACCTGCGGCAATTGACCCCAGCACTTGAACTCTTTGCGGTTGATGGCGCCCTTGGCGCCGAGATTGAAGACATATTCCAACTTCGATTCGTCGGAGACCACCGCGATGGCGTTGGCGCCGGACGCGGCGACCAGTTGCAGGCCGAACACGCCGAGGCCGCCGGAGGCGCCCCACACCAGCACATTGTCGCCCGGCTTGAGCGTGTGCGGCGGATGACCGAACAGCATGCGATAGGCGGTGGCGAGCGTGAGCGTGTAGCAGGCTGATTCTTCCCAGGTAAGATGCGCCGGCTTCTGCATCAACTGCCGCGACTGCACGCGGCAGAACTGCGCGAACGAGCCGTCCGGCGTCTCGTAGCCCCAGATGCGCTGCGAGGGCGACAGCAGCGGATCGCCGCCATTGCAATCCTCGTCGTCGCCGTCGTCCTGATTGCAGTGGACGATGACTTCGTCGCCGACCTTCCAGCGCTTGACCTTGGCGCCCACCGCCCAGACTACGCCCGACGCATCGGAGCCAGCGATATGATACGGCTGCTTGTGCACGTCCAGCGTCGAGATTGGCTGGCCAAGGCCCGCCCAGATGCCGTTGTAGTTGACGCCGCCGGCCATCACGAGCAGCAGCACTTCGTCCTCGCCGATCGTCCAGGTCGGGACGACTTCGAGCTAGCATGGATTTGTCCGGCGGCCCATGCCGCTCTTTCCGAATCACCCATGCGTGCATCTTCTCCGGCACGTGGCCGAGCGGCGGAATCTCGCCGACGTCATAAAGGTCTTTCAGGGGAGCAACGCTCCTCACCTGCGCGGCAGCCGGCATCGCCATTCTCCTTGCGCTCCCAGCGAGCGCGGGAATTCTAACAGTTTGACGCAATTTATGTTGCAGCGCAATATCGCTTTTTTGCGCGCCCTCCGGGCTTTTCGAGCGGTCCGCAGGCCATTTAAAGGTTCCTCAAGGCCGCCCCGCCTACCATCCCGAACTGACAGGGATGGGCCTTGCATGGCGGTTTACGACATAACTCCGGGGCGAAGCGCCGGCGCGCCACTGGCCCGGCCGGCCGAATTGATCTGCTTTGCGCTGGTAGTCGCCTACGCGGTCTATCTCGCCGCCAGCTACGTGCAGGGCTCGTTTCTGACCGCGCCCGGTGGCGGCGGAGTCGCGACCGATTTCGTCAACGTCTGGGCGGCCGGACGGCTGGTGCTCGAAGGCCACCCGGCCGCGGCCTACGACTGGCCGACGCACAAGGCGATGGAGGTGGTAGCCCTTGGCCATCCGTTCGATGGCTATTTCGGCTGGCACTATCCGCCGACGTTTTTGTTCGCGGCGACAAGCTTGGCGCTGATGCCGTATACCGCCGCTTTTCTGTTTTGGATGTTCGCAACTTTCCCCGCTTACCTCTTCTCTGTACGGACGATTGTCGGCGAACGGACCGGTTATTTGCTGGCAGCCGCGTTTCCGGCGGTCTTGGGCAATCTCGTCGTTGGGCAAAACGGATTCTTGAGCGCGGCGTTGATGGGCGGCGCGCTTTTCATGCTCGTAGAACGGCCGATCCTCGCCGGCCTATGTCTCGGGCTTCTGACCTACAAGCCGCATCTCGGCATTCTGTTTCCCATTGCGCTATTGGCGGGCTGGCATTGGCGCGCGATCACCGCCGCAGGCTTTACTGCGACGCTGATGGCGCTGGCGTCGTGGCTAGCCTTCGGTACCGACAGTTGGCAGGCCTTCGTCGGCAATATCGGCCACACCTCGCAGGCCTTCCTGTCCGACGGCTGGGCCGACTTCGCCAAATTGCAGACCGTGTTCGGCTTCGTGCGCACGCTCGGCTTCAGCGAGCAACTCGCCTGGAGCGCGCAAGCTCTGGTCGCACTGATGGCCGCAAGTTGCGTCGTCATGTTGTGGCGCGGCCGGGCCGCCTACGAAATCAAAGCCGCGGCGCTCGCCACGGCGGCCTTGCTGGCGACGCCTTATCTCTACACCTACGACCTCGTGGTGCTGGCAGTGCCGCTTGCCTTCCTGTTCCGCCTGGGCCGCGCGCATCGATTTCTGAACCATGAGGCAATCGGCATCGGCGCTGCCAGCCTGCTGGTGCTGATGTTCCCGTTCGTGAATGTGCCGGTCGGCCTTGCCGCCATCTTGATCGTCGCAGCGCTGATTGCCCGCCGCGCACTTAGCCGCCAAGCAGCGGCCGCGTGATGGCGCAAGAGCTGAGCGCAGACTTGAGAAGCGCGCGGGCCACGCGGCTTGCCGCAGTCATCGGGCTCGCGCTGGCACTTGCCTATATGATCGGTCTCGCCGGCGCCGCGTTGCAGGGTTATTGGCTGTACGACGCGCAAGGCCAGCCGATCGCCAATGACTTCGTCAATGTTTGGGCCGCGGGCGACCTTGCTTTGCACGGCCGCGCGCCCGATGCCTATGACTGGACGCTGCACAAGGCGGCGGAAGTGCGCGCGGTCGGCCACGACTTCAAGAATTATTATGGCTGGCACTACCCGCCGACTTTCTTATTTGCGGCTGCCGGCATCGCGTTGATGCCGTACATGGTGGCGGCGCTGGCCTGGCTGGCAGCAACGCTGTGCGCCTATGCTATCGCGGTGCGCGCCATCGTCGGCCACAATGCCGGGATCTTCGTCGCGCTCGGATTTCCGGCTGTGCTGTGGAACGCCGCCGCCGGACAGAACGGCGCGCTCACCGCCGCGCTGATCGGCGGCACGCTCTCGCTGCTCGATCATCGGCCGGCACTCGCCGGCATCTGCCTTGGACTTTTGACCTACAAGCCGCATTTCGGGCTGCTGTTTCCGATCGCGCTGATCGCGGGCGCACGCTGGCGCGTGATCGCAGTCGCGGGCCTCGTCACCGTGGTTATGGTGGCGCTGTCGGTGATCGTGTTCGGGCGCGCGAGCTGGCAGGCCTTCTTCGATTGGATGCCGGTGACGACGCGGGTGGTCATGGGCGAAGGCGCCGCCGACTGGCGCCGACTGGAAAGCCTGTTCGGCCTCGTACGCGTTCTGGGCGGCAGCGAAACGTTGGCCTGGAGCGCGCAGACAGCGCTGGCACTGATGCTCGCCGCCGGCATCGCCTGGCTTTGGCGGAGCCGCGCCGAATTCGAGGTCAAGGCTGCGGCACTGTCATGTGCCGCGCTGCTGGCGACGCCCTACATCTACATGTACGACCAGGTCATGCTGGCCATTCCGGTAGCCTTCCTGCTGCGGCTGGCACTGGCACGCGGATTTTTTTGGAGCGAAATCTTCGGCCTGGCGACGGGCGCGTTGCTGCTACTGGTGACGCCATGGGGAATTGGCGCGACGGCAATTGTCGGCCTGCTGATTGTGCAACGCCACATCGCCGGCAATAAAGCTGCAGACAAGGCCGTACGACCGTCGACGCAAGCGGAACTTTCAGATTGAATTGCCGGTGATCAGCGGGTGCCGTCGGGGCAACGCCGCGATCAGGGGGAGTACGTCATGGATCTTACAAGTCTCATCGTTCTGCTTATCATTGGCGCGATCGCGGGCTGGCTCGCCGGCATGATCGTCACGGGGCTCGGCTTTGGGCTGATCGGCAATATCGTCGTCGGCATCGTGGGCGCATTCATCGGCAGTTGGTTGCTGCCGCAGATCGGGCTTGCGATTGGGGGCGGTATCATCGCGGCCATCATCAATGCCACCATCGGCGCCGTGATCCTGTTGGTCATTCTCGGCTTGATAAAGCGGGCCTGACGCGACCGGCTTTTACACCAACTATCGAAATGGTGACTTTCCGGGGCGCAGCGCCCCGGAAGCACCCCTTCTATGTTGCAATGCAGCAAGAGAGGGTCCACACTATCGCGCGATGAGCGATCGTGCGGACCCCATGCGCGACCTGACTTCGAGAGCGCCGCCTCGACGCGATAAGGCTTTGCGCGACAAGCCGTGGATATTCCGCACCTATGCGGGCCACTCCACAGCGGTCGATTCCAACGCGCTCTACCGCAAGAATTTGTCCAAGGGCCAGACCGGACTTTCGGTCGCCTTCGATCTGCCGACGCAAACCGGCTACGACTCCGATCACGTGCTGGCCAAGGGCGAGGTCGGCAAGGTCGGCGTGCCGGTAAACCACCTCGGCGACATGCGCGCGCTGTTCGACGGCATCCCGCTTGCCTCGATGAACACCTCGATGACCATCAACGCCACCGCGGCGTGGCTGATGGCGCTCTACATCGCGGTGGCCGACGAGACCGGCGCACCGCGCGCAGCCCTCACCGGCACCATCCAGAACGACATCATCAAGGAATATCTGTCGCGCGGCACCTATGTGTTTCCGCCGGCGCCGTCGATGCGCCTGATCAAGGATGTGGCGATCTTCACCACGACCGAATTGCCGAAGTGGAATCCGATGAACATCTGCTCCTACCATTTGCAGGAAGCAGGTGCGACGCCGGTGCAGGAGTTGGCCTTCGCGCTCGCCACCGCGGTGGCCGTGCTCGACACGGTAAAAGCCTCGGGCGAAGTGACGGACGAGAAATTCGGCGAGGTGGTCGGGCGCATTTCGTTCTTCGTCAATGCCGGCATGCGCTTCATCACCGAGATGTGCAAGATGCGCGCCTTCGTCGAATTGTGGGACGAGATCACGCGCGAGCGCTACGGCATCACCGACGCCAAACAGCGCCTGTTCCGCTACGGCGTGCAGGTGAATTCGCTGGGGCTGACCGAGCCGCAGCCGGAGAACAATGTCGCGCGCATTCTGATCGAGATGCTGGCGGTGACGCTGTCGAAGAACGCGCGCGCCCGCGCCGTGCAATTGCCGGCCTGGAACGAGGCGCTCGGGCTGCCGCGGCCGTGGGATCAGCAATGGTCGCTGCGCATGCAGCAAATCCTGGCGTACGAGACGGACCTCCTGGATTACGGCGACATCTTCGACGGCTCGGCCGAGATCGACCGCAAGGTGGAAGCGCTCAAAGCCGAGGCCAAGGAAGAACTCAAGCGCATCGACGAGATGGGCGGCGCGGTCGTCGCGGTCGAGAGCGGCTACATGAAGCAGCGGCTGGTGGAATCCAACACCGCGCGGCTGGAAGCGATCGAGCGCGGCGAGCAGGTCGTAGTCGGCGTCAACAAATATCTCGAGACCGAGCCCTCGCCGCTCACCGGCGGCATTGATTCTATCATGACGGTTTCGGAAGACGCCGAGCGCGACCAACTCGAGCGGCTGGCCGCCTGGCGCGCGGCTCGCGACAGCGTCGCGGTGGCGGTGACCCTGAAAGAACTCAAGCGCGCGGCAACGACCGGCGCCAACATCATGCCGGCTTCGATCGCCTGCGCCAAGGCCGGCGTCACCACCGGCGAATGGGGCTGGACGCTACGCGAGGCCTTCGGCGAATACCGCGCGCCGACCGGCGTCGGCAATGCCATGCGCAACGACGTCGACGGGCTCGACGATATCCGCGCCGACGTGGATCGTGTTTCAAGGAAGCTCGGCCGGCGGCTGACCTTCCTGGTCGGCAAGCCCGGGCTCGATGGCCATTCCAACGGCGCCGAGCAGATCGCCGTGCGTGCGCGCGATGCCGGCATGCAGGTGGTCTACCAGGGCATCCGCCTGACGCCGGAGGAGATCGTCGATGCCGCGCGCGAGCAGAAGGCGCACGTCATCGGCCTCTCGGTGCTATCGGGCAGCCATATGCCGCTGGTCGCCGATGTGGTGGCGCGCATGAAGGAAGCGGGGATGAATATGCCGCTGGTCGTCGGCGGCATCATTCCACCGGAGGACGCCGCCGCCATGGAGAAATCCGGGGTCGCCGCGGTCTACACGCCGAAGGACTTCGAACTGAACCGCATCATGTCCGACGTGGTGCGCATCGTTGAGCGGGCGAACGGCGTGAGTAACGTTTAGCGGTTAGCCGCTCATTCCCGCGAAAGCGGGAATCCAGAGATGCTTAGCCTGGGTCCCCGCTTCCGCGGGGACGAACGGAGCAAACAGCCAGCGCCTGCGCCAGTCTGCCCGGGCTCACCGGCTTGGTGAAATAGAAATTCATGCCGGCTGCATGCGCGGCGGCTTCATCGCCGCTCTCGGTGCGGCCGGAAATGCCGATCACCGGCACCTCACCCGTCTTGCCCGGCAGCGCGCGAATGCGCCGCGTCGCCTCCATGCCGTCGAGGCCGGCCAGCGTGATGTCCATCAGCACAGCGTCATAGCCGCCGCGCGCCGCCGCCTTCACCGCCGCCTCGCCGCTTTCGACAAAATCGACGCGGTGGCCAAGTTCGCGCATGATCGTGTTCATCACCACGCGGCCGTAAGGATTGTCCTCGGCGCAGAGGATCGATAGCGCCCGCACCGGCGCGGCGCTCACGCCGCTCGCGGTAACCGAAGGGCGCGCGTCAACGCCGCCGACCAACGCAGTAAGACGGAAGGTGCTGCCGATGCCCATTTTGCTGGTGACCTTGAGATCGCCGCCCATCGCCCTGGCGATGCGCTTGACGAACATCAGACCCAAGCCGGCGCCGCCATAGCGCCGCGCGATCTGCTCGCTCGCCTGCGCGAACGGACGAAACAGAAGTTTTAGTTCGCTTGGGCTCATGCCGATGCCGCTATCGGCGACCGTGAACATCAGCCGTACGCGGCCGCGCGCTACCGGCTCCGCACCGACACTGAAGGTGACGGCGCCGGCGTGCGTGAACTTCACCGCGTTGTCGGCAAGATTTTCCAGCGCCGCGCGAAGGCGTAACGCATCGCCCGAAACCATCGCCGGCAGATCGCGCGCAATCGCGACCTCGGCCTTGACGTGCCTGTTGCCGGCGCGCGCGGTGAGCGCCCGTCCGACGGCTTCGGCCAATGAGCTCGGCGAGAACGGCTCATTGCGCAGCACCAGGCCGGTAGCGTCGGCCTTGGCGGCATCGACGATCAAGGTGGTGAGCGCGGCCAGATGATCGGCGCCGCTTTTCACCGCATTGGCCCATTCGCGCTCGCGCTGGCCGAGATCGGAAGACGCGAGCAATTCGGCCAACGCGACAATGCCGGTGAGCGGCGTGCGGATATCGTGCGCGATGCCGGCGAGCGCGGCCTCGAGCGCGCGCAAAGTCGGCGCCTTGCGCGGACGTGCTTTGCGTCGCCGCGCGCGCTTAACGGCCGCCTTCTTGGCCTTGAGCTTCGCCATTCGTCCCCGCCCCGGACGCGACCATGCCACGGACATCGCTTTCAATCGAGCCCGACCAAAGCGCGGATTTCCCTGGCGGCCACGCCTTGCGCGCGCAGATCGCGCAAGCCGGTGGCAAAAGTCGATTTCGACAGTTTGCGGCCGCCGCTATCGAGGATCAGCCGGTGGTGGTGGTAGCGCGGCTGCGGCAGATCGAGCAGGGTTTGCAGGAGGCGATGGACGCTTGTTGCGTGGAACAGATCGCGCCCGCGCACCACGTCGGTGACGCCTTGCGCCGCGTCGTCCACCACGACCGCAAGGTGATAGCTGGTCGGCGTCTCCTTGCGCGCCAGGATCACATCACCCCAGTCGGCCGGATTGGCGGCGATCTTACCGGTTTCGCCGGCGGGCCCCTCGCCGGTCTCCATCCACGTGAGCGAACCGGTTTGGGCGAGCGCGCGCCGCCATGTCGAGGCGCAGGGCATAGGGCTCGGCGCTCGCTAGGCGCCGGGCCCGCTCGGCCGGCGCAATCGATTTTGCGTCGCCCGGATAAAGCGGCGTCCCGTCGGGATCGCGCGGCCAGCTTCCTCGCGCGTCGCCTTGCGCGACCAGCGCCCCGATCTCGGCACGGCTCTCGAAGCTCGGATAAATCAACCCCAGCGCGTCGAGCCGCATGAGCGCCGTACGGTAGTCGTCGTAATGCTCGGACTGCCGCCGCACCGGCGGCGCGAAGGCAAGCCCAAGCCAGGCGAGATCCTCATAGATCGCCGACTCGTATTCCGGCCGGCAGCGGGTCGCGTCGATGTCTTCGATGCGCAACAACAGCCGCCCGCGGGCACGCGCCATGTCGGCATTGACCAAGGCCGACAACGCATGGCCGAGATGCAGATAGCCGTTCGGCGACGGCGCGAAGCGGAAAACGGGTGGCGGCATTGTCCTCTCGGCGTCAGCCTTTATTTCGGCGTCATGCCCCGCAAAAGCGAGGCGTTCAGTAATCGCTTGCCAAGAGAATTATCACAACCGCTCGCGAATACCGGATCGTCCGCTTTCGCGGACGATGACGTCCGAGTAGGTTCGCCGGACTATGGCAATACGAAAATGACCCACTTCCTTCACACCGAGACCGATCTGCAGGCCGGCCTGGCAAATCTGGTCGAGGCCGATCCGCGCCTCCAACCTGTGGCCGAAAAGGCCGGCGCCTTCAGCCTGCGCCGCCGCGAGGGCGGCTATGCCGGACTGTGCGCCATCGTGTGCGGCCAGCAACTGTCGACCGCGAGCGCGGCCGCCATCCGCGCCCGGCTGTTCGCCGCATTCATGCCCTTCGGTCATGAAGCCGTGCGCGCGGCGCGCACCGACAGACTAAAGCGGCTGGGCCTTTCGGCGGCCAAGATCAAGTCGATCAAGGAGATCGGCAAGGCCGTCGCCAAGGGCCACATCGATCTCAACGCCGTCGGCAACATGGACGCCGACATGGCGCATGCCGCGCTAACCGCGCTGCATGGGGTCGGGCCCTGGACCGCCGATATTTATCTGCTTTTTTGCCTGGGCCATGCCGATGCGTTTCCGAGCGGCGATCTCGCCGTGCAGGAAGCCGCCCGCATCGCGCTGAGGCTTAACAAGCGGCCGGACGCCAAGCAGCTGACCAAGATCGCCGAGGCCTGGCGGCCCTGGCGCGGTGTCGCGGCGCATCTGTTGTGGGCCTATTATCACGCAGTGAAGAAACGCGACGTGGTCCCGGTGCAACCGTCAAGCCCGTCGAAAAAGACTGCGAAGAAAAAGTGAAGAAAAGGAAGCGTAAGAATGGCTGAACTCGACGGGCCCGAACTTGATGGTCCAAGGCTGGAGCCGCTTGTGGGACCCGCGAAACAACTCGTCGTATTCCTGCACGGCTACGGCGCCGACGGCAACGACCTGATCGACATCGGCCGTGCCTGGCAGGCCCTGCTGCCGAACGCCGCGTTCGTCTCGCCGCACGCGCCGCGCCCCTGCGGGCAGGCCCCGGTCGGGCGCGAATGGTTTCCGTTGACGTTCCGCGATCCGAACGAGCGCTGGGTTGGCGTGCAAGCCGCCGCACCCGTGCTCAATGCCTTTCTCGATGCCGAACTCAAGCGCCGTCACCTGCCGCCGCAAGCTTTGGCGCTGGTCGGATTTCAGCCAGGGCACCATGATGGCGCTGCATGTGGGCTTGCGCCGCGCGGTCGCGCCCGCCGCGATCGTCGGCTATTCCGGCATGCTGGTGGTGCCGCCCGAAGAAGCCGATGCCGAAACATTCGCCGCCGAGATCCGCAGCCGGCCACCGGTATTGCTGATCCATGGCGACGAGGACCAATTGATCCCGGTGCAGGCGATATTTCATGCGGCCCAAGGGCTGGCCGCGCTGGAAATTCCGGTGGAATGGCACATCTCGGCCGGCGTCGGCCACGGCATCGACCAGGAAGGCTTGCGCCATGGCGGGGAATTTCTCACGAAGCAGTTTTCCCGGCGACGTTCCTGATATGCGCATGATCTTGTCCGAAAACCGGTAACCACTTTTCGGGATCATACGCCGGACACGCCTTTTGGGTAACTCTCCGCCACTACTTCACAATCCCGTCACGCTGCACTATTAGTAGTCAGTCAGCTGCGTGGCGGCAGCCTTCAGGAGGTGGAGGAGCGTCGCTTGAACGTGCACGTTTCGTCCAGTGGTTTTCCGGCCCTGGTGCTCAACGCGGATTTCAGGCCGCTGAGCTATTACCCCTTGTCGCTGTGGTCCTGGCAGGACGCGATCAAGGCGGTTTTCCTCGAGCGCGTGAACATCGTCGCCAATTACGACCGCGCGGTGCACAGCCCCAGTTTCGAGATGAAGCTGCCGAGCGTGGTCTCGCTCAAGACCTATGTGAAGCCCTCGACCCACCCGGCCTTCACTCGGTTCAACGTATTCCTGCGCGACCGCTTCTCCTGCCAGTATTGCGGCGACCGCGACGACCTCACCTTCGACCATCTGATTCCGCGCTCGCGCGGCGGGCACACCACCTGGGACAACGTGGTGGCGGCCTGCTCGCCCTGCAATCTGCGCAAGGGCAGCCTGACGCCCCAGGAAGCCAGGATGTGGCCATCGCAGATGCCGTTCCAGCCGACGGTGCATCATCTGCACCGCAACGGACGGCTGTTCCCGCCGAACTACCTGCACGAAAGCTGGCTCGATTATCTCTATTGGGATACCGAGTTGGAGCCTTGATACCCCAATTGTCATTCCGGGGCGCCGCAAGGCGGCGCGCCCGGAATCGATACTCCGCAGCGCTAGGGTTAATGACGGAAGTGGATTGCGCGCTTATATTCCCGGCAGCATCCGCTGCAGCACGCCATCGCGGCGGATGAAATAATGATAGAGCGCGGCTGCCGCGTGCAGGCCGACCAGCGTCAGCATCCCGTAAGTCGCCAGCAGTCCATGCACGTCGCCGGTCCAGCGGAAACCGTGCGCGCGCGTGGCGATCAGCTTCGGCAATTCGAGCCCGAACAGGATCACCGGGAAGCCGCGCCACGAGGCGGCCATCCAGCCCAGGACCGGCATCACGAACAGCAGCAGATACAGCAGCCAATGCACGATGCGCGCGGATTGCACCTGCCAGGGCGGCAGGCCGTCGAGCGGCGGCGGTTCGCGGATGCGTCAGCCGCCAGCCCAGGCGAACGATCGCCAGCAAGAGAATCAGCACACCGACCGAGAAGTGCAGGTTGATCAGCGTCTCCGGCTGCGTGTTGCGGCCCATGTCCGGCATCGTCCAGGCGGCAATGAATTGCACGATCAGCAAAACGAGAATCGTCCAATGCAGGAATTTCGCCGTGCCGGTGTAGCCTTGCCTTGCGCCTGAGTTAGCCATGGTTGTCGTCGATCCTTGTATTGAAACAAAAAACACTTACCTACGTTCAGGCGATGATGTCGAGCTGCAAGGCTCCCGAGCTATATGGCTCCATCATCAGCCGCCGACGGGCCAAGCTGCAAAGTATTGGCCCGGGGGCGGTGAACGGCCACGATAAGCAGGCGACGGCGGATGTACCCGCGCCTCCTGATTTCGTGGTCGTTATCATTTTGGAGCTGAGTTTATTCCCGCCAACTCGCGCTTTTTCGTTTCGCGCTCATGCGCGTTGCAGCCGCTCCTTGTCGTAACCGGCGACGCGCTTGTAGCTTTCCGACAGCGCGATCAATTCGTCGCGGCTGATCACATCGTCGATGTTCTTGAACGGCTTGTCGCCGGTGCGGCGATAGACCTCGTGCAAAATGGCGTCGGGTGGCGCGCTGCGATTGGCCAGCACCACAGCGCTGGTCGCCGGCCGGCGCTTGTCCTCATAGGCCTTGAGCGCGGCCACCGGATCGGAATTTGCAACAAACGCGTCCGCCAGCGCGCGGCAATCCAGGATCGCCTGCGCCGCGCCGTTGGCGCCGCGCGGATACATCGGATGCGCCGCGTCGCCGAGCAGCGTGAGCCGGCCAAAGCTCCAGCGCGGCAGCGGGTCCTGATCGACCATAGGATATTCCAGGATCGCATCGGAACTGCGGATGAATTCCGGCACGTCGAGCCAGTCGAAATGCCAGTCCGCCATGGCGGGGAGGAAGTCTTCGAGCTTGCCGCCGCGATTCCAATCGCGCGCCTTGTATTGCGGCGTCTCGATGTCGCACACCCAGTTCACCAGTTGGCGGCCCTCGGCGTCGACGTCGTTGCGGATCGGATAGATCAGCAGCTTGGCCGGATGGTGCCAGCCGATGCGGATCATGCTGGCGCCGGACAGAAACGGTTTCCAGCGCGTCACGCCGCGCCACATGTTGATGCCGGAATATTTCGGCGGGCCTTCATCCGGATAAAGCTGCTTGCGCAGCGTCGAATGAATGCCCTCGGCGCTGATGACGGCTGCGCCGCGCTGCGGCGGCAACGGCTTTCCGTTCGGATCCTCGAAATGCGCGATTGCCTCGCTTGCCGTCATGTTCGACCTTGGTGCAGCGCCAGCCGGTGATCACCTTGTCGGCGCCCGCGCGCGCGATGAAGGCGTCGAGCAGCACCATCTGCAGATCGCCGCGATGGATAGAAAACTGCGGCACGTCGTAGCCGGCGAAGCGGCCGGCCGGCTCGCTGTGGATGTGCTGGCCGAACCGATTGTAGAAACAATATTCGCGCGTGGTGACCGCGACCTTGGCGAGCGCCGTCTTCGAGCCCGAGCCCGCACAGTTCGCGCGAGGCATGCGGCAGGATATTGATGCCGACGCCGACCGCCTTGAGTTCCGGCGCCGCCTCGAACACGCGGCAGGCGATGCCGGCGCGATGCAGCATCAGGCCGAGCGTCAGCCCGCCAATTCCACCGCCGATGATCAGAATTTCTTCCATGGCAAGAACCTTGTACTTTCATCTTGCTACCTCGATTGATCGCCGCGCGAGCGAGCCTTGCGCGCCCCAGGCGGCGACCGCCGCCAGGTCCAAGTGAGATCACCACATCATAGCCAGCCAGTCGAAATCCCGAGAAAGCGCCAGGCCGCCTCGTCGCAACGTACGAGGCTGATGCGCTGCAGCTGCTTGAGCAGATTGCCGATCGAGCCGATGTCGTTGATCGGGCCACTGCAGTCGGTCGGCCCCGGCCAGAACTTCCATTCGACGCCGGCGTGATAGACCGAAAGCCCGCTGTTCCAGAGCATGACGGCGGCGATCGCTGCAAAGCCCAGCAACAGCACCTTGCGCGAGGCGCCGTGATTGGCGCCGAGCCCGAGCATGACCGCGAGCGGCACGCAGACATAATACGCCAGCCGCTGCTCCAGGCAGAGCGGGCACGGCGCCAGCAGCATGACGTATTGGAAGAAGAAGACCGCGCCAAGGGTCAAGGCGCCGACGACCGGCGATGATCGACCGCCGCGGCGAGCGGCGGGTCTTTGCGGGCGGTCGCGAGATAATCGTTCATGCGCTCCAAACGCCCACTACTCGGTCATCAAGGAGATTGGTGCCCCTGGCCGGACTCGAACCAGCACACCTTGCGGTACCTGATTTTGAGTCAGGCGCGTCTACCAATTCCGCCACAGGGGCATACTTTTCGAGATAATAGCGTTGCAAAGCCTAGGGTCAACATTGGGCAAACGGCGGCACTTTTCGCCGCCGGATATGGCGCTTTCAGGGCCAACCGGCCGGGCCTATGATCCGCGGCGGACGATTCGATCTTGCCAGGAGCCCGCGATGAACGAAGAAGCCTTCAACATGTCGCTGCGCAAATTCCTCAAAGTCGTTGGCGTGACCTCGCAGCAGGAAATCGAAAAGTCCATCCGCGCCGCGGTGGCCGACGGCCGGCTCAAGGGCAACGAGTCGGTATCGGCGCAGATGGTGCTGACCATCGGCGAGGTCGGGCTCACGCACAAGATCGACGGCACCATCGATCTTGCGTAAGTCGCGCAGAAAGAATCAGAGTCCCGCCAGCGCCTTCTGGTAATAGGACAGGTCGAGATATTTCTCCGGCGGGTTCGGCGCCCGCCTTCGGCGAAGGCGGCACGCAACTTGAGCACGTTGCGGAAGCCTTCCATGTCGAACATCGCGTCCTTTGCCAGCCCTTCCTTCGGGTCGCACGGCCAGCGCGTAGGTTTCCTCGGCGATGTCCTGCGGCAATTTCAGCGCCTCGACGTAAGAGCGCTGGTCACCTCCGCCTTGTTCGTCGGGTCGAGCGCCCAGCGCAGCCCTTCGATATAGGCTTGCAAATATTTCACCACCGTATCGGCATTGCCCTTGCCCCACTCGCGCATCACGAATCCCGATGTCGCTTGATAAGGGCCGAGAACCTTGATGACCGCGCCCATGTCCTTGAGCCCGGATTTTTCCGCGCGGATCGAGAACGGGGCATTGAGGATCGCGCACCTTGTTGTCCTTGTCCTGCTGCAGACCTTCGAGACGCTTGAAGGTGGCCCCCACCGACTTGACCGTGTAGTCGCCCTTGTTCAGGCCGTTCCGCCGCAGAATTTCATAGAGCTGCAACGCATAGGCCGTATCGGTCGCATCGACCAGGACGGTCTTGTCGCGTATGTCGGCATAAGACTTGATGTCAGGCTGCACGATCAGATGGTTGAAGCTGTTGTCGCCGCCGATAACGACAGCGATGTCCTTGTTGGCGACGTCGGCCATGGCCAAGCGCATTGTCCACCGCCGTATGCACGATCTGGTAACGGCCTTCGGCGAGACCGTTACGCAATTCATCCGAATTTGGCGCGATCTTGATATCGACGCTCAGGCCGCGCTTGGCGAAGAAACCCTTCGATTGCGCCACCAGCAACGGCAGGTTCTGCAAACCTTGGAACACCATAATGGTGAGCTTGGTGTCCTCGGCGCGCGCATCGCGCGGCAAGGCGGCGACAGCGAACACCGCGGCAAGTGCGGCGGCAAACAGGCGTTTCAGCATGGCGTTCTCCCGGGAATATCTTTTTTTGTGCAGCTTCGACTTCTATAACACCGTTTCGGCCGCGGCATTCCTTCGGCCGAAGGCCGCCTCCATCTCGCGGCGCACTTTGACGGCCGGATCGTTGGCATCGTAAGCGACGTCCGACCATTGAAGCGCACTGCCCAGCGCGATGTCGCGCTTGAGCTTGACGTTGTGGGCTAAGCCCAGCGGCAGCAGTTCCCGCTCCAGCGACACGTCGGCCGGGGTCTGCTTGCCCCAGACGCAGAAGCCGCCCTCGCCGTCGAGCATCTCGCCGGCTTTCAGGTCGCGTTTGGCGGTCGCCACCACGTCGGAGCGGAAGCCGGTGGGCGCGCCGGTCGGCTCGTTGCGCAACGCGCAACTTGCAACAGAGATGCCGAGCTCCAGCCCGATCATGTGGATCGGCCGGTAAAGGGCTGCATATTTGCCGCTTTTGTCCGGCAGCATGGCGTATTCCGAAAAGCAGCGGCGGGCATATTCAGTCTCGCCCTCGAACACCACATAAGTGCCGAGCGCGAGATGATGCGGCACGTCGCGGCCGTCGCGATAGACCGACGAGGTCACCTCGGTGACGCCCGCCTTCTCCAGCGTGCCGCCGTCGCTTTTAGGCTTGCAGATGTCGGCGAGCTCAAAGCGCGTGGCGGGCGGAAAACCGAGGCCATCGCTCTGCGGCATGAGCCCGGTGGCGTTGCACACCGCGGTCATCTCGATGCCGGACTTGGTGCCGTCGATAAAGGAATTGAACATCTTCGGGTTGATCGAATTGCGATCCTTGATCTGCAGATACTGATCGAGGATGTCCCACAGCGTATCGGGCGTCGACTGGTGATAGGTCGGGTGATAGCGCGTGCCCTTGCCGGCGCAGATCACCTTGAAGCCGGCGGCGCGCGCCCAATCGACGTGCTCGCAGATCAGCGCCGGCTGATCGCCCCAGGCCAGGCTGTAGACCACGCCGGCGGCTTTCGCGCGGCGCGCCAGCAATGGCCCCGCCACCGCGTCGGCTTCGACGTTCACCATTACGATGTGTTTGCCGTTCGCAATCGATTGAAGCGCGTGATGGATGCCGGCACCGGGCACTCCGGTCGCTTCCACGATCACCTCGATTTGCGGATCGGCAATCAGCGACATGGCATTGTCGGTGACCCATGTTGCGCCGCGCTTATGCGCATCGGAGAGCGATGACGCGGCGTATGCTTCCGCCGGCCAGCCCGCGGTATACAATTGGCTGCGCGCGCGCGTCACATCGAGATCGGCCACGCCGACGACATGCATGCCTTGCGTGAGCCGCGCCTGCGAAAGAAACATAGTGCCGAACTTGCCGGCCCCGATCAGCGCGACAGTCACCGGCCGCCCGGCCGCCTGACGTTCGAGCAGCTTGGCATGAAGGTTCATCGGCGCGCCGCTCCCCGTGTTTCTTGCTTTTGACGGCAACGGAAACACAGGCGTGGCGGCGAGACAAGCGATGCCAATCTCCCCTCCCCCGCGAGCACTCGCGAGTGGTGGGGAGGGTAACTGTCAACTTATTGGCAGAGAATTTTGGAAATGAAGGTTTCGGTATGGCATTCAGGCCCGCCAGTACGACCTGACATGTAGACCTGCGCCGGGCAGACCTCGGCCGTCGTCATGCTGACGCTACTGCCGGACAGAAAACCCTTGGCCTTGCATGCCGTATTGGCGGGCGCCAGGCAGTCGGGCGCGCCGTTCGGCGCGTTGTTGCATTTCTCGTGGACGTTGAAGACGCGGGCCTTGGGAATTCTCGCCACCGCGTCGGCCGCGTCCTTGGCGCCATCGACCGTGGTCTTGGCGGCGACGCCGGCCTCGCGGCCGAAATTCCCCAAACCCTCGCGCGCGCTCTTGAAAGTGGAGTTGAACTTTTCGCCCTGCTCATCGAACCAGCGGCCGATATTACCGAATAGACCGCGGTCGTCGCGCGGCTTCGCCGGCGAGCCGTCCTGCGCCAAAACCAAGGCCGGCGCCAATACGAGAGCGCCGGCGAACAGGCAGGTCACCGCGGACCGCGCCGCAGTTGGTTTAGAATGAAAATTCAAAGCCCGTATGGTGCCCATGGCCGGTCAAGCTAACGTCCGTCAGTTGCCTAACGGCGATCCGTTGCCCTACGGCATTTGCGCCGACGCAACTCATTTAAGCCTTACAGGTGGCGAAATTGAGGAATGCCGATTCGGTCAAATTAAGTATAGCGCAATCACGATACCGATGACGATCACGGCGGCGCCGACCGTGACCCATAATCCCAGGCGCTTTTCGATGATATGGCGGGCCTGCTCGCCGTAGCGGTGCAGCAGGAACGCCAACACGAAAAAACGCGCGCCGCGCGTGACGACCGAAAACAGAACGAAAAGCCCGAAATTATAACCGGCAAAGCCGGAGGTAATCGTGACGATCTTGAACGGGATCGGCGTCAGTCCCTTGAGCAGGATGATCCAGGCGCCCCATTGCGCGTAAGCCATGCGAAAGGCCTCAACCTTGTCGCCATAGCCGTAGAGATGGATCAACCAGGCCCCGACCGAATCATAGAGCAATGCGCCGATAGCGTAGCCGGCAATACCGCCGGCGACCGAGGTCGCCGTGCACCAGGCCGCCATCACGTAGGCCCGCTCCGGCCGCGCCAGCGCCATCGGGATCAGCATCACGTCGGGCGGCACCGGAAAGAACGAGCTTTCAGCAAACGATACCGCGCCCATGATCCACAGAGCATAAGGCTTGTGGGCGGCCGCCAGGCACCAGTCATAAAGACGGCGAAGCAAAGAACGCGGCTCGGCAGCCTGGACTGTCATAACAACACTCGTGAAAGGGAATTGGTGGATCAGCGGCGCTTGCGGATGCGCCTGGCCTCAAGCGCCACGACCTTACGCCTCGGCGCCCCGCGCGCCAGATCCTTTGGCACTTTTTCGGCAATCCCGAACATCAACTCGCGCCGGCGCATCTCGGCCCAGACCTGATCGGGATGGACCCCGGCATGAACCCAGAGCACCACCAGATTATAGAGCAGGTCGGCGCTTTCGCGGACCACGGCCTCGGGCTGGCCGTTCATGGCGTCGATCACCACTTCGACCGCTTCTTCGGCGAGTTTCTTGGCCATCTTGGCGCTGCCCGCGCGCAATAGCCGAGCCGTTCGCGACTTCGCCGGATCAGTGCCGCGAACGGCGATCACGGCAGCGTGGAGCCGGGCGACCGAATCAGTCATGCGCGGAACAATACCCGATCCGCCCGGGAAACCGGTTAACGATCGCGGCTGAGTTCGGCAAAATCGCCATTAGGCTTACCTCCTGGAGCCCTCAAATCAGCAGGAAAATAGCGGCCTTAGTGCGGCCGGCCGGGCCGCCGGCGCCTCGATGCGGACCGCTATTCCTCGTCGCTGAGCAGCGTGGCATTGCCGCCGGAGGCCGCGGTGTTGACCGTCACAACCTGCTCCAGCGCCAAACGATGCAGATAATTCGGGCCGCCGGCCTTCGGCCCGGTGCCGGACAGACCGCTGCCGCCGAACGGCTGCGTGCCGACCACCGCGCCGATCATGTTGCGGTTGACGTAGACATTGCCGTTCGGCAGCCGCGCGACGATGCGCTCGACGGTCGCGTCGATGCGCGAGTGGATGCCGAGCGTGAGCGCCGGTGCCGTTGCCGGCGATGCTCGTCGAGCAACTTGATCGAGCTCGTCTGCGCGCCAGCGCACAACGTGCAGGACCGGCCCGAACACTTCTTCCTGCTAGGTCGCTCGCGCGATCGAGCTCGATGATCGCCGGCGCGCACGATAGCTGCCGCGCGGCGGCAGCGTTGTCCTCATCCCAGCGGAAGAGCACGCGCGCCTGGCTATCCATGTCCGCGATCCAGCGGTCGAGCCTGTCCTTGGCATCGGCGTCGATCACCGGACCGACATGCGTTGCCGGATCGCGCGGATCGCCGAGCGCAAGCTCGCGCGCGGCGCCCGCGATCATCTCGAGCATGCGGTCGGCCACATCCTCCTGCACGCAGAGCAGCCGCAACGCCGAGCAGCGCTGGCCGGCGGAGCGGAACGCCGAGGTGATCACGTCGTCGGTCACCTGCTCGGGCAGCGCCGTGGCATCGACGATCATGGCGTTGATGCCGCCGGTCTCGGCGATCAGCGGCACGATCGGGCCGTCCTTGGCGGCAAGCGTGCGGTTGATGACTGCGGGCGACCTCGGTCGAGCCGGTGAAGGCGACGCCGGCAACACGCGGCATCGGCCGATCAGCATGGCGCCGACTTTGCCGTCGCCCGGCACCAGATGCAGCGCGCTTGCCGGCACGCCGGCCTCGTGCAGCAGCCGCACCGCGTCGGAGGCGATGAGCGGCGTCTGCTCGGCGGGCTTGGCCACCACCGTATTGCCGGCGGCGAGCGCGCGCCGTGACCTGGCCGACGAAAATCGCCAGCGGGAAATTCCACGGGCTGATGCAGACGAACACGCCGCGGCCGCGATAGCGCAACTCGTTGCTCTCGCCGGTCGGGCCCGGCATCGTCTGCGGTATCAGCGTGCGGCGCGCTTCGGCGCCGCGTAGTAGCGGCAGATAATCCACCGCCTCGCGCACTTCCGAGAGCGCAATCGTCGAGCGTCTTGCCGCCTTCGACCTGCAAGCAGCGCGATCAGACTGCCGCGGTTCGCCTCGAGCAGATCGCCGGCGCGCTCCAGCGCAGCGGCGCGCGCCGAAACGCCCGCGCCGTCCCACGACGCAAAGCCGGCGGCGGCGGCGGCCATCGCGGAGGCAACAACCGCTTCATCGCCGTCCTGCACGATCCCGATTGCGCTTCCGTCGATCGGCGAGAAGACATCGCGCGCACGGCCCGACAATGCCACGCCGTCGACCAGTGGCGCCGCGCTTCGCTTTTGGGCGCGGCCTCGATCTCGGCCAGCAGCGCGGCCAGCGCCGCGCGATCGCCGAACTCGACGCCGGTCGAATTGCGCCGCGCCGGCGCGATACAGATCGCGCGGCAGCGGAATATGCGGATGGCGCGCGTGCGCGGCGATCGCCGATCCAGGCTCTGCGGCCGCTTCAGGATCGTTTCGATCGGCACATTCGGATCGGCCGCGACCGACACGAACGAGGAATTGGCGCCGTTCTCCAGCAGCCGCCGCACCAGATAGGCGAGCAGATCGCGAGTGGCTGCCGACCGGCGCATAGACCCGGCACGTCGCGTCCGGCACGTTCGGCGAGCAGCGCCTCGTAGAGCACCTCGCCCATGCCGTGCAGCCGCTGGAATTCGTAGCCGTCGGCGCCGCCGGCCTCCTCGATCACGCTCGCGACCGTCAGCGCATTGTGGGTGGCGAACTGCGGATAGAGCCGTGGCCGCGCCGCAGCAACTTGCGCGCATGCAAGTCATGATAGCACAGATCGGTCATCGCCTTGCGGGTGAACACCGGATAGTCGGGCAGCCCGCGCTCCTGCGCGCGCTTGACCTCGGTGTCCCAGTAGGCGCCCTTGACGAGCCGCACCATCAGGCGGCGGTCGAGCGCGTCGGCCGCCTCGTCGAGCCAGTCGATCACCGCGCCGGCGCGCTTCTGATAGGCCTGCACCGCGAGCCCGAAGCCGTCCCAGCCGGCGAGCGAGGGATCGGCCAGCACCGTGCCGATCACCTCCAGCGACAATTCGAGCCGGTCGGCCTCCTCGGCATCGACGGTGAAATTGAGATCGTGCGTTTGGCCTGAGCCGCGCCAGTTCGAGCACGCGCGGCGATCAACTCGGCCAGCACGCGCTCGCGCGACACCGCCTCGTAGCGCGGATGCAGCGCCGAGAGCTTCACCGAAATTCCCGGCCGCTGCCGGCAGCGCGGCGTTGCCGCGCGCGCGCCGATCGCCTCGATGGCATGCGGCGTAGGAATCGAAATAGCGCGCGGCGTCGGCGGCGGTGCGCGCGCCCTCGCCCAGCATGTCGAAGGAATAGCGGAACTCGCGGTGCGATGCCGCGCGCGACAGCGCCTCCTCGATGGTCTGGCCCGAGCACGAAATGCGAGCCGAGCAGCCGCATCGCCTGCCGGGTCGCGAGCCGCACCGTCGGCAGGCCGAGCCGCTTGACGAGGCTGTCGACGATGCCGTCCGGCGTCTCGCCGGGATGGATGACGCGCGCCGTGATGCCGAGCGTCCAGGCCGAGGCCGACACCAGGAAAGCGCCGAGCGCGTATCCGGCATGCGACCAGTCGCCGGCCGGCGAGCTTGTCCTCGATCAGCCGGTCGGCGGTGCGCGGCATCGGGCACGCGCAGCAGCGCCTCGGCCAGCACCATCAGCGCCAGGCCCTCCTTGGTCGAGAGCGAATAGGCGTGCAGGAAATCCTCGATGCCGCCGAGCCCGCCGGCATGGGCGCGGATCGCTCTCGACCAGCCGCCGGGCGCGGGCATCGATGCGCGCCTCGGCGTCGGTCGCCGCGCGCTGCGGACGGCCAGCAGCGCGGGCGCCAGCGTCTCATCCGGCGGCGCATAGGGCGCGGACGAAATGCCGGCACGCCTGCCTTGCGCCGGACTTTGCGGCCTGCGTTCATCGAATGCCTCCGAATCGGCTCCGGCAAGACTACTCCAGTCTATCAGCGATCGTGCGATCGCATTGCCTGCTGCGATCGGCATGATTGCATTGCTGATGTGCAGAAATTCAGCCGCTGGCCGGATTGCGCATCGCCGCGGTGCCCGCCTTGCTCTTTCATTCGGCATGTTCTTTGCTGATGCAGTGACATCGTAGCGGCGCGGCCGCCATCGCGCCGAATCGCTTGATGACATCCAAGGGGTAGCGACATGAACGTGATCAACGAGCTTCCGGCGACCTCGCCGACGCCGGCTGTCTCGCCGAGCTGCTCGGCGGCCCGCGACCGCGCAGACCGCGATCAAATTCTCGCTCGACTTCAAATTCGAGGGCCCGTCGGCGCCGTTCCTGGTCGCCGATCGACAAGGGCTACTTCAAGGCCGAAGGCCTCGACGTCACCATCGACACGGCCGCCGGCTCGCTCGAGCCGATCAACCGCGTCGCCTCCGGCACCTACGACATGGGCTTCGGCGACATCAACTCGCTGATCAAGTTCCGCGACGCCAATCCGGGCACGCCGATCAAGGCCGTGTTCATGGTCTACAACAAGCCGGCCTTCTCGATCGTCGGCGCGCAAGAGCCGCGGCGTCGAGCAAGCCGAAGGACCTCGAAGGCAAGATGCTCGGCGCGCCGGCGCCCGACGGCGCCTACGCGCAATGGAAGATCTTCGTGCAGGCCAACGGCATCGACGCCTCCAAGGTCACGATCGAGAATGTCGGCTTCCCGGTGCGCGAGCCGATGCTGGCCGCAGGCCAGGTCGACGCCATCACCGGCTTCTCGTTCTCCTCCTTCATCAACCTGAAGGACGATGGGCGTTCCGGTCGACGACATCGTCGTGCTGCTGATGGCCGACTACGGCGTCAATCTCTACGGCAACGCCATCATCGTGAATCCGAAATTCGCCGCCGAGAAGCCGGACGCGGTGAAGGGCTTCCTGCGCGCCTTCGTGAAAGGGCTGAAGGACACCGTGAAGATCCCGGCGACCGCGGTCGACTCGGTGATCAAGCGCAACGACGTCGCCAAGAAGGACGGTCGAGCTCGAACGGCTGAAGATGGCGCTGCAAGCGACAACATCGTGACCGCCGAGGTGAAGGCGAACGGCTACGGCGGCGTCGACAGCGACCGCGCTCGCCAAGTCGATCGACCAGATCGCCCTGACCTACGAGTTCAAGAACGAGCAAGCCGAAAGCGGCCGATGTGTTCGACGCCTCGTTCCTGCCGCCGGCGGCCGACCGCAAGGCGAACTGACAGCGCGATTTCGGGGGCCGCCGTGTCCGCGCTTCGTCGCGCTCGATGGCGTCAGCCACGCCTATGGCGGCGCCGGCGGCGCGCTCGCGGTCGACGGACTGTCGATCGCGGTCGAGGGCGGCGAATTCGCCGCCGTGGTCGGCCCGTCCGGCTGCGGCAAGTCCACCCTGATGAAGCTCGCGACCGGCCTGCAATTTCCGTTCAAGCCGGCACGGTGACGGTCGCGGGCGAGGCCGGTCACGCAGCCGGTCAAGATCGCCGGCATGGCGTTCCAGGCGCCGACCCTGCTGCCGTGGCGCACCACGCTCGAAAACCTGCTGCTGCCGCTCGAGATCGTCGAGCCGCATCGCAGCGAAATGCGGCGCAAGCAAGGCCGAATATGTCGCGCGCGCGCCGAGAATCTGCTGGCTTCGGTCGGCCTCGGCGGCCAGGGCGAGCAAATTTCCCTGGGAGCTGTCCGGCGGCATGCAGCAGCGCACCTCGCTCTGCCGCGCGCTGATCCACGAGCCGCAACTGCTGATGCTGGACGAGCCGTTCGGCGCGCTCGACGCCTTCACGCGCGAGGAACTGTGGTGCGTGATCCGCGACCTGCATGCCGCGCGCAAGATCACCGTCATCCTGGTGACGCACGATCTGCGCGAGGCGGTGTTCCTCGCCGACCGCGTGTTCGTGATGTCGGCGCGGCCCGGCCGCATCCTGGTCGAGCGCGCGATCGAGCTGCCGCGGCCGCGCGACCTCGAAGTGACCTTCACGCAAGGCTTCCAGGACATCGTGCATGAATTGCGCGGCCATATCGTGAAGGCGCGGCAATGAACCGGACTGCGACTCATTGTGCGGCTGTCGCCCTGGCTCTTCACCATCGGCCTGCTGATCGTTTGGGAAGCCGTCTGTCCGGCTTCTTCAATATTCCGACATTCTTCCTGCCGCCGCCGACCGCGGTGGCGCAGCGCCTTCGTCGAATTCACTGGCGCCGATCTGCCGCGCAATTCCTGGATCACGCTGGCGACCACGCTGATCGGATTTGCACTCGCGGTCGGCTTCGGCCTGCTGCTCGGCCTGCTGGTCGGCTGGTCGCGCACGATCTATGCCGGGCTCTATCCGCTGATGATCGGCTTCAACGCCATCCCGAAGGTCGCGGTGGTGCCGATCCTGGTGCTGTGGTTCGGCATCGGATTCATTCCGGCGGTGCTGACCGCCTTCCTGATCTCGTTCTTCCCGATCGTGGTCAACGTGGCGACCGGCCTTGCCACCATCGAGCCGGAGCTGGAGGACGTGCTCAAGGCGCTCGGCGCCAGCAAGCTCGACATCATGCGCAAGGTCGGCATTCCGCGCACGCTGCCCTATTTCTTCGGCTCGCTGAAGGTCGCGATCACGCTCGCCTTCGTCGGCTCGGTGATTTCCGAGAGCGTCGCGTCCAACTACGGCATCGGCAATCTGATGCTGCAGGCGCAGGCGCAGTTCCAGGTGCCGCTGATCTTCGCCGGGCTGGTGGCGCTCGCGATCGAGGGCATCGTCGATGTACTGGCGTGATGGCGATCCTGGAAGCGGCGCATGACCGGCTGGGCGCAGCGCTCCGGCTTCGCGCAGCGCTGATTATGCCGCCGAGTCCGCTTGCAACGGCTTGTCCGCAACAGTGACGATTTTCCGCGCGCCCGGCCGCGCTGCATTGATGGCCTCGGCAATCTCGTCGGCCAGAAGCTCGTAAGCCGAGCGGGCGCCGCCTTCGCGGACATAGATCCCGCTATAGGCATCCGGCAGTTTCGGCAGCGGCGCATCGTCCCAGATGACCATTCCGATATCGTTCGCGCGCCGGCGGGTTACCGCCATGACGCCAAGCCCGGCGGCCACCGCGCGGTTCAGGCTGGTTATGCTCGGGCCGATGAAAACGTCTTCCCACTTCAGGTCGGCCGATTTCAATGCCATCACCGCCAGCCGGTGATAGATGGCCTGCTCGCCATGCGAGACCAGCGGCACCGGCCGGTCGAGTTCGAAACGGGTGGCGGGGCCGCGCACCCAGACCATTTCTTCCGCCCAGCTATGCCGCGCATCCAGCGGCGGCGCCATCGACAGGCCGACGAAGATGTCGAGATCGCCGCTGCGCAGTTCGCGCAACAGCAAATCGAACTGTTCGGTACGCACGATAAAACGCACGTCCTGGCGCCGCTCGCGGAACCGGGCGAGAGTTTCCGGCAGCATAGACGCGATGAAATCGCTCGGCGTTCCGACCCGGATCAGCAGCTCGGGGCGCGGATCCGTTTCCACGAAATGCACGATCTGATCGTTGATCGACAGCAGGCGGCGCGCGTAGCTCACCACCATGTCGCCATGCGGCGTGAGACTAACGCCCTGGGAACTGCGGTCGAACAGCTCGCCGCCAAGCAGATATTGCAGCCGCTTGATCTGGGCGCTTACCGCCGGCTGGGTCACGCCGAGCGAATGCGCGGCCTTGGTAAAGCTGCGCAAATCGACGACGGCGACAAGCGCACGCAAGAGATCGGTCGGAATGTTTGTCATGCCGTTCGTCATCCCAATCTCCACGGCAAATTTATATGCGCACCAACAACGAAAATCGATACGCCCCCAAACACCGCATAACTGTAACACGTCCCGTTGCGCGATCAATTTTATGAAATGCGGTTATTGGTTGCGCTACCAACCATAACCCACCGGAAAGTGAAAACGGCGGGTCGCTACTTGATTCGCTCGAGGATGCTTACGTAATTCGCCACCGCGGTTCCGCCCATGTTGAAGATGCCGCCCAAGCGCGCATCCTTCACCTGCAATTCACCGGCGGTGCCTGTGAGTTGCATGGCGGCGAGCGCGTGCATGGACACGCCGGTAGCGCCGATCGGATGGCCTTTGGCTTTCAATCCGCCGGACGGATTGACCGGCAGCTTCCCGTCCTTCTGGGTCCAGCCTTCCTTTATGGCGCGCGCGCCCTGGCCTTCGGCAGTCAAACCCATCGCTTCATATTCGATCAGCTCGGCGACGGTGAAACAGTCATGCGTCTCGACGAACGACAGATCGCCTAGATCGAGGCCGGCCTTTTCCAGCGCGCCGTGCCAGGCATGGGCGCAGCCTTCGAACTTGAGGATGTCGCGCTTGGCCATCGGCAGGAAGTCCTGCACGTGCTCGGCGGCGCGGAACGCGACGGCCTTCTTGAGCTTGAGCGCAGTCTCCACGTCGGCAAGCACGACCGCGGCGGCGCCATCGGACACCAGCGAGCAATCGGTACGCTTGAGGGGTCCTGCGACGAACGGATTCTTCTCGCTCTCGGTGCGGCAGAAGTCGAAACCCAGATCCTTGCGCATCTGCGCGTAAGGATTCCCGACGCCGTTCTTGTGGTTCTTGGCCGCGATCATGGCCAGCGCGTCGGACTGATCGCCCCATTTCTGGAAATAGAGCCCGGCGATCTTGCCGAAAATTCCGGCAAAGCCGCCGTCGATGTCGGCCTCCTCGCGAACGTAAGATGCTTTCAGCAGGTTGCGGCCGATCTCCGCGGCCGGCGTCGTCGTCATCTGCTCGACACCGACCGCCAGCACGATGCGCGCGGAACGCGCCTCGATCGACTTGATGCCCTGATGCACGGCCGCCGAACCAGTCGCGCAGGCATTCTCGACCCTTGTCGCGCGCTTGAAGCGCAGATCGGGGGAGGCCTGCAGCACCAGAGAGGCGGTAAAATCCTGTGCGGAAAAACCGGCGTTGAAATGGCCGAGCACGATCTCGTCCACGTCCTTGGCCGAAACGCCGGCGTCGGCGAGCGCCTCGCCGGCGACGCGCACGATCAGACTTTCGACGGTCTCGCCAGTAAGCTTACCGAAGGGGGTGTGGGCCCAGCCGACGATTGCCGCAGTCATCGATATCTCCTCTGCCGAACTTTAGTCGCATTACTCGGCAATGAGCGGAGAGTCACCATAAAAAGAACCAGGGGGCCGGCCCGCTTTGCCTCCCGCCTAAAGCTTAGGTAGCCTAGCGCCAACGCCTATGGAACCCGCTTGATTAGGTTGGTCCTGTGGCCCGAGCAACCCGACCGGACCCGCAAATAGTGACCATAAGTTCCAGCTGCCGCCTCCGCGCCTTGTTCCTTGGCCTGGCCACCGCCGGGCTGCTGTCGGTTGCGGCGGCGCCCCGGGCGCAAGCGGAAGCGCAATTGTTGATCGAGGCTTCTACCGGCAAGGTCTTGCACGCCGAGAATGCCACCTATCCCTGGTACCCTGCCTCGGTCACCAAGTTGATGACCGCCTACACGACGTTGCGTGCGATCAAGGAAGGCAAGGTCGCGTTCGACACTTTGCTGACGATGTCGCGCAACGCGGTCGCGCAACAGCCGACCAAGATGGGCCTGCAACTCGGCGCCAAGGTGACCGTCGACAACGCGCTCAAGATGCTGATGGTCAAATCCGCCAACGACGTCGCGGTCGCCATTGCCGAGGGCGTTGGCGGCTCGATCGAGGGCTTTGCCGACATGATGAACGCCAATGCCCGGCGGCTCGGCATGTCGCAATCCAATTTCGTCAATCCGAACGGCTTGCCCGCGGAAAATCACATCACCTCGGCGCGCGATCTCGGAATTCTGGCGCGCGCGGTGATCCGCGAGTTTCCAGAAAGCGATTTCTACTGGCACATCTCCGCGATCCAGTACGGCAACCGGACGCTGCACAATTACAATTCGCTGATCGATCGCTATCCCGGTGCCGACGGCATGAAGACCGGCTTCATCTGCGCCTCTGGCTATAATGTGGTCGCTTCCGCCACGCGCAACGGCCGCCGTTTGATTGCGGTCATCCTGGGCGCCTATTCCGGCGCCGTGCGCGCGCAAAAGGCCGCGCAATTGTTCGAGCGCGGCTTCAACAGCGGCGGACTGTCCTGGCTTACGCCTTCGCTCGGCACGGTCGACGCGCTGGCGCCGATCGATGCGCAGCCGCCCAACTTGCGCGAGGAAATGTGCGGTGGTCACCGGCGCAAGCCGCCGTCCGAGGACAACGAGGAAGAAGAGGCACCGACGACATCCGCCGCTGCCGCGGGTGGTGAGTCCGATGCGAACTCCGGCACCGGCGGCCAAGCCTTCATGCTTTCGAATCTGAAGCCGGCGAACGGCAAGTTCGTGCTCGGCAACCCGGTCGAAACGACGCCGCCGATCGTAGTGTTCACCGGCCCGGCCAACAATCCCGACAAGGTTGCGCAGACCGCGAGCGCCGCGCCAAAGAAAACGCGCAAGACCGCCGCCGCCAAGCCGGCCGCCGATGACGCGGCCAAACCTGCCGCGGCCAAGCCTGCCGCCAAGCCGACCAAGACCGCTACGCCGGTAAAGAAAACCGTGAAGCCGAAAGTGAGCTCGGCCGCTCAATGAGCGAGCCTGGTGCAGGTATCGACCGGCGCCAGCCGCCAATTCCCATCCCGCTGACCGTGCTGACCGGCTTCCTCGGCGCCGGCAAGACCACATTGCTCAACCGGCTGCTCAAGGACCCGGCCCTCAGCCAGACCGCGGTCATCATCAACGAGTTCGGCGAAGTCTCGCTCGACCACCTGTTGGTGGAATATGTCGGCGACAACATGGTGCTGCTGCAAAGCGGCTGTCTGTGCTGCACCATGCGCGGCGACCTGGTCGACGCGCTGGAAACGCTTCTGCGCGATCTCGACAACCGGCGCTGTACTTTCCGCCGCGTGCTCCTGGAGACAACCGGCCTCGCCGATCCGGCGCCGGTGCTGCACACCGCAATGGCGCACCCCTATCTGGTGATGCGCTACCGCCTCGACGGGGTAGTGACGGTGGTCGACGCGGTGAACGGCGAGCGCACGCTCGATCAACATGCCGAAGCAGTGAAACAGGCGGCGGTCGCCGACCGCATCGTCCTGACCAAGACCGATCTGGCCGACGTAGAACAGCGCGAGCGCATTGTCGCGCGCCTGCGCGCACTCAATCCGGCAGCCGGCATTCTCGACGCCGCCAAGGGGGAAGCAACGGCGGAGCGGTTGCTTAATTGCGGGCTATTCGACCCCGACCGGAAAATTCCCGACGTGACGAAGTGGCTGGCCGCCGAAGCTTACGCCGGCGCACACGATCATCATCACTATCACCATGACGTCAATCGCCACGACGCGCATATCGGCAGTTTTGTCCTGGCCAGCGACACCGCGATCCCCGCAGGCACCCTGGAGATGTTTCTCGAGCTGTTGCGCGCGACCCATGGCGATAAGTTGCTGCGCATCAAGGGCATCGTGAAGCTCGCGGAAATGCCCGATACCCCAGTCGTGGTGCATGGCGTGCAACATGTGTTCCATCCGACCGCGCGGCTGGAGCGTTGGCCGGACGACGATCACCGCACCCGGCTGGTGTTCATCACGCGCGACCTGCCCGAGCGCGCCGTGCGCGAACTGTTCGAGGCATTTATCGGCGCGCCCGCGCCCGACCGCCCCGACCGCGCGGCCTTGACCGACAATCCGCTCATTCCCTTCGGCGGGACGGATCGGTGATGTCATTCCGAGGCGGGCCGTCCCGGAATGACGAGATTAACTGTGGGCGCCCTTGTCCCGCCTTTGCTTCTCCCCGATGCTGGCGCAGCCGGGGAATCACCGCATGGGCTTCATCGAGCGCCTGAAGGGCGACATCGTCTATCTCAAGGGTGCGCTGCGCACGCTTCGGATGACAACGCCGATTGCGAAAAACCCGACGCGGGTGTTCCCGCAGGTGGTCGACGAATTGGCAGAATGTTATGGCGATGCGCCGGCGCTGATCGGCCTGCACGAGTCCTTGAGTTACCGCCAGCTCGGCGAACGCGCCAACCGCTATGCGCGCTGGGCCCTGGCGCAAGGCCTCGCCAAAGGCGAGACCGTCGGCCTGCTGATGCCGAACCGGCCGGAATACATGGCGGTGTGGATCGGCATCATCCATGCCGGCGGCGCGGTCGCGCTGCTTAACACCAACCTCGTTGGCCTTTCGCTGGCGCATTGCATCGACGTGGTCGAGGCCAAGCACGTCATCGTCGCCGCCGAGTTGATGGACGCGCTCGCGACCGTCGAGGCGCAGCTCAAGAGCCGGCCGAAAATCTGGTTGCACGGCGAGCATTGGGACAAGAGCAAGCCGCGCCCACGCATCGACCAGGCGCTTCAAGATTTGTCCGGCGCGTCGCTTGCCGCGTCGGAACGCTGTGCGCTCACCATCGAAGACCGCGCACTCTACATCTATACGTCCGGCACCACGGGCATGCCGAAGGCGGCAAACGTCAACCATTACCGCGTCATGCTCGCGAGCTTCGGCTTTGCCGGCATCATGAACACCACCGGCGCCGACCGCATGTATGATTGCCTGCCGATGTACCACAGCGCCGGAGGGCTGGCGGCGACCGGCGCGCTGCTGGTGATGGGCGGCTCGGTGGTGATCCGCGAGCGCTTCTCGGCACGCGAATTCTGGGACGATGTCACGCGTAACGACTGCACGCTGTTCCAGTATATCGGCGAGCTTTGCCGCTATCTCCAGCATTCGCCGCCCAATCCGAACGAGACGCGGCACAAATTGCGGCTCGCCTGCGGCAACGGGCTGCGGCCGGACATCTGGCAGGAGTTCAAGGATCGTTTTCGCATCCCGCAAATCCTCGAATTCTACGCCGCGACCGAAGGCAACGTGGCGATGTTCAATTTTGAGGGCAAGCCGGGCGCCATCGGCCGCATTCCCTGGTTCATGACGCATCGCTTCCCGACCGCGGTGGTACGTTTCGACGTCGAGGCCGAGCAGCCGGTGCGCGACGCGCAGGGTTTCTGCATCGTCTGCGCGCCGAACCAGATCGGCGAAACGATCGGCAAGATCATGCATGACCCGAACCGGCCGGGCGCGCGCTTCGAGGGCTACGCGCGCAAGAGCGAAGACGGCCACAAGATCCTGCGCGACGTGTTCGAGCCGGGCGATGCCTGGTTCCGCACCGGCGACCTGATGCGCAGGGACAAGGACGGCTACTTCTATTTTGTCGATCGGATCGGCGATACCTTCCGCTGGAAGGGCGAGAACGTCTCCACTTCCGAAGTGCAGGAGGCGATTGCACGCTTTCCCGGAATCGTCGAGGCCAATGTCTATGGCGTGCCGGTGCCGGGAAAAGACGGCCGCGCCGGCATGGCGGCGCTGGTGGTGGACGGCGAACTCGACCTCGCCCGCTTGCGCCAGCATCTGGTGGCATGCCTGCCGGACTATGCGCGGCCGCTGTTCCTGCACATCCGCGGCACGCTTGAAGTCACCTCGACCTTCAAGCAGAAAAAGCTCGATCTGGTGAAGCAGGGCTTCGATCCCTCGCTCACCGCCGATGCGATGTATTTCTGCGATGCCGAGCGCGGCTTCGTGCGGCTCGACCCGGCGCTCTATGCGCGCATCTGCAAAGGAGAAGTGCGGTTATGAATGCGCCTTTGGCGTCAGCCGCCGAGATCGTGAAATTCTGGCGCGAGGCCGGCTATGACCGCTGGTTCAAGAAGGACGTCGCTTTCGACGACGAGATTCGCAACCGCTTTCTTGGCGCCTATGAGGACGCCGCGGCCGGAAAATTCGCCGACTGGGAACAGACCGCGGAAGGCGCGCTCGCGCTTCTCATCCTGCTCGACCAGTTCCCGCGCAACATGTTCCGCGGGCAGGCGCGCGCCTTCGACACTGACCTTATGGCGCGCGCCATCACGGCGGGCGCGCTGGTGCGCGGCTTCGACAGCCAGGTACCGCAGGAGATGCGCGCGCTCTTTTATGTGGTGTTCGAGCACTCGGAAGATCTCGCCGATCAGGAACGCGGCATCGCGCTTTACAAGGCGGCCGGCGACGCCGAGGGCCTGAAATGGGCGGAGATTCACGCCGATATCATCCGCCGCTTCGGCCGCTTCCCGCACCGCAACGTGGCGCTCGGCCGCGCCATGACGCCGGAGGAACAGAAGTTCCTCGACGATGGCGGGTTCTCCGGCTGACGCAATCCTTTGGACGCTGCCCACCTTCTTGCTAGAGTTGGGCCAAGAAAAATCGGCCGTTCGAGCCGATGCAATGCCAGGGAGGCGACCATGCGGGATCTTGCCACCGCGCTTGCGCGCGTTCTGACGATTGCCTGTTTCGCGCTGCTCGCGATCGCGTTTCCGAACAGCCTTCATGCCCAACCCAATTTGACCGTCGGGGCCACCGAGATCGGCGGTGTCGTGACCAGCAGCCAGGGAGCCGAAGCCGGCGTCTGGGTCATTGCCGAAACCACCGACCTGCCCACCAAGTTCGCACGCATTGTCGTTACCGACGATGCCGGCCGCTATCTCATCCCCGATCTGCCGAAAGCCAATTACAAGGTTTGGGTGCGCGGCTATGGCCTGGTCGACTCAGTCAAGGCCGACAGCGAGCCGGGAAAGACGCTCAATCTCACCGCGGTGATCGCGCCGAACGACGCGGCGGCGGCAGTCTATTACCCGGCGATCTACTGGTACGCGATGATGAAGATTCCGCCGCTCAGCGACTTCGGCGGCAAGAGCGATATCCCCGAGAAAATCACCCAGAACGACTGGCTTCGGCAGATGAACAATGTCGATTGCATCGGCTGTCATCAGCTCGGCCAGGAATCGCACGCGGACGATTCCAGCATCGCTGGGTCAATTTAAATCGGGAGAAGAAGCGTGGATGCGCCGCATCCAGTCCGGTCAATCCGGCGAGCAGATGATCAACCGGATAGCCGGGCAGTTCGGTGGCGCGCCGTTCAAGTATTTCGGCGATTGGACGGACCGCGTCGCCAAGGGCGAACTGCCCAAGGATAGGCCGCCGCGCCCGCAAGGGGTCGAGCGCAATATCGTCATCACGTCGTGGGAATGGTCGACGCCGGACAAATATCTGCACGATCTGATTTCGTCCGACCGGCGCCATCCGACGGTGAATGCCTATGGCCCGTTGTACGGCTCGCCAGAATACTCAACCGATAACATGCCGATCCTCGATCCGAAAACCAACAAGGTCTCCTTTTTCAAAATGCCGGTGCGCGATCCGGAAATGCCGGAATCGCTTGGACCCGGCCACGCAGCGACCATCAAGCCGTTGCAGGCGTCGGCCTATTGGGGCGACCGGCAGCTTTGGGATACGCGCGCCAACAACCACAATTCGATGTTCGACGACAAAGGCAGGATCTGGCTCGCCGCCACCGTGCGCGGACAGGACAATCCGGCCTTCTGCAAGAAGGGCTCCGACAATCCTTACGCGAAAGTATTCCCCCTCGAAAAATCCTCGCGCCAGGTGGCGATGCTCGACCCGAAGACGATGAAGTACACCTTCGTCGACACCTGCTTCGGCACGCATCATCCGCAGTTCGGCTACGACGCCGACAACACACTATGGTTCAGCGGCAGCGGGCCGGTCGCCGGCTGGGTCAATACCAAAGTGTTCGACGAGACCGGCGATGCGCAGAAGGCGCAGGGCTGGGCGCCATGGGTACTCGACACCAACGGCAACGGCAAACTCGACGAATATCTCGAGCCGAACGCGCCCGCCGATCCGACCAAGGACCAGCGCATAACAGCCGGTTCGGGACCCTATTCGGTCATGCCGAATCCGAAGGATGGATCGATCTGGTACGCCGTCGGCACCTTCGCGGGCCAGCCGGGCTTCCTGCGCTTCGATCCGAAAACAAAACTGTCCGAGGTCTATTACATCCCGAAGCCGGGCTTCGGCATCCGTGGCGGCGACATCGACGCCGACGGCGTGCTGTGGGGATCGGGCTCGAGCGGCCATCTGATGAGCTTCGACCGGCGCAAGTGCAAAGGTCCGCTCAACGGACCGAGCGCCACCGGAAATCACTGTCCGGAAGGCTGGGCTTTCTACAAATATCCCGGCCCCGGCTTTGACGGCTTCCCCGACACCAGCGCGGAGGCGAGCTATTACACCTGGGTCGACCAGCACAATACGTTCGGGCTTGGCGACAACATCCCGATGTCGACGGCCAATCTTAACGACGGCTTCGTCGCGCTGAAGGACGGCAAGATGGTCATGATCCGCATCCCCTACCCGATCAGCTTCTACGCCAAGGGCTTCGACGGGCGGATCGACGACCCGAACGCCGGCTGGAAAGGACGCGGATTATGGAGCACCAGTGGCGATCGCACTCCATGGCTCAAGGAAGGCGGCAAGGGCTCTATGCCGCGCGCGGTGCACATCCAGCTGCGGCCCGATCCGCTGGCGCATTGACGGCGCACCGGCCTGGACGGCCCTGCCGCCTTTGGCGGTGGGGCTGTTTTCTCTAGGCGGCCCCCAAACCGCTAGGCTACCATCGCACCGAAACGGCCGCCGCGGGGGCGAGGGACGGCCGATACTGGAAACACTCGAGGAGTTGTCATGCGTCACGCTTTATCGGCCGCCATTTTCGCAACACTGACCTTGAGCGCCGCACAGGCGCAGGTCCCGCAGGGCTATCCGGCGGACTATGCCAAGGTCGTCGACGCCGCCATGAAGGAAGCCAAGGTGGTGATCTATTCCACCACCGATGCGGTGTCGGCCAATCCGCTGGTCAAGGATTTCGAGGCGCTCTACCCCGGCGTCAAGGTCGAATATTCCGACCTCAATTCCACCGAACTGTACAACCGCTTCATCGCCGAGGATGCCGCCAATAATGGCACCGGCGACCTGCTGTGGTCGTCGGCCATGGACCTGCAGGTGAAGCTGGTCGCCGACGGCAAGGCCATGAGCTACGTCTCGCCGGAAATTGCGGCGCTGCCGAAATGGGCGGTGTGGAAAGACGCCGCCTATGGCACGACCTACGAGCCGATCGCCTTCGTCTACAACAAGCGCCTGGTGCCGGAAGCCGACGTGCCGAAAGATCACGCCGCGCTGCTGAAGCTGCTGCAGGCCAAGCCCGACTTCTACCAGGGCAAGATCACCGCCTACGATCCGGAACGTTCCGGCGTCGGCTATCTGTTCTGCAACGAAGACATCAAGAATTTCCCGGCCGCCTGGGACATGTTCAAGGCGATGGGCAAGGCGCAGGTCAAGCTCTACACCAGCGCCGGCGCCATGATGGAACGCGTCACCTCGGGCGAGCATCTGATCGCCTACGGCATTTTCGGCTCCTACGCGCTCAGCCGCTCGAAGAAGGACCCCAACCTCGGCATCGTGCTGCCGTCGGATTATACGATGGTGACCTCGCGCGTTGCCTTCATCGCCAAAGGCGCGAAGAACCCGAACGCCGCCAAGCTGTTCCTCGACTATTTGTTGTCCAAGCGCGGGCAAGACATCGTCGCCAACAAGGCCGACCTCTATTCGCTGCGCGCCGACGTCGAGGGCGAGGCCACGATCAAGGGCGTGACGCAATTGATCGGCGACAAGGCGCGTCCGGTTCCGATTGACGCGAGCCTGTTGGAAAATCTCGATCAGACCAAGCGGCTTGCTTTCTTGTCGAAGTGGCAAGCGGCGAAGAAGGGGCAGTAGCTTAACGGCCTCATCCTGAGGAGGGCGCGCTTGCGCCCGTCTCGAAGGATGGGGCGGCCTCGTCCTTCGAGACGCGCTCCTTCGGAGCGCTCCTCAGGATGAGGCCGATAGGGGCTGAGGGCTCATGCCCATTGTGATCTACCGCTTCGTCGTGCTCGGCCTCACCACGCTCGCCGTGGCGGCGCCGCTGTCGCTGATCGTCTACCAGAGCTTTCTCACCGCGCCGTTCTTCGATCCCACGGCGAAGTTCGGATTCTTCGCCTATTCGTTTGTCTTTGCCGACCCCGATTTCTCACAGGCGTTCTGGACGACGCTGGCGATCTGCACCGGCATGGTGGCAATCGCGGTGCCGCTCGGCGCCCTGCTCGCCTTCATCATGGTGCGCACTGACGTCCCCGGCCGGCAATATCTCGAGCCGATGATCCTGATCCCGATCTTCATCTCAGCGGTGGTAATCGCCTTCGGCTATGTGGTGGCGGTCGGCCCGGTCGGGATCTTTTCCACCATGGCCAAACAGCTATTCGGCTTCGTGCCGTGGAACCTGTATTCGTTGTTCTCGCTGATCGTGATCGCGGGGCTGACCCACGTTCCGCACGTCTACCTCTACAGCGCCGCCGCCTTGCGCGGCCTGAGCACCGACCTCGAGGAAGCCGCGCGCGTTTCCGGCGCCAATCCATTGCAGGTCGCGGTCAATGTCAGCCTGCCGATGATCCTGCCGGCGATTTTGTTCGCCGGCGTGCTGGTGTTCTTTCTGGGCTTCGAATTGTTCGGCCTACCGCTGGTGCTGGGCGATCCGCAGGACGTGCTGGTGCTCTCCACCTATCTCTACAAACTCACCAACAAGCTGGGCGTGCCGTCTTACCAGCTTATGGCCGTTGTCGTGGTGGTGATCATCGCGGTCACCGCGCCGCTGGTGTTCCTGCAGCGGCTGTTGCTGCGCCAGGCGCAGCGCTATGTCTCGGTGCGCGGCAAGGGCTTGAAGACGCAACCGCTGCGGCTGCACGGCTGGCGCTGGTTCGCCTTCGTCGCGATCGTATTCTGGTTGGTGGTGACCGTCGCCGTGCCGATGGTCGGCATCACAATGCGCTCATTCGTGACCAGCTGGGGCGAAGGCGTCAGGCTGTCCGAGGTACTCACGCTCGATCATTATCGTGAGCTGCTTGACTATCCAAACGTGATTCACGGCATCCTCAACACGCTCGTCATCGGCGTCTTCGGCGGCGCGGTGGCGGTGGCCTGCTACACGGCAATCGCGCTCGCGGTGCATCGCTGGAATTCGGGCTGGACGCGGCTGGTGGATTACCTCGTGATGGTGCCGCGCGCCATGCCCGGCCTGGTCGCCGGCCTCGCGTTCTTGTGGGTATTCTCGTTCGTAACGGTTTTGTCGCCGCTCAAATCCACCCTGGTGTCGATCTGGCTGGCCTACTCGATTGTCTGGCTCGCCTATGGCATGCGGCTCGTTTCGGGCACGCTGCTGCAAGTGGCGCCCGAGCTCGAGGAAGCTGCGCGCGTCACCGGCGCCAGCGATCTGCGCGTCAAGCGCGACGTGACCGTGCCGCTGATCAAATACGGCATGCTGGCGAGCTGGCTGTTGATCTTCCTGATCTTCGTGCGCGAATATTCTACCGGCATCTATCTGCTCGGTCCCGGCACCGAAGTGATCGGCTCGCTACTGGTCTCGCTGTGGGGCACCGGCGCGATCGATCTGGTGTCCGCCCTTTCCGTGGTCAATGTGGTGATGATCGGCGTCGGCCTTGCCGTCGCGGTCCGGCTTGGAGTGCGCCTGCATGGCTGATCTGGTGGTGAAGGATCTCCGTCTGCGTCTCGGCGACAACGAGATTCTCAAAGGCGTCTCGCTCAATGTCACGCCCGGCCAGGTGGTCGCGCTGCTTGGGCCCTCCGGCAGCGGCAAGACCACGTTGTTGCGCGCGGTCGCCGGCCTGGAGAATCCGCATAGCGGTTCGATCGGGATCGGCGAGCACGTGTTCTTCGATGCGGCGCGCGCCATCGAACTGCCAGCCGAAAAACGGGGTCTCGGGCTGGTGTTCCAGTCGTATGCTTTGTGGCCGCACCGCACCGTGTTCGACAACGTCGCCTATGGCCTCAAACTGCGCGGCACGCCGGTGGCCGAGATCAAGCGGCGGGTTGAAAAGACGCTTGCGCAGATAGGCCTTGGTCATCTGGCCGAGCGATTCCCTCATCAGCTCTCGGGCGGCCAGCAGCAGCGCGTCGCGATTGCCCGCGCGCTGGTCTACGAGCCGCCGGTGATCCTGCTCGACGAGCCGCTGTCCAATCTCGACGCCAAGCTGCGCGAGGAAGCGCGCGCCTGGTTGCGCACGCTGATCGTGACCCTCGGCCTGTCGGCGATCCATGTGACGCACGATCAGGTGGAGGCGATGGCGATCGCCGACCGCATCATCCTGCTCGAAGGCGGCGTCATCGCGCAGGAAGGTCCGCCAACCGCGCTCTATAACGAGCCGGCGACGCTTTTTGCGGCGGAATTCATGGGCAGCAACAACCGGCTCGACGGCAAATTGCTCGAAGTCTCCGGCGGCCGCGCCACCATGGAAGTGTTTGGCGAGCGCATCACCGGGATGGCACGCACCAACGCCGCTACCGGATCGAAGGCGGTCGGCATCATCCGGCTCGAGCGCGTGCATTGCGCAGCGAGTGCGGGCCCCAACCGGCTGAAGATGGAACTGAAAGCGCCGATGTATCTCGGCGAGCGCTGGGAGCTGGTATTCGCGCGCGAAAACCTCACCGTGCGCGCCTACGCCAATGCGCCGCTTGAGCCGGGCGAGCATAATGTCGAGTTTCTGGCAGACGCGTTGTGGGTATTTTGATTTTTCGTCATGGCCGGGCTTGTCCCTGCCATCCACGTCTTTACTCGACGATGAGAAAGTAAGACGTGGATGCCCGGCACAAGGCCGGGCATGACGGCAGAGAGACCAATGACAAAATCAACCGACTTCCACGGCGTCTTTCCCTACCTCGTCTCGCCAATTGACGCTTCGGGACGCATCGCGACCGACGTGCTCGGGCGTCTTGCCTCCGATCTGATTAAGGCCGGCGTGCACGGGGTCACCCCGCTCGGCTCGACCGGCGAGTTCGCCTATCTCAATCGCGAACAGCGCAGCGCCGTGGTGCGCTCGACCATAGAAGCGGCGGGAAAACGCGTGCCGGTGATCGCGGGCGTGGCCTCTACATCGACGGCGGATGCGGTCGAGCAGGCGAAGCACTATCAGAAGCTTGGCGTCGACGGCATCCTCGCCATCCTCGAAGCTTATTTCCCGCTCAAGGATGAGCAGATCGAATCCTACTTCCGCGCCGTCGCCGACGCGGTCGATATTCCAGTCGTGCTCTATACCAATCCGCAATTCCAGCGCAGCGATCTTTCGCTCGACGTGATCGCGCGGTTGAGCGAGCACCCACGCATCCAATACATCAAGGATGCCTCGACCAACACCGGACGGCTGCTGTCGATCATGAACCGCGCGCCGGCGATGAAGGTGTTCTCCGCCTCGGCGCATATTCCGACGGCGGTGATGTTGATCGGCGGCGCCGGCTGGATGGCGGGCCCGGCCTGCATCGTGCCGCGCCAGAGCGTGCGGCTGTACGACCTCTGCCGCGCGCAGAAATGGCCGGAGGCGATGAAGCTGCAGCGGGAATTGTGGCGCATCAATGAGGCCTTCGCGCGCTTCAATCTCGCCGCCTGCATCAAGGCCGGCTTGCAGATCCAGGGCTACGCGGTCGGAGATCCGGTGCCGCCGCAGATCGCCTTGAGCGCGAATGAGCGCAAAATCGTTGAAGGCATTTTGGCCTCGCTTCCTTAACCTCTCCCCGCGTGCGGGGGGAGATCGGTTTCCGAACGACGTGAGGAAGCCGGGTGAGGAAGGCGTCGATATAAGCCGCAAAGCCCGCTCACCCGGCTCGCTTCGCTCGCTACCCTCTCCCCGCACGCGGGGAGAGGAGCCAGGCCACCGATTCTTAACGGTTCCTTTCTAATCTGGCGCGATGGCCTTGCCGTCGTCTGCATCCCGGCTGCCAGCGTCGCGCACAAAAACCGTGACCCTGGCCGAAGCCGAAAGCGCCGCACCCTCGCAAGCCTCTTCGCTGGCGGGCGCGATCGCGCGCGTCAGAGCGATACTCACCGACCGCAGCGACAGCCGGCTGGCCCAGCTCATGGCCGGAAAAGTCTTTCTGGTGCGCATCACCAACGCGCTGCTCGCGCTGGTCACGCAAGTTTTGCTGGCGCGCTGGATGGGCAGCTTCGAGTTCGGCATCTACGTCTATGTGTGGACTTGGGTGCTGATGATCGGAGCGCTCGCCGACCTGGGGCTTTCGTCGGCGGCGCGGCGCTTCATCCCGCAGTACAACGAGTTCAAAGCCTTCGACTTGTTGCGCGGATTTCTCACCGGGTCGCGCTGGCTCGCCTTCGGCATCGCCACCGGTATCGGCTTTGCCGGCGCGCTCGGGGTCATGCTGCTGCGGCCTTACCTCGACAGCTTCGCCGTCATTCCGCTTTATCTCGCCTGCGTCATCGTTCCGATCTACGGCCTCGTGCAGGTGCAGGCCGGCATCGCGCAATCCTACAACTGGCCCAATCTCGCGCTGATGCCGTTCTTCATCATCCGCCAGTTCGCCATCGCGGCGCTGATGGGCGCGGCCTATCTCGCCGGCGCACCGACCGACGCGGTGACGGCGATGATCGTCGCCGTCGTCACCGCCTGGCTGGTGACGATCGGCCAGATGTTCGCGCTTAATCGTCGCCTCAAAAACAAGGTGCCGAGTGGCGCGAAGCGCTACGAGGTCAAGACCTGGCTCGCCACCTCAATTCCTATTTTCGTGGTCGAGGGCTTTTATCTGCTGCTCACCTACGTGGACGTTCTGGCGCTCGAGCATTTCCGCTCGCCCGACGAAGTCGCGGTCTATTATGCCGGCGCCCGCCTGCTGGCGATCGTCGCCTTCGTCTATTTCGCCATTGCCGGCGCCACCACCCACAGGTTCACCGAATATCATGTGGCCGGCGACAAAGCGCGGCTCGCGGCATTCTTCGCCGAAACCATCAAGTGGACGTTCTGGCCCTCGCTCGTCTGCTGCGCTTTGATTCTTGCCTTGGGGCGGCCGCTGCTCGGCCTGTTCGGCGCCGGTTTCGAGAGCGGCTATGCCGTGATGTTCATCCTCGCCGTCGGCATGCTGGCGCGGGCTGCCGTCGGACCCGCCGAACGCCTGCTCAATATGCTGGGCGAGCGCAAACCGTGCGCTATCGTCTACGCCATTGCCTTCGCGATCAATCTCGGCCTGTGCGTCATCCTCATTCCGCGCCTGGGGATCGACGGCGCGGCGGTGGCGACCTCGACCGCGCTGGTCGCCGAATCGCTCATGCTGTATCGCGTGGCCAAGCGGCGGCTCGGCTTCCACGTGTTCATCATGGGCGGCGGACAGACCTAAAGCAGCGACCTTGGAGAGGGTGGATCGCGCTGAGCAGTAGCGGAGCGCGAGCCGGGTGAGGGGTCGGCGGCAAACGGGATGCAGAACCCCTCACCCGCTCTCGCTCGGCTTCGCCTCCACTCGGGCACCATCTCCCACAAGGGGAGAGAGAAACGAGATTGCCGCCCGCCCAAAAAACCTCAGGCTCTATCTCGCAACAACCGCCGGATCACCTTGCCGGTCGTCGTCATCGGCATGTCGTCGATGAAGGCGACCTCGCGCGGATATTCGTGCCCCGACAGCCGCGTCTTGACGAAGCTCTGGATGTCGGCGGCGAGCGCATCCGAGGGCGCGTAGTCCTTCTTCAGCACAATGAAGGCCTTGACGATCTCGGTGCGCAACGCGTCGGGCTTGCCGACGGCTGCCGCCAGCGCCACCGCCGGATGGCGAATAAGACAATCCTCGATCTCGCCGGGCCCGATGCGGAAGCCAGACGACGTGATGACGTCGTCGTCGCGGCCGACGAAACTGAAATAACCCTCTTCGTCCATCACACCCTGGTCGCCGGTGGTCATCCAGTCGCCGATGAACTTGTCGCGCGTGGCTTGCCGGTTGCCCCAATATTCCAGGAACATCACCGGGTCGGGCCGTAGAACCGCGATCTGGCCGGGCTCGCCGGCCTTGAGCGGAATGCCGTCATTGTCGATCACAGCCACTTTGTGGCCGGCGACCGGCTTGCCGATCGCGCCGGCTTTCGAAACGCCGAGTGCGCCGCAGGCCGCCAGCACGATGTTGCATTCGGTCTGGCCGTAGAATTCGTTGATGGTGAGGCCGAAGGCCTGCTTGCCCCACTCGTAGGTTTCGGCGCCGAGTGACTCGCCACCCGACCCGATCGAGCGCATCTTGATATCGTGACGGCCTTGCGGATTGCGCGCCGCGCGCAACATGCGCAACGCAGTCGGCGGGATGAAGGCATTGCGGATCTGCGCGCGCGCCATCAGCGCGAAGGCTTCCTCCGGATCGAATTTCTCGACGCGGCGCGCCACCACCGGCACGCCGTAATGCAGGCCGGGCAGCAGCACGTTGAGCAGTCCGCCGGCCCAGGCCCAGTCGGCCGGCGTCCACAGCCGGTCGCCCGGTTGCGGCAGGAAATCGTGATGCGTTTCGACGCCGGGAAGATGTCCAATCAGGACACGATGCCCGTGTAGCGCGCCTTTCGGCTGGCCGGTGGTGCCCGAGGTATAGACCATCATCGCCGGATCGTCCGCTGATGTATCGACCGGCGTGAAGTCGGAGGAAGCGCGCGCGAGCGTCGCGGCGAAATCGAGCGCGCCTTCTCCCGCGCCATCGAGCGAGAGCACCAGTTTGAGATCGGGCAGGTCCTTCCGGAGCGCGGCAACGCGCTCGACGCCTCGCGCATTGGTGATCAGCGCGGCGGCGCCGGAATTCTGCAAGCGGTAGGACAAAGCGTCGGCGCCGAACAGCACCGCCAGCGGCAGCGCGACGCCGCCCATCTTGTAGATCGCGATATGGCTGGCGGCTACTTCGGGCGCCTGCGGCAGCAGAATGGCGACGCGGTCGCCGCGCGCGATTGCGTGCGCGCGTAGCACATTGGCCAGCCGGTTGGAGGTATCGCGCAAGGCACCATAGGTGATGGCGTCGTCGCGGCCATCGGGGCGCGCATGCAGGATGGCGAGCCGGCCGGGCTCAATCGCCGCCCAGCGGTCGCAGACATCGACGCCGATATTGTAGCGTGCCGGCACCGGCCAGCGGAATTGGCGATAGATGTCGTCGTAATTGGAAAGACGCGGCAGCACCGGCATGGCGGCGCGAGGCTAGTCAGGGAAGGCGGCGAGGTCCAGTGGCACAGCACGTCGTCCCCGCGAAAGCGGGGACCCAATAAACACAGATGGCCCAGTGATTACTGGATCGCCCGCCGGAGCTTGTCATCGGGCCGCGCATTGCGCCGACCCGTTGGCGGGCGATGACACCGTGAATATGTTATGCGCTTTGCCGCGCCGAAGGATTATAACGTATGATCAAATTCTGCCTCGCAGCCGCCCTCGCTTTGCTCCTGGTGACCGAGGCGCGCGCAGACGATGAAATTCCGAAAAAGCAGGCCTTCGTCATCGCCCTGCAAAATGCAATTCGCGCCAACGACAAGACCTGGCTGGCTGGGCACACGCGTTACCCGCTGCGCTATTACGGCCACCGCAAGATCCCGATCGACAACAAGGCGGCCTTCCTCAAGAACTATCCAACGATCATCGGGACGAAATTGCGCGGTTTTGTGCTGGCGCAGGATCCGGCCAACGTGTTCGAGAACTGGCAGGGCATTATGGTGGGCGACGGCAGCTATAACATCTGGGTGCGCAACGAGGGCGAGGACCTAGACCCGCGCTATCTGATCATCACCATCAACGATGACGAGTAATGGCGCGCTTGAACCTTCCGCCTGCTCGCCGCGACAATGCTGTAATAGGGAAACCTTGATGCGCCGCCTTGCGTCCGTTATTGCGCTCATTTTGATATTCGCGCTCTGCGCTTCCTTGGCGCAGGCGCAGGACGCCAGCGATCCGCTGGCGCTGATCAAGGATATCTACAAAACCTATACCGCCGAGAACGACGTGCCCGGCTATGGCGACGTCTACAGCAAGCGCTTGCAAGCGCTGCGCGATTCCGACGGCCCGGACGCGCCGGACGGCGATGGCGGCAAGATTGACTGGGACGTTTTCGTCAACGGCAATGACTGGCAGGTGAGCAAACTCACCGTCACGCTGGTTTCGAAAACGGCCACGCACGCGCTGGTGCGTGCGCGTTTCTTCAATTTCAAGGACCAGCAGGACCAATTGTTCGATCTGATTGTCGAGGACGGCCGCTGGGTGATCGACGAAGTGCGCGCGACGCAGAAGGGCAATCGCTGGACCATGTCGAAGATTCTCACGCGCGCGCCGGATGCGTTCCCGGATGAGAAGCCTCGCGCCCCGAATTGACAGCCGCTAGCTCTTCTTCTCCTCCGGCGCGGCCAGGATCAGCGCCCAGTACACCTTGTACTTGGAGGAAGGCGTGTAGACCGCCGCGATCCCGATGCGGGTTGCGTCCTTGAGCAGCATGTTGGCGTTATGCGGCGGCGAATTGCGCCAGCCGGAGAATGCTTCCGCCAACGTATGATAGCCGGCGCCGACATTCTCGGCCGCGATCTTCGGATTGAACCCCAGAAGTCTTGAGCCGCACCGCGAACGGGCGTCCGGCGGAATGATCGAGCTTGTCGCGCTTGGCCATGACGGCGGCCTGCTCCTGCGCCAGCTTCATCAACTCGGGGTCGACGCTGACGGCGCTCAGACCGTTATTGGCGCGATAGCCGGTGATCATCGAGGCCGCCGCGGCGGCGTCGAGCTGCGCGTCCGGCTGCGCCATACTGCGATAGAAGCTCGGTTCGCTCTTCGGCGTGGTGTCGGCGGTGCAGCCGGCCAGCGCAAGGCCCAACATCAGCGCAGTCCAGCAAACCGGCGTCATCGGCAAGGGTCCCCGCGCTGCATTACTCTAATTCGTCATTCCGGGACGATCCGAAGGTCCGGACCCGGAATCCAGAACAGCCGGCAAAGCGCGCGTCTCTGGATTCCGGGTTCGCTCGTTTCACGCGCGCCCCGGAATGACAATAGAGGCCTCCGCATGTACTGGCGCAGCCATTAACGGTCAACTAACATCGCGGCAAAACAAGCCAATCGGGGAGAACGCCATGTCCAGCCAACCTGCCGCGCGAACGCCGGGCGCCACGCGCGCCGCGCCGGGCCAATATGTCTTCGACCTCGGCACCGTCGACAAGATCATGGGCGGACCGGCCTATTCGACCGCGCACGGACCCTGCGTGGAAGGCGACCGCATGATCGTCGGCCTGATGCGCATGAAGGCTGGAACCGGCGCCGAGCCGCATTCGCACCCGAACGAACAATGGATCTACGTGATGGAAGGAACCTTCCGCGCCACCATCGGCGGCCAGCAGATCGACGCCAAGCCGGGCTCGGTGGTCTACATCCCGGCCAATACGATTCATGACGGCAAGGCGACGGCAGAGGCCGACGTGGTGTTCTTCACGGTCAAGGACGCCTCGCACAGCCTGCATGGAATCAAAGCGAGCTGAAAAGCAATCTGGAATCCTGGGAGGAAACAATGAAGCGTCTGAGCCTGATTCTGCTGGCTGCCGCAAGCTTGGGTTTGTGCGCGGGCGAAGCGCCCGCGCAGGACAAATTTCCAAGCCGCCCCGTCAAGGTGATCGTTCCCTATGCGCCGGGCGGCGCCACCGATATCACCGCGCGCATTCTCGCCGATGGATTCCAGAAGGTTACAGGCCAGCCGATGGTCATCATCAACAAGCCCGGCGCCTACGGCCTGCTGGCGATCGAAGACATCGTGAAGGCCGAGCCGGACGGTTACACCGTGATGGTCGGCAACGTATCGACCAACACCATCACGCCGGTCATCTTCAAGGAAAAGATGTCGCACGACTATGTAAAAAGCGTCGCCGCGGTGACCAACCTAATCGACGTGCCCGAGTTCCTGGTGGTGACGACGGCAAACGATTTCCCGGTCAAGACGGTCGCCGAGCTGATTGCCTATGCCAAGCAAAACCCGGGCAAGCTGCGCTACGGCAGCGTCGGCGTCGGCTCCTATCCGCATTACGACATGGCCTATTTCGCCAAGAAGGCGGGCGACCTCGACATGATCCATCTGCCGAACAAGGCGGGCGCCTCCGGCATGGTCACCGACCTGCTGCGCGGCGACATCCAGACCTCGTTCATGAACGTCGCCACCGCCGCCGGCCAGGTGCAGGCCGGCAAGATCCGCGCGCTCACGATCGTAAGCCGCGGCCGGCTGCCGGATTATCCCGACGTGCCGACCATGGCGGAAGCAGGCTATCCGGACGTCGGAACCATCGCATGGAACGGCTTGTTCACATCGGCGGCGACGCCGGTGCCGGTTCAGCAGGCGCTGTTTGAGGCGGTGAACAAGGCCCTGCAGGAGCCGGATACGGTCGAGAAACTGAAAAAACAGAATTTCAATATCGTGCCGAGCAAGTCATTGGCCGATGCCAAGACTTGGCTGGCCGGTGAAATGAAACACTGGGTGGCCATCACCGACACCGTGAAGATCGAAGTGCCGCAGTAGTTCTTTCCCTGCTCCTTTCAGGGGGAGGGAGAAGAAGTCTTCTGCAACGCCTGCCAGATGCGGTCGGGCGTCGCCGGCATGTCGAGCATGGCGCCCTTCGGCAGCGCGTCGAGGATGGCGTTCATCATCGCCGGCGGCGCGGCGGTAGTGCCGGCCTCGCCGGTGCCCTTCACGCCCAGCGGATTGGTGCGGCAGGCGACCGCGAAATGCTCGACCGTCATCTCCGGGATGTCGTGGGCGCGCGGCATGGCGTAGTCCATGAACGAACCCGACACCAGTTGCCCGCCGGCATCGTAGACCGTGTTCTCGGTCAGCGCCTGGCCGAGCCCCTGCGCCACGCCGCCGTGGATCTGGCCTTCCACGATCACGTCGTCGAGCACATTGCCGCAGTCGCCGACCGCCACATAGGACACGATCTCCAGCGCGCCGGTATCGGGATCGATTTCGACTTCGGCTACATGACAGCCATTCGGGAATGACGGCGGCGCCTTGCATTTTTCCGTCGTGTCGAGGTTTTCCGGGATCACGCCCTGGCGCGCCAATTCGGCGGCGCGTTCGGCGACGTCGAACAACGAGGCCTCGCGGCCCGAGCCCTTCACGTTGAATTTGCCGTCGCGGTATTCGACATCGGCCTCCTGCGCCTGCAGCAGCATCGCCGCCACGCGCTTGCCCTTCTCGATCACCTTGTCGGCGGTGACCGCGATCGCGCCGCCGACATACATCGCCGAACGAGAGGCGGCGGCGCCGAAGCCCGGCACGTCGCGCATCGAATCGCCGGACGACAACGTCACCGTCGAGGGTGAAATGCCGAGACGGCGCGCGGCCACCGCCGGGAACACGGTCGGATGGCCCTGCCCGCTGCCGCCGGCGCCGATGCTGACAGTCACCTTGCCGCCGCCGGGAAATGCGATGCGCGCGGACTCTTCCGGAAACGCGCCGGCGATTTCCAGGTAACAGCCGACGCCGATGCCGCGCAACTTGCCTGCCTTCTTGGCCGCCTTCTTGCGCGCGGCAAAGCCGTCATATTTGGCGAGAGTCATCGCGCGCTCGAAGATCGCGGGAAAATCGCCGCTGTCGTAATTATTGCCGAAGCAGGTGGTGTAGGGCATCTGCTTTGGTTCGATCAAATTGCGCCGGCGCAATTCGGCGGCGTCGATGCCGGCTTGATCGGCAGCGGCATCGATCGCGCGCTCGAGCAGATAGCTCGCCTCCGGGCGGCCGGCGCCGCGATAGGGCGCCACCGCGACCGTATTGGTGAACACGCAGCGCGTATTCACCTGGCCGACCGGCATGTCGTAGACCGTCGGCAGGCAGCCGGAGATATGCGTGGTCACGCAGAAATGCGCCACGCCGGTGAAATAGGCGCCGACATTGGCGAGACAATCCACCTTGATGCCGAGGAATTTGCCGCGCGCCGACAGCGCAAGCGCGACGGTCCAGAACGAGTCGCGGCCCTGATTGTCGGTGACGAAGGCTTCCGAGCGCGTCGACACCCAGTGGATCGCCTTGCCCAGCACGCGCGCGCCATGCAGCATCGCGATGTATTCGGGGTAAGCCCAGCCCTTCATGCCGAAGGCACCGCCGACATCCTCGGTGACGATGCGCAGCTCTTCCGGTTTGATGTTCATGGCGCCGGCGACCTGCCCGCGCACGCTGGCGAAGCCCTGCGTCGGGCAGCGCAATTGATACTGCTTGGCATTGGCGTCGTAGCTCGCGGTCGCGATACGCGGCTCGAGCGAGGCGACCACCAGGCGCTGGTTTACCAGTTCGACCCTCACGACATGCGCGGCCTCCTTGAAGGCACGCTCAAGCGCGGCCTGCTTTTTTCCGTCGGCATCGGCCGGCGCGGTCCAGTCGAAACCGATATTGCCTGGCGCCTCCGGCCAGAGTTGCGGCGCGCCGGGCGCGACCGCGGCGCGCGCATCGGTGACCGGGTCAAGCTGCTGGTAATCGACCACGAGTTTTTCGGCGCCGTCCTGCGCGGCGGCCGCGCTGGTCGCGACCACCATCGCCACCGGCTCGCCGACATGCATCACGCGCTCCTCGGCCAGCGCCGCGCGATGCGGCGAAATCGCCAGTTTGCCGCCGCGGCCGGGCATCGGATGCGCATGAGATATCGAATGGTAGTGCGCGTCGTGCAGATCGGCCGCGGTCAATACCGCCACCACGCCGGGCGATTTCTTCGCGTTGGTAGCGTCGATGCGTTCGATCTTGGCGAAGGCGTGCGGCGAGCGCACGAAATGCGCGATCAGGACGCCACCCGGCCTGACGTCGTCGCCGAAGTGGCCCTGCCCGCGCAGCAGCAAGTCATCCTCGACGCGCCCGTTCCAGGCGGACAAGTCGGCTTTTCGCGCAGCGGTCGGTTGGTCCATGTCTCGTGCTCCGGCTTCACTTTGTCATGCCCGCGCTTGTCGCGGGTATCTACAGCTTACGGTCGGTGATGCCGGCCTTGGCGTAGAGCTCGTTGATGTGCGCCTTCACGCTCGCATTCGGCTCGGAAGCGGACTGGTGCGCCCAGCCAACCTTGGCGCGGGCATAGATCGCCATCTCCTCGTCCTGTTGCGAGGTGCCGCCACTGATACCATAGGCGCCGACCAATTCGTCGCCCCTGAACACCGGCGCGCCGCCGCCCGAGGCGGCGATCTTGCCGTTGGTCATGGCGGCAAGGCTGATCAGCAATTGCGGATTACGCTCCTTGAACCACTGCTGGATCACCAGCCCGTCGGGAAAGCGCGGGCTCATGGAGCGGAACGCCACCACCGTATAGGCCTTGGCGATGGCCGTGTCGGGGGTGATGAAACCGGCCTCATCCATGCGCTCGACCGCGATCAGGTGCCCTTCCGGGCCGACCACCGCGATCGAGACCGGCACGCCCATCGCGTCGGCCTTTTCGACCACCGCCTTGATAAATTCGCGGCACTCTACCGCCCGCAACTTGGCCATCCGGTGCACTCCCCAACCCGTGCTTTAAGTTTTTCTTAACCACTTAACTACCAGCAATTAACTGCAAAACAACGCCTTGGGGAATAGTGTCCGCCGCCGGCCGGGACGCAACTATGAACAATGCCAGCTCAGCACTCGCAACCGCGCGCGTGCGTCAGGTCGCGCTGAGCGGCGGCCTTTGCTTTGCCGTCATCTTTGCCCTGTTGCAATACGTTCTGCCGCTGCCCGCCTGGGTCGCCCCGGCGCCGGAGCCTGTCGCCTCGGCCTGCTTCGCCGCCGTTGTTACGGCGCTGGCGATGACGCTCGTCCAAGCCCTCCGCATCCAGCGAACACACATGCAAAATCTGCGCATGCGCGTCGCGCTCCACAATATGTCGCAAGGCCTGTGCATGTTCGACCGCCACGAACGGCTGGTCCTGTGCAACCGGCGCTACCGGGAGATGTACGGCCTCAGCGACGACATCGCCCAGCCCGGGCGTAGCCTCACGGACCTGCTCAATTTCCGAATCGCCGCGGGCAATTTCCCGCGCGAGCCCGACGAATACCGGCGCGAGCTGCAAGCCGCCATGGCGCAAGGCACCGTCACCCGCAACGAAGTAATATCCAAAGATGGCCGGACGACTTTGGTTATCAATCGGCCGATGCCGGACGGCGGCTGGGTCGCGACGCACGAGGACATCACCGAGCGGCGCGATGCGGAGCGCGAACGCGCCTCGATGCAGGGGCAGCAGCAACGCCGCGCCACGATCGATCGGGCGATCGCCGCCTTCCGCCAGCAGGTCGAGGAGCACCTGCGCACCGTGACCGAGGGCGCGATGGCCATGCGCACCACCGCCGCGGCGCTGCTGACCAATTCCGGGCACACTTCCCAAGGCGCCGCCAGCGCGGTGACGGCCTCGAACGAGGCATCCACGAACGTGGAATCCGCGGCGGTCGCCACCGACGAGTTGACCGGCTCGATCGGCGAGATCGGCCGCCAGCTTGACCTGACCACCGACATCGTGCGCGCGGCGGTCAGCGAAGCGCAGGGGACCAACCGGCAGATCGCGAAGCTGGCGCAAGCCGCGCAAAAGATCGGCGACGTGATTAAGCTGATCCGCGCCATTGCCGGGCAGACCAACCTGCTGGCGCTCAATGCCACCATCGAAGCGGCGCGCGCCGGCGAAGCCGGCAAGGGCTTTTCGGTGGTGGCGTCGGAAGTCAAATCGCTCGCGGTACAGACCGCCCAGGCGACCGAGAATATTTCAAAGCTGATCACGTCGGTGCAAGGCGCAACCAGCGGCGCGGTGGCGGCGATCGGCCGCATCGCCAGCCGCATGCAGGAAATCGACGGCTGCGCCACCAACGTCTCGACCGCCATCGCGCAGCAAAGCGCCGCGACCGCGGAGATTTCGCAGAATGTGGCGAGCGCCGCCGGCGGCGCCAAGGTAGTGGTGGCGGTGCTCGACGAAGTGGCCGGCGCGGCGAGTGAGACTGCCACCTCGGCGGAAAGTGTGCTCGCCGCTTCGCAGGCGGTGGAAGCCGCGGCGGCCGAACTACGCCACGAGGTCGAGGGTTTCCTCGCCCGTGTCGCGGCCTAGGCCTCAGGCGAACACCCGCGACAGCCAATAGAACAGCGCCGCGATCGCCGCCGAGGCCGGGATCGTGATGATCCAGGCAATAACGATGTTGTTGGCGACGCTCCATCGCACTGCCGACATCTTGCGCGCGGCGCCGACGCCGATGATCGAGCCGGTGATGGTGTGGGTCGTCGACACCGGGATGCCGAGCCAGGTCGCGGCAAACAGCGTCGCGGCGCCGCCGGCCTCGGCGCAAAAGCCCTGCATCGGCGTCAGCCGGGTGATCTTAGAGCCCATCGTTTTCACGATACGCCAGCCGCCAATCAGCGTGCCGAGCGCCATCGCGATTTGGCACGCGATCACCACCCAAAACGGAATGTGGAATTCGCCGCCAAGTTGGCCTTGCGAATAAAGCAGCACGGCGATGATACCCATGGTCTTCTGCGCGTCATTGCCGCCGTGGCCGAGCGAATATAGCGAAGCGGAGACGAACTGCAGATGTTGAAACATCCGGTCGACCGCAAACGGCGTCCGGCGTATTAAAATCCAAGACAGCGCCAGCACCATTAATATTGCGAGCAGAAAACCGATCAGTGGCGAGGCTACGATTGCGGCCGTGGTCGGAATTAGACCTTTCCACACGATGGCGCTGACGCCCGCCTTCGCCATACCGGCGCCGACCAGTCCGCCGACCAGCGCGTGCGAACTGCTCGATGGAATCCCCAGACCCCAGGTGATCAGGTTCCACATGATCGCGCCCATCAGCGCGCCGAACACCACGTGCGGATCGACCACGGTGGCGGCGATAATGCCGGTGCCGAGCGTATTGGCGACGTGCAGGCCGAAAAACAGAAATGCGATGAAGTTGAAGAATGCCGCCCAGGCTACCGCGTATTGCGGCCGCAGCACGCGGGTAGAGACGATGGTTGCGATCGAATTGGCGGCATCGTGCAGTCCATTGAGAAAATCGAACGCCAGCGCGACCGCGATCAGGCCGATCAGCACCGGCAGGGATAGCACGGCATCCATGATCTAACTCCGGCTACACGTGCCCGATGACAATGCCGTGCAATTCGTTGGCTACGTCATCGAAGCGATCGACCACCTTCTCGAGATGGTCATAGACTTCGTTGCCGACGAAGAAAGCCATCGGGTCCGTCTTTGCCTTGGTCTGGTAGAGCACCCTGAGGCCGATATCGTGCAGCTCGTCGGCGCGGCCTTCGATCGCCGAGATTTGCGCGGTCATGTCGCTGATGTGCACGGCCTCGGAGCTGATCGCGTGCAGGAGCGGCACCGCCTCCTGGACCAACTGCGCGCATTTCACGATCGCGTCCGCCATTTCCTTCATCTGCGGAGTGAACTCGGTGACGTCGAACAGCACGACACCCTTGGCGGTCTTCTGCATCTGGTCGATGGTATTGTCCATCGAGGTGATCAGGTCGCGAATATTGGCGCGGTCGAACGGCGTAATGAAGGTGCGGCGCACCGCGATCAGCACCTCGCGGGTCACGTCATCGGCATCCTGCTCGCGGTCCATCACAATCTGATAGTTGCGCTGGAGCGCCTCGCCACCCTCCATCATCGCTCGCAAGGCCTCCGCGCCGGCGAGCACGGCCTTCGAATGGCGCGCGAACAGGTCGAAGAAACGCTCCTCTTTCGGCATCAAGGCGTGAAACCAGCGCAGCATGGCGAACCCCGGCCGAATTGCATGAGAACTCGCGGCCAACCTAGTCTCTTGTCGCGTGGTTCCGAAATGGGTCCCGGACGGCTGTGGAATATCGGGTAGCCTGAGCCGTCCGCCGGCTCAATTTTTCGCCCTCTCAAAATTGATATTTGTCATTGAATCAATAACCTAGGCCTGCCCAAATCCCGCCGGCCGCGACCGAAGAATTGCTGCATCGGCGGCCGCACTCGGCTAGTTTGCGGCCAAGAAATTCAGGTTCGGAGAAGGCAATGCGGTTGGGCTACTTCACGATGCCGGTGCATCCCATGGAGCGGGATTGGTCGCAGACGCTGCGCGAGGACCGCGAGGCGATCATCCTTTGCGACAAACTCGGTTTCTACGACGCCTTCGTCGGAGAGCACCTGACCGACGCCTGCGAAAACATCACCAACAGCATGCTGTTCCAGGCAACGCTGATCCACGACACCAAGACCATCAAGCTCGCCACCGGCACAACCAATTTGGCACAGATGCATCCGGTGGTGATCGCGGTGAACGCGGCGATGTTCGACCATCTGGCGCAAGGGCGTTTCATCATGGGCGTCTCGCCCGGCGCCCTCACCTCCGACTGCGAAGCGATCGGAATCCTGGACGAGGATCGCAACAAGATCTTCGCCGAGGCGATCGACGTGATCCTGGCGGTCTGGGAGCGCGATCCGCCCTACGACATCGATTTCCCCGACAACCGATTCAAGGTCGGCTTCGCGCGCACGGCCGCGCTCGAACTAGGCGTCGGCATGCTGGCCAAGCCGTTCCAGAAACCGCGGCCGGAAATCGTCGGCACCGTGGTGGCGCCGTTCTCGCCGGGCGTGGTGCTGATGGGCAAGCGCGATTTCCATCCGCTGTCGGCGAACTTTCTGCTGGCGAACCACCTCAAATCGCATTGGACCAATTACGCCAAGGGCCGTGCGGAAGCGGGCGCCAAGGCCGACATCGCCGACTGGCGCGTGGCGCGCACCATCTTCGTCGCCGACGACGAGGCGACCGCGCTGCGTTACGGGCGCGAGGACGCCAAGAGCCCCTACCGGTTCTATTTCGAGCAGATGGGCGCCAAGATGCGGCGCGGCAACCGTGTCTATGTGTTCAAGAGCCACAAGGAGCAGCCGGACGCCGAGATCACGCACGACTACATCATGGATCACTGCGTGATCCACGGCACCGTCAACAAGGTGGTGGACAGGATTCTGGCGATGCGCGAGCAGACCGGCGACTTCGGCGAACTGGTCTATGCCGGCATGGATTGGGTCGATCCGGCGCTCGCCAGGCGCTCGATTCAGTTGATGGCCGAGCAAGTGATGCCGCGCGTCAACGCGGCGATCGGACCGCCCAAGGTCAGCGCGGCGGAGTGAGTTTCGCGGACGCCGCGAAAGTCGACTGAATTAAATTGCCCAATGCCGCCGCGCCGTCGGAAAGCTCGTGGATCGGAATGCAGGCTGCGACATAGCGATCCGGCCGCAGCACGATCACATGATCGGCAAAGCGCGCAAGCCGTCGGTCAACTTTGCCAATCATCCGCAACGCCGGAATCCCCGCCGGCAGATCGTCGCGTCCGGAGGCAAGGATAAAGCGGCGCGCGTCGAGCTTGTTCCACGGCGCTGAGGCGAGCGCCGGCATCACTCCTCCGGCGCGGCTGCTGTGCACAAGAATGGCGAACCCCGGTCCGAGCGCATCGTCGAGCAAGACCTCGTTGCCGTCCGGCGTCGTGACGCGCGGCTGCGGAAACAGCCGGCCGACCAGGGTGCGCCGGCTGCCTGCCCAATCCGGCACGATGAAGCCGTGCTCGAAGCGCGGCGGCGGCTTGAACTTCATCTGCGCGATGTAATCGCGCGCGCCGGGAATCAGCGCGAGCGCGCGAAAGCCGTATTCGGTCATAAACGCGGCGCGCGCAGTCGGCGGCGCCAGCACGCGGCCCATTTTGAGGGCGAATTCGATCATGGCTCCGGCGTGATCGCGGCGCTCGGGCTCGTAGCTGGCAAGCAGGCTTGGGCCCAATTGACGACGCGTCACCGCGGCAAGCTTCCAGGCCAGATTATTGGCGTCACGCAGGCCGCTGTTCATGCCCTGCCCGGCGAACGGCGGCATCAAATGCGCCGCATCGCCAGCGAGAAATATCCGTCCCTGGCCCCAGCGATCGGCGAGCCGCGCATGGAACGTATAGACCACGCTGCGCACGATGCGGCTTTCCGGAGCCGCCTCGTGCGCCTCCAGCAATTGCCGTACTTTATCGGGCGCCAGCAGATCCTCGTCGCGTTCATGACCGAGCATCATGAATTCGTAGCGGCGGGTGTCGTGCGGACCCGGCAGCGCGATGCAGGGCCGCTGCGGATTGGAGAACACCTTGGTGTGCGGCGAGGCGCTCGGCGAATTCTCCAGATCGACGATCAGCCAGCGCTCGCTGAACGTCGATCCGCTCATGCCGATGCCGAGCTGGCGGCGCACCAGGCTGCTGGCGCCGTCGCAGGCCACCAGATAATCGCAGGTGATGTTGACGGCATCGCCGTTTTCATCGCGCGCCCGCAAGGATACGCCGACCGAGCTTTGCGCGAACGAGAGCAGCTCATGCCGGAACAGCGCCGTCACATGCGGAAAGCGCGAAAGCGCCTCGCGCAATTGCCGCTCGAAGACCGGCTGGCGAAAGGCGTTGCGGCGCGGAAAACCGAACGGCTGCTCGGTCGGCTGCACCTTGGCAAAACAGCGCCCGCGCGCGGAGTAATAATGCGAGCCGTAGCCGGCAACGGTCTCGCTCATGACTTCAGCGGAGAGACCCGCCGCCTGCATGGTGCGCAGCGATTCGTCATCAATGGAGACTGCGCGCGGTTCATGCACGGTCTCCGCGTTGCGCTCGAGCAGGATCGTCTCGACGCCATAGGCGCCGAGCAGATTGGCCAGCGTCAGTCCGGCCGGGCCGGCGCCGACGATCGCGATGGGATAATGTGCGCGCAACAAGATGTCAGCCGAACCTCATCACCAGCCGTGCGCCATGCGCCAGACAATGCCGGCCAGCGTGCCGATAAACAGCGCGCCGCAGGCGCCCAATTGCAGAAAGAACCCTTGGTGGCGCTTCTCGGCCGCTTCGCTGTAGCCGCGGATGTAGAGAATGCGGCCAAGAATCCAAACCAGGCCCAGCAAAGCTGCGCCCCAGTCGTTGACATAGAGCACGAAGAACCAGAGCAGCGGCAGAAAGATCGGCATCCATTCCAGCGTATTCTGCTGCACACGGAATACGCGCTCGAAATCGGCATGCCCGGTCGTCGCCGGCACCATCACACCGAATTTCTGCCTGGCATTGGCAACCGCCAGCCCAGTCCAAAAATACAGCGCGACAGCAGCTAAGGTAACGAGCGCGGTGTAGTGCGGCATGTTCAAGTTTCCCTAGTACCAAGAATTAAACCGACAGCGGATCGGTGCCGAGTTCGCGGTAGAGGCCGTGCTTTGACCCTTGCGCGAACGAAACGCCCTGATCGAGTTCGACCGATACAGAGCGCACGCGTTGCGCTTCGGGTTCAGTCGCTTGCACCGGCTTGCCCTCGCTTGCCTCCTTGGCCGCACGCAGCAGCACCTTGCGCGTCATGACGATGCCTGAATTGGTCGCGCACAAATGCTCCCGGGTGCGGTCCTGGATCGCGCCCATGCTTTCCTGAATCGAGGCGTCCTGCATGGCGATGCCGTCGACGCCGGTGGACGAATGGCCGTGGCGTTGCGCTTCGCGGTCCATCAGATAATTGTTCGACTTGTTGGCGAGCGGGATGAACGTGCCCGGCACGTATTTGACGTGGATGCCCTCGCCGTCCTGCATCGCGGACACTTCGGATTTCGTCAACGCGCGCTTGGGGTGATAATTGATGCTCCAGGCCCAGCAGGTGTCGTCGTCGATCGGGACCCAGGCGTGCGCGCCCAACGGATGGCCGGCGCGCGGCGGGATGATCGTGTACCAGGGCATGATCCACGGCGTGATGCGCCAATAATATTTGCCGGCGTCGGCGTTGCGGCGCGCGCCGATCAGCAGGCCGCCGGCAAACTCCTCGACCTCGAAGCGCGGCATGCGGTCCTTCTCGTTGTATTCGTTGCCCTTGCTGCCCTTGAACAGCGGATCCGTGTTGAGTTCGCTGCCGTGCAGCCACGACACGTGGCTGGAATTGATGCCGCCTTCCATAGCCTGCAGAAAATTGCATTCCTGCAGCCGCTTGGAGACGAAGCGCTGCTCCGGTTTGACATCGGTCCATTCCAGCGCGGGCGGCGGCGGCTGCAGTTCCGGCGGACCCAGATAGGCCCAGACCAGACCGGCCTTCTCGATGCAGGGGTAGGACTTCAACTTGATGTTCTTGGCGAAGCTGCTGTCGGGCTCCGAGGGCAGGTCGACGCACTGCCCGGTCACGTCGTATTTCCAGCCGTGATAGGGGCAGCGCAGACCGCATTCCTCGTTCTGTCCGAACCAGAGCGAGACGCCGCGATGGGCGCAGAACTCGTCGATCAGACCGATCTTGCCCTTGCTGTCGCGGAAGGCGACCAGGCTCTCGCCCATCAGCTTGACGCGCACCGGCGGACAGTTCGGCTCGGGGATTTCCGACGCCATCAGGAACGGCGCCCAGTAGCGCCGCAGCAATTTGCCCATCAGCGTGCCGGGGCCGATGCGGCTCAACTGGTCGTTCTGTTCACGCGACATCATGGCGACGTTTCCCTGAGCTTTTGTTATTGTTCCCGCAACTTTGCAGCTGGCCCATTATAGGCAGTCGCGCCCGCCGGGGAAGACAACATGGACTTGCCCAGAATTGCCATTGCCACCGGGGACCCGGCCGGGATCGGCCCGGAGATCGCGCTCAAGGCCGCGCTCGACAGCCGCGTCAAAGCGCTATGCCGGCCCTTGCTGGTGGGCGACCCGGCCGCGGTGGAATTGCACGCGCGGGCGGCGGGTTTAACGCCGCATCTCCATGTAATCGCCAAATCCACGGATGCCGACTGGTCGGACGGCGCGGTAAACCTGCTCGACGCCAGCGACGGCACCAATGTGCCGGTAAAGTTCGGCACGGTGGACGCCGCTTACGGCCGCGCTTCGCTCGCCAGCGCCCGGCGCGCGATAAAAACGACTCTTGCCGGCGAGGTCGAGGCGGTGGTGGCGGCGCCGCAGACCGAACGCTCGATCAAAGCTGCCGGCGTCGACTTTGACGGATATCCCTCGTTCGTCGCGCGCGAAACGGGGACGCCGGTCAACGACGTCTATCTGATGATCTGCTTCGACGATGTACGCATCGCGCATGCCACGCTGCATGTCAGCGTGCGCGATGCGGTGGCGCTGATCACGCCGGAACGGGTCGAGCGCGTGATCCGGGTCACAGATGCAGCGCTAAGGCGGCTGGGCATTGCCAGACCAAAAATCTTCGTCGGCGGCCTCAATCCGCATGCCGGCGAAGAAGGCATGTTCGGCACAGAGGAGATCGAGATCATCATTCCCGCGATCGCACGCGCCGCACAGGCCGGCATCGAGGCCTCCGGCCCGTTCGGCGCCGACACCATGTTCCGCAAAAAAGGCTGCGACGCCTTCATCGTGATGCTGCACGACCAGGGCCACATCGCCGCCAAGCTGCAGGCCTTCAACCGCACGGCCGGCCTGTCGATCGGCTCGCCGATTTTATTCTCTTCCGTGGCGCATGGCAGCGCGCACGACATCGCCGGCAAAGGCCAAGCCGATCCCGGCGCCGTGATCGAGGCGGTAACGCGGCTGGCGCGCGTGAACGCGCAGGGACGGGATCGAATTACTTAAGCAGAGGGATATTGTTCGCGTCCGGCGGCTTGGGCACCGCTTGCAGATAGGCGTAGATGTCGGCGAGATCGGCGTCGGACAATATCTTTTCGCTGTAGGGCGGCATCTCGCGGTTGGTCGAGCGCACGAAACCGTAAAACGCCTCCCACGGCAGCGGATTGGGCGCCAGCCGCTTGCCGCCGCTGGTAATGATCGAGCCCTGCCCAGAGGTGCCGTGACATTGCCAACAGCCATTCTGTATGAACGCTTGCTTGCCATGCTCGGCGGACGCTGCCGAAGCATGGACCGGCGCCAAAAAACCGACGGCCAGCGCCAGCACAAACGCGCGTGCGTTATGAACTTGCATGTAAATTCCCTCAGCGCGGCTGCGTCACGACATCGACCAGCGCGGGTTCGCCGGCCTTGACCACCTCCACCGCCTTCTTCAGCGCCGGAGCGAGTTCGTTCGGATCGGTGATCGGACCAGCCGACCAGACGCCCATCGAACTCGCAAGCTTACCGAAGTCGATGTTGGGATTCTCGATCCGCGTGCCGAGCGGGCCTAAGTCCTTGCCGAGATAGGCCACGCGGTTGCGCCGGTTCGCCATGCGCTGCACGTGCATCACCTCCTGGTGATAGCCGCGATTGTTGTGCATTACCGACAGCAGCGGAATCTTGTGTCGCGCCGCGGTCCACAGTGCGCCCGGCGAGAACATGATGTCGCCATCGGGCTGGAAGTTGACCGAGAAACGTCCCGCGTCGCGATTGGCCAGCGCCGCGCCGACCGCGGCCGGCAAGCCATATCCGATGCCGTAGCCGCCCGGTCCGCCGATATGTTGATAGTGCTTGTCCATCGGCCACAATCGGCTCGGCCAACTCGACAACTGACGGTCGCCCCCGACCGATGACCAGTCGAGGTCCTTGATCTGCGCGTAGACTTCCATCGCCATGCGCGCGGTGCTGATTGGGCTGGCGTCCCAGGCATAGGATGCGGCCGCCCGCGTGCGGTCGCGCGCTTCGCTCCAGGCCTTTTTCATGCCTTGCCCGCGCGCCTCGATCGCCGCCTGGCGGCTTGCCGGCAGCGCCTGCTTCACCGCCTCGATCAGCGCCGGCAGGGTCGCTTCCGCGTCGCCCGCCATCTCGACGTCGATGACCTGGAAACGCTGAAAGTCCTGATAGTTCGATTTGGTGTTGAGCGCGATCGAGCTAATGCTGATCAGCTTGGCATCCGGCTTGATGTGGGATTCCTGCAAGCCGGCGCCGTCATTTTCGCCGTTGTCGATGTACCCGTTGACCGTGCCCCAGTAATCCGAAAGTTCAAGTCCGATGATCACATCGGCCTGGCCGAGCAGCGCGCGACCGCGCGAAGTCTGGAACAGGTGATGGGTGTTGGGGAAATTCATCCGGCCTTTCTGATCGACGACCGGCGCCTGCAGCGCTTCGGCCAACTGAACCAGGAACTTCATGCCATTGGCCGTGCGCGCCAGCTTGTCGGCGACAATCACAGGCCGCTCGGCATTGGCCAACAGACGGCCGGCCTCGCGCACTGCGTTCATGTCGCCCTGCGGCGGCGCGGTCGCTACGTAGCGCGGTATGGTGAGCTTGGCGCGCTCGCGCACCGTATCCTCCTGCAGACCGCTGTCGAGCGCGATCATTACCGGCTCGTGCGGCGGCGTCATCGCCATCTTGTAGGCGCGCACGAAAGACTGCGCGAAGTGCGGCAGCGAGACCGGCTGGTCGTCCCATTTGGTGAAATCGCGTACCAGAGCATTGATGTCCTGCGCCGAATGGAACGTCGGCACGCCGGGCGGACGCCTCGAAGCGTCGAGATCGGTGCCACCCATTACGATCACCGGCACGCGGTCGCACCAGGCATTGTAAATTGCCATCGCCGCGTGCTGCAGGCCGACAGTGCCGTGGCAGAGCACCAGCAATGGCTTGCCGGAAATCTTGAAATAGCCGTGCGCCATCGCCACCGCGGCTTCCTCATGCGTGCAGGTGAGGAATTCGGGCTTCTTGTTGCCGCCGTAGTTGATTAGCGATTCATGCAAGCCGCGGAAGCTTTGCGCCGGATTGCAGGGCAAATAGTCGATATCGAGCGACTTGATGACGTCGACCATGAAGTCGGAGGCGGGCGTGCCTTCGGCCTGCACCGCGACCTGCGGCACACCCGCTTCGGCCGCCGCGATCGCCGCATTGGGGCGGAGCGCCGAAGGGCGCGGCGGGACGGTGGCAGTTTGTGGATCTGCCGCGGTGGCTGCCTCGGCGCCGCGCTGCTGCGCTGCCGCACCGGCTATCGCCACGCCTGCCAAAAATTTCCGTCGATTCAATTTGGTTCGCGATTGTTCGCGCGCCATGCCGGCCTCCTGTGGTTTCCTGAACCCAATGCCGCCCTTGCCCGGAGAAGCCCGGGCGAATGGTCTATTGGCGCGATGTTAGTTCAGGGACAGGCCAGCCGCTACAGGCGGCAAACAGATTAGCGTGGCGGCGGCAATTGCGAGCCGGAGATAGTGGAGCCGGTCCTGGCTGGCGGCGCCATCGGATTTGCAGGTTCCGGCGGGTTGCCGGAATTCGCCACCGTGTTCGCCGGCGGCCTGCCCGGCAGCACCACAACGCGTGAGCCGACCTGCACGCGGCTGAAGAGATCCTCGATGTCTTCGTTGATCAGACGGATGCAGCCGGACGACACCGTCTGCCCGATGGTCGAAGGCTGGTTGGTGCCGTGCACGCGATACAGCGTCTTGCCGAGATAGAGAGCGCGTGCGCCGAGCGGATTGCCCGGGCCGCCCGCCATGAAGCGCGGCAGGTAGGGCTGGCGATCGATCATTTCCGGCGGCGGATGCCAGTCCGGCCATTCCGACATCTTGCTGATGCGTTCGGTGCCGGCCCAGGTGAAGCCCTCGCGTCCGACGCCGATGCCGTAACGGATGGCCTGGCCGTTGCCGAGAACGAGGTAAAGATAGGTGTTCGGCGTATCGATGACGACGGTGCCGGCCGGCTCCCTCGTCTGATAGCTCACCAGTTGCTTCTTCAGATTTGGCGGCAGTTCTTTCGGCTGGCCCTCTTCGGGCCGGTCTTCTGGCGGCAGCGCCGAGGTGACGGACGGCGATACGGGCCGCGGGGTGGCGTCCGGGCGGCGCTACGCCGATTGGTGACGGCGGGCGGATCGCATTGGGGTCGTTTCTTGCCGCAGGCGGATAACCCTGCGGCTGTTGATCGAGTTGACGGCCGTAGGCGGGTGGCCGGCCGTACGGCTGCACGAAGCCGGGCGGCGCCGGCGCGACGTCGGCCTCTTCCGGATACGGCAAAATGCGATTGGGCGCACCTGGCTGGCTTTGCTGCGGCATTCTGGTTGACCCGAGGCCCGCGGCGCGGCGGAGGTACCACATCGTCGTCGTCATCGTCGGCCGAGTAGCCGGGCGGCGGCAGGCGATCCTGGTAGATGACTGGCGGCAAACGTTCTTCATAGGCGCCCGGCGGCGGAGCGCTGCGGTAGTAGGGCGGCGGCGGCGGCGTTGGGTAATACTGAGCTTGGGCGGATACGGCCGGAAGGGCCGCCGCCAAAGGCAGCGTCAGCATCAAAAGACTAAAGCGTCGAACCATCGTCCACCCCTGGCAGCGCGAGCAACCCACCTGCCTGCCACACCCCTGAAATGGCCTGTGATGAAGGCACATTCAAGACAAGAATACGGCTATCTCAATACCGTGATTCTGCCTCAGGGTGCTGAACTTCTTCAGGTTTTCTTCATCAAGTCTTTTTGGCCTCCGCCGCCAGAACCTGCTTGGCCACACGGTGGCAATCGACCGCCGCCGGGAACCCGCAATAGACCGCAATCTGGCGCAGGATGGCGCTGAGTTCCTTCGGGGTCAGCCCATTGCGCAACGCGCCGCGGAAATGCGCCTCGAATTCATGCATGCGGCCGAGGCAGGCGATCATCCCGAGATTGAGGATGCTGCGGTCGCGCGGCTTGAGCGCATCGTCGCCCCAGACCGAGCCCCAGCAATATTCGGTGAGTTGCTCCTGGAACTGACGATTGAAATCGTCGGTATTGGCAACTGCGCGATCGACATATTCGTCGCCCAGCACCTTGCGGCGCATCGCCATGCCGCGGTCGTACATTGCCTTATCCATGATTTTTCCTCCCGTTTGTTTCCCTGCCCGTGTCGGCTGTTTCCGCCCCCATGTTGACAGGAATTTCCCGATCTCGTCCATTCGGCCCGTCCGGCGGGCGGACAAGGTAACAACCATGAATGTAGCCATTGTCGGCGGTGGGATTTGCGGGCTTTCACTCGCGCTGAACTTAAAGCAGCGCGGCATCGACTGCCGCATCTACGAGCGCGCCGGCGAGATGAAGCCGCTCGGCGTCGGCATCACGCTGCTGCCGCATGCGATGCGCGAACTCAGTGCGCTTGGCTTGGGCGACGAACTGCTCGCGGCCGGCATCGAGAACCGCGACAGCTGTTTCTTCAACCGCTTCGGCCAGCTCATCTACAAGGAAGCGCGCGGCAAGCTCGCCGGCTACCAATATCCGGAAGTCGGCATCCATCGCGGCCGGCTGCATATGATCATGTACGAAGCCGCGCACAAGCGGCTCGGGCCCGATGCCATCTTGCTCGATCACGATTGCGCCGGCGTCGAGCAGGACGATGCCGGTGTGACGGTCCGATTCAACAAGCGCGACAGCGTGCGCGCCGACGTCGTGATCGCCTGCGACGGCATCAATTCGGTCGATCCGCAAACAATTCTACCCCGACGACAAGTTGGCCTTCGCCGGCATCAATACCTGGCGCGGGGTGACGCGGAGAAAGCCGATCCTCGGCGGCCGCACCTATATGCGGATCGGTTCGATCCTGACCGGCAAGATCGTGATCTATCCGATCGTCGATAACATCGATGCGGAGGGCAACCAGCTCATCAACTGGATGGCGGAAATCAAGCGCGACACCTACGAACAGAACGACTGGAACAAGCCCGGCGATCTCGACGATTTCTTCCCGCTCTATGAAAGCTGGCATTTCGACTGGCTGGACGTGGCGCAGATGATCCGCGACGCCGACCAGATCCTGGAATATCCGATGGTCGACAAGGACCCGATTGTGCGCTGGACCTTCGGCCGCGTCACGCTGGGCGGCGACGCCGCCCATCCGATGTATCCGCGCGGCTCCAACGGCGCGGCGCAAGGCGCCATCGATGCGCGCACGCTAGCCGATTGCCTGCAAGTCAATGCCGACCCGCGCGCGGCGCTCAAAGCCTACGAGGCCGCCCGCGCCGAGCCGGCCGCCAAGGTGGTGCGCACCAATCGCGAGCACCCGCCGGATTTCATCAATATCAAGGTCGAGCAACTTGGTCGGCGACAAGACCATTCGACGATCTCGACAAATACATCACCCAGGACGAATTGCGCGCGCTGTCGGACAACTACAAGCGCATCGCCGGCTTTGCTCTGGCGGATGTCGCGCCGGGGCGGTAGCGGGTCTCAAGCCCCGTCCGCCCGGGTTGCTTAACCCCGATAACTCAATAGCTTAGCCAGACTGGGCGGATTGATCCGCAGCTCCCCCTGTTTTGCTGGGTCCACAGGATTCACGCCCGCGGTCCGTTAATCAGATAGGCCAAGCACTACAATGGACCGAATTTCACGATGGCGACCGCCCGACTGCAATGGATGACAGCGACGAAGCCCTCATGGCCCGGGTCGCGCGCGGCGATGAGCCGGCGTTCCGCGACCTATCGCGCCGCCATCTGCCGGCCATGCTTGGGCTCGCCCGCCGCATCCTCGGCAATGCCGCCGACGCGGAAGACGTGGCGCAGGAAGCCATGTTGCGCGTCTGGACCCATGCGCCGCGCTGGCAGCCGCTGGCATTGTTTCGCACCTGGCTCACCCGCGTGGTGGTCAATCTCTGTCTCGACCGCAAGCGGCGCGCACCCTGGGTCGCGCTGGACGCCGCCGGCGAACTGGTCGACCCGGCGCCCGGCATTGTCGAGAAAGCGGAACACGACGAGCGCGAGCGCCTGGTCGCCGCGGCAATCGCCGAGCTGCCGGCGCGTCAGCGCACAGCAATCGTGCTCACTTACGGCGAGGGCATGAGCAATGCGCAGGTCGCTGAAATTCTTGATACGTCGGTGTCCGCGATAGAGACCTTGCTGGTGCGCGGCAAACAGAATTTGCGTACGCGTTTAAGTCACGTGATCGATGAGGGCGATTAAAATGGACAATCAGGAGTTCGAGACATTGCTCGGAGGCTCACTCAAGCGCCAAGAGGGGTCGCGCGCCGACGAGGCTGCGGTCGAGCGGGTGCTGGCGCGCCTTAGTGGTCCGCTGCCGCGGCAGGACACGTCGCGTTGGCATTGGCCAACGGTGCTGCTCGACTGGCAATTCGCGCCGGCCTGGCCGCGCGTCGCGGCGCTCGCCTGCTGCGCGGCGCTCGGCTTCACGATCGGCATCGCCGGCCTCGATCGCCGCATCAGCGGGCCGAATTCGGCCTATGCCATCGCCAGCCGCGCCGATCTCGGCTCGGTCGTGTTCGAACCCGAAGCGCTGACCGGAGCACGCCCATGACCGTCGCCCAACAATTCGCTCCCGCGATGACGCGCGGCTCGTCGCGCTGGCTGCTGCTCTCATCGCTCGCGCTCAATCTGTTCTTCATCGGCATCGCCGCGGCACTGGCGGTGCGTGCGCCTTCCCCGCCGGCCTGGGACCGCGACGTGTTCGTGCGGGTCGAGCGGCTGGCCGCCACCTTACCGCCGGCCGACGCCGATCTTCTGCGTGGCCAGATCCAGAGCAACCGCGCCACCATCGAGGACACGCAGGGCAAATATCGCGCTGCGCAGGACGAGATCCGTCAGACGCTGCGGAGCGAGCCGTTCGACACCGCGGCGATGCGCGCGGCGATGACGCAAACCCGCGCGGCGCGGCAAAACTTCGATCAGGTCATCCAGGGCGTATTCGCAAGCACGGCGGCGCAAAATGTCGTCCGCCGGCCGCAATGCCTTGGCCGATTGGCCGCCGGGCCGAAATGCCGCGAGCAGCCGACAATAGATCAGGCTAGCTTTCACCGGCTGAGTCGTTTCAACCGTTTTAGAAGTCTTGCGTATGGGTTGCGGTAGCCAGTTAGTGCGGAGCGGAACCAAACCGCTGGCGCGACCGTTTTTGACCATGCTCCAGGGAGTCTGCCTGATGCTGCCGCTCGGCGGGTGCCTGCTTTCCGGCGACAAGCCCGAGCCCGGCCTCGATATTCCGTCCAACTACGATCGCGGGCCGCGCGACCCGGCATTGGCCGAGCAGGCGCTGCCGGAGCTCGATTGGTGGCGCGGTTTCCGCTCCAAGGAACTGACCGAAATCATCGAAGAAGCGCGGGCCGCCAATCTCGATATTGCGGTGGCGATCGCCCGCATCGTGCAAGCCGACGCCACAGCGCGCGTCACCGGCGCGGCTTTGTTGCCGACAATCGATCTCGACGGCAACGCGACGCGTTCGCGCGACTCGCAAACCATGACGCGTGGCAAGACGAACCCCAACACGCTCGCCCCGGAGAGCCGCTCCAGCCGCTACTCCGCTTACATCGCGGGCGTGGCTCCGCCCGACCAAGTCAAAAGCGACATGAAGGCCACGCTGACGGCGAGCTTCGAACTCGACTTCTGGGGCAAGAATCGCGCCTTGCTGCGCCGGGACGAAGAGCTGGCGGTCGCCACCCGCTACGAGCGCGAGGTGGTCGGCCTCACCACCGTGGTGGCCGCCGCCAATGCCTATTTTCAGGTTCTGGCCTCCCAGGATCGTCTAAGCGTGGCGCGCGACAACCTGGCAGCCGCCACCCGCGTGCTCACATTGATTCAGCAGCGGCTTGCCGCCGGCACCGCCTCGGCGCTCGACACCGCGCAGCAAGAAAGCCTGGTCGCCACCCAGCGCGCCGCGATCCCGCCACTGGAGCAGACGCTCACGCAGAACCGCAACGCGCTCGCCTTGCTGATGGCGCGCTCCCCCGAAAGCGTGCGCATCCGCGGCGGATCGTTGCGCGCGCTCGCCGTTCCGCGTGTCACGCCCGGCCTGCCGTCCGAGCTTCTCACCCAGCGCCCCGACATCCGCGAGGCGGAGGCAAAACTCGCCAGCGCCAACGCCAATGTCTACAATGCGCGCGCGCAATTCCTGCCGAGCATCACGCTCACTGGCGAAGGCGGCTACCAAAGCGCCGTGCTCAGGCTGCTGACGCGGCCGGAGTCGATTATCTATTCCGTGGCCGCCGGCCTAACGCAGCCGATCTTCGAAGGCGGCAAGCTGCTCGGCAATCTCGATTTGCAGAAAGGTATGCAGGACGAATTGTTGCAGACCTATCGCAAGGCGGTGATCAGCGGTTTCGTCGACGTCGAGAACGCGCTCGACGGCATCCGCCAGACCGCGCTGCGCGAGCGGTTGCAGCGCGACGTGGTGACGGCCTCGCGGCGCGCCTTCGAGATTTCCGAGCAGCGGCTGCGCGAGGGCACAATCGATCTGGTCACCGTGCTGCAAACTCAACAGACTCTATTTACCGCCGAAGACACCTATGTGCAGGCACGACTCGCGCATTTCCAGGCGATCGTGAGCCTTTATCAGGCGCTCGGCGGCGGGTGGCTGCCGCGGCCGCCGGTGGAGACCACCGATGCACGGTGAATTGCCGAAACAGATCTGGGCCAAGGCCAGCCAACGCAAGCGCCGCACTTTTGTGATCGGGCTAATCGTTATTGTGTCGGCCGCGGCCCTGATCTATTTCTTCACCGGATCGTCCGACCAGCGCTCCGGCCGCGGCCGCTTCCAGCCCGACGCGACGGTGCCAGTGCTGGTCGCCCCTGCCGTCAAGGCAGACGTGCCGGTCTATCTCGACGCGGTCGGGACGACCAAGGCGCTCAACACCGTCACGGTGAGCCCGCAGGTCGACGGGAAATTGCTCAGCGTCGGCTTCAAGGAAGGCGACGACGTCAAGAAAGGCGACGTGCTGGCACGGATCGATCCGACCATATACCAGGCGCAGCTCGACCAGGCGGTGGCCAAAAAAGCACAGGACGCAGCGCAACTCGCCAACGCCAAGATCGATCTCGATCGCTATGAAAAGCTTGCGCTCACCAACGCCATCAACCGCCAACAGGCCGACACCCAAAGGGCGCTGGTCGCCCAATACGCAGCGCTGGTCCAGTCCGACCAGGGAGCGATCGAGAATATGCAGGCGTTGCTGAGCTACACCGACATCGTGGCGCCGATCGACGGGCGCACCGGCATCCGCCAAGTCGACGAAGGCAATATTGTGCATGCGTCGAGTTCGCCGGCCATTGTCGTCATCACCCAGGTCAAGCCTATCTCGGTGCTGTTCAATCTGCCGCAACAGGATCTCGGCGAGGTCAATGCCGCCTTCGCGAAAGGCCCGCTCAGCGTCGATGCGATGCGCTCCGACAATGATGCCGTGATCGACCGCGGCGTGCTGCGGGTGGTGGACAATCAGGTCGATCAGACGACCGGCACGGTCAGGCTTAAGGCCGAATTTCCCAATGCCAGTCTGCAACTGTGGCCGGGACAGTTCGTCAACGTCCGGCTGTTGATCGACACGCTCAAGCAAGTGGTGGTGATCCCGACCGGCGCGGTGCAGCGCGGACCGGCCGGTACGTTCGTCTTTATGGTCAAGGACGACAACACGGTGGAGACGCAGCCGGTCACGGTGCAAAAGCAGGACGAAACCCAGACCGTGATCTCCGTGGGCGTAACGCCGCCCGAGCGCGTGGTCACCACCGGATTTGCCCGCCTCACCGATGGAGCCAAGATTTCGATTGGCGACGGCACCGGCGCTCCCGCCGCGAGCCCATCAGGCGGACGGCGACAAGGCGGCGGCACCGGCAGGCCGAACCGGCAACAATGAGCGTCTCGTCCCCCTTCATCCACCGCCCAATCGCGACATCCCTGCTTGGCGTCGCGGCGATGCTGGGCGGCGCGCTCGGCTATTGGTCGCTGCCCATATCGGCGCTGCCGCAGGTGGATTTTCCGACCGTGCAGGTCACCACCCAGCTTCCCGGCGCCAATCCCGACACCATTGCCGCACTGGTGACCGCGCCGCTGGAGCGCCAATTCGGCCAGATCCCGGCATTGGCGACCATGACTTCATCGAGTTCGTTCGGCATCAGCCAGGTCACGCTGCAATTCGATCTTTCCCGCGACATCGACGCCGCCGCCCAGGACGTGCAGTCAGCAATCAACGCCGCCGCCTCCACGCTGCCACGCACGCTTCCCTATCCGCCGCTCTATTCGAAAGTGAACCCGGCCGACGCGCCGATCATCACGCTGGCGCTCACTTCGACAACGATCGACCAGCGCGCGCTCAGCGACATAGCCGACACCATCATGGCGCCGCGCCTATCGGAGGTGACCGGCGTCGGCCACGTCTCGGTGCAAGGCGGCATCCGGCCGGCAATCCGCATCCAGGCCGATTTGTCGCGGCTGGCCAACTATGGCATCGCGCTCGAAGACCTGCGGACCGCCATCGTCGGCGCCAATGTGGCCGGCGCCAAGGGCGCGCTCGACGGCGCCCACCAGTCCTACACCATCGCCGCCAACGACCAGATCGCGAGCGCCGACGCCTACAAGGCCATCACGGTGGCGTTCCGCAACGGCGCGCCGGTGCTGCTCAGCGACGTGGCCGACGTGATCGATGGGCTGGAGAACAGCAAGGTCGGCGCCTCGTATAAAGGCATGCCGGCCATCGTGGTTGACGTGCAGCGCCAGCCCGGCGCCAACGTGATCGAGACGGTGAGCCGCGTGCGCGCTGAATTGCCGCGCCTGCAGCGTTCGATCCCGGCCGGCGCCTCGCTCATCATCGTCAACGACCGCACCACCACCATTCGCGCCTCGATCCACGACGTGCAGTTCACGCTGATGCTGAGCATCGTGCTGGTGGTGCTGGTGGTACTGATCTTCCTGCGCACCATGCGCGCCACCATTATTGCCGGCGTGGCGCTGCCGTTGTCGTTGGTCGCCACCTTCGGCGTGATGTGGTTCTGCGGCTTCTCGCTCGACAATCTGTCGCTGATGGCGCTGACCATCGGCACCGGCTTCGTGGTCGACGACGCCATCGTGATGATCGAAAACATCGTCCGTCATATCGAAGATGGCGAGACGCCGCTGCAGGCGGCGCTGCGCGGCGCCAGCGAGATCGGCTTCACCGTCATCTCGCTGACGCTGTCGCTGATCGCGGTGTTCATCCCGCTGCTGTTCATGACCGGGCTGGTCGGGCGCATGTTCCGCGAATTCGCGCTCACGCTGACCATCGCGGTGGTGGCTTCGGCCATCGTTTCGCTAACGCTGACGCCGATGATGTGCGCCCGGCTGCTGCGTCAGCAGGACGGAGAGGCCGGCGGCGAAGCCAAGGGCAATGCTCTAATGCGCCGTTTTTCGGAAGCGATCGACACCACGGTCGCGTTCTACCACCAAAGCCTGCTGTGGGTGCTGCGCCGCCAGCGCGAGACGCTGATCGTGACGCTGGCAACCCTGGCCGCCACGATCCTTCTTTATATCGTCATCCCGAAGGGCTTCCTGCCATTGCAGGATACCGGGTTGATCACCGCGGTAACCGAAGCCGGCACCGATGTCTCGTTCGCCGAAATGCGGCGCCGCCAACGCGCGGTGGAAACCATCATCCGCGCCGACCCGGACGTCACCGGCGTGGTTTCGGTGATCGGCGTCAGCACGCTCAACGCCACGCCGAATGCCGGCCGGCTAGCGATCACATTGAAGCCGCGCGATGCGCGCAGCGCCCGCATCGACTCGATCATCGCCCGGCTCAAGGATTCGGTCGTCGGCATCCCCGGCATGACCGTATATTTCCAGCCGACGCAGGACATCCAGATTTCGACGCGCCCAAGCCGCGCGCAGTATCAGTACACGCTGGTCGGCACCGACACCGCCGAGGTGATCGAATGGTCCGGCAAGTTGACGCGCCGGCTGCGCAGCGAGCGGGCCATGTACGAGGTCGCCTCCGAAGCGCAGGAAGGTGGCCCGCGCGTGCAGATCAATGTCGACCGCGAGCAGGCCGGACGCCTCGGCGTCTCGATGCAGGCGGTGACCGACACGCTCAATGACGCCTTCGGCCAGCGGCAGATTTCGACCATCTACGGCCAGGCCAACCAGTATCGCGTCATCCTGGAGGCGCAACCGCGCTACCAGCAAAATCCCGAAGCGCTCGGCAAACTCTATGTCACCGGATCGACCACAAGCAACGGCACGATAGCGACCGTCGCCAATACCGCGAACGGCACCACTAACACGAACACCACCGCTACCCCCAACGCGATCACCGGCAGCAACCAGGTGCTGCTTGCGGCTTTCGCGCGCTTCGTGAACACCTCGGCGCCGCTGGTGATCGCGCACCAGGAGCAATTCCCCTCCGTCACCATCAGTTTCGATCTCGCGCCGGGCTATGCGCTGAGCGACGCGGTGTCGCTGATCAGCGCGGCGCAGCAGGAGATCGGCATGCCGAGGTCGGTGACCGGCAGCTATTCGGGTGACGCCGCGGAATTCGCCAAGTCGCTGGCCGGCGAACCGTGGCTGCTGCTCGCCGCCGCCATCACCATCTACATCGTGCTCGGCGTGCTGTACGAAAGCTTCATCCATCCGCTCACGATTCTCTCCACGCTGCCTTCGGCCGGCGTCGGCGCGCTGCTGGCGCTGATGCTGTTCGGTTATGACCTCTCGGTGATCGCGCTGATCGGCATCGTGCTGTTAATGGGCATCGTGAAGAAAAACGCCATCCTGATGATCGACTTCGCGCTCGATGCCGAGCGCGAGCAGGGCCTGACGCCCGAAGAGTCGATCGTGCAAGCGGCGCTGTTGCGGTTTCGCCCGATCATGATGACGACCCTGGCCGCGCTGTTCGGCGCGCTGCCTTTGGCGCTGGAAAGCGGCACCGGCTCGGAACTACGCAATCCGCTTGGCATCACCATCATCGGCGGCCTGCTGCTCAGCCAGTTGCTCACGCTCTACACCACGCCAGTGATCTACCTCTATATGGACCGGCTGCGTGCGCGGCTGGTGCCGTCCCCGCCACCGGCGCCGCCACGGCTGCGGCCGGCACGAGGGCGACCTTGAACTTTACGTTCCCATGAACTCCACATGAATTTTTCTTGGCCCTTCATCCGCCGGCCGATCGGCACCACGCTGTTGGGTGTCGGACTGTTTCTCGTGGGCGCGGTGGCCTATTTCTTTCTGCCGGTCGCCAGCCTGCCGAGCGTCGATTTCCCGACCATCAACGTGACCGCCAATCGGCCCGGGGCCGATCCCAATATTATGGCGGCGACGGTGGCGGCTCCCTTGGAACGGCGCCTAGGCGAGATCGCCGGCGTCACCGAGCTCACCTCGGTCTCATCGCTCGGCTTGTCGCGCATCACCGTGCAGTTCGACTTGAGCCGAAGCATCGAGGGTGCCGCGCGCGACGTGCAGGCGGCGCTGAACGCCGCGCTCACCGATTTGCCGAGCGACATGCCGACGCTGCCGACCTTCCGCAAGGCCAACCCGGCGGCGGCGCCGATCCTGATCCTGGCGCTGACCTCGAAGACCATGCAGGCCAGCGCGATCTACGACGCCGCCGACAGCGTGATCGCGCAGCGCCTGTCGCAGGTGGACGGGGTCGCCGATGTCACCGTGGCCGGCTCCGAGCAGCCGGCGATTCGCGTGCGGGTCGATCCGGCGCGCCTCTCCGCCATGGGCCTCGGGCTCGAGGATGTGCGCACCGCGATCACCAATGCCAACGCGGCCGGCCCGGTGGGCACTTTCGATGGCGCCGATCGTGCCGTCACCATCGGCCTCAACGACCAGCTGCGCACAGCCCGCGACTACAATCCGTTGGTGGTGAAAACCGTGGGCGGCACGGTGATCCGTCTCACCGATATAGCCATCGTGCGCCCGAGCGTGCGCAACAGCCGCTCCGCCGGCTGGTTCAACCGCGATCCGTCGGTGCTGCTGATCATCACTAAGCAGGGCAATGCCAACGTCATCGACACCGTCGACCGCATCTACGATCTGCTGCCCGAACTGCGGCAATTCGTTCCAACCGGCCTCGATATCGCGGTTCTGACCGATCGTACCGAGACCATCCGCGCCAGCGTGCACGACATGCAACTCACGCTCGCGGCAACCGTCGTGCTGGTGATGATGGTCGTGTTCCTGTTCCTGCGGCGCACTGCGGCAACGCTGGCCGCCGGTGTGACCGTACCGCTATCCCTCGCCGGCACCTGCGCGGCGATGTGGGCGGCTGGGTTCTCCGTCGACAATCTGTCGCTGATGGCGCTGGCGGTGAGCGTCGGCTTCGTGGTGGACGATGCCATCGTGATGATCGAGAACGCCTTCCGTTATCTGGAACGCGGCGCCTCGCCGCTGCGTGCCGCCTTGAAGGGCGCCAAGCAAATCGGCTTCACCGTAGTGTCGATTTCCATTTCGCTGATCGCCGCATTCATTCCGCTGTTGTTCATGGGTGGCATCGTCGGACGACTGTTCCGCGAATTCTCCGTGACGCTGGCCTTCGCGATCGCCATTTCGACCGTGGTATCGCTGTCGGTGACGCCGATGATCTGCGCCTATTTCGTGCGCTCCGGGCCAAGCCGCGACGCCACCTGGCTCGATCGCCGGATCGAGGGCGTGCTCTCGCGCATGATTGCTTTCTATGACCGGACGCTCGACTTCGTGATCGAACATCGCGCGCTGGCGCTGATGGTGTTCCTCGCCACCATCGCGCTCACGGTCGATCTCTATATCAAGACGCCGAAAGGCTATTTCCCGCAGGACGACACCGGCCTGATCTTTGGCGGCACGCAGGCCTCCACCGATATCTCCTACGAGGCGATGTTGCAGTTGCAGCTCAAGGCGATGGATATCGTGCTGGCCGACCCGGCTGTGGAGGGCCTGGGCTCCTCGGTCGGCGCCTCGCCGTTCAACTCGGCGGTCAATCGCGGCCGCCTTTTCATCAGCCTCAAGCCGCTCAACCAACGCGACAACGTCAGCACGCTGCGGGTGGTAGCGCGGCTGCGCGCCAAGCTCAGCCAGATCCCGGGCCTCAGCGTGTTCATGTTTCCGGCACAGGATCTGCGCGTCGGCGGACGGCAGAGCAACTCGCAATACCAGTTCACGCTGTGGAGCGCCGACATCGACGAATTGAATCGTTGGGTGCCGCGGGTGATCGAACGGGTGAAGCAAGTGACCGGCATCCTGGACGTCACCACCGACCGCGAGCAGGGCGGGCTGCAAGTAAACGTCGACATCGACCGCAAGGCGGCCGCACGCTTCGGCGTGCGCATCCAGGACATCGACAACGCGCTCAACGATGCGTTCTCGCAACGGCAAATTTCGACCGTCTATGGGCCGCGCAATCAATACCGCGTCATCCTGGAAGTGGCCGGAAAATATCAGCGCGATCCGGGCGACCTCAGCCAAGTCTATGTCGCCGGCAACGGCAACGAACAAGTGCCGCTGTCGGCGGTGGCGAAAGTCGAGCGCGGCGTGGCGCCGCTGGTGGTGAACCATCAGGGCCAGTTCCCGGCGGTGACGATCACATACAATATCGCGCCCGATACCCCGATCGAGGTCGCTACCGCCGCGCTCGAGCGGGCGACGGCGGAGATGCACATTCCCGACGTAGTTCACGCCGACTTCTCCGGCGACGTCCAAGCCTTCAAACGGTCGGCGAACGCGCAACCGCTGCTGCTGCTGGCCGCGCTGATCGCTGTCTATATCGTGCTCGGCGTGCTGTATGAGAGCTTGGCGCACCCGCTCACCATCATCTCGACGCTACCGTCGGCGGGCCTAGGCGCGCTGCTCGCTCTTCAGGTTTCCGGCACCGAGCTGACCGTGATCGCCTTCATCGGCATAATTCTCCTGATCGGCATCGTGAAGAAGAACGGCATTATGATGGTGGACTTCGCGCTCGAAGGCGAACGCAAGCGCGGCCTGTCGCCGGCCGCGGCTATTCACGAGGCCTGCATGGAGCGGTTCCGGCCGATCTTGATGACAACCATGGCATCGATGCTCGGCGCGTTGCCGCTGGTGATCGCGTCTGGTCCTGGCTCCGAGCTGCGCCGCCCGCTCGGCATCACCATCATCGGCGGGTTGCTGGTGTCGCAGATGCTCACGCTCTACACCACGCCGGTGATCTACCTGCTGCTCGATCGGCTACACCGCAAGCTTGGCGGCGCCAGCCCGACCTTTATTTTCCGGCGATCCCCTCCGGCACAGCCGGCGGAGTAGCCTGTTGTTGTCATGCCCACGAAAGCGGTATCCAGTAATCGCAGGCGCTTCGATTTAAATCGCAAAGCTGCGGCGTACTAGGTCCCCGCCTTCGCGGGGACGACAAAAAACTATACCCCCAGATACCGGTGCTGCACGTCGGGCGCGGCGGCGAGTTCGCGCGAGGCGCCGCTCCACACCACGCGGCCGCGTTCGATCAGGAAATGCCGGTCGGCGACCTTGATCAGCGTGCCGACATTCTTGTCGATTACCAAGATCGCGAGGCCCAATTCCTTCAAGCGCGCCAGGCAGCGCCAGATTTCGGTGCGGATCAGTGGCGCCAGGCCCTCGGTCGCCTCGTCCAAAATCAAAAGCCGCGGATTGGTCATCAGCGCGCGGCCGATCGCGAGCATCTGCTGCTCGCCGCCGGAGAGCTGGTTGCCCATGCTGGTTGCGCGCTCGGAGAGTCGCGGGAACAGCCCGTAGACTTTCTCCAGCGTCCAGCCGCCATCGCATTGCACCGCCGTCGCCAACAAATTCTCGCGCACGTTGAGATTGGGAAATATCTGTCGGCCTTCCGGCACCAGCCCGATGCCGAGCTTGGCGACTTTGTAGGGCGGCAGGCCGCGGATTTCTTCGCCCATGAAGCGGATCGTTCCGGCGCGTGCCGGCGTCAGCCCCAGGATCGAGCGTACGGTGGTGGTCTTGCCCATTCCATTGCGGCCCATCAACGTCACCATCTCGCCGGCCGCAATTTTCAGCGACACGCCGAACAGGACCTGGCTCAAGCCATAGCAGGTCTCGATTCCTTGCAGCTCAAGGACGCTCTCAGCCAAGGCTTCAGCCATGAGCAGCGCCCTCCGCCTCGCCCAGATAGGCGTCGCGCACCTGAGGGTTGGCGCGGATGTCGGCGGGCGCGCCGGATGCGATCACCCGGCCATAGACCAGCACCGTAATGCGGTCGGCGAGCGCGAATACCGCTTCCATGTCGTGCTCGACAAGCAGAATAGTCAACTCGCGCTTCAAGGCGCGCAGCATCTCCACCATGCGAGCGGATTCTTGCGGGCCTAAGCCCGCCATCGGCTCGTCGAGCAGCAGCATGCGGGGCGAGCCCGCGAGCGCCATAGCCAATTCAAGCTGGCGATGCTCTCCATGGCTAAGCAGAGATGCCGGCAGATCGGCTCGTCCGGCGAGGCCGACGCGGGCGAGCGCGGCGCGGGCGGGCTCGCGCAATTCCGGCTCGCTGCGCGCATTGCGCCAGAAATGGAACGAATGGCCGGCATGTGCCTGCACGGCCAGCGCCACATTGTCGAGCACGCTGAGATCGAGAAACAACGACGTGATCTGGAACGAGCGCGCCAGCCCGAGCGCACTGCGACGGTGCATCGGTAAAGAAGTGATGTCGTTGCCAGAAAAGCGGATGCGGCCGGAATCGGGGCTCAGTTGCCCGCTGAGCTGGGCGATCAGCGTGGTCTTGCCGGCGCCGTTCGGCCCGATCACCGCGTGCAGCTCACCGTTGGCGACGGCAAGCGAAAGATCGTCGGTGGCGACAATGCCGCCGAAGCGCTTGGCGAGGTTCTCGACCTGCAAGAGCGGCTCAGCCATGCGGCACCTTCTTGAGCAGCCCGTCGATGCCGCCGCGCGCGAACAGCACGACCAGCAGCAGTAGCGGCCCGAGGATGATCTGCCAATACTCGGTGATGCTGGAAAGCACTTCCTCCAGCACCAGCAGCGCCACCGCGCCGATCAACGGACCGAAGGCCGAGCCCATGCCGCCGAGCACCACCATGATGATGAGGTCGCCCGAGCGCGTCCAATACATCATCGCCGGGCTGACGAAGTCGGTGTGATTGGCCAGCAACGCGCCGGCGAGCCCGCACAACGTGCCGGCGATGACGAAGCAGACGAGCTTGTAGCGATAGGTCGGGAATCCGATCGCCCGCATGCGCGTGTCGTTCGAACGCGCGCCCTGCACCGCCATGCCGAAGCGCGAATTCACCAGCCGCCAGATCAGATAGATCGTGGCAAACAGCAGCACGAGGCACACGTAATAGAACTGCACCTTGTTCGACAGATTGATCGGGCTGACGAACTGGCTGCGCGTGTAGATGGTAAGGCCGTCGTCGCCGCCATAACGGGCAAGGCCGGAGATGATGTAATAGGCCATCTGCGCAAAGGCCAGAGTGATCATGATGAAATAGACGCCGCGCGTGCGCAGCGAGAGCGCGCCGATGATTGCCGCGAACAGCGCGGAAGCCGCGACCGCCACCGGCCACTGCACGAAGCCCGAGAGAACCCCCTCATGCGCCAGAATGCCGACGGCATAGCCGCCGATGCCGAGATAGGCGGCATGGCCGAAGCTCATCATGCCGCCATAGCCGAGGATCAGATTGAGGCTCGAGGCGGCCAACGCCAGGATGATGATGCGGGTGAACAGCGTGAGCAGGAAGCGGCTGCCGCCGAACTCGACATAGACCGGCAGCAGCGTCAGCGCGATCAGCAGCGCGACGATGACGACATTGCGGACGGTGAGCGCGCGCCTCATTTCCCGCCCGCCGAGAACAGACCTTCGGGCTTGATCACCAGCACAGCCGCCATCAGCAGATAGATCAGCATCGACGAGAGCGCGGGCGCGGCGGTCGCCGCCACCTCTTTGGTGAACATCAGCCGCAACAGATCGGGGAAGAAGGCGCGGCCGAGCGTGTCGAGAAATCCGACCAAGATCGCCGCCACCAGCGCGCCGCGGATCGAGCCGATGCCGCCGATCACGGTGACGACGAAGGCGAGAATGAGAATGTTCTCGCCCATGCCGATCTGCACGGTGAGGATCGGCGCCTGCATCAGCCCGGCGAGACCTGCGAGCGCGGCGCCCAGGCCGAACACCAGCGTGTAGAGCAGCTTGATATTGACGCCGAGCGCGCCGACCATTTCGCGGTTGGAGGCGCCGGCCCGGATCAGCATGCCGATGCGCGTGCGCATCACCAGCACGTAGAGGAAGGCCGCGACCGACAGCGAGACCACGATGATAGAGAGCCGGTAGGCGGAATAATTGACGCCCGGCAAAATCTCCACCGACCGGTTGAGCCAGGACGGCAGCGGCAGGCTCATGCCCTCCGGCCCCCAGATCAACCGCACTGCTTCATCGAAGAACAGGATCAGCCCAAAGGTGCCGAGCACGTGGTCGAGATGGTCGCGGCCGTAGAGCCGGCGCATCGCGATCACTTCCACCGCCATGCCGACCACCAAGGTGGCGGCGAGCGCCAGCACCGCGCCGAGCACGAAACTGCCGGTCCAGGCCGCGAAGGTCGCGGCGAAATAAGCGCCGATCATGTAGAGCGAGCCGTGCGCCAGATTGACCAGGTCCATGATGCCGAACACCAGCGTCAGGCCGGCGGCCAGCAGGAACAGCAGCAGGCCGAACTGCAAGCCGTTCAGACATTGCTCGATGAAAAGCGTCATGGCCGATCAATCATTGAAACTTGCGATATCCTGACAAGCAAACGGCGGCAGCGCGGATGCGCCGCCGCCGTCATTGCCGTGAACCGGATCACTTCATCGGGCACTTGTCGTGGAAGTTGATCCTGGCTGTCCTTGACGATGGTGGCGACGGTCTTGAGCACGAAGTCACCCTCGCCGTTCTTCACCACGTCCTGCAGGTAGAAGTTCTGGATCGGCATGTGGTTATTGCCGAACTTGAAGTCGCCGCGCACCGACTTGAAGTTGGCCTTTTCCATCGCCTTCTGCACGGCGATCTTGTCGTCCAGCTTGCCCTTGGTGGCGGCCACCGCCGACGCGATCAGCTTGGCGGCATCGTAGATTGCGCGCCGTAGAACGACGGCTTGAGGCCCGGATACTTCTTGATGTAGTCGGCGACGAACTTCTTGTTGGCCTCATTCGGCAGATCGTTGACCCATTCCTGCGCGCCGGGCACGCCAAGCGCGAGATCCTTCTGCCGCGGCAGCGACAACTCGTCGATGGTGAAGGCGGTGTAGAGCGGGATCGTGCCCTTCAGGCCGGCCTGCGCATATTGCGTGAGGAACTGCACGCCGGCCGCGCCCGGATAGAACACGAAGATCGCATCCGGATTGGCGGCCTTCGCCTTCGACAGCTCGGCGGAGAAGTCGAGCTGCGACGGCCAGGTGGTGAGTTCCTGCGCCGACCACCTTGCCCTTGAAGGTGGAGGCAACGCCGGCGAGCATGTCCTTGCCGGCGGCGTAGTTCGGACCGATCAGGAAGACCGACTTCACGCCCTTCTGGTTCATGTAGAGACCCATCGCCTGCGGCGTCTGGTCGTTCTTCCACGAGGTCGAGAACACGGTCGGCGAGCACAGCTCGCCCGCGATCTGCGAGGGACCGGCATTGGCGATGACCAGGAAGGTCTTGGAATCGACGATCGGCTTGAGCGAGGCCAGCAGCACGTTCGACCAGATGTAGCCGGCGATGAAATCGACCTTGTCGGACTTCGATCAGCTTTTCGGTTTTCTGCTTGCCGACTTCCGGCTTGAAGCGCGTCGTCTTCGTAGATCACCTCGACCGGCAGGCCGCCCATCTTGCGGCCCATGTGGTCGAGCGCGAGTTCGAACGAATTGCGCATGTCGTTGCCGATCACGGCGATCGGGCCGCTGAAGGTCCTGACGAAGCCGATCTTGATCGATTTTTGCTGGGCCAGGCCTGAGCCCGCTGCGAGCAGCAATGCGGCGCTCGCGGCCAACAACGCTTTACGCATATCTGATCCTCCCCGGGGCCGTTCCGGGCCCTATTCCTTTGGATACTCTAATGTACCGGGATCGGCCGCTAAAGGTCCATCGGCGCAAGAGCCGCAGCTTGCGCGTGCGGCGAAATGGCCAGCAATTAGGGGTTATTGGCCATGCCGCACGGCCATTGACCTGTTCGCCGGCCGACCCGGCAGTCTAGCGCGGCCTGAGCCTCGCGGCTCACCCTCAAAGTCGGGATGTACGACCTTTGTCGAAGGCGCTGGAAAAAACCTATGACGGCATCATCATCGGCGCCGGTCACCACGGCCTGATCCTCGGCAGCTATCTCGCCAACGCCGGGCTCGACATTCTGCTGGTGGAGCGGCGGCTGCCCTATGGCGGCGGCTTGAGCACCGAAGAAGTGACGCTGCCCGGCTTCTATCACAACCTGCATTCGATCAATCATTTCCACATCAGCGAGACGCCCTGGTTCAAGGATCTCGGACTTGACGAGCGCGTCACCTACATCACGCCGCGCTACGAATTCGGCCAGGCGCACCACGACGGCTCGGCGCTGGTGCTCGGGCGCGACCTGGAAGAGTCGGTCGCCAATATCGCGCGCTTCTCCAAGAAGGACGCGCAGACCTTCCGCGACTGGAACCGCAAGGCCGAAAAGATCACGCGCGAGATTTTCCTGCCCGAGCGCTATGCCGAGCCGCTGCCGCAGGCGGAACGCGAGGCGCTGCTCAACCGCACTGCGCTCGGCCGCGAATTCCTCGACGTGGCCAGCCGCCAGCCGCTCGATGTCGTGCGCGAACTGTTCGAGAACGAGCATGTCCGGCTGCTGTTCCTGTTCAAGGTGTCGCTGTTCGGCACCTGGCTGGTCGACACTCTGTCGAAGACCTCGCCGATGGGCTCGGTGATCCGCGCCTTCGATCTGGAAAGCGGCTACCAGCTTTGCCAGGGCGGCTCGTTCAATCTGGCGCGCGGGCTGATGGAGACCTTCATCGCCGCCGGCGGCACCTACCAGCCGCAGGTGAGCATCGACAAGATCGTGATCGAGAACGGCAAGGCCACCGGCATCGAACTCGCCGACGGCCGCACCGTGCGGGCGCGGCAATTCGTCGCCTCGACGCTCGACGTGCACCAGACGTTCGAAAACCTGGTCGGGCGCGCACAGCTTCCCGCGCCGTTCCTGAAAAAACTCGACAGCTTCCAGTACACCGCCTGGAGCCTGTTCGGCCTGCATCTGGCGCTCAACGAGAGCCCGCGCTTCGCGGCGGAGAAATTCGATCCCAACATCAACCGCGCGATGAAATGGAGCATCGGCGCCGAGACCATGGAGGATCTGTTCTCCGCGCATCAGGACGTGCAGGCCGGCCGCGTGCCGAAGCTGGTGCAGTTCGGCTCCGGGCCGTTGAGCCTGCTCGATCCGACGCAGGCGCCGCCCGGCAAGCACACCACCTATTGCTGGCACGTGATGCCGCTCGATCCCGACATCGGCAGCGCGAGCTACGAGAACTTCAAGGAAGAATTCGCCGACAAGATCGTCGAGACCTTCGCGCGCTACTGCCCGAACATGACGACGAAGAACATCCTCGGCCGCTACGTCTATACCGGCCGCGAATACGTGCAGGAGATGATCAACATGCGCGGCGGCGACATCTTCATGGGCGCGTTCAACGCCGAGCAGGTGATGTACAACCATTTCGGCTACCGCTCGCCGATCCCGAATCTGTACAGCGCCGGTTCCGCCGGCCATCCGGGCGGCGCGATCTCCGGCGGCGCCGGCTACATCACCGCCTCGGTGATCGCCGAGGATCTCGGCATCAAGCCGTGGTGGACGCCGTGGAACGCGCGAGCGGCGCTGGAGACGATTGCCGCAACTCGAAAAAGGCGCAGCGTGACCGACCTGCAGAACGCTCGTTGTTCCCCTCGCTCAAGGACCGCGTCGTCATCATCACCGGCGCCGGGCAAGGCATCGGCCGCGTCTTCGCCAAGGCCTTCGCGCTGGCCGGCGCGCGCGTCGTGATCGCCGAGAGCAACGAAGCGAAGGCAGCCAGCGTCGCCGCGGAAATCCTGAAAGCCGGCGGCCAGGCGCTGGCGGTGACCACCGACGTCGCCGACCAGGCCTCGATCGCCGAAATGATCGAAGTGGTCGAGGACGAATACGGCCGCATCGACGTGCTGATCAACAATGCCGGCATATTTCTCGACGCTGGAGATGCGGCCGTTCGACCAGATCCCGCTGGAGGAATGGGAACGCGTGCTGCGCGTCAACCTCACCGGGCCGTTCCTGTGCGCGCGCGCCGTGCTGCCGGCGATGCGGCGCGCCAAATGGGGCCGCATCATCAACATAGCCTCCGGCGCGGTGCGGCTCGGGCGGCCAAATTATCTGCACTACATCGCGACCAAAGCGGCGCTGATCGGCATGAGCCTGTCGATGGCGCGCGAGCTTGGCGCCGACAACATCACCGTCAACGCGATCCTGCCGGGCGCGACCTTCACCGAGATCGAGCGCAAGACGGTGACGCCGGCGCAGAAGGAACGCATCGTCGCGATGCAATGCATCCCGCGCGCGGAAGTGCCGGAGGATCTGGTCGGCGCGGTGCTGTTTCTGGCGTCGGAGGCCTCCGCCTTCGTCACCGGCCAGAGCATCAATCTCGACGGCGGCGTGACGGGGTCATAAGGCCGATTGCGGAGACGCCCGCAGGCGGCGCATCTCGCGGAACGAGATCAGCTTCTTGGCGCTTTCGTCCCACAGCACCAGGCGCACGCATTTGATGCTGTCCCACAGCGTCAGCCGGCCGATGGCGCCGAGCTCGGGGTGTTCGCGCAGCACGCGCGGCAACCGATAATACGGAATCCGGCTGCACAGATGATGCACGTGATGAATGCCGATATTGGCGGTGAACCAGCTCAGGATGCCGGGCAGCACGTAATACGAGCTGCCGTGCAGCGCGACCTCGTGCAGATCCCAGTTGTCGTTGTCGTCCCAGACGCGTGTGCTCGAACTGATGCTGCACGTAGAACAGCCACACGCCCATGGTCGCCGCCAGCAGCATGATCGGCAGATGCACCAGCAGGAAAGCGTCCGATGCCGATCAGCCAGATCAGCACGCCGGCAACGACGATCGCGATCGCCGCATTGGTGCCCTGCGTGCTGAGCCACGGCACCACAGCCGGCGCGCATCAGGCCGACCGGCAGCCGGTGCTGCACGATGAAGAGATAGGCCGGGCCGATGCCGAACATCACCGCCGGATGGCGATACAGCCGATATTTCAGGCGGCCCCAGCGCGACAGCGCCAGATATTCGCGCACCGTCAGCGTGTCGATGTCGCCCATGCCGCGGCGCTCGAGATTGCCGGAGGTGGCATGATGCACGGAATGGGTGCGCCGCCAGAAATCGTAAGGCGTCAAGGTGAGCACGCCGAGCGCGCGGCCGATCCAGTCATTGGCGAGACGATGACGGAAGAATGCGCCGTGCCCGCAGTCGTGCTGGATCATGAACAGGCGCACCAGGAAGCCGGCGGCCGGAATGGCGAGCAACAAAGTGAGCCACCAATAGCCGAACGAATAGGACAGCCACATCAGCGACCCACAGCAGCCGCCAAGCGGGCCGAAGGTGATGCCGAGTTCGATGATGCTGCGCGGCAGGCTGGGATCGCGGTAGCGCAGCAGAATCTGGGTCCAGGCGCGCGCGTCGCTTGCCCCGGCCGTGCCGGCCGGGTCTTGTCTAATGTTCAAGCTGATGTCCTTTGTGCGATATGAATGTGTATGCCGGTCGGCCAGCCGGAGGGCTGTCGCGCTCACGCACGTTCGTGATTCAGGGAAACGAACCGTTGCGCAGACTATCGGGGTTTTTTTATGTCTGCTACCAGACATTGTAGTATTCGGGATGCAGCAGCCGGGAAATCCGGCTACGGGAGGCCGAACATGACACCGACAGTCGCCATCATCGCCCCGGGCAACATGGGTGCGGCGGTCGCAAAGCGCCTGACCGAGCACAAGGTGACGGTCTTGACTTCGCTCGCCGGCCGCAGCGAAGCGAGCGCCAAACGTGCGCGCGAGGCCGGAATGCAGGCGGTCGACGACCGCGCGCTGGCGGAAGCCGATTTTCTGCTGTCGATCGTGCCGCCGGGCGACGCGCTGGCGCTGGCGCAACGGCTGACGCCGACGTGCTCACCGCCGCCAACAAGAAGCCAATCTATGTCGAATGCAACGCGGTCAGTCCGCAGACCATGAACCATATCGCCGAAGTGATCGCCGCGACCGGCTGCGCCTTTGTCGGCGCCGGCATCATCGGCCCGCCGCCAAAGCCGGGCACGACCAACACCAAGATTTATGCCGCCGGACCGGCCGCGGCCGATTTCGCCAAACTCAACGACTACGGCCTGATCGTGCGCGTGCTGGACGGGCCGGTCACCGCCGCCTCGGCGTTGAAGATGTCCTATGCCGGCATCACCAAGGGCTTCACCGCGCTGGGCGCCGCCATGATGCTCGCCGCCACGCGTGGCGGCTCGGCTGAAGCGCTCAAGCCGAACTCGCCGAAAGCCAGCCGGCGCTGCTGCGCTGGCTCGGACGCGCCAGGTGCCCAGGCATGTACTCGAAGGCCTATCGCTGGGTGGCCGAGCTCGACGAGATATCCGCCTTTGTCGGCGACGATCACGACGAGCACGCCATGCTGGAAGCCGCTGCGCGGTTCTACGAGCGCATCGCCGCCGATGTCGACGGCGAGAAAATGGAAATCGGCGAACTCGATAAGTTTCTTGGTAAGTGATCTAACTGGCTGTCATGCCCGCGAAGACGCGCATCCAGTACTCTCTGACTATCGATAGAATTGTGTTTACTGGATCATCCGCTGGAGCTTGTCGCGCAGCGGCGGATGATGACACCTGAATTGGCCGAGCTGCCGGGACCCAATTAAATGACTGACCCACCCATCCTCACCGAAGCGCGCGACGGCTATCGCGTCATCACCTTCAACCGGCCGGACCGGCTCAACGCCTTCAACGAGGCGATGCATGACGCGCTGCGCAAGGCGCATCGACGAAGCCGAAGCCGACGAAAGCTGCCGCGCGCTGATGATCACCGGCAAAGGCCGCGGCTTCTGCGCGGGCCAGGACCTCAACGACCGGCTGGCCAAGCCGGGCGAAACCGTCGTGCTCGGCGGCACGCTGGAAGCACATTACAATCCGCTGGTGCGCAAATTGCGCAGCGCTTCCGTTTCCCGTGATCGCCGCGGTCAACGGCGTCGCCGCCGGCGCCGGCTGCAACATCGCGCTCGCCTGCGACATCGTGATTGCCAGCTTCAAGGCGCAACTTCATCCAGTCCTTCGCCCGCGTCGGGCTGATCCCCGATTCCGGCGGCACCTGGTTGCTGCCGCGGCTGGTGGGCGACGCGCGCGCGCGCGGTCTGGCGCTGCTGGCGCAGGATCTGAACGCCGAAAAGGCGGCCAGTTGGGGCCTGATCTGGCGCGCCGTCGAGGACGAAACCCTCATGTACGAGGCCACACGCATCTGCGAGCATTTCGCGCAAGCGCCGACGCAAAGCCTCGCTCTCATCAAACGGCGCTCAACGCCTCGCCCGGCAACGATCTCAACACCCAGCTCGATCTCGAGCGCGACCTGCAGCGCGAAGCCAGCCTCACCCCCGATTATGCCGAAGGCGTGCGCGCCTTCATGGAAAAGCGCAAACCGAACTTCACCGGACGCAAATGAACGCCATCGACATCCACACCCACATCGTGCCGGCGGAATTTCCGGCTTACGCCGGAAGACACGGCGGCGCACAGTGGCCATCGATGGCGCCTGCGCACGACTGTCACCACAGACAAGTGATCATCGACGGCAAGAATTTCCGCACCGTCACCGACGAATGCTGGGACGTAGAGCGGCGCGCCGACGCGATGGCCCGCATGAGCATCGCGCGCCAGGTGCTCTCGCCGATGCCGGAATTGCTGTCCTATTGGCTGCCGGTCGAGGACGCGGCGCCGCTCATCCGCCACGTCAACGACACCATCGCCGCCATGGTGGCGCGCGCTCCCAGTCGGTTCATCGGGCTCGGCGGCGTGCCGATGCAGGATCCGGACCTTGCCGCGCGCGAGTTGGAACGCCTGATGCGCGACGGCTTCCGCGGCGTCGAGCTCGGCAGCAACATCAACGGCGCAGCTCTCGGCGATCCGCGCTTCGAGCAGTTCTTTGCGGCGGCGGAGGAACTGGGCGCCGCCGTATTCGTGCATGCGCTGCATCCGAGCGGCAAGGAGCGCATCGTCGGCCCACCCGGCCTGATGGCCTTCATCGGCTTTCCGCTGGAAACCGCCTACAGCATCGCCTCGCTGATGACCGGCGGCACGCTGACCCGGCATCCGCGACTGCGGCTCGCCTTCAGCCATGGCGGCGGCGCCTTTGCCTCGATCCTGCCGCGGCTGGCGCATGGCTGGAAATCAAGACCTGAAATCACCGAACGCATCGGTGTCTCGCCGCACGAGCACGCACGCCGGCTCTATTACGACACGCTGATCTACGACGCGCACACGCTGCGCATCCTGATCGATACTTTCGGCGTAAGCCAGCTTTGCCTCGGCACCGATTTCCCGTTCGACATTTATGAGCGCCATCCGGTCGAGGCCGTCGCCGCGCTCAAGCTTACCGGCGGCGAGGTGAAACTGTTGCATCACGACAATGCCGCGCGTTTTCTGGGCGAGACTGCATGAGCAAGGCAAGATGAGCAAAGCAAGAGTGCGCGCACTGCGCAGCGTCGATCTCGGATTTTCCGACCTCGACAAGGCGTTGCGCTTTTTCGACCAGGTGTGGAATTTGACCCATGTCGGCGAAATAGCCGGCGTGCATTATCTGCGCGGCACTGGCGCGTTTCATCACATTCTGACCCTTCGCCGCAGCGCGCATCCGGTTCTGTTCCGCATGGTGTTCGACGCCGCCGACCGCGCCGCCGTCGATGCGTTGCATAGCCAAGTGGTCGGCCATGGCCTGACATCGATCGACCCGCCCGCTAAGCTGCGCCAGCCGCACGGCGACTACGGCTTCGGCTTCAAGGATCCGGAAGGCCGCAACATCGCAGTGGTGTGCGGCGTGCACGACCACGCCGACACGGCCGATGCGCCTGACCGGCCGCGCAAGCTCAGCCACGTCAACATCAATGCCGGCGACAGCGAGGCGACCTTTCTGTGTCTGCGCGATGTGCTTGGCTTCAAGCTGACCGACACCACGCGGCGGCTGCGGTTTTTGTCCTGCAATTCCGACCATCACAGCATGGTGCTTGGCTACGCAGGCGGGGCGACGCTCAACCACATCGCGTTCGAGATGCCCGATCTGGAGTTGGTGATGCGTGGCGCCGGCCGCATGCGCGACGATGGCCGCGGGCTGGAATGGGGTCCCGGCCGCCACGGGCCCGGCAACAACGTGTTCTGCTATTTCCTCGGACCCGAGGACATGCCGGTGGAATACACCGGCGAGATGCAGCAGGTGACGCGAGCATCACGTCGCCGGCACGCCGGAGAACTGGAAATGGCCGCCCGGCCGGCTCGATCATTGGGGCATCAGCGCGCATCCGAGCGAGCGCATGGAGGCGGCGGGGTTGCACTACAAATTCACTGGCGATGGCTATCGGCTGGACGAGTGGCGGTAATGGCCAACAAACCATCCTTGCGTATCGGCATTGCCGGGCTCGGCGCGGTCGGAATGGACGTGGCGCGGCGGCTGATCGACGGCGACGTGCCGGGCCTCACGCTCACCGCCGTCGCCGTGCGCGATGCCGACAAAGCACGCCGCGCGCTGCCGCAGATCGGCGACATGATCGCGCTGCGCACCATCACCACGCTCGCCGACGATTGCGACGTGGTGGTGGAGTGCCTGCCGCCCGCGCTGTTCCGCGAGATCGCCATTTCCGCAATCGACAAGGGCCGGCTGTTCATGCCGCTTTCCGTCGCGCAGCTCTTGGAGAACGGCGACCTGATCGAGCGCGCCAAAGCCAACGGCGCGCGCATCCTGGTGCCGACCGGCGCGCTGATCGGCTTCGACGCCGTGCGCGCGGCCGCCGAAGGCACCATCCATTCGGTCGAAAATGGTGACGCGCAAGCCGCCGGCCGGCCTGGAAGGCGCGCCCTATCTGGTCGAGCACGACATTTCGGTCGCCGGCCTGAAGACGCCGCTGAAAGTGTTCGACGGCACGGCGCGCGAGGGCGCGCGCGGCTTTCCGACCAATGTGAATGTCGCCGCGGCGCTCAGCCTCGCCGGCATCGGGCCGGACCGCACGCAGCTCGAAATCTGGGCCGACCCCGCCGTCACGCGCAACACCCACACCATCACGGTCGATGCCGACACCACGCGCTTCACCATGACGATCGAGAACGTGCCGTCGGAAAATCCGCGCACCGGCAAGAGTGGTGGCGCCTCGACCATCGCCGCGCTGCGCGGGCTGGTGTCGGAGCTGAAGGTGGGTAGTTAAGCCGTGTGCTTACGCTGACGCACGGCAATCACCTGATCGGCGGCGGCCACGCCGGTCAAGATAGCCGCCATGCGCGGTCGAAAAATCATTCTTGCGAACAGGCCTCGCCGGCAAAGAACAGCCGGTCATCCACCGGCGCGGCCAGCATCGCCCGGCAGTCCGCCTTGCCCGGCAGCGCATATGAATAGGAGCCGCGCGCAAACGGATCGGCGCGCCCAGCGATGCATGTGCAGCGGCTTTATCCGGCGCGGCGAAATCGCTGCCGAACACGCCGGTAAGTTCGGACGCCGCGAAATCGAAGAAGGCGCGCTCGCCGCCGGCCTCCAGCTCGTCCGCGCAGCGTCCGCCGAAATAGACTTCGATGAACGGCTGGCCGAACGGCCGCAAGTGATAGCCCGCGGTGCGCGGCGCGATCGGTGCGGCCGAACAGCCGGCTGTCCGGCTCGAATTCCTCGGCGCGGTCGAGCGACAGAAACAACTTGTCGGCAAGCCCGAGCGGCAGCCCGCGCGCGGCTTCGACCTTCTCCGGCAGCGCCGGCGCGAACAGAAATTCCTTTTCGGCGATGAGCGCGGTCGGCAGCGTCACGATCGCCTGGTCGGCGGTGATCGCGCCCTTGGCGGTCTCGATCTTCAGCCGCTTGCCGCTGTGGTCGATCTGCAGCACCGGGCAATCGAGCATGACGGATAGTGCCCTGCCGTAGCGCCGCGATCGTCGCTGCCGTAGCCTTCGCGCACGCGCCAGTTCACGCCGCTGTCGGCGTAATTCGTCGAAATCGCGCGTCGACACCCGGTCGAGTTCGGCGCCGCTGATATAGGTGCTGACCGCGTTGATCAGATTGTTCCAGCGGTTGCCCGGCTCGAGCAGCGTCGGAGGCCGCGACAGTCCGGCTCTTTTTGCGCGGCCGCTTCCACACGCTCATAGAACGCGTCGCGCGCCTTGGCGAAGTCCTCCTGCTCGGCCGGCGGAAAGCCGATCGGCAGCGCGCGGCTTCTTCCAGGGCGGCGGCGATCTTGTCGAGGGTGCGGTCTTGCGCGCTCGGCGATCGGCGCCCATGGATTGCGGTCGGCCGAATGCAGCCAGCCGCAGCCGAGATCGAGCGCAAAGCCCGAAGCGTCGCTGACGGTCCAGGCCCGCCCGCCAAGCCGCGGACGCGCTTCGACCACCAGACAATCGGATGGCGGCCTTGGCCGAGCCGGCGGCCCGCCGCAATGCCGGCAGCGCCACCGCCGATGATCGCGACTTCGGTGTCGTTATTCGCCATTCCAAATTTCTACGCTGTTTCTGGGCCGCAAATCTGGAAACGAATAAGCGCCGGTTCGCGTTCCGGCTATCTTGGACCGAAGAATTGTGATCCGACGATGACGACCAGCCAGATCGCCGCCAGCACGCCGGCCGCGAGCACCAAAATGCCTATTCCCATCACGTCCTCCCCGCATCGGCTTTTCTAATTAATTCGATTATACGCTTTAAAATATACGCGTCAGCCCCACATCCGGCGCAGCTTGGCGCGTACATCGACCGGATTGCGCGCCGGCGCCGCACCACGGCCAGTCGCGGCATTCGCCGCGCGGCCACGAACAGTGCGTGAAATGCTTGAGCATCGCGCCGGGGATAAAGCGCGTGCGCTGCGCGTAGACGTGACGGTCGCCGCCGCCGCGCTGGTTGTGCGTGAAGAAGCGCTGCGGCACCATCAGATGCAGCTGATCCTTGGCGCGCGTCATGGCGACGTAGAGCAGCCGGCGCTCTTCCTCGATTTCCGGCGTCGAGCCGGTCGCCAAGATCGGACGGCATGCAGCCGTCGACCGTGTTGAGCAGGAACACCGAAGTCCATTCCTGTCCCTTGGCGGAATGGATCGTCGACAGGATCAGGTAGTCCTCATCGAGCAGCGGCACGCCGGCCTCGTCGCTGGTGGCGTCGGGCGGATCGAGCGTCAGTTCGGTGAGGAAGCGCTCGCGGCTCGGATAGCTGGCGGCGATCTGCGCGAGTTGCGTGAGATCGGCCTGGCGCATGGCGGCGTCGTCGTGAATGCGCTCCAGATGCGGCGCGTACCAGCGGCAGACGCAGATCGAGCTCCGCCGGCCAGCCGGCCACGTTCGCGCCGCAACATGCCGATCGTCTGCATCGAAGTCCGGCCAGTGCTTCGCTCGCCGCCGCCGGCGGCTTGAACTCGGCGAGCGCGCGCGCCGGATCGCCGCTCGCGGCCAAATGGTCGAGCAGGCGCGCGGCCGATGCTCGGGCCGATGCCGGGCAGCAGTTGCGCCACGCGAAAGCCGGCGACGCGGTCGCGCGTGTTCTGCGCCCAGCGCAGCACCGCCAGCACGTCCTTGATGTGCGCGGCTTCGAGAAACTTCAGGCCGCCGAATTTCACGAAGGGAATGTTGCGGCGCGTCAGCTCGACTTCGAGCGTGGCGCTGTGATGCGAGGCGCGGAACAGCACGGCCTGCGATTTCAGCGCGATCCCGGCCTCGCGATTTTCCAGGATCGTCTCGACGATGTAGCCGGCCTGCGCGGCATCGTCGGCGACATTGACCAGATGCGGCCGCTCGGCCGACGAGCGCGTCCGACCAGAGATTCTTGGTGAAGCGCTCGGACGCCAGATCGATGACCGCGTTGGCGGCGGCGAGAATCGGCTTGCGTCGAGCGGTAATTGCGCTCCAGCGTGATGACGCTCCGCCTTCGGACTGAAGTGCCCCGGAAAATCGAGAATGTTGCGCACGGTCGCGGCGCGGAACGAATAGATCGATTGCGCGTCGTCGCCGACCACGGTCAGGCCGCGCCCGTTCGGCTTGAGCGCCAGCAGGATCGAGGCCTGCAGGCGGTTGGTGTCCTGATATTCGTCGACCAGCACATGATCGAAGCGCGCGGCCACGTCCTGCGCGATCGCGCCCTCGACCATCATCTGCGCCCAGTAGAGCAGCAGGTCGTCGTAATCGAGCACGTTCTGCTTCTGCTTGGCCTCGACATAGGCGGCAAACAGCGTTCGCAATTCCGCTTCCCATTCCGCGCACCAGGGAAAGAAGGAGCCCAGCACTTCGCCAAGCGGCGCCTGCGCATTGACCGCGCGCGAGTAGATCGCGAGGCACGTGCCCTTCATGGGAAAGCGCTTGCTGGTTTTCGAGAAGCCGAGATCGTGGCGCACCAGATTCATGAGATCGGCGGAATCCTCGCGATCGTGAATCGTGAATGCGCCGGTCGAGCCCGATGTCGAGCGCGTATTCGCGCAGCAGCCGCGCGCCGATGGCGTGAAAGGTGCCGGACCAGGCGAGCGCGTCGGTCATCACGCCGGCCTTCGCGCCCAGCACCTGCGCCGTGATGCGCTCGACCCGGCGCTGCATTTCGGCGGCGGCGCGGCGCGAGAAGGTCAGCAGCATCATGCGGCGCGGATCGGCGCCCTTGACGATCAGATGCGCAACGCGGTTGGCGAGCGTGTTGGTCTTGCCGGACCCGGCGCCGGCGATGATCAGAAGGGGCGGTGACTGTTCGGGCGCAGGCCCGCCATGCTCGACGGCGCGGCGTTGCTCGGCATTGAGTCTGGCGAGGTAGTCCGCGGTCATTATTGGTCCCGACTCGGAGGACCTCAGTACAGAGCATGAACGCGGCGATTCGTCGATGCGCGATAATTCGGTTCAATTTCGCTCGATGTTCGACGGCTACTTCGCGGCCTTCTTTCTTTCCGTCTGCCGTTCGGCCATGCATCGGCCGACAAAACGCGCCATTTCTGGTTTTGGGACTGCCAACCGCGCCGCTTCCTTGTTGCATTCGGCGCGGTCTTGATGACGCAGTGCGGCCTTGCTCATGGCGGGCGCCGCGGTTTGCGCCATCGCGGCATGACCGGCGAAAAGCAGCATTGCGATTGAGATCGAATAAATAATGCGCATGGTTGCACTCCCGGTAGGGCGGTAACGATAGCAGATGGCGGCGGCCTCGCCATAGGCGGGTGAACCGGATCGTGGGCCCTTGAGCGCGGGGCAATAAGTCCCCTAGGGTTCGATACGGCAGGGAACACTTTCGATGATCGATCAAATAATCCAGATCACCGCCCGCGACGGAACCTCGATCGGCGTACGCGTTTATCGCCCCGATGGCGCGGGCCCCTATCCGGCGCTGTTCGGCGCCGCGCCCTATCGCTTCGACAACAACAGTCTGCCGGCCAGCGCGCAATTTCTGTGGCGCGAGACCGGGCCGATCGAATGGTACGTCGAGCAAGGCTACGCTTACGTCCACATGGACGTGCGCGGCAGCGGGCGTTCCGGCGGTCACTTCGAATTCCTCGGCCGCGGCGAACAGAACGACCTCTACGACGCCATCGAATGGATCGGCGCCCAGCCGTGGTGCAACGGCAAGGTCGGCGGCATCGGCCAGTCTTATTTCTGCATGCTGCAATGGTTCATGGGCGCGCTGGCGCCGCCCTCGCTCGCCTGCATCGCCGCGCATGACGGCTTGGCCGATGCCTACCGCGCCGGCTGCTATCATGGCGGCATCCCGTGCGATTTCTTCCCCGGCTACTGGTGGTACCAGAACCGCTTCATCAACCGGTTTCCCGCCAGCGGCCCTTCGCGCGAGCAGGAGACCGATCTGACGGAAATGCTCAGCCGCCATCCGACCTATGACGACTTCTGGCGCGAACGCAGCGCCTTCGAAGTGCTCGACCGCATCAATATCCCGGTCTACTCGAGCGGGGTATGGGCCAAGATGCAGCTGCACACGCGCGGCAACATCGATGCCTATGGCCGCGTCGCGGGTCCGAAGAAACTGCGCATGTCCGGCGTGCCGAATGCCTGGGCGGCGGCGGCGGAATTCTCCAGCGTCGAATTCCACAAAAACGTGCTGCTGCCGTTCTACGATCACTATCTCAAGGGCAAGCAGACGGATTATCTCGCCCGGCCGAATGTCGAATACGCCGTGCGCGGCTCGGCCACGGTGCGCAAGGCCGAGAGCTGGCCGCCGCCGGGCACCCGTTACGCAAGCTGGTATCTCAACGCATCGCCTTCCGGCAGCGTGACGTCGTTGAACGATGGCGGTCTGGCGCCGCAACCCGCCAGCGGCGCGGCAGCGACGGCTTACAAATATCCCAACCCCGGCTGGGTCGCCGGCGTCGTCGGCTTCGGCCCGACCGGTCCGGCCGGCGGATTCGATCCGGCGCGCCGGGTGCTGACCTTCACGGCTGCGCCGCTGGAGCGCGATCTGGAAATCTGCGGGCCGATCAAGCTGGTGCTCTATGCCTCGTCGAGCGCGGCCGACACCGACTTCTTCATCAAGCTGTCCGACCAGTTCCCGCAGTCTCCCGAGGACCGCGGCAAGGGGCTGAACCCGTTTGCCGAACTGATCACGCGCGGCTGGCTGCGCGGCTCGCATCGCGCGCTCGACCCCGTCCGCAGCACCGAGATGGTGCCCTATCACACGCATTCCGATCCGCAGCCGCTGACGCCGAATGAAATCTACAAATTCGAGATCAGCCTGGAGCCGATGGCTTACCTCATCAAGGCCGGCCATCGCCTGCGGCTCGAGATCGTCAATGGCGACTCGCCGGTCACCGAGGTGTTGTGGGGGCACTATTACCGGCCGGACAAAATCGGTAGCGATACCGTGCACCACGATGCGGCACACCCATCGGAATTGATCCTGCCGGTATCGCCCGATCCCGCCTGACGGGCGCTTTTCATTGCCGCGTCGCTGGCATAGCATCCGCCCAAGGGCCGCAAGGGCCCACTTAAATTAAAACGGCTCTAGGGGGGCAAACATGGCGGACCAATCAGTCGTCCAGGTTTCACGTCTGCTCGACGAGCGCGGACTAAGCTCATTCCAGATCAAGCTGCTCGTCTGGTCGTTTTTCATCGTCCTCATCGACGGCTACGACATCGCCGCGATCGCCTTCGCCGCGCCCAGCCTGGTGAAAGACTGGGCACGTGAAGCCCGGCGCGCTCGGTCCGGTGTTCAGCGCCAGCCTGATCGGCATTCTGTTCGGCTCGGCGATCTTCGGCTGGATCGGCGACCGCTACGGCCGCAAGGCGGCGCTGATCGGGTCGAACCTGCTGTTCGGCGTGTTCACCTTCTGGCGCGGCCTACTCCACCAACCTCGATCAGATGTTCTGGCTGCGCCTGCTCGCCGGGCTCGGCATCGGCGGCGTCATTCCCAACGTGGTCGCCATCAACGCCGAATCGGCGCCGCGCAAGCTGCGCGCCACGCTCGCCATCATCGCCGTCGGCTGCGTGCCGCTCGGCGGCGCCATTCCCGGTTTCGTGACAGCGGCGCTGGTGCCGCAATACGGCTGGCAGATCCTGTTCTATATCGGCGGCATCGTGCCGATCGTCATCGCGATCATTGCCATGTTCGGCCTGCCGGAATCGATCAAGTACATGGCGCTGCACGAAAGCCAGCGCGGCAAGATGGAAAAGCGGCGATCGCGGCCATCCGCCCCGACTACACGGTGCCGGCCAATGCGCAAATTCGTCATCGAGGACGAAAAGCAGTTCTCCGGCTTCAACCCGGCTTATCTGTTCCGCGACGGGCTGGCGCTGATCACGCCGCTGCTGTGGCTGCTGTTTGCGCTCAACCTGATGGGCTACTTCTTCCTGATCAGTTGGACGCCGACGCTGATGACGGCGGCCAAGCTGCCGCCAGCGACCGCGGCGCTCGCCGGCGCCAGCCTGCAGGTCGGCGGCACCGTCGGCGCGCTGCTGCTGTGCTGGTGGCTGCAGAAGCACCGCTTCCTGGCGATCGCCATCATGTTCGTGATCGCGGTACCGGTGGTCGGCTCGATCGGCTTTGCCGCCGGCTTGACCTCGCAGACCGCCGTGCTGGTGGCCACCTTCTTTGCCGGTTTCTGCGTGCTCGGCATCCAGTCTGGCATCAACGTCGATCGGGGCGCTGATCTATCCGACCTCGCTGCGCGCCAACGGCTCGGGCTGGGAATTGGGCATCGGACGCATCGGGTCGATTGTCGGACCGATTGTCGGTGGCATTGCTGATCGGGCTGCCGGTCCAGCAGCTCTACATGTGGTCGGCGCTGCCCTTCGTCGCCGGCGCGGTCATCTGCTTCATCATTTATCGCCTCAACGCCGCGCGTCTGGCGGCGAACCCGGAACTGCTCAAGGCGCAGTAGCCAAGTCGTCATTCCGGGGCGCGAGCGAAGCTCGCGAACCCGGAATCCAGAGCAACACCGCAGGGTTTTTTATTCGGCCCTGGATTCCGGGCCCGGCGCTGGCGCGCCGTCCCGGAATGACCAACGGTTAAAACGGCTCGTAGCCGCGCAGAGCCGGGATCACCTTCTCGCCGAACCGCCGGATGGATCGCAGCAGATCCTCCTCCGGCAGGTCGGAGAAATTGAACTCGCCCATGAACACGTTGAACAGGCCGGCCTGCGCCGCCGCCTGAATTTTCCGCGCGACCGTCTCGGGCGAGCCGATGAACACCAGCTCGTGCTTCATCAGATAATCGGGGTCGAACAGATTGGCCATGATCTCGGAAGCGCCCGGCTCGCCGCGGCCGATGAATTTCTTGGCGTGCTCGCGCACGCGGTTCTCGAACGTCTCCCCCGGTTTCGGTGGCGGCAAGAATCCTTCATAGGCCCGCGCGGCGCGCGAAAGGCCTACGGCAAGCGCCTTCTCGTCGGTGTCGTCGACATGCACGATGGTGCAATAGGCGATCTTCGGTTTTTGCGGCCTGCCGGTCTTGCCCCAGTCGTCGAGAAATTTGCGATAGCGCGGCGCGGCATCGCTACGCGGATAAACCAGGAAGTAGCCGGGATTGATCCCCTTGCTCGCGCAGAACTCGAGCGTCTGCGGATCGCGGCTCATCATCCACAGCGGCGGATGCGGGCGTTGCAGCGGCTGCACCGAAAACTGCGCGCTCTCGGTATTATGAACCTCGCCGTGAAACGAGAACGGCTGCTTTTCGCCGTAGGCGGCGGCCAGGTAATCCACGAATTCAATCGTCGGCGACTTGCGCAAGTTGTAGTCGAGGCCGAACGGCTTGAAATAATCGGCATTAATGCCCGGCACCAACCCTAGCTCCATGCGCCCGCCGACCATCTGGTCGACCAGCGCGATCTCCTCGGCCAGGCGCAGCGGGTGATAAAGCGGCACCACGTAGCCCATCGGCCCGAAGCGCATGCGGCGCGTGCGCGCGGCGGCGCCGACCACATAAAGGCTGGGCGACGAGATCCAGCTTTCGTCCGGGCGGAAGTGATGCTCGACGCAGAAACCGTAGTCAAAGCCGAGGTCGTCGCAGAGCTGCAACTCGCGCCACAATTGTTCGTAACGCTGGTGTGGGTTCATTCCGGGCTTGGCCCAGACATGGGAAAAATGCGCGAACTTCATTTTGACAGCCCCGGCGCCTCGCGTTGACTTGTCCGATCCAAGATCGTTAGCATACAAGCGATTTTACGCGCCTGGAAACAAAATGAAACCCGCGCCCTTCGTCCGCCATGTGCCGCGCACGCTCGACGAGGCGCTAAAGATCTTGGCGCAAGTCGCAGGCTCGGACGGCCGCGTGCTGGCCGGCGGACAAAGTCTCGTGCCGATCATGGCATTTCGCCTCGCCAAACCGGCGCATCTGGTCGACATCAATGAAGTCGAAGGGCTCGATACGCTCGCGAGCGACGGCAAGACGCTGCACATCGGCGCGCGCGTGCGCCACGCCGCGTTCCACAAATCGGTTGTCGATAATCCGCTTGGCTCGCTGCTCGCATTTGTCGCGCGCCATATTGCGCATTACCCGATTCGGCTGCGCGGCACATTCTGCGGCAGCCTAGCGCACGCCGATCCGGCATCCGAGTGGTGCCTGACCGCAGCCACGCTCGACGCCACCATGGTTGCTAAGAGCACGCGCGGCGAACGGCTGATCGCGGCGAAGGATTACTTCCAAGGCATCATGTCGACGGCGCTGGCCGAGGACGAACTGCTGTGCGAAGTGCGCCTGCCGCTGCTCGCCAGCGACGCCAAATTCGGCTTCAACGAATTCAGCCGCCGTGCTGGCGATTTCGCTATGGCGGCCTCGCTCGTCACCTATCGTTTGCAGGGCGGGTTCATGACCGATGTTCATGTTGGCGTCGGCGGCGCCGAGCCCTCCTCGCGCCGTATCGCGCAAGCCGAAGCCGCGCTCAATGGTCAGGCGCCGGGCGATAAAATTTTCCGCGCTGCCGCGGAAGCGGCCAGCCGAGCTGTCGATCCCCTGGAGGATCATCAGACTTCCGCCGAATACCGCCGCGACCTGGTACTCGCAGTAGTGCGGCGAGCGTTGGAACATTCGGCGACATGACCGCGCACACCAGAGGCTCCGGTCTGAAATGGGTTGGCCGCGCCATTCGCCGGCTGGAAGACCCGGCGCTGATCACCGGGCAAGGCCGCTTCACCGCCGATCTTGCCGCCACGCATTGGGTGCGCTTCGTGCGCAGCCCGATCGCCGCCGGAAAAATAAAATCCATCAAGGCGCCGGATCGCGCGCTCGTCATCACCGCCGCCGATCTCAAGAGCGTGAAGCCAATCCTGCCGATGCTGAGCAAGTTCAATTACAAGCCGGTCGCGCAGAAGATCCTCGCCGACAGCCAAGTTCGCTATGTCGGCGAGCCGGTCGCGGCCGTGGTGGCATCGAGCGAGGAAGAGGCCGAGGATATTGCCGATCTGGTGGATATCGCGATCGATCAGACGACACCGGTGATCGATGCGCGCACCGCGCTCGTCGCGGGCGCGCCGCAGCTGCACGCGGAAGCGCCCGGCAACATCATCCTGGAAGGCAAGGTCAAGACGGCCGAGTTCGACGCGACGTGGAGCAGCGCGCACAAAATCGTTAAGCTCGAAGCGCGCTCGTACCGGCAGAACGCAACCCCGATGGAGGCGCGCGCCGGCCACGCAGCATATGACGCCGCGAGCGGCCGCGTTACGCTGACCTGCACCACGCAGATGCCGCATCTGATGCGCACCGCCATCGCCGATGTCCTCGGCATGCCGGAATCCGACCTGCGCGTGATCGCGCCCGATGTCGGCGGCGGCTTCGGCCAGAAAATGTCGCTGTGCGCCGAATATGTGATACTGGTGTGGCTGGCACGCAAGCTTAAGAACACGGTGGCCTGGACCGAGGACCGGCGCGAGAATTTGATCGCCTCGTTTCACAGCCGCGATCAATACATCGACCTCGAAGGCGCCTTCGACAAAGACGCCGGACTGATCGCGCTCAGGGCCGACATCGTTGCTAATGTCGGCGCTTATTCATGCTTTCCGACCACCTCCGGTGTCGAGCCGCTGATGGCGATGGCGGAAATGCCGGGCCCTTACGATGTGCAACAGTATGAATGCCTGGCGCGCGGCGTCCTCACCAATACCTGCACTATGGCGGCCTATCGCGGCGTGTCGCGGCCGGTCATCACCTTCACGCTCGAACGGCTGATGGACAAGGCGGCGGCCGCCTTCGGCATCGATCCGATCGACATCCGTCGCCGCAATCTGATCGACAAATTCCCCTACACCTCTGCGACGGGTCTCGTTTACGACGAGGCGAGCTACCAACAGACACTGGAGATGGCGGTGAAAGCCATCGACGTGCCTTCGTTCCGTGCACGGCAGAAAGCGGCGCGAACCAATGGCCGCCATCTCGGCATCGGCTTTGCGACCTTCTCCGAGCGTACCGGTTACGGCAGCTCCGCTTTCGCGGCGCGCGGCATGGCAATCACGCCCGGCTGGGAGACCGTCATCGTCACGGTCGATCCGTCCGGTTTTGTCGACGCGCGCATCGGTTCTTCGCCGCACGGGCAAGGCCTGCACACGACGCTGGCGCAGATCATCGCCGACGAGATCGGCGTTACGCCCGACATGATCAGAATCGTGCACGGCGACACCGATACTTCACCTTATGGGTGGGGCACCTTCGCCAGCCGCTCGCTGGTGATTTCCGGCGGTGCCTCACTCATTGCGGCGCGCAAAGTGCGCGCCAAGCTGATCAAAATCGCCAGCCATATGCTGGAGGCGGCGCCCGACGATATCGTGCTGGAGAACGGTGAAGCCAAGGTCGCCGGCACCGACCGCTCCATCACCATCGCGACCATGGCGCGCGAGGCCTATACCCAGACGCACCGCTTCAAGGGCGAGATCGAGCCGGGGCTGACCGAGACGGGTTCGTATGATCCGCCTGGCACATTTTCAAACGCCTGCCATATCGCCATTGTCGAGGTCGACGTCGAGACCGGCAAAGTCACGGTCGATAGGTTCCTGGTGGCGGAAGACGCCGGCCGCATCATCAATCCGATGATCGCCGACGGCCAGGTGCATGGCGGCATCGCGCAGGGTATCGGTAACGCGCTGTTGGAAGAAATCATCTACGACGAGGACGGCGGCATCCTCACCGCCAATCTCGCCGACTACATGCCGCCGACCGCGCACGAGATCCCGGAAATCGAGCTGCATCACATGGAAACGCCAAGCACGAATTCGATCACCAAGGCCAAGGGGCTGGGCGAAGGCGGCTGCATCGGCGCGCCGGCGGCAATCGTGAATGCGATCAACGACGCGCTGTCGCCCTTTGGCGCGTCGGTCGATGAGATACCGGCGACGCCGCAGCGCATCCGCATGGCGCTGCGCAACGCTGAGAAGACCGCATGAGCGAAAAGACCGACATCACGCTGAGCATCAACGGCCGCGACCATACCATCAAGGTCGAGCCGCGGCGCACGCTGGTCGACGCCATTCGCGAGGATTGCGGACAAACCGGCACCCATATCGGCTGCGAACACGGCATCTGCGGCGCCTGCACCGTGATCGTCGATGGCGAGCCGGTGCGCTCGTGTCTCATGTTCGCCGTGCAGGCGGCGGGCAAGCAAATTCGCACCGTCGAAGGCTTGGCCATAGATGGTGTACTGCACCCGATGCAGCAGGCCTTCATGGATCACCATGGGCTGCAATGCGGCTTCTGCACCCCCGGATTCCTGATGCTGGCGGTTGGCGTGCTCGAGCGCGAGCCCGACATCGGCGACGACGACCTGCTTGACGTGTTGTCGTCGAACCTGTGCCGCTGCACCGGCTACCAGAACATCATCAAGGCCGTGCGCGCCGCGGCCGAACAGATGCGGAAGTAGATGTATGAGCCGCTCGTCCCCGCGAAAGCGGGGACCCAGAAGCAAAGTATACTGGCTCTATGGTCATGACGCTGGATTCCCGTTTGTGCGGGAATGAACGGAAGATGGATCGGCCCCAGCGATGAGTGAGCCAAAAACAAAATTCGTCGGCCGCTCCGTCCCGCGCCTGGAAGATCGGCCGCTGCTGCTGGGCCAGGGCCGCTTCGCCGCCGACATTTCGTTTCCCGGTCAATGGTGCATGCGCGTCGTGCGTTCGCCCGTCGCGCACGGAAAAATCAAATCGATCGATGCGGCGGCCGCGCTCAAGCTGCCCGGCGTGTACGCGGTGTGGACGGCCGCCGACGTCGCGCACATTCCGCCGATCCCGTTTCGACTGACCGGCCTCAAGACGCTGGAGCAGTACCGCCAGCCGGTGCTGGCGAAAGATCTTGTCCGCTATGTCGGCGAGCCGGTTGCTCTGGTGTTCGCCGCCGATCAGTACATCGCAGAAGATGCCGCTGATCTGGTCGAAATAATCATTGTTCCGTTAAGAGCGACGCTAGTTCCGACAGAAGAACCGCACCTCTTCGCAGAGCAATTGACCACCGAGTCGGGTGTTATCCGCAAGGGATACGGCGATGTCGACGCCACTTTCCGAAGCGCGCACGCCATTGTTTCGCTTGAGCTTTCGGTCGGCCGTCACTCAGGCGTGCCGATGGAAACGCGCGGGGCGATCGCGGTTTACGACAAGGCGCGCGACATTCTGGAAATGCACGGCGCCGCCAAAGTGCCGCACTGGAATCGCGATGCGCTGGCGCAAATGCTTGGGCGGAAAAGAGAATCCGTTCAGCTGTTCGAAGGCCATGTCGGCGGCGGCTTCGGCATTCGCGGCGAACTGTATCCCGAGGACGTGCTGGTCTGCGCCGCCGCCCTGAAATTCCGTCAGGCCGATCAAGTGGATCGAGGATCGCCGCGAGCACCTGATCGCAGCCAATCACTCGCGCGACCAGACCCACAAGATCCGCGCGGCAATCGATGCTCAAGGCCATATCCTTGCAATCGATGACGAATTTTTCCACGACAACGGTGCCTATATGCGCACCCACGCCGCCACGGTGCCCGATCTCGCCGCCGCCATGCTGCCGGGGCCTTACGTCGTGCCGGCCTATCGCGCGGTTGGCCATATCCGGCTCACCAACAAGACGCCGTGCGGCACCTATCGCGCGCCTGGCCGCTATGAATCGACTTTCGTGCGCGAGCGCCTGCTCGATGCGATCGCTGCGAAAGTCGGCGTCGACAAGGTGGAAATCCGCCGCCGCAATCTGATCGGCAAGAGCGCGATGCCCTACACGCTCGGGCTGGAAACCTTGGGCACGCATATTGTTTATGATTCAGGCGATTACGCTCGGCTTTTGGATAAGGCACTCGCCCAAGCGGATTGGAAAAATCTGCAACAACAATTGCTTGAGCGGCGGGCGAACGGCGAAAAAGTCGGCGCCGGCGTCGCCATGTTCGTGGAGAAAAGCGGACTTGGGCCGTTTGATACGGTCAAAATCAAAGCAAATTCAGATGGTTCGATCGACGTGATCACCGGCGCCGCCTCGCTCGGCCAAGGCGTGGAAACCGCGATAGCGCAGATCTGCGCCGATGCCCTCGGCGTAAACTACCGCAATATCAAAGTCATCCACGGACAGACCGACCGCATCGACAAAGGCATGGGCGCTTTTGCCTCGCGCGTAACAGTGATGTGCGGCGAAGCCACGCGGCTGGCGGCGGCGAAATTGCGCGCCGAGGTGCTGGAGCTTGCCGCTGTACTGATGCAGACGAAGGCAGACCTGCTCGACCTCGTCGACGAACAAATTGTTCGTCTGGATCGTTCGTCTGGACCGTCGATGTCGCTGGCGGAACTCGCGCGGACAGTCCCCGGCGGCCTGAGCGCCGAGGACACGTTCGAGTCGACGCACATGGTCTATCCCTATGGCGTGCACGTCGCCGCCGTGCGGGTCGATGCCGACACCGGCGGCGTGGCCATCGAGCGCTATGTGATCGCCTACGATATCGGCAAGGCGGTCAATCCGAAACTGGTGGAAGGCCAGATCGCCGGCGGCCTGGCGCAAGGCGTCGGCGGCGCGCTGCTGGAGGAATTCCTCTATGACGAGAACGGCGAACCGCTGTCCGTCACTTTCGCCGATTATCTGATGCCGACCGCGCGCGAGGTGCCCGAGCTGACAATCCTCGTCACCGAGGATGCGCCGAGCCCGCTCAATCCGCTCGGCCTGAAGGGCGCTGGCGAAGGCGGCGCCAATCCGGTCGGCGCGGTCATCGCCTCAGCCATCGACGATGCACTGGGGATTCCCGGCGCGGTAACGCAATTGCCGATTACGCCCCCACGATTGCGCAAGATCATGCAGGCCAAAGCGAAACGTTAATCGTCCGAATTCTGCCCGCGGCCGGTCGATGCCAACCCAGATTGCGGTGCAGCGACACATTCTCATTGACAACCAAGGACCGCCGGACACAACTTTCAAGCCATAAAAATTGCTCAAAACGCAAAACGTCGGCTGGCCGAAACGGCCGGCGAGACGCCACCCTGGGGAGGAAGTCAATGTCCGTAATACGCGCTTGGCCGCTGATGCGCGGCTTTCTGTTTTGTACCGCTCTGGTCGTGGCATCGTCCGCGGCCAGTGCGCAAAACCGCCAGTTCTCGTTTGCCTACGACCAGCCGAAGAGCAGCGGCTACGGCGCCGGCGCTGAAATGTTCAACAACAAACTGATGGAATTGAGCAAGGGAACGCTTTCGATCAATCAATATCCCGGCGCCCAGCTCGGCACCGAAGCGCAGACCTTGCAAAAGGTACAGACCGGCGACATCGACTTCGTGATGTTGTCGACCGCCAATGCCTCGACCGCCCAACCGGAGTCCGGCGTGTTTTCGATCCATTTCATTTTCCGCGACGAAGCGCACGCCATCAAGGTACTCGGCGATGCCAAGGTGATCGCGGCAATGAAAGCCCTGTACGCGGCCAAGATAACGGGCGCCCACATGCTCGGGCTGGGCTCTCAAGGCCTCCGGCACATGTACGGCAAAAAACCGATTGAGAAAGTTGCCGACCTTAAGGGCGTGAAGATGCGCGTGCAGGCGACGGTGACGGAAGACACGACGTTCCCCGCTTATAGCGCGCAGGTCGTGCACATGCCTTTCGGCGAGGTCTATACATCGCTGCAGACCGGCGTCGCCGACATGGCCGAGAACGGCATCAACAACTACCTCATCAACAAACACTATGAGGTAGCACCCGTGCTTTCGCTTACCGAACACGAAGCCAACAACGCCGCGCTTTTCGTCAGCGACAAGGTGTGGAGCAGCCTGACCGACGAGCAGAAGAAATGGGTACAGGCCGCGGCCGACGAGGTCAGCCAAAAAGAGCCGACCAAGGCCTTCGAGCTCGAGCACGAAGCGCTGGCCAAGCTTGACAAAATGGGCGTCAAGATCGTCAAGGACGTCGACAAGAGCGGCTTCGCAGCCATCAGCAAGCCGATCCAGGACAAGCTCGCGCAGGATCTCGGCCCCAACGCCGTGAAGGTTCTCGATCTCGTCCGCAACGTGAAATAGGGCGTTCGTTCACGCACACTCCGCTCATTCCCGTGCAAGCGGGAATCCAGGGCACCCTATATTCTGCCAATTTTGGCCCTGGGTCCCCGCTGTCGCGGGGACGAGCGGAATATCGATAGACCCGGAATTCCTCCATGCCCGCCAAATACAGCCTGGTCTTGCAGGAGCAGCGCCACTTGAAATGGCGCGTGCTCGATCCGCTCGAGCACGGCCTGATGATCCTGTGCGGCGTGGCCATCACCGGCTTCAGCGTGCTAGTGATGTGCGACGTCGTTACGCGCGCGATCGGACATCCCTGGCTGTGGTTGCAAGAAGCGACCATGACCTTCTTCATCTACGGAATTTTCATCGGCATCGCCGCAGCGACCCGCCGCAACGATCATCTCTATCTCGCGGTGCTGGCTGAATCCTTCACCGGCAACAAACGACTATTCTTCGAAGTCTTCAACCGGCTGGTGGTGCTCGCCGTCGCCTTCTGCATGATCTATTTCGGCTATCTGAACTTCCTCGACGGCTTCAAAAGCCTTCGCATGCCGTCGATGACGCCGATGGCGAGCTTTTACGCGGCGATCCCTTTATGCGGCGCCCTGGTGTCGCTGTTCACCATCGAGCAGATCGTGAACGGCTGGCGTAACGGCTTCACCGATTTGCAGCCCTTCCCCGACGTGAATGTCGGCCAGCGGAGGAAGTCGCTGTGACCGTCAATGGCGCGCTCATCTTCCTCATGGGTTTTCTGTTCCTGTCCCTCGGCTACATGGGCGTGCCGGTGGCCTTCGCGCTGATTGCATCGGTGCTGGTGGTGACGATGTTCACGCCAATCAGCCTCGCTTCGATGATGGCACAGTTGTTCAATGGCATGGACACCGAAGCGCTGCTGGCGGTTCCGTTCTTTTTGCTGGTCGGTGACCTGATGACATCGGCGAATATCACCGTTCGCATGATCACCTTGTCACAGACCTTGGTCGGCCATCTGCGCGGCGGCCTTGCGCAGGTGGTAACGATATTCAGCATGTTCTTCGCCGGTATTTCCGGCTCGTCGGCAGCCGACGTCGCCGTGCTGTCGCGCACGCTGGCGCCGGAAATGAAACGCGAAGGCTACGATCTCGCCTTCACCGCCGCGCTGATTGCCTCCGCCTCGACCATGGCCAATCTCATCCCGCCCAGCATCATGGCGGTGGTTTACGGCGCGACCGGCAACGTCTCGATCGGCGGACTTTTTCTTGGTGGCGTGGTGCCGGGCTTGATCGTTGGCATCGGACTGATGATCTACAGCCACTTTTTCGGGCCGGTCGGCGTGATGCGCAAGCGCGCGGCCTTCGGCGAATTCGCCACGGCAACCAAGCTGGCCGTCGTACCGCTGATGATCCCGGTCATCATCATGGGCGGTATCCTCACCGGCCAATTCACACCGACCGAAGCCGGAGTGATTGCGGTTGCCTATATCGTTTTCGTGGCGATCCCGCTGCTCAACCGCAAACATATCCGGCATTTGCCGCGCGATCTGGCGCACACCGGCCTGCTGTACTCGATTCCGCTGGTGACCATCGGGGCGGCTTCCGTGTTCGGCTGGATGCTGGCCTACCTGCGCGGGCCGGCCGTCGTTTCCGGCTGGATCTCGTCGGCCGCCGGCGGCGATCCGTTTATGATCATGCTGCTGCTGGTCGCCCTGTTCGTCATCGTCGGCGATTTCATCGACGCTATCCCGGCCATTATTATCTTTATGCCGATCATCAGCGATCTCACGCAGAACGCCAATATCAATCCTGTGCATATGGGCGTCGTCATCATCGTGACGCTCGCGTTCGGATTGATCACGCCGCCCTACGGGCTTGCGCTTCTGATGGCATCGAAATTCGTTGGCGTGCGCTTTTACAGGGCGATGGTCGCCTCGTTGCCGATTTATATCGTGTTCTTTGCCGCCATCGCTTTCTGTATCTTCTTCCCTGACGTCGTGCTGTGGCTGCCCAAGCAGTTGCTGCCGGAATCGGTCGGCTGCTTCAAGAATCCCAGCGGCGCGGGATACATTTGCCCGTAACACACCGAGACGAGAATTAGCATGCCCCCTGCCGCCACTGCGTTTCAACCAAAGCTCAAGGCGCCTCCCGGCGCCTGCGACACGCATATGCACATCTACGACCGCCGCTTTCCCAAGGCGCCGACAGCAAAGATCGAGGCGCCGGACGCATCGGTCGAAGATTACCTGAAGATGCGCTCACGGCTTGGACTCGCGCACAATGTGATCGTGCAGCCCTCGACCTATGGCAAGGATAATCGTTGCACGCTCGAGGCCATGGCGGCGATCGGGCCGAGCGCCCGCGGCGTCGCGGTGGTCGATGAAACCGTCACCGACGCCGAGTTGGACCGGCTGACCAAGCTCGGCATTCGCGGCATCCGGTTCTTCATGCTGGCGGGCGCCCCGCTGCCTTGGGAGATTCTCGAAACGATGGCGGCACGCGTCGCGCCGTTCGGATGGCACGTGCAATTACAGCTCGATGGCCGCAATCTGCCGGACCATGAGGCGGTGCTTCAGCGGCTCCCCGCAACGCTGGTGATCGATCATGTCGGAAAATTTCTCGAGCCGGTCGCGCCCGATCATCCCGGTTTCCGCGTATTATTGCGGCTGCTGGATAATGGGCGCACCTGGGTCAAGCTGTCGGCGCCCTATGAAACATCGAAAGCCGGCCCGCCGTATTACGACGATGTCGGCAAGCTCGCCAAAGCGCTGGTCAAAGGCGCGCCGGAACGGATGGTGTGGGCGACAAACTGGCCGCACCCAACTCCGGGTGTCGTTGTTCCCGACGATGCCGTGGTGCTCGACATGTTGCTGGATTGGGTGCCGGACGACGCGACGCGCGGCAAAGTGCTGGTCGACAATCCGGCAAAGCTTTACGGGTTTTAGGAAAGCCTCTTCAGCAATCTTGCCGCCAGCCGCTGCTCTTCCGCCGTCAACGGCGCCAGCGTGGCGGCGGTGATCGTAGCGGCGACCTTCATCGCGGCTTCCGTCGCCTTGCGGCCGCGCTCGGTGAGCGCCACCGCGCGGCGGCGGCGGTCGTTCGGATCGGCCAGCGCGGTGACAAAACCGCGCGCGCCTAGCCGGTCGACCACGCCCTTGATGGTGGCGGCGTCAAGATAGATCAGGCGGCCGAGATGGTTCTGCGAACAGGGACCGACCTCGTACAGCTTGGCGAGTGCCGCGAACTGGGTCTGGGTCAGCGCCTCGACCATGCGGGAGGTGAAGATCGAAGTGTGCCGCTGCATGGCAACGCGCAGCAGGAAACCGACCTGCTCGTCGAGCACATACGGTGCTGAACTCGACTAGGGGGGTCACGACCTTGAGTTTTTCACGCCGCATCGCCGTCCCCTTCGCTGGCAGCCTAACGCGGGCCTGCCCCTGAAAACAGGGGCTTCCGGCCGCCTTCAGTCTTACACCGTTAGATAGGCCCGTTGCACCTCCAGGTTGTCGGTAAGTTATGCCATCGGGCTCTCGCCGCGCCGCAACGGTCTTAGCCTTTCGGCCTGTCGCGGAAGCGGTCCATCAGCGGCTTGTCCTGGCCGCCGTCGATCTCGATCATGCTGCCATTGACCATTTCCATCAGGGGCGAAGCCAGCATCACGACCAAAGCTGCGACCTCGTCGACTTCGGCGATTCGCCCCATCGGGATCGAGGCGGGCGCGAGTTTGTCAGCCTCCTCGCGCGGGATTTTCATGTCGCGCGCCATGGCGTCGACCAGCCCGGCCCAGCGCTCGGTGCGCACCGGCCCCGGATTGACCGCGACGAAGCTGATCTTGTCGCGGCCATACTGTCCGGCGAGCGACAGCGTGAGATTTTGCCCGGCCGCATTGGCCGCGCCCGGGCAGATTTCCCAATAGGATGGCTTCACGCCGTCATTGCCGATCAGGTTCACCACGCGGCCGCCGCCCTGCTTGACCATGACCGGCAGCACGTAGCGCAGGCAGCGCACGTAGCCCATGAACTTGAGCTGGAGACCCTTGTCCCAATCCTCTTCGGTCAGATGCTCGATGACCCCGCCGGCCGCCGAGCCTGCATTATTGACCATGATGTCGACGCGGCCGAGCGCCTTGACGCCCTGCTCGATGAAATTCTTGGCGTCGGAATCTTTCCGCAGATCGGCGGGGATGGCGACGATCTTGCGGCCGGTTTCCTTGGCGATCTCGGCGGCCGTGGCCTCAAGCGGCTCCTTGCGCCGCGCGCAGATCGCAACGTCGACGCCTTCCTTGGCCAACAAGCGGGCGATGCCCTTGCCGATGCCTTCGCTGCCGCCGGTGACCAGCGCGGTCTTGCCTTTGAGTTTGAGGTCCATCGCGATTCCTCCCAGGAATTATTTTGTTGGTTTGTGCGCCAGCCAGCGGCCAGCTTCGGCGGCGGAAAAGAGTTCGGCGATTCCCGCGTTGAACTTGTCCGGCTCTTCGCTGGTGATGGTGTGGCCGGAGCGCGGGATCACCATGAGCCCCGCCGTCGGCACCGTGCGGCGAAGATAGACGCTGGCGTCGAGACACCAGTCGTCCTCGTCGCCGACAATGACCAGCAGCGGCGGCGAAAATTTCTTTAGCTCGGCTTCCATGTCCCACAACGTCGGCCGTTTGGCTTGCAGGTTGAGCATCGTCAGCGAATGCCCGAGCGCGGAATGCTCGGTCAGCATCTTGACGAAATGGGCGTAGCCGCGCGGGTCCTTGTTCTTCTGCGCCTGGCGCGTCGGTCCGTCGGCATACTTGGTCCCCGCAGCCTGCATGCTTTCGGTGGCAAACATCTTGCCGGTTTCGCGCGAGGCCGCGCGCGAGGCCTCGACCACTGTTGGTTCGGGGCTCGAACCATAGCCGCAACCGGCCGCAGTCACCGAAATGCAGCGCTGCGGATAACGGATGCCGACATGCAGCGCGGTTGCAGCCCCCATCGAGTGGCCGACGACATGCGCCTTGTCGATCTTGAGTGCGTCCATCACCGCGATCACGTCGTCGCGGAACAAATCCTGCGAATATTTGTCGGGATCGTTCGGGATATCGGAGGGCGGATAGCCGCGCTGGCTGTAGGTGACGCAGCGGTACTGGCGCGAGAAGCGCCGAAGCTGCGGCTCCCAGGTGCGGTAGTCGGCGGCATATTCGTGCACGAAGACGACCGGCGTGCCCTCGCCCACTTCTTCGTAATAGAGCCGGGTGCCGTCGCGCGAAGTTATATGCGGCATCTCACCCTCCGCTTAGGCCGGAGCAATTATTTGCACACAAACGAAAGCGGAGTAAAGCGCCGTAGTGCTTCCACCCGTCGCGGTCACGCCTCGTGACCATGGCGGAGGAAATCGCGCACCAGGTCGTTGAACCGGTTCGCGCGCTCGTAATAGGCGGCATGGCCTGCGCCTTTGAACAAGTTGGTGCGGCCATTTGGGAACAGGCGTCCGACCTCTTCGAGTTCGGGGGACGGAAACAGCGGATCGTCGCTGCCGCCGACGACAAGCACCGGAAACTGCACCGTCGATGCCTCTTCGGCCGTGACCGGCCGGGACTTGAAGCAGGGCAGCGTCTCGATGGTGGGCGGCCCGCCGGCCATTGCCATGATCTCCGCATAGAGAAAAGTGATCGCCGGGGAATCCATATGCATGGTCTGTCCGACCGGACCGTAGGGGTGATAGGCGACCGCGAAACGTTCGAACTCGCCAGCGCTGCGGATCGGCGGTACGCGGCCGCGGCGCGTGGCGTCGCCCAATTTCGGCTGCCCAGTCGCAATTCCCTTCTGCCGCGCCGCCATGCGCGCGTAACGCTGCTCCCAGCCGGCAGCAATCAGTGGCGTCGTCAAGCCGCCGGTTCCGCACACCAGCACCAACTTGTCGATTTTCTCGCGGTGCTCCATCGCAAAATGCAGCGCCGGCGCCGTGCCCAAGGACGCGCCCACCACGCTGATCTTCTCGCCGCCGAAGCCAGCGTGTTCGATCACGCTGCGCAGGTCGCTATAGAGCAGATTGCCATCGCCGACATTATACGGGTCGGTTGGCCGCGATTTGCCATATCCCCGTTGATCGTAGATCAGGCACGAAAAATGGTGACGCAACTCGGCGATCTGCTGCCACCAGGACAGATGGGTGCCGCTCGCCCCATGGATGAAAACGACCGGCGGCCCCTCGCCATGCAGTTCGTAATAAAGTTCGACATCATCTAATTTCAGAATCGACATGTCTGTGTGCTCGCGGTTTTGAATACCTCTTGGCAGAAAACTGGCGCGATCGGCGCTACTCGATCACAGCAGCCCGCGTAGCGCCAGATGTACGCCGAGGAGTACGAGCCCGAGGAAGAAGCACAATCGGAAGGTCTCGGGCGCCACCCGGCCGCGCACCAACTGCCCCAGCCACATGCCGGCGAGCGCGGCGCCGAGTGCCAGCAGCGACGGGCCGGCCAGCGACGCATGCATTTCGCCGGCATAGCTTAGCGCTCCGGCCAGCGTGACGGTGGAAACCGTGAACGAAAGCCCTAGCGCCTGCACCATGCGGTCGCGCTCGAACTGCATGGCCTGCACATAGGGCGTCCCCGGCAACACGAAAATGCCGGTCGCCACCGTGATGGCGCCAGTCGCGGTGCCCATCAGCAGCCCGAGCCAGAGTTCCGAGCGCGGCGGAACCTTGAACTGAATCCGGATCAGTCCGACCGCGGCATAAAGCGCGAGCGCCAGGCCCAGCCAATTGCCGGCCTTGCCGGAGGTGTCGCGCGGCAGCAAGATCGCCCCCAGGAACGTGCCGATACAAATGCCGAGCAGCATCGGCCACATCCGCCGCACCAGCGCGAGTAGATCGCCGCCGACCGCGAATTGCCAGACATTGGTGACCAGCGACGGCACAACCAAAATCGCCGCCGCCTGCGCTGGCGGCATCAGCAGGCCGAGCAGGCCGATGGCGACCGTCGGCAGCCCGACGCCAATCACACCCTTGACGAAACCCGCAAGCAGAAACGCGCCGGCGGTGGCGCTCAGAAATGGCAATGAATCCACCGGCAGCGTCCTTAATTCCAGCAACGGACGCGACCATGCTTGAAGCCGCGAGCCTTCACAATCCGGAACATCGCAATCCCGGCTTTGACATTGGCGAAGCCTCTAGCCCAAATAGCCCCGTAACCAGGTCACTGAAACCATGCCGGACGTTTTCGTCGCCAAAGCCTCGCAGTTTCCCGACGGCGAGCGCCGCATTGTCAGCCATCAGGGTAGCGAAATCGGGGTGTTCCACTGGCAGGGTAAATTCTACGCCTACGAGAACCTGTGCGTGCATCAGGGCGGGCCGGCCTGCGAAGGCATCATGATGCACAAGGTCGAGGACGTGATCGGTCCCGACCGCACCTGGCATGGCCAGCAGTTTTCAGATCAGGAAATTCATTTCGTCTGCCCGTGGCACGGCTACGAATACGATCTCAAGACCGGCGAATGCGCGGCCGACCGCAAATTACGATTGAAGAGTTTCGAGGTGGTGCGACGCGGGGAGGACATCTATGTCATCGCAGGTTGAGACAATCGCGATCGCGGACAAAGCGCCAAGCGATGCCGAGATACAATCGATGCTCGCCCGGGCGGTGCGGCTTTATGCCGAGCGCGCGGTCGAGCGCGACGGCGCTCTGCCGGCGTTTGCGCCCGATGCCGGCGTCACCGCGACCGACGTGATGGTCGTCACCACCGCGATGCTCAAGGCCGTGAACGTGCAGATTTTCGAGCTCGGCATGTGGCAGGCTTGGTCGAGTAAATAAGGAAGCGTAGCCGATGGATCTTCCGCTCAGCGATCATCGCCGCATGGCGGTCGAGGAATTCGACACCTCGAAGCTGCTCGCGCACGCCGCCAAACAGGCGAGCGAGCGCGGCTACCAGAAATTTCCCATCGTCGACGTCGACTCGCATCACTACGAAAGCGAGGCGATCGACGAAATCCTCGAATACATCGAAGATCCGGTGCTGCAACAGCTTGCGCGCAGCGCGCGGCAGGCCAGCGCCAAGAGCGTCGGCATGCTGCCGGCCGGCGTCGGCTATCAGGACATGGGCGGGCGCGTCATGCGCTATGCCACGCGCGGCATGGAAAAGACGCCGACCGGCGTGCAGCGCGACATCGCGCTGACGCGGCGCTGGATGGACGCCATCGGCATCGACGTCGCCGTCATGTTTCCGACCCCGATGCTGCAGCTCGGCCTGCACCCGCAGGTCGAGGTCGAGGTGGCGCTGGCGCGCGCCTATAACCGCTGGCTCACCGAACGCGTGCTGGCGCACGAGCCGCGCATCCGCTCGATGCTCTATCTGCCGTTCAACGACGCCGAAGCCTCGTTCCAGCATGGTGCAGGAATTCGGCGGCAAGCCGGGCGTGGTCGGCTTCATGGTGACGTCGGCGCGCTACCGCCCGGTGCACCACAACTCGCTACATGAAGACCTACGCGCTGCTTGGAAGAGATGAACCTGCCGCTCGCGTTCCACGCCGGCTACAACTGGAACGACCAGACCGTCGGCCTGATGAACCAATTCATCTCGGTGCACGCGCTCGGCTTCGTGTTCTACAACATGGTGCATCTGGCCAATTGGGTCATGAACGGCCTGCCGGAGCGCTTTCCCGAAGCTCAAGGTGCTGTGGATCGAAAGCGGGCTCGCCTGGGTGCCGTTCATGATGCAGCGCTTCGACAACGAATACATGATGCGCTCGTCGGAGGCGCCCGCGCTCAAGAAGCTGCCGAGCGACTACATGCGCGACATGTTCTTCTCGACGCAGCCGATGGAAATGACCGACATGGCGATGCTGGAGCAGACCTTCCGCATGCTCAAGGCGGAAACCCAGCTGCTCTATTCGTCGGACTACCCGCACTGGGATTTCGACCTGCCCTCGACGATCTACGACCTGCCGTTCCTGAGCGAACAGGCCAAGCGCAATATCCTTGGCGGCAACGCGATAGGAGTGTTTAATCTCAAGTTGCCGGCGGGAAAGCTGGCCAAAGTTGCTTAAGAAAATGCGAGGGAGGATCGCATGCGCACAATAACGGCATTGATTTCATCGGCGCTGCTTTTTGCAACCGGCGCCTTCGCACAAGATTCCGCGGCCGATTTTCCCAACCGGCCGATCAAGATCGTCGTCTGCGTGCCGGCCGGCGGCGGCGTCGATACCGTGACGCGCATTGTCGCCGACGGCCTGACGAAGCGATTTGGTCAGCCGGTGATCGTGGAGAACCGTGCGGGCGCCGCCGGCAATGTCGGCGCAGAAGTTGTCTTCAACGCCGCGGCGGACGGCTACACCCTGCTCGGCGCGCAGCCGGCGCCGCTCACGGTCAATCCGCTGCTGTACAAGGGACAGAATTTCGATCCAACCCAGTTCGTGCCGGTGGCGATTATGACCTCGATCGCCAACGTTCTGCTGGTGCGGCCGGATTTCCCGGCCAAGACCGCGCAGGAATTCATCGCCTACGCCAAGGCCAATCCCGGCAAGATCAATTATGCCTCGCAGGGCATCGGCACGACATCGCATTTGACCGCGGCGCTGTTCGAGGAGATGACCGGCACCAAATTGGTGCACGTGCCGTACAAGGGCACCGCGCCGGCGCTCACCGATATCATCGCCAGCCACGTCGACTTTATCTTCATGGAGCTGGCCTCGGCGATCAAACTTCATGAGGCCGGACGCGCGCATATTCTGGCGGTGGCTACGCCAAAGCGAATCGCCAACCTGCCGGATATTCCGACGCTCGACGAAGCCGGCCTGAAGGGATTCGAATCGGGCACCTGGAACGCCATCGCCGCGCCGCCCAAAACCCCGGCCGCGATCGTCGCCAAGCTCAACAAGGCGATCAACGAAGTGCTCAAGAGCCCCGAGGCGAACGCCCACTTCGCCGCCATCAACCTCGCCGCCGCCGGCGGCTCGCCGGCCGAGGCCAAGGCCTTCATCACCAAGGAGACGCAGGTCTGGGGCGGCGTGATCAAGGACGCCCACGTCGAGGCCAACTGAATTGGCCGGAGCTATTACGGCCGATCTGGCCAGGTATTTTTATAAGATAGTATCTTTACTATTTTAACCGCCCGACCGATAATCCCGCCTCTTTCCAGGGGCGCGGGCCATGGCGCGGGCGGTGTTGCAGCAACCGGTTCAAATGAGCGGCGATCTGACCGCGCGCATCATGTTCGCCGGCCGCTCCTCGTCGCTGTCGGTGCAGATCGTCAACGACGTGCGCGACCAGCTGTTCGGCAAGCGGCTCAAGCCCGGCGATTTCCTCGGCACCGAAAAGGATCTGGCGGCCCGCTTCGGCGTCAGCCGCATCGTGGCGCGCGACGCGCTGCGCACGCTGGAAGCGCTCGGCATCGTCGAGATCCGCATGGGCAAAGGCGGCGGCGCGCGCATCGCCCATGGCAATCCGCGGCTGTTCGCCGAGGCGCTCGCCGTGCAGCTCGATCTCACCGGCGTCAGCGCGGCCGAGGTCATGGACGCCCAGCGCGCGATCGAAACGCTCGGCGCCGAGCTGGCGGCCGAGAACGCCACCGCCGCCGACATCGCCAAATTGCGCCGCCTGGTCGCCGAAGCGGAAGCCGCGATCGGCGATCTCGACGCCTTCACCCGGCTGTCGCGCGATTTCCATCTCGCGGTCGCCGAGGCCTCGCACAACCGCGTCATCGTCGTGCAATTGATTTCGCTCGAGCACGTGTCCTGGCCGCGCCGCAACGTCACCGCGACACGCAAGCTGGCCCAGCACATTCTCGAAATTCACACCAAGCTCGCCGACCTGATCGAACTGCGCGACGCCGCCGGCGCGCGCGCGCTCATGGACGACCACGTCAAGATGATCCGCGCCCGGCGCATCGCCGAGCACGGCAAGAAACCTGAAAATCGAAATTCCTGCTGCTGAACCCAAGGGAGACAGACGCCATGGCAAAATTCCTGATCGAGCCGCATTTCCGCCTGCAAGAATGGGTGGCGGAGGAGAAGGACTATTTCCGCAAGGAGGGTCTCGAGTATGAATTCCGCGAGCTGATGCGCTCGACCGACGGCAAGATCCACGACAAGGGCAGCAACGGCGCCTACCAGTCGTTCGAAGAAGGCCGCAAGGCGAATGTGAGTTGCGCCTGCCACTGGACGGTCAACGTCGCGGCCTCCAACGGACACGGCAAGATGTACACCGACGTCTATTCGGTGACGCCGGCGGGCATTTTCGTGCCGGCCGATTCAAAGGTGAAGACACCGGAAGACCTCGCCGGCGTGCCGGTCTCGGTCGGTTTCCAGTCCGGCAGCCATTACGCCACGGTGCAGGCGCTGGAAGTCTATCTCGAGCCCGAACAGATCAACCTGAACTATGCCGACGGCATGTTGTTCAAGCGCATGGAGCTGCTGCTCGACGGCCAATCGCCGGCCGTGCAGCCTGTTCGGCGGGCCTTATTACTTTGCCGAGCAGCTGGGCTTCCGCAAGGTGATCGACACCACCTTCATGATCGGCACCATGATCCACGGCGACCCCGATCCGGAAGACCTGCGCAAGTTCTTCCGGGCGCTGCGCAAGGCCCAGCGCGACATCGATCTGCGGCCCGAGCTCTATACCCACTATTACAAGAACGAATTCCCCGACCGCTTCCACGCGCGCATGGATACGCGGCGCTGGGGCCCGGGCGAGCGGCTGGTGTTCGAGCCCTACACCAAGGAAGTCTATGAGGAATCGTTCGAATGGATCGCTGCCCACGGCATCTTCCCGGATGGAAAGATGGGCAGCGGCCAGTACGAAAAGGCCACGCTGTCGCTCGGCTGATAAAGCCTCCGGTCAGGCCCATAATTGGGGTCCCAACCATCTGAAATGCCGCGCCGCGAACCTGGTTCGCGGCGCTTTTCTTTGCCGGCAACCTCAGGCATTCTAGGGCCAACGATATAAACGGGGAGGATATCCATGAAACGCGCATTTCTTACGGGCGCCGCATTGCTGGCGGCGGCCGTTCTGCCGGCCACCAGCTATGCCCAAGGCACGGTCAAAGTCGGCATCATCAGCGCCCATTCCGGCCAGTTTGCCGACACCGCGGCCGCAGATCGACAACGGCATCAAGCTCTACATGAAGCAGCACGGCGACACCGTCGCCGGCAAGAAGATCGAATTGATCATCAAGGACACCGGCGGCCCGAACCCGGACGTCGCCAAGCGCCTGGCGCAGGAACTGATCGTGCGTGACGGCGTCGACATCCTCGCCGGCTTCACGCTCACGCCGGAGGCGCTCGGCGCGGCCGACGTCGCCACCGAAGGCAAGAAATTCATGGTGGACATGAACGCGGCCACCGGAATCGTCACCAGCAAGTCGCCATACATCGTGCGCACGTCCTTCACGATCGGACAGGTCGCCGACACGCTGGGCACCTGGGCCGCCACCAAAGGCGGCATCAAGAAGGTCTACACGATGGTGAGCGACTTCGGCCCCGGCATCGACGCCGAGAAATATTTCCAGAACGCGTTCAAAGCGGCCGGCGGCGAAATCGTCGGCTCGGTGCGCATGCCGGTCGCCAATGCGGACTTCTCGGCCTTCGTGCAACGCGCCAAGGATCTCAATCCGGAATCGGTCTTCGTGTTCGTGCCCGGCGGCGCGCAGCCGGCGGCGCTCGGCAAGGCCTTCGCCGAACGCGGCATGGACCCGACCAAGATCAAGATCATGAGCACCGGCGAAGCGGTCGACGAGACCGCGGTCAAGGCGCTCGGCGATCTCGCGCTCGGCCGCATCAGTGCCTGGCACTACGACTACAATCTCAAAGGCAAGACCAACGAGGATTTCGTCAAGGCGTTCAACGCCGAGTTCAAGCGCAATCCCGATTTCTTCGCGGTCGGCGGCTATGACGGAATGCACGTCATCTACGAAGCGCTCAAGAAGACCGGCGGCAAGGCCGACGGCGATTTGCTTATCGCGGCCGCCAAAGGCATGAAATGGAATAGCCCGCGCGGGCCCGTATCGATCGACGACGCGCGCGAAATGGTTCAGACCATCTACATCCGCAAGGTGCAGAAGGTCGGCAGCAACATCGTCAACGTCGAGTTCGACAAGGTCGACAACGTCAAGGCCAAATAGTCGGCCAACTAACGCCGGCCTCGACCAAGCGTTCGGATGGGACGATCACACGCGATCGTCCCATCCGCTGTTATAACCCGGTGACGCGCGGCGTCACCGCGCCCGCTTCCAAGGGCTAACCCGCCGCCATGCTTCCTCCCGTCTTCGGTGTCCTGTTCGACGGCATTGCCTACGGGATGCTGCTGTTCGTGCTGTCGGTCGGCCTGTCGGTGACGCTCGGGCTGATGAATTTCGTCAACCTCGCGCATTGCGCCTTCGCCATGCTCGGCGGCTACGTGACCGCGATGCTGGTCAATCAATTCAATTGGCCGTTTCTGGCCACGCTGCCGGTCGCCTTCCTGACAGCGGCGGCGACCAGCGTCGTATTCGAACGTGTGCTGTACCGGCGGCTCTACCGCGCCAGCGACCTCGATCAGGTGTTGCTGACCATCGGCATCGCCTTCATTTCAGTAGCGGCCGCCGCCTATGTCTTCGGTACGGTGCAGCAGCCGATCGAGACGCCGTCGTTTCTGCGCGGCTCTGTCGGTTTCCTGGGACTAGGCCTCGGCAAATACCGGCTGTTCCTGATCGGCATCGCATTGGTGGTAACGCTGCTGCTGGTCGCCGGCCTCGAGTACACCCGTTTCGGCGCGCAGGTGCGCGCAGCGGTCGACAATCAGCGCATGGCGCGCGGGCTCGGCATCAATGTCGACCGCACCTTCGCAGTGACCTTCGCGCTCGGCTCCGGCCTCGCCGGCCTTGGCGGGGCGCTCGCCATCGAGATCGTCGGGCTCGATCCGAACTTTTCCTTCACCTACCTGGTCTATGTGCTCATCGTCGTCTCGGTCGGCGGCCTGGGCTCGATCGGCGGATCGTTCGCCGCCGCCATCTTGATCGGGGTCAGCGACATCGCCGGCAAGTACTACCTGCCCGAACTCGGCGCCTTCCTCATCTATCTGGTCATGGTCGTCGTACTGATGTGGCGGCCGGCCGGCCTGTTCGGGAGGCGCTGAATTATGCCGGCCGCCGCCCTGACACCGCAGGCCTATCTGAAAGCACAGAGCCGCTGGCACGCAATCGAGATCGCGTTCTGGCTGTCGACGCTGCTGCCATTCCTTCTGTTTCCGAACTACCTGTCGCTGGCAAGCCAGATCGCCATCACCGCGCTGTTCGCGCTCTCGCTCGACCTCATCCTCGGCTACGCCGGGGTGGTCTCGCTCGGCCACGCGGCATTCTTCGGCATCGGCGCCTACAGCGCGGGGCTGTTCTCTGTGTATGTGTGGGGCGAGCCGATTTCGGGCCTGCTGCTCGGCGGCACGCTCGCCGGCATTGTCGGCTATGCCGCGAGCTTCATTATCGCTCGCTTTCGGCATCTCACTTTGATCATGATCACGCTGGGGCTCGGCCTGCTGGCGTTCGAAGCGGCCAACAGCGCGCATTGGCTGACCGGCGGGAGCGACGGCCTGCAAGGCGTCCGAACTTGGCCGCTGGCGGGCGTGTTCAAATTCGATCTCTACGGCTACACCGCCTACGGCTACGCGCTCGGCGTGCTGTTCCTGCTGTTCCTGGGCGTGCGGCGGATCATCAATTCGCCGTTCGGTCTCGCCTTGCGCGGCATCCGCGAGAACTGGGTTCGGATGCCGGCGATCGGCGCCGACAGCCGCGCGCACATCCGCAAGGCCTATACCATTGCCGCGACCATCGCCGGACTGGGCGGCGCGCTGCTGGCGCAGACCACCGACAGCGTCTCGCTCGAATCCATCAGCTTCCAGCGCTCCGCCGACGTGCTTGTCATGCTGGTGCTGGGAGGCGCCGGCAGGCTCTATGGCGGATTGGTTGGAGCTATCATTTTCATGATCGCGCGCGACCAATTCTCCGGCATCGCGCCGCAATTCTGGTATTTCTGGATCGGCATCTTGCTGGTGGTCGTCGTCATCTTTCTTCCCAACGGCATCCTCGGCGGCTTGTCCAAAATCATCTCGCGAAGGAGACGCGTGTGAACACGCCGGCCCTTCCAGCGAAAGACGCGATCGCTGATCGCGGGATCGCTTTAGCCACCCACGGCCTCGCCAAGAGCTTCGGCTCCCTGGTGGTCGCGCGCGATATCGAATTGAGCCTGCCGGTCGGCGCCCGCTATGCCCTGATCGGGCCGAACGGCGCCGGCAAGACCACGCTCATCAACCTGATCACCGGCTCGATCGCGCCCGATGGCGGACAGATTTTCCTTGGGCCGGACGATATCACTGCTTTGGAGCCGCACGCCCGCGTGCGGCGCGGGCTCGCGCGCACCTTCCAGATCAACACGCTGTTCGCCGGCCTCAATCCGCTCGAAGCGGTGACGCTGGCCGTAGCCGAGCGCCGCGGCATCGCCGACAAGTTCTGGAAAAATATCTCCGGCTACGGGGACGCCATCGAGGAAGCCCACGATATCCTGCTGAAACTGCGGCTCGGCGATTGCTGCTATCAGGTGACACGCGAACTGCCTTATGGGCGTCAACGTCTATTGGAAATCGCGCTCGCGCTCGCGACCAAGCCCAAGGTGCTGCTGCTGGATGAGCCGGCCGCCGGCGTGCCGCACGAGGAAAGCGGCGATATTTTCGAGGTGGTGGCAAGCCTGTCCGACGAGCTCACGCTGCTGTTCATCGAACACGACATGCACGTGGTGTTTCGCTTTGCCACCCACATCATCGTGCTGGTCGGCGGCGCCGTCTTCACGCAAGGCTCGCCGGCCGAAATCGCCGCCGACCCGGGCGTGCGCGAGGTTTATCTCGGGACGCGCAAACATGGCTGAGCCGCTGCTCACATTGGACAAGGTGACCGCCGGCTATGGCGACGCCACGGTGTTGCACGGCATTTCGCTGGAGCTGCCGGAGCACGGCAGCCTGGCTGTGCTCGGCCGCAACGGCGTGGGCAAGTCTACGCTGCTGCTCACCATCATGGGTTTTACGCAGATGCGTTCCGGGCAAGTGTCGTGGCGCGGCGTGGATATTTCGCGGCAGCCGCCGCACTGGCGTGCCGGTCAACGGCGTCGGCTGGGTGGCGCAGGAGCGCGAGATCTTTCCCTCGCTGACGGTCGAGGAAAACCTCACGGTCGCCGCGCGGTCTGGCCCCTGGAATCTCGACACCGTCTTCAAGCTGTTCCCGCGGCTTGCCGAGCGCCGCCACAACATGGGCAACCAGCTTTCCGGCGGCGAGCAGCAGATGCTGGCGATCGCGCGCGCGCTGATGACCAACCCGGCGCTGATGCTGCTGGACGAACCGTTCGAGGGCCTGGCGCCGGTGATCGTCGAAGAATTGATTGCGGCGATAAAGCTGATGCTCTCCGGCCGCAGCATTGCGATCATCCTGGTGGAGCAGCACACGGAAATCGCGCTCGAGTTGACGGCCGAGGCTATCGTTCTGGAGCGCGGTGCCGTGGCGCACCGCGCCTCGTCGGCGGAGTTGCAGAAGGACCGCGCCACGCTCGAGCGGCTGGTCGGGTTGCGCGTCGCCGCGACGGCGTGACATTCTTGTCATTCCGGGACGGCCCGAAGGGCCGGGCCCGGAATCCATAGCCCCGGCGCTGCGGAGTATCGATTCCGGGCTCGCTCGCGCCCCGGAATGAAGCGACAGGAAAGTTTCCATGGCCAATCCAATGATCCCCAAAGAACGCTCCGACTACTCGGCGATTGTCGATCGGCCGCCGCTCAAGCTGCCCGGCAGCGCCCGCATCGTGTTCTGGACCATCGTCAATTACGAAGTTTGGGACATCGGCAAGCCGATGGCGCGTCAACTGCTCCCCGCTCCGACCGGCGTGCCGCTGATGCCCGACGTGGTGCATTGGGGCTTCCACGAATACGGCATGCGGGTCGGCTGCTGGCGGTTCTTCGAATTGTTCAAGACGCTTGGGCATCAAGCCGACGCTCGCGGCCAATGCGCGCATCTGCGAGGACTATCCGCGCGTCGCCGAAGAGGCCAAGCGCGACGGGCTGGGAATTCATGGGTCACGCTTATGAGCAAGGCCCAATCCACAAGGAGACCGACCAGGCCGGCATGATCAACCGCACCATGGACATTATGGAGAAGTTCACCGGCAAGCGGCCGGTCGGCTGGCTCGGGCCCGGCCTGACGCAGACGCTGGACACGCCGGAACATGCTCGCGGCCGCCGGCGTGAAATATATCGGCGACTGGGTCTATGACGACGAGCCGACGGTGATCAAGACCGCCAAGGGGCCGCTGGTGACGCTGCCCTATACGGTCGAGCTCAACGACATCCCGATGATGATCATTCAGCATCACGAGAGCGACTATCTGCTCAAGCGCACCATCGATCAGTTCGACCGGCTCTATGCCGAAAGCGAGAAGCGCGCAAAATTCGTGGCGCTGGCGATCCACCCCTACATCAGCGGGCAGCCGCACCGGATCAAATATCTCGAGGCGATCTACAAATACGTCAACAAGCACAAAGGCGTGCTGCACTGGAATGGCGAGCAGATTCTCGACTGGTACCAGCCCATCGCCAATAAGCAAAAGGCCGCAGAATGAACTTCCCCAAGCCCGCCGTCGGCATGCTGCCGAACGACCGCCTCGACTATTCGCGCGATCCCGACGCGCAAGCCGCTCAAGCTGCCGAAGGGCGCGCGCATGGTGGTGTGGACCGTCACCAACGTCGAGGAATGGGACCCGACCCAGACCATGCCGCGCACGGTGTTGACGCCGCCGGCCGGCGGCTCGCCGATGCCGGACATTCCGAACTGGTGCTGGCACGAATACGGCAACCGCGTCGGCTTCTGGCGGCTGCTGCAGGTCTACGACGAGTTCAAGATTCCCGGCGTTATGAACATCAACGGCGTCGCGGTCGATGCGTTTCCCGACATCGTCAAAGCCTGCGTCGACCGCAACTGGGAATTCATCGGCCACGGCTACACCCAGCGCAACATGCAGAAGGTGGAGAACGAGCGCGCCGACATCCGCAAATGTATCGAGGTGCTGGAGAAGGCGACCGGCAGCAAACCACGCGGCTGGCTTGGACCGGGCCTGACCGAAACCTGGGAGACGCCGGATATCCTCGCGGAAGAAGGCTACGACTATGTCGCCGACTGGGTGCTCGACGACCAGCCGGTGTGGATGAAGACGCGCGGTAAGCCGATCCTCAACATCCCCTACACCCAGGAATGCAACGACGTCGCCATGATGCTGATCCAGCATCACAAGGCTAACGAATTCTACGAGCGGGCGATAGATCAGTTCGAGCAGATCTACAAGGACTCGAAGAATTCCGCCCGGGTGATGGCGATTTCGGTGCACCCCTACATCATGGGCGCGCCGCACCGGGCCAAATATTTCCGCATGATCTTCGAGAAGATCAGGAAGAAGAAGGACGTGCTGTTCTGGACCGGCGCCCAGATCGCGGATTGGTACAAGAAGGTGGGCCCCAAAGCTCCCTAGTTAAAGGCGCCGTAATCCACACACCGTCATGGCCGGGCTTGTCCCGCGCCATCCCGCTTGGTTAAGCACTGTACTCACCCAAGCGGGATGCCCGGCACAAGGCCGGGCATGACAAGACGATATGACCGCAACGTCCACATTCCTCGACGCCAAGACCATCGCCGAATTGACGGCGAAAATGTATCTCGACGTCGGCGCCGTCCGCTTCATGGAGGACAAGCCATTCATCTTCACCTCCGGCTGGGCGAGCCCGGTCTATAACGACTCGCGCTGGCTGATCTCGTTTCCGGACGTGCGCTCGACCATGATGGATTTCGCCATCGCCACCATCGACCGCGATATCGGACGCGCCAACATCGACGCGGTGGCGGGCGGCGAAACCGCCGGCATCCCGTTTGCCGCCTGGGTGGCCGACCGCCTGCACCTGCCGATGCAATATGTGCGCAAGAAAGCCGAAGGGCTTCGGCCGCAATGCGCAGATCGAAGGCCAGTTGATCCCCGGCCAGCGCGTGCTGCTGGTGGAAGACCTCGCCACCGACGGCCGCAGCAAGGTGAATTTCGTCAAGGCGATCCGCGACGCCGGCGGCAAGTGCGAGCACTGTTTTGTGATTTTCTTCTACGACATCTATCCCGAGGGCAAGACGATTATGTCCGATCTCGGCGTCACGCTGCATGCGCTGACCACCTGGTGGGACGTGCTTGCCGTCGCCAAGGCGAGCGGCAAGTTCGACGCCAAGATGCTGGGCGAGGTCGAGAAGTTCATGAACGATCCCGCCGGCTGGTCGAAGGCGCATGGCGGCGTCGCGACCGCGGCGGAGTAAGTCTGCTTACCGTCATGGCTCGGCGCCAGTGTGCCGGGCAGGGTCTACGCCTTGCCACTGCCCTAAATCGCTGCAAGCAAGAGTGGAGCGCGAGCATGCGCAGCCGCATCAAGATTTCCTCTTCAACCTTGTCACCGCCAAATCGAGCGCCGACAGAAACCGCGAAATATCCTGGCGGCTGAGCGGCGGCGGCCCGCGCGTGGTGGCGCCGGCGGAACGCAAATCCGTCAACAGATCGCGCGTCGCCAGCGCCATGCCGATCGAATTGTCGGTGAACGGCTTGCCGGTCGGGCCGATCACCGTCGCGCCTTTGCGCACACAGCGGCCCGCGAGCGGAATATCGGCGGTGATGACGATGTCCATTGGACCGGCGCGTTCGACAATCCAGTCGTCGGCGATGTCGGGGCCTTCGCTCACGATCACGCGTTCGATCATGTCGCTGCGCGGCACGTTCATGAATGAATTGGCGACCACATAGACCTGAAGTGCGTAGCGTTCCGCCACCCGGTAGATCTCGGGCTTCACCGGACAGGCATCGGCATCGACAAAGATGCGAATTGGCGGCTTTTCCGCCTCTTCCATGGCTCCGGCCATCGTGGTCCAATTGGCAAAGCGAACGACGTCAGGGAGCGATCAATGGCCAAGGCACGCAAGAAAGTCCAACGAAAAGCCAATGCACGGCGCAAACCGGCGGGCCGCAAGCAAGCGATCCGCCGCGCCGTCAAAGGCAAGACGCAAGCCAAGAAGCGGGCAAGACGCAGCAGAAATTCACCGTCAGCCATCACCGCGAGGAGGACTTCGACCAGGGCCTGCGCTCTTACGCCAAATACCGCGATCTCGGCATCGCGCCGGCGACCGGCGGCATGGTGCAGGCGCATGTCATCCGCTTCATTCCGCCCTATCGGGCCGGAGGAAGTGTCGACGCCGCATCTGCACGACGTCGATTTCCAGATGATCTATGTGCTCAAGGGCTGGTACAAGACCGAATTCGAGGGCGAAGGCGTGCACACGTTTCACGCCGGCTCGTGCTGGATCCAGCCGCCGCGCATCAAGCACAGCGTGCTCGGCTATTCCGACGATTGCGAATTGCTGGAGATCGTCCTGCCGGCCGATTTCGACACGGTGACGCTGGCAAAATTATGAGATGCCTTAGTGCTGCCATTCCGGCGCCGCCACCGGGGTCCAGGTGCGCTTCAGCTTGAAGTCATCGGCAATCGCATTGGCGGCGATGTAGCCGGCCGCGCCATTGACGCCGCCGCCATTGCCCGACGACGAACCGCACAGATAAAGCCCCTCCACCGGCGTGCGCGAGCCGGGCATCAGCGCGTGCGGGCGATTGATGCCGAGCTGGTCGGGCACATAGGCGCCCATGCGCACCGCGCCCTGCCGCATATTGACGTTGAGCCGCTCGACATCGAGCGGCGTGAACAGCGTGCTGCCAAGCACATTGCGGTCGTCGAGATTGGAGGCATATTCGCGCCAATAATTCAGCACTCGCTCGGTATATTCGGCGCGGTGTGCTGTCCCAGCCTTGCGGGCCATCCTCGACCGCATAAGGCGCAAACGGCCACCAGAACGCCGCGTGCTGGCCGGGCGGCGCATAGGTCGGATCGAATTGGCTGTTGCAGGCACCGTTGCCCATCAGCACCTTGGGAAACTTTTTCGCCTTGCAATCGTCGAAGCAGCTCGCGACATCTTCGATTGTGTCCATGCCGAAGAACACATTATAGGCGCGCGCGATGTCCGGCTCGAAGGCGGCGGCGCGATAGACCGGCGCGTGACGCAGCGCCAGATGCAGGGTGACCAGGCTGTGGTTGCCCCAATGCCAGGCCTTTGCCTTGGCGCGTACCGGTTCGGGGAACAACTCTTCGCCGGCCATTTCCACCGTTCGCGGAAAATCGATGGCGCTGGCGACGAATTTTCGGCCTTCGATGAATTTGCCGTCGGCGAGCTTGACGCCGGTCGCGCGGCCATTTTTGACCACGATTTCCTTGACGTCGGCGCCGGTGATGACCTCGCCGCCATTGGCTTCCACCACGCGCGTCAGCGCATTGACCAGCGACACCGCGCCGCCGACCGGCAGCGTGAAGCTGGCGATATTGGCAAAGATCGCCGGGAACACGATGCCGGCGCCGGCAACGTTCTCGGTGGTGATGACGTGCATATAGGACGTGAACAGCGTGCGGATACGTTCATCCACAAAATGCTTGCGCACCACGCTGAACAGATCGTGCTGGGCGTGCGACAGCAGCTCCTTGGCCTTCGGCCCGCTCAATCGGTCGAGCAGCTGCTCGCGCGGCATCGGCGCATTGTAGAGCAGCGAGGCAAGCAGCGGCCGCATCTCCAGGCAGTAGGCATGCCAGAGCTCGCGGAAGGTCTCTGCGTCCTGCTTGGAAAAGCGCGCCAGCGAGGCGCAGGTCTTGTCGAGGTCCTTGTAGACCATGACGCAGGTGCCGTCGCGAAACGCGGCCGCCTGCTGCACCGGCGGCTCGATATAGGAAAATCCGTAGCGAAAGAGTTCGAGATCCTCGATCAGCGGACAATGACTCATGCCCATGTAGAAATTGGCATGCAAATTGAGACGGAAGCCGGGAAGCCGCTCCGTGTCGGTGCTGCAACCGCCGCCGATGCGGTGGTTGCGCTCGACCACGGCGATCTTCATTCCGGCGCGCGCCAGATAGGCGGCGGTGGTCAGACCGTTGTGACCGGCGCCGATCACCACGCCATCGTAAGTTGTCATGCAGTGCCCCCGGCTGGCAGCAATCGCAAAGCCGGAAAGCCTAACCTTTCCGCGCGTGGGCAACAACGTGGGCAGCGCTTGCCGTGTCAATTTGCTTCGGCAATTTGTTTGGCGCTAGCCTTGCAACTCGCGCTTGAATTTCGCGGCGCGAAATAAAACGAACGGGAGGAAGCCATGCGCAAGAACGAGAACGGGATCGACCGACGCACCATTTTGACCGGAACGACGGCGCTCGGCGCCGCCAGTCTCTTGTCCGGCCGTGCGCTGGCGCAGACACCCGGCACCGGGCCCGCCGCCTCGCTGCCCGCGCGCGGCGAGTTCGTGGTGCGCGACGCACTCGTGCTGTCGATGGACGAGACAATCGGCGATCTGCCGAGCGGCGACGTGCATGTGCGGGACGGCACGATTATCGCAGTCGCCGCGAATGTGAATGCGCCGGGCGCGCAAGTGATCGACGGCAAAGGCATGATCTGCATGCCCGGCTTCGTCGACACGCATCTGCATCATTGGACCAGCGTGCTGCGGCCGCTGATGAGGCAGGACGATACCAAGCTTACTTATTTTCCGGTGACGGCGACATGCGGCGTCGTCTATACGCCAGAAGACAGTTATCGCAGCGTGCGGCTCAGCCTCGCCCAGTCGCTCGCCGCCGGCATCACCACCACGCAGAACTGGGCGCACAACGTGCGCAGTCCCGCGCATGCCGACGCCGAAATGGGCGCGATGCGCGATACCGGCATTCGCGGCCGCTTCGCCTATGGCAATCCGGCGCTGCATCCGAACGACAAGACCATCGACCTCGCCGATCTGGCGCGCGCCAAGCGCGACTGGGTAGGCCGCGACGGCATGCTCACGCTCGGCATCAATTCGAGAAGCGTCGACAATTTCAACGCCTCCACCCGTGGCGGGATCAACGCCGAGATGGCGAAAAAGGAATGGGGAGCGGCGCGCGATCTCGGGTTGCCGATCACCATGCACACCTCCGGCGTCGGCGCGATCAAGACGCTCAACGAGGCCGGCCTGCTCGGCCCCGACGTGCAACTGGTGCACCCGCTCGGCACCAATGAAGAGGACCGCGCGGCGCTGGCCAAAGCCGGCGTGAGCTATTCCACATCGCCGACTGGCGAAGCGGGTCGCGCGGCCGATATCCAGTTCGTCGAGATGATCGAGGCCGGCGTCAGGATGAGCCTATCGGTCGATCACACCACGACCTACGACTGCAATTTCTTCGAGAGCATGCGCGCGCTGCACACTGTCAATCTGCATCGCTTCGGCAACAAGAATAAGATCACCATGAAGCGGCTGGTGCAGCTTGCGACCATCGATGGCGCGCGCGATCTTGGCTTTGGCGACAAGACCGGCTCGCTCACGCCCGGCAAACGCGCGGACCTCATCTTGGTCCGTACCACCGACGGCAATTTGGCGCCGATCGGCGATCCCTATGACGCGCTGGTGCATATTGGCGCAGCCCTCGAATGTCGGCATGGTCGTGGTCGATGGCCGTATCCTGCGCAGGAATGGCCAATTCACAGCGCTTGATCAGGAAAAGGTAATCCGCGAGGCAGCGGACGCGGCCGCAGGTCTTAAAGCGCGCGCCAAATGGCCGTCGTGACGTTCTGAAAATTCGAGCGACGCCGCGGCCTGAGCGGCATTGCTCACACTTGCCATTTCTCAATCGCGATGATCGAGTAAGCTCGCGCAATTCACGGCGAGCGGGAGCGATGCATGGCGTCCGAATACCGGCTGGTGAGTTATTTGGATGCGGGCGCAACCAAGGCCGGCGTTCTGGTCGGCGAACGAATTGTGCCGGCTGTTTCACTGCTTGAAAACGCCAGTGGCATCGACAGCTCATCCGTGCTCGGAATATTGCGCAGCTGGGACAGCGCGCATCCACGCCTGCATGCCGCGGCGCAAAATGTACAACCGAAGGACGGAATTGCCTTGGCGCAAGCCAAACTGCTGGCGCCGGTTCTTTATCCCGGCGTGATGTTCTGCGCTGGCGCCAATTACTGGGACCATCTGGAAGAAATGGCCGAGATCGCCAAGCGCACCACCGGCAAGGCGCCGTCGATGACCAAGGGCGCCGAGCCATGGTTCTTCCTGAAGACAACAGCCGGCTCGATCATCGGCACCAAGACGCCGGTGCGGCTGCCGAGTTTCTCCAAGCAGGTGGACTGGGAAGCCGAGCTCGCGGTGGTGATTGGCCGTTCGACTCGCAACATTTCCGAGGCAACGCGCCTTCGACGCGGTTGCCGGCTATACGATCATCAACGAGCTGTCGGCGCGTGACCTGATGAAACGCGAGGGCACGCCCTTCATCACGGATTGGGTCGGACAGAAATGTTTCGAGGATGCGGCGCCGATGGGGCCGTGGTTCACGCCCGCCGCCTATGTCGCCAACCCGAATGATTTGCCGATCAAGCTCTGGGTCAACGGCGTGCTCAAGCAGAATTCCAACACCAGCCGCATGGTGCATGGCATCGCCGAGCAGATCGCTTATCTGAGCCGGCATGTCACCCTCAATCCGGGCGATGTGATCGCCACCGGGACGCCGGCAGGGGTGGGCATGCCGCGCGGCGAGTTCCTCAAAGTGGGTGACGAAGTGCGTATCGAGATCGGCGGCTGCGGGGAGCTGACCAACACGATGATCGCCGGCTAGGCGAAGTTTGTGCCCCTTGCCGGTTTCGCCGCAAGTGACAGCGAGGCGGCTTTCCGTTAAAAAACAAAGGATAAACGGCTCGCAAGAAGCCGGCACGCCTGGGGAGGAAATCATGTCGTTGTGAGAAACTTGCCAAGGCTTGCGCCTTGGTCGGCCGCCGTCGCGTTCGGGCGCGCGGATCGGCGCGGGCCGACGACCCGATCGTGCTCAAGCTCTCGCATTTCGTCCCGCCGCAACATGCCTTCCATAAATGGGTAGTCGGCTGGACCGAGAAGATCGAGAAAGAGTCGGGCGGCCGGCTGAAATTCGAAATCTATCCGAACGGCCAACTGGTCGGCCCGCCGAACCGGCAATTCGACGCCGCGCGCAACGGCGTCACCGATATCGCCTTCTGCATTCACGGCGTGACACCGGGCCGCTATCCGATGACCGAACTAGCCAATCTTGCCGTTCACCTGGCCGTCGACCGGGCCCAGCCTGCCTGAAATGGCCAAGCGGATGACGGAACTGGCGCCGAAATATCTCGCCGCCGAGCACACCGGCCTGCACATCCTGTTCATGTCGATGGCCAATCCGATCGTCATCTATTCCAAGACGCCGATCCGCAAGCTCGAGGACTTCAAAGGCCTTAAGCTTCGCTACGCCTCGATCACCAATAAATTCCTGCTGGAAGCGGTCGGGGCCGTGCCGCTGCTGATTCCGCCGCAGGAATCGCAGGACGCATTGGCCAAGGGCATCGCCGATGGCGCCGGCTTCCCGCACGAGGCGGGCCTTGCCTACGATCTCGCTTCGGTCGTGAAATATGCAATGGATCCGCCGCTTGCCTCCGGCACCTTCGCGCTGGTGATGAACCCGGCAAAATACAATTCATTGCCGCCGGACCTGCGTGCCATCATCGACAAGGAAAACGGCGTCGCCGGCGCCATGAGCTTCGGCACCGCCTGGCAGGCACAGGAAAAATTCGCTCGCAATCTCGAGACCACGCAGAAAGGCCTCGAAATTACCACGCTGTCCGCACGCCGACGTCGCCAAGATGAAAGCACTCGCCAAGCCGATCATCGAGAAGGCGCTCGACGAGCAGGAAAAAGCCGGCCACGCGGCACGCGAATTCTTCGCGGCCTATACCAAGTAGCTCACGTCCCTGAATGGGGACCGCCCGCGCAAGCAGCGGAGGCGGTCTGTTTATCTCAGTTCGCTGACCCCCACCCTGACCCTCCCGCTTTCGGGGGAGGGAAATGCAGGAGCAGCAACCCGCCGTGAGCGCAGCAAAGTCGATGGATCGGAACTCACTCCTTGCGCTACTCGAACGGCTGCGTGTCGCGCAGCTCCGGCTGGCCGCGGTTGCTCTCATCGTCATGATGACTGTGACGCTGTTCGATGTGTTCCTGCGCTATTTGTTCAACAGTCCGATCCGCTATTCGTACGACCTGGTCGAGTCGACGCTGGTGGTGTTTGTCTTCAATGCGATGTCGACCGCCTTTCTTCAGCGGCGCAATATCGTCATCGACCTCATCGATTCTTTCGTCCGTCGCAGCGTGGTCAGCCGCGCTGATCCGCCTGTCGGACATTCTTGCGGTCATGACGCTCGCATTGTTTGCCTACGCGATGATCAAGCCGGCCATGCAGGCCTTCAGCTACGGCGACCGCAAACTGGAGCTCGGCCTGCCGGTCTATGTCCTCTGGGTATTCGCCCTGGTCGGTATTGCCGGCGCCATCCTGTGCGCAATCGGCGCGCTGATTGCGGCCGGCGAAGCCCGCCGCGACGAGCCGGTCTGATGAGCTCCCTCAACCATCGGCGCTATCGGCGTACTCGCGCTTTTCGCCATGCTGTTGCTGCGGGTGCCGGTGTGGATCGCCCTTACCTTGGTCGGTTTTGTCGGCAATGCGATCATGTCCGGCATCGAGCCTACTTTCGCGCTTGCCGGCACCGTGCCGTTCGATGTCGGCTGCGGCCTATACGTTGTCGGTCGTGCCGCTGTTCGTCCTGATGGGCGAAGTCGCCTCGGTGACCGGGTTGTCCTCCGATCTGTTCAAGGCGGCGCGGGTGACTCTCGCCGGCATGCGCGGCGGCCTGGCGGTCGGAACGCTTGGCAGCCTCGCGCCTGCTTCGGCGCGGTGTGCGGCTCGTCGGTGGCGACCGCCGCCACCATGACGCGGATCGCGCTGCCGGAAATGCGCAAGGCCGGCTACGATCCCGGTCTCGCCGCCGGGTCGCTCGCCGCCGGCGGTAGCCTCGGTATCCTGATTCCACCCTCGATCATCATGGTGATCTATGCGGCGATTGCCGAACAGTCGGTGCCGCGGCTGTTTGCGGCAGGCCTGATCCCGGGCCTGTTGCTGACCGGGCTTTATATGCTGGTGGCTGATCGCCGTCGCCAATATCCGCAAGGACTACGCCCCGCGCCGGGGCCTCTGTGCCATGGCACGAGCGGCTCTCCGCCATGAAAGGCCCATGGCAGTTCCTCACGCTGTTTCTGGTCACGATCGGCGGCATCTATGCCGGCATTTTCAGCCCGACCGAAGCGGCGTCGGTCGGCGCCTTCGGCGCCATCGTTCTCGGCGTCATCGGCCGCCAGCTTACGGTTCGCGCGTTGCTGCACGCGATTGAGAGCACGGTCGCCATCTGCGGCATTCTGTTCCTGATCATCTTCGGCGCCAATCTGTTTTCGTTCTTCATGGTGCAGACGCAACTGCCGAAATCTGCTCGCCAATGGCGCACATGCGCTCAATCTGTCGGGCCCGATGGTGATGACGCTGATCATCATCGCCTACATTTTCTTCGGCTGTTTTCTTGAATCTATCGGAATGGTGCTGATCACCGTTCCGGTGTTTCTGCCGCTGGTCAAGCAGTTCGGCTATGACGGCGTGTGGTTCGGCATCATCGTCGTCATCGTCGCCGAGGTCGGACTGATCCATCCGCCGGTCGGCCTCAATCTGTTCGTCATCCAGGCGCACGCGCCGGATATCAAGATCACCGCCATCTACCGCGGCATCGTGCCGTTTCTGATCGCGCCGCTGATCCTGATCGTGCTGATGTTCCTGTTCCCGCAGATCGCGCTGTGGCTGCCGAAGGTCCTGTACGGGTAATTGTCACTTCATCATTTCTTCCGGCGGTCCCGGGCCCCACAGGTTCGACGCCGACGGGTCCTTCGCCCAGGTCTTGGGACGCTGCGGATTGTCGCGATGCCACGGCCGCGGCTCGAAATAACCGAAGTCCTCATCCTTCATCAGATCGAGCTCGCAGAACAGTTCGGTGATGAGCCCATTCGGGCTGCGGTGATAGGCAAAAAGATTATGCCCGATGCCGTGGCGGCCGGGGCCCCACAAAGTCTTGTAGCCGTTGAGACTGAGGAAATCGCAGGCCTCTTGCAGCTGGCCCCAGTTGCGCACCTCGAACGCAGTGTGGAAATGCCGGTTGGAGCCGGTGCCCATCAGGTTGATGGTGTGGTGATCCGGACCGCAGCGAAGGAACACGAAGAAATCCGCCATCCAGTCGGATTCGCGAAACCCGAGCACGTCGACATAGAACTTGGCGACCGCCTTCACGTCGGCGCAATGGAACGCCACGTGGCCGAGCTTGTGCGGCACCACGCCCTTGCGCGCGAATTTCTGGTGCGCGAAGTCGTCGCGCTTGAACACTTCGATGACGGTCCCTTTCGGGTCTTCGAAGCACAGCATGTCGGAAATCGACGGCTCGGGATCCTTCTTGCGCGATGTCTTGACGCCATGCGCGGCGGTCTGCTTCTCGAACGCGTTGAGGTCGGCATCGGGCGCGATCTGGAAGCCAACGCGCATGCATTGCGCCGCTGAGCCCTTGCGCAGCACGACCGAGTGATGATCGACGGTGTTGGCGAGATAGACGGCGTCCTTGTCCTTGGCCGCCGGCGTTAGCCCAAGGATTTCCGTGTAATACTCGGCCTGCTTGTCGAGGTCGGGCATTTCGTAGCTGGCATGCGCGATTTTGCGGACCCGGATCATTTTTTTCTCCCGTGTGATTTCTTGGACTTTTTCGCCGTTTTATTTTTGGTTCTCGCCACTTTCGATTTTGTTGCGGTTGCCTGCGGGCCGCCCTGTAACGGGACCCGCGGCTAGGGAGCGCTAGCCTCTGACCCCAAGTCCACGCATGAAGCGCTCGCGGATCTGCACCGGATCGCGGTCGGTGGCGCCGACCGCCGGCTTATGATCGATTCGCGCGGCAATCAGAGTCGGCCCGCCGTCTTTCAGCGCGGATGCAAACAGACGTTCGAAATCGTCTTCCTCCGTGGCCCACGCGCTGTTAGCGAGGCCCGAGCCGCGCGCAATGGAAACCAGATCGGCGGTCGAGGCGCTCGCCGTCGGCTGCGAGCCGGTGATCTGGTAGATGCCGTTGTCCCACACGACAATCGTGAGATTCTTCGGCGCCTGCACCGCCACTGTGGCTAGGCACCCGAGCTGCATCAGCAACGAGCCATCGCCTTCGAGCGCCACCACGTGCCGCTGCGGTTGCGCGATTGCGACCCCAAGCGCGATCGGAATCGTGAGCCCCATGCTGCCCAGCATGTAGAAATTCTGCGGGCGCTGGCCGCTCGCCCACAGATCGAAATTGGCGTTGCCGATGCCGCCGATCACTGCCTCGTCTCGCTTCAGCTGGCCGACCAGCCGCTTGGTCAGATCGAAGCGGTTCATCACTTTTGCGTTATGCGCAGTTCCAGTCATGGCGGCATCAACCCCCGAAAACCTTGCCGCCGGTCAGCAGCGGCGAAAGAATGAAGGTGACCGGCGCCTGCGTCGCCACCGCCTGCTTGATCGAGCGATCGACGATGAAACCGAGTTCGTCATGCCGCGTTATGGTGTGGGTTTCGACCGCGAGCGCATCGAGCACCGGCCGCATGGTCTTGCACACCATGGCCTGCCCGAGATTGAACTCGCCGAGCGTGCCGCGCTCGGAGACGAAAATCAGCGCCGGGATTTGGCTGGGCACCACCAGCGAGGCGAGTGCATTCGGAATTGTGCCAAAGCCGCTCGTCTGCATCAGCACGGCGCCGCGCATCCCGCCCATCCAGGCGCCGGTGACAATGCCGAGCGCCTCCTCTTCGCGCGTGGCGGCAAAGACTATAAAAAATGCGTCGGCGTGAAGCGCCTTGATCAGCGGCGTGAACACCCGATCGGGCACGTAGACGACCAGCTTGACGTCATTGCTCTTGAGGGTCGCGAGGATGATCTCGTACCAGGCCGCCGCTTTCATAGTATCGGTCATGGTTCACACGACCGCGCCGGGCGTCGTCTGATTGTCATGCGATATATCTGCTTTAGCCAAACCGGCGACCGGTCTTCACGCAACTGCATCCGAAGCCATTGCTCCAATGATCGCAAAAGCTTACCCTAGTATGACAATCGACGCTAATCAGAAAAATATCGCCAAAAAACGAAGGGGAGGACAATGACGAAATTCTACAAGGATTCAGCGCCGACACGGCGGCGTATCATCAAGGGCGCGGCAGCGCTGGCGGCCGGCATTGCGGCGCCGGCAATCCTGAGCATCCGCTCGGCCTATGCGGCTTACCCGGAGCGGGCAATAAAAATCGTGGTGGCCAATACGCCGGGCGGCCCGTCTGACATCGTCGGCCGCATCGTCGCCGCCGCGCTTCAGCAATCGACCGGCAAGACATTCTTTATCGAAAACATCGGCGGCGCCGGCAGCAACATTGGCATGGGCAACGTCGCGCGCTCCGAACCGGACGGTTACACGCTCCTGCTCGCGACCAATGCCTATTCGGTCAACGTCACGCTCTACAATAAAATACCCTATGACCCGCTCAAGGATTTCGTCGGCGTTTGCGAATTGGCCACCTCGCCCAACACGTTCGTGGTCAGGTCGGAGTTGCCGGCAAAGACGATGAAGGAATTTGTCGCGCTCGCAAGAGAAAATCCCGACAAATTCAACTGCTCGACGCCGCCGATCGGCACGACGCCGCAGATTCAGCTCGAAGTTTTGAAAATTCGCGAGAAGCTGCCCAAGCTGGAAGACGTGGTGTTCAAGGGCGGCGGCGAGGCGCTGCAAGCCTTGCTCAGCAGCACCGTACAATTGAGCTCCGGCTCGCTGCCGCCGGCGGCTCCGCACATCAAGGCCGGCACGTTGCGGTGCCTCGCCGTCACCGGCGATTCTCGCTGGCCCGACATGCCGGACGTTCCGACCATGCAGGAGGCCGGCTACAAGGACTTCGTGTTTGCCACAGACACCGTGCTGATGGCGCCTGCCAAGACGCCGCCGGAAGCGGTCAAATGGCTGGAGAAGGAAACGCTCAAGGTTCTCGGCACGCCGGAGATGAAAGACAAGCTGTATCAGGCCGGCTTCCTGGTGCGGCCGAAGGGCGCCGCCGCGGCCTGGGCGCGCGTGACCAAGGAAATCGACATGTTCAAGCAGATCATCGAGCAGGCCGGCGTCACGAAGCTTTGACGTCGACGGACGTGTCACGCCCGTCGTCATCGATCATGACGGCGGGTGCATTCGTGAAATGTGCGGAGCGATCGGCAGTGAACATCAAGACCATCGAGCCGATCCCGGTCAGTCTGCCGATGCTCAAGCCCGTCATCATGGCGGGCGAGGAAGTACGGCGCGCCGATAATGTCCTGGTGCGCATCGAGACCGCCAGCGGTCTGATCGGCTGGGGCGAGGCCGCCTCCGCCCCGGTGATGACCGGCGACACGCTCGAAAGCATTGTCGCCGCCGTGCACTACCTCAGCGCCACATTGTGCGGACGCGACCCTGCCGACATCGAAGGCGCGCTCGCCGCCATGGACGGCCGCATGTACGGCAATCACGGCGCCAAGGCAGCCATCGAAATCGCGCTGCACGACCTCGCCGGTCGCGCCGCCGGCGTGCCGGTGCATGCGCTGCTGGGCGACAAACGTCGCAGCCAAATGGCGTTACTGGCGGTGGTCGGCGGTGGCGATTTCGACGGCGATTTGCGCGACGCGGATAAGAAGAAGGCGGCAGGTTTTACGGCCTACAAGATCAAGGTTGGCATCGATACGCCCGCCAAGGATGCCGCGCGCACGCGTGCCATCTGCAAGGTTTTGGGTAGCGGCCTGCTGATTTCGGCTGATGCCAATCAGGGCTTCAGCACCGAACAAGCGGTTGAATACGTGCGCGCGGTTAAAGGCGCAGGCCTCGACTTCTTTGAGCAGCCGGTCGAGGCCCACGATCTAGCCGGTATGAGCCAGGTGGCTGCCATAGACAGCAATATTGCAATCGGCGCCGACGAGGGCATTCACTCGCTTGAGGACATCGCGCGCCATCGCGATCTCAAAGCAGCCCGCGGCGTCAGCCTGAAGGCGATCAAACTCGGCGGCGTCAAGGCGGTGGTCGAAGCCGGAAGGCTGTGCGACCGTCTCGGCATGAGCGTCAACATTTCGTGTAAGACCGGCGAGTTCGAGCATCGCTTGCGCGGCGGCGCTGCATGTTGCATCCGTTATTCCCAACATCGCCTGGGGCCTGACGCTGACGCACACCGCACTCGGCGAAGACGTAACCGCGCATCCGGTCCCAACCGGAAAGGGCCGCGCCGAGAGTCTCGATCGTCCGGGCTTGGGAGTTAACGTCGACGAAGACCGCGTGCGGCGCCACCGCGTGCCGATCGTTACACGGGAACTTGCAATCGCTTGAGCCGGTCGTGCAACAGACGAAAAGGCCACGCAGCAGTGACCAGCCGACGTTTCGGGATCATCCTTCTCTTCGCAATCGCCACGATGGCCGGCGCACGCTGTTGGGCGCAAAGCGGCGAGGCGCCGCAGCAAACTGTTCCGCAAAAGGAATTGGTCGTCGGCACCAAGGAAGCGCCGCCCTTTGCGATGAAAAATCCGGCCGGCGGCTGGGACGGCATCAGCATCGAGCTCTGGCGCCGCGTCGCCGATGAGATGCACCTGCGATACCGCTTCGCCGAGGTTACGACTGTCCAGCAATTGATCGATGGCGTCGCCAAGCGGGAATTCGATGTGGCTGTGGCCGCCCTGACCGCATCTGGCGCTCGCGCCCGTGTCGTCGATTTCACGCAATCCTTTTACGCGACCGGACTAGGCATTGCGGTCCCGGCCGGCGGCGCGGCGAGTTGGGGACCGGTATTGCGCGCGCTGACCTCTTTCGGCTTCGCAAAGGCCGTCCTTGCGCTCATCGGACTTCTCCCTTGTCGTCGGACTTCTGATCTGGCTCATCGAGCATCGCCACAACGAGGACTTCGGCGGCGGAGTCAAAAAGGGCCTCGGATCCAGCGTGCTGTGGGCAACCGCGGCGATGACGCAACGCGGGCTCGGCAATCTCGGTCCGCGCACGCTGCCTGGACGAATGGTGGCAATGCTATGGATGGTCGGATCGATTATCGCGATCGCCGTCTTCACCGCCGGCATCACGTCGGCGCTGACAGTCAGACAATTGCAAGGATCGGTGCACGGCGTCGCCGACTTGGCGACGGTGCGCGTCGGCGCGACCACCGGCACCTCCAGCGAGGAAGGGCTGACGCGCTATCGGATTCCCTATCGCAAGTTCGACACGCCGCAGAACGGCCTCAAGGCGCTACGCGCCGGCCGGATCGATGCGTTCGTCTACGACAAACCCTTGCTCGTCTGGATCGCGCATCAGGAATTTGGTTCGTCGATTCAGGTGCTCGATTTGACCTTCGATCCCCAAGTCTATGCAATCGCCCTGCCGAACGGCAGTCCGCTCCGGAGACCGCTCGACGTCGCAGTCTTGGATGCCATCCACTCTTCGTGGTGGGACGACACCTTGTTTCGTTATCTTGGCGGACATTGAGACGGGCCGGCCGCCGCTTACGCGATCTTCACGTACTCGAATTCGCCCGGCTTGTTGTCGATGCCGACCTTGGGCGGCGCGATCCAGCTGGCAAACTTGCCGGGCTCGACGACCGGCTGCATCAGCCCGGCGATGAAATCGCCGTCAGCGGACGATGGCAGCCATTCGTCCTTCTTTTTTTCCCAGGCCGCCTTGTCGAGCAATTCGCCGGTCGGGCTGGCATGCACGTCGCGGAATTCGCCGATCTGGCGATGGAACGCGACATGCGGCAGCGACAGCTCGAATTTTATGCCGGTCGCTTCGATGATCTTGTTCCAGCGCACGACACCTTTGCTGCAGTCATTGGTGTAGTCGTCGCGCAGCCGCATATTGAGCGCGGTCAGCGCCGGTTCATCGACGCGCTTGATCTGGCCGTCGATCAATTTGAGCACCGGATAGATCGTCGCTCTCGAGCCGGTGATCGTCCGTCAGCCGATGTTCCTGGAAGCGGCCCTTGAGCCCGGCGTTGAACACGTTGGCGGCGTTGGTCGAAACTTCCGAGCCGAACAGATCGAGCGCCAGCGAGTAATGCAGATTGAGCTTCTTCTGGATGGTCGGCAGATCGATGACGCCGAGCTTGCGCACCGCCTCGATATTATTCGGATCGTCGATGCCGGCGGCTGCTTCATCGCCTCGCAGGTGCGCTGCACCGTGCGGCCGATGCCGGTTTCGCCGACGAACATGTGGTGGGCTTCCTCGGTCAGCATGAAGCGGCAGGTGCGCGACAGCGGATCGAAACCGGATTGCGCCTGCGCCTCGAGCTGCATCTTGCCGTCGCGATCGACGAAGAACGTGAACATGAAGAACGACAGCCAGTCCGGCGTCGCTTCGTTGAAGGCGCCGAGCATGCGCGGCTGGTCGACGTCGCCGGAGCGGCGCTGCAACAGACCTTCCGCTTCGTCGCGGCCGTCGGTGCCGAAATATTTGTGCAGCAGATAGACCATCGCCCACAGGTGGCGGCCTTCCTCCACGTTGACCTGGAACAGATTGCGCAGGTCGTAGAGCGACGGCGCGGTCTTGCCGAGGTGGCGCTGCTGCTCGACCGAGGCCGGCTCGGTGTCGCCCTGGATCACGATCATCCGGCGCAGCATGGCGCGATATTCGCCCGGCACTTCCTGCCAGACCGGCTCGCCGGCATGCTGCGCCGAAAGGAATCTTGCGGTCTTCCGCGGCCGGCGCGAGCAGAATGCCCCAGCGGTATTCCGGCATGCGGATATAATCGAACACCGCCCAGCCTTTCGGATCGACGCTGACGGCGGTGCGCAGATAGACCAGCGTCTCCTGGAAGCCTTCCGGCCCCATGTCGTTCCACCAGTTGATGTAGCCGGGATGCCACTTCTCCAGCGCGCGCTTGACGCGCTCGTCGCTGCCGAGGCCGACATTGTTCGGGATCAGCCCGTCGTAATCGACTTGCCGCGATATCCATGGCTACACCCTCTCCTTGTCGAACGTCGCCTTCACGCCGCTGCCGTAGAGCTTGAGCGCGCCCTGCTCGCCGACCGCATTCGGCCGCTGGAAAATCCAGTTCTGCCATGCGGTCAGACGGCCGAAAATCTTGGTTTCCATCGTTTCCGGACCGGCGAAGCGCAGATTGGCTTCCATGCCGGTCATGGCGTCCGGCGAGAAGCTTGCGCGCTCCTCCAGCATGACGCGCAATTCGTCGTCCCAGTCGAAGTCCTCATAGGCGAATGGTGACGAGGCCGAGTTCGACCGCTTCTTCGCCGTCGATCGCTGGCGCCGATCTTCTGTTTGGCGCGTTCTGACCGAGTTCCGGTTCGCCGAGAAACCGGCGTTTGCAATCGCGTCAGGCCATTACCCATGGGATAGATGCCGAAATTGGCTTCGCCCAAGCGTGATCGTGGCGGGCTGGCGGTTGTCGCCGTCGCGCGTGCCGATCAGCATCAGCGAGCGATCGGCGGCGAAAGCCAGTTCGGCCAGCGTGCCGGCAAAGCAGGAGCCGGGCTCGATCAGCGCCATGAAGGTCTTCGCGGTGACGTCGATGCGCTTGAGCACGCGTTTGAGATAATGGCGGATCTCGCGCATCAGCCAATCGCCATCGGCCTTGATGAGAAATGCGTCATGGTCGAGCACGGCCTGCGCGTTGCCGTCGGTACGCAGCAGCACCACGCCGATCGCCGGCTCGTTGGCGCGCAGATGCAGGATGGCGTCTTCCAGTTCGCGCGCAACCGCGAGCGGCCAGAAAGATGCGCCGAGCGCATGGGCGGCGTCGACCGAGGCCGGGACCGGCTTGCGAGGGCCGCGCACGGTGAGCGTCGCCACCGAGCCGCGTCGCGATCGATCTCGACTTCGACATGCGAATAGGACGATCCGGTCGCCGTCGATCCGGCGCTGCAACGGCGTGAGTGCAATTCCCTTGGCCGGATGCCGGACGATCCGAGCGCTTGGCAAGTTCATGCGCGCGCGCGGCAACCGCATCTTTCCATTTCGACGGCGGAACGGCTTCATCGACCAGCCGCCATTCGACCGCCTTGGCGCCGCGAATGACCTTCTTCGGTCGAGCAGAAAAAATCGGCGCGGTCGCGGCGTACCTTGCGCTTGTCGGTGACGCGCGTAAGTCCGCCGGTGCCGGGCAGCACGCCGAGCAGCGGCACTTCCGGCAAAGACACCGTCGAGCGCCGGTCATCGACCAGCATGATGTAGTCCGTCGCCAGCGCCAGCTCGTAGCCGCCGCCGGCGCAGCTTCCGTTGACCGCGCACATGTAGATTTGCTTGGAATTCTCGCTGGCGTCCTCGATGGCGAGCCGCGTCTCGTTGGTGAATTTGCAGAAATTCACCTTGTGGCCGTGTTTGGCCTTGGCGAGCATGCGGATATTGGCGCCGGCGCAGAACACATTGTCCTTGCCGGACTTGATGACGACGCAGCGCACTTCCGGATGCTCGAAACGCAGGCGCTGGATGGCATCGTTGAGTTCGATATCGACGCCGAGGTCGTAGGAGTTGAGCTTGAGCTCATAGCCATCGGACAGTCCGCCGGCCGGATCGACATCCATGATCAGATAGGCGACATCGCCGTCGCATTCGATGCGCCAGTGGCGGTAGCGTGAAGGATCGGTCTCAAAATCGATTGCCGGCATGGCCTCAAGGCGGCGCCGTGCGGCGCGCCCTCCTCCCATATGCATTATTATGCATATCCTTAGCACTCGTGCTGGGTATCTACAACAGCCTTACTGCCGCGCTGTGCTCACTCTGCGCTTGCTTGGCATTATAATGCATGTTAGCCGATATGGCTATGAAAGCCGCCCGCGTCAAACTTTCGGCTACCAAGTCGTCCGCTGCCAAGCCTGCGCAAGCTCGCGACAACGATGCCTATCTGCGCCAGCTCGGGGAACGCGTGCGCACGTTGCGCAATCAGCGCGGCATGACCCGCAAGGCATTGGCGCAACATGCGAAAGTCTCGGAAAGATATCTCGCGCAGCTCGAAGCAGGGCTCGGCAATGGTTCGATCGTGCTGTTGCGGCGCATTGCGCGCGCCATCGGATTGCCGGTCACACAATTGGTGCATGAAGGCGCTGAGCCCCCGCTGGATCTGGTGCTGCTGTCGCAATTCCTCGAGCGGCTGTCGCCGGACAGGCTCGTAGAAGCCCGCAAGCTCGTCACCGAACATTTCAGCTCGCCCTCCGAGGATCGCCGGCGCATCGCGCTGATCGGCCTGCGCGGCGGCGGCAAGTCGACGCTCGGCGCGCTGCTCGCGGAACGCCTCGGCGTGCCGTTCATCGAACTCGACCGCGAGATCGAGCGGCGCAGCGGCGCGACCTTGAGCGAAATCTTCGACATGTTCGGCCAGGAGACCTTCCGCCGCGCCGAGCGCGAGGCGCTCGACGACGTGTTACGCCAGCACCGGCATTTCGTGGTCGCCACCAGCGGCAGCATCGTCACCGAACCGGGCACGATGGAGCTTCTGCTGTCGTCCTGCTTCACGGTCTGGGTGCGCGCCGAGCCGGAAGAACATATGAAGCGCGTCATGGCGCAAGGCGACATGCGACCGATGGCCAAAAGCGCTCGCGCCATGGAAGATCTCGTCTCCATTCTCAGGAGCCGCGAACCGCTCTATGCCAAGGCCGAGGCGGCGCTCTCCACTTCCGGCAGGACTCCGGAGCAGAATCTGGCGGAGCTGCTGCGCATGATCGCGGTGCCAGAAACCAAAATCGCGCGCCAGTCGGCGTAGGCGCCCGAAAAGTGGGAACCGGTTTTCGGATAAGATCATGCGCAAACAATACGTGAGGGGCGGCAAGTGCCGGGACTGACATGAGCGAAACGATCAAGACCGACGTTCTGATCATCGGCGCGGGGCCGATCGGCCTGTTCGCGGTATTCGAACTCGGCCTACTCGACATCAAGACGCACCTGGTCGACATCCTCGACAAGGTCGGTGGACAATGCGCGGAACTCTATCCGGAAAAGCCGATCTACGACATTCCGGCGATCCCGAACATCACCGCACAAGGGCTGATCGACAACCTGATGGAACAGATCAAGCCGTTCCATCCGACCTTTCATCTCAACGAGATGGTGACGACGCTGGAGAATATCGGCGACCCGCTGTTTCGTGTCGGCACCAGCGGCGGCAAGACCTTCGAGGCCAAGGCGGTGGTTATCGCGGCCGGCGGCGGCTCGTTCCAGCCCAAGCGCCCGCCAATCCACGGCATCGAGCCTTACGAAGCCAAGTCGGTGTTCTATGCCGTGCGCAAGATGGACGCGTTCCGCGACAAGCGGCTGCTGATCGTCGGTGGCGGCGACAGCGCACTCGACTGGACCCTCAACCTACAACCGCTCGCCAAGCGGCTCACGCTGGTGCACCGGCGCGACGAATTCCGCGGCGCGCCCGACAGTGTCAACAAGATGCGCGCGCTAGTCGCTGCCGGCGGCATGGATCTCAAGATCGGCCAGGTCTCGTCGCTGGAAGGCGGTGACGGCCAACTCACCGCCGCCAATATCAAGGGCAATGACGGCGCAACAACGCGCGTCGAGGTCGATGCTCTTCTGCCGTTCTTCGGACTCACCATGAAGCTCGGCCCGGTCGCGGACTGGGGACTATCGCTGGACGACGAGCTCATTCCGGTAGAGACGGCGGCATTCGAGACCAGCATGCCGGGCCTGTTCGCCATCGGCGACATCAACACCTATCCGGGCAAACTCAAGCTGATCCTGTCGGGTTTTCACGAGGCCGCCTTGATGGCGCAGAAGGCGCACCATTACGTGCATCCAGAAAAACGGCTGGTGTTTCAGTACACTACCTCATCGACCAGCCTGCAGAAAAAACTCGGAGTGGCTTAGTCGGCAATGCCGAAAATCACCTACATCGAACATGACGGCACCGTGCACACGGTCGAAGCGGAAATCGGCTCGAGCGTGATGGAGACGGCCTTGCGCAACGACGTGACCAGCATCGTCGCCGAATGCGGCGGCGGCTGCACCTGCGCGACCTGCATGGTGCATGTCGACGAAGCCTGGAGGGCGGTTGTTGGACCGCCCTCGCCGGACGAGGAAGACATGCTCGATGGCGCCTTTGAAAGTAGGCCGAACTCGCGGCTGTCCTGCCAGATCAAGGTGACGGAAGCGCTTGACGGCTTGATCGTGCACACGCCGTCCTATCAGGGACGGTAATGGCTGTGAGCAACCGATGACCAAGGAACGGCTGACGGCCTTCAGCGACGGCGTAATCGCCGTCATCATCACAATCATGGTGCTGGAGATGAAGGTCCCGCACGGCACGGGACTGGACGCGCTGTCGCCTTTGGCGCCGGTGTTTGGCAGCTACGTGCTGAGCTTCGTGTACGTCGGTATCTACTGGAACAATCACCACCACTTGCTATATGCCGCGCGGTCAATCGACGGCCGCATTCTCTGGGCCAACCTGCATCTGTTGTTCTGGCTGTCGTTGATTCCGTTTTGCTCCGGGTGGATGGGCGAGAACCATTTTGAGACCCTGCCGGTCGCGCTCTATGGCGGGGTGCTCCTCATGTGCGGCATTGCGTATTACATCCTCTCTCGGCTGCTGATTGTACATCATGGGCACAAGTCAAACTTGGCGATTGCGCTGGGCAGCGACGGTAAGGGGATCGTGTCGGTGCTACTCTACATTGTGGCTATCGTGCTGGCCTTCTTCAGTCCGCCAGCCGCCTTCGCCATCTATGTCTTTGTTGCTGCGATCTGGTTCATACCGGATCGCCGGATAGAGAAGATGCTTGAGCGCTGAGACGCGCCGGGCCCGCGCCGCGTGCAGCACTCAGGAACCTTTGCCGTTGCCGCCCTTCCCCGACGTATCGCCGTCGGGTCGAAATTTTGTCTCGGGCTTGAGACCCTTGCGGCGCAGCTTTTCGCTGATCTTGCCGTTGTCGAGATAGCGCCCTTGCGCCGCGCGCTTGGCGGCCTCGTCCCACTGCGGCAGCCAATCGCCAAGCGAATAGCCGAACCACGGCGCCTGCGGCCGCAACGGACCGAAATCGAGTTCCTGCCAGATCGCCTTGGCGCGCTCCATGTATTCCTGCTTCGGAAGTGCTAACGGCGGCATGTCGCCCTTCATGGTCGCGTCCATGAGCAGCGTCGAATCCTCTTCCTGGTCGTGCTCGCGCTTGGGGCCGTGTCCCTGGCCGCGATGCGGCACCACTTGCAGGTCTTGAATCGGATTCATCCGGTAGGCCATCGCCCACAGCAGCGCATCGGCATTGTCGACGTCGATGTCCTCGTTGACGGCAATGCAAATCTTGCCGCAGTCGCCCTTGAAGAACGCGGCGCCGTTGAGCGCACGCCAGATTTCGGTGCGCGAAGTCCCCTTCTCCAGGGTGATCACGGTAACGCGTAGCAGCCCGGTCAAGGGCTCGTGCAGCGCGACCTTCTTGACGCCGCGGATGCCGAGCGTGTTGCGCAAGTGCGACGTGAACAGCGGCTCGTAGGCGACGCGCTTGATGACGCTGGATTCGCTCGGCGCCACCTGGCTGATATAGGACGGAATGATCGGGTTCGTGCGGTGGGTGATCGCGGTCACCCGCATCGGCATGTTGAATTCCTCGAGCGCGACATGGCCGTGCGACTCGCCGAACGGCGCTTCCGGCTCGAGATATTCCGTATCGATCAGACCTTCGATGACCACTTCGGACTCGGCCGGAATCATCAGGTCGACGGTGCGCGCGCGCACGATGTTGATCGGCCCGCCGGCAAGACCGCCGGCCACGGTGATCTCGTCGACGCCGATCGGCAGCTTCTGCGGCCCCATGAACGCCACGTAAGGCGGACAGCCAAGCACGATGGCGCACGGCATCGGCTCTTTTCGCTTTTGATACTTGAGATAGTGCTGGTAGCCGCCGGCGCCGCCGACACGTGTCGCCATGCGCACCACCAGGCGGTCGGGCGCTTTCAGCGCCGCGCGATAGGTGCCCATGTTCTGCACGCCGGTTTCGGGATCGCGCGTGATCACGTTGGTCGCGGTCAGCGTCGGCGCGCTGTCGAAGCCGGGCGTCGAAATCGGAATCGGCAGCCGGTCGAGACCGTTGCCCTCGCCCTTGAGCGCGTCGCCCTCGTGGATGACTTCATGGCAGACCGCCTCGTTGACCAGCCGCGGCTCGATCGGATTGGCGATCGCGTGATCCCACTTGGCCTGGATCTCGGCGAGCGGCGCCCGCATGCCGATGCTGTAGATCTCCGGATTGGCGGCAATGGCGCCGACCACGACCGGCATATCGTATTTGCGGCCGAGCCCGTCGGTGATGTTGGTGAACAGGAAAGCCTTGCGCTCAGCCTCGTCGATGCCGCCGACGAATTGCCAGCGCACCAGCGGATGCATCTCGGCATCTTTGTCGATGGCTTTGTCGATCCTGCGCAGCAGCCCACGCTGCTCCAGCGCCGCCAGATGCTCGTGCAGATCGGGGTAGTTTCGCGGCGCGTCGGTCATGTGTGGGCGTCCGAAAGGCAGATCCAAGGTGGCTGGTATAGGCATTTTCTGAATTGATTAGAAGCAGGGGTGCTAGAGTAATGATATTGGATGGGCTGGATACATCGCCACGAGGCACACATGCCGCATGAACCGATGCAGGCCGAAACTGATGTCCTGGTGATCGGTTCCGGCGCCGCCGGCATGTATGCGGCGATCGAGGCCGCGCGCGCAGGTTGCCGGGTGCTGCTTGCCGACCGCAGTCTGATCGGCCGCGGTGGCGCCACCGTGATGGCGCAGATGACGGTCGCGGTCGCGCTCGGCTCCGAAACCGCCGACCACTGGAGCCATCATTACGAAGACACGCTCACCGCCGGCCGCGGGCTCTGTAATGAGCCGCTGGCGCAATTGCTGTGCGAGGACGGGCCGGACTGTATCCGCGCCATGGACGAATGGGGGGTCGGGTGGGCCCGCAAGGATGGACGCATCACCCAAACCATGGCCCCCGGTCATGACCGTCCGCGCTGCGTCTATGTGGATTTTCTCAATACCGGCCCGGCGGTGTCGAAGACATTGCGGACCGTGGTGAACAAGACCGGCGGTATCCGCAAGGCTGGCGACCTCAGCGTTGTCGATCTTCTGCGGACGGACGGGGCGATCACCGGCGCGGCAGCGCTGCATCTCGGATCGGGTGCGCCGGTCACGTTATCGGCCAAGGCAACCATCCTGGCGACCGGCGGCCTCACCCGGCTCTACCGGCGCAACAGCGCCTCGGCAAATATGGGCGGCGACGGCTATGCGCTGGCGCTGCGTGCCGGCGCATCGCTGGTGGACATGGAATTCGTGCAATTTTTTCCCATCGGTCATCTGGCGCCACGCTTGATCGGCATGGATCCGATCATGTGGGACCCTTTCCGCTACAAGCTTGGCGGGCGGCTGCTGAATAACCGCATGGAGGAATTCACGCAAAATTACGGCGTCGCCGAAGACGGCAAATATGTCATCACGCGCGACGTCGGCAGCTACGCGATCCTCAAGGAGGTCGAGGCCGGCCGCGGCTCGCCGAACGGCGGCGTGTATCTGAGCTTCCAGCATATTCCAGAGGTGCAGTTGCGTGAGGCGTTTGGTCCGGTGATCGACCGCCTCGCCGCCAACGGCATCGATCTCACCAGGACGCCGATCGAGGTGGCGCCGATCGCGCATTATCACATGGGTGGCATCGCGGTCGATGCGCGGATGCAAACGAATTTGCCGGGCCTGTTTGCCGCCGGCGAAGCGGTCGGCGGCGCCAATGGCGCCAACCGCCTGTCCGGCAACGCCATCACCGAGGCTTTGGTGTTCGGGCGGCGCGCCGGCCAAAGCGCCGCCGCTTGCGCCAAACGGATACCCGCGTCGTCCGGTCGCGCCGGCAACGCTCGTGCGGTGCACGATCTTATAACTGCCGATGCGCCCGAGCGCGGTCTCAACACTGCCGAGATGGTGCAGACTCTGCAGGCCACGATGCAGGATGACGTCGGCGCCTTGCGCAGCGAGGCCAGGCTCAAGCGCGCGCTTGGGCAAATCGACCGCATGGCCAGAGACCTTGGCGACCTGCCGCCCGGCGACGGCAACGGCTTCGACATGCGGCGGATCGACTGGTTCGACCTGCGCAACATGCTTTTGGTGGCACGTGTGGTTGCCGAGACCGCGCTGGCGCGAACTGAGACCCGCGGCGCACAGCAGCGCGAGGATTATCCGAACATTTCGCCGGACTGGGCGTTCAATCAGGCCGTCACGCTACAAGACGGGCGCGTTGTGTCGTCGGGCGGAACGCGAGCCCACGCGACAGCGGCGTCATGACGGAAAACGCCACGCTCAAGATCTGGCGCGGCAACGATGCCAACGCGGGCCGTTGGGAAACGCATGAAGTGCCATTTGAGGCGGGCCAATCGGTACTCGACGGCCTGCGCTGGATCCGCGTCAATCGCGATCAGACCTTGGCGATCCGCTTCTCCTGCATCAACGCCAACGCCTGCAAGGAATGCATGATCGAGCTCGACGGCAAGACCGTCTATGCATGCACCGCGCGACTGCAGCCGCGCGAGATGACGCTGGCGCCGCTGTCGAACAAGAAACTGGTGCGCGATCTGGTCACGGAAATTGCGCCGCCGACGGAACGGTTTTCGGAATCCTAGCCATTCACGCATTCCAAAGCGGCTTGAATTGCGTCGCCACGACTTTTTCATAGGGCACGTGCCCGTTGAGGATGCCGAGGTCCCGGGCAAACGCATTCATCTCGGCCACGAACGATTCCGAAATCGACGCATCGTAAAACGGCAAATCGCGGCGAATCAACTCGACGATCAGTTCGGCTTCCGACGGCGGAAACAGCTTGCGCCCGACCTCGCCCGCTCGCGCCACATTTTTTTTCAGCGCATTTTGCGTCTTGACGATGGCGCGCACGGCCGCGGCCGCGATCTCGGGCGATTTCTCGATCAAACGTTCGGTGGTCGCGATCGACGCCATGGTGTAGTCGAAGCAGCCTTTTGGCCCGTCGCCACGGCGCACGTCGAGCACGACGGTGCCGACGCCGCGGCGGACCGCCACTTCGGTGCCCATGCCGTTGGCCCAGAAGCCGTCGATCTTGCGCTCCTCCAAAGCCTTCGCCGCAGTCAGGCCGAAATTCACTCCGGCTCCGACTGCCCCCGGCACCGGCGCGATCGTCACGCCGTCGCGATGCAAGTCGATGCCGGCAGCAATCAACAGCCGACGTAAGCCCATCTCCACCCAAGGCGCAGCACCGATGCTCTTTCCCTTGACCGCCCCGATATCGCCGCGCCGCGCGGCAAAGTCCTTATGCATGACCAGAAACCAGTACATGCCCTGCGCCTGGGCACAAATCAGCTTCACGCCATCCCATTGCGGAAAAGCGGCCAGCGCCGAATGAGCCGAGCCGCCGACGAAATCGACCGCGCCATCGCGCAAGGCCATGTAGGCTTTGTCGACCGGAAAGATCATCTCCAGCGTGACATCCAGCCCCTCGTCTCGAAAAAAGCCGAGTTCGACCGCCGCTTCCGCCGGGAAATAAGAATTCGAGATCATGTCGGGCACCGCGATTTTCATTGGCCCCTCATGCGACCGTGAGAGTCATTGCCGCGACCCGCTTCTGGCTCGCGAGCATCGACGTGCGGAGCAGGAACTGCCGGGCGCGCTTCGGGTCGGCCGCGGTCTCCCGCAATTCGCCGAGATTGCGCTCGCGCGCTTCCGGGCCGCTCGCCTCCAGGCGTTTTTTGTTGGCGATTGATTGCTCCTGCACGAATTCGACCGCGACGGTGCGGCGCTGGCGGCTGTAAAGATCGAGCAATTCGTCCGGCGCTCCCTCGAGAATGACTTGCGCAAGCTTTTCCGAAAGATTGGCCGCGTCCTGAATGCCGCCGTTGAGACCCATGCCGCCTATCGGATTGTTGACGTGAGCGGCATCGCCGGCCAACAGCACCCGGCCTTTGCGGAAGGTGGCCGCCACACGCTGGTGCGTCACGTAGAGATTGCGATGCACGATGTCGTAGGGCCGCGGCGAGGGAAAAAACGACTGGATGCGCGCCTGCACGCCGGCGTCACTCATAATGTCACTTTCGGATTGTTCGGGACCGGCAGGAAATACCGTGCGCCACAGGCCGGGCGGACCGTCGGCGGACACCTTGAAACAATTGCACCAGGCTCCCGGGTCGGCGAAATAGCTGCGGTAGCAGTAGCCGCGCTCGACCTCGAAGTCGTACGGCGTCGTCAGCACGATGAAGCGCTCGGGCCAGGTGAACCCTTCGAATGCAATCTCGGACTGCTTGCGCACAATGCTGCGGCCACCATCTGCGCCAATGAGATGGCTGCCGGTATGCGTCTTGACCCCGTCCGGTCCGCGCACATCGACAGTGACCGAACGGCCGGTCTGCGTCACATCGACGACTTCCTGACCGAACAGTACCTCGACGTTCGGAAATTTCTGCAACCGGTCGAGGATCAGCTTAGCGGTTTTGAACTGCTCGCATTGGACGACATAGGGATAAAGCGTGTCGTCCTTGAGCAGCGCGTGATCGAATTGCGCCACCAAGTCGCCGCTCGGCCGATCCCAGAATTGGAAGATCGGCGCCACCAGTCCGATCCGCGCCATGTCGCCCGCGAACCCATCTTCGGCAAGCAATTCAAGCGTCGCGGGATGGGTGGTGGCGGCGCGCGGATCGGCCTGCGGCCCGGCGTTGTTGTCGAACAACCGCACGCGCAGGCCACGCCTCCCGAGCAACCAGGCACACAGCAGTCCGACCGGGCCACCGCCCGCGATCAGCACCAGATCGCCGTCACCCCTCATACGTCATGCCTCTTTCGCGCTGCCTGCATCTAAGCATATATTCGAATTGCAGCCGGCTTTCAGAGAGAACGACATGCGCATAAAGGTAGCTCTGGTCCTCGCGGTTGCACTTTTCTCCTTCACCGCAACAAGCGGCCATGCCGATGACTGGCCAACCCGGCCCATTCGGGCCATCGTCCCGCTCAGCGCCGGAAGCGCCGCCGATATCATTCCGCGGATAGTTTTCGAGCAATTATCGGCGCAGCTTGGCCAGACGATCATCGTTGAAAATCGGCCCGGCGCAAGTGGCACCATCGGCGCGCGCACGGTGGCCACGGCAGAACCCGACGGCTACACGCTGCTTGCCCATTCCTCGGCACACATCATCGCACCTTCGACGGTCGCGGACCTGCCGTACGATCCGATCAAGGACTTTGCCGCGGTGGCGGCGCTGGGAAATCTGCCCAACGTCCTCGTCATCGGGCGGTCGAAAAATATCAAGACCGTTCAGGAACTGGTCGCGCTCGGGAAAAAACAGCCCATCACATTCGGATCGATCGGCGTCGGGAGCCCGATCCACATGGCCATGGAGCGATTTCGCATAAGCGCCGGCTTCCAAGCGCAGGCGATCCCGTTCAAAGGCGCGCCCGAAGCCATCGTCGAGGTCATGACCGGGCGAGTCGATGTCTACTATTCGCCGCTGCTGGCGGCGCTGCCGTCGATCCGTGACGGCAAGCTGTTGGCTTTAGCGGTCAGTAGTCCAACACGGGCACCCACGCTTCCCGACGTGCCAACGACGCTCGAATCCGGTTATCCGAATTCCGAATACCGGTTCTGGATCGGCGTGTTCGCGCCCGCAAAAACGCCGCGCGACATCGTCAGCAAGCTGAATCGGGAAATTCAAAAGGCGATCGAAGTTCCCGCCGTACGCGCGAAGCTAGCGGAACTCGGCGTCCAACCCATGTCGATGAACACCGAACAGTTCGACGCATTCGTGAAGCAGGAACTCAGCATCAACGCGGAACTAGCCAAAGCGGCTGGTATCTCGGCAAAATAACAGGGCTCCCGCGCTTTCGGTTCACGCCGAAAATTGATAGTCTTGCGTACAACCGCCGTGGCCTCAATGAAATGAAGGACACTTTCGATGACCCAGCAAAAACCCATCGTCCGAATTGCTCCTAATAACCCGGTATTCGATCTTCCGGTCATCGTCGGTATTGAAGAAAGACTGTTCGACAAAGTGGGTCTCGATGTCCGCTTCACGGCAAGCTATGCCGATCGCGAGAAAGACAGCATCGAGCGTCCCGTCATGACGCGGCTCAAGGAGCAGATGTTCGACTGCGGTTCGGCCGACAGTTACAATGTCTGCGAATGGGCAAGCATCGACCGGCTGGAGAAAGGTACGCGCGGCGGCAGCATCGCCGCGCTGCGCGCTTCGGTGGCGGCGCAAGCGATTATAACCTTCGATGAAGCGCTGCAGGTGCCACGCGATCTCGCCGATATTCCGGTCGTGGTGCAGGAACTGACCGGGTCGCATTACACCACGCTGCAAATGCTCGAAAGCGCCCTCGGCGCCATTCATGTCAACATCGCGCGCGGCGGCCTGCCGCAGAAGCGTTACGAGGGGCTCAAGAATGGCACCTATCGCGTCGTCACGGTGATGGAACCGTTCATCAGCCTCGCCCTCAAGGATGGCGCTCATATCATCGCGGCGTCATTCTATCGCGGCGGCGAAGTGATCTCTCCGGACCTCAGCGCCGAGCAGCGCAAGGACTTCTACGACGCGGAGAATATGGCGGTCGATCTCATCAACGCCGATTTCTACAAATACGCCCACCACGTAGCGGCGGCCACCAAGGGCGCCTTGAAGCCGAACGAATTGCTTAAGGCCTTCGCGCGCTACAAGCATGTCGACTATTACGACGCCACGCTATTCGGCCGGACTTATGACTGGATGAAGGCGCGAGGCCTCACCGAAGGCCAAAGCGAACATTCCGCTTTGGTCGTTGGCTAAATTTCGCGAATGTCATTCGCGGAAGTCCCGGTTGCTAATCGCTATGGCTGATTTTCCAGGCAGCGCTCTCAGCACAAAGGCCGAGCTCACTTCAATCGGCCAGTGCTAGTAAATCTAACCCATTGGCGACTATGGTCACGAATGTAGCAAAACCGCCTCAGTTGCCAGCCGCTTTACTTTAAAACGGGCACATGGCGGACGGTGCAGATTTCCCAATGGCTGCCAAACTCGTTTGATTTCCATCAATACCCACCCAACAAAAGCGGGCCCAGTTATTGCAGTGGGCCAGGCTCTGAAGCGGACTTCAGAAGCGCAAATGGCAAATCCCGCGCGGAGTTATCGCTATATCTGCTCTTAAAAAAAAGAGCGACAGCCGGATATGACCATTGTCGGATTGTGCCGTAAGCGGACTCACTCTGATCCACTTAGCCCCTCGGGTGAATTACCTCGACCGGGGTTTTTCCTTTGCCGACTGGGGCTTTGCCACAGCAAGCGCAGCCACCGAGACTCACAGCGGACAAAATCACAACGCAAAGAATCGCAATCTTACGCATTTGTCACATCCTCTAACTTAGGGGGAAGCCGAGGTACCCCTATGTTCGAATTATGCCTGCCGAACGCTAATAAAGCGTTAACTATGATCGGGATCGCCTTTGCGGGAATTGTGGAAACAGAATTCAAATCCGTGCGCAAAACTTGTCTTGCACTTCAAGAACTAGCTACCGAATGGAGTGTCGGCCTTTGGCACCTAGGGGACATGCCAACCGCACCTGACGCATCCGCAGCGATAGAATTATTTGTACGGGGGCCTAGAACCAGGCGGGGCTTGCTATGAACCCAGTAGCAGCAAAAAATTCATCGGTGCCGGTATTGGCCGTATCGGCATAGGCGGCGCCGGTGTCGGCATATCTTCGCTAACTTTCCGGCAAGACCGCGGAACGCCCGATTGATCCAGATCAAAGATCAGCGAGAGAATTTAGCGATGTAGTATTTACTAATTATGGCCCGGTCATCAAACTCCGTTGATCCGGGACAAGAAGCTCGCATTGGATGCCCTTGGAGTCTTTGATCCAAATCAATATGCTGCTTTTGAGGCGCACGTGGCTGGTAGCACCTAATTGGGGCGGAGCTAATGAATAAATCGGCTGTGCAGTCACTCGTCTTGGCCCTCATGCTGGCGGTTTTGCATGCCGCAATTGGACGTGCACAAACCCCGGGGCAGCCTGCCTCTGCTCAACAGCCTACCTCTACTCAGTCGCAACAGTTGCTCAAGGGCGAGGAGCTCGATCAATTGGTCGCTCCGATCGCACTCTATCCGGACACTTTGCTGGCCGAGGTGCTGATCGCATCGACCTATCCGCTCGAGGTCGTGCAGGCTGATCGTTGGGTGACTGAGAACAAGACCCTCAAGGGAGACCAATTAAAGGCTGCAGTTGACAAATTGGCGTGGGATGAAAGCGTGAGGTCGCTAATTGCGACACCGTCGGTGCTCACGATGATGAGCACCAAACTCGACTGGACCCAGAAGCTTGGCGACGCCGTTCTCGCGCAGCAGCCGGACGTCATGGATGCCGTTCAACGCCTGCGCACCAAAGCGCAGGCAAACAACAAGTTAGCCTCGACCAAAGAACAAAAAGTCTCTGTCAAGCAGGAGCAAAGCAAACAAGTCATCGTCATTGAGCCGGCGGTGCCCAACACCGTCTACGTGCCTTACTACAATCCTACTGTCGTTTATGGCGGCTGGCCGTATCCGGCCTATCCTCCGTACTACTTCCCACCACCGATTGGCTACGTTCCGGGCGGGCTCATCGCCACGGGGATCGCATTTGGCGCGGGCTATGCGCTGGGGCGCTGGGCGGGCGGAAATTACTGGGGTGGCGGCGTCAACTGGGGCGGCAACAACATCAACGTCAACGTGGACCGCAACGTCAACATCGGTGGTGGCAACAAATGGGAGCACAATCCCGCGCATCGCCAAGGCGTGAAATACGCCAATACGAACGTGCAGCAGCGCTACGGCAACAACAATCTTCGGGCGGGAAGCCAGGATCGCATGGATTTTCGCGGTCGCGGTGGCGACCAGGTGCTCAAGCCCGGCTCTGGTGGTACCAATCTTGGCGATCGTGGGCCAGGCAACCGGCCGAATGCTGGTGACCGCGGTCCCGGTAATCGGCCTGATGCAGGCAATCGGCCGAATGCCGGCAACGGCAAGCCAGGTAATCGGCCTGACGCCGGTAACCGGCCGTCATCAGGCGCAAACCGACCTTCCGACAAAGGGCCTAAGCGTGACGGTGGGCCCAAACGCGACAGCGCCTTCGGCAACATCGAATCCGGCAAAGCCGCCAAGATGCAAGGTGACCGAGGTAAGGCAAGTCTCGGCGGCGGCGGAGGCGGTGGGCATGCGGGCGCGGCGGTGGCGGCGGCGGGCATGCGGGGCGCGGTGGTGGCGGCGGTGGGCGCGGAGGTGGAGGTGGCGGACGTGGTGGCGGCGGCGGAAGACGTTCAGATCTGAACTCCAAGCACGACGTCAGCCTTATCGGTCGGCTCGACAATGGTCTCGGCTTTTATCGCTTTAGCTACAACGGCAGTGAAAAGGTCTATGTCGGCGTCATAGCGCAGGAGGTGCAAACAGTTGCGCCAGATGCGGTCGTGCGCGGCCGGGACGGATACCTGCGAGTTTTCTACGACAAGCTCGGGGTCAAATTCGAGACTTATGACCACTGGGTCGCCTCGGGTGCCCGGCTTCCATCCGCTGCCCGGACAACCCTGCATGACTGAAAGCCAGCATTCAATACGAACGAGGATGTCATGACCAACGCACTATATGTTCGTTTCTTGGGCAGATTGACCTTCGTGACCGCTGCGCTTGTCATCACTGCGTCGGTGTCCATCGCCAATGCCCAGCAATCCTTCAAGACACCCGACGGCGCCGTAGGAAGCCCTTGTGAACGCCACCAAAGACGCTTGGCCAAAAGGAGTGGTCACCGTGCTTGGGCGGGATGGCGTCGATATTGTCTCTTCCGGCGACAAGGTTGCCGACGAGACCATACGCCAAAAATTTCTTGCGGCCTATGACGCAAAACATCAGGTGACGATGGAGGGAGACAACAAAGCGGTACTGATCATTGGACCTCAGGACTTTCCATTCCCCATCCCGCTCATCCGGAAAGATGGTGCTTGGGAGTTCGATACAGATAGCGGTCGCCTCGAGGTTCTGTATCGTCGCATCGGCCGCAACGAACTCGACGCGATCCAGGCCTGCCTCGCCTACGTGGACGCGCAGAACGAATACGCCGAGAAAGTTCGAACCGGGGCCGGCGTCGCCACCTATGCGCAGCGCATTGTCAGCCATCCAGGCAAGAAGGACGGACTGTACTGGCCGGCGGCACAGGGCGATGATGGTGCAAGTCCGCTTGGTGAGCTCGTCGCCCAGGCAACAAGCGAGGGTTACAAGATAGGCGATGGCCGAAGCCCGTTCCACGGCTACTACTTCAAGATCCTGACGGAGCAGGGGCCGACTGCCCCCGGCGGTGCCGTGGATTATGTGGTGCGCGGAAAAATGATCGGCGGCTTTGCCCTTGTCGCCTACCCAGCCGAGTACGGCAATTCCGGCGTAATGACCTTCCTTGTGAATCACACGGGCGTTGTCTTCCAAAAAGACCTCGGGGAGCGCACCGCCACGCTTGCCGAGCGCATGACGTCGTTCAATCCCGACCAAACTTGGAAGAAGGCGGACGTTACAGTGTCGGCGCGATAATCATCTCTGAGCATCCGAAACGCTCTGTCATCACCTAACTTGATAAGCGCGGGTCGCGATTTTAATCTTCGGTAGGTTGGATTGTTCTCTGTTACCGCAATAGCGGACAAACGGAAGGGCGGCTTGAATGTTTGCTAAGTGCCACAGCGCTACGGGCTATTGCGGGCTGAAAAAGCGCGCCGTTGCCAAGCCCATTGCCAACGCACCAATAACGAAGCCGCATGACGCGGATGCCTGAAGGGCGTCGAGCATTTGCCCCCGGTTGAATAACACAATCATCTCGAACGCATATATGCCCGGCATCATGATGACGATCGGCGCCACGGTCATCGCCATACGCGGCACGTGAAAGCGCTGGTCCGCCACCAAGGCCACGAGCCCAATGGCCAGAGCCGAAAAAAATGTCGCCGGCGCAAGCATCATGCCCATGTCGTTTAAGATCAGGCGCAGGCCGTTCGCACCCAAGGCCAAAAAACCCACCGCCAATACCGTACGTGGCGAGCTATTGAACAGAATTGCGAAGGCGCAGCCTGCGACAAAACTTGTGACGGCCCGTAGCAACAACTTAAGCGGATATGCGAGTTCAAGTGGCGGCTGCCGCGACAGGTCGATTCCGGCGACCGCGATAACGATGCTGAGGCCAAAAGCAACAGCCAGCAGAATCATCACGCCGTATGCCAGGCGGCTCACGGCTGCGACGGTTTGGTATTGCAACAAATCGAATAGCGCGGCGATCAACGGGAACCCGGGGATCAGAAACAATACTGAGGCAATAAAACCGGCCGGATAGTGCGCAAATCCGAATCCGGTGTGGCGCGCCAGCACTGCGGCCAGAACGAACACGCCGGATGCCGCAACGGCAGATAACGCGGCGGCGCCATAGTGATTCATCTGGCGGCGGGACAACCACAGCCGCAACCACTGGCCAACACCACCGCCGATTGCCGCAGCAATCAATTCCGGTACGGCCGCGCCGTTGAGAAATGCAAAGCCGCCACTTGCCGCGCCGACGGCTGCCGTAATTTGCAAACTGGAATACCGAGGCATCGTGGACTCGATTTCCGAAAGCTTGACGGCGATTTCGCGCGGCGCAAGTCCGGGCCCTGCCGTTTTTGCAAGCCGTTCCAATTCGGCGATACGCCAGGCATTGATCCCCTGGCGGCCCGATCTCGCGCATTGTCGTGGTCCACTGACCGGCGCGCCGAACACTGGCGGTGATGCTGTCGAGCGATAGGCTCACCGACACCGCATCGAAACCCATTTTGCGCGCGACCACCTCTATCCACTCGCGTGTCCGGGCCGCAGTATTTCCCGCCCGCAACATCGAGGCGCCAAACCACAACAGCACCTCCACTGCCTCACTGGGTGCAGCGGTGGTTGCTCTATCTTCCCTATTGACAGTTGAAGACACTCGGCATCGTACCGCCTACATCGGCGCGCCGAAAGGGCGGGCCTCGTGGGCCGGGCGCGATGTCCGCTTTGGGTCATTCGCGACCGATCCATTCAGTGTCAGCGCCGGACCAATGTGCGCTTCGCCCCGATAGCGACCATTCAAGGCATAAGTCCGAATTGACGCTAAGCGCCAAAAGGCGAGGTACTGGCGATGAGTTTAGCCCGCAGCCGCGAAGCAATGCCTTTACCGGACTGGTTGGGTATGCCGGCGTCAGTGCCGGACTCTAGAAGGGGTCGCAATCGGCACGCAGGCGCCACAAGGGCGTAAGTTTGGGAAATGATGCCCGCCAATCGCGATGTCTGCTCACCAGCGTATCCAGCCAGTCGGGGCGCGCAGCAGCCGCAAAGGCCGTCACTGTCCCCGCGGCGGCAGCAGATACAGCGTCAGGGCGAAAATCGCGTAGACGGTCAGGATAAGGGCGCCGATGAACCACGCCGAGCGTCCTGTATTGCTCACCAGCGACGTGGTCATGGTCGCGATCAGCATCATGGCGACCGCAGCAGGCCAAAACTGTAGATCCATCGGCGACGGCCCGATCACGTAGCTGGCCAGCACCAGGACCGGCGCGACGAACAGTGCGATCTGCACGGCGCTGCCGAGCGCGATGCCGACGCTGAGGTCAAGCCGGTTCTTGCGCGCGGCCGAGAACGCGGCAACCATCTCCGCGGCGGCCCCGACCAACGCCACGATGACGAAACCGACAAAGGCCGGCGACAGGCCGAGCGCCGTTCCGGCCTGCTGCACCGACTCGACGAATACCTCGCTCACCAGCGCCACCAGCACGGTGACGCCGGCGAGCGTGGCGAGCGACAGGCCGAGTGGCCATTCCTCGCCTGACTCGCCATGATCCGCGCCGGCGAAGAATTCGCGGTGCGTCTTGAGCGAAAACAGCAGGCAAAGCCCGTAAACCGCGATGAGCAGCATCGACAGAGCAAAGCTCAGCGTCCGGGTCAGCCCCGCGGCCGCCGGGAGCATCGGCGCCGGCCAGTACCGACGGCACCAAAATCGCAATCGTCGCCAGGAACAGCAGCCCGGCCTGCAGTCGCGCATTGTTGCGGTTGTAGTCCTGCACATGATGCTTGAGGCCGCCGAGCAGGAACGACGCGCCGAGCATGAACATCGAATTGGCGACAATCGCGCCCGCAATCGAAGCTTTCACCAGCACGTATTGCCCGGCGCGCAGGGCCGCCAGCGCGATGATCAGCTCGGTCAGATTGCCGAGCGTGGCGTTGAGCAGCCCGCCGACCGCATCGCCGGTGCGCGCGGCGACCGATTCCGTGGCGTGACTGAGGAGTACCGCTAGCGGCACGATGGCAAGCACCGACAGCACAAAAAGCAGCGTGTGCGCGTCAGGCTTGAGCACCTCCGCAAGCAAGACCACCGGCACAAGGGCGAGCAGCCACAGCAGAGGGTTCTGCCGAATTTCCTTGAGCAAAGGAGCCACGACGTCTCCCCTCTTGAAAAGTGCCGCCGCGCCATTGTCTACTAACCGCGATGACAATGTCCATCGCGGGCGCTCGTGTAGACTAGCGCAACCGGAACGATCCTCAACCACGCGCGGGGTTTGGCATGACGCTGCCTCAGCAGGCCCTCGAGCCGATCGAGCGCATTTCCGAAGTCCTGTTCGGTCTCATCATGGTGCTGACGGCCACCGGCACGCTGAGCGTGGTCAACGCCGGCAATCCCGAGATCAAGACCATGATCCTCGGTGCGCTCGGATGCAATCTGGCCTGGGGGATCATCGACGGCGGCCTGTATCTGCTCGGCCGTCTCGAAGATCGCGGGCGCAACTTGATGACGGTGCGGGCGGTCAAGCAGGCGGCGGAGCCGGCCGCGGCGCAACGCGCGATCGCCGACGCCTTGCCCGAGCCGATCACGGCATCGCTCTCGCCAGAGGACCTCGATTTAATCGCGCGTAAGCTCAGCCAGCTGTCCGAGCCGCCGATACGCCCCGGATTTGCGGCCGAGGACTGGCTTGGCGCAGCCGGCGTCTGTCTGTGGGTTTTCTTCTCGACGATTCCGGTGGTCATTCCTTTCCTGTTCACCAGCGATGCCCGGCTCGCGTTGCGTATTTCCAACATCGTCGCCATCGCGATGCTGTTCGTGTGCGGCTATGCGTTCGGCCGCTGCACCGGGCTCTCGCCATTGCCGACTGGCCTGGTCATGGTGTTCGTCGGCGTCGCCTTGACCGGCGTCGCAATCGCCCTCGGCGGGTGACGGTCGACTAACGTCTGGCGGCGAGCAGTGAACCTCTCCGCTCCGGCGGCTCGACGGAAAAGGTCACGAACATGTTCCAGCCTTCCAGCCGATGCTCCGCTGCGAATTCGTAGTAGGCGCGGAGATTGAGGTAGCCCTCGCGGTCGCCCATAGGTATGAAAAATCCGATCTGCGGCCCGACACCAGCCACGCGCGACTTGAAATCGCCGAGCATGGCGCCCGCTCCACTGTCGCCGCTGACCTGGTCGTAGAGGTAGCCGACCGCGCCGATATGCATCGATCTCTGAGACGTAAGGCGAGAACGACAAATCGAGGTGGAAGTCGTTGCCGCTGCGGTACTGCGTGTAGGGATTGATGAAATTGTAGGTCAGGCCAGCGACAGCCGAAAATTCGATGCCCGCCTTCTCATTGTAATAGGTGTAACCGCCGCCGCTGTCGACCGACCAGTGGCCGAGGCCGAGCGCCGCCAGACGCTCCGTGTTGTATGCCCCGACTGGAATCCCGGCGGTGGCGTAGATCATGAAATTGTGGACGTCCTGGTTCCATTTCAGCGTCGCGTTGGGAGAAAGGTCGCCGAAGCCGATCGACACTGTCCGAGCGGGAACCGGAGAGCGTGCCGCCCTCGGAACCAGTCAACGTAGCGGCCACCGAGGTCACGTTTCGCCCGACCAGCGCGGTCATACCTATCGCTGGCTGTGCCGCCCAGGATCTTGTTGTCGAATGAATAAGTCGGCGTGAGCATCACGAAGTCGGACGGGGACTTGACGCTGACCTGGATGTGGCCGTCGCGCTCGAAGCTCACGCTGCGCTGCGCCGATGCCGTGGCGTGGTAAAAGGCCGTCTCGAACGACAGGCCGGGCTTTCCGGGCTGTGCCGCGAAGGCCGCGTACTGACCCGGTAGCCAGAAACTGACGCCGGCCTCGTCGGCAGCCGCGGTACTGACCGACGCACAGACGACCAAGCCGCAAGCCAACGACTTTACCGCATGCGTTGTTCACCGTTGCGCCCCAACTCAACAGCCATTCGCAAACGTCTTGTGAATTATCGAGGATTCGGCCAAGGCGGTCGAATCCAGGAGCCGTCCACACTTGTACAGTCACACGGGCGTTGTCTTCCAGAAAGACCTCGGGGAGCGCACCGCCAAGCTTGCCGAGCGCATGATGTCGTTCAATCCCGACCAAACTTGGAAGAAGACGGATGTCACAGTGTCGGCGCGATAATCATCTCTTGGGCGATCCGATCGACCAGCGTGCATGGCCTGAGCGCCTTGACCCAGTTTATTGGCCTAATTGCATGAAGCCCCAAATTGCGATTAGGGTAGCGACGGCAAAACCGACCCACGATGCAGACATGGATACGGAGAGTGGTCCAATCTGCACCGTCCATCGCTTGATTATCCTAACGACGTGCACAAGCGCCACGATAGCAAAGATCAACGCCGAAACAGCCGCATAATAATTGTTCGACATCTTATTCTCTCCTCGATACGGGGGGGCCACTTGGGGTCAACAGCAGCCGTCGGCCGGTTCCGCGCCCGGGGGCATGCGATGACGATCAGCCCCTTGGATGTATCGCTTTTATGTTTGGCTTCGTCGTCGGACAATAGCCTTTCGACCGGATCGCGTTGCGGATCGTAGAGAGAGATCGATCCAAGCAGCGACGGTTTAGCGCGCGACGTTCTGCCGATGAATAAACGTCTCCGTCTACTCTCCGCGTCATGGGTGGCTGGCATTTCAAATGGTCGTCGCAAGCCCTTTAACGGTATAATCGTAAGTCGAACCGGGGCCACTCGTTCGCCGGCGATCAAAATGGGTTGCATTTGCGCGCCTGCGGACCTCCTACCCGAAGCGGTATTTAGGTAACACTGAAGTTCACCGATAACTCATTAGGTATATTTGCGGAGTAGTCGGTTCAGATGCTGATGCTATTGTGCTAGGGAAAACATACGTCGAAATAGAGGGGCGAAATCATGCGTTTTACAACTTCAACACTGATCGCAGCGGCCGGCCTGAGCATCGGCCTTGGTCAGGTGGCGCTGGCGGCGGACCTGCCGCAGAGGCCCGTATATAATAACCCACCCGTAGTGGTAGCCGCTCCTGCCCCCATGTGGACTGGCTGTTACCTGGGCGGCAACGTTGGCGGCGCATTTGGCCGCGCGACCCTTGATTTCAATGGCGTCGGCGACATAACCAAAAGTCAGAGCGGCTTTGCTGCTGGCGGTCAGGTCGGCTGCGATTATCAATTCAACGGCGGATGGGTAATCGGCGCTCGCGATATGTACGATTGGACGAACCTGCATAGCAGCGGAAGCAACAGCAATGCGGCGGTCAACTTCGATGCACAGTGGTTTGACACCCTGACGGCCCGCATCGGGTACGCGGTGGTCCCCAACACGTTGCTCTACTTTCAGGGCGGCGTCGCGTGGTCTCACAACAGCGCAAACGTGACCACCAATAACAATCAAGTTGGTCAGATCTCCAATACCCGGACTGGTTGGACGATCGGCGGCGGTGCGGAATACATGTTCGCCCCGAACTGGTCGACGTTTATCGAATATAACTACATGGACTTCGGCTCTTCCTCGACGTCCGCTTCTTCTACCGCGTGTCCCGCCGGCTGCTTCTTTAAGACAAACGAGCAAACCGTCCTCGTCGGTTTGAATTTTCGCTTTCACTAGACGGTAGTCGCCGACAAATAGTCGCCGACCACGTAAGCGATTAGTACGAAGCCCCGGGTTACTTGCCCGGGGCTTTTCGCTTTTGGTATCAGTGCAACGACCGCCGATGTCCACTTCGTGTCATTCGCTACCGAGCCATACAGCGCACGTGCCGACCCCGTTGGCCGCTGTTACTCCAGTACCGGACAATCGCGGATGCGATTGGAATGTCGGCATAGCACGCGCCGTTGCGTATCGTGTTGTCCAAAGACTATCTACTGGGACGTACCCTGCTTGCGTGGATAGGTCTCGCGCATGAGCAAAGGCTAAGGCGATACAGATACCGATCAGCAACGGGCGGCCCGCAAACTGCGCCAGGTGGTCGCCCGAGAATGCTATCGCGGGCCAAGGGGCGTAATTGTATGCCGGGAGCATAGTAGTAGAATGACGAAACTAGGAAAAATTGCACCATTGACCTTGTTGTTGTTTCTCCTGCCCGGCCATTGTGCCCAAGCTGCCGAGGTGAGGGTCATCACCTATTTCTGCGATGGCAGAATGAAAATAACGACACCAGGCGCCAGCAATGCCACGCCGGAACCCGTCAATAAGTTGAGCTTGGTTGTGAACTTTACCAAGAAGACAGTTTCATTCGCAGGCCACGTCGCTCGGATCAATAAGGTTGACGCCGCTAATATTTCTTTTAGCGGTGAAAATAAGACGACGCGTCAAGATGGCCCGCTGCTTCCGGTTTCCCTCTCGGGCAACATCGACCGCGTCACCGGTGCCGTTCAGGCGACGACATTTTCAGCTATGATGGCCTCCAATTGGGAAATGTCTTGCAAGCCCACGAAAGGTCGTTTTTTCAGCCGGTCACACCCGCCTAAATAAGTCGCGACCGCAATTCGGGTGGCGTGCCAAACTCTGGTGTGGCGAAAAAACCCCTCTCCCGGCAGTCTCTCCAATTTTCCGCTCAACAAGGGTGAGGGAGCGAAACTGCAAACAAAATTCTCTGCTCGTAGTGCAGAGCACTCCTGGGTATTTCAGCTAATCTTTGCGTACTTTAAATTCAGTCCGGCAATGGCATCACGTCCAATTAGGATCATTGGCAGATGTGCGAGTGATTGCCGACAGGTCTCGCACCCCCCGAAAGCGAACATATCAGCGTCCCGGTCTGGTACCCCCATGACTTACATTCGTTGGGCATGTTTGCAGTGCGATATACATCAACGTCGGCGACGAAATAGTGGCCTGGAACCGGCGCCACACTGGGTAGCCGTGCTCGCGCTTGCCCACGAACAGTTTCGCCACCGGCACGATGACGGGTCCGTGATCGCTTACGGAATAATGCTGCAGACCGATTGTTGACTTGAAACAATCTAACTAGACTTTGCGCATTCGAGCATAAGCGGCCCATACAGAAGTGGCCGCAACGCCGATCAGGGAGGGCGACCCATGGCGCGTCTCAATATCAACGGCAAAACCTACGACGTCGATGTCGAAGCCAGACACCCCGCTGCTTTGGGTGATCCGCGAAAACGTCGGTCTCACCGGCACAAAATACGGCTGCGGCATCGAAGAATGCGGCGCCTGTACTGTTCATATCGACGGCGTGGCGACGCGCTCGTGCAAAGTCCTGGTCGGCACTGTCGGCGGCAAACAGATCACTACGATCGAAGGTCTTGCGCAGAACGGCACGCTGAACAAGGTGCAGCAGGCCTGGATCGAGCACGACGTGCCGCAGTGCGGCTATTGCCAGTCCGGCATGATCATGGCCGTGACGGATCTGCTCAAGAAAACGCCGAAGCCAACCGACGCCGACATCGACAAGGCCATCACCAATATCTGCCGTTGCGGCACCTTCCAACAAGTACGCGCGGCGATCCACGCCGCCGCGAACGCGTGAACCGGGAGGCAGCCATGAATTTTGTCCCAAAGATGAATTGCCGCTCCTTCGTAGTCGGTAGCGCCGCCGTCGGTGGTGGCCTCGCCCTCGGCTCTCGAACTGCCGCTCGGCCCGCAAGTCGCTCCGCGCCGCGGACGGCTCGCCGGAAATCGGCGTGTGGGTCGTGATCCGACCCGACGACACCGTCGTCATCCGCATCGCTCGCTCCGAGATGGGCCAGGGCACGCTCACCGGTCTCGCCCAACTCGTGGCCGAAGAACTCGACTGCGACTGGTCGAAGGTCACGACCGAATATCCATCGCCCGGCCAGAGCGTGAAGCGCAAGCGCGCGTGGGGCGCCTTCTCGACCGGCGGCAGCCGCGGCATCCGCGAGTCGCATGAGTATGTGCGGGCAGGTCGGCGCAGCCGCCAAACTGATGCTGATCCAGGCCGCGGCCAACGAGTGGAATGTGCCGGCGTCGGAATGCAGCGCGTCCAACAGCATGATCACGCACACGTCCGGCAACAAGACCACCTACGGCAAGGTTGCCGAAGCCGCCGCCAAGCTCGAGGTGCCGAAGGACCTCAAGCTCAAGGATCCGAAGGACTGGAAGATCGCCGGCAAGCCGCTCAAGCGGCTCGACACCGCCGGCAAGGTCGTCGGCCAGGCCATGTACGGCATCGACTTCAAGATGCCGGGCATGCTCAACGCCGCGATCCGGATTTCGCCGGTGTTCGGCGGAACGGTGAAGAGCTACGACGAGGCCACGGCCGCCAAGATGCCCGGCGTCAAGAAGGTGGTGAAGGTCGACGAGAACGCCGTCGCCGTCGTCGCCGACACCTGGTGGCACGCCAAGACCGCGGTCGAGGCATTGACGATCGATTGGGACACCAAGGGCAATGAGAAGGTCTCGAGCGCCACGATCGCCGAGGTGCTCAAGGAAGGTCTCACCGCCGAGCAGGCATTCGTCGGCAACAAGAATGGCGACGTCAAAGCCGCCATCGCAAGCGCGGCCAAGACGGTCGAGGCGGTCTACTCCTATCCGTACCAGAACCACGCACCGATGGAGATGATGAACGCAACCGCGCTCTACACCGCCGACAAGTGCGAGGTCTGGGGCGGAACGCAGGACGGCGAAAACGCCTTTGCCGCGATCCTTGGCGGCTTCCGAACTTCCCGCCGACAAATGCGACTTCCACAAGATGCTGCTCGGCGGCGGCTTCGGTCGGCGCGGCGCGAGCCAGGACTGGGTGCGCCAGGCCGTTCTGATCGCCAAGCAGATGCCCGGCACGCCGATCAAGCTGATCTGGTCGCGCGAAGAGGACATGACGCACGGCCGCTATCACCCGATCACGCAATGCAAGCTGGTGGGCGCCTTCGACAAGGACAACAACCTGACCGGCCTGCACATGCGCATTTCGGGCCAGTCGATCCTGGCCTCGATCGCTCCGCAACGCCTGAATCCCGACGGCAGCGACGGGGCCGTGTTCCAGGGCCTTAACCCGAAAGGCGAAACGGCGTTCGGCTACACCATCCCGAACCTGCTGATCGACCATGCCATGCGCAACTTCCACGTCACGGCGGGCTTCTGGCGCGGCGTCAACATCAACCACAGCGCCATCTATCTCGAATGCTTCATGGACGAGCTTGCGAAAGCGGCCGGCCAGGACCCGCTCGAGTTCCGGCGCAAGCTGATGACCAACCATCCGAAGCACCTCGGCGTCCTCAACGCCGTGGCCGAGCGGATCGGCTGGAGCAAGCCGGCGCCGCAAGGCGTGTTCCGCGGGCTCTCGCATATGATGGCGTTCGGCAGCTACGTGGCGGGGGCGGCGGAAATCTCCGTGATCGATGGCACCAAGATCAAGATCCACCGCATCGTGGCGGCGACCGATCCGGGCCACGCGGTCAATCCGGCGCAGATCGATCGGCAGGTCTCGGGCTCGTTCGTGTACGGCATATCCGCCGTGTTCTTCGGCGAATGCACCGTCAAGAACGGCGCCATCGAGCAGACCAACTTCGACACTTACCCGTCGCTGAAAATCGCCCAGATGCCGACGGTGGAATCGATCATCATGCCGAGCGGCGGATTCTGGGGCGGCGTCGGCGAGCCGACGATCTGCGTGGCCGCGCCTGCGATCCTCAATGCCTATGCGGCTGCGACCGGCAAGCGCATCCGCTCGGTGCCGCTCAAGAACCACGGCCTGCAAATCGTCTGACGCAACCGGAGCGGCGGCCCAAACACCGCCGCTCAGCTTTTTGGAGATCAGAACATCATGAATGCGGCTCGGTTGGTCGCGGCGCTGCTCATTCTTGTTCCCGCGGGCGCTTTGGCGGCGTCGCCTGAGCCGCCGCCGGGCGCTGCCTCATGCTCCGGCTGTCATGCCATCAGCCGCGCCACCACGCCGGTCCCGCGGATTTATGGCCGCCCTGCCGACACCATCGTTGCGCTGGTCGCAGCGTTCCGCTCGGGCACGCGGTCGGCGACCGTGATGGACCGCATCGCCAAGGGCTTCACCGACGACGAGATGCGCGCCATCGCGGCCTGGCTGGAAACGCAGAAGTAAGAGGCAGCCGATGAGCGTCAAGCATCTCAGCACCCGCCGCGCGTTTCTCTTCAGCTCGGCCGCCGCCGCTTCCGCCGCGTTCATGCCGCTGCCGGCATTCGCGCAAGGCGGCGCCGCGTGTCGTGGTGGTCGGCGGCGGCTTTGCCGGCGCGACTGCGCCCGCGCGCTCAGAAGGCTCGATCCGAAGATCCACGTCACATTGGTCGAGGCAAACGCAACGTTCACCGCTTGCCCGTTCAGCAACAGCGTCATTGCCGGCCTGCGCGAGCTCAGCGCCCAGCAATTCGGCTACGACAAGATCAAGGCCGACGGCATCGCGCTCGCGCAACAGATGGCGACCAAGATCGATCCGCAGGCGAAAACCGTCGGCCTCGCAGACGGCGCCTCGCTGCCTTACGACCGCCTCGTGCTGGCGCCCGGCATCGACATCCGCTGGGATGGACTGCCCGGCTACGACGAAGCCGCGGCCGAAAAGATGCCGCATGCCTGGAAAGCCGGCGAGCAGACGATGCTGCTGCGCCGCCAACTCGAAGCGATGGAAGACGGCGGCCTGGTCGTGATCTCGGTGCCGGCCAATCCGTTCCGCTGTCCGCCCGGTCCCTACGAGCGCGCGAGCCTGATCGCGCATTATCTCAAGACCAAGAAGCCGAAGTCGAAGCTCATCATCCTCGATGCCAAGGATCAGTTCTCCAAGCAGAAGCTGTTCCAGAATGCCTGGAAGGAGCTTTACCCCGATCATCTCGAATGGGTGTCGCTGTCGAAGGGCGGCAAGGTCACCTCGGTCGATCCGGCGACCAATACGCTCATCACCGACTTCGGCAAGCACGTGGCGAACGTCGCCAACGTGATCCCGCCGCAAAAGGCCGGCCGCATCGCCGAGCTCGCGGGCGTCACCGACCAGACCGGCTGGTGCCCGATCGATCCGGTGACATTCGAATCGCAAGCAGATCCCGGGCATCCACGTCATCGGCGACGCCACCATTGCCGGCGGCATGCCGAAGTCGGCGTTCACCGCCAACGCGCAGGCCAAGGTCTGCGCCGCGGCGGTCGCGAAGCTGCTGGCCGGCGAGACGCCGTCGCAGCCCAAGCTGATCAACACCTGCTACAGCCTGGTCGCGCCCGACTACGGCATCACCGTTGCCGGCGTCTATCGTCCGGTCAACGGCGTGCTGACCGAAGTCGAAGGCTCCGGCGGCATCAGCCCGATCGACGCGCCGCGCGAATTTCGAGAGCTTGAGGCGACCTATGCGCCAGCCTGGTTCCGCACGATCACCACCGAGGTCTTTGGTTGAATGTGCGCGCGGCTGTTGCATGCGCCGTGCTGGCTGGTGTGATCGGCTTGACGGCTGCGCATGCGCAGGAGCTGCCGCGTCCCTTTCAAGTCGTCGGCGACGCCATTCCGGCGTCGCTGACCGGCGTGGCCGGCGATCCGGTGCGCGGCCGTGCCATCGTGATCAAGCGGGAGAGCACCTGCCTGCTGTGTCACTCCGGCCCGTTTCCGGAGGAGCGATTTCAGGGCGATCTTTCGCCCGACCTGAAGGGGGCTGGCGCCCGCTGGTCGGAAGGCCAGTTGCGGCTGCGGCTGGTCGATGCGAGCCGCCTCAATCCGGCCACGATCATGCCGTCATATTATCGGATGGAGGGTCTCAATCGCGTCGCGCCGGCTTGGCGCGGCAAGCCGATCCTGTCGGCCGAGCAAATCGAGGATGTGGTAGCCTATCTTGCAACGTTGCGTGACTAGACCGGAACCATGACCGACAAGCCCATCAAAATCCTTGCGACGCGCCGCGACGTTCTGGCGCTGGCCGGAGGCGCTCGCCGGCGCCGGCTTGATTGGCGCTGTTCCGGTGGCGTAAGCGCAACCGGCCAAGTGCAACCACTCCCGCGTCCATGCTCGCTCGCGATCCGCAAAATCGTCGGCGAGGCGACGGTGAAGCCGGGCAAGGTCAAGCTCGACGTGCCGCCGCTGAGCGAGAACGGCAATTCCGTGTCGCTCGACGTCTCGGTCGACAGTCCGATGACGGCGGCCAATTACGTCAAAGCCATTCACATCCTCAACGAAAAAAATCCGCAGCCCAATGTCATCAGCGTCAAGCTCGGGCCGCGCGCCGGCCGCGCCAGCATCTCGACCCGCATCCGGCTTGCCGACACGCAAGACGTGATCGCAATCGCCGAACTGAGCGACGGCTCGTTCTGGTCGGACAGCGGCACGGTCATCGTCACGCTCGGCGCCTGCCTCGAGGACCTGTCCTAATGGCGAGCGCCCTCATCAACGTTCCGGCCAAGGCCAAGCGCGGCGACATCATCGAGATCAAGACGCTGATCTCGCATGAGATGGAATCGGGTTTCCGCCGCACCCAGCTCGGCGTCGCCATCCCGCGCGACATCATCACCTCGTTCGTCTGCACCTATAACGGCGAGGAAATCTTCCAAGCCACGCTCTATCCGGCGATCGCCGCCAATCCGTTCATCACGTTCATCACGGTCGCGACCGAGAGCGGCACGATCGCGTTCACCTGGCACGGCGACAACGGGTTTTCGGCGACCGAGTCGGCCAACATCACTGTCGAATGAACGCAGGTCTGAAGCGCACGCCAAGTCTGAAGCCCGCGCAATGGCTCGCACCGGCTGCCGTCCTGCTGGGTCTGACAGCGATTGTGGTGATTCGGCGCGCGCCGAGATTCCGCTGGCGGAACGCCGCTCCGGCTACGCGGACCTCGCCCCCGACAGCAAGGCGATGCAGGACGACGACACAGCCAATCCCGGCATGCTGTGGGTGCTCGACGGCGAAACGCTCTGGAAAGACAAGACCGGTGCGGCGAACCGCGCCTGCGCCGACTGTCACAACGATGCTCGTGCCAGCATGAAAGGCGTCGCCGCGCGCTACCCGGCCTTCGACGCCAAGCTCGGCCGCCCGATCAATCTGGAGCAGCGGATCAACCTGTGCCGAGCGGAACGCCAGCAGGCGCCACCCTTCGCCTATGAGAGCAAGGAGTTGCTGGCGCTGTCGGCCTTCGTCGGAAAACAATCGCGTGGCGAACCGATCGCGCCGCCGGCCGACGAGCGGCTGCGGCCTTTTCTCGAGACCGGCCGTGAGCAATTCAATCGCCACCAGGGCCAGCTCAACCTGTCGTGCGGTCAATGCCACGACGACAATTGGGGCAACCGGCTGGCCGGCAACATCATTCCGCAGGCGCATCCGACCGGCTACCCGCTCTATCGGCTGGAATGGCAAGCGCTTGGCTCGTTGCAGCGGCGCCTGCGCAATTGCATGATCGGGATGCGCGCGGAGCCGTATGACTATGGCGCGCCGGAGTACGTATCGTTGGAGCTTTATTTGATGTGGCGCGCCCGCGCATTGCCGATCGAGACCCCGGCGGTACGGCCGTGACAACCGATGCTGGAACTTCGTTCTGAGAAAATCCCCGGCCCAAAGCAGAGCTTCGATAGGGCTGCGACGCAACCGTTTGGGTCCGGTCATTGACGGCTCAAAAATGAGGTTCGCGCGTCTGTACCCCGGTGGTATAAACGGCGAAGAGGCCTGACTGACCAAGGCACCAGTGGCATGGTCATCCCGCAACGTCGTTCCGCGAGGGCGATGAGTTTGGGACCCTTCGCGGTAGACGTCGAACACGGGGCGGTTATGGCGCTAAACATCTCTGCCTGGTCGATCCGTTCGCCAATCCCATCGATTGTATTGTCGTTTATTCTGCTGGTGCTCGGCTGGACGAGCTTCCTCAAGCTGCCGGTCACCCGGCTGCCGAACGTTGATATTCCGATCGTTTCGGTAATTGTCACCCAGTTCGGCGCCGCACCCTCGGAACTCGAATCGCAAGTCACCAAGACAATCGAGGACGGAGTATCGGGCGTCGAAGGCGTACGCCATATCTTATCCTCGATCACCGACGGGATTTCCGTAACGACGATCGAATTCCGCCTCGAAACCAATACCGATCGTGCCCTTAATGACGTCAAGGATGCCGTCACCCGCGTTCGCAGTGATTTGCCGCGCAATGTCAACGAACCGCTTGTCGAGCGGGTCGAACTCGGCCGGTCTTCCAATTCTGACTTACGCCGCCATCTCGCCGGGGAAAACTCCAGAACAACTCTCCTGGTATGTGGACGACATCGTAAAACGCTCGTTGTTGGGACTACGCGGCGTCGCCCAGGTTGAACGTATCGGAGGCGTAGAACGCGAGATTCTGGTCGCTTTGAATCCCGACCTTCTTCAGTCGGTCGGATTGACGGCGGTTGATGTTAGCCGGCGGCTGCGCGGCACCAATGAAGACGTGGCCGGCGGCCGCGCGGAAATCGGCGGACGCGATCAGGCGATACGCACGCTCGCGGGGGCAAAGACGCTCAACGAACTGGCCGGAACGCGTCTAACCCTGCCGACCGGCGGCGAGGTCCGGCTCGATGATCTTGGCATTGTAACCGACACCATCGCTTCGCGGCGGACGTTCGCCCGTGCTGACGGCGAGCCCGTGGTCGCTTTCGGAATCAAAAGGTCCAAAGGCGCAAGTGATGTCGTCGTGGCCGCGGCCGTGGAAAAACGAATTAATGAAATACAGAGCGCCCACCCCGAGGTTGAACTCAAGCTCATCGACACGTCGGTGAACTTCACGCTCGGGAACTACAAAGTGGCAATCGACACACTGTTCGAAGGCGCTATTTTGGCGGTTATCGTTGTCATGTTTTTTTTGCGCAACCTGCGCGCCAGCGCCATCGTCGCGGTTTCATTGCCGTTGTCGATATTTCCGGCATTCTGGGTGTTGGATCTGCTCGGATTTTCGCTCAACCTCATCAGCTTTCTTGCCATAACGTTAAGTACCGGCATTCTCGTCGACGACGCGATTGTGGAAATCGAGAATATCGAACGCCATATGCGAATGGGCAAATCGGCTTATCAGGCCTCAATTGACGCTGCCGACGAGATCGGACTCGCTGTTATTGCCATTAGCCTGACCATTGTTGCGATTTTTGCGCCGGCGGGTTTCATGTCCGGTATCGCCGGCCAGTTCTTTAAACAGTTCGGAATTACGGTTTCGGTCCAGGTCCTTTTCTCGTTGCTAGCCGCCCGGCTGGTGACACCTATGCTGGCCGCCTACTTCCTACGGCAGAACAAACACGAAGAGAAGCCGCCGGGACGCGTTCTGCAGTTCTACACACGCCTGGTCAGATTGTCGGTGCAACATTACTACATCACGCTTGGCGTCGGCCTGCTGATCTTCGCGGCTTCGATTTTGAGCATCAAACTTTTGCCGCAGGGATTCCTGCCGGCGCTCGATTCGGCACGTTCGGTGATGGCGATCGAACTTCCTCCCGGCTCGCAATTGTCGCAAACGGAAAGCGTGACCGAAGAAATCGTTGCGCTGTTACGCAAGCACTCCGAAGTCAAAAACGTTTTTGTCGACGGCGGGCGACTCCCGTTGGGTACAAAAGAGGTTCGCCGGGCCTCCCTGATTGTCAACTATGTGCCAAAATCGGACCGCTCTCTGACCCAGCGCGAACTTGAGCTGATGATCAGTCGGGAAATTGAGAGCATTCCCGATATTCGGTATTGGTTTGTCGGCGGCGAATTTGGCGCGCGCGCCCTCTCTCTCGTGGTTGTCGGCGCAGACAGTAACGTCGTGGACAATGTAGCGAACGAGCTTACCGGCCAGATGCATCGGATACCGCTTATCGCAGATGTCGTGTCTGAAACTTCGCTCGATCGACCGGAACTTCGCATTCGCCCGAACAAGGATTTGGCCGCACGCCTTGGCGTTTCGACCGAAGGCCTTTCCGAAACGATACGGGTGGCAACGATCGGGGACGTCGGTCCGGCCCTCGCAAAATTCGATGTCGGCGATCGCCTCGTGCCGATTCGGGTCCAGCTCGAAGACAACGCCCGCGCAAGCCAGCAAACATTGGAAAATCTGCGGGTGCCGACCGGACGCGGAGGTGGCATTCCCCTGTCGGCAATTGCAGAGGTCCGACTGGACCAAGGCCCGACCAGCATCAATCGATACGATCGCGAACGCCAGGCGACGGTGGAGGCCGATCTTGTCGGCAACGCTGCTCTTGGCGATGCAATGAAACTGATCAGTGCGCTACCGGTTATGAAAAGCCTTCCGAACGGGGTTACGGTCAAGGAAGCCGGCGATGCAGAAAGCCTGAGCGAACTTACCGAAGGATTTTCCAGCTCGATGCGGGCGGGCTTGCTGCTGGTTTACGCGCTGCTGGTCACCTTGTTCGGTTCCTTTTTGCAACCAATCACGATCCTCTTCTCGCTTCCGCTATCAATCGGCGGCGCAATAGGATTGCTTTTGATAACCGGAGAGCAACTCACGACTCCTGTCTGGATAGGCATCATGATGCTCATGGGTATCGTCACCAAGAATGCGATCATGTTGGTGGATTTCGCCATCGAATCGATCGGTCATGGCATGGGCCGCGACGACGCTATCGTCGATGCCGGTCAAAAACGCGCGCGCCCGATTGTCATGACAACGATCGCCATGATTGCGGGGATGATGCCGAGCGCTCTCGCCTTCGGAGCCGGCGGCGAATTCCGTTCGCCCATGGCGCTTGCCGTGATCGGAGGGCTGCTGTTTTCGACCATTCTCTCGCTGATCTTTGTTCCGGCAGCGTTTTCTTTTATGGATGACGTTTCTGGATTCTTTGGTAAATTCGCCCAACGATTGATTGGCAGCAGCAAGAGCAAGCGGTGACCACACGATCAACAACGGTCGAAATCTTGGGTCCGGTGCTATGGCGCACTTCGTGGGCACTGTGTCTTTTGGTGGTCTTTATTTCTATTGCAAGCGTGCCTGCTAACGCGCAACCGGTACAGGTAACCGGAAAATTTGGATATCTGAGCGAATATGAACTCACTGCCAACGTCGGGGTAGTCAGGCCGGTAGCAAATGGGGAATTTTCAGGTCCAATGATCGTGAGGCACGTCGGCCTTTGTACTCACGACGGACCAAATCAAGAAGATGGGCAAATCAGATTGAAATTATCCGGCACACGAATCACAGGGATATTGTCGTTCGGCGGGCGTGAATGTTCCTATCGCGGCAGACTATCGGAATCCGATGTAGGCGAGATGAATTGTCCCGGCGCCCCCGCAGTTCCGATTAGCATATGGTCAAAGTGAGTGCCTATGGATTCTGTTACTCGTCGGCAACAAAACTATTGCAAATCCCGCGCAATCCTAAATCCGTTGGCAGAATATCGAACATTCGCTTCGTATCTGAAACGCGCCATTGAGCGCGTGTAAGTCGCCTGACTGTCAAAAGACCCCCCGCGCAATACGCGCAACTTGCAGTCGCCAGCAAGCCAAGCCGAGCCATCCGATGGAGCGCCGACATAGCTGTCGTTCCAGCAATCTTCTGTCCACTCCGCGGCATTTCCGGCAGTGTCATAAAGACCAAACTGGTTTGCCTTGAATGTGCCGACCGGGAACGTCTGTTCGGATTTTCCAGTATCGCACTGCCGGCAATTGGCCTGGCGCGAGCCGACTTCGCTTCCCCACCAATAAGCGGTGTCGGTTCCCGCACGCGCCGTGTATTCCCATTCAGCTTCGGACGGCAGCCGATAGGTTTTTCCGGTCTTGCGCGATATCCAGGAAATGTACTCCTTCGCGTCGGCCCAACTGATATTGATGACCGGTCGATCGGCGCGGCCCCACTTTCGGTCATCTGGCCGGAATTTGCAGCCGCCGTCGTCCACGCATCTGTCCCACTCGTTGAAAGTTACTTCGTTGCGACCGACGGCAAAACCTGTGGCAATTCTCACGCGGTGCACCGGCTTCTCGTAGTCCGATGACGATCCCATTGCGAACGAGCCCGCGGGCACCACCACCATTTCCGGACAGTCGGAACAATCCCTGAATACGTCTCCCGGTTTGGAAGGAGCCCGGATTGATTCGCGCGGCGTCTGCGGTGGGGCGGGCGGTACCGTTTTTGACGCTGTCGCGACGTTTGGCGCAGCCGGTGGCGGGGTTGGCGCCGCAAGCGGTGTTGGTGCTGCGGGCGCATTCGATGCCCCGAAATAGAATTCCTCGACGAGGGAAGAAGTCACCCAAGGGACCTGATCATTATTGGAGGCTCGAGAAACGCCGATACGGGTGCGGTTAAAGACGGACTCGGCGGACAAGTTCGGAGAACGAAGCTCCTTGACCAACTCGCTGCCGAAGAGGCTGCTCGTTCCGGTGCTTTCTTCGAGGACCTTGCCAGGTGCGGCGGAATATAAAGCGAGCGTGCCAACCGGCGCATCAATCGGCGCAAGCCCCGCAGCTGAGGCGCGGAAGCGGCGCTCGAACGGGTTTCTCCGAGCGGCGTCAAGGATGATGATCTTTACCTTGGCTCCCCTGCTGTGCAGGTCGGCCAGCACGGCATTGACGCTCATTCCATCGCGGAGAACATCCGCTTCACTCCAAATTTGAGGATTTACCGGGATCAGATAGGTCTGCCTTCCGACATCAAGGCCGAAGCCGCTGAAATAGAGAAGCGCAACCGTTCCATTCGTGATTTTATTGGTGAACGCGGCGATCGCCCGCTGCATCCCTACTTTGTTGAGATTCTCTTTGAAATCCACGTCAAAATCCATTCGACGGAACTCGTCGGCGAAAATCCGCGCATCCCTGCCCGCGGTCGACAGCGGCGCATTGGCGTCGGGGTAGTTGGAATTTCCAATGACCAGCGCTACGCGCGACGCCGGAAAGGCGATCGACGGGAAAATCGCGGTAAGGCCGGATAGGCATAGCCAAAAGAGGAGCTTTTTGCTCATACCTGCACCGGCTTCTTCACTACGACAAATGAGGCTGTTCGATAGACCAAGCGTTGCAAACAACATCCCCCAAGGAAACAATTTCGTGGCCGCCTAAGATCAATCATGCTGGCAGAATCCACCAACGCCGCTGACCGTTGCCCGGCACTGATCCATCGTCGAGAAACCGCAATTCCGCGAGCCGTTTGAATAAAGCGCGCACCAGTGATATCCGCCACGTTCAGCCGCCTGCGTGACGCGCGGCGTACGCGATGAACGTTCCTCAGCCGCCCTGCGGCGTCTGTCGCGTTCCGTCACGGCGCGACGATTCTCTCGCTCCGACGCACCACGACTGGCTGGCTCGCGGTCCGCGTCTTTCTCCTTCGCCTTTTCCCTGTCATCCGAGGCCGATTCCCCGGTACGGGTCACGATGACCTCGATCGGCTTGGACATGACCGGAGGGTTATGTGGAATATGATTGGCATCGCCGAGCAGCAGTTGAAGCGTGTGCTTGCCGAGAGGAAGGTCAACCGTTGCTTCGGTCTGTCCCGATCCAAAGTGTAGGTGATTGAAGTCGCTTGGAATGGGTTGGTCGAGAGGAGGCAATTTGGCGTCGATCAGGAGATGATGGTGGCCGGTATTGGGCCTATCCACTCCCGCCGGCGCGATGCCCATGTTTACGATACCGAAGCGAATGTTCGACTTCGGTGGAAGCACGGACCCATCACGCAGGTCGACGAAATAAGCCTTCGCCCCCTCAGGAGATGGTGTACGCGTCACGGCCTCGACAACGCGAATATGAATACGCGACGAAGCTACCGGGGGGGTGTGCGGAATATGATTTCTGTCGCCGAGCAACAGCTGAAGGGTATGATCTCCGGGCTTCAGCGTCAGCGTGGCTTCGGCCTGGCCGCCACCGAAATGCAGGTGGTTGAAGTCGCTCGGTATCGTCTCATCGAGTGGCGGAAGCTCGGTATCGATCAGCAGATGGTGGTGGCCCGAATTCGGTCGATCCGAGCTGGCGGGCGCAATGACCATGTTCTTCAGGCCGAAGTGAATCGTCACTTTAGTGTCGACGACAGCGCCTTCCTTGATGTCGGTAAAGTAGACCTCGGCGCCGGGCGCCGATGAAGTCGGGCCTCCGGTCTGCGCGACATTGACTCGAATGCGTGCCGACATGACCGGCGGTGTGTGTGGAATATGATTCTTGTCGCCCAGGAGCAGTTGTAACGTGTGCGGGCCTGGCTTCAGCGTGATCTCCGTCTCGGTCTGGCCGGCACCAAAGTGCAAATGATTGAAGTCGCTTGGAATGGGTTGGTCGAGCGGCGGCAGATCGGTGTCGATCAGCAAATGGTGGTGGCCCGAGTTTTCCGTATCCGTTCCGGCGGGAGCGATGATCATGTTGCGGATGCCGAAGGAGAGCTTCAGTTTCCCCGGCACGGTCGCGCCATCCTTTAGACCGATGAAAAAGACCTCGGCTTTTGCCGCCGACCGGCTCGGCCCACCCGTGCGTTGCGCAACGGCAACGCTACCCAAAAGCACGCCGGCGATCAGCAGCGCAACGGTTGCATTCGCAATCCGGGCGCCCCTGTCTCCAATCTTACTAAAGACGCGCATTGTTGGGTCCTTTCCTGGCGGCGGCCGTTCTCTTGAACAGACCATCGACCAGCTTCCAAGAGCCCGTAATTTTAGGTGAATTCGGTCCTGCTGGGAAGCTCGCTTATCATCGGCGATGGAACCATGCGGCAAATAGCGCGCTTTGGTCGCACGGATCGCGGATGCGAAGGCGCGCTCCGATTAAATTTCGTCGATTGCGTGTGCCTGGATACGGCCCTTCCACAGGCCGCCTTGGCCACGGCTGTAACGCAGCGCACTATCGATGGTGGCGCCGAGAAAAACCGCGGCGATCAACGGCAGGAACGGGCCCCAGAGAGGCGAACGGCCGTAAAATCGCAGGAAGGGCTGGAATGAAACCGCCATAGCGAGCCAGCCAAAGGCGCCTAGTGCCGCCACCCATCCGTGGCTGAAAAGACAGAGTAAAGGCGGGACGAGGAAAGTCACAAGCATCCCCAGAACTGCGACAGCAAGCTTCCACACGGAACGGTCGAGCCGGGTGAAGGCGTAGCGCGCCACCATGCTCCAGACTTCGCCGATTGAATTATAGACCCGCAAATCATAGGTGGCCTCGGTCAGGCCGAGCGAAACGCCGCCTGGGTTTTCGAGCTTGATCGCCAAAGCCAACACACAATCTTCGAATATAGCTGCCTTGAGCCGCGGTACGCCGCCGATCCGATCCAGCGCGGTACGCCGCACCAACATACAGCCACCTGCGGCGGCAGCCACCTGGCTTCGCGGGTCTGCAACCCAGCGGAACGGGTAAAGCATCTCGAAAAAGTAGGCGAAGGCCGGCAGACTCGCCCGCTCTGCGAAAGTTGCGCAATGAAGCTTGGGCATCAACGAAACAAGATCTTGCTGGCGCGCCTGCGCACGCGCGACCAGATCCTTTAGATTGGTCTTGTGGTGCACGACATCGGCGTCGGTCAGCAGAAAGAATTCGGGATCGAAACGCGTCTGCGCTTCGGCGACGCCTTGGTTGACCGCCCACATTTTGCCAGTCCAGCCCAGTGGAAGCTCGGTACCGCGCAGTACCACAATCGGCCGCGTGGCTTCCGCAACGGCCACGCGAGCAAGATCGCCCGTGCCATCGTCGCTGTTGTCGTCGACCAAGACTATGCCAAGATCGCCTGGATAGTCCTGCGCTGCGATTGAGCCGATTGTCGTCGCGATGATCGGGGCCTCGTTGCGTGCGGGGATCACCGCAGCAATTCGAGGCCAATTTGCGGGCGGCGGGAAAACAACGGTTTCCGGCTTGTCGCGCCAGAACTGGCCGCGAGCGGTCAGCAGATATAGCCACATCGCCGCGCTCGCAGTACCGGCCATGATTGAGAACGTTGATAAAAGTGATGTCATGGGTACATAGTCGATTTTCCGAACGCGCAATTTACCATACCATACACGCAACAGACCATTGGCCAGGCGAATAAATGCTTTCAGCAATAGGGGAGCGGCCAAGATGTCGGCTGGGCGCGTGCGATCTCGAGGCGTTATGACAAGCGAAACGGCCAGCGCATTTCGATCGGGGAAATCCCACCGCGACGAGAACTTTCCGGTGGCGTCACGGTTGATCCATTCGCGCCATCGCGGAATAATTCTCGCCTTTTACAACTTCGTTCGCACAGCGGACGATATTGCCGATCACGCCACGCTCGAAGCGCAAGAAAAGCTGCGATTGCTCGATGCGCTCGAGCAGGGTCTGCTGGGAACCGGTGACGGTGGTCCGGAAGCGACTTCGCTTCGGTTGGCACTCGGCGAGCGCGGCCTGTCCCCACGCCATGCCCAAAATCTCCTGACGGCATTCCGGATGGACGTTACTAAGCTACGTTATCGCGACTGGGCCGACCTGATGGATTATTGCAGCTTTTCGGCAATGCCGGTTGGGCGCTTCGTCCTCGACGTGCATGGTGAAGACACCAATACCTGGCCCGCCTCCGACGCGCTGTGCGCGGCGCTTCAGGTGATAAACCACCTGCAAGACTGCAAGCGCGATTACCTTGACCTCGACCGCGTTTATGTTCCGATGGACGCACTCACAACCGCTGGCAGCGACGTTGCCGCGCTGGGGGAAGCGCGTGCATCGCCGGCGCTGGCGCAATGCCTGCATGGTCTTGCGCGTCGAACGCAGTTGCTGCTGCATGTCAGCGACCCGTTGCCGGCCATGGTGGAGAATTTTCGGTTGAGCCTCGAGATCTCGGTCATCCAGTCGCTGGCTCGCCGGCTGAACGGCATTCTTGCCTCGCGCGATCCTTTGAGCGAGCCCGTTCATTTGGGCAAAGCCGCTGTCCTTGGCGTCGGCGGCGGCGCCATGATCTCCGGCATCTTGCGCCGCTTCGGCCGGCGGATGGCCGCCGGACTCCGCCGCCCGCGTGAAACATGAGCGATGCCTTGTCCGCCGCCGGAAGCACCGCAGACGAAGTCGCACAGAAAGTGTCCGGCAGTTCCTTTTACGCGGCCATGCGAATGCTGCCGAAGGCGCAACGCACGGCAATGTTCGAGATCTATTCCTTCTGCCGCACGGTGGACGATATTGCCGACGATACGGGCCCTGCCGTCGGTCGAATGGAACAGCTACAGCGCTGGCGCGACAATATTCGCGCGGTTTATGCTGGCGCTGCGCCACCGCGATTGCGTGGGCTAAAATCGGCCATTGATGATTTCGGTCTGTACCGGGAAGATTTTCTCGCGATCATCGACGGCATGGAAATGGACGTCCTATCCCCCATCCGCGCTCCGGAAATGTCCACTCTCGATCTCTATTGCGATCGTGTGGCAAGTGCCGTCGGGCGGCTGTCGGTCCGTGTGTTCGGTATCGATGAGGAGCCTGGCATCGCGCTCGCGCATCATCTCGGTCGCGCCTTGCAGTTGACCAATATCCTGCGCGACCTCGATGAAGACGCCGCGATCGGTCGTCTGTACCTTCCAAGCGAGGCATTGCGCGAAGCCGGCATTACCGTAACCGAGCCGGCAGTGGCGTTATCCAATCCGGCTATTCCCGGCGTGTGCGCCCTTATTGCAGGAAAAGCGCGCCAGCATTTCCGGGAAGCCGATACGATCATGTCGCGTTGCCGGCGCCGGACGACAAGGGCGCCTAATATCATGTCCGAAGTCTATAAGTTGGTTCTCGATGCACTTGAACGTCGCGGATGGAATCCTCCCCGGCATCCAGTCCGCGTTGGGCGCCTGCGCCTGCTCTGGATCCTCTCACGTCACGCATTCTGATGGTCTCATCGGTCCATATCGTCGGCGCCGGACTCGCCGGCCTCTCTGCGGCCATTCGTTTGAGCGCGGCGGGCGTCAAGGTGATCTTGCACGAGTCGGCCAACCAGGCCGGCGGCCGTTGCCGCTCCTACCACGACCCGGCGCTCGACATGATGATCGACAACGGCAATCATCTCGTTCTTTCCGGCAATGCTTCGGCGCTCGCCTATCTTGACGAAATAGGCGCGCGCGATTGCGTGGTCGGACCGCCGAACGCCGAATTTCCGTTCGTTGATCTTGCGACCAATGAACGCTGGACCCTGCGTCCAAATGACGGGCTTTTGCCGTGGTGGATTTTCAATCCGAAACGGCGTGTACCGGGCACGCGTGCCGTCGATTACCTTGCACTGGCGCCCCTGCTCTGGAGCGGGGCGAAGCAGACTATCGGTGAAGTGCTCGATAGCAGCGGGGTCCTGTTTCACCGATTAATGAAGCCGCTATTGCTGGCGGCGCTGAACACCGAGGCGCACGAGGCTTCTGCTGCACTTGCCGGCGCCGTCGTCCGCGGAACGCTGGCAATGGGTGGACGCGCGTGCCGTCCGTTGATTGCGCGCGACGGTCTCGCTGCCGCTTTCGTAGATCCCGCCCTGCGGATACTGGGGAAGCGCAAGGCCGATATTCTGTTCGGCCGTCGCCTGCGGGCATTGTCACTGGTGAATGACCGCGTTACTGAACTCGACTTCGGCGACACGCCGTTGCGGTTGACGGCGGACGATGCCGTCATTCTTGCTGTTCCGCCCATGATAGCGGCGGCGTTGGTGCCCGGCCTGCAGGCTCCGACTGAGTTCCGCGCGATCGTCAATGCCCACTTTCGCATACGGCACACCCAAGCTGTCGCCCCAATAACTGGGGTGGTCAACGGCATGGTCGAATGGCTATTCGCCTTCCCCGATCGCCTGTCGGTTACCATTAGCGCGGCAGATCGTCTGCTTGCCACGCCGCGCGAAATATTGGCCGAGCAGATATGGAAGGAGGTCTGCCTTATCGCCAGCGTCGACGGCCCGTTGCCACGCTGGCAGATCGTGCGGGAGCGGCGCGCAACTTTTGCCGCTTTGCCCAGTCAGAATGCAATGCGACCGCCGGCGGAAACCCGATACCGCAATTTGTTCATGGCCGGCGATTGGACTGCAACGGGGTTGCCGGCGACGATCGAAGGTGCCGTTCGCTCGGGGAATCGCGCGGCGGCCCTGATCGGTGCCACCGCCTCAAGGGCGCACCAGCACGGGACTTGGGATAAGAGGACGCGATGATATCGGCCTCTGCAAGCGATGCGCTTGACGGCCGCATTCGACGGGCGAGCAATGCATTGCTCTCGCAGCAGCAGCCTGATGGTCATTGGGCATACGAACTTGAAGCTGACGCTACGATGCCAGCGTTCTATGTGCTCGTGCGCTGGCTTTCGGAATGTGATTGCCTTCACGGGCCGGGTAACAAGCTGCCGGGATCAGGAGTGGTCGAATGCGCCGACCGGCTTCACGTCTCTGACCTCGGCCGGCAGTTGGAATTGCACAGTTTCCTCGCGGCCATCCAGTGTCGAAACTTCGACCGGTCCAAAGCGTCGCAGCGCATCGATGACTTCATCGACCAGGATCTCGGGAGCCGAGGCGCCGGCCGTCAATCCAATCGTCCGAGCGCCGCGGATCAGCTCGGAGGTGACTTCGCTGCCGTCGGCTATCAGATAGGTCGGCTTGCCAGCGTCCTCGCCGATTTCCCGCAAGCGGTTCGAATTCGAACTGTTCGTCGCACCGACCACCAGAATTACATCAACGAGAGCGCTGAGCTTGAGGACCGCGGACTGACGATTCTGGGTCGCGTAGCAGATATCACGTGTATCGGGTCCCTCTATGTCGGGGAAACGGCGCTGGAGCGCCGCAATAATTCCGCGGGTATCATCCACACTCAATGTCGTCTGCGTGACGTAGGCAACCGGTGTATTGGGTGGAACGTTCAGCGTTTCGACATCCTGTTCGGTTTGGACCAGCAAGACCGGCCCGGGAATCTGGCCCATCGTGCCCTCGACCTCCGGATGGCCAGCATGACCGATAAGAATCAGAACGCGGCCCCGCTCCACGTAGCGTTTTCCCTGATTGTGAACTTTGGTGACGAGCGGGCACGTTGCGTCTAAAACCGGAAGGCCGCGCTTGGCCGCTTCGTCCTGGACATTGCGCGAGACGCCGTGTGCGCTAAAAATCGTTACGGCGTCTGGTGGAATCTCCGATAAATTTTCCACAAAACGGGCGCCCTTCGCCTTTAGCGTTTCAACCACGCGCTTGTTGTGAACGATCTCATGACGGACATAGACAGGCGGCCCGTATTTCTGAAGCGCACGTTCGACAATTTCGATCGCGCGTACGACCCCCGCGCAAAATCCGCGCGGTTGAGCCAATATTACCCGTATCGGAGCAGCCCCATTTTGCATTTTCGGAGCATCAGAAATATTCATAATCCGTACCGAATCCGATGACCGCTACCTAGAGCTTCGAAAGCCTTCGCCACGATGCCCTTGGCGTCGAGGCCGGCTTTTGCATACATCGCAGCGGGCGAATCTTGATCGAGGAATGCGTCCGGCAATACCATCGTGCGAATCTTTAAGCCGCAATCGAGCACGCCGTTTTCGGCCAGCGTCTGCAAGACGTAAGCGCCGAAGCCGCCGGTCGCGCCTTCCTCGATGGTGACCAGCACCTCGTGCTCGCGTGAGAGCCGCAGCACCAGATCGACGTCGAGCGGCTTGGCAAAGCGTGCGTCGGCAACGGTGGTGGACAGACCGAGTGCGGCCAGCTCATCCGCCGCCTTCAAGCATTCGCCGAGCCGCGCCCCGTAGGAGAGCAGCGCCACCTTGTGGCCTTCGCGCAGGATTCGTCCCTTGCCGATCTCAAGCGGCTTGCCTTCATCCGGCATCGCCACGCCCAGGCCTTCGCCGCGCGGATAGCGCAGCGCCGATGGCCGGTCGTCAATGGCGACTTGGGTCGCCACCATGTGCACCAGTTCGGCCTCGTCGGCCGCCGCCATCAGCACGAAGCCGGGCAGGCAGCCGAGATAGGCGACGTCGAAGGAGCCGGCATGGGTCGGGCCGTCGGCGCCGACCAGTCCGGCACGATCGATGGCAAAGCGCACCGGCAGGCGCTGGATCGCGATGTCGTGCACCACCTGGTCATAGGCGCGCTGCAGGAAGGTCGAATAGATGGCCGCGAATGGCTTGAATCCTTCCGTCGCCAGGCCGCCGGCGAAGGTTACCGCGTGCTGCTCGGCGATACCGACGTCGAAGAAGCGGTTGGGGAACTCCTTCTCGAACAGATCGAGCCCGGTGCCGGCCGGCATCGCCGCGGTAATGGCAATGATCTTGTCGTCCTTGCGCGCTTCCTTGATCAGACTGTCGGCGAACACTTTGGTGTATTGCGGCGCGCCGCCTTTGGATTTCGCCTGCGCGCCGGTCGCGACGTCGAACTTGACCACGCCGTGATACTTGTCGGCGGAGGTTTCCGCCGGCGCGTAGCCCTTGCCCTTCTGCGTCACCACGTGCACCAAAATCGGCCCGATCTCGGCGTCGCGCACGTTGCGCAATATCGGCAGCAGATGCGCGAGATTATGTCCGTCGATCGGCCCGCAATAATGGAAGCCGAGCTCCTCGAACAGCGTGCCGCCCATGACATAGCCGCGCGCGTGTTCGACCGCGCGCGTAATGGCGCGGTCCCAGCGCTTGGGCAGATGCTTGGTGAGCTGCTTGCCGACATCGCGCAGCTTGAGATAAGCCCGCCCCGAACCCAGCCGCACCAGATAGGACGACATGGCGCCGACCGGCGGCGCAATCGACATATCGTTGTCGTTGAGAATGACAATCAGGCGCTCATTGCGCGCGCCGGCATTGTTCATGGCCTCGTAGGCCATGCCCGCCGACATGGCACCATCGCCGATCACGCAGACCACGTTGTGCTTCTTGCCCGCAAGGTCGCGAGCGACCGCCATGCCCAGCCCGGCGGAGATCGAGGTCGAGGAATGCGCGGCGCCGAACGGGTCGTATTCGCTCTCGGCGCGCTTGGTGAAGCCGGAAAGTCCGCCGCCCTGCCGAAGCGTGCGGATGCGGTCGCGCCGGCCGGTGAGAATCTTGTGCGGATAGCTCTGGTGGCCGACGTCCCAGATCAGCCTGTCGGCCGGAGTATCGAATACCGCATGCAGCGCGACGGTAAGCTCGACCACGCCAAGGCCTGCGCCGAGGTGGCCGCCAGTCTCCGAAACCGCCGAAATGGTTTTGGTCCGTAATTCGTTTGCAACCTGTTGCAGGTCAGAGTCGCTAACGCGGCGGAGGTCAGCAGGAAAGCATATTTTCTCAAGCATGTCGCAAAATGCCTTGCTGAGGAAAAATCAAAACGCCGGTTCAGGTGTGTTTCCCAAATCGGCGCGGTCGAAAACTCCTGTCTTGGTCGCAAGCGCCAAAAAAACTTGGCCTTCCCAATACTAGGCTTCAGCGGCCCCATATCGCGAAAGCCCGTGCCCAGGCGCCTGTTAACAATAGCAGAGGCAAAATCGGTTGGTAAGGCTGCACCAAGCCTCACCGTAAGGCACCCCCTGCGCTATCCGCGTGCAAATTGGGCTTTATCCGGCTGGACTTCGTCCGGCCAAACGTCTGGGTTCCGCCAATCGCCAACGGTTTGAATGCGCCTAGGGCTCAGAGTACACTTTCGCGGCCGTGATCGGGTGGCTGGCGGAAACTGTACGCGGGGATGTTCCTTTGAACGACGCGACCAATGACGCGCCCAAGCCGGTGAAAGAGCTGCGGCGTGCTACCGACACAAGAGGACTGCGTCCGATGAGGATTGCTTTCGCTGCGGTCGCTCTTTTGATTGCCGCTGCCTTGGGATTCGCCGCGTCCCAATGGCGGCATACGGTTCGTGCCGCCGCGCCGCCGACGAAAAGCAGCCCGATCGTCATCGTTGTTCGCGCGACCGACGGTTGCTTTTCCGATATGATTCGCGTGACCGGATTTTTGGTTCCACGCAAAGTCGCGGTCGTAAACGTCGATGAAGAAGGTCTCAAAATAACAGACGTGTTGGTATTGGAAGGCGACCACGTCAATTCCGGTCAGGATCTTGCTCGCCTCAGCCGACAAGCTTCGCAAAATCCACGCGCTCCGGGCGGTACGATACCTGCACGTTCAACGACCCTGCGCGCGCCGACGGCCGGACTCATCCTAAGCAATAGCGCAATGGTTGGTGCCGTGGCATCGCCGCGATCCGGCCCGTTGTTCAGCATCAATACCGACAACGAGATCGAACTCGAGGTGGAAGTTCCCAGTCAACAAGTGCCGAAACTCTCGCCTGGAGCCACCGCACGGATAACCATCGACAACGGACGCGAAGTCACCGGCCGGGTCCGGCATATCGACGGTGAGATCAATCACAAAACGCAGTTGGGCCAGGCGCGGCTCTCGATCGATCAGGACCCGGCGTCGCTCCGCGTCGGCATATTTGCGCGCGCCACGATAGACGCAAGTCGCAGCTGCGGCATCTCTGTCCCCAGATCTTCGATCATCTACCGTACCGAAGGAACCAGCGTGCAGGTGGTTCGGGACAACATTATCGAAACGCGCAAGGTTCAAGTCGGCCTCTTGTCCGACAATAATGTCGAGATTCGCGATGGGCTCTCTGCGGGTGACATGTTGGTCGCCAACTCTGGAACGTCATTCCACGACGGGGATCAGGTCAGGCCGATCTTCATCATTGATGTCGATCAAGCCGGAGTCCGGTAATGGCGTTGAACATCTCCGCCTGGTCGATCCGCACACCAATTCCCTCGATTGTATTGTCGCTTATCCTTCTGGTGCTCGGCTGGACGAGCTTCCTCAAGCTGCCGGTCACCCGGCTGCCGAACGCCGACATCCCGATCGTATCGGTGATCGTCACACAATTCGGCGCTGCGCCTTCCGAACTGGAGACGCAAGTCACCAAGACGATCGAGGACGGAGTATCGGGTGTCGAAGGCGTCCGGCACATCTCGTCGACGATCACCGATGGGATTTCGGTGACAACGATCGAATTCCGTCTCGAAACCAATACCGACCGCGCTCTGAACGACGTCAAGGATGCCGTCACGCGCGTGCGGAGCGACCTGCCGCGCAATGTCAACGAGCCGCTTATCCAACGCGTCGATGTCGTCGGCCTTCCGATTCTCACCTACGCCGCCATCTCACCGGGTAAAACGCCGGAGCAGCTCTCCTGGTATGTGGACGACATCGTCAAGCGTTCGCTGCTGGGACTTCGCGGCGTTGCCCAGGTTGAACGTATCGGCGGCGTTGAGCGCGAAATTCTGGTCTCACTGGATCCGGATCGCCTCCATGCCGCCGGATTGACGGCGGCAGACGTCAGCCAGCGGCTGCGCGGCACCAATGAAGACGTGGCCGGCGGCCGCGCCGAAATCGGCGGGCGCGATCAGGCGATACGCACCCTTGCGGGGGCGAAGACGCTCGACGAACTGGCCGGCACGCGGATAACCCTGCCGACCGGCGGCGAAGTCCGTCTCGACGATCTCGGCATTGTCACGGACACCATCGCTTCCCGCCGGACGTTTGCGCGTTTCGATGGCGAGCCGGTCGTTGCCTTCGGGATTAGGAGATCTAAAGGCGCAAGCGACGTCGTCGTTGCCGCGGCCGTGGAAAAACGCGTCAACGAAATCAAGCGCGCCCATCCGGAAGTCGATCTCAAGCTCATCGACACCTCCGTCGATTTCACGCTCGGCAATTATGAAGCCGCGATCCATACACTGTTCGAAGGCGCTATTCTTGCGGTCATCGTCGTTCTGCTGTTCCTGCGCAATCTGCGCGCCACCGTCATTGCCGCAATCTCACTGCCGCTGTCGATTTTTCCGGCCTTCTGGATGATGGATCTGCTCGGGTTTTCGCTCAACCTCGTCAGTTTCCTCGCCATCACCCTGAGCACCGGCATTCTAGTCGACGACGCCATTGTCGAGATCGAGAACATCGAGCGTCATATGCGGATGGGCAAGTCGGCCTATCAGGCCTCGATTGACGCCGCTGACGAGATCGGCCTCGCGGTGATCGCTATCAGCCTGACCATTGTCGCGATCTTTACGCCGGCAAGCTTCATGTCCGGCATCGCCGGCCAATTCTTCAAACAGTTCGGCATTACCGTTTCAGTCCAGGTCCTGTTCTCATTGCTGGCCGCTCGGCTGGTAACACCTATGTTGGCCGCCTACTTCCTGCGACCGAGCAAGCACGAGGAAAAGCCGGCGGGACGTATTCTGCAGTTCTACACGCGCCTAGTCCGATTGTCCGTGCGGCACTATTACATCACGCTTTGCGTCGGCCTGCTGATCTTTGCGGCCTCCATTTTAAGCATCAAACTGCTGCCGCAGGGATTCCTGCCGGCGCAGGATTCCGCGCGTTCTGTGATGGCGATCGAACTTCCTCCCGGGTCGCAGTTGTCGCAGACGGAAAACGTGACAGAAGACATCGTCACAAAATTGCGCAAACACCCGGAAGTCAAAAGCGTTTTTGTAGACGGTGGCCGGCTGCCCGGAAAATCCACGGAAGTCCGCCGGGCCGCCCTGATCATCAATTATACGCCGAAGGCGGAGCGCTCGGTAACCGCGCGCGAGATGGAGTTGGTAATCGGTCAGGAAATTGAAAACATTCCCGACATTCGCTACTGGTTTGTCGACGAGAACGGTTTGCGTGCGATTTCACTCGTGGTTACCGGTGGGGATAGCAATATTGTCGACAGCGTCGCGGACGAGCTGACCGGGCAGATGCGTCGCATACCGCTAATTGCGAATGTCGTTTCGGAAACGTCGCTCGACCGGCCCGAACTTCGTATCCGTCCGAACAAGGATCTGGCCGCGCGCCTCGGCGTGTCAACCGAAGGTCTTTCCGAAACGATCCGCGTGGCGACCATTGGCGACGTCGGTCCGGCCCTGGCTAAATTCGATGTCGGTGATCGCCTCGTGCCGATTCGCGTTCAACTCGAAGACAGCGCGCGCGCAAGTCGCCAAATCCTGGAACGCTTGCGGGTGCCGACGGGACGCGGCGGCGGGATTCCGCTGTCAGCGATTGCCGACGTTCAGTTGGACCAAGGCCCGACCAGCATCAATCGATATGACCGCCAACGTCAGGCAACCGTTGCCGCCGATCTCGTCGGTGCATCCGCCCTGGGCGATGCCATGAAGGACATAAATGCGCTGCCAGTGATGCAGAGCCTGCCGAACGGGGTCAAGGTCAATCAGGGCGGCGATGCCGAAAGCCTGAACGAACTGTCTGCCGGTTTTGCCAGCGCCATGCAGGCCGGCCTGCTGATGGTCTATGCGGTCCTTGTCATCCTGTTCGGTTCGTTCCTGCAACCAATCACGATCCTGTTTTCGCTTCCACTTTCGATTGGCGGTGCTATCGGCATACTCCTGGTCACGGGCAAGCAACTGACCATACCGGTCTGGATCGGCATCATGATGCTCATGGGCATCGTCACCAAGAATGCAATCATGCTGGTGGATTTTGCCGTCGAATCCATCGGTCATGGCATGCGCCGCGATGACGCCATCGTTGATGCCGGTCAAAAGCGTGCGCGCCCGATCATCATGACCACGGTCGCCATGATCGCCGGAATGATGCCGAGCGCGCTCGCCTTCGGAGCCGGCGGCGAATTCCGCTCGCCCATGGCGCTTGCCGTAATCGGTGGATTGCTGTTCTCGACGATTCTCTCGCTGCTCTTTGTGCCGGCAGCGTTCTCCTTCATGGACGACGTTTCGAAATTCTTCGGTCGCTTGGCCCAACGCCTGTTTGGCGGCGACGCAAGTACCCGGACCAAACAACCGCCGGCAGAGCGTGCCGGTCACTGACGGCGCGGCATTTGTAGCTTTCGACATGAAAATGGTGAAGTTCACGGCAATTGCATTTGGGGCCCTGTTTGGGGCCTTGCTGCTATTGCTTGTCGTCGGAGCGCCGGCCGATTTTCTGACCGACACAATTCGCACGCGGTTCGCGGCCGAGACTGGCCATCAACTGAAGATTGGCGGCGGAGTAAAAATTGGCATTTGGCCCGCGCCATCGATCGTTCTCGACGACGTCTCGCTGATCAAGTCTGTCGATGACACCGTACCTGATGTGACCGCCGCCAGCGCCCGGCTGCAGGTCTCGCTTGCGAGCCTCCTCCAGGGGCGTCCGAAGATTGCCGAGTTTGCCCTCGTTCGCCCCGTTGTAAGGGTCCCGCTCCTCTGGCGGGCGGATCAACGGGCCGACGCACGTGCGGAGCCGGACGCTGCAGACACCGCTACGCGGCAAGGCTTCGATATCGGACACGTCGTGGTGGAAGACGGAAGCGTCGTTTTTGTGCTGCCCGACGGGCGCATCCACAGGCGCGTCGATCACATAAAAGTCGTCGCGGCACTCACCGATCCCGACCGCCGGCTGGATGCGAAAATAGAAGCAATGTTAGACGACCAGAGTCTTCGCATTCAGATCAACAGCAAAGCACCGATTGACGGTCGAGCAAAAGTTTTGCCACTCGAATTTAGCATTGAAGCCCCCGGCCTGCTGGAAGGCACGCTTTCCAGCACAGCGAATGTTTCGACGGTCGGGACCCTGGTGAAGATCAACGATCTCGACGGTGCCATCGGCAAGGACCGCTTTGTCGGCTGGGCATCAGTCGATATGGCAAGCAAGCCGCGGGTGAAGGTCGACGTCAACTTCCAGCGGCTTAGTCTCGCAGCAACCGCTCCGAATTCCAATGATGTTGCGCGGCCCTCGACGATCGACCAGCCGTGGAGCGACCAGGCGTTCGATATTGCCGACTTGAATTTCGTCGATGCCGATGTCAGATTTTCGGCAACTGAATTCGCCGTATCGCGCCTGCGTTTGGCCCCGGTCTACGTCGAGGCAACCTTGGCGGACAGCGTACTCAATCTTAAGGTCTCGAATACCGGACTTTATGGCGGCACAGGCGATGCCGCCGTCAATCTGGACGTATCCAGCGCTGTGCCAAAAATTCTCATATCGACAAATTTAAGTGGCGTTCGGGCCGCACCATTTCTTTCCGCCCTCGTCGACTTCCGCGCCATCGATGGTAAATTGCAAGGGAAAATCGACGTCCGCACAGGTGGGGAAAGCCCGCGCGCCGTGATGTCGGCACTGAACGGAACGGCTGACGTTCATTTCCAGGACGGTGAAATTCGCGGTGTGAACCTCGCAAAGACGGTGCGTTCGCTCACACAAGGCATTCTGAACGGCTGGCAGGAGGAAAAGTCAGAGAAGACGGATCTCAGCGCGCTCAGCGCATTGTTCAAGATTGATTCCGGTCGCGCGATGACCGACAACCTTAAGCTTGTCAGTCCGCTCATGCGCGTTAATGGAACGGGTACGGCCGATATCGCCGCAAAGACTTTGCAGCTCAAGCTCGATACGAAACTGGTGCTGAGTTTTGAGGGTCAAGGTGGCGCCGCTGACCCCGTAGGCTTCGGCGTGCCGGTTATCGTGGAGGGAAAATGGGGAGCCCCGAAAATCTATCCCGATATAACGGGAATTCTTGACAATCCTGACGCCGCCTATGCCAAGCTTCGCGACCTGGGCGCCGGACTCTTCGGCAACAAGAATGGTAGCGGCAGTGCGGCGACCGGGTCTGATACGATCCTGAAAGCCTTGGGAAACCTTTTCGGTCCCAAAAGCAGCGACGGCAAAGACAATCAAGCTCCACCCGCAGGCGACAAGCCGCCGCAAGAGACGCAGACCGGAGTCGGCGACTTCCTGAAAAACCTCTTTGGCAGGTGAAATGCTGATGAAATTTGTTTCGACCATAAATGCCCGGCTGGTTTTCGCGCTTGCCGGCCCGCTTTTTGCCGCGTTGCAATTGCCGACTTTTGCCGCGGAACCGGTCGCCTATGCGGGACCCGCGATCACGGTCGTGAAGGCAACAAAGATGTGCTTCAGCGACTTTGTCGATATCACCGGGACCTTGGTGCCCAGACAGGAGATCCTCGTGCGCCCGGAGCGCGAGGGCCTCCAGATTTCGAGCATTCTTGTCGAAGGCGGAGAGTTGGTAACGTCCGGTCAAATTCTCGCGCGGCTGACACCACCCGAAGGCTCGGGCGGTGGAGCGGTCACGGTGGAAAGTCCGGCGGCGGGAGTCGTCGGAAAAGTATCGGCCGTGGTCGGCACGCTGACGTCATTCCAGGCGCCACCCCTGTTCCAGATTATCGCAAAGGGCGAAATCGAACTGTTGGCGGACGTGCCGACCGGGATCATTTCACGACTTTCCCCCGGCCAATCGGCAAAGGTCAAAGTCATAGGTCTCGGCGTTTTGCGAGGCAGCGTCCGGCTCGTTTCCGCGACCGTCGACGCGGCGAGCCAGCTCGGCTCAGCGCGCATCCTCCTCGACGGCGACAAACGGCTGCGGATTGGCACGTTCGGCCGCGCCTCGATCGTTGCGGGGGAAAGCTGCGGCATCGCCATTCCACTTTCGGCGGTCCTTTACAACCAGGCCGGCACCATCGTTGAGGTTGTTCGCTCGAACCGGGTTGAGACACGGAGGGTCCAGATCGGACTTTTATTCGAGGGCACCGTCGAAGTCCGCAACGGGCTCGTGGAAGGCGAAACAATTGTATCGCGTGCCGGCGCGTTCCTGCGCGAGGGAGATCCGGTCAGGCCTGTTCTCGCCGACGAAACGGTAAGCAAAAAATAGCGCCGCGCAATACGCGGCTGTTATTGCCCGCGTTGGGACGAAGGCTTGCTGATAGCCGCGCGGCACTCCGGGCTAAGTTCCGCCTTTTTCTCTCTCAGGCAGGCAACAATTCTGGTAGTGCTTGGAATTGCGAATGCGCACAGCTTGAAGACATACGGCGTGCACGCTGCGCGTTCTTCTGCGGTTCCGTCCTCGGCAAAGCTTGACGTTGAATAGGACACCACACCAAGCGCAAGACCAAATATCAAGGGCCATCCAATAGTCGGACTTTTTCTCACGCGGCGGCTCGTTTCAATGAAATCATCGAACCATACTATCTGCTTCTCGATCGATGCTCAAGACCGCCTTCGCGGCGCTGCTTCGGCTTGCTTCTGCAAGGAATTAAAATTCCAACGTTTCTAGTGCGGCGTCGCAGTTACCCTGAAGATCAAAATCAAAGACGAGCACAAAACCAGTTCTCACTCGCACGCTCAATGTCCGCCTTCGGACCATAGCGGGCATTCCGCCGCTAATGACCCAACAGCGGCATTGGCTGTGCGCTGCGACAACGAAAATCTCTACTGGCTGCGACCGTAGAGGTTGCCGTCGCGTGGTGATCCGAGACGACGACTGGAAATGGAAGAGCCATGAACATTACGCTTGGCGGGAACACGAGGGCCGCGGCTATCGGTACGGTTCACGCTGGCAGACCTGGTAAATCAGGACACCTCTAGGTATTGCGTCTCAGGAGGCCGCCTCAGTTGACGGCCTCTTTCGTTTCAAACCACACGGTCGCCCGCAAGCGCACGTGGCGGGCTATACTTACAGCGTCCCTGCGAGATCGAAAGATTCGGCTCCGGCTGGCAACCAAATGCTACGTCAACCGTTATCGCTATCGCAAAGGGAAAATGGGGGGCGTGGCAGAAATGACAGTACAATCCCTCGCAAAAAATGGGCCGCCGCGGATCGATACTCGCCAAGTCGCGAAACAGCGAGCCGATCTACTAGCGATTAACGACCCACAACCGGTCGAGCATGTCTCGGCCGTCTGGCGCACCGCTGCACAGGCCGCCACGATCGGCATATTCATCATTCTGTTCATCACGGCGCTCGATCTAGCGCGGGCGATGCTTTTGCCGGCGACGTCCGCTTTCGTGTTCGGATTGATGCTGGGGCCGCTGTCGGCGCGCGCAAAGGCATTCGGAATGCCATCGTTGATCACAGCGATCGTCCTTTGGCTGCTTGTTGTTGCTGTGTTCTATGGCGTCATCATTCTGCTGGCCACGCCAGCATTGGACTGGATCGCCAAGGCGCCGGAGATCGGCCGTATTATTAAGGAAAAACTTCAGGTCCTCGATCAGCCGCTGTCGGCTTTACGAAGCCTGCGCGACGCTGTTATGCCGCAAGGTGATAATTCCCGTTTTGGATTTGATATCGTCAACTTCGTTCAGCCGGCGGTCGTTTTCGTCACACCTGCTATTGGAGAGATTCTTATCTTTTTCGGGACGCTATTCTTTTTCCTGCTCGGGCGCGCGCGATTGCGTCATGTCATCGTTATCCTTTTCGAGCATCACGACTCGCGTCTCTGCGTATGCTCAAAATCATCACTGACATCGAACACAACTTGACCAAATACCTCAGCGTGGTGGCGATGATCAATTTCGTCGTCGGACTGATTGCCGGTCTGATTACCTATTTCATCGGATCGCCGATCCCATCGCGTGGGCGTGCTCCGCGTTCATTCTGAATTTCATCCCCTATATCGGTGCATTGATTTTGGAAGTGGTCCTGCTCGCGGTCGGGCTGGTGACCTTTCCCTCACTGAACGACCGCACTCATCGCGCCGCTTCTCTATTTCGGATTTACAACTCTTGAAGTGCACTTCGTCACACCGAGCATCACTGGGGCATCGGCTCGCGCTGAACCCACTCACTGTATTTTTGTCGTTGATATTTTGGACCTGGCTGTGGGGACCGGGTCGGGGCATTTCTGGCAGTCCCGCTGTTGATCGTGGCACTCGTCGCAATTAATCACCTGTTTCCCGAAGAAGAACGGAGTTGCCCGGATAGGCGCTCTTCCGACCATCTCATCTCGTCTTTAATGCCGGTGACCGGCGCCCAGCCGCATTCTGTAGTTGGGGTCAACTCCTCACTTTCCAGAGTGACACTGGAACCTTTTGTGCGCGGCAGTGTTAGGACCGGAACGGGGTTGATACTGCCCCCTTCCACACAATTTATTCTGATCGGAGTTGATCCATGTCCACCACATCCGTCGCCCAAGAGTTCAAAGACGCGGCCGACACAATCTCGACCAAGACGAACGGCACACGGAAAAGACATCGAATTTGGATGCGAGCATCTTGCAAAAAGATATGGCCAAGCTCATGGGTCAGATCGGCGACATTCTCGCGGCCAAGGGCAGCGACGCCTGGCAGCACGCCCGCTCCAATATTGATGGCATCGTGACCGATGCGCAGGCGAAGGGTTCTGAACGGCCGGCGCGGTGCGCGATGTCTCTGACAATTTGGTCAATGCGCTCGATCAATCCCTCAAGCGCAATCCCTACACGACGCTCGCACTGGCGATTGGCCTTGGCGTTCTCTTTGGCGCAACTTGGCGGCGGTAAGGTTTGCGGCGATCCAATCGACGGAGTCGTTTATGATCAAAGGAATTGTCCACGATGTGATGCTTGCGGTAAGGGAAAACCTCGGCCCCAGCATTCACGTTGTTATCTGGACCGCCGTCGTTCTTGTCACCGGCGCAGGCGCAGCCATCTGGCTTAGCATTGCCGCATTCGTCTGGCTCATTCAGCGGTATGACACTGTTACGGTTGCAGCCGCACTCGGCGGCTTCTTCCTCTCATTTCCATCTTGGTTTTATTGGCTTGCATCATCGTGCACCGACGCAACGTGGCCAGTGCCAAGGCGCTCGAGAAGGCAACCGCCGGGGCCGACCAGACGCCAAACTGGCTACTTGATCGACGCATAGCGGCAATCGGGCTTGAATTCGGTCGTGTGATTGGCTTCAAGCGTCTCATTCCGATCGCCGCGGTCGGCATTCTCATCGCGCTTGGGAGTCGTGATTGGTCTCCAAGCCCGACGAGTGAGCCGGCTGGATAATTAAGCGGCCGACCAGGGCCCCTCGCGTTCGCGTCAACGATGCCGCCCGATTTCGTAAATAGGCGGTTGGCGCGACGAAAAATCCGTTTCCAAGGAATCCCGCTGTCTGCTACGGTTCCGTCGTTCCACAATTCACCCTGGGAACGCCGGCGTGGTGTTCTAGTACCGGGGTGAAGTATTTAACACTACCAACCCAATACGTACTTCTAGGAGGGACAACAACATGCGAATTTTATCCATATTTCGTTCAGGCCTTATTGCTCTGATGGTCATGGTGGGGGCGAGCATATCGTCGACGGCCTATGCCGACAGCGGCACCATCCGGATTTCGGTCGTGAAGGGTGGCTGGTTTATCGGCGCATCCGGGGGAAGCGGCACGCTGACGTTTCGCGGACGGCAATACCCGCTGTCAATCGGCGGGCTAAGCGCGGGTCTCGTGTTCGGCGCGTCTCAGACATATCTGTCGGGCCGGGTGAGCAACATTAATAGTCCTTCGGATGTTGCAGGGGTCTACGGGGCCGCCGGTGCCGGTGCCGCAGTCGGCGGCGGAGTGCGGGGGATTGTGCTGACCAACGCAAAAGGCGCCGTCTTGGATTTGAGCGGGCGGCAGACCGGATTGATGGTGAATGCCGATCTGGAGTGGATCGGCAATCTCGCTACGGTAACCCCGCAAACAAAGTCGTGGAAAAAGGGGCCGCCTCAGTTGGCGGCCTCTTTCATTTCACACCAAACGTGCAATGCCCCTATTCGCAATTAGCGGACGTGCCAAGCTATGGCGCCCCAAAAAGCGAATCCGCACCTTGGGCGCGGAGGAGTGCCTCCCAACTCAGCGTACTTGTGGGCATGGCGGCGGGAGCGAAACTGCGTTCGCCGCATGTCGCCCAATTCGGTCTCGCGTCTGCCCATAAGTGACCGCACGTTTCGCGACGTGGCCGCGAACCGAGTGCGTTGGGGGGCGTCGCTCAAATGATCGAACCGATCATGTATTCCGGGATCGGCTTTCGATTTGCAGCCCTCATTGGGTCTGTTGTCATGCCCAGCCATTCACGACCGCGCGGTACGGCTGACCATGCGGCGACTGGAGGCCGCGATCCCGCTTTCGATGGCAGAGATCCAAGCCGACAAGGATCTGCTGCGCGCGGAATTCGCAATGTCGACACGACGTTCTGAAATAAGCGTCGAGCAATTCAGGAACAAAACCACCGGCCAACTTGCCGAACTCGGGAAGAAGGGCGACGCCATCAACCAGCTCAAGATCGAGCGCGACGCACAGAGTGTCGAATCAATCGCGTTCAATTCCCAACTCGAACTGCTCAAGCAGCAACTTACCTCCGCCGGCAAGCAGGTTGGGCCTGAAGTCAGTACCATCTCCCTTGTGCCGAAGGATTGGCCGACCGCTGGACTGGCAAAGGCACCAATGAATTCCTTGCAGAGCACACTTGAAACGACCAGCTTTATGACGATGGTGTCGTCTCCCTTTTGCCGAAGGAGGTACGGCCAGTGGAAGAAGCTCGGTCTGGCGAGCCGGTGTGCGATCCAGCTACCGGATGCGTTTCATCCGATCAACGCAGTAGGATGCCTCGGAGGATATGATTTTTCTGCCGGGTTACGGGCATTGGAGCCGTCGATGCATGTTTCGGATCGCCCCTTCGACTTCAAAAACGATCAGTTCGCGGGCGAAAGACTGTCGGTTGGCGGACGAATATTCCGCAGGCTTGCTCACCTTTTCATTGCGGTTCTGATCGGTATCAGCGCGATGTTTGCCTGGCAGTCATATGGTGACAAAGCAAAGGAGCTGATCGGGACCTGGACTCCGTCGCTGGGAGGGTTCCTACCCGTCCCGACGACGAAGTCCTCGTTGATGTTCCAGCGGTGACCGAGCTCTATTCCTGCCAACCAAGTGTCCGCACAAGATGCGGCAATTCCTGGGTTCAGCGCCCGTCACTCAGGGACTAAAGTCCACCGCGGCCGTAACTTCTCCTGAGGCGGCGCAACAGCACGCAAAGACCGTTGAACGAAACATTCCCACCGAGCACCCCAACACCGAGCAGCCCGCCGTCAAGCGAGAGCAAATAGCCCCGAATATCGCAACACCGCAGGTGGTCGAGCGGAACATCACGCAGAAGACGTCATCGGCCC
>CAVUGR010000004.1:0-153684 GCA_963741115.1 uncultured Alphaproteobacteria bacterium | reverse complement strand
GGCGCAGGCGCAGCCATCTGGCTTAGCATTGCCGCATTCGTCTGGCTCATTCAGCGGTATGACACTGTTACGGTTGCAGCCGCACTCGGCGGCTTCTTCCTCCTCATTTCCATCTTGGTTTTATTGGCTTGCATCATCGTGCACCGACGCAACGTGGCCAGTGCCAAGGCGCTCGAGAAGGCAACCGCCGGGGCCGACCAGACGCCAAACTGGCTACTTGATCCACGCATAGCGGCAATCGGGCTTGAATTCGGTCGTGTGATTGGCTTCAAGCGTCTCATTCCGATCGCTGCGGTCGGCATTCTCATCGCGCTTGGGAGTTGTGATTGGTCTCCGAAGCCCGACGAGTGAGCCGGCTGGATAATTAAGCGGCCGACCAGGGCCCCTCGCGTTCGCGTCTACGATGCCGCCCGATTTCGTAAATAGGCGGTTGGCGCGACGAAAAATCCGTTTCCAAATAATTCCGCTGTCTGCTACGGTTCCGTCGTTCCACAATTCACCCTGGGAATGCCGGCGTGGTGTCTCAGTACCGGGGTGAAGTATTTAACACTACCAACCCAATACGTACTTCTAGGAGGGACAACAACATGCGAATTTTATCCATATTTCGTTCAGGCCTTATTGCTCTGATGGTCATGGTGGGGGCGAGCATATCGTCCACGGCCTATGCCGACAGCGGCACCATCCGGATTTCGGTCGTGAAGGGTGGCTGGTTTATCGGCGCATCCGGGGGAAGCGGCACGCTGACGTTTCGCGGACGGCAATACCCGCTGTCAATCGGCGGGCTAAGCGCGGGTCTCGTGTTCGGCGCGTCTCTCAACATATCTGTCGGGCCGGGTGAGCAACATTAATAGTCCTTCGGATGTTGCAGGGGTCTACGGGGCCGCCGGTGCCGGTGCCGCAGTCGGCGGCGGAGTGCGGGGGATTGTGCTGACCAACGCAAAAGGCGCCGTCTTGGATTTGAGCGGGCGGCAGACCGGATTGATGGTGAATGCCGATCTGAGTGGATTGGCAATCTCGCTACGGTAACCCCTAAAACAAAGTCGTGAAAAAGGGGCCGCCTCAGTTGGCGGCCTCTTTCTTCATTTCACACCAAACGTGCAATGCCCCTATTCGCAATTAGCGGACGTGCCAGCTACGGCGCCCCAAAAAGCGAATCCGCACCTTGGTGCGGAGGAGTGCCTCCCAACTCAGCGTACTTGTGGGCATGGCGGCGGGAGCGAAACTGCGTTCGCCCGCATGTTGCCCCAATTCGGTCTCGCGTCTGCCCCTAAGTGACCGCACCTTTCGCGACGTGGCCGCGAACCGAGTGCGTTGGGGGTGTCCGCTCAAGTGATCGAACCGATCATGTATTCCGGGATCGGCTTTCTATTTGCAACCCTCATCGCGTTGGTCGTCATGCCCCTCATTCACGACCGAGCGGTACGGCTGACCATGCGGCGACTGGAGGCCGCGATCCCGCTTTCGATGGCAGAGATCCAAGCCGACAAGGATCTGCTGCGCGCGGAATTCGCAATGTCGACACGGCGTCTTGAAATAAGCGTCGAGCAATTCAGGAACAAAACCACCGGCCAACTTGCCGAACTCGGGAAGAAGGGCGACGCCATCAACCAGCTCAAGATCGAGCGCGACGCACAGAAGGTCGAGATCATCGCGTTCAATTCCCAACTCGAACTGCTCAAGCAGCAACTTACCTCCGCCGGCAAGCAGGTTGGGGCGGCTGAAGGCAGCATCAGAACCCAATTCTCCCTTGTGCCGAAGGATTGGCCGACCGCTGGACTGGCAAAGGCACCAATGAATTCCTTGCAGAGCACACTCAACGACCAGCTTTATGACGATGGTGTCGTCTCCCTTTTGCCGAAGGAGGTACGGCCAGTTGAAGAAGCTCGGTCTGGCGAGCCGGTGCGCGATCCAGCTACCGGACGCGTTTCATCCGATCAGCGCAGTAGGATGCCTCGGGGAGGATATGATTTTTCTGCCGGGTTACGGGCATTGGAGCCGTCGATGCATGTTTCGGCTCGCCCCTTCGACTTCAAAAACGATCAGTTCGCGGGCGAAAGACTGTCGGTTGGCGGACGAATATTCCGCAGGCTTGCTCGCCTTTTCATTGCGGTTCTGATCGGTATCAGCGCGATGTTTGCCTGGCAGTCATATGGTGACAAAGCAAAGGAGCTGATCGGGACCTGGACTTCGTCGCTGGGAGGGTTCCACCCGTCCCGACGACGAAGTCCCTCGTCGACGTTCCAGCCAGGCGACCGAGCTCTATTCCTGCCAACCAAGTGTCCGCAAAAGATGCGGCAATTCCGCAAGCAGTGCCCGTCACTCAGGGACTAAAGTCCACCGCGGCCGTAACTTCTCCTGAGGCGGCGCAACAGCACGCAAAGACCGTTGAACGAAACATTCCCACCGAGCACCCCAACACCGAGCAGCCCGCCGTCAAGCGAGAGCAAATAGCCCCGAATATCGCAACACCGCAGGTGGTCGAGCGGAACATCACGCAGAAGACGTCATCGGCCCCTCAAATGAAAACTTACTCCGGTGCCGGAGACGAGACCGACAACCATTGAGGGCTGGACGCTTCGTGAAATTCAAATGGCACAGCGGTCCTAGAAGGACCCAATGGCATCTGGAGGGCGACGCGCGGAGACACGGTACCGGGAGTGGGAAGAATTGACTCTATCGTTCGCTGGGGCAACCGTTGGATAGTCGCGACTAGCAGGGGTCTGATTTCGACGCCATAGGCGCGCGTCACCTTCCGTCTTCCACGACCACCCTGGCTCGTGCGCCGACGGCTACATGGTTTGCCCTTGTGGCCGAGGCCATCTGCGACGAGATGATCAGGCGCGGAGGGAGTGGGATTCGAACCCACGATACGGTTTCCCGTATACACGCTTTCCAAGCGAGCGCCTTCAGCCACTCGGCCATCCCTCCACGCGTCGCTAGCTCATGGCGACCGACGCGCCGTTTGGCAAGCCAAGATGCGTCGCGCGGTCGGGGTGACACTATTATATGCACAATCCTGCATAATTTTCGATAATTGACCATTCTTGTAATTTACCTGCATATAACTGCGTAGGCGTCTTTTTTGGCGTCACCAGGAATTGTCATGACGGGCGACGGATCCGCGCTTCATTTGGTGCTCACGGCCGGACCCGGGCTTTTCGCCATTGTACGACTTTCGCTGGTGGTCAGCGTGGGCGCCGTGGCGCTGGGCGCGCTGATCGGCCTGCCATTCGGCGCATTCCTGCGCTCACCCGTTTTCCGGGCCGCGAGGGCGCGATTGTTTTCCTCAACGCGCTGATGGGCCTGCCGCCGGTGGTCGTGGGGTTGGCCGTGTTTCTGGCGCTGTCGCGCGCGGGGCCGCTCGGGTCGTGGGGTCTGCTGTTCACGCCGCAAGCCATGGTGATCGCGCAAACCATTCTGGTGGCGCCGATCATCGCGGCTCTGGCGCGGCAGACCATCGAGGATATGTGGGTCGAGTACCGCGACGAGCTGGCCGCGATGAACGTCGGGCCCGGCCGCCGGATCCTAACGTTGATCTGGGACGCGCGATTTTCCCTGGTGACAACGCTGCTTGCCGGCTTCGGCCGGGCGGCGGCGGAGGTCGGCGCGATCATCATTGTCGGCGGCAATATCGACGGCTTCACCCGCACCATGACCACGGCGATCGCGCTGGAAACCTCCAAAGGTGACCTAGCCCTCGCGATAGGGCTTGGCATCGTCTTGATAACAATCTTGTTTGCGATCAACGCGCTGGCCTGGGCCGCGCGCCGCGCCGGCGAACGCTACGCGGGATGATCATGACCATGCGCGCAGAACCGTCCGAACTGCCAATCCTCTTCGCCGAAGTCGGCATCGTCGCCGGCGACGTGACGATCCTCGACGAGATTTCTTTGCACTTCTTGCCGGGTGCTCCGACAGTTCTGATCGGCCCCAACGGCGCCGGCAAGACCACGCCGCTGCGCGCCGCAATGGGCACTGGTCCCCGCCGCACGCGGACGCATAACCTGGGGCGGCCGCGAAGCGGCGCTGCCGGACAAGCGCGCGATCATGTTCCAGCGGCCGGTGATGCTCCGGCGCAGCACGCTCGGAAATATTCTTTACGCGCTGGCGGCGGCCAATGCGCCGCGCGCCGCGCGCGACGACCGCGCCGCTGATCTGCTGAGGCTGGTCGGGCTGGAGGCGTTGGCGCAGCGTCCGGCGCGCCGGCTTTCCGGCGGCGAGCAGCAGCGGCTGGCGCTTGCCCGCGCGCTGGCGCGTGCTCCGTCCGTGCTGTTTCTGGACGAGCCGACCGCGAAGTCTCGACCCCCATGCCACTCAGAAAATCGAGGATGTCGTGCGCGACATCACGCGGCTCGGCGTCAAGGTGGTCATGTCCACGCACGATCTCGCCCAGGCCAAACGTCTCGCGGGCGACATCGTGCTGCTGCATCGCGGACGAATGATCGAAAACAGTCCAGCTGCAGATTTTTTCGAAAACCCGCGCAGCAAGGAAGCCCGCAAGTTCATCGCGGGGGAATTGCTGGTCTAAACACTGGAGGACTTCATGTTCAATCGCCGCACGCTCATCGCCGCCGCGTTGGCCACAGTCGTTTGCGCAAGCCCAAGTTTCGCGCAGGACAAATCCATCGTGGTCGCCTCGACCACTTCGACGCAGGATTCCGGATTGTTCGAATATCTGCTGCCGCTGTTCACCAAGAAGACCGGCATCACGGTGAAGGTGGTGGCGCAGGGCACCGGCCAGGCGCTCGACACCGGCCGGCGCGGCGACGCCGACGTGGTGTTCGTGCACGCCAAATCGGCAGAAGAGAAATTTCTCGCCGAAGGCCAGGGCGTGAAGCGCTTTGCGGTGATGTACAACGATTTCGTGCTGATCGGGCCCAAGAGCGATCCCGCCGGCATCAAGGGCATGAAAGACGTCGGCCGGGCGCTCACCACCATCAAGGACAAACAGGCCTCATTCATCTCGCGCGGCGACAAATCCGGCACCCATATCGCCGAGCTCGCGCTCTGGAAGGTGTCCGAGATCGACATCGAGACCGGTAAGGGTGACTGGTACAAGTCGATCGGCCAGGGCATGGGCGCCGCCCTCAATACGGCGCAAGCCAGCAATGCCTATGTGCTGTCAGACCGCGGCACCTGGATCCACTTCAAGAACAAGGGCGATCTCGCGATCCTGGTCGAGGGCGACAAGCGCATGTTCAACCAGTACGGCGTCATGCTGGTCAGCCCGGACAAGCATCCGAGCGTGAAGAAAGAGCTCGGCCAGGCCTTCATCGATTATCTGGTTTCGCCGCAAGGACAGAAGGATATAGCCAACTACAGAATCGACGGCGAGCAGTTGTTCTATCCGAACGCCAGCGATGCGGGGGCGTGATGCGCGTCTAGAAAAGTTCGCCCCGGCGGTCTCGGTTGGGACAAAGACCGCCGGGGCGCTGGGGCGCGACGATGGTGCAGCGCGCCTTCACCCGGCTTTACTTGCGAGCGGTGGGGGGCCGGGGGTATTCGAACTAGCCCTGCGAGGCCTTCTTCTAGTGCGCGACGGCCTTCCCCGGTGCGCATTCTTTCCAGTAGCCGAAGTCGAGCTCGCTGTTGGTCGACACCCAGTACATGTTGCCCGATTGGTTCGGATCGCCGGGATTGTGGGCCGGCTCCGCCGCCACGGCCATGCTCGCGGACGTGGCGCAGATGGCCGCCGCGATCGCGGCGTTCACGATATAACGCATTGGAATTTCCCGTTTATGGTTGAGTTAAACGCGGGCGGAGCATCTATCATGTGGCCAATCCAACCAACTCCCCGAACTGGGCATCGAATTCTTGGCTTTTTCCCGGAATTGGGCATGAAACTTTCCGCTTTCGTCGGCCATCCCCAATTCCGGGGATGCCCCTTCGTTGCCCAAAACCGGGATATGAATTCCGCCGTTCGCCGAAACTTCGGCCGCCACCGTGACGGGAAAGGTTGAGTTGGATAATTTTTTCGGCCGCTTTTCACGGCTCACGATGGCGCTCGTATGCGCGGGATTTTCCGCGTTCGTGCTGATCTTTTGCGTCGTTGCCGGAGTGCATTTCAAGAGCGGAACCGAAATAGAGTTTTACCGGGAGACCGGCAACATCGCGCAGATGCTGCTGGCGAGCTTCGAGGACGACGCCGCCGACGCGGACGCGATCCTCTCCCGGCTGGCGGCGCAGCTACCGAGCGACACATCGACCGCTAGCGAAGCCGATTTGCATCAGGTGCTGAAGCGCTATGAGTTGCGGTCGGCGACGATTGGTCCCGCGGTCATCGACCGCAACGGCATCTCGATTGCCAGCGCGTTGACTTACCCGGTGCCGAGAATCTCGCTCAGTGACAGAAGCGTGTTTCGCATCCATGCCGACAATCCGCACGACTCGCAGCTCTATATCAGCCCTCCGACGCGCGGGCAGTTGACTAACGAGTGGGCGATCCAGTTTTCGCGGCCGCTGCAGAATGCTGCCGGCGATTTCCAAGGCGTGCTGCTCTCATCGCTCCGGCTTTCGCATTTCGCCGAGCTTTACGAAAAGCTCAAGCTCAGCGACCGCGGCCTGGCGGCGCTGACCGGGTTTGACGGCGTCGTGCGCATCCGGTCGATGAGCCGCTCGATCGCCTACGGCTATTCGGTTTCCAAAATCGCCCAAGTCTATAAGCGTGTGATCGACGGCGAAAAGAGCGGTACGTTTTATGGGCGCAGCCAGACCGATGACGTCGTCCGCCTGGGGACCTTCCTGGTTTCCACGACCACGCCGCTCTACGTGACCGTCGGCTACGACGAGGACTATCTGCGCTCGCAATATATCGGCTTCTTTTACATGCTTGCGCTTTGCTGGTTTGTGCTGACGGCGGCGATGGTGGCGGCGCTCGTCTTCATTCGCAGTCTGGATACAATCCGCCAGCGCAACCAGCTCGAGGTCGTCAAATCCGCCATCCTGGAGCGGCAGAATATCTCGGCCGACATGCATGACAGCATCGGCGCCAGCCTGGCAACGCTGCTGGCGCATTTCACCGCCAACAAGATCAATCCAGGCGACGCCAAACGCAGGATCGGCGAGATCCTGATGGAGCTTCGCTTCCTGGTCGACAGCGCCGAACCGATCGATGGCGAACTCGATCTGGTGCTGAGCAACGTGCGCCACCGGATGGGCAGCGGCATCGAGCTAGCGGGAATCGATCTGCGCTGGCAGGTGAGCGAGCTTCCGAAAATCCCGCGGCTGACCACCCGCGATGCGCTCTCCATCAAGCTCGTGCTGATGGAGGCCCTGAGTAACATCCTGCACCATTCGAAGGCGAAGACCGCCGCGCTCATGGCGGGCTATGACGAGCCTAGTTCGGCGGTGCTCATTACCATTCACGACGATGGCTGCGGATTCCACGCCGCCGACATCACGCGCGCCGGCCGTGGCATATCCAATATGCGCAAGCGCATACGCTCGATTTCAATCGGCGGCACGCTGGGCATCGATTCGTCGCCGGGAAAAGGGACGACAATCCGGATTGAGCTGAAGGTGCCGCCGGCGAGCGGGACGGCCACCGTTCGGCCGCGTGAGACGACGGCTTAGTAAATAAGGCTGCGCCGCCGTGCCTCATACACAGCCTCGGTCTTGGAATGAACTTCGAGCTTGCGGTAAATGCTCTTGAGGTGGCTGTGCACGGTCGCCGCGGCGATGCCGCAGATTTGCGACGTCTCGGTGTAGGAAAAGCCCTTGGCGATCATTTCCAGAATATCATGCTCGCGCTTGGTCAGACTGGCGCCGCCGACGGCCTCCGGTATTGTGTCGGTCGTCTTCGATTGCACGCGGTTCAATAGCTGGCGCGCCACCATGGGAGACAACGGCGATCCGCCGTTTCGCAAGGAATGGATGTCGCGCCGAAGCTCTTCCAGCGTCGTGCCCTTCAGCAGATAGCCATCGGCGCCCGCATCCAGCGCCGACATGACCGTGCGCTCATCGCCGAAAGTGGTGACGACCAGCACGTCGCAATCGGCACCCGCCATCTTCAGCTTGTGGATCACATCGATGCCTGAAACATCCGGCAGCCCGAGATCGACCAGCACCATGTCGGGCGCCAACTGCGGAATGGCGGCGACCGCCGACTTGCCTTCGGCGAATTCGGCCACGACCCGGTAATCCGGGTCCGCCTGCAACGCCGAAACAAGCATATCGCGCGCGGCCATATCGTCTTCGACAATCACGATGCGGATAGGCTTTTTGGAATCGGCGCTGATCAAATCGATGCTCCCACGGGCGGGCGGTACGCTGACGGTAGCACGCCAAGACTCATCCTTCTTACCCCCAGAAAGGGGGAGGAAGTAAGGTCACTTTGATCGGATCACTTGGATTAGGTTACTTGGATTAGGTTACTTTGTCGGCACCACCAGCGAATAGCGCTCATCGGCGGCTAGGATCCTGGCCTCCGGGAGCCCAAGTTCCTTGCGCACGATATTGGTGCCGAGCACGATGGCGACCGACTTGTAGAACGCGTGGCGGCGGCTCATGCCCTCGCGCCCCATGCCGCAGTCGGTCGAAACCATCAGCCGCTCGACCGGGATGTATTTCAGCGCCGCGCGGATCTGCGCCGCCACCTGCTCGGGCTGCTCGACCTGCAACGTGTGGTGATCGATCACGCCGATGGAGATTTTCTTGTCGGTGATGCCCTTGCCGATGGCTTCGAGATCGATGCCGCCGGAGCTCGACGACTCGAAGGTGACGACGTCGGCGTCGACCGTGTTGTAAAGCTCGATCGCGGGCTTGTAGCTCTGCACCTGTGCGAACATTCTCTGTTGCGACGGATTGCCCCAGCACGAATGCGCCCACACCTCGGTCTTGGCGCGCAGGCCCTTCACCGTGCGGTTGAACACCTCGACCATCAGCTTCGGATTGATCACGGCATCGACGATATTGCGGACCGCCAGCAGATGGATCTGCGGCTCCTCGATCTGGATCACCGGGCAACCGGCGTCGGCCAGTTCGTGGTATTCCGCGTTGAAGGCATCGGCGAGCGCGAACATGCGGTCGGGGATGCTCTTGTAGTGTGTGTCCTGCACCGCGAAGGCGACGATCTCGGCCGATACCGCGCCCCATTTCACCGGCCGCGTCGTGAGCCGCTGCGCCGCCTTCCACATCGCGGTGTATTGCAGATTGCCGCGCCCGATCGGGCCGGTTAGACGCGGCATCACGCGCGATTCCAGATAATCATGCAGGATATGGCCGCGCGGAAACCAGATGCCGCCACGCCCGGCCGGCGTCGGGATCGGATGCTCGATATCGAAGCCCGTCATGTGGTTGGGCGGATAGGCGGTCCAGCTCTGCCCGCCGACATCGTCGTCAAAACGGCAATCTCCGTCGGTCACGATGTCGAGCCCGGCCAGTTCCTGGTCGCGGATATAGCAGGCGAGCGCGTCCTCGTACTGCTCGCGGAAGCGCCGCGAGACCATCGCCTCGAGGAAATGCCGGGTGCCGAGATTTTCCGTGTACCAGCTCGGTCGCGGCAGCGAGCCGGTGATGGTCGTCGGCAGCATGATGTCTTTGGTGGCGCGAAACATGAATCCCTCCCTCAATTTCATTGGAGCATGATCTGGTCCGAAAACCGGTTCCCACTTTTCGGGATCATGCTCTTGGCATTGCTGAGCCTTTGGGCTCCTCATCTTGGTGCCCATATTAGAACCGCAACGGCGTAAAGGGGAACAAGGATCGCCGATTTAACGCACATCACGCCGGCTTTGCCCACGCGGGCGGCTCGGCAGTGGGCCGGAAAATCTGCTATGATTTCGCCATGGACAAGAAAGCCGACAGTTATCTCATCAAGCCCAATCCGCTCGACCCGCGGCTGACCGAGCGCGTCAGCGGCATCGACCAGACCGGCGCCAAGATTGACACCTCGGTGACGGTCGAGCGCGCGCTGACGATCTTCCTCAATGGCCAGGAAATCGTCACCGCCATGACCATCGGCGATTACCCGGATTATCTGGCCATCGGCTATCTGCTCAACCAGAACATGCTGCTGCCCGACGACGTGGTCACCGGCGTCGATTACGACGAGGAGCTGGCGGTCGTCGTGGTGCGCACCAAGCGCAAGACCAATTACGAGAAGAAGCTCAAGAAGAAAGTGCAGACCTCCGGCTGCGCGCAGGGCACCGTGTTCGGCGACCTGATGGAGGCGCTGGAGAACGTCACGCTGCCGAAGGCGACGTTGCGTACGTCCTGGCTCTATGCGCTCACCCACAAGATCAACACCACGCCTTCGCTCTATCTCGAAGCCGGCGCCATCCACGGCTGCGTGCTCGCGCGCGAAGACCAGCCGCTCGTGTACATGGAGGACGTCGGCCGCCACAACGCGGTCGACAAGATCGCCGGCTGGATGTTCAAGGAAAAAGTGAAGCCGGACGACAAGATTTTCTACACCACCGGCCGGCTGACCTCGGAAATGGTGATCAAGACCGTGCGCATGGGCATTCCGATTTTGATTTCGCGCTCCGGCTTCACCGCATGGGGCGTCGAGCTGGCGCGCAAGGCCAATTTGACGCTGATCGGGCGGGCGCGGGGAAAACGCTTCGTCGCACTCGCCGGCGAAGACCGCATCGTGTTCGACCAGGACCTCGCGAGCGTCGAGGAGGAGAGCTCCAAGCACCGCCGCAAGGCGGCGGTGGGTGATGAGTGAGTGATGCCTAGTTCATTGCGCGATTACGTTTGCTCCGTCATGCCCGGCCTTGTGCCGGGCATCCACGTCTTGACAATATCACCAGATCAAAGACGTGGATGGCCGGGACAAGCCCGGCCATGACGTCGGAAATGCCCGTTCCGCCAACTGTAGGCCTCGTCCTCGCCGGCGGGCTCGCGCGCCGGATGGGTGGCGGCGACAAGGCACGCATCGAGATCGGCGGCGTTTCCATTCTCGACCGTGTGCTGGCAACTCTCTCGGCGCAATGCGTGCGCCTCATCATCAACGCCAATGGCGACCCCAAGCGTTTCGCCGACACCAACCTCACCGTAGTGCCGGACAGCGTGCCGGATTTCGCCGGCCCGCTCGCCGGCATCCTCACCGGGCTGGACTGGCTGGCGAAACAGAACAACGGCGTCGAATGGATGCTGAGCGTTCCGGGCGACTGTCCGTTTCTGCCGGACGATCTGGTGGAGCGGCTGCATCAGGCCCGCCGCAAGATGGGCGCCGGCGTGCCGCTCGCCTGTGCGCGCTCGGGCGAATGGCGTCATCCGGTCGTTGGCTTGTGGCCGCTGGCGCTGCGCGAGGATTTGCGCAAGGCGCTGGTCGAGGAGGATTTGCGCAAGATCGAGGTGTGGACCGCGCGCCACGGCGTCGCCATCGCCGAATGGCCGATCGAGCCGATCGACCCGTTCTTTAATGTGAATACGCCGGAGGATGTGGCGCGGGCGGAGAAGATTGTGGCGGGGATGTAAGCCAGCCTGTCTCCGTCACCCCATCAGCGCCGCATACGAGAGAAATCCGACGCGTGTGCCGGGCTCGATCGCGGTCACGTCCTCGGGAAATTCCAGCAACCCGTCGGTTTCCGTGAGCGACGTGAGGATGCCCGCGCCGTCCTGCGGGTGCTTGACCGCTTCGATCTCACCGTCGCTGCCACGCCGCAATGCCACCCGGACATATTCGCGGCGGTCCTTCTTTTTCTTGTAGGCAAAGGCGGCGCGCACCGGCAATGGCACCAAAGTTTGCGGCAGCGCGCCGGAGAGCCGCAGCAGCAGCGGCTTGACCACCCGCACGAAGGTCACGAACACCGCGACCGGATTGCCCGGTAGCCCGACAAAGGCGGCGCCGCTGTGGGCGGCATAATCTTTGCGCGGCGCGGCGCGGATCACGCCCATGGCCACGGGCCGTCCCGGCTTGATGGCGACACGCCAGAAAACCAGACTGCCGATGCGCTCGACCGCGCTGCGCACGTGATCTGCCTCGCCGGTCGAAACGCCGCCCGAAGTGATCACCAGATCGTGCCAGGCCGCCGCCTTGGCGAGCGCCGCGGCCAGCGCATCCGGGTCGTCGGCGAGAATGCCGAGATCGGTCACCACGGCGCCGAGACGTTCCAAGAGCGCACTCAGCAGATAGCGATTGGCGTCGAAGATAGCGGCGCCACCGCGCTTGGCGCCAGGCTCGACCACTTCGTCGCCGGTGGAAAAGATGGCGACGGTCAGCCGCCGGCGCACCTCCAACTCGGTCAACCCCAAAGCCGCGGCGAGCGCGATGTGCTGCGCCTCCAGCACGGTGCCGCCCGGCAACACGACATTGCCCGCCGGAACGTCCTCGCCGGCCAGCCTGCGGTTGGCACCGAGTTTCAAACCGCGCGGCACGATGACGCTGTCGCCTTCAACCGTCACGTCTTCCTGCATGAACACCGTGTCGGCGCCCGCCGGCATCGCCGCGCCGGTGAAGATGCGAATCGCCTGGCCGGCTTTCAGCGCCATGTCGGCGCGCGTGCCGGCGGTCAGGCGGCCGGCGATCACGAGTTTGCTATCGCTATCGCGCGCGAGATCGGCATGGCGGACGGCATAGCCGTCGACCGCCGAATTATCGAACGGCGGCAGATCGACCGGCGCCTTCAGGTCGGCGGCGGTGACGCGCCCGCGCGCGCTGCGCAGCGGCACGCGTTCGGTCTCGGTCACCGGCACGACGCGCTCGCCGATCAGCCGCTCCATGTCGTTCAGCCGAAGCAGCGGGCCGGAAAATGCAAAGCAGTCGTCGGTGAGCTGTGCCATTACACGCTCATGTTTTTCTGGAGCGCGCGACTTCGCCGATAGCCACCGCATGCTTCATCAGAAGATCGGCAATGGCATCGATGTCATTGAGATCGACCACCGGCACTTTTGCGCCCGGCAACGGGCCGTCGCAGGCGACCGCGACGATGTGCGGATCGTCCGGATGCAGCAGCGGCTTGCCATTGGCGGCGCGGTGAATTTCCAGCTTGGGAAAGGCGTCGCGCTTGAAGCCCTCCACCAGCACCAGATCGACCGGCGACATCTTGGCGACCAGATCGCCGAGGTCCCATTCCGCTTCCTCGCGCAGCTCATGCAGCATGGCCCAGCGTTTGGCCGAAGAAATGATCACCTCGGTGGCGCCGGCGACGCGGTGGACGAAGGAGTCCTTGCCGGGCTGATCCATGTCGAAGCCGTGATGGGCGTGCTTGAGCGTGGACACGCGCAACGATCGCGCGGTCAGGCGCGGGATCAGCTTGGTGATCAAAGTGGTTTTGCCGGAACCGCTCCAGCCGGCGAGACCGATGATGCGCATGGGGCCTTTATAGCGCATTCTTTCACTTCGTCATTCCGGCGCGCGGCCGAAGGCCGCGAACCCGGAATCCATAACCCCGGCGCTGCAGAGTATGGATTCCGGGTCCGCCGCCACCAGGACGATTGTGTAAAGGGCTCTCACGGCCACGCCCTCACCTGCACCAGGCTGCCTTCGGCATAACCTTCGCTCTCCGCCGGCACCAGGATCCAGCCGTCGGAGCGCGCCAGCGACGAGATCGGCAGGTATTTGCTGGCCAGCGGCTCGGCCTTGCCCTCGTTGCGCCGCACCGGCACGACTTCGGCAAGGCCGACGGTCGAGGTGACCTTGCGCGCCAGCGGCAACTGCTCGGCCAACTCGTTCTCTTTATTGGTGGCGGCGAGCCGCTCCAGCAGATAGCGCCCGACCACCAGCCAGACGCTGAGCGCCGAATCCAGCCGCCCCGGCAGCATCAGCACCGGGCGCGGTCCGACAAAACCGAGCGCGGCGGTCTCGCCGGGCGTGAGCGCGATGCCGTGCGCCGCGACGCGGCCGTCGCGCGCCAGCAGATGCACGCTGCTGTCGTTGCGTCCGCTGCCGGTGCCGCCGATCGACGACGGTGGCGTCGGCGTTTTCCGCCGCCAGCACGGAGCCGAGATCGCGGCCGGCCTCGTCGAGGCGCGCCGCGCCGCCGCGCCGCTCGATGTCGCTTGCCACCAGCCGCGCGGCGGCGTTGATGATGCCGCTGCCGCGCAACGGCAGCACGCGGATGCGCGGCTCGCGCACCGTGATGCGCGCAATGCCGGCGGCGGCAAAGGCCGCCAAGTCGGTGGCGCGCAGGCGAAACGCCGGCGCGGCGCAACGGGATGACCGGATCGCTATCGCCGCCCGCCGGCAGCACGCCGTCGCCCGGATTGATGACGGCCAGCGCCTCGGCGCGGCCGTTGCCGATCTTCACCGAGTCGTAAGGCGCCACGCTGTCGGTGTCGGGCGGCAGCGGCTGGCCGGCGTCGATGCGCTGCGGCGGCGCGGCCAGCAGCATCGGCGAATAACCGCCGGCGCCCAAAGTGGCATCCGCGGCCAGCGCCCAGCCGTCGATCAGGGCCAGCGCCGAACTCGGCCGCGACGGCGCCAGCGCGTCGACGGCCAGCGTGCGCGCCGACGTCGTGGCCACCTCGACCGTGCGCGGGGTGACCGGCTTCACGTCCAGATCGACCATCGCCAGCACGTCGGCGAGCGGCGTCAGCCGTGCAATCGTCTGTATCGTCTCGGACGCCGCCATCTTCGCGTGCTTGACCTTGTGGGCTTCAGATACTTCAGTCTCGAGTCACTTGAGACTAGCGCAAGAACGCGGCCGCGAGGCGAGGTTTCGCGCGGTGAAACCGGGGGCATAACAAGTGTTTACCACCACAAAAGACAAGGCGCTTCTCACCACCACCACGGGGGCGCTGCCCCGGCCCAGCTGGTACACCGAAAACCTGCGCGGCATTCCGCTTAGCCAAGGCTTTTCCCGCCTGGCCTATCGCGAGCAGCATTTCGACTGCCTGGCCTGCCACGTGGCCGCGCAGCATCGCGCCGGCATCGACATCATGGTCGACGGCGACACCCGGCTCGACGACGACGTCGCCGGGCGCGGCTGGGTGAGCTACGTCACCGAGCGCGTCGCCGGCATCGGCGAGCCGCGCGTCGAAGTGCCGCCGGCCGGCTTCATGGCCGACAAGGGCCCCGGCGATCTGATGTGGGAAGTGATCGAGACCCGCATGACGCCGCCGGTCTCGGCCAAGATCGGCGCGACTTCATTGCAGCTCGACCGCGCCTACAAGGCGATCGCGCCGCATGACCGACAGGCCGGTGAAGATCGGCTCGATCTCGGCGCAGATCCTGGCGCTGATGCTGACCAACGAGCACTACAAGGACCGGCTCGAATCTGCTGATGGATCTCTCGGTCGCGCTGAACAAAGAATATCACCTGCTGGCCGATGCCGGCGCGCCGCTGGTGCAGATCGAGGAGCCGGCGATCCATCAGGTGATCGCCGACCCCAACCAGAAGATCAAACCGCAGCAATGGGTCGAGGCCTTCAACATCGAGGTCAAAGGCCTGCGCGACAAATGCGAAGTATGGTGCCACACCTGCTGGGGGTCGCCGGCGGCGCAACGCGTCGCCAGCAAGGACCAGTCCTACAAGGCGGCGCTGCCTTATCTCGATCAGATCGACTGCGACGTGATCACGGTCGAGGGCGCGTTCAACAAAGGCATGGACCTCGAACATTTCGGCACGATGATTTCCAAGAACAAGAAGATCGCGCTCGGCGTCATCAGCCACCGCACGCTTGCAGGTCGAGCGGCCGGAGGAGATCGCCGATCTCATCCGCCGCGCGCTCAAACATATCGAGCCGGAGCGGCTGATCCTGACCAGCGACTGCGGCTTCGGCCGCCAGTCGATGAGCCGCATGCATGCGTTCTACAAAATGGTCGCGCTCACGCGCGGCACCAATATCGTGCGCAAGGAACTGGGCCTGCCGGAAGCCTATATTCCGGCGACCGACCGGCAGCTTTCCATGGTGCCGCTTTCATGAGTGACACAATCATGAACCTGCGCGGTCTGAAATGCCCGTTGCCGACGCTGCGGGTGAAAAAGATGCTGTCCAGCCTGAAGAGCGGCGACATAATCGTCGCGGAATGCACCGATCCGCTGACGATCATCGATATCCCGAACCTTTTGCGCGAAACCGGCGACACGCTGGAAGGCAAGACGGAAGACGGCAGCGTTCTGACGTTTCGGATAAGGAAGAAGTGACGGACAATTCCGGCGCGCCACCAGAACCCAACAAAATCAATCCGCTGTAGCAAAGGATTGGCGGAGAGGGAGGGATTCGAACCCCCGATACGGTTGCCCGTATGCCGCATTTCGAGTGCGGTGCATTCAACCGCTCTGCCACCTCTCCGGAGCCCAAAAGGACTTGAAAAAGCCCCGTTGAACGGCCGCTATCTAACCAAGCGCGCCAAGACTAACAAGTACCAAAGCTGCCAAGACCGACAAGTGCCAAGACAGACAGGGGTTTCGCCCCGTATTATATTGTAGCGCCTGAAACGAGCCTCAGCGCGGAACCGGCAAGACGATGTCCGACGCCTTGAAAATCGGCCGCTTACGCAACCAATTGCGCGGTGTCGGCCTCACGCTCCTTTTGGTCGGCGCTGTCACGGCGCTGCTGTTGTCGCTCATTTTGGAGATCGGCCTTACCCAGGGCTCCACGGTCTATCTGATTCCGGTGGTGATTGCCGCCACGCGCTGGGGGATCGTGCCGGCGATCGTTGCGGCGGTCTGCGGGGTGGCTGCCTCGGCTTTCTTCTTCTATCCCCCGCTCTACAGCTTCCGCATCACCGACCCGCAAGAAGTCATCAACCTGGCTTTGTTCATCTTCGTCGCGGTGGTGGTCAGCCAGTTGGCCACAAGAACTCAAGCGGCAGTTGGAAATGGCACGCCAGCGCGAGATCGACCTGCGCGACCTCTACGCCTTCTCGCGCCGGCTGGCGGTGGCCTTCGACGTTTCCGACATTCATGCCGCGATCGAGGATCACCTTGCCTCCGTCATGCAGCGCAAAATCGTCCTGTTCCCCAGCGCGCGGGAGGCGACCACCGGCGGCGGACGGCGCGCCGGCGTCACCGTCCCGGAGCAGGTCCTCGCCGAAGTGGCCGCCGTCGCATCCGGCCGCCGCGACGCCGCCATTGGCGTGACCGTGACCGCCGCGAGCGACGAGGTCTGGCTGGTCCGCGCCGTGTCGCCCAAGAGCCCGGAATTCGGCGTGATTGCGATCAATTTCGGCCGCGAGTCGAAGGAAGGCTCCGACGAGTTGCGCATTCGCGTCGACGCGGTGCTGGCGGACGCCACCGCCACCCTCGAACGACTTGGTGTCGCGCACGCCATAAGCGAAGCGCGCATGCGCTCGCAGACCGACCAGTTGCGCGAGGCCCTGATCGGCTCGGTGTCGCACGAGCTGCGCACGCCGCTGGCCTCCATACTCGGCGCCGCCACCGTGCTGAGCGCGGCGCCGGCGCTCGCGAACGAAAAGAAGCTTCGAGCGCTGGTGCATGACGTGCGCGACGAGGCCGAACGCCTCAACAACGACATCCAGAATCTGCTCGATGCCACCCGCATCAGCAGCGATGGCATCCGGCCGCATGTCGAATGGGCGGAGCCCGCCGACATCATCAATTCGGCGATCGAGCGCTGCCGCAGCCGCCTGGGCGATCGCCGCGTCATTCTCAATATCCCGGCCGATCTGCCGCTCATTCACGTCGACCCGGTGCTGGTGCAGCAGGCGCTGGTGCAGGTCTTCGACAATGCCGCGAAATATTCCCATGCCGGCTCGCAGATCTCGGTGGCCGCCCGCGCCCGCGACGGCCGAATGATCATGAGTGTGAGCGACCAGGGCACCGGCATCACCGCCGTCGAACAGACCAAGATTTGGGACCGTTTCGCGCGCGGCGACCGCCACGCCAATACGACCAGCGGCTCCGGCCTCGGCCTCTGGATCGCCAATGCCTTTATTTTGGCCAATGATGGTAAGATAAATGCCGTCAGCGACGGCCCCGGCCTGGGCACGACGGTGGCGATTGAGCTTCCGGTCACGCAAGCCGCGATCCCGCAACTGGAGAGCGACGCAGATGAGTGAACCTTCTCCGATCGTGCTCGTCGTCGACGACGAGATTCAGATCCGCCGCTTCCTGCGCACGGGTTTCGAACTCAATGGCTTCGTGGTGCACGAGGCCGACACCGGCGCCGAAGCCATCCGCTCGGCGACGCTGCGGCCGATCGATCTGGTCATCGTCGATCTCGGCCTGCCCGACATGGACGGCTCCGAGGTGGTCGAGCGCATCCGCTCCTGGTCGAGCGTGCCGATCATCGTGCTTTCGGTGCGCTCCACCGAGGCGCAGAAGGTCCACCTGCTCGAGCTCGGCGCCGACGACTACGTGGTCAAGCCGTTCGGCATGGCGGAATTGCTCGCGCGCGTGCGCGTCGCGCTGCGCCGGCAGATGCGCGCGGCCAGCGGCGAGCCGATCGTCAAGGTCGGCCCGCTCACCATCGATCTTGCCGCCCGCGCCGTGCTGCTCAACGACAAGCGCCTGACGCTGACGCCGAAGGAATACCGGCTGTTGCAGGTGCTGGCGCAGCACGCCGGCAACGTGGTCACCCATCAACATCTGCTCAAGGAAGTGTGGGGCACGATCCACGTGCACGACACGCATTATCTGCGCATCTTCGTGCGCAAGCTGCGGCAGAAGATCGAGCCGCATCCGGATTCACCGCGCATTTTGGTGACCGAGCTGGGCGTCGGCTATCGTTTGGCGCAATCGGAAAATGAGCCCGAGAACGGCGCCTGGACAGCCAACCCGGTGCCGGCCAAGAACGAGAGCTAAAGCTCCCGCCCGATTCTGCGGTCGAGCGAGTATGGCCCACCGCCGCGCAGCGCGATCGCCAGCGTGACGACGCCCCACAGCAGCACGTATTCGTAGCCGCGCTGCGTCCACGAGAAGCCGTGGCCCCAATAGGTGTGAAACGTCAGCACGCCCATCTCGATCGCTATCGCGGCGGCAAAGAAACGGGTGAAAAGCCCAAGCGCGATGCAGACGCCGCCCACCAGCTCCACGAAGATCAGCAGCAGCGCCAACGCGATGCCCCAATCGTAACCGTCGCGCGCCAGCAGCACCGCCTGCGCGGCCGGCCCGCGCAGTACCTTGCCCCAGCCGTGCACGGCCAAATTCCAGCCGACGCCAATGCGGACCAGCGGCCAGGCCAGCGGGATGACGGCGCGGTAGAACGGTTCAAGGAACGGCAGTAGCGGTCGCGGTTCGCGCTTGTCTTCGGTCATGGCGATTTCCCCACTTGGCGGTCTTATTTCGTTCCGGCGAGTGCCCGGTCGTAATAGGACAGGTCGAGATATTTCTCCGGCTTCATGTCGGCCGCGCCGCCGATCATTTCGGCGCGCAGCGACAGCAGAGTGCGGAACCCCGCCATATTGACGTGCGCGTCCTTGTCGAGACCGCCGTGCGGACCGACCGCGCCCTCGACGCTTTTCTCCGCGACATCGGGCGCCACTTTAAGCGTTTTCGCCACGATCGCCGCGGCCTCAGCTTTGTTTTCCGGCAGCGAAGCCCAGCGCAGCCCCTCGATGATCGCTTCGAGATATTTCACCAGCGTGTCGGAATGCGCACGCGCCCAATCGCGCATCACCCAGAACTCCATCGGCCTGATAAGCGCCGAGCGCGTCGGCCGCCGAACCCCAGTTCGGATAGCCCTCGCGTTCGGCAAGAATATTGCACGGGAAATTCAGCAGCACGGCGGCGTTGTTGGGATCGCTGCGGATGCCGTTCAGCCGCCGCATGCAATCGCCGCCCTGGAAAACGCCGTATTCGTCTTTCTTCACGCCTTTCAAGGCCAGCATCTTGTAAAGAACGAGCGCGTAGGCGGTGTCGGGCGAATCGACCACCACCGACTTGCCGCGAATGGCGTCGTAGGATTTGATTTCCGGCCGCACGAATAAATTGAGCATGCCGTTGCCGCCGCCGGCGACGACGATGACATCCTTCTTCGAACCTTCGACCATCGCAACGGCGTTGTCGACCGCCGCCTGCGCGATGTCGATGCTGCCGTCCGCCAATCCTTCGCGCTGGGCTTTTGCATTCGGCGTAAACTGGATTTCCACCTTCAAGCCGCGCTTAGAGAACATTCCCTTTTCCTGCGCGACGTAAAGCGCAAGATGCTGCGGCCCGGGAAACACGTTGACGCGCAGCAGTTCCTCGCCTTGCGCTCGCGGCGCCACCGGCATCAGCGCCACGATTACGGCGCCAGCCATCAAACCAATCCGCAGCATCATCGCCTCCCTGGTTTGCCGGCCTTAACCGGTCAGGTGGTTGTTGAAAAAATCGACCGTCAGCTTCAACGCACGGTCGGCTTCGGGTTTGCTGTAGGTCTTGCCGCCGAGCCGCGCAAAAGCGTGGTCGGCGCCGGGATATTTATGGATGGTCACCAGCGGATTGGGCGACAACCGCCGCTCCAGCAGGTCGTTGACCTCCGCCTGCACCCAGCGATCCTTCATCGCCATGTGCAAGACGAACGGCCGGTGCAGGTTCCCCACCTCGCGAATATTGTGCTCGATGTAAGTGCCGTAATAGGCAACCGCGCAGTCTATGTCGGTGCGGCAGCACATCAGATAGCAGAGCTTGCCGCCCAGGCAGTAGCCGACCGCGCCGACCTTGCCGTTGCACTCGGGCAGCCGCTGCAGATAAGCGGCAGTATCCTCCATGTCGCGGACTGCGAGGTCGTAGTCGAAATCGTAATAGAGATCGAAGGCTTTCTTCACGTCCTCGGGATTCTTGTCGGAGAGTTCGACGCCCGGCTCCTGCCGCCAGAACAGATCGGGCACCAGACAGACGAAGCCGGCCTCGGCGAATTCATGCGCGTGGTGCCGCATGGTATCGTTGACGCCCCAGATTTCCATGATGGCAATGATCGCGCCCACCGGCGCGCGATCGGGGATGGCCAGATAGGCGCCCATTTCGCCGTCGCGCAGTTTCACCCGGATATTCCGCGTCTGCATTCGTCCTAGCCCTTACGCAAGCTTGAGAAGTTCACGCGCATTGCCGGAGAAAATTCGCGCGCGTTCATCCTTGCCGATATCGAGCGCCTCGACCGCCGCGATGGTTTTTGAGATGAGGCCGCGGCCCTGCTCGGCGTCGAACGGCGCATCGGTCGCGAACAGGCATTTTGCGGTACTGAAATAATCATGGCCGCAGCGGGTCGCGGCCACATCGCCGTTGAGCGCGGTGTCGGCATAGAGCATCTTGAAGTAGTCGTTCGGCCGCAGCTTGAGCGACTCGGCGCCCGGATTTCGGTCGGGCGCGCCAAAGAAGATCTGCCGGAACCCGAGCGCAATGCGGCCGGCGAAATAGGGGATCATGCCGCCCATGTGATGGGTGATGATTTTCAATTTCGGCATGTCGTCGAACAGCCCGGAATAGATCAGCCGCGTCATGCAGGCCGTGGTTTCGTAGGGCCAGCCGAAGGTGAACCAGATCTCGTCTTCCGAATTCCGCTCGGTGGCGTAATCGGCAAATTGCGGCCCGCGCACCGGATGCACCCAGACCGGCAGGTCGTGCTCGGCCATGCGCGCGAATATCGGCCGGAATTCCGGCGCGCTCAGCGGCTTGCCGGCGACATTGGTGAACACCTGAACGCCTTTGGCGCCCAGATCGTTCACCGCGCGATCGGCCTCCTGCAAGGAGGCTTCGATATTGTTCATCGGCAAGGACGCGATGAAGGCCGGAAAGCGCTCGGGATGGCGGCGGCATAAATCGGCCAGGCCGTCATTGGCCATGCGCGCCAGCTCGGCCGTCTGTGTTGGCGAACCAAGCATTTCGAGCGGCGGATTGGCAAGCGACAGCACTTGGCTGTATTCACCAAATTGATCGAGTAGCTTCAGCCGTGCATCGATGTCCCACAGCGTTCGCAAATGCGGGAACGCGGTGGCGGCAGGATGATCGGGCACCAACTTGCGCAGCCGCTCGAAATACGCCGCCGGCATGAAGTGGTTGAAGATATCGATGATCACGCACGGCCCCCGGACACTGCGAAGAACCTACGCGGCCTTGGATAGCGATTTCAAGCAAACGCTTTGCGTGCAGTGCGGCATGTCGCCGATGGGCGCTTGTCACTATTTCAAATTCGCTATCTACTCTTTCGCGCGACGCAGCCGCCTCTGCGATCGCCGGCCGCGCAAGCGATTCCTAAAAATGGGGCAGCTTGGGGGGAAGCCATGGGTAGCGCCGATAAATCGGCCGAATTGGTGGGACGCCTGGATCGTCTGCCGTTTTCGCGCTGGCACCGGAATCTGTTCGCGCTCTGCTTTTTCGGCGTGATGTTCGACGCCTGCGATTTCGCCTTGTTCGGCATGGCGCTGCCGCCGGTGGCACGCGAGTTCGGATTGAACCAGGCGCAAGCCGGTCTGCTGGCAACCGTCGGCTTGGTCGGCGCGTTTCTCGGTGCATTGTTCTGGGGCACCATTTCCGACTATATCGGCCGGCGCACATCCTTCGCCGCGACCATCGGAATTTTCTCGGTGTTCACCGGCCTGGTGGCCACGTCGTGGAACGTGCTCTCGCTCTCGGTCTTCCGTTTCATTTCGAATTTTGGTCTGGGCGGCGAAGTCCCGGTCGCCTTGACGCTGGCTTCGGAATACAGCCCGAGCCGCATCCGCGGGCGCATGACCGGCAGCATGATGGCCGCGTTTCCGCTCGGTCTCGCACTCGCCGCCATGCTCGCTTATTTCATCATCCCGACTTATGGCTGGCGCACAGTTTTCGTCATCGGCGTCGTTCCGGCGGTGCTGCTGTTCTTCGTGCGGCTCATCATGCCGGAGTCGGTCCGCTATTTGATCAGCCGCGGACGTGTCGCGGAAGCCGAACGCACGGTTGCCGAAATCGAGGGCAAGGCATCGCAAGGCAAACCGCTGCCGCCGCCGGTTCTTGTTGCCGCCGGCGTCGAAGAGCGCGGCGTCACCGTCTTCGAACTGCTCACCCCGGAGCGCCGCAAGCGCACCATCCTGCTTTGGATCGTGTCGTTCTGCTTCCTGTGGTCCTCGAACGGCATCATCTTCATGCTGCCGCAGATCCTGGTGCAGCGCGGCTTCGAGCTGAAGCAGATCTTCATCTTCCTGTTCGTGCAGGCGATCGCCGCTTTCGTCGGCTACACGGCCTGCGGATTTCTCATCGATAAATACGGGCGCCGGCCGGTGCTCTTTCTCTATTATTTCATCGGCGCCTTCTTCCATCTCTGGTTCGCGCAGGCGACCGGCATCTGGATCTATTTCGCCATCGCCGCGGTCGGCTGGGTTAATCCGGGCGTCTACGGCTCAAACGGCATCTATGTCAGCGAGCTTTATCCGACCCATTTGCGCGCGACCGCCGTCGGCTGGTTTTTCGGCGTCGGCCGCATCGGCTCGTTCATGGCGCCGGCGGTCGTAGGGTTCATGCTGCAATACGGGCTTGGTGCCTATGTGCTGCACACCTTCGCGCTGACATTCCTGATCGCTTCGATCGCCATCTGGATGGTGGGCGTCGAGACCAAAGGCCGGGTGCTGGAGCAGAGCTCGGCGGTTCCGAAACCGGCCTGAAGCGGCAGCCCGGCCTGCCGCCGGGCCACCAAAATCCCGGAATTCTTGACATTCCGGCCCCTTCCCCGCCATAAGCATGGCCGTGGCGGGCCTTCGGGTCCGCATGCTTTTTTAGGGCCTATAAGCCCTTCAAAACACACGAAAAACCGACTGAAAGAAGCCGGTCCGGAATAATCCGAGCGCCGGGGTCGAACACAAGGGAAGAACGATGTTCGCAGTCATTAAAGCCGGCGGCAAACAGTACCGCGTTGCCGCCGAGGATGTGATCCGGATCGACCGCGTCGTCGGCGAGCCGGGTCAGGTTATCGAGTTCGGCGAAGTCCTGCTGCTGGGCGGCGACACCCCGCAGATCGGCGCGCCGACCATCTCGGGTGCGTCGGTTGCCGGCGAGGTACTTCAGCACACCCGCGGCGACAAGGTGATCGCCTTCAAGAAGCGCCGGCGCAAGAATTCGCGCCGCAAGCGCGGCTCCCGCCACGAGTTTTCGGTGATCCGCATCACCGAGATCCTGACCGGCGGGGCCAAGGCTTCAAAGACGGCGCCGCCGCGGCCCGTTCGCGAACCCAAGGTGAAGGCGGAGGCTGCGCCGGAAGGCGACGCCGCGCCGGCCAAATCCGCTAAATCGGCTTCTGCGAAGCCAAGACCAAGGCCAAGAAACCGGCCGCCAAAACGCGCGCAAAGCCCGCCACAAAGGGCAAGAAAAAGTGAGATGATTCCTTCACGGAATCGGTCTATATAGTCAGCGAATTCGAGAGAGTACGGCAATGGCACATAAGAAAGCAGGCGGATCTTCACGCAACGGCCGCGATAGCGCGGGCCGGCGCCTTGGCTTGAAGAAAGCAGGCGGCGAGATCGTCGTGGCCGGCAACATTCTGGCACGCCAGCGCGGCACCACGTGGCACCCCGGCCGCAATGTCGGCCTCGGCAAAGATCACACGCTGTTCGCGCTCGTTAATGGAAAAGTTCAGTTCGCCACCAAAGCCAAAGGCCGCACCTACGTGTCCGTCGTACCGATGACGGAGGCAGCGGCCGAGTAAAGCGGTAGACCAAATATCGAGGTCTGCCGGTCATTCGTCGAACCGGCAGGGCTCAAAGGGCTCTGAGAGGGGGAGACGGGTGACCGGCTCCCCCTCTTCGCATTTCAACTCCAAGATTTCCTTGGAGGGTTTGAAAATGGAGCCCGTGCCATGACCCTGCTGGAAGAAATACCGAGAGAGACTTTTCGGGAAGGCTGTATCCCCGTCCTTGAGACCAAGCGGCTTGCCTTGCGCGCGCCGCGCCTCAAGGACGCTAAAACGGTAGCAACGCTGGCCAACGACCGCCGCATCGCCGAGAACACCGCGCGCATTCCGCATCCGTACAAGACTGCGGATGCCCAAGAATTCATTGCCGGCGCCAACAAACCCGGCGGCGAGGGCGTGTTCCTGATCACGCTGCACGACGAAACCATCATCGGCGCCTGCGGCATCATGCTTCGCGAGCAGACGCCGGAGCTCGGCTACTGGCTGGGCGTGCACCACTGGGGCAAAGGCTACGCCACCGAGGCGCTGCACGCGGTGATCGACTATGCCTTCACCGATCTCGCGCATGACGAGTTGCAAGCTGGCAGCCGCGTCACCAACCCGACCTCGCGCCGGGTGCTGGAGAAGTGCGGCTTCCAGTGGACCGGCGTCGGGCTCTACCGCATCAGCTCGATCAAATCGTCGGCGCCGATCGATCGCTTCCGGCTCGAGCGCGGCATCTGGTCCGCGCTCAAGGGCTGGGGCCGCGTGAAGCGGGTTTCGTAGCGCGGTTTACTTCCCAATTCACCACGACATGGCCGGGCTTGTCCCGGCCATCCCGCTTAGAGTGGCACCGTTTTGCGTCCCTAAACGAGATCGTCAGGCCAAGCCCGGCGATGACAACAATAAATGCTCGCGTCAGCCGGTACCGGCCCCGCGCGCGGCAGCCTCGAACTTGGCGCCGAATTCTTCCAACTCATCGCGATTGATGTCGCTGACCGCCAGCAGATTCAAACCCTGGTCGATCCAGCGCCGGATGTTGAATCCCTGCACGCTTTCCAATTGGGGCGTCGGCAGCACCGAGCCCAGGCCTTGCGCCACGAACAGATTGATCACGTGCACGCGGCGGCGATAGACGATCGCCGCCACCGGCTTGCCGTCGATGAAGTCGAGCCGCCCGCCGATCAAAGTGAAGCCTTGCGCGGTCAGGTCGATCACCGGCGGGGCCAGATCGAGGCGGCCGTTGAACCACGGCTTCACGCTGTGCTGGTCGCTCGACAGCACATCGGTCAGATGATCGGCCTGCAGCGAGCGCAAATGTGCGGAAATCGCCTCGCCGAGAATGCGGCTGTCGCGGTCCTGCCGCACGATCACGAAGGTGACGCTGGCCGCCGCGGCGGCCGACATCAAGCCGCCGAGCGCAAAACCCTTGAGCAGCGAACGCCGGCTAGTCGGCTGCCGGGGACGGCATGGTGCGGTCGATGCTCTTGCGCAGCGACGCCGGCGCCGCATGGCGAAGCTCGCCGCTGCGCAAGGCCCGATGCTGCTCGCGATAGGCGAGCAGTTGCGCCGCGCAGCGCGCGCAGCCGGCCGCATGCGCCTCGACCTCGCGCGCGTGCCCGGCGTCGAGCTCGTCGTCGATCAGCGCATGCAACAGAACTTCAGCTTCTTCGCAGGTCATGGTGTCGACCCTTTCTCCTCGGCAAGCCACGCATCGCGCAACAGCGCCCGCGCGCGCGCCAGCCGCGACATCACCGTGCCGACTGGCACGCCGACGACGTCGGCGATTTCGCGATAGCTCAGATCGTTGACCTCGCGCAGCACTATTGTCTCGCGAAATTGCTCCGGCAATTGCGCAATCAGCTTCTGCATGGTTTCGCCGTCGAGCGCGCGCAAGGTCTCGGCCTCCGGCGAGGCCTGCGCGTCGCTCCAAAGCCCTTCCGCGCGATCCTCGGCCTCGTCCAGTCCTTGCGTCGCGATTTTGGCCAGCGCGTTGCGCCGCGCGTATTCGGCGCGGCAGACATTGCGCAAGATGGCGAGCAGCCACGGCTTGATCGGCCCGCCGCGAAACGTCTCGAAATGGCGGAACGCGCGCAGGTAACATTCCTGCGCCGCATCCTCGGCGTCGGCCGGCTGGCGCAATAGATAGAGCGCGAGCGTGTAGACGTCGTCGAGGTACGGTAGCGCGGCGGCCCGAAACCGCTGCGCCTTGCCTTGATCGCCGCCACTGCCCTCGAACGCCATCTGCGTTTCCGAACCCAGCATCATTGCGGCGCGTTGCTTCCCGTCGCCGCCTCGACAACGATTGTCCCGGTCATGTGCGGATGCAAGGCACAAAAGTACTTGTACGTGCCCGGTGTCGTGAATGTGAATGAGAATTTCTCGTCGGTATCGAGCACCTTTGATTTGAAGGCCTGCGTCGACGACGTTGCCGTGTGCGGGATGTCGTCGTGATTGGTCCACACCACCGTGGTGCCGGCCTTCACCGTCACCTGCTGCGGATTGAAGGTGAAGTTGTCGATCTTCACCTCCGTGTCCGCCGCCCGGGCCGGCGCCCGCGGCAAATACAACAGCCACAAGCCCCGCGATCGCGCCGAGCGCGAGAACCCTTGCAAACTTCATGCGGACCCTCAGCTCGCCAGCGGCGTATCGATGATGGCGAGCCGCTGCTCGCCCTGCTTGAAGGTCACGCTTGCCGTGCCGAGCATGGTGCGCAGCTTGTCGTCGGGCACTTTCATCGGCCCGGCCGAAGGCGCGCTGCCGGGCGCCGGCTGCGGGAAGGCGGTCGAGCGCGCGGTGTGGAAGGTCACGTTGCCCTCGACCTTCTGCATCACCTGATGGATGTGGCCGTTGAGCACGGTGACCGAACCGAAGCGCTTCATGAAACCGAGCGCCTGCTCGCTGTCCTCGGTGCCCCAGCCCCATTGCGGATAAACGCGCCCACAAGGGGATATGCGCGAAGACCACGATCGGCGTCGAGGCCGAGCGGCCTTTCAGATCTGCCTCGATCCACTTGAGTTGCTCGTCGCCGAGACTGCCCATGCCGCCGCCTTTCAGATTGGCGACGTTGACCAGGCCCATGAAGTGCACGCCGTTGGCGTCGAATGAGTAATAGCCCGAGCCTTTGGTGCCGCGGCCGTAACGTTCCTTGTAGAGCTTGATCTCGGGATCGATGATGTCGTGCTCGCCCGGCACGTAATGCACGTCGAGCTTCGCCTCCGAGATAATCTTTTCGGCGTCGTCGAATTCCGACACCTTTGACAGATGCGTGATGTCGCCGGTGTGGATCATGAAGGCAGGCTTGGCCGGGATCGCCTTGATGCGTCCGATCGCCTCTTCCAGCGTGCCCTTGGCGTTGGGGTTGGCCGGCTTGTCGAAGCCCATATGGCTGTCGCTGATCTGCAGGAACGTCAGCCCCTTGGCGTCGGCGGCCAGCGCGTCATCGACCAGACCGAGCGAATGCGGCACTCCGCCCGATATCGTCCACAGCACCCCGGTTCCCGCCCAGGTCATGCATTCCAGTACCTTGCGCCGGCTGGGGCCTTCGCCGTGGTCGTGATCGTTTGTGGTCATGGCCTGTCTCCCTGCGAATTTTGACTTGCAGAGAACTAGATCGGGCTTAGGTCAGATTTATTCCTGCAAATCTGCCGTAATCCGCGATATACGCTAACACCATGAAATTCCTCGACGAAGCCAAGGTCTATATCGAATCCGGCGCGGGCGGGAACGGCTGCATCGCGTTCCGGCGCGAGAAGTTCATCGAGTTCGGCGGCCCGAGCGGCGGCGACGGCGGCAAGGGCGGCGACGTCGTGGTCGAGGCGGTCAACGGTCTCAACACCCTGATCGACTACCGCTACCAGCAGCACTTCAAGGCCAAGAGCGGCGGCGGCGGCATGGGCAAGGACCGCCACGGCGCCAACGGCAAGGACGTTCAGTTGCGGGTGCCGATCGGCACGCAGATCTACGAAGAAGACGGCGAGACCCTGCTCGCCGATCTCACGCAACTGGGCCAGCGCGTGACGCTTGCGAAGGGCGGCAATGGCGGCTTCGGCAATGCCTATTTCAAGTCGGCGACCAACCAGGCGCCGCGCCGCGCCAATCCCGGTCAGCCGGGCGAAGAACGCACCATAAGCCTGCGGCTGAAGCTGATCGCCGATGCCGGCCTCATCGGCTTGCCCAATGCCGGCAAGTCCACCTTCCTCGCCGCCGTGAGCGCGGCCAAGCCAAAGATCGCCGACTATCCCTTCACCACACTGCACCCGCAACTCGGCGTGGTCGAGATCGACGGCCGCGAATTCGTGATGGCCGACCTGCCGGGGCTGATCGAAGGCGCGCACGAAGGCGTCGGTCTCGGCGACCGTTTTCTCGGCCACGCCGAACGCTGCCGCGTGCTCCTGCATCTCATCGACGGCACCGGCGAGGATGCCGGCGCCGACTACAAGACCGTGCGCGCCGAACTGGAAGCCTATGGCCAGGGCCTCACCGACAAGCCGGAGATCGTCGCCCTGTCGAAAGCTGACGCGCTGACGCCGGAAGCGATCAAGGCGCAAACCGCGAAGCTGAAGAAGGCCTGCAAGCAGACGCCGCTGATTCTCTCGTCTGCCTCCGGGCAGGGCGTGAAGGACGTCCTGCGCGCGCTGTTCAAGGTGATCATCACCTCGCGCGACGGCGCCAGCACGGCCGGCGTCAAGGAAGAAGCTTGGCAGCCGTAGCACCGGTGGAACCGCTGTCAACTCTGGAGGTTGTAGCGAGGGAACTCCAAGGAGCTGTGAAATGGCAAGACGCAAATATTCGAAGTCTGCGGGCCGTGACGTCGAAAGCGAAATGAAGCGCTACAACAAGGGCACAGCGAAAAGTGGCAAGGGCGGCAAGGTAAAGAGCCGCAAGCAGGCGATCGCGATCGGCCTGTCCAAAGCGCGCAAGAAGGGCAAGAAGGTGCCGAAGAAGAAGCTCTAGGCGTCGAGGGCCGGCGCGCGCGCCGGAATGACAAGGCATCGGCCGCGCTGCTAGATACCAGGGCCCTTCGAAAGGAATTGCCCGATGAAAACCCGCGCCGCGGTCGCCTGGCAGGCCAGCGAGCCGCTCTCCATCGAAACCATCGACATCGAAGGGCCGAAGGCCGGCGAGGTGCTGATCGAAATCATGGCGACCGGCGTCTGCCACACCGACGCCTACACGCTATCGGGCGCCGACCCGGAAGGCATCTTTCCGGCGATCCTCGGCCACGAGGGCGCCGGCATCGTGCGCGAAGTTGGTCCCGGCGTGACCACGCTGAAAGCCGGCGACCACGTGATCCCGCTCTACACGCCGGAATGCCGGCAATGCAAAACCTGCCTGTCGCAGCGCTCTAACCTGTGCACCGCGATCCGCGCCACGCAAGGCAAGGGTGTGATGCCCGACGGCTTCAGCCGCTTCCACTGCGACGGCGACGCGATATTCCACTACATGGGTTGTTCGACTTTTTCGAACTTCACCGTGTTGCCGGAAATCGCGCTCGCCAAAGTGCGCGAGGACGCGCCGTTCGACAAGATCTGCTACATCGGCTGCGGCGTCACCACCGGCATCGGCGCCGTCATCAACACCGCGAAAGTGTGGCCGGGCGCCGATGTCGCCGTGTTCGGTCTGGGCGGCATCGGGCTCAACGTGGTGCAAGGCGCGCGCATGGTCGGCGCCGACAAGATCATCGGCATCGATCTCAATCCATCGCGCCGCGCGATTGCCGAGAAGTTCGGCATGACCCATTTCGTCAACCCCGACGAAGTCGGCCGCGACAAGGTGGTGCAGGCGATCGTCGATTTGACCAGCGGCGGCGCCGACTTCTCGTTCGAGTGCATCGGCAACGTGAACGTGATGCGGCAGGCTTTGGAATGCTGTCATCGCGGCTGGGGCGAAAGCATAATCATCGGCGTAGCAGGCGCGGGTCAGGAAATCGCCACGCGGCCGTTCCAGCTTGTGACGGGACGCGTGTGGAAAGGTACCGCCTTTGGCGGCGCGCGCGGCCGCACTGACGTTCCCAAGATCGTCGACTGGTACATGGAGGGCAAGATCAACATCGACGACCTGATCACCCACACCATGCCGCTCGACAAGATCAACCACGCCTTCGACCTGATGCACGAAGGCAAGTCGATCCGGAGCGTGGTGACCTACTGACGCTTTCACCTGCCCCAGCGGAGGTGGGCCCCTCCCCTCCCGCCATTGGTGCCCTTGGTGTACCCTGTAAAAAAACATTGCCGCGGGAAGCGCCATGAAGCTTGTCAATGCCACCGTCACGATCGCATCCGCAGTTGTCGCGTACGGAGCGTCGGCGGCCGACTATCCCGCGCCCAAGCAAGGCGACTGGATCGCGCGCGACTTCAAGTTTCATACCGGCGAGGTGATGCCGGAATTACGAGTTCATTACACAACGCTGGGCGAACCTTCCGGCCAGCCGGTGCTGCTGGTGCACGGCACCGCCGGCTCCGCCGCCAGCATGCTGACGCCGGCCTTTGCCGGCGAATTGTTCGGCCCCGGCCAGCCGCTCGATGCGGCGAAATATTACATCATCATCCCGGATGCGATCGGCCACGGCAAATCGTCGAAGCCGTCCGACGGGCTGCGCACCAAATTTCCGAAATACAATTATGATGACATGGTCGACGCGCAATATCGCCTGCTTACGGAAGGTCTCGGCATCCGCCATCTGCGTCTGATGATCGGCAATTCGATGGGCGGCATGCAGGCCTGGATCTGGGGAGCGAAGTATCCGGATTATATGGATGCGCTGGTCCCGCTGGGCTCGCTGCCGACGGAAATGTCCAGCCGCAACTGGATGCTGCGGCGGATGCTTCTCGAAACCATCCGCAACGATCCCGAATATAACAACGGCAACTATACGGCTCAGCCACACTCTCTACGCTTCGCCAATGTATTCTTCTCCATCGCCACCAATGGCGGAACGCTGAGCTACCAGAAACTCGCGCCCACGCGCGCGGCCGCCGACAAGCTCGTCGACGAACGTCTGGCGGCACCGATGAACGCCGACGCCAATGACTTCCTGTTCGCGTGGGAGTCCTCGAACGACTACAATCCATCGCCCGGCCTTGAAAGAATTCAGGCCGCGCTGCTGGCGATCAATGCCGCCGACGATGAGCGCAACCCCCCGGAAACCGACCTGATGGTCGACGCGCTCAAGCGCGTGAAAAACGGCCGGCTCTATCTGATCCCGGCCAGCGCCGACACGCGCGGCCACGGCACGATCGGCATGGCGAAGTTCTACAAACAGCAGCTGCAGGATTTTCTGCAGACGGCGCCGCCGCGGGCGATGTAACCGGGGAACAAAACAAGGGCCGGCACCATGGAGACCTTCGGCAATCTGAAGTGCGAGCTGCATGAAACCGAGGAGCGGCGCTCACTGAACTGCGCACCTTGCGGCGCGGCCTGCGCGGCATGCCGGATGGCACGCAGCCGGACGTGCCTCCGCTCACCGCGGGTCAGAAGATCGCCGATGCCGTTGCCGCCACCATGGGCTCCTGGCGCTTCATCATCATTCAATCCGTCATTCTGCTGTTCTGGATCATTCTGAATGTCACAGCTTACGTGCAGCAGTGGGATCCCTACCCATTCATCCTGCTCAACCTGGCGCTCTCGTTTCAGGCGGCCTACGCGGCGCCCTTCATCATGATGAGTCAGAACCGGCAACAGGACATCGACCGCAAGTCGGCCGAGAATGACTTTCAGGTGAACGTGAAGGCGGAGCTCGAGATCGAGCTGCTGCACCAGAAGATCGACCAGTTGCGCGAGACCGAGGTCTTGCAGCTCACCGAAGCCGTCAAGCAACTCACGGCTATTTTGCAGAAGAGCAAGACGGATACCGCAGGCGGCGGCGCAACCGATCTCTAGGCGGCCTACCAGCGCGGACCGCCGCGGCGGATTACGATCACGCGCCGGCCGCCCGCCATGGCCGCGTCCAAGTCGTCGTCGTCATAAGCAAGGCTTCGACCGGTGTCGCTAGGGCCGGTGATCTCCCGGACTTTGCGCTCGACCGCGCGCAACTCGGCCTCCTTGTCGCGATTGTTGTTGCGCGCAGCCGCCACCGTCTTTTGGCCGCTGCCGGATGGCGATAGGCAGAGCTTCCGCGCACCTTCTGTCGGCTGATAGGTGCAGTCCGAAGCGCGAAATGACTGGTACTTGCCGGCGCAAGCTTGCACGTCGCATCGATTGGGGACTTGCAGCGTCGCCGGCTTTGCCTCCGGCATTGCGGGCGGCGGCGGCGCGACCGGCTGGAAACTTGCGGTCGACTGCTGCGAGTTCGCGGTCGAGAATGTGCTCGTCAAAGGACCGCCAGCGCCGGTAGTTTCGGCAACGCCCTTGCTGTTGTTCGCAGTATCCGCCGGGGGCACCGCTTGCGGCGTGGAGGCCACTGCCGCGGCCGGTGCCGCCGCCGGCGGCGCGGTGGCGGCGGGTTGTTCCGCCTGTGGCGCTGGCGCGGGCGGTTCAACTTGCGGCGCTTGGGCGGTGCGATAGACCGGGCTGAGTTCCGCATTCGGGCCGACCACCCGACCACCTGGCGCAGGCGCGGCAACGCTCGCGGTCTGCGCGGCTCTGGGTTCCAGCTTCGGGCTGGTCAACCAATCGAGTTCGATCAGCACGCTGCCGAGCGCCACCAGCATGACCACGATATAGACCAGGAACTGCATGGCTTTCCGCTCACCGGATGATTGCATCCGGATCATCAACGCCCCATGGCAGTGGCTGTTCCGCCCTTTATTGCGGCGGCTTGCCCTTGGTGCACAGGCGCCGCCCGCCGTTGGTCGGCATATAGGTGCAGTCCGAGGCGCGGAACGAGAAATAGGCCGCGGCGCAGGCGTCCACGTCGCATTTCGCGGAAGCGCCATTACCCGCCACTTGGTCCGCCGTTTGGCCCGCCTGCGCGAGCGGCCGGGTGGGACGCCCGGCGGCTTTCGCCGAAGGCACGGCGTTCGGCACCGCGGCCGGCGCGTTGCCGTCGGTCTGCATGCTGCCGTAGCCAGGCGCGGGCGCAACCGCCACCACCGGCGGCGGGCTCGGCGCAGCCTGCTTGGTCGAAGGCCCGCTCATCGAATAGAGGCCGAACACGATATTGCACACCGCGACCACAAAGATCGCGGAATAGAGCATGAGCTTTTTGGTGCCGTCGGAGAGCGGCTGCATATTCCCCTGCCAACACCTCGATCATAGTGCCGGTTCCGTAGAGCGGGCAACCTAGGCGGGAGCAAGGCGCGGCATTACTGCGCAACGGCGCCCATGATAGAAGCCCCCACCATGACCCTGCAGCAAAACACCGATCGCATCCTGACCACCCATGTCGGCAGCCTGCCGCGGCCGAAGGACCTGCTCGACCTGATGAAGGCGAAAGCCGCAGGATCCGCCTTCGACCCGGCGGCTTATGACGCCCGCGTACGCGCAGGCTGTTGCCGACTGCGTGCACAAACAGGCCGAAACCGGGATCGACATCGTCTGCGACGGCGAGCAGTCGAAGACCGGCTTCTTCTCCTATATACGCGAGCGGCTGGAAGGCTTCGAGGCGCGCCCCAACCTGCGCAAGCCGTTTTTCGTCGCCGAGCAGCAGGCCTTCCCGGAATACTACGAGCAGTATTTCAAGCAGGCGATGATGGGCGGCACCATCGCGCCGGTGGTGCCGCTGGTGTGCACCGGTCCGGTGAAATATCGCGGGCAAGACGCAATCAAACGCGACATCGACAATCTCAAATCGGCGCTCAAGGACGCACGCGCGCACGCCGCCTTCATGCCGGCGGTGGCGCCGAGCGGCGTCGGCGACAACGAATATTACAAGACGGAAGAGGAATTCTTCCACGCCGTCGGCCAGGCGCTGCGCGTCGAATACCAGGCGATCGTCGATGCCGGCTTCATCCTCCAGGTCGACGACCCGTTTCTCACCGACATTTTCGCCGATCCGGCGCTCGACCAAGCACAGCGGCGCAGGCGCGCGGAGATCTATGTCGAATCCATCAACGAAAGCCTGCGCGGTATTGCGCCGGAGAAAGTTCGCTTCCACACCTGTTACGGCATCAACGAGGGCCCGCGCATTCACGAGGCAGCGCTCGCCGACGTCGCCGGCTCCATGCTCAAGGTGAACGCCGGCGGCTACAGCTTCGAAGCCGCCAACCCGCGCCATGAGCACGAGTATCATCTGTGGGAGAGCGTGAAGCTGCCGGCGGGCAAGGTGCTGATCCCGGGCGTCATCACGCATGCCAGCAATATCGTCGAGCACCCCGAGCTGATCGCCGAGCGGCTGCTGCGTTTCGCCAAACTGGTCGGGCGCGAGAACGTGATCGCGAGCGCCGACTGCGGCTTCTCCTCGCAGGCGAGCTACACGACCGAAGTGCACCCGACCGTGGTCTGGGCCAAGTTCGAGGCCCTGCGCGACGGGGCGAGGATCGCGAGCGAGAGGTTGTGGGGGTGAGGGCCTCGGCCCCATCCTGAGGAGCGGTGCGCAGCACCGGCGGCGAGTCGGGCCCGCGCGCGCGGCCGATGGAGGCGTGGTGGGTGGAAGATTTACGCGATGCCTGCGAGCGCCAAAAGGTCGCGTTTTTCTTCAGGCAGTGGGGCGGGAAGCGAAAGAAGAAGACAGGGCGAATGCTGTTCGACAGGACTTATGATGAGTACCCAAGCCTTTCGGTTAGGCTGTAGGGGCGCGCTTTCAAAACTCGTGCTACACCCCCGGCGCCCTTAAACCCGCGCCGGACCCGATGCCCAAAACACCCTCCCTCTCCTCCTTCCGCCGCATCGTCGTGAAGGTCGGCTCCTCGCTGCTGGTGGACGCCGCCGCCGGCGGGCTGCGGCGCGACTGGCTCGACGCGCTCGCCGCCGACATCGCCGGCCTGCACAAGGACAAAAGAGATCTGCTGGTGGTGTCGTCGGGTGCCATCGCGCTCGGCCGCGCCGTGCTGAAATTGCCCGCGGGCAGCCTCAAGCTGGAGGAAGCGCAGGCGGCCGCCGCCGTCGGCCAGATCGCGCTGGCGCGCGCCTGGTCGGAATCCTTAAGCGCGCATGGGCTGGCCGCCGGGCAGGTGCTGCTGACATTGGGCGATACCGAAGAGCGCCGCCGCTATCTCAACGCCCGCTCCACTATCGACAAGCTGCTGGAGTGGCGCTCGGTGCCGGTGATCAACGAGAACGACACGGTGGCCACATCCGAGATCCGCTACGGCGACAACGATCGCCTGGCCGCGCGCGTCGCCACCATGATGAGCGCCGACCTTTTGGTGCTCTTGTCCGACGTCGACGGGCTGTACGACAAGCCGCCTTCCGCCGGCGGCGACGCCAGGCTCGTGCCGGTGGTGGCGCGCATCTCGCCGGAGATCGAGGCGATGGCAGGCGCGTCCGGCTCGGAGCTCTCGCGCGGCGGCATGCTAACCAAGATCGAGGCCGGCAAGATCGCCACCGCCGCCGGCACCCACATGGTGATCGCCTCGGGGCACGTCGCGCATCCGTTGCAGGCAATCGCCGATGGCGCCGCCTGCACCTGGTTCCTGACGCCAGCCAATCCGGTGACCGCGCGGAAAAAATGGATCGCCGGTTCGCTCGAGCCGCGCGGCGCGCTGACGATCGATGCCGGCGCGGTGCGCGCCTTGCGCGGGGGAAAAAGCCTGCTGCCGGCCGGCGTGATCAAAATCGAGGGCGCCTTCGGGCGCGGCGACGCCGTTGTCGTGCGCGGGCCGGACGGCGCGGAAGTGGGCCGCGGGCTTTCCACCTATGACGCCGAGGACGCCGACAAGATCAAGGGTAGGTCATCGGCCGACGTGCTGCTGATCCTCGGCTATAGCGGGCGCACCGAGATGATCCACCGCGACGACCTGGTTCTGGGTGGGGAGTAAGCTCTTGGCTCAGAACACCTGAGAAGAACAGGTTGCTGGCGGGTTGTTCTGCCCGGAACAGCGCCAGTTCGCCGAACGAGTTTGCGAACCCCGCCTTGCCTCGCCTTATTCTCGCGGTGGCCGACACACGTGAAACATCGGGACCGGACCTTGTAGGCCGTTGGCCTAGTCGCCGGTGGTTCAATGACCGCGTGCGCGGGAACGGCGCGCCGCCGGCGCGGTCTTGCGCTTGATTGGCCGTTTCGGCAGCCGGATGCAGGTTCCGTCCGGAAACTCCAGGAAACGGCTGAATTCCCCGCCGCGCCGGCCCTCGATCACGAATTTCGTGCCGACCGGAAACCGGCTCGGAAGCCTGTTTGCGCTGTAGGTCATGACGCTCTCCTCACTCACGCCCAGTCTGGCAATTCAATGTGATGGGCGTGTTAAAGTTGCCTTTTGTCCCCACTATTCTCAGGACGCCTGTGTCGATTTACCCCGCCGGGCGCGCTCGCGGCCGGTCCCCCGACGTGGTAGGAAACCCTCCCGATCAAGGGGTTTTGCCGGTTTTTGCGACCATGACAGCGCCGCTGAAGAGCATCGAGGGAACTGGCGATATTGCGGCCGCGATGAGCGAAATCGGCCGCAATGCGCGTGCAGCCGCGCGCCAGCTGGCGCTGGTCGGGGCCGAGCAGAAGGACAGCGCCATAGCCAAAATGGCTGCCAATGTCAGGGCCGAGCGGGCCCGTATCCTGGCCGCCAATGCCGAGGATATCGCCGAGGCGCGGGCGGCCGGCATATCGCCGGCCTTCCTCGACCGGCTGACCCTCGATGGCGTCCGGATCGAGGCCATCGCCGCCGGAATCGAGGCGGTGCGCGCGGTTCATGACCCGGTCGGCCGTGTCACCGAATCCTGGTCACGACCGAATGGCATGTTTATAGAACGCGTCCGCGTCCCCCTCGGCGTTATCGGCATCATCTACGAAAGCCGGCCGAACGTGACCGCCGACGCCAGCGTGCTGTGCCTGAAATCCGGCAATGCAGCGGTCCTGCGCGGCGGTTCCGACAGCATGCGTTCAAGCCACGCCATCGTTACCGCGCTGACGCAAGGCCTGCGCGAAGCCGGCCTGCCCGCCGCAGCCATCCAGCTGGTGCCGACGCGGGACCGCGCCGCGGTCGGCATGATGCTCACCGGCCTCGACGGCAATATCGACGTGATCGTCCCGCGCGGCGGCAAGAGCCTGGTCGCCCGCGTGCAGGCGGAAGCACGCGTGCCGGTATTCGCCCACCTGGAAGGCGTCTGCCATGTCTATGTCGACAAGGCGGCCTCGCTCGAGATGGCCAAGAAGATCGTGCTCAACGCCAAGATGCGGCGCACCGGCGTCTGCGGCGCGGCCGAGACGCTGCTGGTTGATCGCGCCGCCGCTGCGGCCGATCTCAAGCCGCTGGTCGAAATGCTGATCGATGCCGGTTGCGAAATCAGGGGCGACAAGGCGACGCTTGCCGTCGACAAGCGCGTCAAGGCTGCGACCGAAGACGACTGGGGCACCGAATATCTCGACGCCATCATTGCCGTAAAGGTGGTGGATGGCGTGGCCGGCGCGATCGAGCATATCGAGCGCTACGGCTCGCACCACACCGACGCCATCGTCACCGACGATGCCACGACGGCGGAGAAATTCCTGCGCGAGGTCGACTCGGCGATCGTGCTGCACAACGCCTCGACCCAGTTCGCCGACGGCGGCGAATTCGGCTTCGGAGCCGAGATCGGCATTGCCACCGGCCGGCTGCACGCGCGCGGACCGGTCGGCGTCGAGCAGCTCACCACCTTCAAATACCGCATACGCGGAAGCGGTCAGATCCGGCCGTGAACGCGCAAAGTCTCGACCGTTCCGAGCGCCTTGTTCCCCCCAACGCGCCGGGCATGAGAATCGGCCTGTTCGGCGGAACCTTCGATCCGCCGCATCAGGCGCATCTCGCCGCCAGCCTGCTCGCGCTCAAGCGGCTCAAGCTCGATCGTGTCTGGTGGCTGGTTACCCCCGGCAATCCGCTCAAGAACACCCGCGGTCTGGCGCCGCTCGCCAAGCGCATCGCGGCCGCCCGCGCGCTCACGCACAATCCGCGCATCGACGTCACCGGTCTCGAAGCGGTCATCAAGACGCGCTACACATATGACACGCTGCAATGGCTGCGCGCGCGCTGCCCTCGGGTCCGCTTCGTCTGGATCATGGGCGCGGATAATTTGCGCAGCTTCCACCGCTGGCAGCGATGGCGCGGAATATCGAAGCTGGTGCCGTTCGTGGTGGTCGATCGCCTGGGTCCAAGCCTCTACGCCGCCGCCAGCCCCGCGGGCATGGCGCTTTCGCACGCCCGCATCCCGGAACACGCCGCCGCCACTTTGCCCAATCGCCGCGCGCCGGCCTGGGCGTTCCTGCACGGCCTCAAATCGCCGTTGTCGTCCACCGCCCTGCGCGCCTTGCGGCGGGGCAAGGAGACCCAACCGGACGAAACTAAAAAGAGCGACAAACCTAAGAGCACCAAGTCGAAGAGCAGTACGTCTAAAGGCAGCAAGTCCAAGAGCGGAAAGTCGAAGAGTGCCAAGCCCAAGAGTTCCAAGCGCAAGGGTGGCAAGAAACGCGCGAAGTAGCTATCTTGAGTAAGTTACTCGGATCGAACCGGTCCGGCTAAAACGATGTGAAAGGATCAATCCCCCTGGCAACACCCGCAGTTTCTCGGGCCTCGCGTCGCTCGCCCGAATCCGTCTCCAAGCGCCATGGCACATCAACGCGCCCAAGTGCCAAAGAGACGCTCCGCTTGATCCTCGCGCGCCTGGACGACATGAAGGCCGAGGACAACGTCAGCATGGATCTCACCGACAAGACCTCGATTGGCGATTTCATGGTCGTGACCACCGGACGGTCGAACGTTCATGTCGCCGCTATTTCCGACAATCTGGTGAAGGAGTTGAAGGCTGCCGGGATTACCGGTATTCGGGTCGAAGGCTTGCGCCAGGGCGACTGGGTGCTGATCGACGCCGGCGACGTGATCGTGCACGTGTTCCGCCCGGAAGTGCGTGAATTCTATAATCTGGAAAAGATGTGGGCGTAGCGTTCAGGGCGTAACTGATAAGTGCGCATGTTTCCTGGGATCAGCGCGCCTCGAAATCCAGATATTGCTGCACATCACGGCCACCGCCTGTGTGCTGATGCGACCAACCGTTGCAATGCGCAATTTCATGGGCGCCGTAGGCGCGTAGATCGCGCACCGGCGCGGACGGACACCATTCAAACTGATAGCCTCTCCGCACAATGCGCATACTCGTCGCCGCCGTCGGGCGTCTAAAACAGGGGCCGGAGACCGAACTCTCCGCGCGCTACGCCAAGCGCGCGGCGCAGACCGGCCGCAGCCTTGGCCTGCGCGACGTCGAGATTATCGAAATCAGGGAAAGTCGCGCGGCCGACGCGGCCAAGCGCATGCTCGAGGAATTGATCGCGCTCGCCAATATCATCCCGCAAGGCGCCGCGGCCGTTCTGCTCGACGCGCGCGGCGAAAATCTCGACAGCGCCAGCCTCGCCGGCCAGATCGCCAAATGGCGCAGCAATGACCGGCCGGCCGTTGTGTTCGTGATTGGCGGCGCCGACGGCCTGGCGCCGAGCCTGCGCGACAAGGCCGAACTGCGGCTGTCGTTCGGCGCCGCCACTTGGCCGCACCAGATCGTGCGGGTCATGCTGCTGGAACAGCTTTACCGGGCGACCACAATCCTGACTGGGCACCCCTATCACCGGGCCTGAAGGTTACGGAATTGACACGCGCCTCGTCGCACATTGGTCGCAATCCAGCCGCAAAAAGCTGGGACGAAAGAATGGTCTTGCCGTTCCAACTTGCCGGCGTAACGTGGCTGCAATGATTTTCCTCGGGGGATTGAGCGGCTTGGGTGCGCGCGCGGCGCTGGTTGCGGCGCTGACCCTTGCGTGGCCGGTTGCGGGCGGAGCACTCGCGCAGGATCGCCCGACACTGCTTTCCCAAAACGACGACAAGCTCGACACGCTCAAGCAGCGCGATCAGGAATTGAAGGCCACGCGCGATGCGCAGCGCAAACAGGTCGAGACCGAGGCCGCGCTCAAGCGCGAGATCGAACAGATCGGCGCCGACCGCCGCAAGCTCAGCCAGGACCTGATCGACACCGCCGCGCGGCTGCGCTCCAACGAAGACCAGATCGCGGCGACGCAACTGCGGCTCAAGCCTCTCGACGAGACGGAAAGCGGCATTCGCAAATCGCTCGACGGGCGCCGTGCGGTTATCGGCGAAGTGCTGGCCGCGCTTCAGCGCATCGGCCACCGCCCGCCGCCGGCGCTGATTGCAACGCCGGAAGACGCGCTGCAATCGGTGCGCACCGCCATGGTGCTGGGCGCGGTATTGCCGGAAATGCGGCAACGCGTGGAAGCAATCGCCAGCGACCTCAGCGAGCTGCTCGGCGTGCGCAAGAAAATCGCCGATGAACGCGACCGGCTCAACGCCGAGGTCGCATCGCTCGGGACCGAACGCGTGCGCATGACGGCGCTGATCCAGGAGCGGCAAAAGCAGCAGGCCGAGCGCGAGAAGGCGCTCGAGGCCGAGCGGGCGCGCACCGGCGAATTGGCGCGCCAGGCCGACAATCTCAAAGATTTGATCGCCAAGCTGGAACAGGGGCTGGACCCCGCGATTCGCGAGGCCCGCGAGGCCGCCCGCAGCGACAGCCGGCCCGCTTTATCCGCTTTCCGCGATCCGGGGCGGCTAGGGCCGGCCATCGCCTTTGCTTCGGCGCGTGGACAAGTTCCGATTCCGGTTAATGGCGCCAAATTGAAGGAATTTGGCACTTCCGATGGCATCGGCGGCGTGGAAAAGGGCGTTTCCATTGCGACCCGCGCCGGTGCGCAAGTAACCGCGCCGGCCGATGGTTGGGTGGTTTATGCCGGCGCATTCCGCTCTTATGGTCAACTCTTGATCCTGAATGTCGGTGGCGGGTATCATGTCTTGCTCGCTGGGATGGATCGGATATCAGTTGATCTCGGGCAGTTCGTGCTGACCGGAGAACCCGTTGCGGTGATGGGAAGTGCCTCCCATATCGCGGCTATCCTCGCGACAGGTTCCAGCCAACCGGTGCTCTATATCGAGTTTCGTAAGGACGGTGTTCCCGTAGATCCAGGCCCATGGTGGGCGGCTGGCGAAGGCGAAAAGGTTCGCGGATGATGCGCAAGACTTCACTCATTCTCCTCGGCGCGGCCGCCGGAGCGGCCATGACGCTGCTGGCGATCCAGCCGCACACGATATTTGTCGGCTCAAGCGCCAAGGCAGCGGTGGCGGACACCTATCGGCAGCTCAATCTGTTCGGCGACGTATTCGAGCGCGTGCGCGCCGACTACGTCGAGAAGCCGGACGACAGCAAGCTGATCGAATCCGCGATCAACGGCATGCTGGTGGGGCTCGATCCGCATTCAAGCTACATGGACGCAAAGAGCTTTCGCGACATGCAGGTGCAGACCCGCGGCGAATTCGGCGGGCTCGGCATCGAAGTCACCATGGAAGACGGCCTGATCAAGGTGGTGGCGCCGATCGACGAGACGCCCGCCTCCAAGGCCGGCATCCTGGCCAACGACATCATCACCAAGCTCGACGACGAGCAGGTGCAGGGTCTCACCCTGAACCAGGCAGTCGAGAAGATGCGCGGACCGGTGAATACCAAGATCAAGCTCACCATCATGCGCAAGGGCAAGGACGATCCGATCGAAGTGTCGCTCATGCGCGACGTGATCCGCGTGCGCGCGGTGCGCTCGGACGTGCAGGGCGACGACGTCGGCTATATCCGCATGACGCAGTTCAACGAACAGACCACCGAAGGGCTGAAGAAGGCGATCACCGACATCGGCGCGAAGGTGAGCGACGACAAGCTCAAGGGCTACGTCCTCGACCTGCGCAATAACCCGGGCGGCCTGCTCGATCAGGCGATCTCGGTGTCGGATGCGTTCCTGCAGAAGGGCGAGATCGTGTCGACCCGCGGCCGCAATGCCGAGGAGACCCAGCGCTTCAGCGCCCGGCCAGGCGATCTCACCAAAGGCAAGCCGGTGATCGTGCTGATCAATGGTGGTTCGGCTTCGGCGTCGGAAATCGTCGCCGGTGCGTTGCAAGACCACCGGCGCGTGACGGTGGTCGGCACCCGTTCGTTCGGCAAGGGTTCGGTGCAGACCATCATCCCGCTCGGCTCCGGCAACGGCGCGCTGCGGCTGACCACGGCGCGCTACTTTACGCCATCCGGCCGTTCGATCCAGGCCAAGGGCATTACGCCCGACATCGAGGTATTGCAGGATGTGCCGGACGACTTGAAGTCCAAGACCGACACCCGCGGCGAGGCCTCCTTGCGCGGCCATCTCAAGGCCGAAGGCGCCGAACAGACCGGCTCGCAGTCCTATATTCCGCCGGACCCGAAGAACGACAAGGCGCTCACCATGGCGCTCGACCTTCTGCGCGGCATCAAGGTCAACTCGGCGTTCCCGCCGAATACCAAGACCCCGGTTCCGAACTAAGGTTCCAACGATATTTTGAGAACCCGCGGGGCGGCCGAAAGGCCGCCCCGTTCGTTTGTGGGCTGCTTTACCTCTCCCGCGCGCGGGGGAAGGAAAGCTGTCGCGTGCTAGACTTCGCCGATGATTCGCGAGGATCTCGGCCGTGGATGAGCTGAACGCCCCCCTCGGCCAGGACAAACACAAGAAAGTGCCGAAACTCCCGCTCTCCGGGCCGCAAATGGTGGCCGGCGTGCTTGGGCTGTTCGGCCTGCTGGTGACTTCCTGGGCGATCTTCGTCGACGATCCGCTGGGCGGCGAGCCGATGGCGGTGGTTCCCGCCAAACCGCCAAGTGCCGCCCAAGCCAAGCCGGACGGCGATGGCGCGCAGCATTCCCGCTATGACGGCCCGGCCGCAACGCCATCCGATTCATCGATAGCAGCCGCAGCAGCGGTCAAAGCCGCAACGGCGCCGCCTGCCGGCAAGACGATCACCATCATCGATGGCTCCAGCGGCAAGAGCCAGGACGTGGTCATTGCCGGCAACTCGAATACCACCAGCTCAACCAACGTGGCCGTCGAGCAAAAGCTGCTGGAGACCACACGGCATGGCGCGATCCCGAAAATCGGGCCTGACGGCGCGCGCCCGTCAGCAGTCTATGCGAATCCGCGCGCCTTGCCGCCCAACCGAAAAGATTTGCCGCGCATCGCCATCGTGATCGGCGGTGTCGGCATCAGCGCCTCCGGTACGGCCGACGCGTTCGCCAAGCTGCCGGCCCCGGTGACATTTGCGATAGCCCCTTACGGCGCCGATCTCGAAAAGCTGGCGCAACGCGCGCGCGGTGACGACCACGAATTGCTGCTGCAGGTGCCGATGGAGCCGTTCGACTATCCCGACAACGATCCCGGCCCGCAGACATTGCTCACCACGCTCACGCCCGACCAGAACATCGACCGGCTGCAATGGCTGATGAGCCGGTTCCAGGGCTATGTCGGGATCGCGAGCTACATGGGCGCGCGCTTCACCGCCGCCGAGCAGATGCTGGCGCCGGTGCTGCGCGAGACCGCCAAGCGCGGGCTGATCTACGTCGACGACGGCTCCTCGCCGCGCAGCGTCGCCGGGCAGATCGCCGGTAGTCACAATCTGCCCTTCGCCAAGACCGACCTCGTGCTCGACGCCACGCCGACGCCGGTCGAGATCGACCGTGCGCTCGCCCGCCTCGAGATGGCGGCGCGCGACAATGGCTCGGCCGTCGGCATCGCCAATGCACGACCGGCGACCATCGCGCGCATTGCCGAATGGGCCAAGAAGGTGGAAGGCCGCGGCTTTGTGCTGGTACCGATCACCATGGTGGCGATCAAGGCGAAGTCGAGTTGATGTCATTCCGGGGCCCGGGCCCGGAATCGATATTCACAAAGCTCTCGATTCCGACTTCCACAGGGGTTATGAATTCCAGCCCGCGCGCTTTCGCGCGCGACCGGAATGACAGGCTAATTATGCCGCCCTACGAATCCCTGCCCTACCGTCCCTGCGCAGGCATGACGGTGATCAACAGCGCCGGGCTCGTGTTCGTCGGCCGGCGCAAGGACGGGCCCGAGCATGTCGATGTAACGCATGCCTGGCAGATGCCGCAGGGCGGCATCGATGAGGACGAGGATTCCTACAAGGCCGCGCTGCGCGAACTCTACGAAGAAACCAGTATCCGCTCGGTGCAAAAGCTCGGCGAGATCGAGGACTGGCTCACCTACGACATTCCGCCGCAAATTGCGGGCGAGGCATGGAACGGGAAATATCGCGGGCAGAAGCAGAAGTGGTACGCGTTTCGCTTTCTCGGCAATGACGGCGAAATCAACATCCTCCATCCCGGCGGCGGGCATAAACCAGAATTCGTCGAATGGCGCTGGGCTACGATGGCCGAATTGCCCGAGCTGGTGGTACCGTTCAAACGGCAAACCTATGAGCGGGTGGTCAAGGAATTCAGAAAATTCGCGCGCTGATTTTTCCGTCATGCCCCGCGAAAAAGCGGGGTATCCAGTATTCGCTGAAGCTTGCTGATTATGAGATGTAATTGCTTATTGGATTGCCCGATCAAGCCGCGCGATGACAGCAGCAACTAATGCATCGCCGTGCCGGTCAGGTGGCGATCGATGGTCTTGAATTGATCGAGCCGCGTGATCAATTTGTCGAGCGCGGAGCCGGGATCCATCTTGGCGATACGGCTTTCCATTTCGCCGATGTGGGTTGCGATCATGTCGCGGTCGATATCCTCGATCGCCTCGGCGACGTCGGCGAGCACGGTCAGCCCAGTTGCGGACACTTCCGCAAAGCCACCCAACACGACAAGCTTCTGCACTCCGCCTCCGCCATGGACGGTCAGAATGCCCGGCCGTAGCGTAGTGACCATCGGCGCGTGACCGGCCAGCACGCCGAAATCGCCTTCGGCGCCGGGGACGTCGACTTGTTCGACCTCGCCCGAGAACACCAGCTTTTCCGGAGACACCAGTTCGAAATGCAAATTTGCCATTTTCTAGCCTATCGATTGCGCATGATCTGGTCCGAAAACCGGTTCCGACTTTTCGGGATCATGCGCTAGAACTTAATCCGACCGCTCTTCATCGCAAAGCCCAGCCCGAGCCCGATGAGCCCGCCGATCAGCGTGATGATCGCGATGTGCTGCACCTGACTGCTGGTGAGCGGCCCGCCGTCTCCGCGCGCAACATTGTTGCCACGCACTTCGACGCTGATGGGGCCGAACTTGATCTCGGCCGTTTCCGGCCGCGTGACGTAGCCGACAAGCGCGCCGATTGCCAACCCGATCAGCAGGAAAACGACGAGCGAGTTCTGCCGGGAAAACATAATCTATGCCGCCTCTGCTGCGAGCTTTTTGCCCTTTTCGACAGCTTCTTCGATCGCGCCGACCATGTAGAACGCCGCTTCCGGAAGGTGATCGTACTTGCCTTCGCACAGGCCCTTGAAGCCCTTGATGGTGTCGGCAAGATCGACCAGCTTACCAGGCGAGCCGGTGAACACTTCGGCGACGAAGAACGGCTGCGACAGGAAGCGCTCGATCTTGCGGGCGCGTGCCACGGCGGTCTTGTCCTCTTCCGACAACTCATCCATTCCGAGAATGGCGATGATGTCCTGCAGCGCCTTGTAGCGCTGAAGAATCTGCTGCACCTGGCGGGCGACCGCGTAATGCTCCTCGCCGACGATCAACGGCGACAGCATGCGCGAGGTGGAATCGAGCGGGTCCACCGCCGGGTAGATACCCTTGGCGGCGATGTCGCGCGACAGCACGGTGGTGGCGTCCAGATGCGCGAACGAGGTGGCCGGCGCCGGATCGGTCAAGTCGTCGGCCGGCACGTAGATCGCCTGCACCGAAGTGATCGAGCCCTTGGTAGTGGTGGTGATGCGCTCCTGCAGCGCGCCCATGTCGGTGGCGAGCGTCGGCTGATAACCCACGGCGGAGGGAATGCGCCCGAGCAGCGCCGACATTTCCGAACCGGCTTGCGTGAAGCGGAAGATGTTGTCGACGAAAAACAGCACGTCCTGGCCTTGATCGCGGAAATATTCCGCGACCGTCAGGCCGGTCAGGCCGACGCGGGCGCGCGCACCCGGCGGCTCGTTCATCTGGCCGAACACCAGCGCGCATTTCGAGCCTTCAGTCGAGCCTTTGTTTTCGTGCGGATCCTTGTTGACACCCGACTCGATCATCTCGTGATAGAGGTCGTTGCCCTCGCGCGTGCGCTCGCCGACGCCTGCGAACACCGAATAGCCGCCGTGGGCTTTCGCGACGTTGTTGATCAACTCCTGGATCAGCACGGTCTTGCCGACGCCAGCGCCGCCGAACAGGCCGATCTTGCCGCCGCGGGCGTAAGGCGCCAATAGATCGACCACCTTGATGCCGGTGACCAGGACCTGCGCCTCGGTCGATTGCTCGGTGAAAGTCGGCGTCGGCTGATGAATGCCGCGGCGCTCTACACCTACCACTGGCCCTGCTTCGTCGACCGGCTCGCCGATCACGTTCATGATGCGCCCGAGCGTGCCGGGCCCGACCGGGATCGCGATCGGCAGCCCAGTGTCGGAGACTGCCTGGCCCCGCACCAGACCTTCCGTTATGTCCATGGCGATGGTGCGCACCGTCGATTTGCCGAGATGCTGGGCGACCTCGAGCACCAAGCGGTTGCCGCCGTTTTTGGTCTCCAGCGCGTTCAGAATTGCCGGCAGGTCTCCCTCGAACTGCACATCGACGACGGCGCCGATGACCTGGGTGATTTTTCCGACTGCGTTCTGCGGTGTGGCCATATCGTCCTCGTTACCTGGTATTAAAGCGCTTCGGCGCCGGAGATAATCTCGATCAGTTCCTTGGTGATCATCGCCTGGCGCGTGCGGTTATACGTGAGCGTCTGCTTGCGGATCATTTCGCCGGCATTGCGGGTGGCATTGTCCATCGCGCTCATGCGCGCGCCCTGCTCGGAGGCGGCGTTTTCCAGGAGCGCGCGGAATACCTGCACCGACAGATTGCGCGGCAGCAGGTCGGCGAGGATTTCTTCCTCCTCCGGCTCGTATTCGTAGGCGGCCGACGGCCCGGCATCCGCGGCCTTGGCGAATTCCGGCGGAATGATCTGCTGGGCGGTCGGAATCTGCGCGATCACCGACTTGAAGCGCGAGAAGAACAGCGTGCAGACATCGAAGGCGCCCTGCTCGAACAAAGCGGCGATCTTCTGCGAAACCATGTTGGCCTGCTCGAAGCCGATATTCTTGATACCGCGCAGCTCGATAACTTCGATGATCTGCTTACCGTACACCCGGCGAAGCTGGTCAGCGCCTTTACGTCCGACGCAGAGAATTTTGACTTCCTTGCCCTGATTTATCAGCGCATTCGCCTTTTCGCGCGCCAGCCGCACGATCGATGAATTGAACGGACCACACAGGCCGCGCTCCGCGGTGCACACGACGAGCAGCTGAACCTGGTCCTTGCCGGTGCCGGCTAGCAGTTTCGGCGCCGAGTCGCTGCCGGCCACCGCCGAGGCGATCGAGCCCAGCACTTTGTCCATGCGCTCGGCATAGGGACGCGCCGCTTCGGCCGCGGCCTGCGCGCGGCGCAGCTTCGACGCCGCGACCATCTGCATGGCCTTGGTGATCTTCTGCGTCGCCTTGGTGGAGGCGATGCGAACGCGCATGTCCTTGAGAGAAGCCATTAGCTAATCCACGCAGCGGTTGCTTCTCCCCACCCCCTTGTGGGGAGGACAAAAGAGGAGCAGGTACGCGCCATCATCATTACGTAAAGCTCTTGGCATAGCCGTCGATCGCGTCCTTGAGCTTGGCTTCGTCGGCGCTCGAGAGATCGCCGCTCTTGCGAATACTGTCGAGCAGATCGGTGTATTTGGTGCGCAGCAGCGCGAGCAGGCCTGTCTCGAACGCGCGCACACGCGCAACGTCGAACTTGTCGAGATAGCCGTTGACTCCGGCATAGATCACGGAGGCCTGCTCTTCCATCTTGAGCGGTGAGAACTGCGGCTGCTTCAAGAGCTCAGTCAGACGCGAGCCGCGCGCCAACATGCGCTGGGTGGTGGCGTCCAGGTCGGAGCCGAATTGCGCGAAGGCGGCCATCTCGCGGTACTGCGCGAGTTCGCCCTTGATCTTGCCGGCGACCTTTTTCATCGCCTTGGTCTGCGCGGCGGAGCCAACGCGCGACACCGACAGGCCGACGTTCACCGCCGGCCGGATGCCCTGATAGAACAGGTCGGTTTCCAGGAAGATCTGCCCGTCGGTGATCGAGATCACATTGGTCGGAATATAGGCCGACACGTCGTTGGCTTGCGTTTCGATGATCGGCAGTGCGGTAAGCGAGCCACCCTTGTTTTCGTCGTTCATCTTGGCGGCGCGCTCGAGCAGGCGCGAATGCAGATAGAACACGTCGCCCGGATAGGCTTCACGGCCCGGCGGGCGGCGCAGCAGCAGCGACATCTGGCGATAGGCGACGGCCTGCTTCGACAAGTCGTCATAGATGATGACCGCGTGCATGCCATTGTCGCGGAAATATTCGCCCATGGTGCAGCCGGAGAACGGAGCCAGGTACTGCATCGGTGCCGGATCGGAAGCGGTGGCGGCGATAACGATCGAGTAATCGAGCGCGCCTTGTTCCTCAAGCACCTTCACGAACTGCGCGACGGTCGAACGCTTCTGGCCGATCGCGACATAGACGCAATAGAGCTTGATCTTCTCGTCGTTCGAGGCGTTGAGCGGCTTCTGGTTGAGAATGGTGTCGAGCGCGATCGCGGTCTTGCCGGTCTGGCGGTCGCCGATGATCAGCTCGCGCTGGCCGCGGCCGATCGGGATCAGCGCGTCGATCGCCTTCAAGCCGGTCGCCATCGGCTCGTTCACCGACTTGCGCGGAATGATGCCGGGCGCCTTGACGTCGACACGCGCACGCGTGTCGGCCTGGATCGGGCCTTTGCCGTCGATCGGGTTTCCAAGCGCATCGACCACGCGGCCGAGCAGACCCTTGCCGACCGGCACGTCCACGATCGCGCCGGTGCGCTTGACGGTCTGGCCTTCCATGATCTCGCGGTCGTTGCCGAAGATCACGATGCCGACGTTGTCGGTTTCGAGGTTTAGCGCCATGCCGCGCACGCCGTTCTCGAACTCGACCATTTCACCGGCCTGAACGTTGTCGAGACCGTAGACGCGGGCGATGCCATCGCCGACGGACAGCACCTGGCCGACCTCGGAGACCTCGGCTTCCTGGCCGAAGTTCTTGATCTGCTCTTTCAGGATGGCGGAAATTTCTGCGGCGCGGATATCCATCAGCGTGCCTCTTTCATCGCGAACTTGATTGAATTGAGTTTGGTGCGGAGTGAACTATCGACCATGCGGCTACCGACCTTGACGATCAAGCCGCCGATGATGGCGGGGTCGATCTTCACGTCCATGTCGATATCCTTGCCGCCGGTAACCGATTTGAGTGCGCTCTGGAGCGCCTCGACATTCTTGTCGCTGAGCTTTTCGGCGACGGTGACCTGCGCGGTGACCTCGCCTTTGTGGCGGGCGACCAGCGCGCGGAAGCTGCGGATCATGTCGCGCACGGCGAACAGCCGCCGGTTGGCGGTGATGACGCGCAGGAAATTGCCGGCGAGCCCCTTGATGCCAATCTTCGCGAGAATGGCCGACAGCGCCTTCAGCTGATCGTCGACGCCGAACACCGGGCTGCGCACCAGACGGGTGAAATCGGCGCTGCCGGCGACAAGCGCGTCAAACTGCTCCAGGTCTTTTTTGACCTCGTCGATGGCCTTGCCCTCGCGGGCAAGGTCGAACAGAGCGCCGGCGTAACGGCCAGCCATTCCGGAGATGATCGGGTCTTCGCCTGCCACGGGAACACTCGTTTCTTTACTTCATTCAAAGGCCAGGCGCCGGCGCGCAAAGTGCGGCGCGTAGCGCGGCACAAACTATTGGAATCCAAGGCGAATTCCGATTTCAGCGGACGTCCCGAAAGCCCCCGGAAACCCTCGCGAAATCGAGGGCTAGCTAACACAGGCCCAAGGGCGGTGCAACATCGCGGCTGCCGGCGGCAGGCTCCGCCGACCGCGAATTTGCATCGCTGGGATACCTCGCCAGCCAGATGCCTCCGCTATAGCGTGCGCCGCCTTATGTCGGGGTTTACGTCACAATGTCGCAGGTGAATGCCAAACCCGAGGCTGCCGGCACGGCGAAAGTGCTGGTCGTGCTGCTGGCCTTTGCCTGGGGCTTCAACTGGATTGCCGCCGCCTTCGCGCTGAAGGAAGTGCCACCCTGGAGCTTGCGCTTTGTCGGCACCGGCATCGGCGCGGCGACGCTGTTTGCCGCCGCCTATGTGAGCGGGCGCAAACTTGCCGTGACCGCGCGACAGCTCAAGCACATCGCCATCGCCGGCTTCTTCAATGTCGCGGTGTTCAATATATGCGCGGCCTTCGCGCAATTGACCGGCGCCACCTCGCGCGCGGTTGTCATCACCTATTCGATGCCGATCTGGTCCACGGCGCTCGCCTGGCTTGTCCTCGGCGAGCGGCTCGACCGACTGCGCATTCTTGCGCTCGGCCTATGCGTCGTCGGACTCGCTGTCCTGATCTGGCCGTTGTTTGCGGGCGGGCCGCCGCTCGGTGTTTTCTTCGCGCTCGGCTGCGCGTTCGCCTGGACCATCGCGACGGTTTACATGAAATGGGCCGACATCGCGGTTGACCCGCTGGCGAATGCAGCATGGCAACTCCTTATCGGCGAATTGCTGGTTACGACAGGAATGCTGCTGTTCGAAGGCTATCCGCGCCTATGGCCGATACACTTGTCGTCGGTCTTGGCGATTTTTTATATCGGCTTTTTCGGCGTCGGACTTGCGCATTTCCTGTGGTGGGCGATTGTCGGGCGACTGCCGACCATTACAGCATCGATCGGTTCCCTGCTGGTGCCGGTGGTTGGCGTCACGGCCTCGACCTTCATCCTCGGCGAGTGGCCGACTGCGCCCGACATCATCGGCTTTGTCCTGATATTTGCCGCCGCCGCCTGCGTGCTCCTGCAACCGAACGTGAAGCACACCGAAATGCCGGAGTAGTCTTTAGAAAAAACGCTGCGGATCGACATCGACCTCAAACCGCACATTGCCGCGCGGCTTGGGGGCATCGGCAAGCCATTCGCGCAAATAGCCCGAAAGATCGAAGCCGCGCGGCGCCTTCACCAGCAGGCGGAAGCGGTGGCGCCCGCGCACCACTGCGATCGGCGCTTCGGCAGGTCCAAGCACGCGCACCTGCTCGTCCTTCGGAGCGCCAGCGCTAAGCGCGCGACCGTAACTTTCCGCGGCGTGCCGCTCGTTGGCGGTGATCACCATGCTGGCGAGCCGGCCGAACGGCGGATAATGCGTGCGCTCGCGCAACTCGATCTCACTCGAATAGAACGCCTCGCGATCGCCCAGGATCAGCGCCTTCATCACCGGATGCTCGGGCTGGTGCGTCTGCAGCAGACCCAGCCCGCGGCCTTCCTCGCGGCCGGCGCGGCCGACCACCTGATGCAGCAATTGGAAGGTGCGCTCGGCCGCGCGCGGATCGCCGTTGCCAAGGCCGAGATCGGCATCGACGATGCCGACCAGATTAAGCTTGGGGAAATGATGCCCCTTGGCAACGAGCTGTGTGCCGATGACGATGTCGAAGCGGCCCTGCGCGACATCGTCCAACTCAGCCCGCAGCCGCTCCATCGACTCCACCAGATCGCTCGACAGCACCAAAATGCGGCGGCCAGGGAATAATTCCGCCGCCTCCTGTTCCAGACGTTCGACGCCGGGGCCGACCGCGGCGAAACTTTCGGTGGCGTGGCAGTTCGGGCATTCCGCCGGCGGCGGCATGCTGAACCCGCAAAGGTGACAGACCAGCCGCCGCTTGAAGCGGTGATCGACCAGCCAGGAATCGCAGTTCGGGCATTGCAGGCGAAAGCCGCAGGCGCGGCAGAGCGTGAGCGGCGCGTAGCCGCGCCGATTGAGGAACAACAGCGCCTGCTCGCCGCGCTCGAGCGCGATCTGCACGGCCTCGGCGAGCTTGGGTGAAATGAACCGCCCGCGCGGCGGGCCTTCGCGCCGCATGTCGATCGCCTCGATCATCGGCATGTGCTGGCCGCCGAAGCGCTCGGGCAGATGGATGCGCTTGTAGCGGCCGCGCCTGGCGTTGACCTCCGATTCGACCGACGGAGTAGCGGAAGCCAGCAGCACCGGGATTTTTGCGGCCCTCCCGCGCACCACTGCCATGTCGCGGGCGTGATAATGCGCCCCGTCCTCCTGCTTGTAGGCCGGGTCGTGCTCTTCATCGACTATGATCAGGCCAAGATCCGCATAGGGCAAAAAAAGTGCCGAGCGCGCGCCGACCACCACCGACACTTCGTTCGCCGCCACCGCCGCCCAGGTGCGCGCGCGCGTGCGCGGCGAAAGCTGCGAGTGCCATTCCGCCGGCCGCGTGCCGAAGCGCTCGGTGAACCGATCGAGCGATTGGCCGGTGAGCGCAATCTCCGGCATCAAGATCAGCGTCTGCCGCCTCTTCCGGATGTTTTCGGCGACACCCTCGAAATAGACTTCGGTCTTGCCGGAGCCGGTGACACCATCGAGCAGCGTGACGGTGTAGCCGCCCTGGTCGACGGTGGCGCGCAATGCGTCGGCGGCGGCCAATTGCGTGAGCACGAAATCCGGCTTGCGGAAATCCGGGTCGGGCTGCTGCGTAACTTTTTCAGGCGGCAATACGATCGTTTCCAGCGTGCCTTCGTCGATCAACCCGTCGATCACGCCGGCGCTGACGCCAGCCTCGAGCGCGGCCTCGCCTTTGGAACGCGTGAGCCGGTCGGCGAACAGGGCCAGTACGCGCGCGCGCGCCGGTGTCATGCGCCGCGGCGCGGGCCCAACGAGCCGCACGCCGACCCGCTCGCGTTCGGGGCCAAGGTGCTCGCCCATGCGCAGCGCCATGCGCAGCACCATGCCGCGCGAGGCCAGCGTGTAGCCGGCCACCCAGTCGACGAACTGGCGCAGTTCGGGCTTCAGTGGTGGCACGTCGAGCTTGCCCGCCACGTCCTTCATGCGGTTGTGCAGGCGCGGATTGGGGTTGGCGTTCTCGGCCCATACCACGCCGGTGGTCTCGCCGCGCGCGCCCAATGGCACGGTCACGATATCGCCGGGCGCCAGATCGAGGCCCGCCGGCACCCGGTAGGAATAGGTCTGGTCGAGCGCCACCGGCACCAGAACATCGACAACCCGTGTAGCCATAGGCGTTTGTGTGAACGATTCCGCGTTTTTAAGGAAGGGTGAAGAAAGCGGTGCCACTCTTAAATGGCCATGAACGATCTCACAGCAAGTCCGGACGTTGCTGCCGAAATTGCCCGCTGGCTGGGCTATCTCGGCGCCGAACGGCGCATGTCGGCAAAGACCCTGGAAGCCTACAAGCGCGATGTCGGCCAGTTCCTTTCGTTTCTCGCCGGACATCTGGACGGGGCGCCGTCGCTTGAAGCGCTCGCCAAACTCACGCCGGCCGATGTGCGCGCCTTCATGGCGGCGCGGCGCAGCGGCGGCGCGGGCAACCGCACGCTGATGCGCGGCTTGGCGGGCACGCGCTCCTTCGCACGCTTCCTGGAACGCAACGGCAAGGGCAAGGTCGGCGCGCTCGCCGCCGTGCGCACACCCAAGCTGGCGCGATCCCTGCCGAAGCCATTGGCGATCATGGATGCCAAGCGCATGGCCGATGTCGAGCTGCGTGCCGGCGAGGCGCGCGATCCCTGGATCATCGCGCGCGACGCGGCCGTGCTTGGCCTGCTCTATGGCTCAGGGCTTCGCATCGCGGAAGCGCTCGGCCTGCAACGAAAGGACGCGCCAGCTGCGGAAACGGGCGACGCCATCACCGTCATCGGCAAAGGGAGCAAGACGCGCATGGTGCCGGTGCTGCCGCAAGTCGCCAGGCTGATCGCCGATTATGTCGCACTTTGTCCGCTCGAACTTAATGCCGAAGGTCCGCTGTTTGTCGGCGCGCGCGGCGGGCAGCTCTCTCCCCGCATCGTGCAGTTGGCGATGGCGCGGCTGCGCGGGGCGCTTGGCCTGCCCGACAGCGCGACGCCACACGCGCTGCGGCATTCCTTCGCCACGCATCTGTTGGCGCGCGGCGGCGACTTGCGCGCGATCCAGGAACTGCTCGGGCATGCCTCGCTGTCGACGACGCAGATCTACACCGCGGTCGATTCCGAGCGTTTGCTCGAGGTTTACGTCAGCGCCCACCCGCGCGCCTGAAACGGTCACAATACGGCGCTACTAACCTCACCTCTTGCGTAGCGGAACGTTTGCCATCATCTTGCCGCGTTACCGAAGCGGGAGGGGACGATGAGCGCACACGAGAATATGGAACATGCCGAGCATGCCGAACATGCGGCGCATTCCAACAAGAAGATCGCGCTGCTGATCGCGGTGCTCGCGCTGTTCCTGGCGTTTTCCGAAACGCTGGGCAAGAGCGCGCAGACCGAAGGCATCGGCCTCAATATCAAGGCCTCCGACACCTGGAATTTTTTTCAGGCCAAGACAATCCGGCAGACCGCCTTGCGCACCGCCGCGGAGGCACTGCAGGCGCAGGCGGCTGGCGTAACCGACGAGGCCGTTAAGGCGACGTTCGCCAAGCAGATCGAAAACTGGCGGAATACTGTGGCGCGTTACGAATCCGATCCGAAGGAAAAGGACGGTCGCAAGGAACTGCGCGAACTGGCCGAACATTACGAGCACGAGCGCGACGAAAAGCTGGCGCGTTATCATGAATATGAATTCGCCTCGGCCGCCTTCCAGATCGGCATCGTGCTGGCCTCGGCCCAAGTAATCACCGGCATGGCCGTGTTGGGCTGGATGTCGGGCCTCGTCGGCGTGGCGGGGCTTATCTTGACCGCCCTCGGCCTATGGTGGCCGCACGCCCTGGATTTTCTGACGCACGCCAGCCACTGACCCGGCGTCCAATCTTTACGCCGGCCGGCTGCGGAAAGCGCGGCGCCGCAAGTACATCAGCCGGCGCAGGAAGCGGCCTGCGCGCTGCGGCTTCATCAGCCACATAAGTTTGCGCACGCGGACACGTACCGGCGCGACCTGCGCATGCGCCCAATCGCGCAGCCACATGAACCAGAGATACATGCGCAGGAACCAGCGCATACGCAGGAGCTTCTGACGCGTCACGTCGAACACGAAGGCGGTGGCGCCGAGGCCGACAATCTTTGCCACGATCAGGAAAGCGGCGGCGCTCAGCCAACTGCCATGGGTCAGGAAATAGACCTCAAGAAATTTCAGCGGCAGCACAATACAAATGACCGGGATGACAAAAACGATCAGCGTCGCCCATGGCGGCAGATCGGCGATCAGCCGCCTGATCCATAGCTTGAGCCTGCCCCACGGAATGATGTCGACAAGGCGGGCGACGGCTGGCTGCAGATGATCCCAGAGCCACGCCTCAGCCAGGAACAGTATTGCAAGGATGACCCAGAGCGGGCGAAGCAGGCGGCGCATGGCGCGATCTATCCTCGATATACCGTCGCAATTAAGGCAAGGCGGCGCCGGCCTTAAGGCGTTTGCCTACGTCCTTACTCGCCCACCATCTACGTTCAGCGTTTGCCCGGTGATAAAGGCAGAATCGTCGCTGGTGAGGAACGAGATGGCACCGACTAGGTCGTCCGGGACTTCCACCCGTTTGATTGCCTGCATTTGGGCGACCGCGTGGAATTCATCGTCCATGGTCTTGAAGCCCGGGCGCGGCGTGCGGATGAGCGTCCCGGGCGAACGGGTGAGGCCAGGTGCGATGGCGTTGACGGTGATGCCATCGCCGGCGAGATCGCTCGCCAGCGCGCGGGTGAAGCCGACGATGCCGCCTTTGCTCGCCACGTAATGCGCAAAGCCAGTCACCACCGAACCAAGCGTACTCGAGGCCATGTTGACCACGCGACCCCATTTGCGCGCCCGCATACCGGGAATAAAAGCGGCGGTGACCAGGAATGTGCCGTCGAGATTGATCGAGAGAACTTTCCGCCAGTCGGCGAAGGTCATCTCGGGAAAACTCTTCTGCGGAAAGATGCCGGCGCAATTGATCACGATGTCGACGTGGCTGAATTTGGCGCTCACCTGCTTGGCCATGGCGGCGACCGATGGCTCGGAGGATACGTCGCAATTGACCGCTATGGCATCTCGGCCGGACGCTTCCACGAGCTTCACAGTATCCTTGCCGTCGGCGAGGTCGACGACCGCGATGTGCACACCGTCCGCGGCCAGACGCTTGGCGAAGGCTTGCCCAATGCCGTTCGCCCCGCCGGTGATGACGGCGACTTTATCCTTGTGACCCTTGGCCATAGTGCGTTTCCCCCGCGTGCGTGTTTTTGTCGTTCGCCGCGGGAGTATCACATATGAATCGCGCGCTTGGCGACCGCCATCGCCGCTTCCTTAACCGCTTCCGGAAGCGTCGGATGTGCATGGCAACTTCGGGCGATATCCTCGGCCGAGGCGCCGAACTCCATGGCGATCACAGCTTCCGCGATCATGTTGCCGGCATCGGCGCAGATCAGTTGCACACCTAGCACGCGGTCGGTCTTGGCGTCGGCAAGGATTTTCACGAAGCCGTCGGTTGTCTGGTTGACTTTGGCGCGGCCATTGGCCGTCATCGGAAACTTGCCGACGTTGTAGGCGCGGCCTTCGGCCTTCAACTCGTCCTCGCTTTTGCCGACGGTGGCGATTTCGGGATAGGTGTAAACCACGTTCGGAATGGCATCGTAGTTCACGTGACCCGCCTGTCCGACCAGGATTTCGGCCACTGCCACGCCTTCGTCCTCCGCCTTGTGCGCTAGCATCGGGCCTGCAATCACGTCGCCGATCGCCCAGATGCCGGGCACGCTGGTCGCGTAATAATGATCGACGACGACGCGGCCGCGCTCGTCGAGCTTGACGCCGATTTCCTTCAGGCCAAGCCCGTCGGTGTAGGGCACGCGCCCGATGGACACGAGCACGACGTCGGCCTCGATGGTTTCGAGAGCACCGCCTTTGGCCGGTTCGACTTTCGCCTTCAATTTTTTGCCGGACGTGTCGATCGCGGTCACCTTCGACGACAATTTGAAAACCAAGCCTTGTTTCTCGAACAGACGCTGCGCCTGGCGGCGCACCTCGCCGTCCATGCCGGGCAGCACGCCGTCGACGAATTCGACGACGGTCACCTGCGATCCCAGCCGCCGCCACACCGAGCCCAGTTCAAGCCCGATGACGCCGGCGCCGACCACCAGAAGTTTCTCCGGCACCTTGTCGAGCACGAGCGCGCCAGTGGACGACACGATGCGCTTCTCGTCGATCTCGATGCCTTTGAGCCGAGCGGCATCGGAGCCGGTGGCGATGACGATGGATTTGGTATCGACGACCTGGGTCTTGCCATCGACGCCTTTCACTTCGACCTTGCCGGGCGCTGCGATGCGCCCCGCGCCGATGAAGGCATCGATCTTGTTCTTTTTGAGCAGGAACTCGACGCCCTTGACGTTGCCGTCGACGCCCTGGGCCTTGAAAGCCATCATCGCCTTCAGATCGAGCTTGGGCGTGGATACGCCGATGCCCATCTTGCCGAAGCTGTGGCCGGCCTCTTCGAACAGTTCAGAAGCGTGCAGCAGCGCCTTTGACGGGATGCAGCCGATGTTGAGGCAGGTGCCGCCGAAGGTCTTGTCCTTCTCGACCACCGCAGTCTTCAGGCCCAACTGCGCGGCGCGAATGGCGCAGACATAGCCACCGGGACCGGTGCCGATGACGATGAGGTCGTAGGAAGCCATTACGAATACTCCGCACTCACGATCGTCTCGGAAAAATAATTAGAGGTCGAGCACCAGCCGCGCCGGGTCTTCCAAGCATTCCTTCACCCGCACCAGGAAGGTGACCGCCTGCTGGCCATCGACAATGCGGTGATCGTATGACAGCGCGAGATACATCATCGGCCGCGCCTCGATCTTGCCGTTGTGCACCACCGGGCGCTCCTGGATCTTGTGCATGCCAAGGATGCCGGACTGTGGCGCGTTGAGGATCGGCGTCGACATCAGCGAGCCGTAGACGCCGCCGTTGGAGATGGTGAAGGTGCCGCCCTGCATCTCGTCAATCTTGAGCGCGCCCTCGCGCGCGCGTTTGCCGAAATCGTTGATCGCCTTTTCGATGCCCGACAGTGACATCTGGTCGGCGTCGCGCACCACCGGCACCACCAGGCCCTTTTCGGTGCCGACCGCGACGCCGATGTGATAATAATTCTTGTAGACCATGTCGGTGCCGTCGATCTCGGCATTAACGGCGGGGATTTCCTTCAAGCCCTGGATGCAGGCGCGCACGAAGAAGCCCATGAAGCCGAGCTTCACGCCGTGCTTCTTCTCGAACAGTTCCTTGTACTGCGTGCGCAAAGCCATCACCGCGCTCATGTCGACCTCGTTGAAGGTCGTGAGCATGGCGGCGGTGTTCTGCGCGTCCTTGAGCCGGCGCGCGATGGTCTGGCGCAGCCGCGTCATGTGCACGCGCTCTTCGCGCGCGGCATCGTCGGCTCCCGACGGCGCGCGCATCTGCATATGCGCTCCAACCGGTGTCGGCGCCGAAGCGGCGCGCTCGATCGCCGCCATCATGTCGCCCTTGGTGACCTGGCCGTGCTTGCCCGAGCCATCGACCTTGGCCGGGTCGACGCCGCTTTCGGCCGCGATCTTGCGGACCGACGGCGGAGCGGACATGTCGGCTGTTTTCGCAGCCGGCGCAGACGAAGCCTTCGGCATCTCGGCCAGTTTTGCCGCAGGGGCGGCTGCTTTCGCAGGAACGCCGGCGCCGTCCTTGATTTGGCCAAGCACCGCGCCGACGCCGACCACGTCGCCGTTCTTGGCCGCGATCTCGCCAAGCACGCCGGCGGCGGGCGCCGGCACTTCCAGCGTGACCTTGTCGGTTTCCAGCTCGACCAGCGGCTCGTCCACCGCCACCGCCTCGCCCGGCTGCTTGAACCATTTGCCGACGGTCGCCTCGGTGACCGATTCGCCGAGGGTGGGCACGCGGATGTCAGTCATAATTCAACCTTCTTAATCGGACGCACGGCTTGCAGATCACCCAAGGGCTTCTTCCAGAAACTGCTTGAGCTGCGCGAGATGCTTCGACATCTGCCCGACCGCGGTGGACGCGGCGGCCGGCCGCCCGGCATAGCGCATCGTGCGATGCTTGGCGCCGATCTGGTTGAGCACCCATTGCAGGAAGACGTCGACGAAGAACCAGCCGCCCATGTTGCGCGGCTCTTCCTGGCACCAGACCATCTCGGCCTGCTTGAAGCGCGACAGTTCGGTCACCAGCGCCTTGGACGGGAACGGATAGAGCTGCTCGATGCGCAGCAGATAGACGTCGTCGATGCCGCGCTTCTCGCGCTCCTCGTAGAGGTCGTAATAGACCTTGCCGGTGCACATGATGACGCGGCGGATCTTGTTGTCGGCGGCGAGCTTGATCTTTTCGCCGGGCAACGCCTGCGCGTCATCCCACAGCAGGCGGTGGAACGAGGTGCCGGTCGCCATCTCGTCGAGCCTGGAAACCGCGCGTTTGTGGCGCAGCAGGCTCTTCGGCGTCATCAGGATCAGCGGCTTGCGGATCTCACGCTTCAACTGCCGGCGCAGAATGTGGAAATAGTTCGCCGGTGTGGTGCAGTTCGCCACCTGCATGTTGTCTTCCGCGCACATCTGCAGGAAGCGTTCGAGCCTAGCGGAGGAATGCTCCGGCCCCTGGCCCTCGTAGCCGTGCGGCAGCAGACACACGAGGCCGGACATGCGCAACCACTTGCGCTCGCCCGAGGAGATGAACTGGTCGAACAGAACCTGTGCGCCGTTGGCAAAGTCGCCGAATTGCGCCTCCCACAAAGTCAGGGCATTCGGCTCGGCGGTCGAGTAGCCATATTCGAAGCCGAGCACGGCCTCTTCCGACAGCATCGAGTTGAGTACCTCGTAACGCCCTTGCGGTTCGCCGAGATGATTGAACGGCGTATGGCGCGCCTCGGTCTCCTGATCGAACAGCACCGAATGGCGCTGCGAGAAGGTGCCGCGCTCGCTGTCCTGGCCGGACAGGCGAACGCGATGGCCCTCCTTGAGCAGCGTGCAGAAGGCGAGCGCCTCGGCGGTGGACCAGTCGATGCCGTCGCCTGTCTCGATCGCCTTGGCGCGGTTATCGAGGAAACGCTGGATGGTTTTGTGGACGGCGAAGCCCTGCGGCACGGTCGTGATCTTCTTGCCGATCGCGCGCAGCTCCTCGGCAGCAACCCCGGTATTGCCGCGGCGCGGATCCTCGACTTCGCCGGCGGACTTGAGACCGGACCAGCGGCCGTCGAGCCAGTCGGCCTTGTTCGGCTTGTAGCCGGAGGCAGTGTCGAATTCGCCATCAAGATGGGCGCGCCAGCCGGCCTTCATCTTCTCGACTTCGTCTTCGCTAACGACCCCTTCGCCGATCAGCTTCTTGCTGTAGATTTCCAGCGTGCTCGGATGCGAGCGGATCATCTTGTACATCAGCGGCTGGGTGAACGAAGGCTCGTCGCCTTCGTTGTGGCCGAAGCGCCGGTAGCAGAACATGTCGATGACGACCGGACATTGGAACTTCATCCGGTATTCGGTCGCGACCTTGGCGGCGTAGACCACGGCTTCCGGATCGTCACCGTTCACGTGGAAGATCAGCGCCTCGATCATCTTGGCGACGTCGGATGGATAGGGCGAGGAGCGCGAATAGCGCGGATAAGTTGTGAAGCCGATCTGGTTGTTGACGATGAAATGCAAGCTGCCACCAGTGCGGTAGCCCTTCAAACCCGACAGCCCGAAACATTCCGCCACCACGCCCTGCCCAGCGAAAGCGGCATCGCCATGCATCAGCAACGGCAGCACCATGGTGCGATCTTCCGGCGTGGCGCCGTGCTGATCCTGTTTGGCGCGCGCCTTGCCAAGCGTGACCGGATCGACGATTTCCAGATGCGAAGGATTGGCAGTAAGCGAGAGATGCACCTTGTTGCCGTCGAACTCGCGGTCCGAAGAGGCGCCGAGGTGATATTTCACGTCGCCGGAGCCTTCGGTCTCGTCCGGCGTCGATGAGCCACCCTTGAATTCGTGAAACAGCGCGCGATGCGGCTTGCCCATCACCTGCGTGAGCACGTTGAGCCGGCCGCGATGCGGCATACCGACCACGATCTCCTTCACGCCGAGGTTGCCGCCGCGCTTGATGATCTGCTCGAGCGCCGGGATCAGCGACTCGCCGCCGTCGAGGCCAAAGCGCTTGGTGCCGGTGTATTTGACGTCGAGAAATTTCTCGAAGCCGTCCGCTTCCACCAGCTTGTTGAGGATGGCGCGTTTGCCTTCGCGGGTGAAGCTGATCTCCTTGTCGCGGCCTTCGATGCGCTCCTGAATCCAGGCCTTCTGCGCGGCGTTCGAGATGTGCATGAATTCGACGCCGAGCGTCTGGCAATAAGTGCGGCGCAGGATGGCGACGATCTCGCGCATCGACGCGAATTCGAGCCCGAGCACCATGTCGAGGAAAATCTTGCGGTCGAGATCGGCTTCGCCAAAGCCGTAGGAACGCGGATCGAGCTCCTGTTCGTCCTGTTCGACGACAAGATTGAGCGGATCGAGCTTGGCGTGGAAGTGGCCGCGAATGCGGTAGGCGCGGATCAGCATCAGCGCATGAATCGAATCGCGCGTGGCCTGCTGCACGCCAGTCGCAGAAATCTCGACGCCCTTCGCTTGGGCCAATGGCTGCAATTTGGCGGCGATCTTCTCGCCGATCTTCTTTTCGGTCTCGGCCCATTGTCCGTCGAGCGCGGACACCAGATCGCCGTCCTCGCGCAACGGCCAGTTCGGCTTTTTCCAGGAGGCGCCTTGCGCGGCTTTGGCGACGTCGGCCGGTTCGTCCTTCAGACTCTTGAAAAACTCGCGCCACTCGGCATCGACCGCACCGGGGTCGGCCTCGTATTTGGCATAGAGGTCTTCAATGTAGGCGGCGTTGCTGCCGTAGAGAAATGAGGTGTGGGCGAAGGCGGCGTTGGCATCCTGGCGGGACATGATTTTTCGATCCTGGCGAAGCCAAAGCCTCGCAAATCTAATGCCGCCCCCGGCAGGGTGGCCGCGACCGGCAATTCCGATCTTTAACGCTATTTAAGACGCTTGTAAGTCTATGGAAGACCTAGGACTGAATCAGGACTTCAAAACTTCGACCAGCGTCTTCCCGATTCGGGCCGGGGACGGTGATACCTTAATTCCTGCCGATTCCATTGCCGCAATTTTAGACGGGGCATCGCCCTTGCCTCCGGAAATGATCGCGCCAGCATGGCCCATGCGGCGGCCGGGCGGCGCGGTGCGCCCGGCGATGAAGCCGACCATGGGCTTCTTGCGGCCGCGCCTGGCCTCGTCTTTCAGAAACTGCGCGGCGTCTTCCTCGGCCGAGCCGCCGATCTCGCCGATCATGACGATCGACTCAGTCTTCGGATCTCCCAAAAACATCTCCAGCACCGCGATGAATTCGGTGCCCTTGACCGGGTCGCCGCCGATGCCGACCGCTGTGGTCTGTCCCAAGCCCTCGCGGCTGGTCTGGAACACAGCTTCGTAAGTGAGCGTACCCGAGCGCGAGACAATGCCGACTTTGCCGGGCTTGAAGATATTGCCCGGCATGATGCCGATCTTGCATTCGCCCGCAGTCATGACGCCGGGGCAGTTGGGTCCGATCAGCCGCGACTTAGAACCGGAAAGCGCGCGCTTGACCTTGACCATGTCCATCACCGGGATTCCTTCGGTGATGCAGACGATCAGCGCGATCTCGGCCTGGATCGCCTCGCAGATCGCATCGGCAGCGCCCGGCGGCGGCACGTAGATTACGCTGGCGTCGCAGCCGGTCTGCTCGCGCGCCTCGGCCACGGTGTCGAACACCGGCAGGTTGAGATGCGTGGTACCGCCTTTGCCCGGCGAGGTGCCGCCGACCATCTTGGTGCCGTAGGCAATCGCCTGTTCGGAATGGAAGGTGCCATTCTTGCCGGTGAAACCCTGGCAGATGACCTTGGTGTTCTTGTCGATGAGGACGGCCATTACGCGGCCTCCTTCACAGCTTTGACAATCTTCTGCGCGGCGTCATCGAGATCATCCGCCGAGGTCACGTTGAGCTTGGACTCGGCGATGATCTTCTTGCCGAGATCGACGTTGGTGCCTTCGAGACGAACCACCAGCGGCACCTTCAACCCGACTTCCTTCACCGCAGCCACCACGCCTTCCGCGATCACGTCGCACTTCATGATGCCGCCGAAGATATTCACCAGAATCCCCTTTACGCTCGGATCCGAGGTGATGATCTTGAACGCCGCCGTGACCTTCTCCTTGGTGGCGCTGCCGCCGACGTCGAGGAAGTTGGCCGGCGCCATGCCGTAGAGCTTGATGATGTCCATGGTCGCCATGGCGAGACCCGCGCCGTTGACCATGCAACCGATCGAGCCGTCGAGCGCGATGTAGTTGAGATCGTATTTCGAAGCCTCGGTTTCCTTCTCATCTTCCTCGGTCAGATCGCGCAGCGCCACCACGTCGGGGTGGCGGTAGAGCGCGTTGCCGTCGAAGTCGACCTTGGCGTCGAGACAGATGATCATGTTGTCCTTGGTCACCACCAGCGGATTGATCTCCAGCATGCTCATGTCCTTCGCGATGAAGGCCGAGTAGAGCTTGGGGAGAAGGACTTCCATCTGCTTGGCGAGATCGCCGGTGAGCTTGAGGGTCTTTGCCACCAGGCGGCCGTGATGCGGCATGATGCCGGTGGCCGGATCGACCGAGAAGGTGATGATCTTTTCCGGCGTCTTGTGCGCGACTTCCTCGATGTCCATGCCGCCTTCGGTGGAGACCACGAAAGCGACGCGCGAAGTTTCGCGGTCGATCAGCGCCGAGAGATAGAACTCGCGATCGATGGCCGAGCCTTCCTCGATGTAAAGCCGGTTGACCTTCTTGCCGTGCGGGCCGGTCTGGTGCGTGACCAAAGTCGAGCCGAGGATGCGGGTCGATTCCTTCTTCACGTCGTCGATGGACTTTACCACCTTGACGCCCCCGGCCTTGCCACGTCCGCCGGCGTGGATCTGCGCCTTCACCACCCAGACCGGGCCGCCTAGTTCCTGCGCGCCCTTGATCGCCTCATCGACGCTGAATGCCGGCACCCCGCGCGGGGTCGGGACGCCGAACTCGCGCAACACTGCTTTCGCCTGATACTCGTGGATATTCATGACTTGCCCCTGGGCGAAAGCGCCGGCTTGTTAGCTGCCGAGATTGGGCGCGATCTTCATGCAGGCCTCGACCAGGCCCTGCACCGATTCCACCGACTTCTCGAACATCGCGCGCTCGGTCCCGTTGAGCTCGATCTCGACGATGCGCTCGACGCCCTTGGCGCCGATCACTACCGGCACGCCGACATAGAGATCCTTGACGCCGTATTCGCCGTTGAGCCAGGCCGCGCAAGGCAGCACGCGCTTTTTATCGAGCAGATAGCTTTCCGCCATGGCGATGGCCGAGGCCGCCGGCGCGTAGAAGGCCGAGCCGGTCTTCAGCAGATTGACGATTTCGGCGCCGCCATTGGCGGTACGCTTGACAATCTCGTCGATGCGCGCCTGCGAGCTCCAGCCCATTTTGACGAGGTCCGGCACCGGAATGCCGGCGACCGCCGAATAGCGCGTGAGCGGTACCATGGTGTCGCCGTGGCCGCCGAGCACGAAGGCGGTGACGTCTTCCACCGAGACGTTGAATTCGTCGGCGAGGAAATAGCGGAAACGAGCGGAGTCGAGCACGCCGGCCATGCCGACGACTTTCTGCTTCGGCAGATCGCAGGATTTCTGCAACGCCCAGACCATGGCGTCGAGCGGATTGGTGATGCAGATCACGAAAGCGTCGGGCGCGTATTTCTTGATGCCGGAGCCGACCTGGCCCATCACCTTGAGATTGATGTCGAGCAGATCATCGCGGCTCATGCCGGGCTTGCGCGGCACGCCGGCGGTGACGATGCACACGTCGGCGCCGTCGATCGCTTCGTAGGTGTTGGTGCCGGTGAATTTGGCGTCGAACTTGTTGACCGGCGAGGACTGTGCGATGTCGAGCGCCTTGCCCTGCGGGATGCCCTCCATGACGTCGAACATCACGACATCGCCAAGTTGTTTCAATCCAACGAGGTGGGCAAGCGTGCCGCCAATCTGGCCGGCACCGATCAACGCAATCTTGTTACGCGCCATGGTGCATAAACTCTCGACTGATAATGGGCCGGCCGATTGGTGGTTATCCGGTCCGGCTGGCGGCGACAAGCCGCCGAAGGATGAAGGCTGGCCGCTATGAGTGCTTTGTATACATTATACCAGCAGACAGGCGGCCATGAGTCCAGAGGCTATTTCGCATCGCGCCGATCACGCCGGGCGTCTGGTGGTTTTTAAGTCTCGACGATCTTGCCGGTATCGATCGCGGCGCCCTGGCGCGGCCCATGCGGCAGCCCGAGATAGGATTGCGAGCGCATTTCGATCAGCCGCGACGCCGTGCGTTTGAATTCCTGCGCCTCGTAGCCCTCGCTGCCGCGATAAAGCTGGTCCGGCTGCGCCTGCGCGGATGCGAGCAGCTTCACCGCGTGGTCGTACAGCGTATCGATCAGAATGATGAAGCGCTTGGCTTCATTGCGGCGGCCGTAATCCATGACCGGAATATGGTCGACAATGAGGGTGTGGAATTCGTGCGCGATTTGGAGATAGTCGCCGGCCGCCAGCGGGCGGGCGCATAGATCGTCGAACGAAAAACGCGCGACCCCCATCGCCGCCTTCGGCACATGCACGATATGGCCCTTCACCACCAGTTCGTGCGGCGCCCCGCCATTTCCGGCCAGGCGCAGCCAGGCATCGTCAAGCGCGGCATCGGCTTTTGCATTGGGCGGCACATACCAGGTAGCCACGCCGGTGAGTTTCTCCAGCCGGAAATCCGCCCGCGCTTCCAGCCGCACGACTTCGCAGTGGCGCATGAGTTGCGCGATGAAGGGAAGAAAAAGCTCGCGATTGAGCCCGTCCTTGTAAAGTTCGCTCGGCGCCAGATTTGACGTCGCCACCACGGTGACGCCGAGTTCGAACAGCCGCGTGAACAGCCGGCCGAGGATCATGGCGTCGGCAATATCGGTGACATGAAATTCGTCGAAGCAGAGCAGCCAGGCTTCCTCGGCGATCGCCGCGGCGGCGCGCTGGATCGGATCGTGGTCGGCCGCTTTGCCGTTCTTGATTTCTTGCCGATAGCCATGAACGCGTTCATGAACGTCGGCCATGAATTCGTGGAAATGGACGCGGCGTTTGCGCGCCACCGAGCTCGTCTCGAAAAACAGGTCCATCAGCATGGTCTTGCCGCGGCCAACATCGCCGTAGACGTAAAGCCCCTTTAGAGGGGCGCCGGCGGCTTCGCGCTTGCCGAACATCCAGCCGAGCGCGGACGATTTTTGCGCCAGCCGCTTGCGATCGAGGCGACGCTCTAGCTCGGCTAGATGCTTCGCCAGCACCTCCTGGCCAGGATCGGCCTCGAGTTTTCCGGCGGCAACGAGCGCCGCGTAGCGCGTGCTGAAGATTTCGGACATGAGGCTTTAGGACATTGCGGACCAGGCGAGGGACGCGCCGCCTGAAGGTGTTCGGGCCGACTCCTAGTGGGAACTGCTCCCCGCTGTAAATCGACCTTTGGATAGCTGCGGCCGGATGTTGCGCCAAATGCTGCACAAAAAGTGCGGTAATCCCTTGTTAGCCATGCGCTTTTCGCAGGTAGGGGTCCCGTCAGGAAGGATTTAAGTCGTCTTTTTGCTGCATTGCACCATATAGCTAGTAGCGGGCGATTCCCGACAATGCGCCGAAGCAAGACGATGCGACTTCAGGAGACCTAAGATGCACGAACCCCTTCCCGAGGGCGGCGCCATTCGCAAATTGTGGATCGGCGAGACCGACGCCTATCGCGACCATCTGCTGCGGCTCGACAAAGAGAGCCGGTACCGGCGCTTTTCCGGCACGGTGTCGGACGACTTGATTGCCAGCCATGCCGCGACGGCAAACGAGATCGGCGTCGTGGTGCACGGCTTTTTTGTCGACGGGACCTTGCGCGGCGCGGCCGAGTTGCGGCGCATGGGCTCCGTGCTGACCCACACGGCGGAAGCCGCCTTCAGCATCGAACAGCCCTGGCAAAGCCACGGCGTGGGCACGGTCTTGCTCGAACGCACGCTGTTGAGCGCACGCAACCGCGGCATCAACGCGCTGCATATGCATTGCCTCGCCAACAATCAGCGCATGCAACAGCTCGCCCGCAAATTCGAGGCCGACCTTTCGTTCGATTTCGGCAGTGTCGTCGGCGAAGTCGATACGCCACGCTCGACGCCGCTCTCGCTGATGCGCGAAGCCATGGCCGACGCGCACGGCGTTGCCGCCGCCGTCATGGACGTGCAGTCGCGGCTGTTCAAGCCGGCTTAATCTCTCTCCGTCATTCTGGAAGCCGAGCGAAGCGAGGCTATCCGGAATCCAGATACTTGCACCGTGCGAGGCCTCTGGACGTGGTTAGGTCAGCGGATAACTCGCCTCGACCACATAAGGCCCCCCGCCGACCGATTTGCGCGCCGAGAACAAGACGAAACGCGAGACCGGAAAAGCCGCGGTGCGGAAATAGCCGCGCGCCGCGAGATAATCCGCGACCTGCAGGCTGGACGATTCACGCAGGCGCGCCAGTGTTACGTGCGGTATGTATTTGCGGCCCTCCGGCTCCAGGCCGATGCGTTGCATTAGCCGTTCATGCTCGGCCTGAACGTCGAGCAGCGGCTGCGCCGGCGCCACGGTGGCGATCACCGCGCGCGGCTTGCGCCCGCCGAACGACGTGAGCCCTTCGAAATGCAGATCGAAAGCGCTGCGCCTGACTCGCCCGAGCATCAAAGCGACCTCTTGCGCGACCATGTCATCGACGTCGCCGATAAAGCGCAGCGTCACGTGATAATGGTCGGGCGTGATCCAGCGCGCGCCCGGCAGTCCGCCGCGCAGCATGCTCAGCGCTTCGCCGATATCGGGCGGTATTTCAACGCCGGTAAATAGACGCGGCATGGGAATCTACTTTTGGTGCGCGTAATCTCTTGGTTGCGCGTAATCTTTTCTGAAAACCGGCTCCCACTTTTCGGGATTACGTGCTCAGGCTCCACGCCCAGCCCGCGCGCGGGAGATCAGCTTTTCGACCTGTGGCAGAATACGCGCCACGATAATGTCGACGCCGGCGGGGTTCGGATGCATGCCATCGAGCAGGTTCAAGCTGGAATTGCCGACCACGCCGTCGAGAAAGAACGGATAGAAAACCACCGAATGGCTCGCGGCAAGAGCCGGAAAGATGCCGTTGAACGCGCGCGCATAATCGGGCCCCAGATTTGGCGGCGCCTTCATGCCGGCGAGTAGCACGGCAATATGGCGATCTCTGAGCTTGTTCAGGATGGCGTTGAGCGCCGCCTTGGTCACATTCGGATCCATCGCACGCAAGGCGTCGTTGGCGCCCAATTCGAGGATGACCGCCTCGGTGCCCTCCGGCACCGACCACTCGAGCCGGTCGAGCCCGCCGGAGGCGGTATCGCCCGACACCCCGGCATTGGTGATGGATGCCGCAATGCCCCTGGCCTGCAGCGCCGCCGCTAATCTCGCCGGGAAAGCGGCCTGCGCCGCCAGCCCATAGCCGGCGGTCAGCGAATTGCCCAGCGCCACAATCCTGACCGGGAGGTCCGCGGCCACCGGGCCGCTTGCCAGCGCCAGCGCGCAAAACATCGTGAGCATGGCCAGCTTTGCAAGACGCTGGACCCGGACGGCAAATGCCCCATATGAGCGGGGGTGCGAACGGAAAGGCCACATGGCGAAGAACTCCAAGGCGGTACCGGCAATTGCGCAGCCTGCAATCAAACTTGCCGGTGTCAATCTTTCACTCGGCCATGGCGCGGCCCGCGTTCATATCCTCAAAGACATCGACCTCAATATAGGTAGCGGCGAGGCGATTGGGCTAGTGGGGCCGTCCGGCTCGGGCAAATCCACGCTGCTGATGGTAATGGCCGGGCTGGAGCGGGCCGACACCGGAACGATTGCGGTAGCCGGCGCAACTCTGGGCGAACTCGACGAAGACGCGCTGGCGCGTTTCCGCGGCAGCCATGTTGGAATCGTCTTCCAGTCGTTTCACTTGATTCCGACCATGACCGCGCTGGAAAATGTGGCGGTGCCGTTGGAATTGGCCGGCGTCGCTGACGCCCAAGAGCGCGCACGGGCCGAACTCACCGGCGTGGGCTTGAGCGAGCGGCTGTATCATTACCCGGCCGAACTGTCCGGCGGCGAGCAGCAGCGCGTTGCGGTCGCCCGCGCGCTCGCCCCCAATCCGGCGATTTTGGTCGCCGACGAGCCGACCGGAAACCTCGACGAGGAAACCGGCGCCCAGATCATCGATCTGCTGTTTGCCGGCCATGCCAAGCGCGGCACCACACTGGTGCTGGTCACGCATGATTCGGCGCTCGCCGCGCGCTGCGGCCGCGTAGTGCGGCTGCGCTCCGGCCACATTGACGGCGCGAGCGGCGCATGAGCGTCGCCGCGACAGCACACATGCGCGAAAACGGCCGATGGCTCCCACTGCAATACGCCTTGCGCGAATTGCGCGGCGGATTGCGCGGCTTCTACGTGTTCATCGCCTGCATCGCGCTCGGCTGCATGGCGATTGCCGGCGTCGGCTCGCTGGCGGCCAGCCTTTCCGACGGGCTCGCGCGCCAGGGCCAGGTGATCCTCGGCGGCGATCTGTCGTTCACCCTGATCCAGCGCGAAGCTACGGCGGACGAGCGGGCATTTCTTGAAAGCCACGGCAGATTGTCGAGCGCCGCCACCTTGCGCGCCATGGCGCGCGGCGCCGACGGCCAGGCGACCCTTGTGGAATTGAAGGCAGTCGACAACGCCTATCCACTATTCGGAGAGGTCAAGTTCGACCCACCGGCGGCACTCCAGGACGCGCTGGCCCAGCGCGATGGTGCATTCGGCGCGGCGGCCGATCCGACGCTGCTGGCGCGGCTCGATATCAAACCGGGCGCGCGACTGACCATCGGCAATGCGGCAATCGAAATTCGCGCCGCGCTGGCCAGTGAGCCCGACAAGCTCGCGGCCGGCATCGGCTTCGGACCGCGGCTGCTGGTGAGCGGCGACGCGTTGCGGGCGACCGGCCTGCTGCAGCCGGGCAGCCTGGTGCGCTGGAGCTATCGCCTGCGGCTACCGCAGAGCCTCGATGCCGCGGTTGCCGCGGTGACGGCACAAGCGCGCGCGCAACTGCCCGAGGCCGGCTGGGACATTCGCAATCGCACCAATGTCTCGCCGCAACTCGAGCGCAACGTCGAGCGCTTCACGCAGTTCCTCACCATTGTCGGAATGACTGCGTTGCTGGTGGGCGGCGTCGGCGTCGGCAATGCCGTGAAGAGCCATCTCGATCGCCGCCGCGAGGTGATTGCCACCTTGAAGGCGCTGGGCGCCAGCGGCCGGCGCGTCTTTACCGTCTACCTCACGCAAGTGCTTTTACTGGCGCTGATTGGCGGCGTCATCGGCATGGCGCTCGGCGCCATACTGCCATTCGTAATCGCCTGGAGTTTTGGCTCGATCATTCCCTTGCCGTTCGTGCCGGCGCTGCATCCGGCCGAACTTCTGCTGGCCTTGATCTACGGCCTGCTGACGGCGCTTGTTTTCGCACTCTGGCCGCTCGGTCGCGCGCATGACGTGCCGGTCGGCGAATTGTTCCGCGACGTGGTGGCGGGGCAGCCGCGCTGGCCGCGAAAGATCTATATCGCGCTCACTGCTCTCGCCGCGGTCGTGCTAGCGGCGCTCGCGGTGCTGCTGGCCTATGACCGGCGCGTGGCGATCATCTATGTCGGTGTCGCCGCCGGCGTTTTCATCTTGTTGCGGCTGGTCGCCTCGCTGCTGATGTTTACCGCGCGCCACGCGCCGCGCGCGCGCTCCACCGTGCTGCGCATGGCGGTCGCCAATATCCATCGGCCGAGCGCGCTGACGCCGACCATCGTGCTCTCGTTGGGGCTCGGCATTGCCTTGCTGATCACGGTGATCGAGATCGACGTTAACTTGCGCCAGCAATTCACCGCCGCGTTGCCGGCCAAGGCGCCGTCATTCTATTTTCTCGACATCCCTTCGGATCAGGCCGAGCCGTTCGACGCCTTCGTGCGCGCGCAAGCGCCGAGCGCGACGCTCGAGGAAGTGCCGATGCTGCGCGGGCGTATTGTCTCCGCCAACGGCACACCGGCGGAGAACCTCAAGCCGAAGGAGGACGCAGCCTGGGTGCTGCAAAGCGACCGCGGCATGACCTACAGCAATGAGGTCCCCGTCGGCTCGCGTCTGGTTGAAGGCAAATGGTGGGCGGCCGACTATGACGGCCCGCCTCTGGTGTCGTTCGAAAAGCAGATTGCCGACGGGTTGGGCCTCAAGCTCGGCGACCCCGTCACCGTCAACGTGCTCGGCCGCAATATCACCGCCAACATCGCCAATATGCGCAAGGTCGACTGGCAGAGCCTCGGCATCAATTTCGTGATGGTGTTTTCGCCGCATACTTTCAGTGGAGCGCCGCTCACGCATCTGGCCACGCTGACATATGCCGGCGGCGGCACGCCGACCCAGGAAGGCGCCGTCCTGCGCGCGGTCGCCGACAAATTCCCCATGGTCACCTCGGTGCGGGTAAAGGAAGCGCTGGAGGCGGTCGGCGCCATTGTGCAAAATCTGGTGCTGGGGATCCGCGGCGCCAGCGCAATTACGTTGTTGGCGGCGGCATTGGTGCTGGGCGGCGCGCTCGCCGCCGGCCACCGCCATCGGGTTTATGACGCGGTGATCCTCAAGACGCTGGGCGCCACGCGCTTTCGGCTGCTGACCGCCTACACGATCGAATATCTACTGCTCGGCACCGCCACGGCGGTATTCGGCGTGTTGAGCGGCTCGCTCGCCGGCTGGCTGATCGTGGCCGACCTGATGAACATGACTTTTAGCTGGCAACCCTTGCCGGCTTTGGCCGCCGCCCTGGCGGCGGTGGTGGTCACGGTCGCCTTGGGCCTGGCCGGCACCTTCACGGCGCTCGGCCAGAAACCCGCCCAAGTACTGAGGAATTTGTAGAATCTGCCTTGCGCATGGTCTTTTCCGAAAACCGGTGCCCACTTTTCGGGATCATGCGCGTTTTGCGGCATTCCGCCGCGCGGCGACACGCCCACGATTGCCCAAGTCTTTCGACTAACAAGCGATTTTGCCGCTATAATGCCCGGCGCGGCGGATCGTTAACGATCCGCAACAAAGCTTGTCATGGTAGAGCCATATCTGGCGCCAACACTGTTCGCATACTAGATTTCAGACCACGAGCGCGACGGCACAGGCCAGCGCGCCTGACGTGACCGGCAAACGAGCCGGGACATGAGAGAGGAAACTTCGATGTCGGACTATGACCGTAACGTAGCTGCTCGCGGCTTCGGCGCTGCGCGCTCGACCGCGATCGATGTGGGCCTGCGCGCTTACATGATCCGCATCTACAATTACATGGCCGCCGGCGTCGCTCTGACCGGCGTCGTCGCTTGGATGACCTTCAACGCCGCCGTTGTCACCGACGCGGCGGGCAAGATCACCGGGCTGACCTCGTTCGGGCAGACTATCTTCAGCGGCCCGCTGACGATCGTGCTGTTTCTCGGAACGCTCGGGCATCGTGTTCTTCCTGAGCTTCCGTATCAACGCTTGCAGGCCAGCACGGCGCTGGCCCTGTTCATCGTTCTATGCCGGCTTGCTCGGGCTGATGCTGTCGACGGTGCTTCTTGCTTACACCGGCGCCTCGGTGACCCGCACCTTCTTCATCTCGGCTGCATCGTTCGGCGCGCTGAGCCTGTATGGCTACACCACGCAGCGCGATCTTTCGCCGATCGGATCGTTCCTGGTGATGGGTCTGTTCGGGCTCATCATTGGCGATGATCGTCAACATGTTCCTGAAGAGCACCGGACTCGACTTCGCAATCTCGGCCATCGGTGTGCTGATCTTCGCAGGGCTCACCGCCTGGGATACCCAGAAGATCAAGGAGATGTACAGCGTCGACGATGACGGCACTGTCGCCGGCCGCAAGGCAGTGATGGGCGCGCTCGACGCTCTATCTCGACTTCATCAATCTGTTCCTGTTCCTGCTGCGCTTCATGGGCGACCGGCGCTAAAGCGCAGTTGGGCGACCTCCGCTAAGCTGCATCACGGAACTGCGAACTGTCCAGCGCCCCGGCTATGTGCCGGGGCGTTTGCATTTATCCTCAGTTCGCCACTAACGACAGCGACACGTCGATCGCACGCAGCACGCGATCGAGTTCATGGCCGCGGCGCACGATCAGGCCGGTCGCGGAAATCACGCTGTAGGCGCCCTGGCGGCGCGCCAGCTTCGGATTTTTTTCGATGCGGTAGAGCGGCACTTCCGAGCTGCGCCGGAACACCGAGAACACCGCGCGGTCTTTCAGGAAATCGATAGCGTAATCGCGCCACTCGCCGGCGGCGACCTTGCGGCCATAGAGATCGAGAATGCGGTTGAGCTCTCGGCGGCTAAAGGTGACTTGGGCGGCGGGGGCGGATGCACTTCGCGCTGCGGATCCACCCCCGGGGGACTGGCTGGGATCGATTTCGCCGGAACCGAACGTCATGCGGCGCCTCCTTTTTCAAAACCGATGATCGCGCCCGGGAATGACCACGGCAAGGACTTCCTCTAGGCAGCGAAAGCTCCCTTTGAGCAGGACGAGGCCTAGAAACGGGCAAAATGGCCGGCCGTCGATCACGAAGTCGTTAAACGAACCATAATAACGCCTAATTTCGGCCAATCGCCGGTCACGCTGGCTTGGGAAAAGGTCAGCGTTGCCTCAAGGCCCGGTCCGGATCGAGTTCCGGATTCCTCAGCCCCCCAGCCCCCCGGGGTTCGTCCGACCGGGCCAGTTGAGTTAGCGTAAGGTTCAATCCCCTAAGCCTTCGGGTCGGCATTTGCCGGCCCGATTTTTTTGCGCGTCCGACGGAAAGTGAAATCGCTCTAGTGCAGTGCCGCCGTCGCGGCGCCCAGCATCACGCCGGGCTTGGCGGCGACGCCGCTTTGCACCAGCACGGTAACGCGATCGATGTCCTGGATGGAAAAATCGCTGTTTCCCATGTCGGCCACCGGCATGCTGAAGGTCGCCGCCTTGCCGGTCCATTCGCCGAGCCTCACCCAGCGCCGGACCACATTATAATAGGTCATAGTGTGGCCGCGGTTCTCACCACGTTCGATGGCGACCGCCACCTTGCTCGTGATCGGGCATAGCCAGATTTCGCCGCTAGGCTGCTCGGTTTTGGCGGCCGGCACATTCACCGTCACCTTCCCGTTCGCAACCGTCATGGTGATCGGCAATGTCAGCGGTGCGGCAGTGCGGCGCGTCGATGCAATCGCGCCTTCAATCGCCGCCTTGTCGCTGCCAAGCACGGGCGCGAGACCGTTGACCACGACCTGCGGCGTATAGACTTCGCGATCGCCGCGCGCATCGGCATAGGCGCGCTCGCGGTTGGAATGGCCGTGCAGGGCAAGCGTGTCCTTCCAGCCGAGATAGTCCCAGTAATCGACCGGCAGGCTCAGGATCAGCAAGGACGGATCGTTGGCCAGCTCGCCGGCAAGCTTATCGGCGGGCGGACAGGATGAGCAGCCTTGGCTGGTGAACAGTTCAATGACAGCGCGCGGCTCGCCGGCCAAAGCAGGTGCTATCGCGGTGGTGCAAATGATTGCGGCCGCAATGGTGATGTGGCGATAGCTCATACCGATCTCACGATCCCCCTCGTGCCCCGCTTCCGAAGTTCGCAATCCATCGCGTCGCTCTCTAACGCGAACTTTGGAAGCAAAGGGGCACGAGCAACTTTATAAATCTAGGGCCACTTTCGATTTGAAGGTCCTGAATGAGATTGTAGTAGACTATACAGGACCTAGAAATCGGCGCACTAGCTCGCGAGACGCCATATAGAGCGCGCCGTCTATCACTCGCCACTCACTTCGCAGTGAACGTCCCATCGCCGGTGGGCAGTTTCACTGAATTGCCGATCAGCCTGCCAATTGGCGCAACACGTATTGCAAGATTCCACCGTTCTTGAAGTATTCGAGCTCGTCCAATGTATCGATCCGGCAGATCAGCGGGACCCGCTTCAAGGTTCCGTTGCCGGATACGATCTCGGCAATCAGCCGCTGGCCAGGCTTGATCTCGCCATGCAGGCCGCGAATCGTGACCTGCTCGTCGCCCTTCAGCCCCAGCGTTTGCCAGGACGTGCCTTCCTCGAATACCAGTGGCATCACGCCCATGCCCACCAGGTTAGAGCGATGGATGCGCTCGAACGACTGGCATACCACCGCGCGGACGCCGAGCAGCACCGAGCCTTTGGCCGCCCAATCGCGCGAGGAACCGCTGCCATATTCTTTGCCGGCGAACACCACCAGCGGAACACGGTCGGCCTTATATTTCATGGCCGCGTCGTAGATCGTCATGCGCTGCTTCGAGGGATAGTGCACGGTGAAGCCGCCTTCGACCCCCGGCACCATCTGGTTCTTGATGCGGATATTGCCGAAGGTGCCGCGCATCATCACTTCGTGATTGCCGCGGCGCGTGCCGAATTGGTTGAAGTCGGCGGGCTTGACCTTGTGATCGATCAGATATTTTCCGGCCGGTGAATCGACCTTGATCGAACCGGCCGGCGAAATGTGGTCGGTGGTGATCGAATCGAGCAACAACGCCAGCACGCGCGCATCGACAATGTCCTCGAGCGGCTTTGGCGCTTTCTTCATGCCGGTGAAATAAGGCGGATTCTGCACGTAGGTCGACTTCTTGTCCCAGCCGTAGGTCATGCCGCCTTTGATGCTGATCTTGCGCCAGTTGGAATCGCCCTTGAACACATCGGCGTATTTCTTGGTGAAGATCTGCTTGGTGACGTTCTTGGTGATGAACTCGCCGATTTCCTTGTTCGACGGCCAGATGTCCTTCAGGAAGACCTTCTTGCCCTTCTGATCGGTGCCGATCGCGTCCTTCATCATGTCGACATTCATCGAGCCGGCAATGCTGTAGGCGACCACCAGTGGAGGTGACGCCAGATAGTTGGCGCGCACATCGGCGTTCACGCGGCCTTCGAAGTTGCGGTTGCCCGACAACACCGCGGCTGCGACCAGATCGCCGTCATTGATCGCCTTGGAATTCTGCGGCGGCAACGGACCGGAATTTCCGATGCAGGTGGTGCAGCCATAGCCGATCAGGTTGAAGCCGAGTTTGTCGAGATCCTTCTGCAGACCGGACTTGTCGAGATATTCGCCGACTACCTGCGAACCAGGGGCGAGCGAGGTCTTCACCCACGGCTTGGGGGCAAGCCCCTTGGCCGCGGCTTTGCGGGCGAGCAGGCCAGCGCCGATCATCACGCTCGGGTTGGAGGTGTTGGTGCAGGAAGTGATCGCCGCGATTACCACGTCGCCGTGACCGATGTCGTAATTGTGCCCGTTGACCGGCACGCGCTTCTTCATCTCGGAACTCTTGCCGAATTCCTTATCCATGGAGCCGGCAAAGCCCATTTTCACGTCCTTGAGCGCCACGCGATCCTGCGGCCGTTTCGGGCCCGCGAGCGAGGCTTCGACCGAACCGAGTTCGAGCTTGAGGATGTCGGTAAACATCGGATCGGGCGTTGTTTTGACTCGGAACATGCCCTGCGCCTTGGCATAGGCGGCGACCAGCGCGACCACTTCCGCCGGACGGCCGGTGTTTTTCAGGAAGGTGATGGTGTCGTCGTCGATCGGCGAGAAGCCGCAGGTCGCGCCATATTCCGGCGACATGTTGCCCAGCGTGGCGCGGTCCGCGATCGTGAGATGCGCAAGACCGGGACCGAAGAATTCCACGAACTTTCCGACCACGCCGCGCTTGCGCAGCATTTCGGTAACGGTGAGCACCAGGTCGGTGGCGGTGACGCCTTCCTTGAGCTTGCCAGCCAGCTTGAAGCCGATCACTTCGGGCAGCGTCATCGACAGCGGCTGGCCGAGCATCGCGGCTTCCGCCTCGATGCCGCCGACGCCCCAGCCGAGCACCGAGAGACCGTTGACCATGGTCGTGTGCGAGTCGGTTCCGACCACCGTGTCGGGATAGGCGACCTCCATGGTCGCCGTCTTGCCGTCAACCTTCACCTTGTCCTTTTTGGTCCACACCACGCGCGACAAATATTCCAGATTGACCTGGTGGCAGATGCCCGTACCGGGAGGCACAACGCTGAAATTGTCGAACGAACGTTGCGCCCATTTCAGGAATTTGTAGCGCTCCTGGTTCTGCCGGTATTCCTCGTCAACGTTTTTCTTGAACGCCTGGTTGTTGCCGAAAAAGGTCACCGCCACCGAGTGGTCGATGACAAGATCGACGGGAACCAGCGGATTGATTTTCTTGGGGTCGCCGCCGAGCGCCTTCATGGCGTCGCGCATGGCGGCGAGATCGACTACCGCCGGCACACCGGTGAAGTCCTGCATCAGCACGCGCGCCGGACGGAAGGGGAACTCGCGCTCGGACGTTTTTGTCTTGAGCCATTCGGCCACCGCCTTGATGTCGTCCTTGGTCACGGTGCGCCCGTCTTCGTTGCGCAGCATGTTTTCCAGAAGGACTTTCATCGAGAACGGCAGGCGGGAAATGCCCTTGAGACCATTTCTCTCCGCGGTCGGCAGACTGAAATAGGCGTATGTCTTGCTACCAACCTGGAGCGTTTTGCAGCATCTAAAACTATCGAGGGAAGTCATGTTGGCTTTTTCCATATCCCGGCTGGGGACATCGGCGCTGTTTCAGTCTAAGCTACTAGCAAGACAGGGATTTTCTCGCCGGCATGACTTAGGTTCCAAGTACTCTAACGTAGCGCCGCAAACGCGGGCTTAAAAGGTATTTTCGCACGCGACGCAAGATTTACTGGGATCGCTCGAAAGATGCTCAGAACATTCGCGTTTTCAGTAACCGGCCCGCTGCCAGCGGGCAGGCCGCGACGCGCCTGATGCAGCTTACCGGCGACAATCTGGCCTGCAGTCGCGGCGGACGCGAGGTGTTCAGCGGCTTGAATTTCAGCCTGTCCGGCGGGCAAGCCCTGCTGGTGACGGGAAGAAACGGCGCCGGCAAATCGTCGCTGCTGCGCATGATCGCAGGACTGATTGGCATTTCCGGCGGCCGGTTGGAACTCGCCGGTGGCGAGGCGGACGCCACGCTAGGGGAACAGGCGCATTATCTCGGCCATCAAGACGCAGTAAAACCCTCCCTTTCAGTCGGTGAAAACCTGCAATTCTGGTCCGATTTCCTGGGAGCCCCTGGCCGCGCAATTTCCGCAGGCCTTGAGGCAGTCGACCTCGCCCCGCTAGCCGACCTGCCGGCCGCTTACCTGTCGGCCGGGCAGCGGCGGCGGCTTTCGATCGCCCGGCTGGTCGCCACGCCACGGCCAATCTGGCTACTCGACGAACCGGCCTCGGCACTCGATGCGCCCTCGCAGAAGCAGCTGGCGACCCTGATGCGCGGCCATCTCGCCGGAGGTGGCTTGATTGTCGCTGCCGCGCATGGGCCTCTAGGGCTTGGACGCGCGCGCGAACTGAAGCTCGGGCCGGCATGAACGCCTTTACCGCCCTTCTGCTCCGCGACATGCGGCTGAGCGTTCGCATCGGCGGCGGGGCGCTGATGGGCGCTATGTTCTTCCTGATTGTGGTCGCGATGATGCCGTTCGCCATCGGCCCCGATTTAAAACTGCTGGCGCGCATCGGCCCGGCGATTCTGTGGCTTGGCGCGCTGCTGGCGAGCCTGCTTGCGCTCGACCGGCTATTCGCGACGGATTACGACGACGGGTCGCTCGACCTGCTGATGATGGGCCGCATGCCGCTCGAACTGGCGGTGGCGGCGAAAGCGGTCGCGCATTGGCTGACCACCGGACTGCCGCTGGTAGTGATCACACCGGTGCTGGGGCTGATGCTCAATGTCGAATTGCATTCCATGGGCGCGGTCGCGTTGACCTTGCTCGCCGGCACGCCGGCGCTCACTTTCATCGGACTGATCGGCGCTGCACTGTCGGCAACGCTGCGGCGCGGCGGCCTGCTGCTGGCAGTGCTGGTACTGCCGCTGACCATTCCAGTGCTGATCTTCGGTGTCGGCGCCGCCGATGCCGCAATTGCCGGAGCGGCTCCCTTCGGCCCCCCTTTCACCATTCTTTGTGCGTTATCCTTGGGCTCGTTGGTGCTGGGCCCGTTCGCCGCGGCCGCGGCGCTTCGGCATGGACTGGAATAATTGGCATGGCAGTCATCGATCTCGCCAATCCGACGCGCTTTCTCGGCTTTGTGAACCGTGCACTGCCATGGCTGGCGGCGGCGACTGTAGTGGCTTTCGCCTTTGGGCTCGCGCGCGTCTTGAACGCACCCGACGACTACCAGCAGGGCGCCACGGTGAAGATCATGTTCCTGCACGTGCCGGCGGCATGGCTCGGCATGTTCGGCTGGGGCGTGATGAGCCTCGCCGCGCTCGGCACGCTGGTGTGGCGGCATCCGCTGGCGGACGTGGCCGGCAAGGCGGCGGCGCCGATTGGCGCGGCCTTCACCTTCATTTGCCTCGTCACCGGCTCGCTCTGGGGCCGGCCGATGTGGGGCACCTACTGGGTATGGGATGCGCGCCTGACCTCGGTGCTGGTGCTGTTCCTGCTCTATCTCGGCGTACTCGCGCTTTATTGGACCGCCGAGGACCCTGGCCGCGGCTCGCGCACGGCGGCGATCCTTGCGTTGGTCGGCGCGGTCAATATTCCGATCATCAAGTTCTCGGTCGAATGGTGGAACACACTGCACCAACCGGCCTCGGTGTTCCGCGTAGGCGGCTCGGCCATCGATTCGTCCATTCTTATTCCGCTGCTGATCATGGCCGGCGCGTTCGCGCTGCTGTTCGTGACGCTGCATCTCGCCGCCATGCGCAACGAGATTTTGCGCCGGCGCGTGCGCACGATGCGATTGATGCAGGCCGACCGCGCATGATCCCGAAAAGTGTACGCCGGTTTTCGGACAAAATCATGCGCCATGAAGGATGCGCATGAATCTCGGACCGCATGCCGACTTCATTGTCGCCGGTTATGCGGTGACGGCGGCCGTGATCGCCGCGCTGATTGCCTGGGTCGTGCTCGACTTCGCCGCGCAGCAACGCATTCTCGGCAATCTTGAAAAGCGCGACGTGACGCGTCGCTCGCAACGATCGCGCAAGAGCAAACTATGAGCGCGGAACCGAGCGAAGGCGTCGGCAACCGGCGGCGCAACATCCTGGTGCTGCTGCCGTTGGCGACGTTTCTGGCGCTCGCCACCTTGTTCTATTTCCGGCTCGGCAGCGGCGACCCCTCGCGCATTCCCTCCGCCTTGATCGGCCAACCGGCGCCGCCGACAGACTTAGCCCCGCTCGAAGGCGTGCAGCGCGACGGCAAAGCGGTGCCGGGCCTGAACAATGCAACCTTTAAAGGCGCGGTGACGCTGGTGAATGTGTGGGCGTCGTGGTGCGTGCCTTGCCACGACGAGGTGCCGCTGCTGGAGCAATTGGCGAAGGACAAGCGCATCCAGCTGGTCGGCATCAACTACAAGGATTCGCCCGACAATGCACGGCGGTTTCTCAACCGCTACGGCAATCCGTTCGCCGCAACCGGCCGCGACGACAATGGCCGCGCCTCGATCGACTGGGGCGTCTATGGCGTGCCGGAGACATTCCTGGTCGGGCGCGACGGCCGCATCGCGTACAAGCTGGTCGGGCCGATCGACGCCGACAATCTGACGCGCTTGCTGGAGCCGGAAATCGCCAAGGCAGCGGCGCGCTAGTTCTTCGTTTCCAAGTGATGCTTTGTGATCAGCGGATATTGCAGCACGCCGAACAGCAGCGTCAGCGGCACCACGCCGAACAATTTGAAGCTCACCCAGAAATCGGTCGACGTGCTGCGCCAGACGATCTCGTTCAACACCGCCAGCGCGAAGAAAAAGATCACCCAGCGCCAGGTCAGCTTGCGCCAGCCTTCCGGCGTGAGATGGAACACCTGATCGAACAGGATACTGAGGAACGGCTTGTCGAGAAAAAGCCCGGCCAGCAGCGTGCCGCCGAACAGAACGTAGATGATGGTCGGCTTGAGCTTGATGAATAGGTCGTTGTGCAGGAACAGCGTCAGGCCGCCGAACACCAGCACAATCACCGCGGTGACAACCGGCATGATGGCGATGTGGCGGGTCAGCGCGTAAGAAACGCCAAGCGCGATCAGCACCGCGACCATGAACGACCCGGTCGCGGCATAGATGCCGAATTTCGAATTGGCGGCGAAGAACAGCACCAGCGGGCCAATATCGAGCGCCAGCTTGAGAAAGGGGTTGAGTTGCTTTTTGGCGGTTTTGTCGGACTTCGTTTCTGTCATGGCGGGTGTCTAGCGCGAACCTCTCCAATTGTCATTCCGGGACGCCGCGAAGCGGCGGGCCCGGAATCCAAAGTCACTTGAAGGACATTGCCGTGTATCTCTGGATTCCGCTAATCCAACCCTGCCACCGCACGCGCGAAATCGCGCGCGGTAAACTCCGCGAGATCGTCGACCCCCTCGCCGACGCCGACGAAATGCACTGGCAGGCCGAAGCGGGCGGCAATCGCTACCAGGATGCCGCCGCGCGCGGTGCCGTCGAGCTTGGTCATCACCAGGCCGGTGACGCCGGCGACCTTGCCGAAAATCTCGACCTGGTTGAGCGCGTTCTGTCCGACCGTGGCGTCGAGCACCAGCAACACCGCATGCGGCGCGGTCGGCTCGACCTTGCGCATGACGCGCACCATTTTTTCCAGCTCGCCCATCAACTCGGTGCGGTTCTGCAGGCGTCCGGCGGTGTCGACCAGCACGACCTCTACGCCTTCCGCCTTTGCCGCGGTGATGGCGTCAAAGGCGAGCCCGGCCGGATCGGCGCCCGGATCGCGCGCCATCACGCGCGCGCCGGTGCGCTCACCCCAGATTTTCAGCTGATCGATTGCCGCGGCGCGGAAGGTGTCGCCCGCCACCATCATCACCGTCTTGCCTTCGCTGCGGAACTTGGCGGCGAGCTTGCCGATGGTGGTGGTCTTGCCGGAGCCGTTGACACCGGCGACCAAGATGACGAAGGGCGTTGCCGTCAGCTCCAGCGGCTTGGCGACGGGCGCGAGCACCTTCTCGATCTCGGCGGCGAGCACCGCCTTCACCTCGTCCGGCGTAAGCCCCACTTTGAAGCGGCCTTCGCTGAGCGCCGCCGCCACCCGGCCGGCGGCTTCGGGGCCAAGATCGGCGCGAATCAATTCGGCTTCCAGTTCCTCTAGCGTGCCGGCATCGAGCCCGGTTTTCGACAGATCCGCGATCGCGTCGCCGAGCGAAGCCGAGGTCCGCTTGAGCCCGCCGCTCAGGCGTTTCAGCCAGCTTCCCTCTGGTGCGCTGTCGTTCATGGCGCGCCCGTGATAGCCGTTTCGCCATGACACCGGAAGCCATGAAACTTCTGTCATTCCGGGGCGCGAGCGCAGCTCGCGAACCCGGAATCCAGAGCGGGATTCCGGGCCCGGCGCTTGCGCGCCGTCCCGGAATGACGGTGAAGAGATGACACCGGAAGAGATGCTCGCCCGCCTGCTCTACCGCGATGGGCTGATGCTGGTGATCGACAAGCCGGCCGGCCTCGCGGTGCACCGCGGGCCGAAAGGCGGCGAGAGCCTGGAAGACTATTTCGACGCACTGCGCTTCGGGCTGCCGCGCAATCCGTCGCTGGCGCACCGGCTCGACAAGGACACGTCCGGCTGCCTGGTGCTCGGGCGCCACCGCAAGGCGCTGGCGCTGCTCGGCAAGCTGTTCAAGCAGGGCAAGATCGGCAAGACCTATTGGGCGGTGGTCGAGGGCGCGCCGAGCGCCGAGGAAGGCCGCATCGAAATTCCGCTCGGCAAGCTCGACGAGAGCCGCGGCTGGTGGATGAAGCCCGACCCGCACGGGGCGCCGGCGGTGACGACCTGGAAGGTGATGGGGCGCTTCATCTCCCCTCCCCCTTGTGGGGAGGGAGTCCACAGTGCGCGCGGCACTTCATCGTCACAGCTCACCTGGCTCGCGCTCGAGCCGCTGACCGGGCGCACACATCAACTGCGCGTGCACTGCGCCGAGATGGGCTGGCCGGTCGTCGGCGACAATATCTACGGCCGCGCGCCCCGCGCCGGCGGGCCGCCGCTTCATCTGCATTCGCGTGAGATCGTCGTGCCGATTTCCAAGAACAAGCCGGCGGTGGTGACCACCGCGCCGGTGCCGGCGCATATGCGGGAGATGCTGAGCGCGTGCGGGTGGAGGGGCGAGAGCAATTAGATCAGGGACAACGCTGGTAAGTATAGACAATCCCGGTCGCCAGGTCGGCGCGCACCAGCAGGACTTCATGCAGCGGCGACTTCCTGAGCAAGTTGAGCTGGGTGTCGACGAAGTGGCTCGAGCTCGCTCCCTTGCACGACAGGCGCAGGCGATAGCCGCTGTCGGCGAGATTGGAAATCTTTTTCATTGATTGGATGTCGCAGCCTTGCTCGAACATCTCGATCTGCCGCTCGCTGATCTTGATCGAGAGGACGTCCGAGGCATAGCTCGGCGCGCAGGTTTCCAGCACGCCCTGGGTCCAATGACCGACAAACGGATTCACATCTGCAGCCACGGCCACGGTCTCGCCCAGCGCCACCAACAACAAGGCCGCGGGCGAGAAGCCCTTCATGGTTAATACAGCTGCGCCTTGATCTTCTCCGGCGCCTCGCGGTCGTAAGTTTCGCCGCCGAGTTTGCCGTGGCTCAGTTCGGCGATGATGGTGCCGGTCGAAGGCAGGCTCTTGCGGTCGATTTGCGTGGCCGGATCCCACAGCTTCGAGCGCACGATCGCCTTCGAGCAATGGAAGAAGGCGGTCTCGATGTGAACGATCAGCACGCTGCGCGGCAGCTTGCCGTTGACCGCGAAGCTCTGCATCAATTCGGGATCGATCGAGATCGAGGCGCGGCCGTTGACGCGAAAGGTTTCGCCGACGCCGGGAATGAGAAACAGCAGCGCGATGCGCGGATCGCGCAAGATATTGCGGAAGCCGTCGAGCCGGTTGTTGCCGGGCCGGTCGGGGATCGCCAGCGTCTTGTCGTCGAGAATGCGCACGAAGCCGGGCGCGTCGCCCTTGGGCGAGCAGTCGAAGCCGTCCGGGCCGCCGGTCGCGATCGCCACGAACGGCGCCGCCTCGATCAGCTTGCGATAGCCATCGCTGAGGTGGTCGATTTCCTTGACGATCGAGTTGGGATTCTTCTCGCCGTAGAGCGCTTCGAGCTGCTCCTCGGTCGTGACCAGATGATCGCTCATGCCCAGCCCTCGTGTTTATGCGGCCAATAGCTGCCGGCCGTCATGCCCCGCCATCGTCAGATCGAGGAATGTACCGGGTTCGACGGCTGAGGCAAGCCGCACCGCGGTGAACTGCTCGGTGCGGCCGATGCCGCCGCGTTCGGTCAGTACCAGCCGCCGGCTGCCGATCTTGCGTGTCGAGATAGCGCGCGAGCGCCGCCTCGCCTTTTTCGCGCAGCCGCTGCGCGCGTTCCTTGACGATGCCGCGGTCGAGCTGCGGCATGCGCGCCGCCGGCGTGCCGGGCCGCGGCGAAAACGGAAACACGTGCAATTGCGTCAGGCCGCATTCGTCGACCAGATCGAGCGAGCGTGCAAACATCTCTGTCGGTCTCGGTCGGAAAGCCGGCGATGATGTCGGCGCCGAACACCACATCGGGCCGCAGCCGGCGCACTTGGTCGCAGAACGCAATCGCATCGCGCGCGCGAATGCCGCCGCTTCATGCGCTTGAGAATGAGATCGTCGCCGGCCTGCAACGACAGATGCAGATGCGGCATCAGCCGCGGCTCATTGGCCAGCGCGTCGAGCAGATCGTCGTCGGCCTCCACCGAGTCGATCGACGACAGGCGCAGGCGCGCTGAGTTCGGGAATTTCCTTGAGCAATCGCTTCACCAGCGCGCCCAGCCGTGGGCGCGCCGGCAAATCCGCGCCGTAAGCTGGTGATATCGACGCCGGTCAGCACGATCTCGCGATAGCCGTTGCCGCAAAGCCGCCGCGCCTGCGCCACCGCGTCGTCCATCGGCAGCGAGCGCGAATTGCCGCGCCCGAACGGGATAATGCAGAAGGTGCAGCGATGGTCGCAGCCGTTCTGCACCTGCACGAAAGCGCGGGTATGGCCTTCGATGTGATCGCCGGCATGGCATGGCGCTTGCCGCCATGATGTCGCCGACCGCGACGCGTTCGCTGCCGGCCCACGCCCGGGCGTCGAGTTTCTCTTCATTGCCGAGAACGCGATCGACTTCCGGCATTTCGGCAAATTGCTCCGGCTCGGCTTGCGCCGCGCAGCCGGTGACCACGATGCTGCGCATCGGGCCGTTCGCGCTTGATGCGGCGGATGGTCTGGCGCGCCTGGCGCACGGCCTCGCCGGTCACGTTGCAGGTATTCACATATAAGTGTTCACCACCACCGCGTTGTCGATGCCGGCGGCGTCGGCTTCGCGCCGGATCACTTCCGAACTCATAGGTATTGAGCCGGCAGCCGAAGGTGACGATGTCGAGGCTCATGGCACGCCTGCCTTGGCGAACAGCGCCGGGATCGAACTTGCCGTCGAATTCGAACTGCACCGGCCCGGTCATCAGCACGTGATCGTCTTTCTCGCGCCATTCGATGGTCAATTCGCCGCCCGGCAGCGTCACCTTCACCTTGCGGTTGGTGCGCTTGAGCCGCGCGGCGGCGACCGCGGCGGCGCAGGCGGCCGAGCCGCAGGCCTTGGTCAGGCCGGCGCCGCGCTCCCAGGTGCGAATGACGATGTGATCGCGCGAAACGATATGCGCGAGCGTGATATTGGCGCGCTCCGGAAAGATCGGATGATTTTCCAGCAGCGGCCCGAAGCGGCCGAGGTCATAGGCGTTCACGTCGTCGACCCAGAAGATCGCGTGCGGATTGCCCATGTTCACCACCGCCGGCGAATGCAGCACCGGCGTGTCGATCGGCCCGATCTGCAATTCGATGGCGCGGGTGTCGCGGAATTCCTCCGCCAGCGGAATCTCGTTCCACTTGAAACGCGGCGTGCCCATGTCGACCGTGAACAGCCCGTCGGCGCCCTTCCAGCAATTGAGAATGCCGGCGCTGGTCTCGAACGTCAGCGTCGCTCTTGCCGGTCTGCGTCCGACACCAGCGAGCGCGACGCAGCGCATGCCGTTGCCGCAGGCGCCGGCTTCCGAGCCGTCATTGTTGTAGATGCGGATGAAGGCGTCGGTGCCGGGCGTGCGCGGCGGATAAAGCGCCATCAACTGATCGTAGGGCGCGCCTTGCGGGCTGGCCGCCGCGCGCGCCTCGTCGGCGGTACTTGCGCTGATTTTGGCCGCGGCTTTGCGCAGATCGACCACGACGATCTCGTTGCCGATGCCGTTCATCTTCACGAAAGACTGATTGGCGAGCGCGCCCATAAATCTGCTATTGCCTTTAGTTGGCCCGGTTTATATGGCGAATAAACACAGATTGGCCAGAGGCCGTGATAAAATGCGCCATGACGGGCGAATTGCCGGACCGCCGCAAAGACGGAGAATCGCTGATGTCGTGCACACGCCTTGCGGCGCGGTCTGGCGCTTGCGCTGGTTTTCGCCACCGGCGCGGCGCGAGCCCAGCCAAAGCGGGCAAGCCGATGCCGCACGCCGCCGCCGCCAATGGCCGGGCCGGCCTCGCCGTCGCCGCTTGCAGCCGGGCGATGCCTTCGGCGAAGCGGTGACGCTGCCGGAGCGCACCATCATCTACCTGAAGGGCCACACCAATTGGGACGCGGCCTTCGACACGCTGATCGACGCCTTCAAGTCGCTCAACGAATATCTCGACAAGCAGGGCATCAAGACCGAACGGCCCGGCCATGACCATCTATACCCAGACCGACGACACCGGTTTCTCGTTCGAGGCGGCGTTGCCGATCGCGCAGGCGCCGGACAATCCGCCCAAGGGCGACATCGCGGTCGGCCAGGCGCCGTCCGGCAAGGCGCTCAAATTCGTCCATCGCGGTTCCTACGACGCGATGGATTCGAGCTACGAGGCGATCACCAATTATCTCGACGACAAGGGCCTGGAGGCCAAGGAACTGTTCATCGAGGAATATGCCTCCGACCCGGTGAAGACCAACGCCGGACAAGCTGGTGATCAACGTGTTTGTGCCGATGAAATAGCGCATGCGAATTCCGGTTTCTGAGTCGTCTGCCTTGATCGTCGCCGCGCGCGCGTCACTGCCGGCGCGCGCCGCCGAGCGGCTGGTGACCGTCACCGGCGAGGCCACCGTCGCGGTTGCGCCCGACATCGCCGTGATCCGTGTCGGCGTCACCAGCCAGGGCAAGACCGCGCGCGAAGCCAGCGAAGCAAACGCCAAGCAGATGACCGCCGTGCTCGCCGCCATCAAGGGCGCCGGCATCGCCGACCGCGACGTGCAGACCTCGCGCTGTCGCTGCAGCCGCAATACGATCCGAACAAGAGCGGCACCGCCCGCCTGCTCGGCTTCCAGGCCACCAATCAGGTCACGGTCAAGATCCGCGACATCGGCAGATTGCCGTCGATCCTCGATCACGCCATCGGCGCCGGCGCCAACGAGATGTCGGGCATCGAATTCGTCGTGTCGGAGCAGTCGAAGCTGCTCGACCAGGCGCGCGACGACGCGATCGCCGATGCCCGCCGCAAGGCCGAACTTTATGCCCGGGCCGCCGGCGCCAAAGTCGGACACGTGGTGGCGATCACCGAAGAAGGCTCCACCCCGCCGCCGCGCCTGATGCAGGCGATGCGCGCCGGCGCCGCTCCGGTCGCGCCCGGCGAGCAGACGCTGCGCGCGGTGGTGACCGTCAGCTATGAATTGGTGCCGTAAAAGCGTGCGTTCTGGCTGCCTTGACTTGAACACAGCCCAACCCTAGGTTCCGCGCCACTTCTCGTACGTGACGTAGAATTTCAGCTTGCCGCCCGGCCCTTGAGAGCCGGAGGCCCCCGCCCGACAGCGCAATGCGCCCTCGGGCGTAAAGGTGTTTGGGACTTACGGTTATGTTCGACTCACTGTCGGAAAAACTCGGCGGCATTCTCGACCGCCTCACCCGCCGCGGCGCGCTCAGCGAAGCCGACGTCGATGCGGCGCTGCGCGAGGTCCGCCGCGCGCTGCTGGAAGCCGACGTCGCGCTCGACGTGGCGCGCGCCTTCACCGACAACGTGAAGAAGCAGGCCGTCGGCGTCGAAGTGATGAAGTCGGTCACGCCCGGCCAGATGGTCGTCAAGATCGTGCACGACCAGCTGGTCGCGACGCTCGGCGGCGACAGCCAGCGCAACCAAGGCATCGATCTCAATGCCGCGCCGCCGGTCGCCATCATGATGGTCGGCCTGCAGGGCTCCGGCAAAACCACCACCACCGCCAAGATCGCGCGCCGCCTCACCGACCGCCAGAACAAGAAAGTTCTGATGGCCTCGCTCGACGTGCGCCGGCCGGCGGCGATGGAGCAACTCGCCGTGCTCGGCCGCGAGGCGCAGATCGATACGCTGCCGGTGGTCGAAGGCCAGAAGCCGCCGCAGATCGCGCAGCGCGCCATCCAAGCCGCCAAGCTCGGCGGCTACGACGTGGTGATGCTCGACACCGCCGGCCGCACCACGCTCGACGACGACATGATGAACGAAGCGGCGCAGGTCAAACAGGCCGTCAATCCGCACGAAGTGCTGCTGGTCGCCGACGCGCTGACCGGCCAGGACGCGGTCAATCTCGCGCGCGCCTTCGACGAGCGCGTCGGCCTGACCGGCATCGTGCTCACCCGCGTCGACGGCGACGGCCGCGGCGGCGCGGCGCTGTCGATGCGCGCGGTCACCAACAAGCCGATCAAGCTGATCGGCACCGGCGAAAAACTGGACGCGCTGGAGGAATTCGACCCCGCCCGCATCGCCGGCCGCATTCTCGGCATGGGCGACATCGTCGCGCTGGTGGAAAAGGCCGCCGCCAATATCGACGCCGAAAAGGCGATGCGCACCGCCGAGAAGATGCGCAAGGGCCATTTCGATCTCTCCGACATGCGCGAGCAACTGACGCAGATGGCGGCCATGGGCGGCATGAGCGGCCTGATGGGCATGATGCCGGGCGTCGCCAAGATGAAGAGCCAGATCGCCAATGCCGGCATCGACGACAAGGTCCTCAAGCGACAGGTCGCGATCATCGACTCGATGACGCCGCAGGAGCGCCGCAACCCGGACATTCTCAAAAACAGCCGCAAGAAGCGCATCGCCGCCGGCTCCGGCACCACGCCGGAAGCGATCAACAAATTGCTGAAAATGCATCGCGGCATGGCCGACATGATGAAGGCCATGGGCTCCGGCAAGCGCAGTCCGCTTGCCGGCATCGGACAGATGATGGGCTTCGGCGGCGGCGCTGCGCCGACGCCGGAACAGATGGCCGAGCTCGCCAAGAAAATGCCTGGCGGCAACCTGCCTTCAGGAATGCCGGGCGCGGGCGGCAGCGGCCTGCCGCCAACCATGCCGAAACTGCCGCCGAATTTCCCCGGTCTGCCGGGGCTTGGAAAATTTCCTGGATTGCCGGGCGGTCCGCCCGGTTTCGGAAAAAAGAAGTGATCATTTAGTCAGAAAAAGGAAACTAAAATGTCTCTCGTCATTCGTCTGGCCCGCGCCGGAACCAAGAAGCGTCCGGTCTATCACATCGTCGTCGCCGACTCGCGTAGCCCGCGCGACGGCCGCTTCATCGAGCGGCTCGGCTATTTCAATCCGCTGATGCCGAAGGAAAAGACCGAACGGCTCAAGTTCGATATCGAAAAGGCGCAGGCCTGGATGAAGAAAGGCGCGCAGCCGTCCGACCGCGTGTCGCGCTTCCTCGACGCCGCCGGCGTGCTCAAGCGCGAGAAGCGCAACAATCCGGAAAAGGCGATCCCGCGCAAGGAACGCAAGGCCACGGCCGAAGAAGCGCTCAAGGTCAAGGAAGCCGGCGACGCCGCCGCCAAGACCGCCGCGACCGCCAAGGCCGCCGACAAGGTTGCCGCGGACAAGGCCAAAGCGGCCGAAGCCCCGGCGGCGAGCTAACGCTCGCCTCGCCGCGCCGTGGCCGACCGCATCCGCGTTGCCCGTATCGGTGCCGCGCACGGCGTTCGCGGCGAAGTGAAGCTGTGGTCGTTCACGCAGGATCCGCTGGCGGTCGCCGATTACGGCCCGCTGGAAACCGAGGACGGCAAGCGGCGTTTCGAAATCGAAACGCTGCGCCCGGCCAAGGATCATCTGGTGGCGCGGCTCAAGGGCATCGCCGATCGCGACGCGGCGGAGACGCTGCGAAATCTCGAACTGTATGTCGACCGCGCGCGCCTTCCGCCGATCGACGAGGAAGAGACCTATTATCATGCCGACCTGGTCGGCATGTCGGCCGTTTCGCCGGAAGGCGTCCCGCTCGGCGCGGTGACCGCGCTGCATAATTTCGGCGCCGGCGATCTGATCGAGATCGCCACCATCGCCGGCGGCGAACCGTTGCTGCTGCCGTTCACCGAAACGGTGGTGCCGAAGATCGACATGGTGCTGCGGCAGGTTGTCATCGTGCTGCCGACCCTGAGCGAGTAGCAACCATGTGGTGCACCAATTGCAGTCCATTCAATCCCGCGCAAGCGGGAATCCAGAGCGCATAGCTCGTGCGTTTGCAATCGTGATTTTCTCGGGTCCCCGCTTTCGCGGGGACGAACGGGAGGCCGTAGCCATGTGGCGCGCAAGCGTGCTGACGATCTTTCCGGAGATGTTTCCCGGCCCGCTCGGCACAAGCCTTGCCGGCAAGGCGCTGCAATCCGCGATCTGGTCGCTCGACACCCACGACATCCGCGATGCCGCCACCGACAGGCATCGCACGGTCGACGACACGCCAGCCGGCGGCGGGCCCGGCATGGTGATGAAGGCCGACGTGCTGGCCAAAGCCCTCGACACGATTTCGAATGATGCGCGCCCGCGCCTGCTGATGAGCCCGCGCGGCGCGCCGCTGACACAAAGCAAAGTGGCGGCACTCTCCGCCGGTCCGGGCTGCGTGATTGTCTGCGCCCGTTTCGAAGGGGTCGACGAGCGGCTGATCCAGGCGCGGCAGCTCGAGGAAGTCTCGCTCGGCGACTTCGTGCTTTCGGGCGGCGAGATCGCGGCGCTCGCTTTGCTCGACGCCTGCGTCCGGCTGCTGCCGGGCGTGATGGGCAAGGAGGCCTCCGGTGTCGAGGAAAGCTTCGCCGAGGGGCTGCTGGAATACCCGCAATTCACCAAACCGCCGCTCTGGGAGGGTGCGCCGATCCCGGAAGTGCTGCTTTCCGGCGACCACGCCAAGGTCAAGGCCTGGCGGCGAGCGGAAGCCGAGCGGCTCACCCGCGAGCGCCGCCCGGACCTGTGGGCGGCCTATTTGGGGCGTAAAAAACCCTAAATCAGGGGCAAAAAGCCGAGGGTGACAACCGCTGGGCTTTAGTCTAGAAGCTCGCCAACCCATTCAGACCCGACAGGGACCGCGCGCCGGTTACTGGCGCTGCCGACGGAGAACGAACCTATGAACATCATCCAGACGCTCGAAAAAGAGCAGGTCGAGAAGCTGTCGGCCGGCAAGGAATATCCCGAGTTCGGCCCGGGCGACACGGTGCTGGTCAACGTCAAGGTGGTCGAAGGCGACAAGAGCCGCATCCAGGCCTACGAGGGCGTCTGCATTGGCCGCTCCGGCCACGGGCTGAACGAGAACTTCACCGTGCGCAAGATTTCCTACGGCGAAGGCGTCGAGCGCGTGTTTCCGCTCTACGCGCCGATGATCGACTCGATCAAGGTCGTGCGCCGCGGCAAGGTGCGTCGCGCCAAGCTGTATTATCTGCGTGGCCTGCGCGGCAAGAAGGCCCGCATCTCGGAAGCGACCAGCGCCGCCGGCGCGGAAGCCGCCGAGGCCAAGGAATAGTCCGTTATCATTCCGGGACGGCCCGAAGGGCCGGGCCCGGAATCCATACGCACAGACCGGGATTATGGATTCCGGGCTCGCGAGCTTCGCTCGCGCCCCGGAATGACGAAACCCGCTTCGTTGTGGAAGCGGGACCGATTGGCTATATACCCCCCATGGTTTCCAAAGCTCAGCGGATCATCCTTGCCGACCATACCCGGCTGCCCTGGCGGTTCTTCGGCCGGCTGACGGCGGTGCAAGCGGGACTTTGACCGGCGCAGGCTTTCGCCGGCCGCCCTCAATCCGCTTTCCCTCAATTCCGAGCAAGGTCATACCGTCATGAAACCGCGCACCCTCTACGACAAGATCTGGGACGACCATCTGGTGGACGAGCAGCCGGACGGCACGTGTCTCATCTACATCGACCGTCATCTCGTACACGAGGTCACCAGCCCGCAGGCCTTCGAAGGCCTGCGTATGTCGGGCCGCAAGGTGCACGCGCCGGAGAAGACCCTGGCCGTGGTCGATCACAACGTGCCGACCTCGGATCGCAGCAAGCCCAATCCCGATCCAGAAAGCGCCGAGCAGATCGCAACCCTGGCGCAGAACGCCAAGGATTTCGGCGTCGAATATTTCGACGAATTCGATCGACGCCAGGGCATAGTGCATATCATCGGCCCCGAGCAGGGCTTCACTTTACCCGGCACGACGATCGTGTGCGGCGACAGCCACACGGCGACGCACGGCGCCTTCGGGGCGCTCGCCTACGGCATTGGCACGTCCGAAGTGGAACATGTGCTGGCGACGCAGACGCTGATCCAGACCAAATCCAAGAACATGCGCGCGGTGGTCGACGGCACGCTGCCGCCCGGCGTGACGGCAAAGGACATCATCCTTTCCATCATCGGCGAAATCGGCACCGCCGGCGGCACCGGCTACGCGCTGGAATATGCCGGCGAGGCAATCCGCGCGGTCTCAATCGAAGGCCGCATGACCATCTGCAACATGTCGGTGGAAGGCGGCGCCAAGGCCGGCTTTATCGCGCCCGATGAGAAAGCCTTCGCGTATCTCAAGGGCAAGCCGAAGGCACCAAAGGGCAAGGCCTGGGACGACGCCATGCGCTATTGGGAGACTTTGGGCTCAGACGACGGCGCCCATTTCGACCGCGAGATCAGGCTCGACGCGGCGAAGCTCCCGCCGATCGTGACCTGGGGCACGAGCCCCGAGCAGGTTGTCTCGGTTTCGGGCCGCGTGCCGGTCGCGTCAGAGATAGCCGACGAAAAGAAACGCGTCGCCGCCGAACGCTCGCTCGGCTACATGGGGCTGAACGGCGGCGAGAAGATCACCGACATCAAGCTCGACCGCATATTCATCGGCTCCTGCACCAATGGGCGCATCGAAGACCTGCGCGATGTGGCGCGCATCGCCGAGGGCAAGACAGTCAATTCATCCGTCTACGCGATGATCGTACCGGGCTCCGGTCTGGTGAAGGAGATGGCGGAAGCCGAAGGCCTCGACAAGATTTTCAAGGCCGCTGGCTTCGACTGGCGCGAGCCGGGCTGCTCGATGTGCCTCGCCATGAACCCGGACAAGCTCAAGCCGGGCGAGCGTTGCGCCTCGACCTCGAACCGCAACTTCGAAGGCCGCCAAGGTTACAAGGGCCGCACGCATCTGGTGTCACCAGCGATGGCGGCGGCCGCCGCGATCGCCGGACATTTCGTCGACGTGCGGGAATGGAAGTAGCGCGGCGGCTAGAGCATGATCCCGAAAAGTGGGAACCGGTTTTCGGAAAAGATCATGCTCAAGCAAAATGTTAGGGATAGCTTCCGATTTAATCCGAAACGATACGGCTCTGGACGAAAATCCAAAAGCAAAAAGGCCCGCCGGATTGGCGGGCCTTTCGTTTTTTCCGGCTCGATCAGTAGAAGCCGAAGTAGATGCCCGGCCGGCGGTAGTAGCCGTAAGGGTAATAACCGTATGGGTAATAGCCGTAGGCGTAGGGGTAATAATACGGCCGGCCGTAGTAACGGTATCCATAGTGCCGGTATCCGTAGCGTCGGTAATAGCGGTGCGCGCTGAGGTCCGTCGTAATGGTCTGGCCGTTCTGGATACCATCGGTCTTGCGGGCTGCCGCATCGGCCGGGGCCGTGAACCAAACCGCGCCGGCAAGGGCCAGCACGACTGCAAGAACTTTCATCATGGCGCGTTACCTCCAGTTGATCGTTCAGTTTCAACCACGAACCGCGTTGACAGGTTCCGTCAGGCGGAAAAGATTATTGCCACCAGCAGCGCTCTTTCGGCACAATCACCGTACCGCTGACGCGGTATTCCTTCGCCAGCCAGGCTTCGCAATGCCGTTTGGCATTGGGGCTGAGATATTTATGCTGCGGATTAACGGTTATGCGCGGGCGCGACTGCGCGGCGAATTCATGGGTGTAGGATTGCGCGCGCGCATAAGACGGGCCGCGTGAGTAGGACGAGGACCGCGCCGCGTGCTGGTCGTTGCAGCCGAAGAACTCGGCCGAAGCCGAGGTTGCGAACAAGACACTGATCGCCAAGAGCAGCGCCAGAATACCGGCAGAGGTCAGGCTTTTCGGCACGTTTCTCGGCATATTCTGGCAGCCTCTAGGCGTCACGCCACCCGTTAACGGTCGCCCATCCCGGCGGTTCCGTCAACCGCTTGGTTCGGGCGGCCAGGTCCCGTAGAACCTTGGCATGACTGGCCAATTCGACAATTGGCGGGGGCAGCCTTCGCCCTCGCTCGGCGATATCGAGGCGCTGGCGTCGGACGCCTACGCCAAGCTTCCAGAGCAATTCCGCAGCCTCTGCGAAGAACTTGTCATCCGCGTCGAGGATTTCCCGAGCGAGGAGGTCGTGGAGCAGATGAACCTGGAGTCGGAGTTTGACCTGCTCGGCCTTTTCCAGGGCGTCGGGCTGCCGTTCCAGTCGGAATCGGCGCCGCAGCCGATGCCCAACATGATCTGGCTCTATCGCCGGCCGATCCTCGATTATTGGGCCGAGCACGAAGAGAACCTGGGCGCCATTGTCACCCACGTGCTGGTACACGAGATCGGCCACCACTTCGGCCTCTCCGACGACGACATCGACGCGATCGAGGCGAGCGCGGAATAGCGCACTTAGCCGATCAGGCGCCAGGTTTGCCAAGTCACCCGCGAGACCAGCTTTAAACGCGACCCGGCCCCCTGAATTCCGCATTGACGCAAACTTGACCTATTGCGCGTAAGCTCGCAAAAAGATGGCCAGCGCGGCCGGGTCCGCGCGAATTTCCTCTGCCGGGACCGAGACAATGGAAAAGTTCAATCACCTTGAAGGCGTCGCGGCGCCGCTGAAGATCATCAATGTCGACACCGATATGGTGATCCCCAAGCAATACCTGAAGACTATCAAGCGCACCGGGCTCGGCAAGGGCCTGTTCTCCGAGCTGCGCTATAAGGATGACGGCAGCGAAAATCCCGATTTCGTGCTCAACAAGCCGGCCTATCGCAAATCCAAGATCCTGGTCGCCGGCGACAATTTCGGCTGCGGCTCCTCGCGCGAGCACGCGCCCTGGGCGCTGATGGATTTCGGCATCCGCTGCGTGATCTCGACCTCGTTCGGCGACATCTTCTACAACAACTGCTTCAAGAACGGCGTGCTGCCGATCCGCGTTTCGCCGGAGGACCTGGAGAAATTGTTCGACGATGCCGACCGCGGCGCCAACGCCACGCTCTCCATCGACTTGGAGAAGCAGGAAATCCACGGCCCCGACGGCGGCACGGTCAAGTTCGAGATCGACGCCCATCGCAAGCACTGCATGCTCAACGGCCTCGACGATATAGGGCTGACCAAGCAGAAGCAGGGCAAGATCGCGAGCTACGAAGACAAGGCGAGAGCCGAACGCCCGTGGGCGTGACGCGCTAGCGCATATCGACGCCTGGCGGCCCCGATACCGATATCGGAATAACATCGGCCGTCTGCTTTGCCCGGTGGCGGACCTGCGCATGTAATACACGCGAGCGGCGTGCCGATTGCTCCACCTGCGGCGCACGCTTGGACGATTGCGCCACCCGCGTCGTCTGGTTGGTTGTTTGCGCCACGCAGAAATTTTCGACCGCATCGGCGACCGCCACGCTGATCTGCGACTGGCGCTCCCGGGTCGCCATCAGCAACTCCTCGTCGCGATTGACGATCGAGCCGGCTTCCAGCAACACCGCCGGCATCCGGCTTTTCTTCAACACGAACAGCGTGTCGTAGCGGTAGACGCCTGCATCGGCGTCCAGCAGAATCCGCTGGTACCGGCCCATGAATTTCTCGCTGTAATGTGGCGTGTATTGCAGGCCGCGCGCCTTCAACTGCTCGCCGAGCAGATGGCCGAACAGAAGGCTGTCCTTGATATCGATATTCTCTTCTGAGACGAAGATGGAATGACCCTTGAAGCGGTCGCTGAAAATGGCCGGCTTACCGTTGAATTCCCACTTCTCGATGAATGAATCGGGTACCGAATCATGATGGATCGACAGGAGTAGATCGGCCGACAAGTTGTTGAAGCGCGCCACACGCTCATATTGGCTCCCGACCGCGGAACCGCCGGTGATCATCAACACGGTTTTTTCAAAGCCGGCATCGCGTAGCGACTGCTCGATGCGTTTTGCCAGGTGCAGGTTGAAGATATATTCATCGACGCCGCGCGCGCTTATCGCGCCAGGTGAATCGGCGGTATGGCCGACATCCAGAATGACGCGAAATTTCGCGCGCGCGCAGTTCCCGCCGTCGGACTTCGGCAATGAGTCAGGCGTCTCGGCCCATGCCGCGCCAAGCCACAGCAGCGATAGGGCGGCGGCAAGTGGAACTGCCGGACTGCGCTGGAAGCGGCTCATGATGGCCTCGCTGCGGTCGATCGGATTCGACGAAGTCCATCTTATCGCGGGAAACGTCGCGCGCAACACGACCGCCTGTGGACGAGGGAGGGCTGACCTACCAGCCCGAGCCGCCGCCACCGCCACCGCCGCCGCCGGACGATCCGCCGCCCGAGGAGCCGCTGTCGCTGCCGTCGCCGCCGCTCGAGGCCGGCGAGGACGACGCCGAAGCAATGGTGCTCGACAGCGTCGTCGCCGAGATGGTCGGCGAAGCCGACCGGATCGGCAAGATGCTGCGGTCGCCCGTCGTACCAGCTGGCAACCGCGGCGGCGGCCGCCTGCCGCCGCCAGCACGCCGGCAAAGCGCTTGGCCCAGGCGTTCTCCACGTCGAGCGCGATGGCGTAAGGCAGAAACTTCTCGAACAGTTCCGGCGTCTTCTCCGGCGGATTGAGGAAATTGAGCCGGTCCTCCTCGGCGACGCCGAGATACTGCTTGAAGCCTTCGATGTGATCCATGACGTCGCGGCCCGCCTTGCTCGGCAGCCTGCAGCCAGGAAAAGCCCAGCGCCGTGATCGCGCCAGCGACATAGGGCACGATGCCCGGAACAGATCGCCAGTCCGATGCCGGCATTGTACGACAGGATGACAGATCCCGATCGCGGCGGCGACCGGCAAGCACGCAAAGCCCGATCACCATGCGCAGCGTGTTCTGCCGCCGCCATCCCTCGCGGATGATGCGAGACGCCGATCATGATCGGCAGCAGCGGGATCAGCATGCCGGCCAGCATGACGGGGCCGCGATCGCCGTAATTTATCAGGAACGCGTAGCCGATGGCCGCCGTCACCGCGGCGATGGCGAAGAAGCCGAAACACGACCACGGATAATTGTTGTTGAACATCTTGCCGTTGTAGGTCTTCACCAGCGTGCGCCAGAGCTTGAACTTGGCCTTGTTGACCACGTCATGGTCGGACTGGTCGAGCAGCACCTTGGCTTTCTTGGAAAACAATTCCTTCCCACCGCCTGCTCGGCCGCATCGAGCGGCTTGGTGCCGTTGACGTGGCTGATCTCCGCCTGCGCGGCCGGTGCCGGTGAGCTTGAGATAGCCGTTGACGCCGAGACCGACGATGGCAGCGGTGAACACGCGGTTGTCGAAGGTCATGTTCTCGACATAGCGGACCGCGGCGGCCGACATACCCTCCGGCGGCGCGAACAGCGGAATGATGGTGCCGCGCGGCGGATCGCGGCCGACCAGCAGCCAGGCCACGAGATAGAACACGATCACCAGCGGGCTGCCCAGCACGGCATATTGCGCGCCTGGATTGTCCTGCAGCAACGACGTCGAGTTTCTGCGATCTGCGTCGGCGGCGCCATCACGCCTTTCGGCCAGCCGGCGGCGACGGTGAGACCGTTGTGCAACCGGCAGCCCCTTGGTGGTGCGGAACACGATACGGCCGGGCGCTGCTCGACGATCCGCGCATCCTTGCCGCGCGCGCCCTGCGGGCCGGTGTAGAGCGCGGTCTGCTTGAACTCGACGCGCTCGGGCAGCGTGATGCGCGCCTCGGCGAAATCGATCGGAAAGGTCCAGCCGGTGCCGGTGGCGTTCCAATACAGCTCGTCGAAATTGTCGAAGAAGCCGATCTGGCGCGTGGTGCGGTACTTGATGACGTATTCGTGCAGGCCGTGGTTGAGCGTTGTGCCGGCATTGCCGATGCGCACGCGCACGCCGTTCGTCATCTGCTCGGTGACGTAATTTTCCGCCTGCGCCGTCGCGCGACACCGACTGCACGTCGAAGCCGACCTCGACGCGCGAGCCGTCATTGCGGGTATAGGTGGTGGGGAAATCGCGCAGGATGCCGTGCCTGATCTGGCTCGTCCTTCGGCCTGAACCTGAATGCTCTCGGTGACGATGAGATCGCCGTTGCGCTGAACGTCGACGTCGCTGATGAAGCGCATGATGCGCTCGGCGGCGCCGGCGGGCGCCAGCATCGCGGCGCACAGAAATGCCGCAACCAAGATCCGCTTCAACATGATTCAAGCTCCCGAAAAGCTGACGGTCGGGGCCGCGGCCGATGCGGCATCGATCTGGAAGAAATGCTCCTCGTGGAAACCGAACGCGCGCGCGATCAGAACGTCGGGAAACGTCTGGATGCCGGTGTTGAAGTCGCGCACGGTGCCGTTGTAGTAGCGCCGCGCCATCTGCAACTGGTCCTCGAGCTCGGCCATCTGGTTTTGCAGTTCGAGAAAATTCTGGTTGGCCTTGAGCTCGGGATAGGCTTCGGCGACGGCGAACAGGCGGCCGAGTGAGCCTTGCAGCGCGTGCTCGGCGGCGGCCTTCTCGCGGCACGCCGTCGGCGGCCATCGCCGACGTCCGCTTGGCGGCGATATCCTCGAACAGCCTGCGTTCGTGGCTGGCATAGCCCTTCACGATCTCGACCAGATTGGGGATGAGATCGCTGCGCCGCCGCAGCTGCACGTCGATGCCGCTCCAGCCCTCGCGCACCAGATTGCGGCCGCGGATCAGGCGGTTGAAGATCAGAATCGCGTAGATTGCGATCACGGCCAGAACGGCGATGACGATCCATTGGGTTGACATAGGCTGCTTCCCCCGAGCATTGCAACGTGCTGGTCTTAGTCGCCCCGGAGGGCGACCTGGTTCAATTCGACGCAATCATGCCGCCCCGATCGCTTCCGCGATCGCCACGGTGCGGCGCGCCATGTCGGCATGCAGGCGCTCGACCATACGGCCCTCGATCGACACCACGCCCTTGCTCTTGTTCTCCGGCAAATCGAAGGCCGCGATCATCTTGCGCGCCCAGGCCACTTCCTCGGCGCTGGGCGAGAACGCCTTGTTGCAGGGCTCGATCTGGTTTGGATGGATCAGCGTCTTTCCGTCGAAACCGAACTCCACGCCTTGCGCGCATTCAGCAACGAAACCTTCCGCATTGCCGATGTCATTATAGACCCCGTCGAGAATATCGATGCCGTAAATGCGTGCCGCCGCTACACAGGTGGAAAGCCACGGCAGCATCGGAGCGCGGCCAGCCGCCAGACGCGCGCGGGTGTCCTTGGCGAGATCGTTGGTGCCCATGATGAAGCCGCCAAGCCGCGCCTCCGAGTCGCGCGCTTCTGCCGCGATCGACAGAATGTTGAAGATGGCGAGTGGGGAACTCGATCATCGCCCAGATTCTGGTCTTGGCGGCGGTGTGCATATCGAGCAGGCGCTGACCCACCATTTCGACCTGTTGAGGATTGCTAATCTTGGGAACCACGATGCCGTCCGGCACGGCCTGGGCGGCGGCCGTGAAGTCGTCGGCGTGCCAGGGCGTGTCGATGGCGTTAACGCGGATGAACACCTCGCGCGCACCGAAGCCGCCGGCCTTGACCGCGTCCGTCACCTGCTTGCGGGCGGCCTCCTTGGCGTCGGGCGCGACCGAATCCTCGAGATCGAGGATGACGCCGTCGGCGGCAAGCGTCTTGGCCTTCTCCAGCGCACGGGCATTGGAGCCCGGCATATAGAGCACGCTGCGGCGGGGGCGAATGGTCATGGATCGGTCTCCGTGGACGGGTTTCAGCCTAGCGTTCGAGCAAAGCGCGTGCCACTGCCCTGGATATGAAGGATTGGGCATGACTCTTGCGTTGCCGGAGCCATTATGGAATGGGACCGGCTTCACCGGGCGTGAGCAGCGATGACCTTCCCGCAGCCTTTGATCGACGGCTACCGCGCGTTTCTCTACTCGCGCCTGCGCATCGAGCAGGACCGCTACCGCGCTTTGTCGGAATCCGGCCAGTCGCCGCAGGTCATGGTGATCGGCTGTGCCGACTCGCGGGTTTCGCCGGAAGCGATATTCGATTCCCGCCCGGGCGAGCTGTTTATCGTGCGCAACGTCGCCAATATCGTGCCGCCCTATTCGCCTGACGGCCAGGCGCACGGCGTCTCGGCGGCGCTCGAATTCGGCGTCGCCGCGCTGAAAGTCAAGCATATCCTGGTGCTGGGCCACGCCCAATGCGGCGGCGTGAAAGCCTTCGCGGAAGACGCCGAACCGCTGTCGCCCGGAGACTTCATCGGCAAGTGGATGTCATTGATGGCGCCGGCCGCCGAAAAGGTCGGGCCGCGCGGCAGCCTGTCGCCGGCCGACTATTTGACGCGGCTGGAGAAAGCGAATGTCGCCAACAGCGTCAACAATCTTTTGACGTTCCCGCGTCTGCGCAAGCTGATCGAACGCGGCACGGTTGGCATCCACGGCGCGTTTTTTGGCGTGGCGACCGGGCAACTGTCGGTACTGGATCAGGCGCGCGGCGAATTTGTGCAGGTGGCCGCGGAAGATCACGCGCGGCTGTTCGCGCAGCCGCGATTTTAGAAGCTTACGCCGCCTTCTTTTTCGCGCTGATCAGCTTGCGGTTGATCAGGCACTCGGCGATCTGGATGGCGTTGAGCGCTGCGCCCTTGCGCAAATTGTCGGACACCACCCACATCTGCAGGCCGTTCTCGACGGTCGGGTCGGTGCGGATGCGGCTGATATAGGTCGCGTCCTCGCCGACGCATTCGTACGGCGTCACGTAGCCGCCGTCCTCGTGCTTGTCGATCACCTGGCAGCCGGGCGCGCTACGCAGAATGGCGCGCGCTTCCTCGACGCTGATCGGGTTCTCGAATTCGACGTTCACCGCTTCGGAATGGCCGACGAACACCGGCACGCGCACGCAAGTGGCGGTCAGCTTGATTTTGGGATCAAGAATCTTCTTGGTCTCCATCATCATCTTCCACTCTTCCTTGGTGTAGCCGTCCTCCATGAACACGTCGATCTGCGGAATGAGATTGAACGCGATGCGCTTGGGAAACTTCTTGTTCGTCGACTTCGCCGAGCGTGAACACGGCCTTGGTCTGCGAGAACAGCTCGTCCATCGCCTCCTTGCCGGCGCCCGACACCGATTGATAGGTCGCCACCACCACGCGCTTGATCTTGGCCTTGTCATGCAGCGGCTTGAGCGCGACCACGAGCTGCGCGGTCGAGCAGTTCGGATTGGCGATGATGTTCTTCTTGGTGAAGCCGCTAAGCGCGTCGGCGTTCACCTCCGGCACGACCAGCGGCACGTCCGGGTCCATGCGCCAGGCCGACGAATTGTCGATCACCACCGCGCCCTGCGCACGCGATCTTCGGCGACCATTCCTTCGACACGGCGCCGCCCGCCGACATCAGGCAGATATCGACGTCGGAAAAGTCGTAATGGTCGAGCGCCTTCACCTTCAGCGTCTTGTCGCCGAACGAGCACTCCTGCCCCATACTCTTGCGCGAGGCGAGCGCGACCACTTCGTCGGCGGGGAAATTGCGCTCGTCGAGAATGTTGAGCATTTCGCGCCCGACATTGCCGGTGGCTCCAACCACGGCGACCTTGTAACCCATTGTCAGAACTCCGAAATAATGTCACCGGCGGGCCGGAACGGGGCCGCCGGATGCTAGGGCTTCTAGGCGAGATCAGTGCTGGAGACAACGTCCGCCCTCGCGCGACCTTCCGGATATGTAGGACGACGGCGCCGCTTTCCAATGAATCCTTCTGATGCGGATCATCACCCTAATCCTCCGATCAACGGCCACTTTTCAGCATCATGCTGCGGCGAAAACCACACAGATGCGCGAAAAATGGTCCCCCGGCGCTGGCGGGGCCATTTTCTTGATGTTTTGCAAGGCCTTTGGGGGTGATTTGGCCTGTTAAGGCGAACCGAAGCCCGCTAGAATGCCTTGCAATAAGGCGCTACGGGCGAGGAATCCATGCGTTTGAAAGTCGTTGCCACCGCGTTTGCTCTGTCCGCCGCTATGGGCCTGTTTGCCATGCCGGCTGATGCCGCACCGAAGAAGAAGGCAGTAGTGCTCGATCCTCGCGGGCAGACGGTGTTCACCAGCCGCGACGATGAAGGCAAAACGCGCACCCGCATCATCATCCAGAAGCGATCCTTCCTCGATCCGGGCACCGAAGTGTTGCCGGGCGATACCAACGATCGCGGCTACGCGTTCTCGTTGACCCATTCGGGAATGAGCGTGTTCGACAACACCACCTTCGGGAATAACCAATCGGCCCTGCCCGGCCCGTTCACGCTGCAGGGCAAGAATAATCCCTGGCTTCGGTTCTAACCGCCAACCCATCGCATAAAAAAACGCGGCCGATCTGGCCGCGTTTTTTATTTTAGGCCCCGTCGCACTAGGCTGCCAACGTCTCCAGCTCTGCCAAAATCGCCGAGCCCATCTCCGAAGTTGAGACCACCTTCGAACCCTCCGACTTGATGTCGCCGGTGCGGATGTTCTTGTCGAGCGTCGCGGCAATCGCCTTGTCGATCATGTCGGCCTGTTTGCCCATGTCGAACGAATAGCGCAGAGCCATGCCGAACGACGCGATCATTGCGATCGGATTGGCAATGCCCTTCCCGGCGATATCCGGCGCCGAGCCATGCACGGGCTCGTACAGTGCCTTGCGCTTCTTGGTCTTGGGGTCGACCTCGCCGAGCGACGCCGAGGCCAGCATGCCGAGCGAGCCAGTCAACATTGACGCCACGTCGGACAGCATGTCGCCGAACAGGTTGTCGCAGACGATGACGTCGAACTGTTTCGGATTGCGCACCAGTTGCATGCCGCCGGCATCGGCCAGCATGTGCTCAAGCTGCACGTCCTTGAACTCGCGCGCATGCACCGCCGTCATCACCTCGTTCCACAGCACGCCCGACTTCATGACGTTGCGTTTTTCCATCGAGGTGACTTTGTTTTTCCGCTTGCGCGCCAATTCGAACGCCACCCGCCCGATGCGCTCGATCTCGTAGGTGTCGTAGACCTGCGTATCGATGGCGCGTTTCTGGCCATTGCCGAGATCGGTGATGGTCTTCGGCTCACCGAAATAAACGCCGCCGGTCAATTCGCGTAGGATCATGATGTCGAGGCCTTCGACCAGCTCACGCTTGAGCGAAGAGGCATCGGCCAGCGCCGGATAGGTCACAGCGGGACGCAGGTTTGCGTAGAGGTCGAGGTCCTTGCGCAGCCGCAGCAAGCCGGCTTCCGGGCGCGCTTCATAAGGCACCTTGTCCCATTTCGGCCCACCGACCGAACCGAAGATGATGGCGTCGGCGGCCTTGGCCTTGTCCATGGTGGCATCGGTGATGGCGACCTTGTGGGCGTCGTAGCAGCTGCCGCCGACCAGCGCCTCCTCGGTAGTGAACTTGTCCGGTCCCTTTTTGTTGAAGAAGTCGATGACGCGTTTCACTTCGGCCATCACTTCCGGGCCGATACCGTCGCCGGGGAGAAGCAGGAGATTGTGGGTCGCCATTTGTTACGCCTCGTTTGCCGTACACTTGTCGATGGAAGCTGCGGATTGCTAAAGCCTCGTCAAGCGCTTGGCAACGGCCATCGACCGGGGCGACACTCGTTGGTCAGCACAGGAGCAGGACGTGCCGGAACAGATGCGTCCCCGCGTGGTCATCGTCGGCGCCGGCTTTGGCGGACTGGAAGCCACCAAGGCGCTGCGCCGCGCGCCCGTCGATATCACCCTGGTCGACCGGCAGAACCACCATTGTTTCCAGCCGCTGCTTTATCAGGTCGCAACCGCGGCGCTATCGCCAGCCGACGTGGCCTGGCCGATCCGGCACATTTTGCGTACGCAGCAAAACGCCACCGTGCTGATGGCCGGCGTCGAAGGCGTCGACCACCAGCAAAAACGGGTGCGCACCAATTTCGGCAACATCCCTTACGACTATCTCGTGATCGCGACCGGCGCGATGCATTCCTATTTCGGTCACGACGATTGGCATGAGTTCGCGCCGGGCCTCAAGGGGATCGAAGACGCGACCCGCATCCGCCGCAGCATCCTGATTGCCTTCGAGCAGGCTGAGATCATGACCAATGCCGAAGAGCAGCGGCGCCTGCTGACCTTCGTGGTCGTGGGCGGCGGCGCGACCGGCGTCGAAATGGCCGGCGCCATCGCGGAGATCGCGCGGCAGACTTTGGCGGCCGATTTCCGCCGTATCGATCCGCGAACCGCCCGCATCATGTTGGTCGAAGCAGGGCCGCGCCTGCTGCCGGCGTTTCCGCCCGAACAATCCGACTATGTGCGAAACGTCCTGATGCGCGCCGGCGTCACCGTCATGACCGACACGATGGTGACGAAATGCGATGCGCGCGGCGTCGATCTCGATAGTGGCCGGCTCGACGCCGGCACCGTGATCTGGGCCGCCGGTGTGGTGGCATCGCCGGCCGCGCGCTGGCTCGAAGCCGACGCCGACCACGCCGGACGCGTGAAGGTCAACCCCGATCTATCGGTGCCGGGGCAGGCGGACATCTTTGTCATCGGCGATGTGGCGGCGGTAGCCGACGGCAAAGGCCGGCCGGTTCCCGGCATCGCGCCAGCGGCGAAACAGATGGGGCAATATGTCGGAAAGCTGATCGCGGCGCGCATCGGCGGCCGTTCAATCGACAAACCGTTTCGCTACATGCATCTGGGCGAACTGGCGACGATCGGCCGCCACGCCGCTGTGGTGAAATTGGGCCGCCTGCGATTGAAGGGCTTCATCGGCTGGCTGTTCTGGAGCGTCGCGCACATCTACTTCCTGATCGGTTTGCGCAACCGCTTCATCGTCGCCTTCAGCTGGTTCTGGAGTTATCTCACCTTCCAGCGCGGCGCCCGGCTGATCACCGAGCAACCGCCGAAGCACGAGGTCTAGTAAGCTTCGCGGGTCTAGACGCCGGCCCGCGAAGTCGCGAAACTCAACTCGATCCCGGCGCTCAACAAGCCGGGACGAGGGAGGCGACTATGAGAAATTCTCTTGCGAAAATCATGGGCGCGGTTCTGCTGACCGCAATTTATTCGGCAAGCCAATCCTATGCCGTCGAACTCGATCCGAAAGTAGTCGTTTATCAACTACCGGACCAGATCAAGTGGGGTCCAGTGACTCCGGCCGGCAACCAGCAGGCCGTGCTGTTCGGCGATCCGGCAAAACCGGGCCTTTATGGAGTGCTGACGAAATGGACGGCGGGCAACCATTTCAGCAAGCCGCATTTCCATCCCAACGACCGCTTCATCACCGTGATTTCGGGAACGTGGTGGGTTGGCAGCGGGCCTAATTTCGATCCAGCCAACGGCAGCGTGCCGATGCCGGCCGGTTCGTTCGTCACGCATTATGGCAAGCAGGTGCACTGGGACGGCGCCAAGGATGTCGACGCGGTGCTGCTGATTGTCGGCGACGGCCCGGCGGCCTCAACGCCATTCGTGGCAGCAAGCCAGATGGCTCCAGATAAGTAGCGCTAAGACCCGCCGAACCAGTTGTAGCCCTGGTTTTCCCAATAGCCGCCGTGGTCGGTATTGGTGACTTCCATCGCCACCACGTATTTCGGATTCTTGTAGCCGAGCTTGGTCGGCATGCGGATCTTCATCGGGAAGCCGTAGGCGCGCGGCAGGATCTTGTTGTCGAACTTGAACGTCATCTGCGTCTGCGGATGCATCGCGGTCGGCATGTCGATGGTGTTGGTGTAGCCCTCGGCGCATTTGAACCAGACGTATTTGGCGCGCGTGTCGGCGCCGATGCGCTTGAGGAATTCCGACAGCTGGCGCGCCCTGCCAGGAGCCGATGGCGCTCCAGCCTTCGACGCAGACGTGCCGCGTGATCTGCGAGACCTGCGGCAGCGCGTAGAGCTCGTCGAGCGTCCACGACTTCTTGTTGTCGACCAGACCGGCGACTTCGAGCTTGTAGTTCTTGCCCTCGACCTCCGGCGCTTCGTCCTCGTCGTAATAGGCGTTGAACGGGAACGGCTTGGTGATCGCGCTCTCGGGGAAAACGGGCGCGAGCTTGGTTCTGCTGAACAACGCGGCCTGCGCGCCATCGTTGAATTCGGAAATCTTGCGCAGCACGCCTTCGGCGGCGTCGCTGTCGATGATGTCGCAGCCGGTGAGGAAACGTGAGCGCGCCGAGGCTTGCCGCGCCGCGCAGGAAACTGCGCCGCATCGGATCGGGCATCAGCTTGCCCGCATCCTTGATCAGCAGCTTGGGATCGACGCCGGGAATGATTTTGCGTTGGCGCATGTCATCTTCCTTTGAGCATGATCTTGTCCGAAAACCGGTTCCCACCTTTCGGGATCATGCTCGCCTCCTATTTTCCGGCGACCATGGCGCGCAGGCTCTTCGGCACCAGCAGCGCCAGCGCCACATGCACGACCAGGAATCCGACAATCGCCGCTCATGGCGAAGAAATGCACGTAGCGTGCGGCATCGTAGCCGCCGAACAGCGCGGTCAATTCCTGGAACTGCACCGGCTTCCAGATCGCTAGGCCCGACAGCACAATCACGACGCCGCAAAGGATCACGCCGCCGTAAAGCAGCTTCTGCACCGCGTTGTAGTGCGACAGATCGTCATGCGCGAGCTTGAAGGTCAGCGCCGCCTTGACGTCGGCGAATACCTGCGAGGGATAGATCGGCAGCAGCTTGCGGCGGAAACGGCCGGTGATCGAGGCCGAGCGTGACATAGACGATGCCGTTGATCACCAGCACCCACATGGCGGCGAAATGCCATTGCATGCGCGCCGGCGAGCCAGCCGCCGAGCGTGATGCTGCTGGGGAATGTGAAATCGAACAGCGGCGAGGCATTGTAGATCTGCCAGCCGGAGCCGATCATCACCAGGATCGCAATCGCGTTGACCCAATGGGTGATGCGCACCCAGACCGGATGGATGGTCGTGTCGGCTGGACGCTGGTCATTGCTTCAGCGGTCATCGCAGCCTGCCTTGCCTATCCTAATCGGTTCGACGTCTGAAGTATACGGCGCGGCCGGGCCCGCGGATGCACGAACCCGGCCGTGCGCGCCAGTCACTTCTTCATGTTGTCCTTGGACATATTGTCCTTGGTCATGCCGTCGTCCTTCTTCATCGGATCCTTGGTCATGGTGTCCTTGGTCATCGTCGTCCTTTTTCATCGAATCCTTCGCCATGGTGTCCTTGGACATGGTGTCCTTCTTCATGTCGTCGGCGGCGTAGGCCGCCGGCGCCAGCGGGGCGATGGCCAAGCCGGCCGCGATCAGCGCCGAAAGCAGAATGGTCTTTTTCATCGACGTTCCTCCAGAGGGATTGAAGTTGCGCTTTATTCGCTAGCACGCGGCCTAAACACGTCCTCATCAGTTTCCCGTTGTCCGAAGCTGGCGTTTGGCTCACGGTTTTGTGAGAATGGCGGCGCCGGGCACGATCGGATGAAGGAGCCAGTTGCAGTGAGCGAGCGTGCCCAAAACCAATCCGGGAAATTTCTTCGAGGATTTCCGTCTCGGCCAGCAAATCCGCCACGCCACGCCGCGCACCGTCACGCTCGGCGACGTCGCGCTCTACAACGGACTGTTCGGCGCGCGCTTTGCCGTGCAGTCCTCCGACACCTTCGCGCAGAAGATCGGCTACCCGCGTTCGCCGATCGACGATCTGCTGGTGTTTCACATGGTGTTCGGCAAGACCGTGCCGGACGTCTCGCTCAATGCCGTCGCCAATCTCGGTTATGCCGATTGCCGCTTCTTGAAGCCGGTCTATCCGGGCGACACGCTCAATGCGGTGTCGGAAGTGATCGGGCTGAAGGAAAACTCCAACAAGAAGACCGGCATCGTCTATGTGCGCTCGCGCGGCTTCAATCAGAACGGCGAAACCGTGCTCGACTATGCGCGCTGGGTGATGGTGCGCAAGCGCGACGAGAACGCGCCCGCGCCGGGCGAAAAAGTGCCGGAACTGCCGAAGAGCGTCGACGCCCTCCGACCTCGGCGGCGCCTGCCCGATCATCAATGCGCAGCGCTTACGACACCGTGCTGGCCGGCAGCCCGCACCGCTTCGGCGACTACAAAGTCGGCGAGAAGATCGACCATGTCGTCGGCATCACGGTCGAAGACGCCGAACACATGATCGCGACGCGGCTTTATCAGAACACCGCGCGCATCCATTTCGACCACTTCACCGAAAGCAAAGGCCGCTTCGGCCACCGCCTGATCTATGGCGGCCACCCGATTTCGCTGGCGCGCGCGCTCACCTTCAACGGCCTCGGCAACGCGTTCCATGTGGCGGCGATCAATGGCGGGCGGCACGTGGCGCCGCTGTTCGCCGGCCTCACGGTGTTCGCCTGGTCGGAAGTGCTGGCGACCGCCGAACTGCCCGGCCGCACCGATGTCGGCGCGCTGCGCCTGCGCACCGTCGCCACCAAGGATCGGCCTTGCGCGGATTTCCCGTACAAGGCCGGCGACGAATACGACCCGGCGGTGATCCTCGATCTCGACTACTGGGTGCTGATGCCGCGTAGCTGTTAGATGCAGCTCGGCCGCGCAGATGATCGACCAGCTGCCGCGCATAAGGCGGCAACGCGTCGACGTCGCGCACGCAGATCGTCAATTCGCGCAACGCCCAGGAATCGGTCAGACGCACCGCGCTGATCGCCATGTTGCGCGCGGTGCGCTGCACCGTCGTCTCCGGCACGATGCCGACGCCGACATTGCATTCGACCAGGCGGCAGATCGCGTCGAAGCTGCGCAGCTGCACGCGCAGCCGCAACGGCCGGCCGATGCGGCTGGCCTTGTCGGCGAGGAAGCGCTGGATCGCGCTGGCGCGGTCGAGCCCGACCATGTCGTAGTCGAGCACCTCGGCAAAGCCGATGCGCGAGCGGCTGGCGAGCGGATGATTTTTCGCGACCACCAGCACGAAACGGTCGCTGCGAAACGGAAACGTGTGCAGGCCGCCGTGATCGACGGTGCCGGCGACGATGCCGATATCGGCGCTGCCTTCCGCGATCAGGCCGACGATCTCGTCGCTCAGCCGCTCCTCGAGATCGACGCTGATGTCGGGATAGGCCGTCAGGAAACGAGCTCAGCGTCTCGGGCAGGAATTCGGTGAGCGCATTGGTGTTGGACAAGCACCCGCACCTGGCCGGCGAGCCCGCGCGCATAGGGCGTCAGATCCTCCTGCATGCGCTCGCTCTGCGCCAGGATCGAGCGGGCATGCTGCAGCAGCGTGCGGCCGGCCTGCGTCGGCGTCACGCCCTGGCGGCCGCGCACCAGCAGTTCGGTGCCGAAGCGTCGTTTCCATCTTGCGGATGCGCGTCGAGGCGGCGGCCAGCGCCAGATTCGCGCGCTCCGCGCCATGGGTGATGCTGCCCGCCTCGACGATATGGCGGAACAGGCTGAGATCGGTGAAATCGAAGCGCATGGTGCCGGCTACCTTCTTATTTTGCGAAGGCAGACTACGCAAAACACATATTGCAAGGCGAAATTTACAGGTTCAAGCTTCGTAATTGAAGAAGTAACGGGTTCTGGCCGCCGGTCAAGCCCGAAAGCGAAGCGGCCCCTGCCATCCGACGTTTGGCGCGTAGCGAGGCGGGCGGCGACCGGGTTAGCAACCGGCGCATGGTCGATCGAGTTGCCGGGTTTGAGCGTTCTGGAGACTGACGATGGCCGAGCTTGAGGCGGGCACGACGCAAGACCGCAACGGACGCGTCCGCTCTCTCCGCACCTGCAAATCTACCAGCCGATGCTGACGATGATGATGTCGATCGTGCATCGCATCACCGGGCGCCGCGTTGTATTTCGGCATGCTGCTGCTCGCCTGGTGGCTGATCGCGGCGGCGTCCGGCCCCAATGCCTATGCCAATGTCGAATGGTTCATGGGCAGCCTGATCGGGCGGCTGGTGCTGTTCGGCTACACTTGGGCGCTGCTGCATCACATGCTCGGCGGCGTCCGCCATCTGATCTGGGACACCGCTGCACGGCCTTGAGCCGACCGAGCGCGAATTGCTGACGCTGGCGACCCTGATCGGCTCGATCTCGCTCACGCTCATCGTCTGGGTGGTCGGCTATCTCGCCATGGGAGGCCCGCGATGAGGCGACTCCGCAGATGCGCACGCCGATGCGCCGCGTTCGCGGTCTGGGCGCGGCCCATTCCGGCACCGGACATTTCTGGCATCAGCGCGTGACGTCGGTGGCCGGCATTCCGCTCACCATCGCGCTGGTCGATCATCGTCATCGCGCTGCTCGGGACGCAGCCACGCCGCGGTCGTGCAGATTCTCGGCTCGCCGCTCGTCGCGATCATCATGCTGCTGTTCATCATCAACACCGCCTATCACATGTGGATCGGCATGCAGGAGATCATCCTCGACTATGTGCACGAGGATAAGCTCAAGCTCGTGAGCCTGATGGCAAATACGTTCTTCGTCTTCGCCGTCGCGCTTCGCGTCTGCTATCGCCATTCTCAAGCTTTCGTTCGGGGTCTGACGTCATGGCGACGAACGGAAAATCAAACGGCGGCAGCCAAAGCTGCACCGGCCGATCAACGGCCGCGCCTATCCGATCGAGGATCACAGCTACGACGTCGTGGTGATCGGCGCCGGCGGCTCCGGCCTGCGCGCCGTGGTCGGCTGCAGCGAAGCGGGCCTGCGCACCGCCTGCATCACCAAGGTGTTCCCGACCCGCTCGCACACCGTCGCGGCGCAAGGCGGCATCGCCGCCGCGCTCGGCAATATGGGCGAGGACGACTGGCGCTGGCACATGTACGACACCGTCAAGGGCGCCGACTGGCTCGGCGACCAGGACGCCATCGAATATCTCTGCCGCAACGCGCCGGCACGCGGTCTACGAGCTGGAGCACTGGGGCCTGCCGTTCTCGCGCCGCGAGGAAGACGGCAAGATCTATCAGCGCCCGTTCGGCGGCATGACCACGCATTACGGCAAGGGCACCGCGCAGCGCACCTGCGCCGCCGCCGACCGCACCGGCCACGCCATGCTGCACACGATGTACGGCCAGGCGCTCAAGCACGCGGCCGAGTTCTACATCGAATATTTCGCCCTCGACCTGATCATGGAAGACGGCCGCTGCCGCGGCGTGGTCGCGCTCAACATGGACGACGGCACCATCCATCGCTTCAGCGCCAACATGGTCATCATCGCGACCGGCGGCTATGGCCGCGCCTATTTCTCCTGCACCTCGGCGCATATCTGCACCGGCGACGGCAACGCCATGGTGCTGCGCGCCGGCCTGCCGCTGCAGGACATGGAATTCGTGCAATTCCATCCGACCGGCATCTATCCGGCCGGCTGCCTGATTACCGAAGGCTCGCGCGGCGAAGGCGGCTATCTGGTCAATTCCGAAGGCGAGCGCTTCATGGAGCGCTACGCGCCGTCCGCCAAGGATCTGGCCTCGCGCGACGTGGTCTCGCGCGCCATGACCATCGAAATCCGCGAAGGCCGCGGCGTCGGCAAGGACAAGGATCATCTGTTCCTGCATCTCGACCATCTCGATCCCAAGGTGCTGCACGAGCGGCTGCCCGGCATCGCGGAACTGGCGCGAATCTTCGCCGGCGTCGATATCACGCGCGAGCCGATCCCGGTGCTGCCGACCGTGCACTACAACATGGGCGGCATCGCCACGAATTATCACGGCGAAGCGCTGACCAAGAAGAACGGCGATGCCGACACCGTGGTCCCCGGCCTGATGGCGCTGGGCGAAGCCGCCTGCGTCTCGGTGCACGGCGCCAACCGGCTCGGCTCGAATTCGCTGATCGATCTGGTCGTGTTCGGCCGCGCCGCGGCGCTGCGCTGCGCCGAGCTGCTCACGCCCGGCGACAAGCAGCCCGACCTGCCGAAGAATTCCGCCGACCTGCGCGCTGTCGCGGCTCGACAAGTTCCGCAACGCCGCAGGCGGCACGCCGACCGCGCAACTGCGGCTCAACATGCAGAAGGTGATGCAGGAAGATTGCGCGGTGTTCCGCACCGGCGAGGTGCTGGAGCAGGGCCACAAGCGCATCCACGAAGTCCATGCCGGCATGGCCGATGTGCACGTCACCGACCGCTCGCTGATCTGGAATTCCGACCTGATCGAGACGCTCGAACTCGACAATCTGATCGCGCAGGCCGTCGTCACCATGGACTCGGCGCAGAACCGCACCGAAAGCCGCGGCGCGCATGCGCGCGAGGATTTCCCCGAGCGCGACGACAAGAACTGGATGAAGCACACGCTGGCCTGGATGGACGACAAGGGCAACGTGAAGATCGACTACCGCCCGGTGCACACCTACACGCTGACCAACGACATCGCCTATATCGAACCGAAAGCGCGCGTGTACTTAGGAATGCCATGGTCGAATTCACGCTGCCGAAAAACTCCAAGATCACCGAAGGCAAGACCTGGCCGCGCGCGCCGCACGCCGACGCACGTGACCGAATTCCGCGTCTATCGCTGGAATCCGGATGACGGCGCAGAATCCGCAGCATCGACACCTATTACGTCGACCGCGACGACTGCGGCCCGATGGTTCTCGACGCGCTGATCTGGATCAAGAACAACATCGATCCGACGCTGACCTTCCGCCGCTCCTGCCGCGAAGGCGTCTGCGGCTCCTGCGCCATGAACATCGACGGCACCAATACGCTTGCCTGCACCAAGGCGATCGACGACGCCAAGGCGCCGTTGAAGATCTATCCGCTGCCGCATCAGCCGGTGGTGAAGGACCTGGTGCCGGACCTGAAGAATTTCTACGCGCAATACGCCTCGATCGAGCCCTGGCTGCAGACCACGACGCCGACGCCCGAGAAGGAATGGAAGCAGAGCCACGAGGACCGCGCCAAGCTCGACGGCATGTACGAGTGCATTCTGTGCGCCTGCTGCTCGACCTCGTGCCCGAGCTACTGGTGGAATTCGGATCGCTATCTCGGGCCGGCCGCGCTGCTGCAGGCCAACCGCTGGGTCCAGGACAGCCGCGACGAGGCGACCGGCGAGCGGCTCGACAATCTCGAGGATCCGTTCCGGCTCTATCGCTGCCACACCATCATGAATTGCTCGAAGGCCTGCCCGAAGGGCCTCAACCCGGCCAAGGAAATCGCCGAGTTGAAGAAGGCGATGGTCGACCGGCAGGTTTGACGGATGTCATTCTGGGACGGCCTGAAGGGTTGCGCCCTTTTCACGCCGCCGTTGCCCTACTCGCATTTCTTCGCCGGGCAGAGCTTTTCCAATTCCGGGAACGGCCTATAGGCGGCGTTGCTACATTGCTCCTTGGTCGCCTCGACCAGCTGATTGAGATGGCCGCCATAGAAATAGGCAATGCGGTCGGTGCTGCCAAGGTAATGGCGCGCCGCGTTGCGCGGATCGTAGCGGACGCAGACGATGTAGCGTTGTTCCTGCGACCGGACGGAGCATCGGCTCCGTAACATAGCATCGCGCACATTGGTCGGATCGGCGAGCAAGGTCGTCATCGTAAAAAGGATTTCGTTCTTGTAGTCGGCCGGAAAAAGATTGGGATCGACGTCTCCGTCTTCTTCTTGTCGTTCGAGCAAGCCGCGAGCGCCGCGGCAAAGGCCGCTACCACAAACCAGTTTCCGGCTGACTGGCTCATCCGATCTCCTGCTTCTTGAAGTCTCGCTCAATCCAGCTTGAGCTTGCGCCGCCGCTGTCCGAGCGTGCGCAGCCGCAGCGCGTTGAGCTTGATGAAGCCCTCGGCGTCACGGTGATCGTAGGCGACCGCACCCTCCTCGAAGGTCACCAGTTCCTTGTCGTAAAGCGAATATTGGCTCTCGCGTCCGACCACAGTGACATTGCCTTTGTACAGCTTGAGCCGCACCCGTCCGGTGACGAATTCCTGGCTGCGGTCGATCGCCGCCTGCAGCATTTCGCGCTCGGGCGCGAACCAGAAGCCGTAATAGACCAGCTCGGCATATTTCGGCATCAGCTCGTCCTTGAGATGGGCTGCTCCGCGGTCGAGCGTGATGCTTTCGATGCCGCGATGCGCGGCGAGCAGGATGGTGCCGCCCGGCGTCTCGTACATGCCACGCGACTTCATGCCGACGAAACGGTTCTCCACCAGATCGAGCCGGCCGATGCCGTTGACGCGGCCGAATTCGTTGAGCGCGGCCAGCAGCGTTGCCGGTGACATTTTCTTGCCGTCGATCGCGGTGGGATCGCCGCGCTCGAAATCGACCGTGATGTAAGTCGGCCTGTCCGGCGCGTTTTCCGGATCGATGGTGCGCGAATAGACATAGTCCGGGACTTCCTGCGCCGGATCCTCGAGCACTTTGCCTTCCGAAGACGCGTGCAGCAGATTGGCGTCGACCGAGAACGGCGCGTCGCCGCGCTTGTCCTTGGCGATCGGAATTTGATGCTTCTCGGCAAATTCGATCAGCTTGCCGCGCGAGGTCAGGTCCCACTCCCGCCACGGTGCGATCACTGTCACGTCCGGCTTGAGCGCATAATAAGTGAGCTCGAAGCGCACCTGGTCGTTGCCCTTGCCGGTGGCGCCATGCGCTACGGCATCGGCGCCGACTTTTTCGGCGATCTCGATCTGCTTCTTGGCGATCAGCGGGCGCGCGATCGAGGTGCCGAGCAGGTACTGCCCTTCGTAAAGCGTGTTGGCGCGGAACATCGGGAACACGTAGTCGCGCACAAATTCCTCGCGCAGGTCCTCGATGAAGATGTTCTCGCGCTTGATGCCCAGTAGCTCTGCCTTCTTGCGCGCGGGCTCCAGTTCCTCGCCCTGGCCGAGGTCGGCGGTAAAGGTCACGACCTCGCAGCCATAGGTGGTTTGCAGCCACTTCAGGATGATCGAGGTGTCGAGCCCGCCGGAATAGGCGAGCACGACTTTCTTAGGATGAGCCTTTGCCATGCGGTACCGAGGCGTTAAATCATTGAAAGCGCGCGGACTATAGGGCGAATGCCTGCCCGCGCAAGATAACCGATATTGCCGGGCGCGCGTGCCCAGCGGCCGAAACGCCGCCCTCCCAGGGACTTCCACCAAACCGCGATCTCTGGCTTGTAGACACTGTAGGGTTGATTTGGCATCACGCGCCACTATAGCGAGCGTCATTTCCTGTAGGAGTGCCGCCGATGAAAAGCCGCCTCGCCTGGGTTATCCCAATCCCCATCCTCTGCCTGTTCGCGTTCAGGCCCTCCACCGTGCGGGCGTCGGATCACGCCGACCCGCTGAACCTGACCGACCCGTATTCCAACATCACCGGGCTTTTCATTTTCCCGAAGGGCGATCAGTACATCGTGGCTCAACGTCCGGAAGTCATTGGTCGGCCCCAAGCCCTATCCGTTGACGCCCTACGATTACGTGGTGAACATCGACCTCACCACGCCGGTGTCGTTCGAAAGCGCCGAGGACCGCGGCCGCTACGGCGGCACCATCGTTACGCCTGAGAAAATACATCCCGACGCCACCATCACGATACACCTCAACGACGACACCACGCTGAAGGAGACCGACCGCATTCGCATGTATACCGGCGTGCGCGACGATCCCTTCATCTTTCCGCGCTTCTTCAAGGTGAATGTCATCTCGATGGTGGCGACTTCCTGCGTGCCGACGGGCAATCCACCGCCGTCATCGCCTATCACAGCAGCGGTTCCTATACCGAGCTTTTGTTGTAGCCATGCTGCGCAGCGATCCGTCGGTGCGACTGACGGCGTATAGCGACGTGCGAGGAGAATTTTCGCTCGCCCTGCCGCGCGCCGGCGTGTGGCTGATCAAATCGGTTCATATGGTCAGGGCATCGTTCTTCTCCGATGCCGACTGGTATAGTTTGTGGGCGTCACTCACCTTCGAAATGCCCGAATTGCGACATTGACACTGCCTATGGCGTTTTCGTTGAAACGATTTCTGTTTGCGACATTGCTGCTGATCTCGTGCAGCGCCAATGCGCATGAGATCGGCACCACGACAGTGCGCCTCACGCTGCATGCCGATCACACCTGGTCGGCGTCGATCACCACGGCGCCACAGACGCTGGTCAACAAACTCGAAGCGGAGGCCAGCGAGCCGCGCAGCAGCGGCCTGACCGCCGACGAACTGCGCGCCAAACTGGACCGTTTCAATCAAGCGCTCGCGCGCCACATCGACGTCCGCTTTGACGGCGTGGCCTCGCCGGCGACCGTCTCGATCTCGGAACTGCAGGTGGTGAACGACCTGATAATCCCCGACTTCGTCGAACTGGGCGCCACTGGAGCGATGCCCGCGAACGCAAAAACCGTCATTTGGCACTACGACCTGACATACGCCACCTACGCGCTGATGCTGGCTGAGCGCGACCACGCCGAGCCGGAAACACATTGGCTGCAGGGCGACATCGCCAGCCGGCCGTTTCCGATTGCCGCCAATGCCAGGCCAGCGACCCATCTGGAGATCGTCTGGCAATATCTGCAGCTCGGCTTCACGCACATCGTTCCCGAGGGGCTCGATCACATCCTGTTCGTGCTTGGGATATTTCTGCTGACCACCAGGCTCAAGCCGATCCTGGTGCAGGTCACCGCCTTCACGATCGCCCATTCGGTGACGCTCGGGCTCACCATGTACGGCATCGTCTCGCTGTCCTCGCGCATCGTCGAGCCGATGATCGCGCTCTCCATTGCCTATGTGGCGATCGAGAACATCCTGACTGCAAAACTGACGCTGTGGCGTCCGGCGGTGGTGTTCTGCTTCGGATTGCTGCACGGGATGGGGTTTGCCGGCGCGCTCACCGAGCTCAATCTGCCACACAACGAAATCATCCCGGCGCTGATCAGCTTCAATGTCGGAATCGAGCTGGCCCAACTCACGGTGATCACGGCGGCGTTCTTCTGTGTCGTAGCGTGGATTCGCGACAAGCCGTGGTACCGGACGCGCTTCGTGATACCGGCATCCGCGGCGATTGCCGTCACCGGATTGTTCTGGACCGTGCAGCGTATCTTTTTCTAGCGGCCGCCCGGCGCTACTCGGTCACGTCGTCATAGACATCCATTTCGGCGCTGCCCTGCAGCAGTTGCCGCCAGCCCTCGAGAAAGCCGCGCACCATCGGATCGCTCGCGACTTTCTGCCGGTTCACCTCGACCGCGGCGGCGGCCTCGTATTCGATCTCGATCAGGAAACGGGCCGGATCGTCGACATTCTGAAGGAAGCGGAAGCTGGTACCGCCGAACGAGCGATAGAACGGCGTCGCGCTCTTCATTAACGCCAGCACCTGCCGCGGGTCGCCGAGTGCCCGAATATTCATATGCAACACGCGTTTGACGCGATCTTCAGCCGCCGCCATATGGCCTCCGTTTTGCGGCCCACGCGGGCCGGCTCGTCATTAATCTTACCGCGTGAACGCACTGGCGGCCAAGGCGACTTACGTTAAATCTGTGCCGACCGGAAATATTCCGAGGCAGGGATCATGAAAAACGTTATCGCGCGTCAGTTCGTTCTGTGCGCCGCCGTCGCGGGCACCATGCTTATCAGCGCCGCGCCGGCCTTTGCCGCGCAGTGCAATCACACCGGCGGTTTCAACGGTTTTATCGCCGACTTCAAGAAGGAAGCGGCCGCCAAGGGAATTTCGAAGAACGGCCTTGCCGCGCTCGACGGCGTCACCCTGGACGAGAGCGTACTCGCCGCCGACAAGCGCCAGCACGTGTTCGATCAGACCTTCGAGCAGTTCTCGGGCCGCATGATCTCGCAAGACCGCCTCACCAAGGGCGCGCATCAGATGCTGGTGCACGCCTCCATGCTTCAGCGCATCGAGCAGCAGTTCGGCGTGCCTGGCGCCGTGGTGGTTGCGATCTGGGGTCTGGAGACGGATTTCGGCGTGGTGCACGGCAAGCGCTCGATCGTACGTTCGGTGGCGACGCTCGCCTTTGACTGCCGCCGCACCGACAAGTTTCAGGGCGAACTGGCCGACGCGTTGCGCATCATCGACCGCGGCGACATGACGTCGGCGCAGATGATCGGCGAATGGGCCGGCGAAATCGGGCAGACTCAGTTTCTGCCGTCCTCCTATTACAAATATGCCGTCGACTTTGACGGCAACGGGCGGCGCGATCTGGTGAACAGCGTGCCGGATGTGCTGGCATCCACGGCCAATTACCTCAAGGGCCATGGCTGGCAGCGCGGCAAGCCCTGGGGTCCGGGCCAGCCGAATTTCGCGGTGATCAAGGAATGGAACAAGGCCGAGGTCTACGCCAAGACCGTCGCGCTTTTCGCCGAAAAACTCGATACCGGGCGTACGATCAAAGGCGCGCAGAACTAAGGCTTCATCGACTCCATCGATTTCTTCTCGCCGGGCCAAAAGCCCGGCGATTTCGTTTCGTTATTCAGCGCCGGATTTCTTATTCCGGCCGAGCAGGCCGGAAATCAAATTATAACCCGGTAAAGCGAGGCACTCGATTGCCCGCTCGATGCTCTCGTCCGACAGCCGCGTGCGCGGCCAGCGGTAGAGCAAGCCATGCACGATCCAGATGATCAGAAACGTGAATACCCCGGCGAAGATGACGTCGCTGAGAAAATGCCCGCCCGCCATCACGCGAAACAACGCCATTGTGCTGCCGAGCGTCAGCGCCGCGCCATAGGCGAGCGCCCGCCACTGCGGCGGCACCAGTGCCGCCGGCGCCATCGTCCAGAACGCGCCCGAAACGTCGCCCGAAACGAACGAGCAATTGTTGGGACAATCGCCGCGCGGATCCCACCAGGGGACGAAATGCTGCTGGCCGCCAAGTTCGCTCACGTCGATCGGCCGCGGCCGATGCCAATGGTCCTTGAGCAGGATATTCACCAGCAGCCCGGGCGCCAAAACCAGCGTCGCGATCAAAAAGACAATGGCGCGTGCCGGAATGAAAAGCTTCCGCTTCGGCAACAGCACTTTGACCACCAGCGCGACCACCGCCGGCAGCACCAACCCGGTCGTGATCCAGAGACTGACGTCGCGCGCTTTCATCATCGGCGGATAGATACGCCAGGAGAACGCGATGCGGCTCTTGTCGATGTAGTCGTGGAAGTGTTTCGCAATGCGCAGATCGAGCTCCGGATAAAGCCCGAAGACCAAGCCCGCAACAACGGCGACGAGGAGCGCGATGATCAATCCGGTGCGGTTCATGGTTTTCCTTTGCGCATGATCTTTTCCGAAAACCGGTACCCACTTTTCGGGATCAGTGCGCGTGGTCTCGATGCGTCTGGGGTCTAGCCGAGGCTCGCAAAAATGAAAAGGCGGCGGCGTTGCCGCACGCTATATTGCGTATATGTCAAATACGCCAAGGCTCGATTTCTGGCTCGAATACGCCTCCACCTATTCCTATCCCGCCGCCGAGCGGATCGGCGCATTGGCGCGCGCGGCCGGCGTGACCATACGCTGGCGGCCCTTTCTGCTGGGGGCGATCTTCCAGGCGCAGGGCTGGTCTACTTCGCCTTTCAATCGCTATCCGCAGAAGGGCAAATATATGTGGCGCGACGTGGAGCGGATTTGCGCGAGTCTCGGCTTGCCGCTCCGGCGTCTCGAACAATTTCCGCAAAACAGCATTCTGGCCGCCCGCGTCGCGCTCATCGGCTTTGCCGGCAATTGGGGCGAAGATTTTTCCCGCGCGGTCTATCGCGCCGAATTCGGCGACGGGCGCGATATCGCCGACACCGCCGTGATTTCCGATATCCTAGGCCAACTCAAGCTCGACTCCGCCGCAGTGCTCGAGCGCGCGCAGGCGCCGGAGAACAAAGCGCGCCTGCGCAGCGAAACCGAGGAAGCGCGGCGCATCGGGATTTTCGGCGCGCCGAGCCTTGTCACCGCCGATGGCGAATTGTTCTGGGGCAACGACCGGCTTGAAGCGGCGCTCGCCTGGGCCAGACGTTAAGCTGGCTTACGCGCGCCGCCCGCATTGCGGCCGGCGATCAGCCAATAGATCGAGTCCGCCGATGATCCCGGCCGCCGCCGCGAGCTGGAGCGGATAGTTGAGCGGCACGATGTCCGTCGTGTTCTCGAGCCGGCCCGAAATATTCGAACCGAAATAGGAGGCCAGGGCGACGACGGCGCCAGCCACGCCATAGTAAATGAAGCTTCGGATGCGCATTGCCTCGCCCAACACGACCAGCACCAATGCCGGCACGATCGTCGAGGCGCCCTTGAAGCTGGTGGCGAAAAAGGCCCCGGCAAAGAAGGCGACGACCTCGATCGAATCCGACTCTCCGCCGCTGGCTCTTGCGGACATAACAATGGCGACGACAAGCGCAACAGAGGCCGCCGCCACGGCCAGAATGAGGGCAAAAAGAATGATGAAGATACGGCCAAAGGACATGCGAAGCGGACCCCGTTTTTGTCACGCCCAGGCGCGACAGACGAATCTCACTCCACCATCGCCATTGCCCGCAACGCCATCCGCTCGCGCGCCGACAGCTTCTCGCTCGCGCTTTTGAGCTGGCCGCAGGCCGCCAGGATATCGCGGCCGCGCGGCGTGCGCACCGGCGAGGCGTAACCGGCGTCGAAAACAACAGCTGAGAACCTCTCGATCTGCTCCCAGTCCGAGCATTCATATTTGCTTCCCGGCCAGGGGTTGAACGGGATGAGATTGATCTTGGCCGGGATGCCCTTGAGCAGCCGCACCAGCGCCTTGGCGTCCTCGATCGAATCGTTGACGCCCTTGAGCATCACGTATTCGAAGGTGATGCGCTTGGCGTTGGAGACGCCGGGATAATTGCGGCAGGCTTCCAGCAGAACGGCGATCGGATATTTGCGGTTGAGCGGTACCAATTCGTTGCGCAGATCGTCGCGCACCGCATGCAGCGACACCGCCAGCATGCAGCCGATCTCGGCGCCCGCGCGCTCGATGTTCGGCACCACGCCGGAGGTGGAGAGCGTGATGCGGCGCTTGGAAATGGTGAGGCCTTCGCCGTCGGCGACGATCAGCAGCGCGTCGCGCACCGCATCGAGATTGTAGAGCGGCTCTCCCATGCCCATCATCACGATGTTGGTGACGCAGCGCTCGCCGCTCGGCACCACGCCTTCGGTCGGGCGCGTGCCGCCCGGCCAATCGCCCATCCGGTCGCGCGCCACCATCACCTGGCCGACGATTTCGCCGGCGGTGAGATTGCGCACCAGCCGCTGGGTGCCGGTGTGGCAGAACGTGCAGGTGAGCGTGCAGCCGACCTGACTGGAGACGCACAATGTGCCGCGCTCGGTATCGGGGATGTAGACGGTTTCGACTTCGTGCGGACGCTCCCCCTGCGTTTCGCCCGGCAGCCGCAGCAGCCATTTGCGCGTGCCGTCGACCGAGACCTGCTCGGCCACCACTTCGGGACGCGCCAGCGTGAAGCGCTCGGCAAGCGCCACGCGCAATTCCTTCGACATGCTGGTCATCAGGTCGAAATCGGTCAAGCCGCGGAAATAGATCCAGTGCCAGAGCTGCTGCACGCGCATCTTGCGCTGCGGCTCCGGCACGCCGACCTCGCCCAGCGCATCGGCCAGTTGCCCGCGTGACAGCCCGATCAGCGACGGCTTCTCGGGCGCGACATAGCGCTCGAGCGGCGTCTTCTCGACGAAGCGCGCCGCCGGGGTCGGCGCGATATCGACTGTGGTTGCCATCAGATTCGGGTCGCCTTTGCCGCACGCTGCGGTGTTGACGACAATATAGGGCGCGGGCGCCCTACTTGCACTCCGCCGCTACCTTCTCGAGCGCCTGGGCGAGACCTTTAAGCGTAAAAGTGTCGGTGGTCTTGGTGCCACGGCCGGACTCGCTCTTGACCACCAGATCGGTGCCCTTGCGCATGGCATCGACCATCTGCGCTTCTTCGGCCGCGTTCTTCACCCAGGCGCCGTCGTTCTGGGTGTACATCACGTAATTCGCAGTGCCGATCGCGGCCGAAGCGTCAGTGCCGGGCTTCTGCGGATAGCCGACGATCACCGAGACCTCGTTCTTTACCTTCTCGGCCGGACGCGTCGAGACAAAGGCATAGGACGGATCGCGCGGGCGGCCGACCGGATCGGTCGTAGCCGTCGTCGGCTTGGCGAGCGCGAAGCAAACCTTCTTGCCGCCGGGGGTCGCCGTATAGGCGCCCCAATCGCCGAATTGCCCAAGCAGAACGGCCTGCTCGGTGGGCTCGGCTTTGGCCGCCGGTTTCTTTTGCGCCGCCGGTGCCGGCGCCGCCTGCGGTTTTGCGGGCTGCGCGGGCTGCTGCGCCAATGCCGCGGTAGCAACAATGCAGGCAGATGCCGCCAGCATGGCAATCGCGGTGCGGAGCAAAAACTTTCTGTTCATCGGGCCCTGCCGGTCTATCGGGCTGCGGGTGACGCGCCGCCCTCTTCAGGAATCGGGTGGATATTAGCCCATTAGGGGCGAAAATCGACAATGTGAAGGCGGCAAAGCGCCGCCCGCCTCACGGAAGACGCATGATTAGCGCTATCCGCCCTGCGGGGCCAGCATGCTATGGCATTCCCGAAAATTAGCGAAAGGTTCGACCAAGCCACCATGAAAGCCCTGCTTTGCACCCGCTATGGGACGCCCGACGACTTGGAACTTACGGATATCTGCCGATCCGGCCGCCGGGCCGGGCGAGGCCGTGGTCAAGATCCACGCCGCGGCGTTGAATTTTTTCGACACGCTGATCATCGCCGGTAAATACCAGTTCAAGCCGGCGCCGCCGTTCTCGCCGGCTGCCGAATTTGCCGGCACAGTAGAGAGCCTTGGGCAAGGCGTCACCTCAGTGAAAGTCGGCGAGCGCGTGGTCGGCTACATGACCTATGGCGCAGCGCGCGAGCGTGTCGCGATCGCCGCCGACAAGCTGATCGGGATTCCCGACAAGCTCGATTTCGACCGCGCCGCCGGCGTCTGCATTACCTACGGCACCACACTGCACGCGTTGAAAGATCGCGCCTCCCTCAAGTACGGCGAGACGCTCGCCGTGCTTGGTGCCTCCGGCGGCGTCGGCCTCGCGGCCATCGAACTCGGCAAGATCATGGGCGCGCGGGTGATTGCCTGCGCGTCATCAGATGAAAAACTTGCATTCGCGCGCCAGCACGGCGCCGACGACGGCATCAATTACAGCAAGGAGGATCTGAAGGACGTGCTGCGGCGCCTCACACAAGGCCGCGGCGCCGATGTGATCTACGATCCGGTCGGCGGTCCTTACAGCGAACCGGCCTTGCGCTCGATTGCATGGCAGGGCCGCTTCCTGGTCGTCGGCTTTGCCGCCGGTGACATTCCGAAATTTCCGCTCAATCTCGTTTTGTTGAAAGGCTGCGATGTGGTCGGCGTGTTCTGGGGCGGATTCATCGAACGCGATCCGCAAGGGCATCGCGCCAACACCAAGCAGTTGCTTGACTGGTGCGTGCAGGGAAAAATCTCGTCGCACGTGCACGCCACCTATCCGCTAGCGGAGGGGACGGCCGCGCTCAAGGCCATCGCCGCGCGCAAGGTGATGGGCAAGGTGATCTTAAAACCGTGAAGCCGAAGGATGCATTACTGCTGCGCTTTGAATTCCGCGAGTTTGTCCTTCGCCACTTGCCGGTGCGCCGGCGTCATGTGATCGGAGACCAGCTTGATCGCGGCCGCCAGGACCGCCGCGTCATCGGTGAAGCCGAGCACCGGCATCACGTCCGGGATCACATCGAACGGCATCACGAAATAGGCAATTGCCGCGACCAGGATCGCCTTCACCTGCGTGGGCGTACTGCGGTCGAAGGCGCAGTAATAGGCGGCTAGCAGGTCTTCCGCGAACGGAATATGCGCCGCGACCTGGCGCGCCTTGCGCCAGAAGTTGCGCTGCAAGGTACTGTCGCCACCATCGCTTTTTCGCCCGGATGCTGCCCCCGCGAATGCCATTAAGCTTATTTGGTGGGCGCTTCCGGCCCGCGCAAGACCGCGCAGAAGCACTTTTCGTGATCGCCACCGCCAACGCGGTCCGCAGCAAGCGCGGCCCGACAACCGACTCCATTGGGGATTACAGAAAGCTTACCCCGCCAACTTATCCATCGCCCCGGCGAGCTTGAAGTCGAGATCGGTGACGCCGCCGACGTCGTGAGTGGAGAGCGTCACCTCGACCGTCTTGTAGACGTTGAACCATTCCGGATGATGGTCCAACTGCTCGGCGACCTCGGCGGCCTTGGTCATGAAGGCGAACGCCTCGCGGAAATTCTTGAAGGTAAATTTACGCGTGATCGCATCGCGCCCGGAGACGTCGGCCCAGTTCGTGAGCTTGCTCATTCCGGCCTTACGCGCTTCCGGTGTCAATTTCTGTGCCATGGCAAACCCCTTTGGAAACCAACGCCGCGACCCTCGCAATGGGTCCGCCCCGATACTACCTATTATCCAACCATCCCGACCATACGAGGCTCTCCACATGTCCTCGTCTTTGAATATCGGCAGCGTGGCGGGCACGGTGGTGCGCGTCCACCTCACCTTTTTGCTGTTTCTCGCCTGGATCTTTGCCGCAAGCTATTCCTCTGGCGGCGCCGCCACAGCCTGGGACAGCCTCATCTTTATGGTCTCGCTGTTCTTCTGCGTACTGTTGCACGAGTTCGGCCACATCTTTACCGCGCGCGCCTTCGGCGTGACGACGCCGTTTGTCACGCTGCTGCCGATCGGCGGCGTCGCGCAGCTCGAGCGCATCCCGGAGGAGCCGGGCCAGGAATTTCTCATCGCCATCGCCGGTCCGCTGGTGAATGTCGTCATCACCGCCGGACTTGTGCTGCTGGCCGGCGCCCATCTGCATTCCGGTGCCGCGGCCGCGGTCGACAATGCGCACATTCCGCTGCTTGACCGGTTGGCGGCGGTGAACCTGTTCCTCGCGCTGTTCAACATGATCCCCGCTTTCCCGATGGATGGCGGGCGCGTGCTGCGCGCAGCGCTCGCCAGCCGGCTAGGCTATGTGCGCGCGACCGAAATCGCTGCCGCCATCGGCCAGTTCGTCGCCTTCGCGCTCGGCTTCATCGGGCTGATGTGCAATCCGATCCTGATCTTCATCGCGATCTTTGTTTATCTCGCCGCCTCCTCGGAAGCGCACATGGTTGCGTTGCGCGCGGCCTCGCGCGGTGTACCGGTCAGCCACGCTATGGTCACCCAGTTCGCCACGCTTAGCCCGCAGGCGCATCTGGACGAGGCGGTGCAGACTTTGCTGCATACCGGCCAAAGTGAATTCCCGGTGGTCGACGCTGTCGGCAAACCGGTCGGCCTGCTCGGCCGCAGCGATCTGATCCGCGCCATCAAGACGCTCGGACCGGACGCCCGCGTCGAAGCCGCCATGGCCGCGGAGCTGCCGACCATCGGCCATCGCCTTTGCCTGGAAGATGCCTTCCGGCTGTTGCAGCAGAAGCAGACCCAGGCGATCGGGGTCACCGACGCCTCCGGCAGGCTGGTCGGGCTGGTCACCAGCGAGACAATCGCCGAGATGATGATGCTGCAGGATCTGATGCCCAAAGGCGCGCGGCCAGGCCCATGGGGCCGCCCGGCGGGGGCGTGCTAGACGTCTTTCGCAGCGCTTCCGGCCCAATTCCTGCATGCTAATATGCGGTGCAAGCTAGCGTTGCGAAGGGGAAGGCGCCGGAATGAACAAAATCGTACAGGGCCTGCAAGCGAGCAGCGCGATTGCCCGCCCGTCCCCGCCACCGGCTTTGGCCCACTTCCTGAAAAACTGCTGGACGAATTTCTCCAACGAAAACAGCGGCGCGGTGGCCGACTACATTCCGGAACTCGCCAAGGCCAATCCGGCGCATTTCGGCATCAGCCTCGCCACCATTGACGGCCATGTCTACGAGGTCGGCGACAGCGCGGTCGAATTCACCATCCAGTCGATCTCGAAGGCCTTCGTATTCGCGCTCGCGCTGGAACTTGTCGGCACTGAGCGGGTCGAGGCCAAGATCGGCGTCGAGCCGAGCGGCGAGGCGTTCAACTCCATCCGGCTCGATGCCGCTAACCGGCCGTTCAACGCCATGGTCAACGCCGGCGCGATTGCCTGCTCCGGCCTTATCCACAGCGTTGAAGGAAGCGGCGCCTTCGATCGCGTGCTCGATGCGCTGAGCCGTTTCGCCGGCCGCAAGCTCGGCGTCGACGACGCGGTTTTCGAATCCGAGCGCGCGACCGGCGACCGCAACCGCGCCATCGGCTTCATGCTGCGCAACTACAGCGTGGTGCAAGGCGACGTCGACGAGGTACTCGACGTCTACTTTCGCCAATGCTCCATCCTGGTAACGGCGCGCGATCTCGCAGTCATGGCCGCGACCTTGGCCAATCGCGGTGTCAACCCGGTGACCAATGAAGCGGTCATCACGCCTTATGCCGTGGCCCGCACCCTGTCGGTAATGACCAGTTCGGGCATGTACGACTACGCCGGCGAGTGGATCTATCGCGTCGGCATTCCGGCCAAGAGCGGCGTCGGCGGCGGCATCATCGCGGCGCTGCCGGGGCAGTTCGGCCTCGGCACGTTCTCGCCGCCGCTCGACAGTCACGGCAACAGCGTGCGCGGACTTAAAGTGTGCGAGGAACTGTCGTCGCATTTCGATCTGCACGTGCTCAATCGTTCAAGCGACGTGCGCACCTCCATCATTGCCGACTACGACATCAAGGGCATCTCCTCCCGGCGCATCCGGCAGCCGCACGAACAGGCCATCCTCGACGACCATTACCGCGACATTCGCGTCCTCGAACTGGTCGGCGCGATGACATTCGGCAATGTGGACTACGTGTCGCGCCAGATTGCCGCGCGCTCGCGTCCGGAACTGCTGATCATCGACTTGCGCCGCGTGCCGGCGGTGACGGAAGGCGCCGCGAGCCTGCTCGCCGACATGGTGCGCGATCTGGCCTCGGTCAACGTGACGGTGGTGTTTTCCGGTACCGAGAAAACTTCGCCGGTGTGGAACCCCATCAACGCGGCAACTGGCGCAGTCGCGGATGTGCGGCGGTTCGATCTGCTCGACGAGGCGATCGAATGGGCGGAAGATCAGTTGATCTATCGTTATGGCGGCTTTTCCGACGACCGGGATTCGACGCCGCTTGACAAGCAGGCCTTGCTCGCCGGCCTGACGGCGGAGGAAATCGCGGATCTTTCCTAGCTCGCCAAGCCGCGCACCTTTCATACCGGCGAGCGCATCATCGCCGCCGGCGATCCGGCGTCCTCGATCTTTTTCCTGCTGAGCGGAATGGTCAGCGTCAAGCTGCGCAGCGGCGTGCGGCTCGCCAGCCTGTCGCACGGCATGGTCTTTGGCGAAATGGCGCTGATCGAGGAAGTCCGTTCCGCCGACGTGTGGGCCGACACGCTGGTCCAGTGTCTCGAATTGAGCATCGATCAGTTCGAGATTTTCTCCGAACGGCACCGGCGCAGCGGCCAACGCATTCGCCGAAAATCTCGCGGCGCTGCTCGCCAAGCGGCTGATTCAGGCCAATGCCAAGGTCGACGTGCTTAGCGCCTATTGAAATTCGAGGTTTTGCCGCCGCCGGCGGGCCTTAACGTCGTTTTGCGACCGGCCCCGCGGCCAGTTGCTTCTTGGCGTTTCGTGACTATATTGCGCCGCAATAGAGTCGCTGTCCCCGCAGGATTGCCACCCGGCAATCCTGTTACTTTTTGGGAATGGATTTTCCTCGGAGAATCCCTTACCGGGCCGCACTTAAGTCTCAGGAACCGTTATGAATATTCGCAACATCGCCATCATCGCGCACGTCGACCATGGCAAAACCACGCTGGTCGACCGGCTGCTGCAGCAATCCGGCGCCTACCGCGAGAACCAGCGCGTGGTCGAGCGCGCCATGGATTCCAACGACCTCGAGCGCGAGCGCGGCATCACCATCCTGGCCAAGGCCGCCTCGGTGGTCTGGAAAGACACCCGCATCAACATCGTCGACACTCCCGGCCACGCCGATTTCGGCGGCGAGGTGGAGCGCATCCTCAACATGGTGGACGGCGCCCTGGTGCTGGTCGACGCCGCCGAAGGTCCGCTGCCGCAGACCAAGTTCGTCGTCTCCAAGGCGCTCAAGATGGGTCTCAAGCCCATCGTCGTCATCAACAAGGTCGACCGCCCCGACGCGCGACCGGTCGAAGTCATCAACGAAGTGTTCGACCTGTTCGCGGCGCTCGACGCCACCGACGAGCAACTCGACTTCCCGATTCTCTACGGCTCTGCCAAGCAGGGCTGGATGGCGACCAGCCTGGAAGGATCGCACGACGACGGCATGCAGCCGCTGTTCGATCTCATCCTCAGCCACGTCAAGCCGCCGGTCGTCGAAGCCGGACCGTTCCGCCTGCTCGGCACCATCCTGGAAGCCAACCCCTATCTCGGCCGTCTCGTTACCGGCCGCATCACGTCCGGTTCGGTGAAACCGAACCAGCCGGTGAAGGTGCTCGACCATGACGGCAAGCTGATCGAGACCGGCCGCATCACCAAGGTGCTGGCGTTCCGCGGCCTCGAGCGCGTGCCGGTGGAAGAAGCCGAAGCCGGCGATATCGTCGCCATCGCCGGACTGCCGAACGCAACCGTCGCCATGACGATCTGCGATCCGTCGGTGGAAACGCCGATACCGGCGCAGCCGATCGATCCGCCGACGCTGGCCATGACCTTCCGCGTCAACGATTCCCCGCTTGCCGGCACCGAAGGCACCAAGGTCACCGGCCGCATGATCCGCGACCGCCTGCTGCGCGAGGCCGAAGGCAACGTGGCGCTGCGCGTGCGCGAATCGGACGACAAGGACGCGATGGAAGTCGCCGGCCGCGGCGAATTGCAGCTCGGCATTCTGATCGAGCAGATGCGCCGCGAGGGCTTCGAACTTTCGGTGTCGCGGCCGAAGGTGCTGCTTCGCCAGCAACGAGACCGGCGAGCTGGAGGAGCCGATCGAGGAGGTCGTCATCGACGTCGACGAAGTTCACTCCGGCATCGTCGTGCAGAAGATGTCCGAGCGCAAAGGCGAGATGATCGAGTTGCGGCCGTCCGGCGGCGGCCGCGTGCGCATGGTGTTCTACGCGCCGACGCGCGGGCTGATCGGCTATCAGGGCGAATTGCTCACCGACACCCGCGGCACCGCCATCATGAACCGGCTGTTCCACGCCTACGAGCCGCACAAGGGTCCGATCCAGGGCCGCCGCAACGGCGTACTGATCTCCAACGACAAGGGCGAAGCGGTTGCCTACGCGCTGTGGAACCTGGAAGACCGCGGCCCGATGATGATCGAGCCGGGCTGGAAGGTTTATCCGGGCATGATCGTCGGCGAGCACACCCGCGACAACGATCTCGTGATCAACGTGCTCAAGGGCAAGCAGCTCACCAATATCCGCACCACCTCGAAGGACGAGGCCGTCCGCCTCACGCCGCCGATCCGCATGACCCTGGAAAAGGCGCTGGCCTATATCCAGGACGACGAACTGGTCGAGGTCACGCCGGCGTCGATCCGCCTGCGCAAGAAGCTGCTCGACGAAACCGACCGCAAGCGGGAAGACCGCAAGAGGGAAGCGCGAGACGGTCTGACGCGCGGCGTATTTGCGCCGCCGCTGTTCCACGCAGACATCCGACTTTCGTCGGCGGTCTGATTCGTTTCGCCACGAAAATCGAATCACCTTGCTGCGGCATGCCGCCGCGCACTGCCACAATGCGTCCCGCTACGGCACAGCTCGGCGCGGCGCGCGCTCTATCGGCGTCATTTATCCAGCCGCAACAGTGGATATTTCGCCCGGCTGTGGCCAGTAATCCACACCATTAACCGATCATTAACGATAGGGCTTGAAGGGGGCAGGGTTCATTGCTTCTATTCTGCAATGAGCACGACCCTCATAGAGATTCGCCGCGCCAAGTCATCCGATGCGGTGGACGTCGCCTCCACCCATGACGAAGCGTGGCGCGCGGCCTATCAGGGCATCATCCCGGGCAACGAACTCGACAAGCTGATCAACCGGCGCGGACCCGATTGGTGGGACTAGCGCCATCCGCAAGGGCAGCCGCATCACCGTCCTGCAATTCGGCGAAAGCATCGCCGGCTATGCCAATTACGGACGCAACCGCGCGCGCAGCCTGTTCTACGACGGCGAAGTCTACGAACTGTATCTGCGTCCGGAATTCCAGGGCCTCGGCTTCGGCCGCCGCCTGTTCACCGCCGCGCGCAAGGACCTCGTCCAGAGCGGCTTGAAGAGCCTGGTGGTGTGGGCGCTGTCCGACAACGAGCCGGCGATGGAATTCTATCGCGCGCTCGGCGGCCGCGCGGTCGCCCGCTCATCCGAGCGCTTCGGCGCCAAGACGCTCGACAAGGTCGCCTACGCCTGGCAGGGCTGAAGGCGTTCTCAATACTCAAATCTTCGGCGCCGGTAATTCGTTCTGCGCACAGGCGGCGCGCAACGTATTGAGCAGCAGGCACGCGATCGTCATCGGGCCGACGCCGCCCGGCACCGGCGTGATGGCGCCGGCGACCGCCGCGGCCTCGACGAAAGCGACATCGCCGACGATCCGTGATTTGCCGCCTTCGCGCGCCAGCCGGTTGATGCCGACATCGATCACGGTGGCGCCCGGCTTGATCCAGTCGCCGCGCACCATTTCGGGCTGGCCAATCGCGGCCACCAGCAAATCCGCGCGCCGGCACACCGCCGGCAGATCGCGCGTCTTGGAATGGGCGATCGTCACCGTTGCGTTCTCCGACAGCAGCAATTGCGCCACCGGCTTGCCGACGATGTTGGAGCGGCCGATCACCACTGCCTCGAGGCCCGCGAGCGAGGCATGCACGGTCTTGGCCAGTATTATGCAAGCGAGCGGCGTGCACGGCACCAGCCCGGGCAAGCCGGTCGCATGCCGTCCGGTATTGAGCGGATGGAATCCATCCACGTCCTTGTCCGGATGAATGGCCGCGATGATCTTGTGCGAATTGATCTGCGGCGGCAGCGGCAGTTGCACCAGGATGCCGTTGACCTGGACGTCGGCGTTAAGTCTTTCGATCAGGGCAAGCAACTCGGCCTCGCTCACGGTGTCCGGCAGTTTCTGATCGAACGCATGCATGCCAGACTCGGTCACCGCCTTCGATTTGTTGCGCACATAGATTTCGCTGGCGGAGTTCTGGCCGACCAAAACAACCGCCAGCCCCGGCACAATGCCGCGGTCGCGACGCAGCCGGTGCACCGCATCGGTCACCTTGCCGCGCAGGTCGGCCGAAATCGTCTTGCCGTCGATGATGCGTGCGGTCATAGGCAATTGTTAGCCGGTCGCCGCGATCTTCTCCAGCGCCGCGATCAGCGTGGGTGCGTCGCCCGAAATGGCGAGCCGCTTGATGCGGGCCGTGGCGCCCGGCAATCAAAGTGACGTCGCGCGGTGGAACGCCGGCCGCTTTGGCGATCAGGCGGCAAAGCGCGTCGTTGGCTTCGCCCTCACTTGGTGCAGCGCGCACGCGGGCTTTGAGCACCGCCCGCCCATCCGCCAGCAGTTCAATGCCATCGATGGCGTCACGGCCGCCCTTGGGCGTAAGCCGCACGGCCAGCGTAACGCCGCCCGCCGTCGCCACCCACGGGCGCGGCGAGGTCACGCTAGAAGACGTAAGGGTAGATGTACCGGATGATCACGTTTTCCAGGAGCAGGATGAGCAAAATCAGGATCACCGGGGATACGTCGATACCGCCGAGATTGGGCAGCATCGCGCGAATCGGCCGCAGCAGCGGTTCCGTGATGCGGTAAAGGAATTCAACCACCATCGCCACCGCCTGATTGCGGGTGTTGACCACGTTGAAGGCGATCAACCAGGACAGCACCGCGGCCGCGATCAGGAGCCAAATATAAATCTGCAGCACCAGCAGAATGATGTCGAGAATTGAGCGCATGAGGGTGGGTTCGCCTGGTTCGAAGTTGGCCGGAAACTAGCCGGTCGTATGGTCTGGAACAAGGTGGCGGGCGCGCGCCCCGCAATCCTTGACAGGCCTGACTCCTGGTCCTAAATGGCGCCCACTTGCCTGATATTGCTCGCAACGGCGACGTTGCCGTTGTATTGGCGGGGCCATAGCTCAGCTGGGAGAGCGCGTCGTTCGCAATGACGAGGTCGGCGGTTCGATCCCGCCTGGCTCCACCATCCTTCGCACCTTCAGAACTTCGGTTGGCAAGCTGCCCGAGCGCGAAGGTCGCCCGCCGAGGCGATAGCGAACGCGGGCTTTCCTCTGCCTGACACTTTTAGTCATGCCGGCTTGGTGACGGCCAATTGACCGATCCAATGGTCGATGAAGGCCGAGAGCCAGCTGCGCGAAGCATAGTCGTGCACCGCACGGTCGGCGATGTGCTCGTGGCGCTGCTTGGTGCCGGGCAATTCCATGCGATGGGCGCCGCGCACCAGCCAGCGATACATCATGGCGTGGGTCACTTCCGGGTGGAACTGCAGCGCATATCCAGTCCCGTAGCGGAAGGCCTGTACCGAGAAGGCATCGCCCGCGGCCAGCAGGTCGCCCCCGGCCGGCAGATCGAAGCCTTCGCGATGCCATTGATAAACGTGGTCGGGCCATTGCGCGCAAATACTGCGGCCCGCCTCAGTCGGGTGGATCGGATAGTAGCCGACCTCGGCATGGCCGTCGGGATGCGGATAGACACGCGCGCCCAGGTGGCGCGCCATCATCTGCGCGCCGAGGCAGATGCCAAGATAAGGCTTCTTGTCGCGCAGCGGCACGCCGATCCAGTCGATCTCGCGCCGAACGAAATCCTCGCTATCGTTGGCGCTTTGCGGGCCACCGAAAATCGCGGCGCCGGCATGCTCGTCCATCGTCTCCGGCAGCGGATCGCCGAAGCGCGGGCGGCGAATGTCGAGTGGATAGCCGAGCTTCGCCAGCGTCTGGCCGACTCGGCCGGGCGAAGAATGCTCCTGGTGCAGGATGAGAAGGACAGGCTTCAACATGGCGCGTGTTGATTAGTAGCGGCTTTAAAGGTGTTTGCAATATGAGCGGCGGGAGGCGGCTATGCCTCTTGCGCGGACCTGCGCCGGCTTTGCCGGGTGCCCACCGTGCGTAACAACAGCCGGCGCGGAATAAAGCGGATTAGAAATGCGATCAGCTTGACGCCTAGGCCCGGCAGCACCACACGTTGCCCCTGCATCAAGCCGCGATACCCGTCTTCGGCAACCTGCTCCGCGGTCTGGGTGAGGCGGCCTGGCGCCAGCCCGCCGCTGACACCGGCGCGCTCGGCAAACTCGGTTGGCACCGGGCCCGGGCACAGCGCGGTGACGCGGATGCCGCGGGATTTGAGTTCGCTATGCAGCGCTTCGGTGAACGAGAGCACATAGGCTTTGGTGGCGTAGTAGACCGCGGCGCCCGGCCCGGGCAAAAAAGCGGCGAGCGACGCGACATTGAGCAGGCCGCCGCGCTGGCGTTGCAGACTGTCGATGAAAGCGAGCGACAACTCGGTGAGCGCGCGCACATTGACGTCGATCATTTGTAGTTGCTCGTCGCGGTCGCGCGCGGCGGCCAAGCCCACCAGTCCGAAGCCGGCATTGTTGACCATGAACCGCGGCTCGGCCCCTTGCGCCGCCAGGGCGTCGCCGATCTGACCGGCGGCATTGGGCTTTGCAAGATCGGCCAGGATGACAATCGGCGGGCGCGCGCCGGTCGCCGCGATCTCGTCGGCAAGCGTGCGCAGCCGGTCTTCGCGGCGCGCGACCAGCGCCAGTTCATGACCGTTGCGCGCAAAAACGCGCGCCAGGGCAACGCCGATGCCGGCCGATGCGCCAGTGATCACAGTGACGGGACGCAGGTTGCCCATTTGCTCTTAGTAGCTTAAATCGATGAAAGGCAAAATGACCCCACCCTGACCCTCCCCCTTGCAGGGGGAGGAATAAGGTAGGGGTTGCTTTCAGAAAGATTCTCGGTCTCTGAGAGTTAAGCCGGCGCGGTGGCGACATCCTCCAACGCCCGGTTACGCGGCTCCACGCCCCAGGCCCACACCACCACGATCTGGATCACCACCAGACCGATCATCAACCAGACCACGCCCGGCAGCTTGTAGGACGCCATCAGCGCCCCCACGACGAATGGCGAAATCGCCGTCGCCCCACGGCCAAGGGAATTGCAAATCCCGTTGGCGCGCAGCCGGATCTCGGTCGGGAACAGTTCGGGCGTATAGACCCCGAACAGGATCGCGGTCTGCACATAGATCACCGTGATCAGCACGAAGCCGACACTCAAAACGATCGTTGGATCGGCTGCCGCGTCGAAGCGCGCGTAGATATATCCGGCAATGATCGTGACCACCGAAGCGCCGATGATGCTGGCGCGACGGCCGATTGCATCCGATGTATAAGCGCCGACCGCGCAGCCGAGCAGAGACGCGATCGAGAGCACGAGCGTATAGGCAAGCGACGTAGTGATCTTGAGGCCTTGCCCCACGAAGAACTGCGGCAGGAAGATCACGAAGCCGAAGATCAGGCTGTTGATCGTGATCAGCACCCACGATCCCACGATCATCCGTTGCAGGATCGGCGGGCGCAGCATGTCCATCGCGCTGACCTCCGCGACCGCAGCCGTCTTGCCGACCGGCGGCAGCTTGCCGGCGCCGGCCGACACTTCCTTCTCGATCGATTGCATTAAAGCTTCCGCCTCGGCGGTGCGCCCTTGCGACTCCAGCCAGCGCGGCGACTCAGGAAGATTTTTGCGCAGATACCAGACGATCAGCGAGCCGATGCCGGCGATGACGAACATCGGTCGCCAGCCCCAGGCCGGGATGATCAGATAACTGAGCAGCGAGGTGGCCGGGAAACCGGCGACCACCAGGAACGCCATGAACGACAGCCAACGTCCGCGCGTCTTGGGCGGAACGAATTCGGTCAATGTCGAATAGCCGACCACGATTTCGGCGCCGAGCCCGAGACCCTGCACGAAACGGCAGATGGTCAGTTGCGTCATGTCTTGCGCGAACACAGCGGCCAGCGAGGCTAGGCCAAAAATGAGGAGGTTGATCTGATAGGTGAAACGGCGGCCATAGCGATCGCCAAGAAACCCGGTCAGCAACGCGCCGATGGTCATGCCGACGAAGGTCATTGAAACAAACATGAAGTTCTGCGGCCCGGTCGAGAACTTCGATTGAATCAACGAAGGCAGCACGCCGGCCGCCACATAGAGATCGTAACCGTCGAAAAACATGCCGGCGCCGACCAGCCAAAAAATTCGATAGTGAAACGACGAGATCGGAAGCCGGTCGAGACGCGCGCCGGCGTTCACTGCTGTAGCCATTGGATTTCCCCCCTGCGGACCGAATTTTAAACGATCGGTCTTGTTGCCGAAGCCGATACTAATCGAGACGTCGCGCGGGCGCTACCGCCCTCGCGGCTGGCGGCAAGACACCGCACGCCCGTCACTAACAGCCGATGTGGAGAATTAGTCCCTGCGTACAAACGCAAGCTTCGATATTCGCAGTACGCCCCGCAGAACACCAGATCTACTCGATCGCCTTGCCTGTAGCCGCGCTCTTCGCCAGCAAATCCAGATTGCTCAGCACGAATCGGTTGCCCGGGTCCTTGCGCTGGGCAGCGGCGAGCTTCTCGCGCGCGCGCCGGTAGTCGCCGCGCAGCATGTAGGAATAGCCCTGATTGTTGAGGATCTCGACCGTCGGCCCGACAATGCCGATGGCCTGGCCATAAGCGCGGTCGGCGAGATCGAAGCGCCGCAGGCGATCATAGGATGCGGCAAGCCCGAGCCATGCCTCCGCATCGCGCGGATGCCTCTCGACGGCGCGGCGGTAATATTTTTCCGCCAGGCCGTAGTTCTTGGCGCGAAATTGTTTCTTGCCGAGATTTAGATCGTCATTCGGATCGCTGCCCAACAGCCCCGAGTTCGACGCCATCCGGCGGCGGAAGTTCGCCGTCGGCAGACACCGCAGCAAACGAGTCGGCGCCCGGCGTCTTCGTGTCGAATGAAAGATTGTTCTCGGCGTTGCAGCCGGCCAGCCATAGGCTGGCAGCCACCAAAATCACCGTTCGGGCTATTCCAATACGCATGACTACGCCTGACGGAACCGCCCGGTAACGGGACGCCATCAGGCTAGGCGAGGTTAGTTAAGAAGTTCTTCACGGTTCCCGGCCGGCGCGAAAGCGCGGCGGCAGGGTTAAAACATCGAATAGTGCACGCGGATAAACACCGGCAGCAGGATGACGACGAATATCACCGGAAAAATGCATATCATCATTGGCAACGAGAGCTTCGCCGGCAGCGCATAGGCCTTTTCCTCGGCGCGCGACAGCCGCTTGTGGCGCATGTCATCGCTGTAGACCCGCAAGGCATCGGTGATGCTGGAGCCAAGATCGATCGATTGGGAGATCAAGGTGGCGAACGAGCGTGCCTCTTCCATCGCCAGCCGCTCGCCGAAACGCTCAAGCGCATCCTTGAGCGCGCGGCCGGCGCGGATTTCGAGGTTGGTCATGTGGATATTGGCGGTGAGCGAGGGATAGCTATCGCCGAGTTCGCGACCGACCCGGTCCAGCGATGCCTCCATCGACAGTCCAGAATCCGCGCATACCACCAGCAGATCCATGAAATCCGGAAAGCCCGAGCGACACTCGACGCTGCGGGCGGCAATGCGCCGGTCGATGTACATGCTGGGACCGACATAGCCGCCGATACCGCCGACGATCACCAGCAGCCAGAGCAGGGAGCCGTGCAGCGGCGTCAGGATCGGCAGGAAAAGAAACAAGCCGATTGCCAGGCCGATCGCCAGCGCAGTGCGCGCGATGAAGAAAAACGCGACCCCGCGCGGATCGTAAATCCCGGCCTGGATCAGCCGCCGGCGCAGCACCTTCATATTGTCGTCGTTTGTCGTGGCGTAATGCTTGGTGGTGTATTCAATGAGCTGGGCCACCGCCTTCCCGCTGGAATAGCGAAGCGAACGCGCGGGCTTGGATCCACGGTCTTCATCCAGGATACGCGCGGTGCGCCGCTTGACCGAGCCACGCACGCGCACGAACGCCATCGCCGAGAACGCCGTGGTGCCGGTGGCGAGAAACACCAATAGCGTCACCATCACGCTGGCATTGTCGTGGAATATGTTGGCGAATGTGAAGGTGCTCATGTCCATGGTCAGATCCTGAAATTGACCATGCGGTACATGATGAGATTTCCGATGCCCATCCAACCGCCGGCCACCGCCAGGGCGATCTTGGTCAGGTCCTGATCCCAGACGCTGGCGTAGAAATTCGGCACCAGGAAATTGATGACCGCGAACATGCCGATCGGCAGCGACGACAGGATCAGCGCAGCCGCGCGGCCTTCCGCTGCCAGCGCGCGGATCTTGCGCCGCATCTTGAAGCGCAGGCGGATAACCGCCGACAGGTTCTCGAGGATTTCACCGAGATTGCCGCCGGTCGAGCTCTGGATCGCGACTGCGGTGACAAACAGCGGCAGATCGTCGGTGCCGACGCGGAAATACAGGCTGCGCATCGCGGTTTCCAGGTCGGCGCCGTAGGTGATCTCGTCGACCACGATGCCGAACTCGCTGCCGATTGGATCGGCCATTTCGCGCGCCACCATGGTGACCGCGATCGGCACCGGATGGCCCGCGCGCAATGAGCGCACGATGATGTCGATGGCGTCGGGAAACTGCGCGCCGAATTTCTTCTGACGCCGCCCGCGCTTGATGCGCAGGACGAAGTACGGCAGCACAGTGGCACAGAACAGGGCGGCACCGAGCGGCGTGCGACAGTTTTCCATCAAATGTCATCGTGCCGGCAAAGGCCAGGACCATGCCGATCGTGATGACCAGGATCAGGCGGCCGAAACCGATGGAGAGGCCGGATTGCAGCAGCAGCTGGTTGAGGTTGATCAGCGGCAGCCGGTAATCGCCGCCGCTGGTCAGGCCGCGCTCGCGCCGCAACTGCACCAGCACGCTTTCGCGGTCCGGTTTGTCGTCCATGACCTTGAGACGGCGGTTGAGGTTCTTTCGGTAGGACGCCTTGTTGTAGAACAGCAGATACGCGCCTTCGGCAAACATCGCCGCCGAGATGCCGATCAGCAGATAGAACAGGTAGATCGGGTTGAAATCGAGGGCGAAGTCGAACATGGCGGATCATTTATCCTTGAGCATAATCTTTTACGAAAACCGGTTTCCACTTTTCGGAATCATGCTCATAGCGGCTGCGAGGGATCGAAATAGCTGCCCGGGATCTTGATGCCCTGCGTGGCGAGATCGTGGAGAAAGCGCGGGCGAACGCCGGTCGCGCTGAAATGTCCCTGCACCGTGCCGTCGGCCGCAATGCCGGTGCGCACATACTTGAAGATTTCCTGCATCTGGATGATGTCGCCTTCCAGACCGGTGACTTCCGCGACAGACGTCACCTTGCGCTTGCCGTCGGACTGGCGCGAAAGCTGTACGACCAACTGGATGGCGTTGGCGATCTGGCCGCGGATCGAGGCCACCGTCATCGGCATGCCGGCCATGCCGATCATCTGCTCGAGACGGGTGATGGCGTCGCGCGGCGTATTGGCGTGGACCGTGGCCATGGAGCCTTCGTGGCCGGTGTTCATGGCCTGCAACATGTCGAAGGCTTCTTCGCCGCGGCACTCGCCGAGGATGATGCGGTCGGGGCGCATACGCAGCGCGTTCTTCACCAGATCGCGCTGGCGAATTTCGCCCTTGCCTTCGATGTTGGGCGGCCGCGTCTCCATGCGCCCGACATGCGGCTGCTGCAGCTGAAGTTCGGCGGCGTCCTCGATGGTGAGCAGGCGCTCCTTTTCCGAGATGAAGGCGGACAGCGCGTTGAGCATCGTGGTCTTGCCCGAGCCGGTGCCGCCGGAGATGATCGTGCTGATGCGCGCTTTCACCGCCGCCGCCAGCACCTCGGCCATTTGCGGACGCAATGCGCCGACCTCGACCAGCTTGCTCAAATCGAGCTTCTTTTTGGAGAATTTGCGGATCGAGACCAGCGGCCCGTCGACGCCGATCGGCCGCACCGCCACGTTGACACGCGAGCCATCGAGCAGGCGCGCGTCGCACAGCGGATGCGATTCATCGACCCGGCGTCCGACCGCCGAGACGATTTTATTGATTATGCGCAGCAGATGCTGCTCGTCCTTGAAGCGTACCGCGAGGCGCTCGAGAATTCCGCCGCGTTCGACGTAGACGCATTCATGACCGTTGATCAGGATATCGGCGATGCTCGGGTCCTTGAGCAGCGGCTCGAGCGGGCCGAGACCGGTCATTTCATCGAGGATTTCCGAAACGAACTCGGCGAGTTCCTGGGTATTAAGCGCCAGCCGCTCGACCAGCACATATTGCGAAACCAGTTGCTGGACGTGTTTATAGATTTCGTCTTCCGGCAGCTTTTCCAGCGCCGAAAGGTTGATCTCCTCGATCAGCCGCCGGTGCAGGCGCACCTTGGCGTCGAGTAGCTTGTCACTGTGCAACGGATTGGCTGCTTGCTGCGGCGCCGGCGCAATTTCGGACGCGGCCTCCGGCAGCTCGGTCCACTGCGCGCCAGCGAGTGGAGGCGCGTCCTCAATCGCCGGCAGCTCTGGCGCGGCGGCGCGTCGGACTGTGAATCGGCCGGCCATTGCTACGTCCTTATCGTGCGGCGGAAAGCTTGAGTTTCTGCAAGAGTGGCGCTACTTTGGACTCCATGGCTTTTTCGGCCTTGGGGCCCAGAACCATCTTCATCAGTTGTGCGGTAATCTTGTTGCCCGGCCTGACCTCATCCAGCGGCACTCCGCGGTCAATCGCTTCGCGCACCAGGCTGTAGTCGTTCGGGATCGCGCCGACGAAGGCGGCGCCGAGCGTTTGCTCGAGGTCGCTGCGGCGCAGGCCGGCCGAGAACATCTTCTGTTCGAAACGATTGACGATCACCTGCGGCTTGGCGCCGTCGCCGAGCCTTTCCTTGATCGCCGCCACCAATTGCTTGGCGTGACGCAGAGCCGGCACGGTGGTTTCGCTGACGATGAACAGCTTGTTGGAGCCGAGCAGGACGCTGTCGGTCCAGGAGAACCAGGTGCGCGGCATATCGAACACGACATATTCGAAATTGGTGGAGACAAGATCGAGCAGGCGCGTCACCACGTCGGGATCGAACGAGCGCATCTCCGCCGGCCGGTTCGGCGCCGCTACAACGGCGAGACCGGAAGAGTGATACGAGAGCATGACTTCCAGCAATTGCCGGTCGAGACGATCCGGCCGCGGCTCGATTTCCGCGAGATTGAGCCGCGGCTCGAGATCGAGATAATCGGCGACCGCGCCATGCTGAAAGTCCAGGTCAACGAGACATGTCGACGGCTTGACGCGTGGGCCGCCGCTGTTGAGCAGCACCATCGCGGTCTGCACCGCGAGCGTGGTGACGCCGGCGCCGCCGACGGCTGGGAGAAACGTATAGATCTGCGCTTCGGTCGGCTCGTTGCCGACGGTTGGACGTTTTCCCACGCGCGCGCAGGCGCGCACCAGATCGAGCGGCACGACCGGCTTCACCAGGAAATCCGCGATCCGCATTTGCAGCAAGGTACGAGCGACGTTCGCGTCAAAGCTCTGCGTCACCGCGATCACTGGCGGCCAGGTGCCGACACGAGTCATCATCCGGGAAAGCGCCTGCATCTCGTCGTTATGGCCGGCGTCGACGTCGACCACCACGACGGTGGCGCCGTCGACATTGAGCGTGTCGCCGTGGTCGGTGGTGCGGCCTGGGATAATGACAAGCTCGATAGCGCTGCTGGCGCCGAACGTGGCGCGCGCCGAGCGATCGAACTCCGCGTCGGCGGTGAGAACCACCACCCGCGTGGGACCTGAGTTGGGTTTAGAGCCGATAGACATGGCGTCGATCAATTCCGATTATTTTACCGGCGCGGCCGGCTGGGTCACCGTCGGTCCGACCGGCGTTGTGTTGTTCTGCACGTTGCCCGGCGCCGGCTGATAAGTTGCCGATGTCCCCGTGCCGCTTGGCGGATACACCGTATTGGTGCGATAGCGCGTGACCGCGCTTTCCATTCTGTTGCCATTGAAGGCGATATTGCGCTGGGCGCTTGCGCGCGGCCAGGGATCGACCATCTGGGTAACCTGGTTGGATTGCACCGCGTTGCCGCCGCTGAGCGCGATGGTGTCGCGGCGGTCCAAATATTCCGAGCAGCTGCCGAGCGTGACGACCGCGGCGGCGAGCGTGACGGTGCGCACAACGTTACTGGATGGCCGCATCGGATATCCCCCACTTCGGCAAATCGAGCATGTGCCCGGTGAACGGCTGTTCGCCGCCGACGGCGATTCGGGCAATGACAGGCGTCATCGCGCGCGCTTGTTCCCGCGTGACCTCGGTCTTGCCGAGCAAGAAGAAGTCCACGTCGTTCGGCGGCAGCGTGTCGTCGGCGGGCGACTTGATCTCGTCGCCCGGACGCGCCGGACGCACGAGATGCGGCGTGACGATAATGGCGAGGTCCGTTTCATTCTTCTGATACGACTTGCTGGAGAACAGTGTCCCCAGCACCGGTATGCTACCGAGCCACGGCAATTGCTCGATCTGGTTCTTGTTGTCGGTCTGTAGCAGGCCGCCGATCACGAAACTCTGGCCATCGCGCAGCTCGACCGTGGTCGAGGCGCGGCGTACGATCAGCGCAGGCACCGAAATGCCGTTCGACACAGACACCGTGTGCGTGGTGTCGATCTGGCTCACCTCCGGCTCGATCTTCATGTTGATCAAGCCGCCGCCAAGTACGGTCGGTGTGAAAGCGAGGCCGACGCCGTATTTCTTGTAATCGACGCTGACATTCCCGAACGAGCCAGAAACCGGAATCGGATATTCTCCGCCGGCCAGGAAGCTTGCGGTATCGCCGGACAGAGTGACCAGATTGGGCTCGGCCAGGCTACGGGCGACGCCCTGCTGCTCGAGTAAATTGATCAGCACGTCGGCGGACAGACCGTTTGCGACCAGCCGACCGATAATGAAACCGAACGGCGCGGCGCCGGAGATCACGCCCGCCGCCGCCGCTGCCGCCTGCGCGATCGGCAGGCCCCCGGCAGCAGTACGGTCGCCGATATTGACCAGAGTTTTGTCGCCGACGTGGTTCCACTGCACGCCCAACTCACGGCCGGCGGTGCGCGAAATCTCAATAAAGCGCACTTCCAGCATCACCTGCTGGGGCGAACTGACGGAGACCGAATTGATGATTTCAGGTCCGAATTGGCGCGCGATGGTCACCGCCTTGTCGAGGGTAGCGGCGTCGGCAACCTCGCCGGACAGCATGATGCGGCCGTTGACGGTGGAGGCCTGCAGGTGCGAGCTGGGGAAGCGGCGCTTGAGCTCGTTGGTCAGGCGGGTAATGTCGTAGGACACTTCCACGTCGAAGATGCCGACCATCTTCTTGCCTTCGGCATAGACCGACACCCGGGTGGTGCCGATCTTCTTGGCGAGAATCGAAATCGCGTGATCGGTGAGTGGATTGACATCGGCGACTTCCGGATCGCCGACCATGACATCGACGAAGCTGGCATCGGTGCGCACGTCCTGCGATTTCCCGATCGTAACCGTCACCATCGCGGTGCGATTGCTGCCGGTGATCTGGATTGTGCGCTGTTGCGCGTAAGCGTCGCCGATCATGCAGAGAAATGATGCGGCGGTCGCGACCGCCAGGGCGATCGCCAGATCGCGCAGCCAATTGCCGCGCTTCGTGACCCTGTCCGAACGCCGCCAGCTGAACCCGACGGCGCATTCGTTATTGTTGTTCACGACATTCCCCCGCCCTTAAATGACATCTGCCCGACCTATCGAGTCAGTTGCTTCTTACCCATTTCGGCCAAGGCCCCCTCGCGTCCCTCGACCGGCACGGTGTATTCCTGTTTCGCCGCGGCGCGCGTCACCATTACCGTCGTGGTCGCTGCCTTGTCGTCGCTGATCGGATCGTTGCTTCCCAGATCGTTGAGCGTAATTTTGCGAAGTCTTCACCCCGGCGGATTCGCCGGCCTTGCGCAGCAGCAGCGACAGGCTGCCCACCGACGACGCCAGCCAGACTTTCTGAGCTTCCACCGTGTCCACTTCCAGCGTCACCGACTTGGCGACCGCTGCCTTGAACGACCGCTCGTCGGCGCTCTGGTCGACGGCGAGCACTCGCGTGTTCTGCAGCACTACTTCGGTGGTGGCAGAGCCTTTTTCGATCTGGCGCGTGAGCACGACATCGACGTGATCGCCCGGCAGCACGAAGCCGCCGACGCCTTCGACGTCATTGACGCGGATTGTCACGGCCTTCATGCCCGGCTTCACCAGCGCCGACAGAGTCGCGCGCTGGCCGGCGCCGGTAATCTTGAGCGCAAGCACAGGCTCATTCGCCTCGACCGCGGTCAGCACCACGCGGCGGCCGCCGGAAAGGATGTCGCTGATCTTGGAGAAGCCGCCGCCCGGCATCGATTCGGACGGCCACGGCACTTCCTGCAGCATCGAGGCAGTGAGCTCGGTGCCGAATCGCAGCGGCTCTTTGGCGACGACGATGGTTTGCGTCGCCATCACCGGCTTCTTGTTCGATTCCATATTCTTCGCCTGCATGCTGGCCTGGTTGTTGAGCCAGACTTGGGCGATGAACACAGCGAGCAGGCCGAACACGACGGCGAACCCGATCATGACGATGGTGCTGGCACGCAAGGCTTTTGTCCCGTTTGACGCGACCGGAATTGGTTCAGGTCTATTGCGTGCAAATACTAGGACGAGGAAAGTATTGAATTGCTAATTTAGCGGCCCGTTTTGGGTCTATGCTGAAGAGCGCCTGAATTACTATTGTTTACAGTCGGTATCCTGGATCCGGTCAACTTTAGAGTAACCTTGCCTGAAATTAACAATACTCCTTTGTATCCTGGAGCGCCCTGTAACGAACGGTTTAGCCTAACGGCTCCTTGCACACCGCAAATTGCCTGCAAATACGGGATACTCGCCCACACTCGTGCGCGGCGCAGGGGCGCGGTGGGACACACCTCAAGCCGCGGCAAGGTTAGCGGTTCATAGCGGCGGCGTTGCTCGTGCGGCGCGGTTGCGGCAACATGCGGGCAGCGCGTGCCGAAGCCCAAATCGTCGCATTCGAATTCGGCGCCATAACAATAATTCTGGGAGAATTCGCCGATGTCTAAACCGCGCATTAGCTACGTCGATCCAAGCACAGTCAAAGACCCTGCCATGATCGCCGAGTTTGAACGTTGCGCGCGGGAGGGGACGCCGCGGCCGGAAAGCCAGGCCATACGCGCCCATGTGCCGGCGACGTTCTGGTCGTTCGCCAATACCTGGCGTGACGTTTTCAAGAACGGCGTCGCCGATCACAAGATCAAGGAGCTGTGCCGCATCTACGTCTCGCGCTCGGTGCTGTGCGAGTTCTGCGGCAATCAGCGCTCGATCAAGGCGGCAAAGTCGGGCCTGAAGGAGGACGACTATTCCGACCTGATCAATTTCGAAAGCTCGACGCGCTACGACGAGCGGCAGAAGGCGGCGCTGTCCTATGCCGAGGCGATCACCTGGGATCTGCCGTGCGATGATGCGTTCTGGGCGCGGCTGCATAAGCATTTCAGCGAGCCCGAGCTGGTCGAGATTGGCTACTTCGTCGCCATTACCATGGGACAGCAACGCTGGCTTCGTACGCTCAATATCGAACACCATCAGATTCTGGCGGGCACCGATGGCTCGATGGCGCCGGGCTTCGAGACTGAAGAAGCACTCCGGCAATCGAAGCAAGCGGCCGACTACTGGGCCAAAATCAATCCCAAGCAAACGACTGAGGCGGCAGAGTGACAAATCAACAGACGGCGGCATCCGCCACGCTTTCCGCTCCCCGCGTCGCCGGCGCGGAACCGCGTATTCGAGTCAGAGGACTGGGCAAGCATTACGGCACGCTCGAAGTTTTCCGCAACATCGACTTCGACGTGGGCGTGCGCGAGATCGTCGCGATTGTCGGCCCGTCCGGTTGCGGCAAGACCACGCTGCTGCGCTGCATCGACGGGCTGTTGCCGCACGATGCCGGAGAAATCATGGTCGGCCAACAGCGTGTCGTTGAGCCGATCGCCGGCGTCGCCATGGTGTTCCAGCACTTCGGGCTGTTTCCGTGGAAGACCGTGTTCGAGAACGTCGCCTACGGCCTGCGCATGGCCGGCGCCCCGAAGGCCGAGATCGAACGCAAGGTGCCGGAGTTCATCAAACTGGTCGGCCTCGCCGGATTCGAGAAAGCCTATCCGTATCAAATGTCCGGCGGCATGCAGCAGCGTTGCGGGCTGGCGCGCGCGCTCGCCATTGAGCCGAATGTGCTGCTGATGGACGAGCCGTTCGCGGCGGTGGACGCGCAGACCCGCGAGATTCTGCAATTCGAGCTGCTGCGCATCTGGGACGAACGGCCGACCGCCATGATCTTCGTCACCCATTCGATCGAGGAGGCGGTACTGCTCGGCCACCGCGTGATCGTGCTCAAGGGACGGCCCTCGAGCATCCACGAGACCATCGCCATCGATCTGCCTAATCTGCGCACCCGCGAAACGCTGCGGCTCCCGCGCTTTGCCGAGCTGCGCGAACGGGTTTGGGGCACGCTGATGCGGGAGGCACGCGAGGCCGAATTCGTTCTCGAACGCTGAACAAAAAAACGAACAAATAAAGGGAGGATTCCATGATCCGCAGAACGTTCAATCTGATTGCAGGCGGCGCCCTGCTGGGCGCATTGCTGATGGGCAGCGCCGTTAGCACGCAGGCCGAGAACCAGAAGCTCGTCGCGGCGATTCCGGGCATTCCCCCGATCTTTTCCGTGATGGTCGCCTATATCGCGGACAAGGAAGGCCTGTTCAAAAAGTATGGAATCGATATTGAAATCCGCCCGTTCGACAACGGGACGGCGGCGGCGCGCGCCGTTGTCGCCGGTGACGCCGACTTCTCATGGTCGCCGACGCCGCCGGTCATCAACCAGATTTCCAACGCCGGCGTTCCCTTGGTCGCAGTCTATGGCATGCCGAACCCCGATTGGGTGATCGGCACCACGGAAGCCGGCAAGACCTGCAAGGATATTGCGGGCCAGGAGGTCGGCGTCGATTCGGTCGGCGGCGCGCGTTCGGTGGCGCTGCGCTCGATGCTGCAGGCCTGCAATGGAGCAAAGATCGAAGACACCAAGCAGGTTGCGCTAGGCGGCGGCGCCGGAGCGGCCATGATCGCCGGCCGCCTGCAATATGGCGTGCTGCATCTCGACGACATCGCGGAGATCGAAGCGCAGGGCAAGAAGCTGAACATCCTGCTCACGCTGAAGGACACCGATCCGACCAGCCATTATCTGATGCTGGTGGTGCGCAAGGATAACCTTGCCGCCAAACGCGACGCCATCGTGCGTGCGACCGCCGCCATGATCGAATCCGCCCGATACATGAACGACCCGAAGAACGTCGATAAGGTTGCCGAGGCTTGCATGATAACCGGCCACAGCAAGGAGATCGCCAAGGCCGCGCTCAAGCAGTTCCTCGACGTCAAGTTCTGGGCGACCAAGGACGACGGCCTGCCGCGCGACAAGCTCGAGGCCACCGCAGCGTTAATGAAAAAGATCGGCGCCATCAACCCCGGCAAGGAGCCGGTGTCCTACGAAAACCTGGTCGACACCAGCGTCTGGAAAGACGCCAACGCGATGGTGAAGTGACGATAAAGCCCGTGCTGCATAATTCGATCCGCCGCCACGCGCCGTTTTGGATCAGCATCGTCATCGGCATCGCCGTCTGGGAGATCGCCGGCCGCAGCACCAGCGCGGCTTTCATGGTGCCGTTTTCGGAAACCCTGGTGCGGCTGTGGCAATTGGTGCTGAGCGGCGAATTCGTCCACCAGTTTCTCGATTCGGCGGAACTGTTCCTGACCGGCTTCGTGCTCGCGCTCGCCGTCGGCATGCCGCTCGGCATGTTGCTGGCGCGCATGCGCCTGCTGCGCATCGGCATCGAGCCTTACATCATGATCATTTACGCCACGCCAATGGTCGCGCTGATCCCGTTCATTCTGTCGATGATGGGCTTCGGCTTCTCCGCCAAGGTGCTGGTGGTGTTCCTGTTCGCGGTGTTCCCGGTGCTCTACAACACCGTGGAAGGCGCGCGCAGCATCAAGCCCGAAATGATCGAGGTCGCAAAATCCTTCCGCTCGAGCGAGTGGGCGTTGTGGCGCGAGGTAATGCTGCCCTACACCCTGCCCTTCGCCATGACAGGCGTGCGCCAGGCGATCGGGCGCGCGCTGGTCGGCATGATCGCGGCTGAATTCTTCCTGAGCGCCACCGGCCTCGGGCAACTGATCATGGGCGCCTCGCAGAATTTCGACACCGGCGGCGTGTTCGCCTCGATCCTGGTGATTGCGCTCATCGGCGTCGGCCTGATGCGGGTCGGTCTGAAAATTGAGAACCATTTCGCGCGCTGGAGAAATTAGACTGTGGCTGAATCCGCGCTCCACGGCTCTGTTCCGGTCGCGGCCGCGCGCAAGCCCTCGGTGCTGTCCGGCCGGCTTGCCGGCACGTTTCTGCCGCGGCTGATCTGCGGCCTGCTGCTTTTGCTGGCGTGGGAATTCGTCGTGCGTGCCCTGGCGCCGGCCTATGTGGCAAAGCCAACCACGGTGGTGATGGCGATCCCGCGCGTGATCGTGGACCCCGCCTTCCAGGCAGCCACCCGCGCCACCTTGACCGCGGTCGCCGAAGGCCTGGCCATCGCATTGTTGTTCGGCACCATCATCGGCCTGTTGATGGGCCGCAGCACATTGTTCGAACGCGGCATCCGGCACTACGTCAACGGCTTCTACGCCATGCCGATGATCGTGGTGCTGCCCCTGTTCTCGCTCTGGTTCGGCTACTCCGCCGGCACCAGGATCGCGACCATTATTTTCGCGGCGATCTTCTCCATCATCATCAATGTCGCCGACGGCGCGCGCTCGGTACCGCGCGAATATCTCGAGGTCGCGCGCTCGTTCCGTGCCGGCGGCACGCGTTCGCTGATCGAGATCGTGCTGCCGTCGTCAATGCCTTATCTGCTGGCCGGCTTCCGGCTCGCCGCCGGCCGCGCGCTGGTCGGCGCGGTGGTGGCCGAATTCTTCCTTTCGATCGGCGGGCTCGGCTATTACATCCTCTACAATTCGCGCTCCTATCGCCACAGCGAAGCCTTCGTCGGTGTGCTACTGCTCGCCGGATTCGGCATTGGCTTCGAACTGCTGGTGAACTGGATCACGCGGCGCTTCATGCCCTGGTACCGCCGCGACGAAAAAAGCGAATGATCCCGAAAAGTGGGAACCGGGTTTCGGAAAAGATCATTCGCAAACAAAATAACCAACCCTTTGTAAGGACCATCATCCATGTCATCCGACCCCTTGCTCAAGGCCGCGATCGCGCATTGGGGCCCGCGCTTTGTCGCCAACGGCGTCGTGCTCACCGATTTTGAGGAAGTGACCGGCTCGATGCCGTCCTATACCGACTGGTGCAGCGCCTGGTCGGCGCGCGCCGCGCATCACGAGAAGCTGGGACGCGAGGCCTTGGCGGCCAAGCATTTCCTCACCGCCGGCGAATGTCTGCAGCGCGCCGGCGTCTATTATCATTTTGCGTCATTCCTGTTCGTGCATGACCAGGCCCAGATGAAAGCCGCGCACAAGAAGCAGATCGAATGCCGCCAGGCCGCGCTGCCTTATCTCAGCCCCGCCGGCGAACGCGTCGAGATTCCCTATGAAGGAAAGACGCTCGCCGGCATTCTGCGCAAACCGCCGGGCGCTGAAAAGCCGCCGGTCGTGGTGATGGCGGTCGGCCTCGACTCGACCAAGGAGGAAACTGACGCCTATGAGTTTCCCTTTCTGGCGCGCGGAATGGCGACGCTGGTGTTCGAAGGCCCCGGCCAAGGCGAGGCGCAATATGATTTCGCCATCCGCGGCGATTACGAAGTGCCGGTCAAGGCGGTTCTCGACTACGTCGCCACGCGGTGCGATCTCGACGCCACGCGCATCGGCATGTGGGGCGTAAGTCTCGGCGGCTATTACGCGCCGCGCGCGACGGCGTTCGAGAAACGCATCAAGGCCTGCATCGCGCTCGGCGGCCCGTTCGACTGGGGCCCCAACTGGGACAAGCTGCCGGAACTGACGCGCGAGGCATTTCGCGTGCGCAGCCACTGCAAGACGCAGGAAGAAGCGCGCAAGAACGCAGCAACGCTGTCGCTTGAAGGCGTCGCGGGCAAGATCACGTGTCCAATGTACATCGTGAACGGCCGGCTCGACCGCATCGTCCCGGCGATCGACGCCGAGCGGCTGGCCCGCGAGGTCAAGGGGCCGGTCGAGTTGATGATCGTCGAGGATGGCAATCACATCGCCACCAATCGCGCCTACCGCTGGCGCTCGCAGAGCGCAGACTGGATGAAGGAGCAGCTCTCCGCGGTCATGCCCGCGTAGGGCGCATATATGCAGCGCCACGATCTCGCTTCCCCTCTCCCCTTGTGGGAGAGGGTACCCGAGCGGAGGCGAAGCCGAGCGAGGGCGAGTGAGGGGTCGGCGCCGAACGCAGAAGTCCGGACCCCTCACCCGGCTCGTGCTCGCTATCGCACGCAATCACAGCTTGCGTAGATTGCGTAGACTTATCTGCGATACTCGCCACCCTCTCCCAAAGGGGAGAGGGAAAAAGTGTGAGTGCCGCGCGTTCGTTACAGAAGGATAAACCCCCGCGCTATCGAATGCAGCCGCTCGATGCCGCCATCGGTGATCGACCACCAACTCGCCGGTCTGCACACCCGCTTTGCGATCTTGCGTCACCACGTTGGGCTGGATGACCACCGTCTGCCCGGCGCGGAACGGCTCTTGCGGTACCGGACCGGCCGGGCGGCTCTTGCAGCCAAGGATCGGCGGCAAATAGCCGCCGCCGTAGCCGTGCAAGCAGGTCGTCGATGATGGTGAAGCCGGCATCCTCGATCACGCCGGATGCCTCGATCACCTGCGCCGGTGTCGCGCCGGCTTTCAACACGGCGGCGATGGCATCGAAGGCGGCATCCGCCGCCGCGTGCAAATCGCGATAGAGATTGCTCGGCTCGCCCAAAGCGAAACTGCGCAGCACCTGCCCCGGATGCTCCCAGAACGCCGCGCTGATCTCGGCCACCACCACGTCGCCTGCCTGCACGCGCCGCGTCGACGGAAACTGCCGCGGCACGCCGAGATCGGGCGCATTCATCGAAGTCACGCCGATGTAGTGAATGACATTGGTGGCGCCTTGCGAAATGTAAGCGCGCTCGACCAGGTCGCCGAATTCGCGCTCGTTCAATCCGACTTCACCCCGTCGCGCAACGCCGCCATGCCGAGATCGCTGAAATGCGCGCCGATGCGCAGCCAATCCAGCTCCTCGGCCGACTTCACCTGGCGCAGGCGGATGTAATCGCGGTTGAGACTTTTCAGCTTGCCGAAGCGCGCCGACAGCGCCGCATGTTGCTCGGCGCTCACCGGCCCGATGGTCGCCACGCGGTTCTCGCGCGCGCCGCGCTTCGCCAGCACCGCGATGGCGGCGGCGATCGACGACTCGCCGCCCCAGGCCACGTCGGCCTTGTCCGCGAGCAGCGACGCCTGCGGCGCATGATTGACATATTGCACAAACAGCGCGTCGCGTTCACCCGGCGTCGAGCACGCCGACCGCCTCGGCGGTCACCGGCCATTGCGTCAGCCATTGCACCACGGAGCCGAAGCGATTGGCGCCGCAGAACACCAGATGATCGCAGCTCCGCTCTGCGCGAGCAGCGCTTCCACCGCCGCGCGCCGGCGCGTCATCTCGGCCGTCCGAAAAGCGCGGATATTCGGCGGCGACGATGCGGGCGAGATCGGCCGGGAAGCGTCACGAGCCTTCTTCGGCAGCGCCACGATCATGTCGAGCTCGATGCGCGCGCCCGGCGACGACAGCGAATTGATGCACACCGTCGTGCTGGCCGGCCGCCAGTCGCCGAAATACTTAGCCATGGTCGCGTGCATGGCGTCGGCTTCGCGGAAGTCGGTGAGATATTTCGTCACCTTCACCACGTCGCGCCAGGTCGCGCCGGTATGGTCGAGGATCGACTTGATCGCCTCCATCGCGCGCGTGGTCTGCTCCTCGATCGAGTGCGGATGCACGTGCTCGGCGTCGACATGCGGATGCTTGTGATAGAGCGGCGACGGCGTCGCCCCCGACAGGAACATCAGGTCGCAGGCGCCGACGATATGCACCGCCGGGGCATAGGGCATGGTGTGCGCCTCTTCCGGCTTCGGATGCACCGGCTCGAGCCTGAAGCTGCGCGGCGGCTTGGCACTGACGTTCATATGGGCCTCCCTGGCGGACGATTTCCGGCAATTTGGGACGGAAATAGCGCTGCCGCGCAACGGCATCCGAGTTGATCGCGGGCTAGGAAGCGCTAACGTGCGCCGCAAATTGGCCGGCAGGAGACCCGAATGCCCTCCACGATCCTCGATTCCGCGGTATTCCGCGACATTTTCACCACCGAAAAGATGCGGGTCGTGTTCTCGGACGAGAACCGGGTGCAGAAATATCTCGACTTCGAGGCGGCGCTGGCGCGCGCGCAAGGCAAGCTCGGCATCATCCCGAAGGAGGCGATGCCGCCGAGATCGTGCAAGCCATTGCGACGCCAAGAACTGATCGACATGGCCAAGCTCAAGGAGGCGACCGAGCGGATCGGCTATCCAGTGCTCCCCGTCGTCCAGCAGCTGGTCAAACTGTGCAAGGACGGGCCTCGGCGAATGGTCGCATTGGGGCGCCACCACCCAGGCATCACCGACACCGCCACCGTCATGCAAATCCGCGAGGCGCTCGACATCCTCGAGCAGGACACCGATGCCATTGCGGATGCGCTCGCCGAACTCGCCAAAAAATACCGCGACACGCCGATGGCCGGGCGCAGCAATCTGCAGCAGGCGGTGCCGATCACCTTCGGCTACAAGATGGCGACCATGCTTGCCGCCTTCGAGCGCCACAAGCAGCGCCTGAAGGAGTTCGTCCGCGCGTGCTGGTCGGCGAATTCGGCGGCGCCGCCGGCACCCTGTCCTCGCTCGGCAAGGACGGATTGAAGGTCCAAGAAGAGTTGTGCAAGGAATTCAAGCTCGGTCAGCCGGCAATTTCCTGGCACACCGTGCGCGACTGTATCGCCGAGGTCGGTTGCTTCCTGGGCCTGGTCACCGGCAGCTGCGGCAAGATCGCCTTCGACGTGAAGCTGCTGATGCAGACTGAAGTGGAAGAGGTCTACGAGCCGTTCCACGCCGGCCGCGGCTCCTCCTCAACGATGCCGCAGAAGCGCAATCCGATCTCGTCGGTCTACATCACCGCGCAAACCGCGATGCATCGTCGATGTAGTCCTCGGGCATGTTCGGCAGGTAGCCGGCGACGCGATCGCCGGGTCGCCGACGCCCTGATCGCGCAACGCCGCCGCACGCGCGAGACGGCCGCGACGAAGCTCCGCGTGCGAAACACGTCGCGCGACCTTGTTTTCGCCGCGAAAGACCAGCGCATCGCCCGCATCGTCGGCCGCCCTGCGGGTGAGCAGGTTCTCCGCGAAATTGAGGCGCGCGTCCGGGAACCAGCGCGCCCCGGGCATGCGGTCGCCGTCCACCAGCGTGCGCTCGCCGCGGGTGCCGGAGCAAGACACCGGCGTAATCCCACAGCGCGCGCCAGAACGCTTCCTTGTTGTCCACCGACCAGCGCCAGAGCGACGCATAGTCGGGGAACGCGACCCCCGTCGCGGCCGCGAGTTTGCGGGTGAAATCGGTCAGCGCCGCCTGCGCGATGCGCTGCAGCGACGGCTCCCACAACAGGTCGGCGGTCTTCATGTCCCAAGGGCCTCTGCGGTCGTCATGGCGTCACCGTCCGCAGCGAATCCGCAATGATGGCGGGCAACGGCGCCGGCCGTCCGGTCACCGGATCGAGCCAGACCATCTTTCGCGGCGCCTTCGGCGTATTTTTCGCCGTTC
>CAVUGR010000003.1:0-408200 GCA_963741115.1 uncultured Alphaproteobacteria bacterium | reverse complement strand
GCTGGCGCTCGGTGGCAATTTTCCTGGTGCGCTACTCGATCGAGCAAGGTTGGATCGGGCCGGGCGTCCGGATTTTCCTCGCCGCGGTGTTCGCCGGCCTGCTGATCGCCGCCGGCGAATGGGCGCGCCGCAACGAGATCGCCGCCGGCGTCGTGGCGATTCCGTCCCAGCATATCCCGAGCATCCTCACCGCGGCCGGCACTGTCGCCGCCTACGCCACGGTCTATGCGGCCTACGCGCTCTACGGCTTCCTGTCGCCGCCCGCCGCTTTCGTTCTGCTCGGCCTCGTCGCGCTGGCGACACTGGCGGCGGCGTTGCTGCACGGACCGGCGCTCGCCGGCCTCGGCGTCGCCGGCGCTTTCGTGACGCCGCTGCTGGTGGCCACGGACGCGCCAAACTACTGGGCGCTCTACATCTATCTCGCCATCGTGACCGCCGCCGCCTTCGCGCTGGCGCGCATGCGGCTGTGGAAGCTGGCTCGCGATCACCGCCGTCGTTCTCGGCGCGCTCTGGACGCTGCCCGGCGTTGCCTATCCGCGTGCGATGCGCTCGAAGCGCATCTATTCCATGTCATCGCCGGCTTCGCGCTGGCTGCGGCGCTGATCGTTTCCGGACTGCTGTTCGGACCAAGCGCCGAACCCGGAAAGATCGACGAAGTTTCGTCCGGCGCGATCGGCGCCTATCTGTTCGCCGCGACGGTGCTGGTCATCGCCAGTTTCACGACAGCGCGGCGCTCACCGTCTTCACGCTGCTGGCGGCGGCAACCGTCGCCATCGCGTGGCGGGCGGAAGCAGCGCTTTGGGCGCTGCCGGCGGCCGGCGTGATGGCGATCCTGGTGATGCTGCAATGGGCAGTTCCGACGGTCTTCGACCCCTCGTGCTGCCCGCCGGCGTCACCCGCGGTGCCATTCCCGATCCGCCGACCGGAACCGGCTTGCATCTGATGCTCGGCGCGGGCTTCGCCGCGCTGTTCGGCGTCTCCGGCTATGCCGCGCAAGGCCGCTCGGAAAATCCGCTCGTTGCGCTGCTCTGGAGCGCGACCGCAGTGATTACGCCGGTCGCCATCCTGATCGCGCTTTATCTGGCGCATCGCGGAATTCGACCGCTCGATACCGTTCGCCGGCGCAGCCCTCGTGCTCGCCGCGCTCTTCGGCTACGCCACCGAACTGTTGAGCAAACGCGAGCCGCGCCCGGGCCTTGCCGGATCGGCGGCGGTGTTCGCCACCGGCGCGGTCGCTTCGCTCGCGCTGGCGTTGACGTTTGCGCTCGACAAAGGCTGGCTCACCGTCGGGCTGGCGCTGATGGTGCCGGGCATCGCCTGGATCTCCGAGCAACGGCCGCTGCCAGCGCTGCGTACTCTGGCTGCGGCGGTGATCGTGCTGGTGCTGCTGCGCGTCGGCTACGAGCCGCGCATCGTCGGCAACGACATCGGCATCACGCCGATCTTCAACTGGCTGCTCTACGGCTACGGCGTGCCGGCCGCCTCGTTCTGGTATGCCGGCTATCTGCTGCGCAAGCGTGCCGACGATGTCCCCGCGCGCATGGCCGATTCGGCGGCGATCCTGTTCACCGTGCTGCTCGCGCTCCTAGAAATCCGCCACTACATGAACAATGGCGATGTCTTCCGCAATTCCACCGCGCTGGCGGAAGTAGCCATGCAGGTTTCGGTCGGCCTCGCCATGACCATTGGCCTCGAACACCTGCGCGCGCGAACCAAGAGTATCGTGCACGACATCGGCGCGCAGTTGATCGGCGGGCTGACCTTGGCCGCCATCGTGTTCGGGCTGCTGGTGACGCTCAATCCCATGTTCACCGGCAGGCCGGTCGGCGTCGCGTTCTTCAACCTGATCCTGCTCGGCTACGGCATCCCGGCGCTGCTGGCGGCGATCCTCGCGCTGGTCGCGCGCCAGACCCGATCGCTCGACTATCGCTACGTCGCGGCGACCACCGCGATCGGGCTGTCGATCGCTTATCTCTTGCTGGAGGTCCGCACGCTGTACCACGGCTCGGTGCTCACGCGCGGCTCACCAGCGATGTCGAGCAATACACCTATTCGGCGGTGCTGCTGATTTACGGCGTCATGCTGCTGGCGGCCGGATTCGCGTTGAAATCGCAACCCGCGCGCATGGCTTCGGCGGCCGTGGTGACGCTTACCATCGCCAAGGTATTCCTGATCGACATGGCGGACCTGACCGGCATTTTCCGCGCACTGTCTTTTATCGGGCTCGGCGCCGTGCTGGTCGGCATTGGCTGGCTATATCAGCGGATGTTGTTCCCGCGCGGCAAGACACCCGGTGGCATGGGCTAGGAACCAAGGACGATGAACGAACGCGTGACGCAGTACGGCGTGGTGGCGCCGGAGATTCTCGAAATCCTACGACGGCCTCGACTTTCTCAGGGCGATCATCGACGGCACGTTGCCGCAGGCGCCGATGGCCGAAACGCTGGGCTTTAAGCTGATCGAAGTCGGGAAAGGCCGCGCCGTATTCGAAGTCGTGCCGGAATTCCGCCACTACAATCCGATCGGCACCGTGCACGGCGGCTTGGCGGCGACGCTGCTCGATTCCGCGCTCGGTTGCGCGATCTTCTCGACGCTGTTGAAGGGCGACGCCTGGACCACGCTGGAGCTCAAATTGAATTTCGTGCGCGCGCTGACCAAGGACACCGGACCGGTGCGCGCGGAAGGCCGCATCATTCATCGCGGGCGCACGGTGGCGACGTCGGAAGGCGACCTGAAGGACCGCGCGGGCAAGCTCTATGCCCACGCCACCACGACCTGCATGATCTTCCCGGCCGGAGCGTAAGGGCCGAAGGATCGGCTAGTTCTTCTCGGCGGTGAGCGAAGGCCGCAGATGGAGCGGCTCGTTTTGCGTGTTGTGAATCAGGATGGTGCGAGCGTTCTGCTTGCGTGAAGTCGCAGTAGGCAAAGCCCAGGCCCGAGACCGAACCGCGGAAGGTGTTTTCGTTGGTGCGATCGAGATTGAAGCACGGCTGCATCGGCAGGCCGCGCACCGAGGCGCAAACCGCATTGGCCCTTCACCCGCAACGTGCCGGCCGGCAGCGCCGCATAGCGCACCTGGCCGGCACCCTGGAACTGGATGGAGCCGACCACCGAGCCGTCGGGCATGACGCGGCCCTGGCCGCGCGTGCCTTCGAAGCAGGTGTAGTTGAACAGGTTGCCGATGACGAAGCGCTGGGCTTCATCGGCCGTCATCTCGCCGGCAACCGCCGGCACGGCGGCCAATAGGCCGACCAGCAACGCAAATCTACGCAACATCCCCATCACTCCGACTGACGCAACTGATTTACCGAACCCAAGGTCCGTTTTTCAAGCCTGACGGACTATGCCGGGAGTTCGTCGATAAATCCTGAACGCGTTTACCCGATCTTGACCACGATCCGGCCGCGGACCTGGCCCGGCCAGGATGCTCGGCAGCCGCCGCCGGAACCTCGGAAAGGTCTATTTCCCGGGTCATCGCGGCCAGTTTTGGGCGATCCAGTTCGTTTTCCAGCCTTTTCCAGGCCTCCTGCCGGCGCGGCAGCGGGCACATCACGGAATTGATGCCGTAAAGACACACCCCGCGCAGAATGAACGGGGCGACCGAGGTCGGCAGGTCCATGCCGCCGGCAAGCCCACAGGCGGCCACCGCCCCGCCATAGCGGGTCATCGACAGCAGGTTGGCCAGGGTGGTCGAGCCGACCGCGTCGATCGCGCCTGCCCAGCGCTCCTTGGCGAGCGGCTTGGGTGGCCCGGCCAGGTCCTTGCGCTCGACGATCTCGGTAGCACCCAGGCCCTTGAGGTAGTCGGCCTCAGCCGCGCGGCCGGTGACCGCGCTCACGGCAAAGCCGCGCTTGGCCAGGATCGCGATGGCAACCGAGCCGACGCCGCCGGCAGCGCCCGTCACCGCCACCGGGCCGCTCGCAGGCGTCAGGCCATGGCGTTCCAGCGCCATCACCGCCAGCATCGCCGTGTAGCCGGCCGTGCCGATCGCCATCGCCTCGCGCGCGCTCATGCTCGCGGGCAGCCGCACCAGCCAGTCGCCTTTGACGCGCGCCTTCCCGCCATAGCCGCCGAGATGGGTCTCGCCGCAGCCCCAGCCGTTGAGGATCACCTTGTCGCCCGGCTTCCAGGCGGGATGGCTGGAGGCTTCCACCGTGCCGGCGAAATCGATGCCGGCGATCATCGGGAAGCGGCGCACCACCGGCGCCTTGCCGGTGATGGCGAGCCCGTCCTTGTAATTGAGCGTGGAATATTCGACCGCGACGGTGACGTCGCCGTCCATCAGATTGGCTTCGTCGAAATCGGTGAGCGCGGCCTTGGTGCCGCGTCTCGGCCTTCTCGATCACGATCGCCTTGAATGTTGCCACGAAGCGCCTCGCTAATGGTGCAAGCGCGCATTACTGGCCCGCCCGGAGGGCAAGCGCAAGCGCTTAGGCCGCCGCCATGGCCGGCCGCACGACCGGCTTCTCGACGATCGGCAGGTTGATGAGCGCCGACACGATGCCGAGCACCACCGACAGCCACCACACCACGTTATAGGAGCCGGTGCGCTCGAACAGAAAGCCGCCTAGCCAGACGCCGAGGAAGCCGCCGACCTGATGGCTGAAGAAGGCAAAGCCGAACAGCGTCGCCATCCAGCGGGTGCCGAACATCAGTGCCACCAGCGCCGAGGTGGGCGGCACCGTCGACAGCCACAGCAGACCGATCGCGGCGCCGAATACCATGGCGGAAATCGGCGTCACCGGCAGGCTGATGAACACGATCACCGCGACCGAACGCAGCAGATAGATGATCGACAGCAAATAGCGCTTCGGCATGCGGTCGCCGAGCCAGCCGGCGGTGACCGAGCCGATGATGTTGAACAAGCCGATGGCGCCGAGCGTCCAGGCGCCGGCATCGACCGACAGGCCGCGATCGACCAGATAAGACGGCAGATGCACGGTGACGAACAGAAGCTGGAAGCCGCAGGTGAAGAAGCCGAGCACCAGCAGAATGTAGGAGCGGTGGCCGAAGGCCTCGGCCAGCGCCTGCAGCAGCGATTGCTGGATGGCGGCACCCGGCTTGACAGTGCGTCCATCGGCGGCGTGCGCAGTGCAACCGCCAGCGGCACGATGAACAGCGCGATGATGCCGAAGGCGACCAGCGCATGCTGCCAGCCGAACCCATGGATGAAGCCGACCGCCAGCGGCGAAAACAGGAACTGGCCGAACGAGCCGGCGGCCGTGCCGGCACCGAAAGAGATCGAGCGCCATTCCGGCGGCATCAATTTGCCGAAGGCGGCGATCACGAGCGTGAACGAAGTGCCCGCGACACCCATGCCAAGCAATAGCGCCGGCGGATAGATCGAGCATCAGCGGCGTGGTCGAATAGGCCATCAGCGTGAGGCCGGCGCAGTAAAGCACCGCGCCGACCACGAGCACGCGCATAAGCCCGAAGCGGTCGGCAATGGCGCCGACGAAAGGCTGCGCCGTGCCCCAGATGATAATCTGGAACGCCAGCGCCAGCGCAAACACGTCGCGGCTCCAGCCATAAGTCGACGACATCGGAGTCAAGAACAGGCCGAGCGCGGCGCGCGGTCCGTAACCGATCGCTCCGATCAAGCAGCCGCAAATGAGAATGACGAGCGGCGTGCGCCATGTGCCGGCCAAGCCGACTTGTTCGTCGCTGACTGCACCGACATTGTGAGATTGCTCCGGCCGAATTGCCGCCCGACGGATTTGCGGGCCAACGGTGCGGGAACATAGGCGTCCAACCACCCAATCCAAAACGAATATTCGTGATCCTAGCCATTTGCGCTGCGCATGGCTGGCGCAGAAAGCACTATTTGGCGGCGTGTTGGCGCTTCCAAGCCTGTCCGTCCTCGGAGCGCAGCCATTCCAGGCTGTGGTTTGGCGGCGCCTCGATCTCCTCTTTGGCGGCTTCTTTCTCCGTCGCGACCGGATCGCCCCAGGTCGGCTCATCATCGCCGTCGCCCCATGTGAGCGGCCGGTAGAAGGCATGCACGCCGAGCTTGTAGATCTTCTTCATTTCATTGACCCAGTCCGGATGCACCCAATAGGCGTGGTAGTGCGTGGCCTTCGCCACTTCCGGCATCCACAGCTTGCCATCGATCATGTCGCGGGCGATGCGCTGGGCGCGCGCCCAGGCGTCCGGTTCGGTGACGACGTCGGGAATGCCGTCGCAGGCAAAGCTGAACTGGCAGGCGTTGCGGCGGTCCGCGTTCTGATAGACGACGCCGCACACGTCGTTCGGATAAAACGGCGAGAACATGCGATTGATGATCACTTGCGCGACCGCGATCTGCCCGCGCACGGCCTCGCCGCGCGCCTCGAAATAGATCGCGTTGGTGAGACACTTCTGCGCCTTGGCGAGGCTTTCGCCGCTCAAGCCCAGCCGCTCGGCCGGCGAATACGGCCGCTGATCGTCGCCGGTGACCTCGCCTTTGTTGGCGATCGTCTCGCCGGCTTTGCCTTCGACTTCCGGACCGGGACTAAGCGAGGGCTCTTTCATGTCCGGATCGCCGGTTCCGCGCGAAGCCAACACGATCGGAGCTTCGCCAGGCGTCCATGGCGAAATTTCCGTCTTTTGCGGCGTCATCGGATCGGTGCCGAAGTAGACCTGCGAGGCGTCCTTGACCGTGCCCGGCTTGGGCACCGCGGGCGTGCGGCCGATGGGCGGACTATTGGCAGGGGACAGATCAATGTCGGGCAACGGCGCCTGCGCGTCCAAGGCGTCGGGTAATTCGTATTTCGAATAGGGGTCGAAGCGAGGCGGCGCCTCGTCGTTCCTTGGCGATGCGTTGGCCTGCGGCAGCGGCTCGATTTCCGGCAGCGGCGGCAGCGGCTCGCGCGCGCGCGAGGCGCGTGAGTCGCCTTTGGCTTTGCGATTGACCGTGGGAAATCGCAGCGGCGCGGTCACATCACCGAGCGGCTGCGAGCCGATCGAGCCGGTGATATCGTTCGGATCGAAATTCGCCAAAGCATAGATCGGCGGGTGCGGGATCACGGTGCCGATCGGTCGCGGCATGCTGAAGATCGCGGCGTGAATGGTGCCGAACGGCGAAGCGATCAGATGCTGGTGCCAGCGGTTGGCCACCGCCGGCTGGCTGGCCAGCAGCGCGCCGAGATCCTGGTAGCCGAACTTGCTGGGCAACAGCGCGATGAGCAGCGCACCAAAAGCAACCGGCGCAACCTTGCGCCGCCCACGCCTACGCGAAACTCCCCTGCGTCCACTCACGCTCACGCAACACCACAAAAGTTACTCGACGCGTGACTTCCGATTTCCCGAATTCACGCGTACGCCGCCGCCTGCCGCCGGGTTGGCGACAATGCGTGGGGTGTTTTTATGGTCTGATTAACCTTGCGAAGCCGTTAACCGCGGGGGCGCGGAAGTGCTGACAAGCCCGTAAACACGGGCCTGATGTTTCACCAAAGCCGTTGGTTGCTGACTATTCGGAGACAACCCGGGAAGCAAATTTTAACCGTATCGCAATCGCTCCTGCTCATTATACCGTGAGCGTTTTCAGCGACAGGCCGGCATGTCCTCCTCAACATTCCCATTGGCGATCTTGCTGGTCGCCCTGTGCGGCGCCGCGCTGCTATTTGTCGGCATGCTGCACCGGCGCCTGAGCGCACAAAATAGCCGCCTGTCCACGGCGCTCAACAACATTTCGCAAGGACTGTGCATGTTCGACCCACGAGGTCGCATCGCTCTGTTCAACAGCCAATATATCGCGATGTACAATTTATCGCCGCAGATTGTCCGCGCGGGCTGCTCCCTACGCGAACTGATCGAGCACCGCAAGGCAACCGGATTGTTTTCGGGCGATGTCGACGCCTACTGCAAATCGATCCTGGAAAGCATGCGGGGAACGGACAGCAAGCAATTTTTCGTACCGGCCAGCGATGGCCGCATCGTGCTGGCAAAGAACGAGCCGCTGCCGGGCGGCGGCTGGGTCTCAACACATGAGGACGTCACCGAGCAGCGCCATGCCGAGCAGGAGCGCGCCTCGATTCGCGAGCAAGAACAGCGCCGCGCAGCCATCGACACGGCGATCGCCACGTTCCGCCAGCATGCGGAGAAGCTGCTTTCCAGCGTGAGCGCAAGTGCAACCGCCATGCGCTCGACCGCAGGCACCCTGCTCGGTTCTTCCGACCAGACTTCGTCGCGCGCCGACAGCGCGGTGCACGCGTTCAACGAGACTTCCACCAACGTGGAAACCGCTGCGGTCGCGGCTGACGAATTGTCGCGCTCGATCGCGGAGATCAGCCGCCAGCTTACCCACACCAGCGACATCGTCCGCCTGGCGACCGAGGAAGCGCGCTCGACCGACAGCGAGATCGCGGGGCTTGCCTCCGGCGCGCAGAAGATCGGCGATGTGGTCAAGCTGATCCGCAATATCGCCGGGCAAACCAATTTGCTCGCGCTGAACGCCACCATCGAGGCCGCGCGCGCGGGCGAAGCCGGCCGCGGCTTTGCGGTCGTCGCGGCAGAGGTCAAGTCGCTGGCGGTGCAGACCGCCAAGGCGACCGAGGAGATCGCCAACCACATCTTGGCGGTGCAGGATTCGACCTCGGGCGCGGTGGAGGCGATCCGCCAAATCGCGGCGCGCATGCTGGAGATCAATCAGCACACCTCGTCGGTGGCGGCTTCGGTCGAGCAGCAGAATGCGGCAACGGGGGAAATCTCGCACAATGTCGCCAGCGCCGCCGAGGGCACCGGCCACGTCGTGGCGGTGCTGGGCGCGGTCGCGGGTGCTGCCACCGAAACCCGCGCCTCGGCGGAAGTCGTGCGCGATGCTTCGGCAACCGTCGAAGCGGCCGTCGGCACGCTGCGGCTTGAAGTGGAAGACTTCCTCGCCAAGGTGGCGGTGTAGGCCGCTACGCCTGGCTCGCGGCCGTTTTTCCCAGAGCGGCTTGCGCGGCGGCGAGACGCGCGATCGGCACGCGGAATGGCGAACATGAAACATAATCGAGCTTGGCGTCGTGGCAAAAGGCCACCGAGGCCGGGTCGCCGCCGTGCTCGCCGCAGATGCCAACCTTCAGATCTTTCCGGGTTTTTCGCCCGCGCTCGACCCCGATACGGACCAGTTCGCCGACACCTTGCTGGTCGATCGACACGAACGGATCTGAACCAAGAATACCTCGAGCAGTGTAAATGCCTAGGAAGCTTGCGGCATCGTCTCGGCTTATTCCGAATGTCGTCTGGGTCAGATCATTTGTTCCGAACGAGAAGAACTCGGCGGTCTGCGCGATTTCGCCGGCCAGCAGGCAGGCGCGCGGCAGTTCGATCATGGTGCCGACCTGGTAGTCGAGCCTGGCGTTTTTCTCCTTGGCAACCGCCTTGGCCATGGCGTCGATGCGCGCCTTGACCAGATCGAACTCGGCCTTGCTGGCGATCAGCGGCACCATCACTTCCGGCACCACCGGTTTGCCGGTGCGCTTTTCCGCTTCCACCGCCGCCTCGAAAATGGCGCGCGCCTGCATCTCGGCGACCTCCGGATAGGCGATGGCAATGCGGCAGCCGCGAAAACCGAGCATCGGATTGAACTCGGCCAACTCGCGGGCGCGGTCGGCGAGCTTCCGCGAATCGGCGCCCATGGCGGCGGCGACTTCGGCGATTTCCTCTTCGCCATGCGGCAGAAACTCATGCAGCGGCGGATCGAGCAGGCGAATGGTGACCGGACGGCCCGCCATGATTTCGAACAGTTCGACGAAATCGGCACGCTGCATCGGCAGCAGTTTGGCGAGCGCCGCGCGGCGGGATTTCTCGTCGTCGGCGAGAATCATCTCGCGCACCGCCTGGATGCGCTCCTCATCGAAGAACATATGTTCGGTGCGGCACAGGCCGATGCCCTCGGCGCCGAAGCGCACCGCGGCCTTCGCATCGGCCGGCGTATCGGCATTGGCGCGCACACCCAATTTGCGCGCCTTGTCGGCCCAGCCGATCAGCGTGGAAAATTCGCCGGAGAGCGCCGGCTCGATCATGTCGACCTTGCCGGCCAGCACCTGGCCGGTCGAGCCGTCGACGGTGATGATGTCGCCCTTCTTGAAGGTCTGCCCGCCGGCGGTCATCGTGCCTGACGCATAGTCGACGCGCAGCGTGCCGGCGCCGGAAACGCAGGGCTTGCCCATGCCGCGCGCAACGACGGCGGCGTGCGAGGTCATGCCGCCGCGCGTGGTGACGATACCCTCGGCCGCGTGCATGCCGTGGATATCCTCCGGCGAGGTTTCCACCCGCACCAGCACGACCTTGCGTCCATCGGCCTTCAATTGCGCCGCATCGTCGGGCGAAAACACGATTTCGCCGCTGGCGGCACCCGGAGACGCAGGCAGACCGGTGGCGATCACCTTGCGGTGGGCGCGCGGATCGATGGTCGGATGCAATAGCTGGTCGAGCGAGAGCGGATCGACCCGCAGCACCGCCTCGTTCTTCGAGATCAGCCCTTCATTGGCGAGTTCGACCGCGATGCGCAGCGAGGCCTTGGCGGTGCGTTTGCCGGAGCGGGTCTGCAACATCCACAGCTTGCCCTGCTCGACGGTGAATTCGAGGTCCTGCATGTCGCGGTAGTGGCGCTCGAGCACATTGTAGATGCGCGTGAGCTCGGCATAGGCCTTGGGCAGCGTGTGCTCCATCGACGGCTTGTCGGAGCCGGCGTCCTTGCGCGCGGCCTCGCTTATCTCCTGCGGCGTGCGGATGCCGGCGACCACGTCCTCGCCTTGCGCATTGATGAGGAATTCGCCGTACAACTTCTTTTCGCCGGTCGAAGGATTGCGCGTGAAGGCAACGCCGGTGGCCGAGGTCTCGCCCATATTGCCGAACACCATGGCCTGCACGTTGACCGCGGTGCCCCAACTTTCCGGAATGTTGTGCAGGCGGCGATAGGTGTTGGCGCGCTGGTTCATCCAGGAGCCGAACACCGCGCCGATGGCGCCCCAGAGCTGCTGCTCGGGATCCTGCGGAAAATCTTTGCCGAGTTCGTCCTTGACGCGCTTCTTGTAGCGCACGACCAGCTCGGCCCAGTCGTCTGCCGTCAAATCCGTGTCGAGGCTGTAGCCCTGCCGTTCCTTGTGGATGTCGAGCAATTCCTCGAAGTGCTCATGGCCGACGCCGAGCACCACGTCGGAATACATGGTGATGAAGCGCCGGTAGCTGTCATAGGCGAAACGGCGATCGCCGGATTTTTTCGCCAGCGCTTCCACGGTCTGGTCGTTCAGCCCGAGATTGAGCACGGTATCCATCATGCCCGGCATCGAGGCGCGCGCGCCTGAGCGGATCGACACCAGAAGCGGATTGGTCTTGTCGCCGAATTTCTTGCCCGCGATCTTGCCGACTGCGGCAAGCGCCTTCTCGACCTGCGCTGCGAAGTTGCGTCGGGTATTGCTGCTTGTTGGCGTAGTAGAAGGTGCAGACCTCGGTGGTGAGGGTGAAGCCGGGCGGCACCGGCAGGCCGAGATTGGCCATTTCGGCCAGCCCTGCGCCCTTGCCGCCCAGCAGATTGCGCATGTTGGGTTTGCCCTCGGCGCCGCCGCCGCCAAAGCTGTAGACCCATTTGCCTTTTTGCGCCGTGCGCGCGGACGCCTTCGGCTTGGCCCTGGGGCCCTTTCGCACTGCCGCTTTTTGCGTTTTGCGCTCACGCGCGAGGATTTGCGTTTGGCCATGGCTCAATGAAATGTTGGACGGAGCGACGCAGCTTAACAACACCGCCAGCCACGCCGACGCAAGCCCGGACTACCGCTTAACGGACAGCTCCAAGCTTACTTGATAAGTCCAAGACCCATCACGCCGACGATGATCAGATAGGCGGCCACAATGAAATTGAGCAGGCGCGGAATGAGCAGGATGGCAATGCCGGCGATGAGCGCGACGATGGGCTGAATCTGACCGATGCCGATAACCATGGTGGTATCCCCTTGGGTTTGCGTTGAAGAAACGGCGTAGCAGGCACGAGGGTTCCCGGGCCGGCCCCTGGCAGTGAGGCGATACTAACCTTCTATCTTGGAAAAATCCGCCACCGCGCGGGTGGCTTCGCGGATTTCGTTCAAGAGCTTGAGGCGGTTTTCGCGCAAAGACTTGTCGTCGACGTTGACGGTGACTTTCTCGAAGAAGGCATCGACGCGCGGGCGAAGCTTTGCCATCGCCGTCATGGCGGCGGCGAAGTCCTCCTTGGCGACGGCGGCGGAGGCTTCTTTTCTGGCCGTGTTGATGGCCTCGGCCAGCGCCTTTTCTTCCGGCTCCTTAGGCGCACTTGCGTCCGGCGCGCCGCTATAGGCCTTGCCATCCTTCTTCTCCTCAATGCGGAGAATGTTAGACGCGCGCTTGACGCCGGCCAGCAAATTCTTGCCGTCGTCAGTGTCGAGAAATTTGCCCAGCGCCTCGACGCGGCGGACGATGAGCGTCAGTTGTTCGCCCGTTACAAGCGACGAGTTATCCAATACAGCCTCGACTAGATCATGACGCGCCCTTTGGTCGCGGAGCTGCACTTTCAATCGATCCTCAAAGAACGACATTAGATTGTCGACAGCAAATCGCCCCTCATCAGCAGCGAGAGATTTAAAATATCTCTTCGCGTGAAGCTCGACAGTCGAGCGAATGCTCAATGGCAAATCTCCATCCAATATAATGCGGATCATCCCCAACGCCGCTCTTCGCAGCGCATAGGGATCCTTGCTCCCCGTCGGCTTCTCGTCGATCGCCCAAAACCCGACCAGCGTGTCGATCTTGTCGGCGAGCGCGACTGCGATCGAGACCGGATCGCCCGGCACCAGATCGTCCGGGCCCTTCGGCTTGTAGTGATCCTCGCAGGCATGCGCGACGGCCTCGTCCTCGCCTTGCGCCTCGGCATAATATTTCCCCATCAGGCCTTGCAATTCGGGGAATTCACCGACCACTTCGGTCAACAAGTCTGCCTTGCACAATTGCGCGGCGCGCTCGGCCTTCTTCGGGTCGGCCTTGAGCAGCGGCGCCAGTTCCTTCGCCAGCGCGACGATACGCTTGATGCGCTCGGCCTGCGTGCCGAGTTTTTCGTGGAATACGATCTGCTCGAATTTTGGCAGCCGGTCTTCCAGCCGCGTCTTCAAATCAGTCTCGTAGAAGAACTTGGCGTCGCTCAATCTCGCGCGAATCACGCGCTCGTTGCCGGCGACGATCGCCTTGCCGTAGTCGCTGGCTTCGATGTTGGCGACCAGAATGAATTTGTTGACGAGCTTCGCCGTTTGCGGATCGCGCAGCACGAAACATTTCTGGTTGGTGCGGATGGTGGCGCGGATCACCTCGCCGGGGATCGCCAGGAATGACTTGTCGAATTCGCCCATCAGCGTCACCGGCCATTCCACCAGCCCGGCGACTTCGGCCAGCAGGCCCTCGTCCTCGACCAGTTCGAAACCCTGCGCAAACGCCAAGTTCTTGGCGTCGGCGCGGATCATGTCCATGCGCCGCGCGGGATCGAGCACCACCTTGGCGGCTTCGAGCTTGGCCACATAATCGTCGAAGCGGCGCACCTTGATTGGCGCCGGCGCCAGAAAACGGTGACCGTAGGTGATGTCGCCCGATTTTATGCCATCCAGTTCAAAGGAAATAATTTCCGGCTCTTCCGTCTCGAGACCAAACGTCGCGACAATGGAGTGCAGTGGGCGCACCCACGACAAAGAACCGGGCGTGGCCGAACGAGCGCCCCAGCGCATGGATTTCGGCCAAGGGAAGGTAACGATTGTCGCCATCAAGACGTCTTTGATCACGTCGACCGCAGGCCGGCCCGGTTTGTCGATCATGGCGACGTAGAAATCACCTTTCTTGTCCGGCTGCACCTTGGCTTGCGAGATGGAAGAAAGGCCCGCGCCTTTCAGAAAGCCGGCAATGGCGTTCTCCGGCGCACCAACGCGCGGACCTTTTTTCTCTTCCTTCACGTCCGATTGCTTGGCCGGAATCCCATGCACGGTAAGCGCAAGCCGGCGCGGCGTGGTAAAGGAATTCGCCCCCTCGTAAACCAGGCCCGCGTCCACTAGGCGGCCGGTCACAAGCTTGCGCAGGTCCTCTGCCGCTTTCGCCTGCATGCGCGCGGGGATTTCCTCGGAGAAGAGTTCGAGCAGCAGGTCGGGCATCAGGCGAGCTTCTTGTGGCTGCCGTCGCAGAGCGGCCTCTTGGCCGAGCGCTTGCAGGTGCAGAAGAAAACCTTGCCGCTAGTCTTGGGCTTGAATTCGACCGGCGTGAAGCTGGTGGTCTTGTGCGAGCCGTCGCAGAACGGCTGGCTCTTGGAGAGCCCGCAGGCGCACCACCAATAGGTCTTGCCGGCCTCGACTTCGACCGGGATCGGCGCGCGTCCGCCGATATTCAGGTTCGATTGTGCTCATGTGTTCCCCCTCCGCCCTCGGTCGCGAGCCAGGCTTCGCCGCAGGCTTTCGCCAGTTCGCGCACGCGAAGAATGTAACTCTGCCGCTCGGTGACCGAGATCACGCCGCGCGCATCCAGCAGATTGAACACGTGGCTGGCCTTGATGCACTGGTCGTAGGCCGGCAGTGCCATGTCGTGATGCTTGCGCCCGGCGTCCCAGCCCAGGCTAAGATATTTCTGGCAGGCGGCTTCCGCCATCTTGAACTGGTCGAACAGCATCGCGGTGTCGGCGAATTCGAAATTGTGCCGCGAATATTCCTGCTCGGCCTGCAGGAACACATCGCCGTAGCTGACTTTCTTGTCGTCGCTGCGGCCGTTGAAATTCAGATCGAACACGCGGTCGACGCCCTGCACATACATGGCAAGACGCTCGAGCCCGTAGGTCAGTTCGCCGGAAACCGGCGCGCATTCGAAACCGGCGACCTGCTGGAAATAAGTGAACTGCGAAACTTCCATGCCGTCGCACCAGCATTCCCAGCCCAACCCCCATGCGCCGAGCGTCGGACTTTCCCAGTCGTCCTCGACGAAACGGATGTCGTGCAGTTTCGAATCGATGCCGATGGCTTTGAGCGAATTGAGATAGAGATCCTGGATGTCTCCCGGCGACGGCTTCAGGATCACCTGAAATTGATAATAATGCTGGAGCCGGTTCGGGTTCTCGCCATAGCGGCCGTCCTTCGGCCGGCGCGAGGGCTGCACGTAAGCGGCATTCCAAGAATTGGGGCCAAGTGCCCGCAAAGTCGTGGCCGGATGGAAGGTCCCTGCGCCCACTTCCATGTCATACGGCTGCAATATGACGCAGCCCCAGGACGCCCAGTATTGTTGCAGCGCAAGAATTAGCCCCTGAAACGAGCGGGTCGGATCGAGGTTGTCTTGACGCGCGCGCGCCGTGGCGAGAAAATCTGTTTCGGCCATCGTGTAATTACTGATTTCTAATCGCGGGAATACGGCTAGACCCTATCGGTGGCGTTATAGAGGGGTCAAGCCGAAGAGCAAGTTGCGACGATAACGCCAATTGAACCGGAACGAATAAGCCGGCGACTAATTACAGCAAAGGGAAAACGGCCCAGCGGAAGGACATGCTATGGTGGCTTTTCAACTCGTAGGTCTGGCGTTGCTTGTCTTGTTCTTCGGCGCACTCGTGAGCAACGATCCGCGCATCGGCCGCCGCTGAAAGCGCCGGCAAAAGACTTTTCCACAATAGTTATTAGTAAGGGCGGTATTCGCCGGTCGCCGGATCGCGCCGCAAGGTCGGGCGGTTCTCGGCGTCGCTAATCGGCACCTTCACGCGCCTTGCATTCTCGAGCTCTTCGTTGACTCGGCGCGCTTCCCTGACCACCCAATTCACAACCATGGCGCCGCCAAGTGCTGCGAGGGACCATTTCACCAGCGGTGAAAGCAGAAATGACGGCATGAGAGCGGCTCCCAACAGCTGCAAGATTGCGCAAAGGTCGGCCAGGAACAAGGCATTTTCGGGGCTGACCGGCTTGGCAAGCGGATGCCCGATCGCGCCACGATGAACTATGCTGGCGCGGGGTTAATCCCCAGGAAGCCGGCAAGCGTCCATCGTCCCAGAATGGCGGGTCCGGCAGGTGGAGAAAGCCGATGACGATATCCAGGAAAACAACATGGGCCTTGGCGGCGCTGGTCGCCGTGGCGCTGTCGATCCCGCATTTGGCGCAGCGCGCGGACGCCGCCGACGCGTGGCCCAACCGGCCCGTGCGGTTCATTATTCCCCTCGGCCCCGGCAGCGGCGTCGACATCTCGGCGCGGCTGTTTGCCGACAAGCTGTCGCAGCGCTGGGGCAAACCGGTCCTGGTCGAAAACCGCCCGGGCGGCGACGGCATTCTCGCCATCGGCAACTTCCTCGGGGCGCATGACGATCACGTCCTGCTGGTCTCGCCGGTGAGTTCGTTCACCGCGCATCCCTATTTCCACGATCCCATGCCCTACGACCCGAACGACATGATCCCGATCGCGCGCATATCCAAAACCGTGGTCGCGGTCAGCGTGCCGACCTCGCTCAACATCAATTCGCTCAAGGAGTTGGAGGCGTTGGCGCGCGCCAAGCCCGGTCAATTGAATTGGACCACCGCCACCGGCTTCACCGATTTCGTGTTCGCCGGCTATCTGCACACTGTCGGCCTGACCATGGCGAAGGTGCCGTACAAGGATCCGGTCACGGCGGTAAACGACCTCGCGGAAGGGCGCATCCAGGCCTACATGCCGGCTTACGCCATCGTGCGGCCGCAGGTACAGGCCGGCAAGGTGAAAGTGATTGCCGTCACCAATCGCGAGCGCGCGCCGGCGATCCCCGACGTGCCGACGGCAACCGAAGCCGGCTACCCTTCCCTCGAATTCGATGGGCTTGTGGGCCTGTTCGGTCCACGCGAAATGGCGGCGGACGTGCGCACCCGCATTGCCGACGATATCAAAGCGGTCGCAGCCGACCCCGACATTGTGCAGAAGCTGACGGCCACCGGGCAGATCGTCAGTCCCGGCAATGGCGCCGAATTCGCCGCCTCGATCGCGGCACAGCGGGCGCAGGTCGCGGCGGTGGCGAAGTTGTTCGGCAACAAGCCGGTGCAGTAATACGTTAGATGCAGTAATAAGTTAGATTCCGTAGCGCGACCAAAGCGCGCGCGCTTCCAGGGTCGAGAGCAGGTCTTCCGCCAGGCTGGGATGTTTGGCGAACACGTCGGCCAGGCTTACGCCCGGCTGTTTGCGGCCGAACAGACCACGCTCGGACGAAATAAGCGGCGTGCGAACCTTGTCGCCGTAGCGCTCACGCAGCGTCGACCGGATATCGCCGATGCCGTCGGCAAGACCAAGCTCGACCGCCATCTGCGCGGTCCAGAACTCCCCGTTGAACAGCGCCTTGTCAGTACCTTTCAGCTTGCCGCCGCGGCGATCCTTCACCAGCGCGATGAAGTGCTCGTGGATGTCCTTCTGGATTGCCTTGATGCGTTCCACGTCCTCCGGCTTTTCCGGCAGGAACGGATCGAGCATCACCTTGCTCTCTCCGGCGGTATAGAGCCGCCGCTCGACGCCGATCTTTTCCATCAGTTTGGGAAAACCGAAGGTCCCGCCAACGACGCCGATCGAGCCGACGATGGAATATTGATCGCAGATGATTTCATCGGCGGCGCAGGCCAGCATGTAGCCGCCGGAAGCGCCGGCATCCTCGATGAAGGCAAGCACTGGGATTTTCTTCTCCGCCGCCAAGTGCCGGATGCGACGAAAGATCAGATGCGACTGCGATGGCGAACCGCCGGGCGAGTTGATCACCAGCGCGACCGCGCGTGCGTTGCGGGTCTCGAATGCCTTGTCCAGCGCCTTGGCGAGGCTCGACAGCATCAGCCCCGGCCGCAGCGGCGTGGCCATGCCGATGGCGCCGGAAAGCCGCAATACCGGCACTACCGGGATATCGCCGCGAAAGCGCGCCGGGATCAGCCCGCGAAGAAAATCCACGACAGGTGTGAGAAAATTTTGCATCGGCTGGATCGTCATGCCGTTGCCTTAGGCAGCATTGATTCGCAAGTCAAAGGTCCCCCGAACGGGGGATTCTCCTTCGCTCCCACAAACGGTAGCATGTTAAGTGCAGCGCACCATTTCACGCCCTTGTGACCCGGAAGTCCCTCAAATTGCCTAAATTTTAACGCTGGTATGGTTTTTGCAATGCGATAGGCGCCACAACGAAGTGGCGATGGCAAAGAGGCCCACTCGATGGATCCCAAGCTCACCATATTAGTCATGCTAATCGGCGCTATTATCGCGCTTTCGCATCTCAACGAAGAAAATCTCGGCCGCATGCGCCGCCAACTCGCCGGCCGGCGCTGGCGCGAAATGATGCCGCTTCGGCGCAGATCCTAGGCAATCCTAGGCAAAACGGCCGCCCGCACGGGTCCGTCGTTCACACTCCAGTAACCATCAGCGTATCACCGCCACGCAGCACGGCTTCCGCAGCAGCCGTTGGCTGACCTTGCGCATCGTTCAGGATCAGGCCTGGAACGGTGACCGGCTTTGCCCGGCCGCCTTTCACCGCGCGCACCAGCACGCGAATCGCCGGCGCCTCCGGCCGCGGCAGAACCGGCAACACGGCGATGCTGCCGAAATCGCATGACAGCGCTTCGAACACGTCCGCCAGTCCGTCGGCCCGCCAGATCAGTGTTAGCTCGCCTTGAGGCCCGAGCAGCCAGGCCGCGGTGGCGACCCAGCGCGCCAACAGTCCGGGCTCCCCCACATGGGCCAGCCGACGGCTTGGATCGGGCGAGACATTCTGACGGCGAGCGTCGTTGAACGGCGGGTTCATCAGCACCCGGTCGACGGTGCCGGCTGACAGCCCCGCCGCGGCCAATGCTCGCGCGCTCTCGGCGTCGCCCAACAGCACGCCTACCCGATCATCCAAGCGGTTGAGCCACGCATTGTCCTGCGCCAGCGCGCAGAGCGCCGGATCGATCTCCACCAAAGTGACTTTGAGCCCGTCGACGCGAACGGCGAGCGCGAGACCCGCCCCGCCGACGCCGGCGCCGAGGTCGACTGCGTGTTGCTCGAAACGAGCATCGGTCGCCGCGGCCAGCAGGATCGCGTCATGGCCGACCCGATGGCCGCGCAGCGGCTGGCGCAGCCGCAAGCGGCCGCCGAGCGCGGCATCTTCACTGGTCTCTAGCGCGTTGGCTTCAGGGCCCATCGGGCCGCAGTTCGTGGGCGAGCCCGGCATCGGTGAGCAGACGGCGGGCGGCCGCGAGGTCCTCCTCCGCCACCAGCATGCGGCGCGGCAAGATACCGAGCGATCCCTCAAGCACACTCATGTTTTGGTCGAGCACCAGATGCTTGATGCGGGCGCCGTCGAGCAGCGCGCCAACCGCCGAGACCAGTACCGCGTCGTTGGTACGAACCAGTTCGCGCATGAAATCAGACCCTAACTACTTCAACTTGCCCGGTTTTTGAACCGCATCCGCCGGATGACCCGCCTGTTTCCACGACTATGGGGCCGATTAACAGCGCGGAAGCTTCGTTCGTCAACGCGGGGGGCCGTGAGCCGTGGATCATGTGCGCCGTCTTTCTTCGCCGGGTGCGCGATGGGAAAGATAGGCCAACAGCTTCATCTCGCGCCGGCCGCGCGTCACGGTGTCGAGGACCAGCCCGATGGCGGTCGACAGAAAGGCCAAAATCATCAATCCGGTCGCCAGCACCGCGGTCGGCAATCGCGGCACCAGGCCGGTTTCCAGATAAGTGACGATGACGGGGATCGCGACTCCAACCGAAATAATCGCCAGCGCGAAGCCCATGGCGCCAAAAAACGGCAGCGGGCGCTCGGCGCGATAGAGCCGCACGATGGTGCGCAAGATGCGGAAGCCGTCGCCCCAGGTGTTGAGCTTGGAGGCCGAGCCCTCCGGCCGCGCGTAATAGGGCGTGTCGATCTCGGCCGTATCGAGCCCGAGTTCGAGCGAATGGATCGTGAGTTCGGTCTCGATCTCGAAGCCGCCCGACAGTACCGGGAAGGATTTCACGAACCGGCGCGAGAACACGCGATAGCCCGACAGCATGTCGTTGAAGCTGGGGCCGAACACCATGGCCACGAAGCCGGTGAGCAGCCAATTGCCGGCGCGATGGCCGGCGCGATAGGCGGCCTGTTCCTGATCGACCCGGTTGGCGACGACCATATCGAGCCGATCGCGCAATAGCCGCTTGATCATCGCGGGCGCACTGGGTGCATGGTAAGTCGCATCCCCGTCCACCAGCACGTAGATGTCGGCCTCCACGTCGGTGAACATGCGGCGCACCACGAAACCCTTGCCCTGACGCCTTTCCTGGAACACCTCGGCGCCGGCGGCACGCGCGGCGGCGGCGGTATTGTCGGTCGAATTGTTGTCGAACACGAAGATCGTCGCGCTGGGCAGGGCGGCGCGGAAGTCCTTCACGACCTTGGCGACCGCCACTTCCTCGTTGTAGCAAGGCACCAGCACCGCGATGGTGTAGCCGTCGAGGCGGTGTTTGCTCCGCGCCTGTTTCGTGATTGGTCGCCGCACGCGGTTTCCCTCCTGCACGATTCGATTTTCGCTGCACTATAGCGCAAATAGCCCGCGCGCCTTGAAACCACAGACTTCTGGGCCGCAGACTTTGTGACCGCAGACTTGCCCGACCGCAAGCGCCCTTTTATGGTTGCCGCTTGCTTTCTCCGGAAACGAATATTCGCATGTCCCGCGTTACTTTGATTGCGATTGCGGCATTGAGTCTCGCGGTCTGTCTCACGCTCGATCTGTGGATGTTCCCCGCCGGCACCAGCCTGCCGGACGAGAAGCGTTTTTTGGCATCGGCCGCCGATCTCGCCGCCACCGGCGAGTTTTTTGTCGGCAAAATGCGCGCCTGGGAAATGCCCGGCACCGAAATCTTTTTCGCGCTGTTTCTCAAGGTATTCCCTGGCAAGACCGCCGCGCTGATGGCGATCCGGGTAGCGCAGGCCATTCTGGTCGCAATGCAATCGATCCTGATCGGCTCGCTCGCCATGCGGCTGTTTCGCGACAAGACCGCAGGCCTTATCGCGGCACTGATCGCGGCCTTCTATCCGTTTTACCTTTTCTACCAGGGCATGGCGCTGAGCGAAACGCTGTTCGATTTCCTACTCGTTGCCGGCATCGTTCTGCTCTATCGCTGGCGCGATAACGGCGCCCGGATCAATGTCGAAATGGTATCGATCCTGGTCTGCCTGGTGGCGGCCACCATGGTGAAAGGCGTGCTCACCGCGCTGGCGCCGATTCTCGTCGCCATCGCGGTGATCGGCCGACGCCCGCTGCCGGACGCGGTCAAGGTGTTGGGCGCGGCAGCGGCGGTCTACTGTGTGCTGATGTCGCCCTGGTGGATCCGAAACTACGCCGTACTCGACGCCTTCGTGCCGTTCACCACCAGCGCGTCGGAAAATCTCTATCTCGGCAATAGCCCCGGAAATCCGACCGGCGATCCGGACTGGTCGCCGCTCTCCGGCGATCCCTTGATGAGCACGCCGGGCGAGCTCGCGCGCTCGAAGGCCTATGCCCACGCTGCCCTCGATTACATTCGCAGCGAGCCGGGCGCGTTTGTGTCGCGCGTGGGCAGAAAATTCGGGCGCTTCTGGAACGTGATCCCCAATGCGGAGAGCTACTCCTCGCCATTCTACAAAATCCTGGCCGCCGTAAGCTTCGGCCCGGTGCTGCTGCTGGCGATCGCAGGCCTCGCGCTGACGCGATCACGCTGGCGTGACTTTTTGCCGCTCTATCTGCTGTTTGTATATTTCACCGCCCTGCACGTCGTCACGATCGCATCCTTGCGTTATCGCCTGCCAATCGAGGCATTTCTGATCGTGCTTGCCGCATGGCCTGCCGCATTGATATGGCGCAAAGTTCAGCGGCTGCCTCGGGCGAAGCTGTTATGAGCGCGACCAGCTTGCGGCATCGGCGGGCAATTTCTATGTTTACCCCCTGTCCGCGTCCCAGTGGAGAAGCCGGTGGCCGTCGTCGTTCCGTTTGAGAGTCCGCAAGGCGCGTCTATCGAGCGCCTCGTCGAGCTGGTCGCGCCGGATATGGCGCGCGTCAATACAACGATCCTGTCGCGGACCGGCTCCGACGTCAGCATGATACCGGAGGTTGCCAACCACCTGATTTCGTCGGGCGGCAAGCGGCTTCGCCCGATGCTCACTTTGGCGATGGCTAAACTCGCCGGCTATCCCGACGACGGCCATATCAAGCTCGCGGCCGCGGTCGAGTTCATGCATACCGCCACGCTGCTGCATGACGACGTGGTCGACGAGAGCGACATGCGGCGCGGCAAACTCGCGGCCCGCATGGTCTGGGGCAACGAGGCGAGCGTCCTGGTCGGCGATTTCCTGCTCGGCCAGGCGTTCAAGATGATGGTCGAAGTCGGCAATCTGCACGCACTCGGCATCCTGTCGTCGGCCGCCGTCGTGATCGCGGAAGGCGAAGTGATGCAGCTTGGCGCCGCCAAGAACACCGCCACCAACGAGGACGAGTACATGGCGGTGATCCGCGCCAAGACCGCGGAGCTGTTCGCCGCCGCCTGCGAGGTCGGGCCCGTTCTGGCTGCCAAGGACAAGCCCGAGGTCGCCGCCTGCCGCTCGTTCGGCATGAATCTTGGCATCGCCTTCCAGCTGGTCGACGATGCGCTAGACTACGGCGGCAAATCGTCCAAGCTCGGCAAGAATGTCGGCGATGATTTCCGCGAGGGCAAAATCACCTTGCCGGTGGTGTTGTCGTTCCGCCGCGGCTCGGACAGCGAGCGTGCGTTCTGGAACAGAACGCTGAGCGAGGGCGATATCCAAGACGGCGACTTGGATCACGCGATAGCGCTCATGGCCAAGCATCACGCCATCGAGGATACGGTCGGCCGCGCCCGCCATTACGGCGCGATCGCCACCGATGCGCTGGCGCTGGTGCCACGCTCCGAGATCACGACCGCACTGGAAGAGACGGTCGCCTTCTGCATCGCGCGCGCGCACTAGCGCCTAGCCGACCACCCCTTGGTATATCCACCAATCCCTGCATTTCGCACGCAGATCTTGCGCGGCGGCATTTGCCTCGCCAGCCGAAGTGAACAGCGCAAAGCAGGTCGGCCCCGATCCCGACATCCTAGTAAGTCGAACGCCGGGCAGAGCGTGCAGCGCGGCCACCACCTCGGCGATCACCGGCAGGCAGGCAGTCGCGGCTTGTGTCAGATCGTTGCCGTAGTCTTTCAGAAACTCGATCATTGCCTCGCGCGCTTCCGGCACCTTGTCGAGGCTTTTGCTGATGCTTTGGCTGCCGGAGAATTTGGCGAACACGTCGCGCGTTGCCAAAGCCACGCTTGGATTGACCAATAGCGCCGGCAATTTCGGCAGGTCGAGCGAGTTTGAGAGCCGATCGCCCAGCCCGCGCATGATGCATGGCCGGGAGGCCAGGCACACCGGAACGTCTGCGCCAACCGCGCGTGCGACATCCGCGAGGCGCGTATCGTCGAGGCCAATACCATTGGCACGCGCCAGAAGCCGCAAGGCCGCCGCCGCGTCGGCCGAGCCGCCGCCGATGCCCGCGGCCACCGGTATATTCTTATCGAGAGAAAAGCGTCCCGCCGTCAGGCCGGGAGTGCGCTCGCGCAACGCGTCGAGCGTCTTGAGCACCAGATTGTCGGCTACCGCCCCGCTGGCTGCGGCGAAAGGGCCGGAGATTTCGAGCGTGGCGTCAGGACCGGGGTGTAGCGTGAGCGTGTCGGCCAGGTCGGCGAACGCCACCAGGCTTTCCAAGTCGTGATAGCCGTCGTCACGGCGGCCACGCACGCGCAATGTCAGATTGATCTTGGCGAAAGCCCGTTCGACCAGCGGCGCGCGCACACCTAAGCCTTAGCCGCCGTCGCCGGTCTTCTTGCCCGCCTTGGCCTGCGACGTGGTTTCGTCGGGCAGCCCGTTCTTCAGCTTTTCCTCGATCTTGGGCAGATCTTCCGGATCGGGCTTGAGATCGCGCGCATGCGCCCACTGGAACTGGGCTTCGAGCACGCGCCCCACCCGCCAATAGGCGTCGCCGAGATGGTCGTTGATTGTCGGGTCTTCCGGTTTGAGCTCGATCGCGCGTTCGAGCTGCTTGGTGGCTTCCTCGTAATTATTGATCCGGAAATAGGCCCAGCCGAGCGAGTCGACGATGTAGCCGTCGTCCGGCCGCTGCTGCACGGCCTTCTTGATCATGGCCATGCCTTCGTCGAGGTTGATGCCCTGGTCGATCCACGAATAGCCGAGATAATTGAGCACGTGCGGCTGGTCCGGGAACAGCTCGGACGCCTTCTTGAGATCAACCTCCGCCTTCGGCCACTGCTTCGAGCGTTCGTAACAGATGCCGCGGAAGTAGAAGATCACCCAATTCGCCTTTTCGGGATTTGGGATTGCCGCGACGCCCTTGGAATAGGCGTCGGCGCATTCGGCGAACTTCTTGTGTCCGCGCAGGACATTGCCGAGCGCCATGATCGCTTCAAGATCGTCGGGGTGCTGCTGGATCAGCCCCTCGAGCTGCTTCTGCGCCTCGTCCGCCCGGTCGAGCGTATCGAGATTGGCGGCCATCTGGATGGCGGCGTTGCGATGCAGCGGCGAACTTGCCGGAACGCGCTCATAAATCTTGATTGCCAGTTCCGGCTTCTTGAGCGATTCATAAAGGTCGGCGAGCGACAGCAGCGCCAGCGGATGGCTGGGCGCGAGATAGAGCGAAAGCTGAAGATAGACGAGGCCGAGATCCTCGCCGCCGCGGCGGCCAAGCGAGGCGCCAAGTCCGTAGAGCGCCTCGGCGGCGCCGGCTTGGACGCTGGAGGCGAGCATCGGCAATTTCTCGCCGGCTTTGACCTTGTCCATCGACTCGATCACCAGCGGATGGCGCGGCAGTACCTTGTCGAATGCCTCGAAGACCGCGAGCGCTTCCTTTTGCGTCGCGTTGCGCGAGAGCCAGCTACCATAGGCCTCGACCACGCGCAGCGCGGAGGAGTCCAACTTGTAGGCGCGCTCGAAGCGCTTGCCGGCGTCCTTCTGATTGCCAGCGAGGTCGTAGATCATGCCGGCATGCAGATCCTTGAAAATTGCGTACCATTCCGGGCCGGTCAGCTTGTCGATTACTGCCACGGCGCCCTTGCTGTCGTTCGTTCCGAACATGCTCCAGGCAGTGAGCAGCGTCGCCGTCAGATCGGTAATCGGCCCGCGGATCGACTGCGCCAGATTTCGGCGGGCAACGGCGTATTGCTTTTGCTTGATGGCGCGCACGCCAGTCACCAGCCGCGAGACGCGGTCGGTCTTGTCGGCCTGCCCTTCGCGTTCGGCGAATTTCACCGCCTCGTCGATATTGCCGTCGACCAGCAGCGAGAGGAAGGCGCGATCGAGCAAGTCGGTATTTTTCGGGTCGCGCTTGAGCGCCTCGCGGTAATAGGCTGCCGCCGCGGCCGCGTCGCGCTGCTGGCCGGCGTGGCGGGCGGCCAGATAGCTGCCCGAGGAGGTCAGGCCGGCGAGTTCCGACATGGTCGGCGCCTGGGCGGAAAGCTCAATCGGCGCGCTGACAGAAACGCTGCAATTAACGTAACCTGCGCGGTGCCGGCGATGCACCGGGCAAAAGTCGGAAAAGTCACTGGCAATGCTCCAATCAGGCGGGTGGCGCGCAATGGGCGCAACGCGCCGCGGTTAAGCTGAGAATGGCCTTTTTGCGCCGCTGCCGCAAGAACGCCCCTGCCGGCAACGCCCCTAGCCGTGCACGGCTGGCAGCTTGAAATCCCCGATGTGGCAGCATCGTGGCCGGGTAGACGCGGGGCCAATCACATATTCGGGTAATTCGGGCCGCCGCCGCCCTCGGGGGGAACCCAAGTGATGTTCTGATTCGGATCCTTGATATCGCAGGTTTTGCAATGGACGCAGTTCTGCGCGTTGATGACATATTTCGGTCGCACCATCCTCCTCGATCCATTCATAGACGCCGGCCGGGCAATAGCGCGCCGAAGGCCCGCCAAAGACGTCGTGCTCGGAGGCTTCCTGCAAGGCCATGTCATTCACGACCAGGTGCGGCGGCTGATCTTCCTCGTGATTGGTGTTGGACAGGAACACCGACGACAGCCGGTCGAAGGTGAGCTTGCCGTCCGGCTTGGGATAGGCGATCGGCGTCGCATTCGGACGCGCGGCTTCGAGCGTGGCGTAGTCCGGCTTGCCGTGCTTGAGCGTTCCGAACAGCGAGAAGCCGAGCGTGTTGGTCCACATGTCGAGCCCGCCGAGCGCGATTCCGAGCAAGTTGCCGAATTTCGACCAGAGCGGCTTGGCGTTGCGCACCCGCCACAGGTCGCGTGCCGATCGGCGGAGGTACGCCAGGATTGCCTCGTAATCGCTGAGTTCGTCGTGGCTGCGGCCGGCGGCAAGCGCCTCCGCGATTGCTTCGGCGGCGAGCATGCCCGACGAGCATCGCGTTGTGGCTGCCCTTGATGCGCGGCACGTTGACGAAGCCGGCCGCGCAGCCGATCAGCGCGCCGCCCGGGAAAGTTAGCTTCGGCACCGACTGGTAGCCGCCCTCGGTGATGCGCGCGCGCGCCATAAGCGAGCCGCTTGCCGCCGTCGAACAGTGTCGCGCACCGCTGGATGGGTCTTGAAGCGCTGGAATTCCTCGAACGGCGAGAGATATGGATTCTCATAATTGAGATGCACGACGAAGCCGACCGACACCAGATTGTCGTCGTAGTGATAGAGGAACGAGCCGCCGCCGCTGTTGCCGTCGAGCGGCCAGCCGAACGAATGTTGCACCAGACCCTTGCTTGTGTTTCTCGGGATCGACCTGCCAAAGCTCCTTCAGGCCGATGCCGAATTTCGGCGGCTCGCAATCCTTCGCAAGATCGAATTTCGCGATCAGATCTTGCCGAGATTGCCGCGCGCGCCTTCGGCGAACAACGTGTATTTGCCGTGCAGCTCCATGCCGCGCGTGAAGCTGTCGGTGGGCTCGCCTGTCCTTGCCGATGCCCATGTCGCCGGTGGCGACGCCGCGCACTTCGCCGGTCTCGTCGCACAGAGATTTCGGCGGCCGCAAAGCCCGGATAGATTTCGACGCCGAGCGCTTCTGCCTTGGCGGCGAGCCAGCGGCAGACACTACCGAGCGAGCCGATGAAGTTGCCGTGATTGCTCATCAGCGGCGGCAGCAGGAAATGCGGCAGCCGCAGCGCCGCCACCGGCCGTCAGCAGATAGAAGCGGTCGTCGGTGACCTCGGTCTTGAGCGGCGTGTCCTCGGCCTGCGCCAGTCCGGCAGCAGGCGGTCGAGCGCCGACCGGATCGATCACCGCGCCGGACAGGATATGGGCGCCGACCTCGGAGCCCTTTTCCACAACCACCACCGAGATCTCGGGCGAAATCTGCTTGAGACGGATGGCGGCGGACAAGCCCGGCCGGGCCGGCGCCTACGATCACCACATCGAATTCCATCGCTTTCGCGGGCGGGCAGGTCGGACATTGACTTCCTCCTAGCGCATGATCCCGAAAAGTGGGGACCGGTTTTCCGAAAAGATCATGCGCAAGCAAATAAGCCCCTATTGTCCACTTTTGCACAGGCGCGGCAAATGCGCGCTCGCGATACCCACTGTGTTATCCTGCAATCATGATGCCATCCCGCGACAAAGCCGCCGCGCGATCTGCTGACTTCTATCTGGAAGCCGGCGTCGATGCGCTATTCGGCGAGGTGCCGGTCGACCGCTTTGCGGCGGCGGAGATCGCCGCGCCTCGCCCGCGCCCGCGCGACCCCGGCCCGGCATCGCTTGCAACAGTCCGCCCCTGCCCTCTCAGGCGATGCCCACAACGAGGCGCCGCCGCCGCCCGAAGAGGCCGTTATGGCGGCGCGCGAGGCCGCCAGCGCCGAGACGCTCGAGGAACTGCGCGCGATCCTGGACGGCTTCGACGGCTGCGCGCTGAAGACGACCGCGAAGCAACTGGTGTTCGGCGACGGCAACCCGGGCGCGCGCTGATGTTCGTCGGCGAGGCGCCCGGCCGCGACGAGGACATCAGGGACTGCCGTTTGTCGGCCGCTCCGGCCAATTGCTCGACAAGATGCTGGCCGCGATCGGGCTCGACCGCACATCCGTCTACATCGCCAATATCGTGCCGTGGCGGCCGCCGGGAAACCGCGACCCGACGCCGCAGGAATCGCAAATCTGCCTGCCGTTCATCCAGCGCCAGATCGAACTGGTCGATCCGGATGTGCTGGTCTGTCTCGGCAAGCCGTCGACGCAGACGCTGCTCGGCGTCACGGACGGCATCACGCAAGACGCGCGGGCGCTGGTTTGCATTCAACACCGGCACGCGTGAAATCCGCGCGATGGCGACCTTCCATCCGGCCTTTCTGTTGCGCACGCCGCTGCGAGAAGCGTTTCGCCTGGCGCGATTTTCTGGCGATCAAGAAGGCGCTGGCGGCTAGTAGCGACCAGGATCGCGCCGCCCGATCAGCGCGACGCCGAGCCAGTTCAGTGCGGCGAGTTTCTCGCCGAGAAACACGCACGCCGAAGATCGCGACCAGCACCACGCTCAGCTTGTCGATCGGCGCACCTGCGCGGCCTGTCCGATCTTGAGCGCGCGGAAATAGCAGAGCCACGACGCGCCGGTCGCGAGACCGAAGCACGAGAAACAGCCAGGTCTTTCCGGGATCGATGACGGCGACTGAATTCCCGCTCGCGATCAGGATCGCCGCAGCAGCGCGATCACGACAGCGTCGGATGAAGGTCGCAAGGTCGGCGCCGATCTCTCGACGCCGACCTTGGCGAAGATCGCGGTCAGCGCGGCAAACAGGGCGGAAGAACCGCCCAGAATTGCCACGCCGATCAGAACGTGCTCATGTCACCGAAGAACTTCACGCGAACACCGCCGCCAAGCCCGATCGCGATCGGCATCCTTCACCGGCCGGCGATCAGCTTGATCAGCACATAGGTGATGAAGCCGAGCCCGATGCCGGTCGCGATCGAATAGGTGAGCGGCATGGTGATGGCGGCGATCACGGCCGGCGCGTATTCGGTGATGTCGTCCCAGTCGATATCGGCAAGGCCCCGCCATCACGCAGGCGACGAACAGCAGCGCCGCGGCCGAGGCGTAGGCCGGATCATCCCGCGAGCGGCGAGAAGAACAGCGCGAGCAGGAACAGGATCGCGACGAAGACCGCGGTCAGCCCGGTGCGTCCGCCGGCCTGCGACGCCCGCCGCGCTTTCGATATAGCTCGTGGTGGTCGAGGTGCCGATCAGCGAGCCGAACATGGCGGCGAAGCTGTCGGAGATCAGCGCCTGCTTCATGCGCGGCAGCTTGCCGTCCTTGTCGACCAATCCGGCTGCGTGGGTCACGCCGATCAGCGTGCCGGCATTGTCGAACACGTCGATCAACAGGATCGAGAATCACGACGATCAGGAAGGTCAAGCTCGAAGGTGCGCGAGAAATCGAGCTGCAACAGGGTCGGCGCCAGCGACGGCGGCATCGAGACGATGCCGGTGAATTTCGCCAGTCCGAGCGGCAGGCCGATGAGCGTGACGACCAGAATGCCGATCAGCGTGCCGCCGATGATGCGCCGGAAATTGAGCGCGACGATCAGGACGAAGCCGAGCAGGCACAGGATTGGCGCCGGCTTGTCAGATCGCCGAGCGTGACCAGCGTCGCCGGATGCGCGACGACGATCTTGGCCTGCTCGAGCGCGATGATGCCGAGGAACAGCCCGACGCCGGCCGAGATCGCGAATTTGAGGTTCTGCGGAATCGCGTTGATGACGTATTGCCGCGATGCGGAACACCGAGATCAGGAAGAACAGCACGCCGGAGCAGAACACGGCGGCGAGCGCCTGCTGCCAGGTGATATTTGTAGGTCAGCACGACGGTGAAGGCGAAGAAGGCGTTGAGCCCCATGCCGGGCGCGAGCGCGATCGGATAATTGGCGTAGAGCCCCATCACCGAAGGTGCTGACCGCCGCCGCGATGCAGGTGGCGACGAACACCGCGCCCTTGTCCATGCCGGCCTTGGCCAGGATGTCCGGGTTGACGAACACGATGTAGACCATCGTCAGGAAGGTGGTCAGACCCGGCGATGAATTCGGTGCGAACGTCGGTGCCGTGCGCTTTCAGCCCGAAATAATCGTCGAGAAATCCGTGACGACTTTGCGGCAGCTTTCTAGCCGTGGCCATGGTCTCCCCCGCTGTCTGCCCGCTTCACCAGTCTAGCGCCCCGCCTGCGCCTGGCTCGCTACCGCAAGAATAAGCCAATCTCATGCCACGCGGCAGGCGCGGAACGCGACGGCTCCGCCAGGACTTTATGATTGGCGATTATGATCGGGCTGCCCGGAAGCGGGCGTCCGCGTCGGGAGCGATCCATGGACTTCGATCCTGTCCTGCTGGCCCGGATCCAGTTCGCCTTCACGGTCACCTTCCACATCATCTTCCCGAGCTTCACCATCGGGCTGTCGGCCTATATCGCGACGCTCGGCGTGCTGTGGCTGCGCACCGGCGCAGGAGCGCTACCACCGGCTGATGCGGTTCTGGACCAAGATCTTCGCGGTCTCCTTCGCGATGGGCGTCGTGTCCGGCATCGTGCTGTCCTACCAGTTCGGCACCAACTGGAGCCGCTTCTCGGTCGTGGCCGGCAATGTGATCGGCCCGCTGATCGGCTACGAGGTGCTGACCGCCTTCTTCCTGGAAGCGACCTTCCTCGGCATCCTGCTGTTCGGCTTCAACCGCGTGCCGCCCTGGCTCTATGTGATGTCGGCGATGATCGTCGCGATCGGCACCGCGATCTCGGCGTTCTGGATTCTGTCGGCCAATAGCTGGATGCAGACGCCGGTCGGGCACGAGATGAAAGACGGCATCGCCTTTCCGGTCGACTGGCTCGCCGTCGTGTTCAATCCGAGCTTTCCCGTATCGCTTCGCGCACATGCTGAACGCGGCCTATCTCACCACCGGCTTCGTCGTGCTGGCGGTCGGCGCGCGCTATCTGCTTGCCGGCAAATTTACCGAGGATGCGCGCACGATGCTGCGCATGGCGATCGGGCTGATGGCGATCCTGGCGCCGCTGCAGCTGTTCATCGGCGACCAGCACGGGCTGAACACGCTGCAAGCATCAGCCGATCAAGATCGCGGCGATGGAGGCGCATTGGGACGGCAGCAAGCCGGGCGACTTCCAGATCTTCGCCTGGCCGGACGAGAAGGCCGAGAGCAACCGGTTCGAGATTTCGATCCCGCACGGCGCGTCGCTGATTCTCACGCATTCCTGGAACGGGCTGTTCCCCGGACTGAAAAGCGTGCCCGCGTCCGAGCGGCCGCCCTGTCGCAATCGTGTTCTTCGGCTTCCGCATCATGCTGGCGGTCGGGCTCTACATGATCGCGGCGGCGCTGTTCGGCGCGTTTCTGTGGTGGCGCGGCACGTTGTTCGAGACGCGCTGGTATCTGCGCATCGATGGCGCAATGACCTGGTGGATCGGCTTTGTCGCCGTGATCGCCGGCTGGGTGGTGACCGAAAGCGGACGCCAGCCCTGGCTCGTGTAGGGCATCATGCGCACGGCCGACGCGATCTCGCCGGTGCCGGCGGCGAGCATCGCCGGCACGCTGGCGCTGTTCGTGTCTGGCTACGGCATCGTGTTCTCGATGGGCATCTATTACATCAACCGGCTGATCAAGCAGGGGCCGCGGCAAGCCGCCGCCGAGAGCCGAGGCATTGTCGCAAGCCCGCTGTCCGCTGCGCAGGACGCGCGGCGCGAAGCCTTGCAAAGGGGGCACCATGGAATGGTATCTGCCGGTGATCTGGGCCGGCGCTGATCGGCACCGCCGTCGCCATGTATGTGATCCTCGACGGCTTCGATCTCGGCATCGGCATCCTGTTTCCGTTCGCCCGCAACGAAAGCGAGCGCGACCAGATGATGCGCTCGATCGCGCCGTTCTGGGACGGCAACGAAACCTGGCTGGTGCTCGGCGGCGGCGGACTGTGGGTCGCGTTCCCGCGCGCCTATGCGGTGATCATGCCGGCGTTCTATCTGCCGGTGATCGTGATGCTGCTGGCGCTGGTGTTTCGCGGCGTCGCGTTCGAATTCCGCCACGTCTCGCGCAGCAAGACCGGGTGGAACTATCGCCTTCACCGTCGGCTCGACGATCGCCGCCTTCTCGCAGGGCGTGATCCTCGGCGGGCTGATTCAGGGCATTCCCGGTGCGGACGGCGCCTATGCCGGCGGTCATTTCGACTGGGCGACGCCGTTCGCGATTGCTGTGCGGGCTGGCGCTGGTCGCCGGCTATGCGCTGCTCGGCGCCACCTGGCTGGCCATGAAGACCGAAGGCCAGGTCGCCGAGCGCGCGCGCGCGCAGGCCAAGCTGCTGTCTGATCGCCGTGCTGGTCTTCATGGCGGTGGTCAGTCTGTGGACGCCGCTGGCTGAGCCGCGCATCGCGGCGCGCTGGTTCTCGCTGCCGAATTTCTATTTTCTGTGGCCGGTGCCGCTGGTGACCGCGCTCGTCGCCTTCGCCTGCTGGCGCTGGATCGAGCGGCGGCCGCGACGTGCTGCCGTTCCTCGCCGCGATCGCGCTGTTCCTGCTCGGCTATCTCGGGCTCGTGATTTCGAGCTTTCCCTATCTGGTGCCGCCGTCGCTCACCGTCTGGGACACCGCCGCCGCGCCGGCGAGCCAGATCTTCATGCTGATCGGCACGCTGTTCCTGTTGCCGATCATTCTCGGCTACGTGATCTTCATCTACTGGCTGTTCCGCGGCAAGGTGCGCGAAGGCGAGAGCTATCACTGACGCCTCTCGGCATTCCGGACGCCGCGCAGCGGCGATCCGGAATCCAGAAACAACGATAGAATTTGCCTCTGGATTTCGGGTCCGTCACTTCGTGCCGTCCCGGAATGACGGCTGGGTCTAGGGCGTGCCTTGCGGGCGCGCGGTCGCCCAACCGACCCGGATGAGCGGCAGGAAGCCTTGAATCGAACGCGCGAAGGAGCGCGGCACTTCCGGCACCGGGCCGGGAAACAAAGTCTGCAGAGGCGCCGGCATCGCGCCGGCATTGTCGAACGCTTTCCACACCAATATGCCGCCCTGCTTGCGGATATCGTCTGGCGTCACCCAAGGGCTGCGCTGCGGCGCCCAATCGAAATAAACATGCGGCCGGCTCGACGCACCGAGCGCGACCAGCGGCGCCAGTTGGGCATCGCCGGTGACGAAGGCGAGTGGCTTGCCGGTGCGGCGCAGAAAATTGTCGGCAAAGAAGCTACCCTCCAGATTGGCCGGCTGCGCGATCTTGAGGTCGACCGCGATCGTCCACGGCAGCACGATGAGGCCGACCACGATCAGCACCGGCGGCGCGACCAGCAGGCCGAACCAGGCGGACGAGACCATCCGCTCGCGATAAAGCAAGACCTGATCGCCGGCGGCGACCACGACCGCCAGTCCCGAAAGCACTACCAGCGGCGCGACGCGATCCAGCGGTCCGAGCCAGCCGCTCGCAGCCACAATCGCGATTGCCGCCACCGCCGGCGCCAGAGCGAAAAAATAGACGAACAGGCGCGCCGACCCCTCGACCGGGTTGCGATCGATTTCGGGCGCGCGTTCGTTGCGGCCGCGCGGCCAGCCGCTCGCCAAGATCACCATCAGCGCGAGACCGAGATGCGTCGACACCAACGTCATGGCTAGCCAGACGGCGGCCGATGCGCGCTCAGCCGTGGCGCCATCGGTGAAGCCGGCGATAACGAGATCGAGGGCCCCGTAGAGCCACGCGATATGCGGAAACACCACGATCGCCAACAGCGCCACCGCAATATAGGGCTCGGGGTAACGCAGTTCGCGCCGCCCGCGCGCGGTCGCCAGCGTGAACACGATGATCAGCGCAACCAGGATCAGCCCGGCGTAGTTGGCGAGCAACAGCAATCCTAGATCGACCGCGAGCAGAAACCAGGCGCCGCGCTGGCCGTGGCCCATCGCGCGCCAATAGTGCAGCAGCGCCAGCGCCCAGAGCGGCGCCGCCAGCACGGCCGGGCCGAAATTCGGGGTCGGCACCGTGAAGGCTGCGATGCCGATCATCAGCAGCACGGCCAGCACCGCGTGCTTGGTGCCGACGATCGCGGTGCCCAGTTTGAACACCGCCCAATAGGCGACGACGACGCAGGCTTGCGCCAGCGCATAAAGCCCGAAGCTGCCGGCGATGCGGAAGGCGGTCTCGCCCAGCCAGAAGGCGAGCGGCGGCCCGAGATAGCTGCCGAGCACGTATTCATGACCGATGGCCAGGAGCAGGGGCACCTCGCCCGGCGGCGCGCTGTAAAACAGCGATGGGATAAGGGTCCAAAGTGTCGCCTGCGACAGCGCCACGGTCCAGAACACCACCGCCGGCCGTCCGCGCAGGAATTCGATAATCAGCGATACGTAATGCATTGGCCCGCAGGGGGTAATTAAGTTGCGGCGCCAGAGATAAAGAAGCCGGGCTAAAGAGGCAACAACGCTGCCACGGCCTCGTCGGAAACTGCCCCCAAAGCCGCAAGTTTAGCCGCCACCGGCGCAAACGACTTGCGGTGGTGGGCGGTCGGCCCCAGGCGGGCAAGCGCCTCGAAATGCTCGGGCACGCTGTAGCCCATATGGCGCTCGAAGCCATAGCCGGGGTGCGCCAAGCCCAGCTGCCGCATAAGCCGGTCGCGGGTGACCTTGGCCACGATCGAGGCGGCCGCAATCGAGTTGACCAGCGCATCGCCGGAAACGACCGCCTCGCAGTCGCAGCCACAGTCGATCCGCATGTTGCCGTCGACGAACACCAGCCTGGGCATCACCGGCAGCGCCTTGACCGCGCGGGCAAGCGCCCAGAGCGAGGCACGCAAGATGTTGTCGCGGTCGATGCGCTCGATCGAGCCGAACGCCACCGCGACTTGCGCGCTGGCGCAGATTTTCTTGTACAGCGCCTCGCGTTCCTCGGCGTCGAGTTTCTTGGAATCGTTGAGCCCGCGCGGAATGCGCGCCGGATCGAGAATCACCGCAGCGGCAACCACCGGACCGGCAAGCGGTCCCCTGCCCGCCTCGTCGCAGCCGGCGATCGGGAAAATACCTTTGTTGAGCGCCCGCCGCTCGCGTCGGAATGTCGGGCGCAGCGCCGGCTCGTCGAGCGGCAGACGCCTGGCGGCTTTGGCTTTCGGCGGCATGGCACACAACAGTGCGCGGCATGGCGGGCAAGTCAATCCGCAGCGCGCGGCGCGTGTGGACGACGCAGCGGCTTTCAGCGGTCACGCCCGCCTTGCGTGTCCAATCGCTAGGGAACTACTATCTCCGCCTTGAAAGTCCGGACGCCAACGATCCGGACACGACTGGGAGGTCGATATGCTGACACGACGAGGCTTTGCCGGTTGCGCGCTATGCGCAATTACCGGATTTATTGCGACCGAAGCGTCGGCGCAGGGCGCGCCGCCCGCCGCTACGCCGGGCGTCACGCGAAAAATCCTGTCGCAGATGGACGGTCCGATGGCGGGCTATGTGACCATTCTTGTGGAAGCGACGGTTGAACCGGGGATCTCTGTGGGCCGGCACACGCATCCCGGAATCGAAACCAGCTATATCCTTGAAGGCGCCATCGAGTTGCCGATCAAAGGTCAAGATACCAAGACTTATAGCGCGGGCGAGACCTATCAGGTGCCGGCCGAAACGCCGCATGCCGGCGGCAAAGCCAGCGACAAGAAGTTCAGGGTGGTGAGCACTTATGTCGTGGAGAAGGGCAAGCCGCTCGCCACTCCGGCTCCGGCCTGATCGCGTCAAGAATTACAGCGTCGTCGCCGCGGCAGACTCGGGAAGCGTTTGCTTCCCGGGAACCGCATGTGCGTTTATCGGTCTAGAAAAGATTCACCTGTTCGCTGCCCGGATTTGGCTTTCGGGGGCGTGGCGCATGAGTGCGCGGCGGGTGCACGATGTCAAACGCGAAAAAGAACGCCTGGGATTGGGTCGGTCAATCCGGAAGGTTCAGTCTCCCTTCGTCGGAGAGCGGGAAATGCGGATTGTAGGCCACCTCCCAAAGGTGGCCGTCGAAGTCGGAGAAATAGCCGCTATAGCCGCCCCAGAAGGTGTCCTGCGCCGGCTTGCGGATGGCCGCACCGGCCAAACTGGCGCGTTTGACTACCGCATCGACGTCGGCTTGCGAGTGGCAATTCCAGGCCAACGCGATGCCCCGGAACGTCTCGGCCATGCTTTCGCTTGCCACATTGGCGTCCTTTGCGAGTTCCTCCGATGGAAAAATCGAAATTGCGCAAGCACCAGCCTGAAAGAAGCCGACGCCTTCGGCAGCCCTGGCTTTGCGCTGAAACCCCAGCGCCTCGTAGAAGGCGATGCTGCGTTTGAGGTTTGCGACGCCCAACGTCACTAGTGACAAATATGCCTGCGGCTCACTCATGATTTAAACAAGCTCAGCTGCTCGCTACCCGGCTTGCGCGCGTGGAAATGCGCGGTCGAGAGCGATAATTTGTTGGCGTTGAGGCCGAGCTTTTCACAGGCCATTTCGAAGCGCCGCCCGATCATCCAGGCATAGGGTCCGGTCCCCTTCATGCGCTTGCCCCAGGTCGAGTCGTAATCCTTGCCGCCGCGCATGTCGCGGATGAGCTTGAACACGTGGCGGTAACGATCGGGATAGTTCGCCATCAGCCATTCGCGGAACAGATCGCGCACCTCGAGCGGCAACCGCAGCAGCACGTAGCCGGCTTCCTTCACGCCTGCAGCCTGCGCCGCATCGAGAATGCGCTCGATTTCCATGTCGTTGAGCGCGGGGATCACCGGCGCCACCATCACGGTGGTCGGTACTCCGGCCTGCGAAAGCCGCCGCAAGGTCTCCAGTCGGCGCATCGGCGTTGCCGCGCGCGGCTCCATCTTGCGCGCCAACTCGGGATCGAGCGTGGTCACCGACAGCGCGACCTTGGCCAATTTGCGCTCGGCCATTCGGGCGAGAATGTCGAGGTCGCGCAGCACCAGCGCCGACTTGGTGACGATGCCCACGGGATGTCCGGCGCGGTCGAGCACTTCGAGAATGCGTCGCATGACCTTGTGGCGGCGCTCGATCGGCTGATAGGGATCGGTATTGGTGCCGATGGCGATCACCTTCGGCTGATAGCCCGGCGCCGCCAGTTCCTTCTCCAGCAGTTCGGCCGCTTCCGGCTTCACGAACAGCTTGGATTCGAAATCGAGCCCAGGCGATAAGCCCAGATAGGCGTGGGTCGGGCGCGCGAAGCAGTAGACGCAACCATGCTCGCAGCCGCGATAGGGATTGATCGAACGGTCGAAACCGATATCGGGCGACCCGTTGCGGGTAATAATCTTGCGCGTGGCGTCGACGGTGACCTGGGTCTTGAACGGCGGCAGTTCGTCGAGTGTCCGCCAGCCGTCGTCGAAGGCGATGCGGGCGATGGGCTCGTAGCGGCCGGAGGCATTGCTTTGCGCACCCCTCCCACGCCGGCGCTCGAACTCGACCGCGACGCCCAGGAGCCCCGTCAGGTCGTCGACAAATTCGCCCGCCGGCGCGGAGGGCAGCTCCTTCACCGGCGGGCGTCTTAGGGCTGAGCTTGGTCGAGCCATGTCGGTAACCTAGTGAGAGGATCGGAACATAACAAGAACAATTTTTGACTTACCGACTGATTTTTCATCCCGAGTTCCCATGGTCTCTTTTGAAACTAGAATTGAGGCTAGTGCTCGTTTTATTGGACTTCTTGGCTATCGGCACCGGCCTAAACTGTGGCAAACGGGAGAAAAGCCACCGGCCCGCGCGAGGGTCAACTCGGAACTGCCCCGACCCTCCCTCTCCAATTACGACGCCGCAGCAATTTTGAGCTTTGGACCGCCTGCCTCTTGCGGCCAGGCTTAACGTGCCGGGCTTTTCCGACCCCATTTACGCATCGAGTGCTATATAGTCGCGCACGAAACTAGAATTGAGGCTAGCGCACGTTTTATTGGACTTCTTACCTGTTGATGTCTGCCTAGCGCGGGCAGAAACCGGCGGGACAGCCCGACTCAAGCAAATCAGTCGCCCGCAATCGCAAATTGCGCCACGCCCACAATTTGAGCACCTAAGGCCTGATCTCATAGTCATTGGACCGATTCCCACATGATATCGTGGAAAGTCCTGTCACATGGCGCGGGTTCCATGCTGAGCGTGATCATCGCCACCGACGAATCGGAACGCGCCCTGGTGCCGACGCTTTCCGCGTTGGTATCGGGCGCAACCGTCGGCCTGCTGGGCGAGGTGGTCGTTGCCGACGCGGCATCCAGCGACGCCACCGCGGAAGTCGCCGACGTCGCCGGCTGCCACTTCATCAGCTCGGAAGCGCCGCTGGGAGAGCGGCTGAAAACGGCGGCCGCCAGCACGCGCTCGCCCTGGCTGATGTTCCTGCGCGCCGGTCTGGTACCGGATCCGGGCTGGATCACCGCCGTCCGCCAATTCATGGAAGCAACCGACATGCTCGACGGCGCACCGCGCGCCGCGGTATTCCGCCCTCCGGCCGCCGCCGATTTGCTTCGGCCCGGCCTGTCCGAAGTGATGGCGTTGCTTCGCGTCGCGCTCGGCGGTGGTGCCAAGCCCGAACAGGGCCTGCTGATCGCGCGGCGCTTTTACGACAAGCTCGGCGGCCACCCCGACACCGGCGATGCCGAGGCGGCGATGCTGCGCAAGCTCGGCCGCCGACGCACCACGATGCTTACGGCCAGCGCGCGGCTGGTGGGGTGATCCCAATTCGTCATTCCGGGGCATCCGCCGAAGCCCAAAGGGCGAAGGCGGATGAACCCAGGAAATCCATATACTTGACTTTGTCAACTAATTCACCGACGCTGCTCGCATGACAGCCGCCAGCCGGGAGCGCATCGCCGCCGTGCGAAGCTTCAACCGCTTCTACACGCGGCAGATCGGCGTGCTGCGCAAAACCTATCTCGATAGTTCCTACTCGCTGGGCGAGATGCGGGTGCTGTACGAAATCGCGCACGGCGACAGGCCGACCGCCAGCGATGTCGGCCGCACGCTCGATCTCGATGCCGGGTATCTGAGCCGCGTGCTGCGCAACTTCGAAAAGCGCGGGATGATCACGCGCAAGACTTCCGACCAGGATGCGCGCCAAAGCCATCTGGCGCTGACCGCGCGCGGACGGCAAACCTTCGAGCCGCTCGAGCAGCGTTCACAGGATGACGTGGCCGCAATGCTCGGCAAGCTCGATGCCCAAGACCAAGCGCGGCTGGTGGCGGCGATGGACACGATCGGCTCGCTGCTCGGCGCCGAAGTCGAGGGTGCCAAGCCGGCGACCCAGTCGGGCACCGCGCCGAAGCCGTCCTACATCCTGCGCGCGTCCAAGCACGGCGATTTCGGCTGGATCGTCAGCCGTCACGCCCAGCTTTACGCCGAGGAATATGGCTGGACCGATCCGTTCGAAGGCCTGTGCGCGCAGATCGTCGCCGACTTCGTCAACAAATACGATCCCAAGCTGGAACGTTGCTGGATCGCCGAAATGAATGGCGAGAATGTCGGCTGCGTCATGCTGGTGAAGGACGAGGTTCCCGGCGTCGCCCGCATCCGCCTGCTGATCGTCGATCCGAAGGCGCGCGGACTTGGGCTGGGCACGCGGCTGACCGACGAATGCGTCCGCTTCGCTAGGCGCTCCGGCTACAAGAAAATCACGCTGTGGACCCACAGCATTCTCACCGCCGCGCGCCACACCTATGAAAAAGCTGGCTTCAAACTGACGGGCAGCGAGAAGCACAAGAGCTGGGGCAAGCCGGTGGTGAGCGAGTATTGGGATTTGGAGTTGTGATTTCCCTCTCCCCGTTTGCGGGGCGAGATAAGGTCACGCCTTCGCCTTTGCCCGCCGCATATGCTCGTCGAGCCGCGGCAATATCTCGACGAAATTGCACGGCCGGTAGCGGTAATCGAGCTGATGCAGGAGGATCTCGTCCCAGGCGTCATTGCAGGCGCCGGGCGAGCCCGGCAGGCAGAAGATGTAGGTCGCATTCGCAACGCCGGCGGTGGCGCGCGTCTGGATCGCCGAGGTGCCGATTTTTTTCTCGCTCACTAGCAGGAACAGGGTGGCGAATCCTTCCATGCGCTTCTCGAAGAGCGGCTCGACCGCCTCGGGCGTCACGTCGCGGCCGGTAAAACCGGTGCCGCCAGTGGTGATCACCACGTCGATGAACTTGTCCTCGATCCAGGCCTTCACATGGCGGCGGATCGACTTGACCTCGTCCTTGACGATGGCGCGCTCGGCCACGACGTGACCGGCGGCGCGGATGCGCTCGACCAGCGTGTTACCCGACTTGTCGTCGGCCAGTTCGCGCGTATCGGACACCGTCAGCACCGCGATCTTGAGCGGCACGAATTGGCGGGTCTCGTCGATGCCGGGCATTTGCGCGTCCTTATGGACCCGCCGCCGCGAAAGTATCGCAGGCGGCGATCTTGCCTTGCGTGAAGCCCGTGGTGAACCAGCGCTTGCGCTGCTCGGCCGAGCCATGGGTGAACGCATCCGGCACGACGCGCCCTTGCGAGCGCTTCTGCAGCGTATCGTCGCCGATCGCGGTCGCGGTCTGCAAAGCAGCGTCAATGTCGCCGGGATCGAGGAAGTCGCGGCGGGCATTCGAACGATTGGCCCAGACGCCGGCATAGCAATCCGCCTGCAATTCGACGCGCACCTGGATGCGGTTGGCGCCGGCCCGGTCGCCGGCGGCCTGCTGGGCGGCCGTTGCCTTCGGCAGGATGCCGAGCAAGTTCTGCACGTGATGCCCGACCTCGTGCGCAATCACATAGGCTTGCGCGAACTTGCAGGCGTTGCCCGTGCAGCCGTGAAAGCGGACCTCGATGTCACGAAAAAACGAGGTGTCGAGATAGATGCGCCGGTCGTTCGGACAGTAGAACGGACCCATCGCGGACTGCGCGAAACCGCAGGCGCCCTGTATCGCGCCGGCATAGAGCAGCAGACGCGGCGCCCGGTATTGCCGGCTCATCTGCTGGAAGATGTCGGTCCAGGTGTCCTCGGTATTGCCGAGCACGGCAGCGACGAACTGCCCCGCCTGGTCAGACGGCACGCCGGTACGCTGACCGCGCTGTTGAGACGGTTGCTGATAGGGCTGCTGGTATTGCGAACCGCCGCCGCGACCGGCAACGATCTCGGCGCCGCCGATCAAAACGCTCGGGTCGATGCCGAGTGCCCAGCCGATCAGGCCGAGCACGATCACCGTTCCAATGCCGAGGCCGCCGCCGCCGACTGGAATTCCAAACCCGCCGCCACCGCCTCCGCCGCCATCGCGGTCGTCCTCGACATTGTCACTGCGGCGGAAATCATCCCAGCGCATTCAAAAGCCCTCCAATTGGCGCGATTGCGATCATCGCCGAACCGAATTGTTCCGTCCAATCCTGGCTAAGCCTCGGTATAATAGGCAGAATTTGCCCAGTAATGGGACACTTTCATAAACCGTTTTTTCACCTTGAGCAGCCATATTGCGGGCCTGTCGGTTGTAGGTCCCGCGTCTGCCGACCGCGTCGCCTGAGTCAGAGTTTTGAGTCATGGTTGTGTCGCGTCGCGGGGCGCCCTTACGGGCGCCCCGTGGAGTTTCAGAGAGCACCCAACAGCATCGCATTCTGGTCGGCGACTGCGTTGCCGAAATGGCAAAGCTGCCAGCGGCATCCGTCGATCTGGTGTTTGCCGATCCGCCTTACAACCTCCAACTCGCCAACGATCTCAAACGTCCGGATGATTTGCATGTCGATGCAGTCACCGATGACTGGGATAAGTTCGATAGTTTCGCAACTTACGACGCTTTCACCAAAGGCTGGCTGACCGCCTGCCGGCGGGTGATGAAGCCGGCCGCTACCATCTGGGTGATTGGCTCCTACCACAATATTTTTCGCGTCGGCGCCCTCATGCAGGATCTCGGGTTTTGGATCCTCAACGACGTGATCTGGCGAAAGACTAATCCGATGCCGAATTTTCGCGGCCGCCGCTTCACCAATGCGCACGAGACGATGATTTGGGCTTCGCGCGACATCGGGGCAAAGGGCTACACCTTCAACTATGAGGTGCTCAAAGCCGGAAACGAAGACGTGCAGATGCGCTCGGACTGGACCTTCCCGCTCTGCACCGGCGAAGAGCGGCTGAAAGGTAGCGACGGCAAGAAGCTGCATCCGACCCAAAAGCCGGAAGCGCTGCTCTCGCGCGTCATTCTGGCGGCCTCGCGCCCCGACGATCTCGTGCTCGACCCGTTCAACGGCACCGGCACCACCGGCGCGATGGCGAAGCGCCTCGGCCGCCGCTTCATCGGCATCGAGCGCGAGGCAAAATATGCCAAGGCGGCGGAAAAGCGCATCGCGAAAGTGCAACAGGTGCCCTCGCCCTCGATCGCACCGTTCATGACGGCGCGCGAGGCGCCGCGCGTGGCATTCGCGTCCCTGATCGAGCGCGGGCTGGTTTTGCCCGGCGCCCGGCTGGTCGACTCCAAGAAGCGGCACAAAGCCACTGTGCGGGCCGACGGCGCGGTGTCGCTCGGCGACAGCGTCGGTTCGATCCATCGCATCGGCGCGCTGGCGCAAGGACTGGAGGCCTGCAACGGCTGGACCTTCTGGCATCTGGAGACGCCGAAGGGCCTGACGCTGATCGACGAGCTGCGCACACAAATCCGCTCGGAGATGGCGGAAGCGGCGGAGTAGCTACAAGTCCCCTCGGCCGAGCTGGCAAAGCACGCGGAACACGCCAACCTCGGCGCCCGCAAATTGCAACGACAAGCGCTCGGCGACCTTCTCGGCATCCACCTGCCGCAAGGTATCGATCATCAGACAACCTTTGATCTTCTTGTCGCCGCCGCGCAGTTTTTCCTCCATCGACACCGGTTGCCCCGCCGGATCGACCGCGGTCCAGATTTCGGCGCTTGCCACGCCCGCATCCTGCACCAGTGTTTCGGCAAGCGACATCAACGCGCCGCTATCCGGCGTCTCGTTAAATCGCGCGGTGACGGCATAGGCCCCGCGAAAGCCACCGCGCCGCAGCGTTTGGTGGCACACCGTGCGGTTCATGTTGATGAAAACCTCCGACATAATCTTCTTGGTCATCGGCGTCGGGTTGTCGAGCCGCTCGAGATAGGGCTTCGAGGTCAAGACATCGGGCGATTCCACTACATAGAAATTGAAATAGCCGGGGCTGCCCGGGATCGCCTGGTGCCGGCGGCCGAAGAGGAAGCCGGGAACCGCCAGCCGTTCGAGCAGATGCTCGCCCTGGAACCAGGCCTCGAACTCGGCCTCGCGGCCGGCGCGGCAGTCGTTCCAGATCGCCAATATGCCGGGTTGCCGTTTTGCCATCGCCGTCTCCCTTTCTCTGGGAGACTAGCAGCAATCGCTCAGCCTTTGTTTGGCACTACCGACTTGCCGGTTTCTTCCGAGATGATCGGGAAATGGCCGGGATCGCCGTCCGGCTCAGGGGCCCCACGCCGCAACAGGAACTTGGCCGGAGGCAAAAGGCTGCGACGATGGATCGGTTCATGATGCTTCCCGGTGGGCGCGTTTAGACGCGGAACGCCGCAACTTTATGACCGGGAAGTGTCGCCAGTGTTATTCGGCTGCGCGCGGCGTCGAATGCCCTAAACGCTGGCTTAAGACAATCAGCGTAATTCAACCCTTCGTCGATGTCACGTCGATCAGAAGCTCCAGCGCGCGCTTGGCAAACGCATCCATGTTCGCCACCCGGTCGGCACTATCCGTGCGCAGCGTGATCGCTCGTTCGATTGGGCCGGCGATCGCGATGCAGGTGTGGCCCGCCGGGTCGCCGTAGCGGTTGCCCGCAGGGCCGCTCGCCCCAGTCTCGCCCAGGCCCCACGTCGCGCCATGCCGCTCGCGCACACGCCGCGAAATCAACAATGAATAGGCCTCGGTCGCCGGCCTGATGCCCGCCAGGTCGGCTATTCCCAGGAGCGCCATGCGCGCGGCCTTTGTGTAAGCCACCGCACCGCCGAGAAAGTAGCCGGAGGCGCCGGGCACGGCGAGCAAAGCTGCCGAGACGAGCCCGCCGGTCGAGGATTCGGCAATTGCGATCGTCTCGCGGCGCTCGATCAAACGCGCCGCGATTGTTTGCGCAAGCGGCAGCAGCGTTTTCATTTCCCCGCCACCACCATGATCTCGACCTTGTAGTCGGGCGTGGCGAGCTTGGCTTCGACCGTGGCGCGCGCCGGCGTATTGCCCGGCGACACCCAGGCGTCCCATACCGCGTTCATCTCGGCGAAATTGGCCATGTCGGTGATCCAGATATTGGCCGACAGCAGCTTGGTCTTGTCGGTGCCGGCCTTGGCCAGGAAACCGTCGATCTGCGCCACGATGTCCTTGGTTTGCTCGGTGACGCTTTTTCCCTTCGGGCTATCCGAGACAATGCCGGCGAGATAGACCGTGTCACCGTGCATCACCACTTTGCTCATGCGCAGGCCGACGTCTTGACGTTCGATTTTCATGGCTTGCTCCCTGTCAAAATTCCTTAAGCTTCAGGCGATTTCCTAGCGGTATTTCCGCGTCCTGGGAACTCGGTAGCCGCAGCCGACTTAACGCACCAGCAATCATTGGGAGGACCCAGGCCATGGGATGGTTTTCATCCGATATCGACACGTTCGACGAGCTGTTCGTGCACACGTTGCAGGACATCTATTACGCCGAGCATCAAATTCTAAAAGCGCTGCCCGACATGGTCGCGAAGGCCTCCGACGCCGAACTGAAGCGCGGCTTTCGCACCCACCTCAAGCAGACCAAGGGTCAGATCAAGCGGCTCGACCGCGTGTTCAAAATGATCAAATCGGTGCCGCAGGGCACCAAGTGCCCTGCCATCGACGGCATCATCGAGGAGGCCAACGAGATCGCCGGCGAGGTGGGCGACAAGATGGTGCTCAATGCCGCGCTGATCGCGGCGGCGCAGGCGGTCGAGCATTACGAAATGACGCGTTATGGAACGCTGGTGGCCTGGGCCAAGGTTCTTGGCCGCAATGACGTCGCCAAGCTCCTCGCCATGAATCTCAAGGAAGAGGCGGCGACCGACAAGAAGCTCAACGGCATCGCCAAGCGCAAGATCAACCGCAAGGCCGCCGCCCGGAAACTACCCAAGCCGGATCGGACCGAGCGGGCGGAAAACGCGTTCCTCAACGCGGCCGCCGGCATTCCGGCGATCTAAGAACCTTCGCTGTCGAGCGCATGCGCCAGCACCTTGCGCATGACGCTAGGCAGCGCCTCGCCGGCAAGATCGGCGATATTCACCCAGCGCGAAGCTTTCAGCGCCGGCGTCGCGCGCGGCACCGGGGCGAGAAAGACCGTCAGTTCAAGCGGAAAATGAGTGAACACGTGGGTGACCACGCCCGGAAGCCGCCGCCATTTGGCGTGCCGCAGGCGCGGCGCAGCCTTGAGTGCGGAAGCCATATCGAAATCATGCGCCCATTCGCTACCCGGCACTTCGGTCATTGCGCCCAGCAGTCCTTTTTCCGGGCGCTGGCGCAGCAGCACGCGACCGTCGGCACGCAACGCCACGAACGCCGCGCCACGGCGCAGTTTGCCTTCGCGCTTTGGCGCCTTGCGTGGGAAACTTTCTTGATCGCCGCGCAAGCGCGCTGCGCAGACATCGTTCCACGGGCAGAGCGCGCAGGCCGGCCGCTTGGGCGAGCAGATGGTGGCGCCGAGATCCATCAACGCTTGCGCAAAATCGCCAGTGTGCGCCTCGGGCAACAGTGAGGCCGCCAGCCGCTTGATCACGGGCTTGGCGGCGGGAAGCTGTTCTTCCACGGCAAAGACCCGCGACACCACGCGCTCGACATTGCCATCGACCGGCACCGCCGGCAGATCGAACGCGATCGCCGCCACCGCCGCCGCCGTGTAGTCGCCGACCCCGGGCAGCGCGCGTAAGCGCTCGATGCTGGCGGGAAATATCCCACCGTGGCGCTCGACCACCGTGCGCGCGCACGCGTGCAGATTGCGGGCGCGGGCGTAGTAGCCGAGTCCCGCCCAGGCGCGCAACACGTCGTCGAGTGCTGTCGCGGCGAGCCTGTGCACGCTCGGCCAGCGCGAAAGAAAGCGCGCGTAATAGGGCGCGACCGTCGTCACATTGGTCTGCTGCAGCATGATCTCCGACAGCCACACCGCATAAGGATCGGCCAGTTGGCCATGGCGTGCCCGCCAAGGCAGAACGCGGCGGTGGCAGTCGTACCAGGCCAGCAAATCGGAAGGGTCGGGCCCGGCTTTCTTTCGCCTCGGCAATCGGACTGCTACGGTCATACGCGTATGATCCCGAAAAATGGGAACCGGTTTTCGGATAAGATCATGCGCATGGAAAATTCTAAATGACTAAGCCCTCTCGCAGTTTTCCCCGGCCGCTTTCCGAGCTGCTGGGCGCGACCTTGAGCGATGCGCTCAAGAGCCAGGGCTTTGCCTCGGCCGAGATCCTCGCCCGCTGGGGCGACATTGTGGGCGCGGAAATCGCTGCCCACAGCGAGCCGATCAAGATCGGCTGGCCCCGGGCTAATGCTCCCGGATCGATGGGCGAGGACTCGGTGGAGCCGGCGACCTTGGTGCTCCGGGTGGAAGGTCCGACGGCAATCGAGATCCAGCATCTCTCGGCGGTGATCCTGGAGCGGGTCAACCGCTTCTTCGGCTGGCAGGCGATCGGCCGCATCGCGCTGCGCCAGGCGCCGCTGCGGCGGCGCGAGCGGCCGAAGCTGCCGCCGCCGCCCGATCCGGCGCTGGCCGCGCGCCTGGCCGAGGGTATGCCGGAGATCGCGGACGAAGATTTGCGCCAGGCGCTCGCCCGCCTGGGGGCGGCCATCAAGCGGAAGTGAGGCCCCGATCTCGGGTTCACCCGAGATCGGCATGCTAAATGGCCAAGGCGGCTATAATCAGCTCGGCTGACGGTTTGGCTGACGCCTTGGCAGAAAGGCTCGCCATTGCCACAATTAGTGTATCCAGCTAGCCAATAGCCCGCTTGGGCCTGTTTAACGTCATCCTACGGAGCGTCACTTGCCAATCACCCGCCGCGAATTTTGCCAGAGCACCGCCGCCGTGGCGCTCGCCACCACCCTGCTGAGCGCCACCGCGCTTCCGTTCTTTCCGGGCCGGACGCTCGCGGCGGAGACGATACCGGACGCCGAATTGATGAAGCCAGACAAATTGCCCGACATGGTTATGGGCTCCGACAAGGCGCCGGTCACCGTCATCGAATATGCCTCGGCGACTTGCCCGCATTGCGCGCGTTTCCAAGAATCCACATTCCCTGAGCTGAAGAAGCGCTACATCGACACCGGCAAGGTTCGCTATATATTCCGTGAATTCCCGCTTGATTCATTGGCGGCGGCCGCCTTCATGCTGGCGCGCTGCACCGGCGAGACCGACAGCGCAAAATATTTCGCAATGGTGGACACGCTGTTCCGCCAGCAGCGGACCTGGGCGGTCGAAAAACCGCTCGGACCGCTGCTGACCATCGCCAAGCAGGCCGGCTTCACCCAGGAAAGTTTCGAAGCCTGCCTGGCGAATCAGAAGGTGCTCGACGGCATCGAAAGCATGCGCCAACGCGCGGTGGACGCATTCAAGGTGGCGTCGACCCCGACTTTTTTCATCAACGGCGAGGCCTTTCCGGGCGCACTCTCGATTGACGAGATGGCGAAGGCGATCGAGCCCTATCTCAAGAGCTGACAATGGTTTTTCGGCCCCACAAGGACCGGATTTGAGGCCCGGGGTGCCATAATTTTACCATCGGCCCCGCCGAAAGGTCTGGAAAACCACCCCAGCCGCCCGCATGGCTGTTGCTCAAGCGAGCGCGGCGATTCATTGTCCCGGCCAATGCCCAAGATGACCACCGACCGCAAGTCCCGGATCGGATTGCGACTTTCAAAGCAAAGGCCGGACGAATGAAGCTCACCCGGCTGCGCCTCATCGGGTTCAAATCGTTCGTCGAGCCGACCGATTTCCTGATCGAGCCGGGTCTGACCGGCGTGGTCGGCCCGAACGGCTGCGGCAAATCCAACCTGGTCGAGGCGCTGCGCTGGGTGATGGGCGAGTCCTCCCACAAATCCATGCGCGCGGCGTCGATGGACGACGTGATTTTCGCCGGCTCCAACGGCCGTCCGGCACGCAATAATGCCGAAGTCGCGATCACGGTCGATAATGCCGAGCGTTCGGCGCCTTCCGCCTTCAACGACCAGGACCTGATCGAGATCGCGCGGCGCATCGAGCGCGAGTCGGGCTCGGCCTATCGTATCAATGGCCGCGAGGTGCGCGCCCGCGACGTGCAGATCGTGTTCGCCGACGCCTCGACCGGCGCGCGTTCGCCGGCACTCGTGCACCAGGGCCGCATCGGCGAGATCATCCAGGCCAAGCCCGAGCAGCGCCGCCGCGTGCTGGAGGAAGCCGCCGGCGTCGCCGGGCTGCATGCCCGCCGGCACGAGGCCGAACTGCGGCTGAAGGCGGCGGAAGCCAACCTGCTGCGCATCGAGGATGTGATCGGCCAATTGGCCGCCCAGATCGACGGCCTGAAGAAGCAGGCGCGCCAGGCCATCCGCTATCGCACCGTGTCCACGCAGGTACGCAAGGCCGAAGCCACGCTCTATCATCTGCGCTGGAGTGCCGCGAGCAGCGAGGTGGCGGAAGCCGAGCACGCTAAGGACGTCGTCGATGCGCGAAGTGGCGGCACGCACCGGCGCACAAGCCGAGGCCTCCAAGCGCCAGGCGCTGGTCGCGGCCGAACTGCCCAGCTTGCGCGAGGCCGAGGCGCGCGCGGGCGCCGCCTTGCACCGGCTCAATGTGGCGGCGCAGGAACTCGATCGCGAGGAGGCCCGCGCCAAGGACCGCATCGCCGAACTCGATCTGCGGCTGGTGCAATTCGCCGCCGATAGCGAGCGCGAACAGCGGCTTGCCGCCGACGCGCAGGCAGCGCTTGCCCGCCATGCCGCCGAGGAAGAAACCATCCGCGCCGAGCTGAGCGAAAGTGCCGGCCGCCGCAACGGGATCGATGCCCTGGTGGGGCAGGCCGGCAGCCAGCTTGCCGCCGCCGAGACCGTTTTCTCCAGCCTGACCACCGCCATCGCCGATCTCACCGCGCAGCGCAATCAGCTCGAGAACACCGCGCGCGAGCACGGCGAGCGCGTCGCCCGCATCGTCGGCGAGATTGAGGCGATCGAACGCGAACTGGCCACGCTGCATACCGCTGACAGCGCCCCGCTCACCGCCGCGCTCGAAGGCGCGCAGGCGGCGGTCAGCGAAGCCGAGGCGAGCGCGGTCGCGGCCGAAGCCGCGCATAACAATGCCCGCGCCGAACGCGAGACCGCGCGCGCCGCCTTGGCTGAATCGGAAAAGCGCGTGCAGCGGCTGGAAACCGAAGCCAAGACGCTCGCCAAGGTGCTTTCGCTCGAAACCCGCAGCCTGTGGCCGCCGATGATCGACCATGTGTCGGTCGAGAAGGGCTACGAGAAGGCATTGGGCGCAGCGCTCGGCGACGACCTCGACGCGCCGGTCGATCCGTCTTCACCGATGCACTGGACCAATATCGCCTCCGATTGGAGCGACCCGGTTCTGCCCGAGGGCGCCGAGCCGCTCTCGCGCTTTGTACAAGCGCCGGCGCAGTTGGCCCGCCGCCTCGCCCAGATCGGCGTGGTCGAACGCGAGGCGGGCAACGGGCTTGCGGTAGCGCTCAAAGCCGGCCAGCGGCTAGTGTCGCGCGAGGGCGATCTCTGGCGCTGGGACGGCTTTGTCGCGGCCGCGCACGCCCCGACCGGCGCCGCGCGCCGGCTTGCCCAGCGCAGCCGCTTTGCCGAAATCGATCTTGAATTGACCAGCGCGCGCGCCGAGGTCGAGGACAAGCGCGGCAGCCTGCAAGCCTCGCAATCGGCCTTCGATGCCGCCAGCCACGCGGAAAGCGAAACGCGCGCTCGCGAGCGCGACCTCAACCGCCAGGCGGCACGGCTATCGGCTTTGGCGGAGGCGCGCGCCCGTCTGACAACCAGCCGCGACGAGGCGAGCGCCGCCAAGACCGAAGCCGAACGCGCGCTCAGCGTGCTTTCGCCCGCTGCCGATCTCGAAACCAGCCTCGCCGGCGTGCGCGACGACATCACAGCCAAGCGCGCCGGACTTGCCGAAGTGCGCGCCGAACAACAGGCGATCGTGCGCGAGGCGGAAATGGCCGACCGGCGGCTGGCCGCACTGGCAACCGACAAGACCGGCTGGGTCGAGCGCCAGAATGGCGCGCGCGCCCAGATCGCCACCCTGCAAAGCCGCATTGCCGAGGCCAAGCGCGACCGCACCGAACTGGAAAATGCGCCGCAGCTTTTTGCCGAGAAGCGGCAGGCCCTGATCAGCGAAGTCGAGGTCGCCGAAGCCGCGCGCCGCGCCTGCGCGGATCGTCTGCAGGAAGCCGAGAACAAACTGGCGGAGGCCGATCGCGACGCGCGCGAGGCTCTGGAGGCGGCGAGCGCCGCGCGCGAGGAACTGGCCCGCGCCGAAGAGCGCTTCGAAGGCGCCAAGCGTAGGCTTGCCGACATCGGCCGCGAAATCCACGACATGCTGGAAATCGAGCCATCGGGCGTGGCGGAACTCGCCGGCATCAAGCTGGGCGAGGCGTTGCCAGACCTGCCCGAAATCGAAGCGACGCTGGAGCGGCTGCGTCGCGAGCGCGAACGGCTCGGCGCGGTCAACCTGCGCGCCGAGGAAGAATTGCGCGAGATCGAAACCCAGCACACGTCGCTCACCACCGAGCGCGACGACCTGGTCGAGGCGATCAAGAAGCTGCGCCTGGGGATTCAAAGCCTCAACCGCGAGGCGCGCGAACGGCTGCTGTCGTCGTTCCAGCAGGTCAATGCCCACTTCCAGCAGTTGTTCACCCGGCTGTTCAGCGGCGGCACCGCCGAATTGCAGCTGATCGAAAGCGACGATCCGCTGGAAGCCGGTCTCGAGATCCTGGCGAAGCCGCCCGGCAAGAAGCCGGCGACGCTCTCGCTGCTTTCGGGCGGCGAACAGGCGCTCACCGCACTAGCGCTGATCTTTGCCGTGTTCCTCACCAATCCGGCGCCGATCTGCGTGCTGGACGAAGTGGACGCGCCGCTCGACGATCACAACGTCGAGCGCTTCTGCGACCTGCTTGATGAGATGACCAAATCGACCGATACGCGCTTCGTGATCATCACGCATAATCCGATCACCATGGCGCGGATGAACCGGCTGTACGGCGTCACCATGGCCGAGCGCGGCGTATCGCAACTGGTTTCGGTCGATCTGGAAGCCGCCGTGCGGTTCCGCGAGGCGAGCTAGCTGTCGTTTCCGGGGCGCCGCAAAGCGGCGAGCCCGGAACCTATATTCACATGATTATGGATTCCGGGCCCGGCCCTACGGGCCGGCCCGGAATACTACGATGATACTTAAACTAAGCCGCCGTATCGGAGGGGACGCGCCCGTCCACCAGCCGTGGCCCGCCCGAAAGCCAGGCGGCACTCGTCGTCCAGACATGATCCTGCCCGCAGACAGGGCAGTGCATGCGAGCTTCCACATCCGGCAATTGACGAAACACACTCGGCTCGGTCTCGATCGCCGTCGACACCGATCGGCCGGTACTGGGACACCTGATCATCACCGCGCTCATGGGTAACACTCCGGTTCCGTCCCGCGGTAGATGGAACTCTTAGATCGTGACCCGCGTAAGACGGACGGGCGCCCTCGAATAACGTCTACGTGATCTCACTTTTTCCGGAACCAATTCCGGAGGTCGGTGTTAGTGCCCCGTGAAGTTTAGTCGGGCGGCTCCCCCCTTACCCCCCGAATAGCCGTCTGGCGAAAGGCCTTGGGCTTCGGCTCAAGGCCTTTTTTTTATTCAAATCAATCTGTTAGATAAAGCTGGCAGGACGCTAGTCGTCGATTTTACCGTCAGCCGATTGCCGTTGGCGGCTGTGCATCCATCTACTAGGCTTGTTCCGTTCCATTCTTTTTCTCAGGAGCGGCGTCATGTCCACTACCGGCTGGGTCGTTATCGGGGCCATTGTCATCCTCGTTGTCTGGGCAATCAGCATCTTCAACCGCCTCGTTGCCATGGGGCAGCGGGTGAACCAGTCATTTGCCGACATCGACGTCCAGCTCAAGCAGCGCCATGACCTGATCCCCAATCTGGTGGAGACGGTAAAGGGCTATGCAAGCCACGAGCGCGGAACCCTGGAAGCGGTCGTGCAGGCGCGCAACGTGGCCATAGCCGCGCCCGGCGTCGAGCAGAAGGTAGCGGCGGAAAACATGCTCAGCGGGGCGCTCGGCAAGCTGTTCGCACTGGCCGAAGCCTACCCGGACCTCAAGGCCAACCAGAACTTTCTGCAATTGCAGGCCCAATTGTCGGACATCGAGAACAAGCTCGCTGCCGCCCGCCGCTTCTTCAACAACGCGGTGCAGGAATACAATACCGGCATCCAGCAATTCCCGGCGGCACTGTTCGCCGGCATGTTCGGTTTCGCCCAGCGCGCGTTCTTCGATGTCGGCGGCGATCGTCCGCAACTCGAACAGGCGCCGAGCGTGAAGTTTTAGCCGCGCGTGTTGCACACGCGCCTAACCCAACCCGTCATGCCCGGCCTTGTGCTGGGCATCCACGTCTTGCTTCCTTAAGGCGTGGATGGCCGGGAATAAGCCCGGCCATGACGCCGTCAGTGGCGAAGCGACAACATGGCCGCCTACGGTCTCTACACGCATATCCAGTCGAACAAGCGGCGCTCGGTCGCGCTGCTGATCGGACTGTTCTTCCTGGTCTATGTGCTGGTCTTTGCCGGCGCGCTGGTGGCAGAGGCGGTCCTCTCCAACAATGACGCGCCGCTCGAGTATCTGATCCGCGCCGCGGAATTCGATTTCATCAAGGCGCTGCCCTGGGCGACGCTCGGCGCGCTGATCTGGATCGCAATCGCCTACCGGTACCACCAGTCGATGATCGACGCGATTACCGGCGCCCACGAGGTCGACCGCACCGAGGAACCCCGGCTCTACAATCTGCTCGAAAACCTCTGCATCTCGCGCGGCATCCCGACGCCGAAGCTGCGCATCGCCGATGACGACGCGCTCAACGCCTTCGCCACCGGGCTGAATGAGAAGCAATATTCGATCACGGTGACGCGCGGCCTGCTGAACACGCTCAACGACAACGAGCTGGAAGCCGTGCTCGGCCACGAACTCACCCATATTCGCAACGGCGACGTGCGCATGCTGGTGATCGCGGTGGTGATCGCCGGCGTGATCTCGTTCTTCGGCGAGCTGGTGTTCCGGCTGTTCTTTCAGAACGCGTTCTGGGGCGGCGGCCGCCGCTCCGACGGGGGCAGCGACAAGAAGGGCGGTGCCGGTATCGCCATCGTGATCGCGCTGGCGCTGATCGTCGTCGCTTGGCTGCTCTCGGTCGTCATCCGTCTGGCGCTGTCACGGCAACGCGAATATCTCGCCGATTCCGGCTCGGTCGAGCTGACCAAAAACCCCGACGCCATGATTTCGGCACTGCGCAAGATTGAGGGCCGCGGCGAGATGGCATCGGCCAATTCCGCGGTGATGGAAATGTGCATAGACAATCCGCGCGAGGGATTTTCCAATATTTTCGATACCCATCCGTCGGTCGACAAGCGGGTGGCCGCGCTGGTGAAATTCGCCGGCGGGCATGATCCAGGCCCGCTCGCGCTGCCTGCGCCGGAGGAGACGCCGCAGCCCGCAGCCATCGAGCCGCCGCCGGCCGGCGGGCCTTCCGCCAGTGGCCCTTGGGGCGGTGCCGCGCCCGATGCTGGAACCGGTCCGTGGGGATCACAATCAGGCGCGAGCGGGCCGGACGGCGGTCCCTGGGGGCCGAAACGCAACTAGCTGTCATGCCGCACGAAGGCGTGGCATCCAGTAGTTCGCAGTCTCGCAATTCAGTCGCTGGATCTGGGGTTACTGGATTATCCGCTTTCGCGGATAACGGCAGTGCCTAATGCCCCGCGAACGAAACCAGCGTACGCACCGGCACATCCATCTTGCGCAATTTTTCGGCGCCGCCGAGCTCCGGAAGGTCGACGACAAAGCAGGCGGCCAACACATTGGCGCCCATCTGCCGCAGCAATTTGACAGCGCCTTCCGCGGTGCCGCCGGTGGCGATCAGATCGTCTACCAGGATCACGCGCTCGCCCCGCACCACCGCGTCCTCGTGCATTTCCATCTCGTCGAGGCCGTATTCGAGTGAATAGGCGATACTCACTCTTTTATGGGGAAGCTTGCCCTTCTTGCGGATCGGGATGAAGCCGGCCGAGACCTGATGCGCCACCGCGCCCCCTAGGATGAAGCCACGCGCCTCTATGCCGGCGACCTTGTCGATCTTCATGCCGGCCCAGGGCTGCACCAGTTCGTCCACCGCGCGGCGGAAGGCGCGCGCGTCGCCCAGGAGCGTTGTGATATCGCGGAACATGATGCCCGGCTTTGGATAGTCGGGAATGGTGCGGATCGAGGCGCGCAAATCGTTTTCGGGGCCGGTCATTGCGATTGTTCTCGGGCTTGCGTCGGGTTAGCGGCGGCTCTCTTGCAGATAGCTCTCATCGACGAATTTCCCGCGGTCGTACACCGCGTCGTGGCGCATGACGTCGGCATCCTGCATAGTCTCGAACACCCGTTTCAAGCTGAGGTCGCTCAGCGACAGGTCGCGCGCAATCACGTCCATGCGCACGCTGTCCTCGAGCGCGCGGCGCGCATTCTCCGGCGTGGTGCGCAGTTCCCTGGCGCCCAGGTCGGCCGACTGGTCAGGATGCGCGAACATATAGTCGGTGCCCTTGCGCAGCGCGCGCAGGAAACCGACCAGCAACGGACGGTTTTGCGCCGCCCAGTTGGCGTCGACGATGACGGACGTGAATTGATAGTCGGGCACCAGCCTGGCGATCGGCCCGAGATTGCTGAAGCCGTCGGCCTCCGCCTCGTAGCTCAGCGGATAGGGCTGCAGCCCGGCGTCGATCTTGCGCTCCTTGAGCAGGCGCGCGCGCGTCGGCGAGCCGCCGACCGCCTCGACCTTGACGTCGGCGAGCGCAAAGCCGCCGGCCTTGGCGATGTCCTTGACGAAAAACGTCGTGCCTTCGTGCATCGACACCACGCCGATGGTCTTACCCTTGAGATCGGCGAGCGTTTTGATTTCGGGTTGCGCAATGATGAAGTGCGGCGGCCGCTGCGCGCTGCCGGCAACCAGCTTGAGCGAGCCGCCTTTGTAGCCGTCCTCGATCACAGTCTCGATCGAGGAAATGCCGACCTGCACGGTGCCGGCCTGCAGGTCGGTGAAGATCTTGTGGGCGCCGTCATTGACCTCGATCTTCGGGTCGATGCCCTCGGCCTTGAAGAAGCCCTGCTCGACGGCGGTCCAGGCCGGCAGATAGAAGATCGTGCGCGACACCACGCCGATGCGCAATTGCGTCTCTGCCTTACCCGACAGCGGAGCCAGCGTCAGCGCTGCGGCCAACAGCCCGACGGTGATGTTGATTTTTGCGCCCATCCATCCCTCCCTTGAAGACCCCCCAAGGCTAACCTTTCAACACCCGGCCCGCCACTCATTGACGGCAGCCTCCTATCCGCCAAAATAGCGCACCATGCGCGCAATCCTGGCCCTCACCTTGATCGCCATGCTGGCCGAGCCCGCGCTCGCGCAGACGGCGACGCGCATCGATACCGAGCTAAGCGTGAAAAAGCCTTGCCGCATCGTCGACGACGACGGCGAGGTCGGCGACTACACGCTTGTGCGCTGCCCTGGCCTTGCCGGCGCGCGCGTGCTCACCGAAGCGAGCGTCAGCCATGTGTCGCTGTCGTTCCAGTGGGGCAAGGCAAAGGCCGAGAACGTGCTGAGTGGCTACAGCCTCGGCACCAAGATCGAATGGCGTGGCGTCAAGGACAAGCAGGGCTTCAAGCCTTACGCGACGATTGTGCGTATCGTCGTGCGAGATGACGAGTCGATGAAGGACGACGGCCACTACAAGACCCACAACGTCCTTGGCGTGATCCGCATGGAGCCGCGCAGCGCCTGCCTGTTTGCCGTGGTCGACGAGGCCGCCAACCCGGATGCATTGGCATTGGCGCGCAAGACCGCGGACGCCGAGGCCCCCACGCTCGACTGCGCCAAGGTCAAGGGCCGTATTGTCGGCGCCGCCAGCCAATGGGCGAAACAGGCCATCGGCGAAGACGGCGACCCGCCGAAGTAGCACTCAGTCCGGCAGCGCAAGGCTAAATCGAAGGCGGCTAATTTGTTTTTTCTTCCGGCGGCTTCACATGCCGGAAAGAATACAGCAGTGCCACGTCGTAGACGATCTTGAGAACCCCGCACAAGACCAGCGGCAGTCCAGAAAACGGCGTAGCCAGCAAGGCACCGGCCATGGCCGGGCTGATCGACGAGGCGAGGCTGCGCGGCACGGCCGTCACGCTGGCCGCTGCCGTGCGTTCCGCAGGTGTCACAACGGCCATGACGTAAGACGTGCGTGTGGGCACGTCCATTTGCGAGAGCGCGGAGCGCACCGACAGCAGACCGAGCGCCACGATTAAATTCGGTGAGAACGCCGCCAGGATAAGAAAGATGCTGGACGGGATGTGGGTATAGACCATCGTGTTGATGAGACCGATGCGCTTGGCCAGCCACGCCGCGACCGGATAGGAAAACGCACTCAGCGTGCTGGACCAGAAAAAGAAAAGGCTTGCGGCCGAAAGAGAGAGGTCGAAACGCTCAAACAACCACAGCGCAAGCAGCGACTGGACGACGAAGCCGCCGGCAAATGCGTCGAGGCTGAATAGCGCGGCCAACGTGTAGACGACCTTGCGCGAGGGTCCGAGCGGCGCGCTCGGGCGGGCCTCATCCATGCGCGCGTGCGGCAGCAGCCAGTAGAGCCCGACGCTTAGCAACCCGAGGACGGCATAAGCGTAAAACATCAGCTTAAAGGCACTCAATCTGTCGATCCCCGCCAGTTCGACGAAATCAGGCGCGGCCGCGGCCAAGGATCCACCTGCCATCGAGAGCGCGCCGATCAGGCTGTAACGGGCGAACGTGCGCGTTCGTTCATGGTCGGGCACGCCATGCGCCAACATCGCGTGCTCGAGCGGCACCAGAACGCCCAGGTCCCCGGTCGAGGGATTGATGGTCCCGGCGAACGCGACGATTGCAATAAGGGTGATCTGATCGAAATTCGGAAATGCCAGCCCGGTACATGCCATCAACACAGCGCCGCCCAGCAGCAGGTTACGCAAGTCGTGCCGCGGCGCGATGAAACCGATCGCCAGCGTCAGTAATGCCGTGCCAAGCAGCGAAGCGCTGGCGACGACGCCGATTTGACCGGAACTAAAGCCAATCGCGGAGAGATAGGCGGGCAAGATGATGATGGCGAAGCCATCGCCAAATCCTCGCACGCCACGTGCCGCGTAAAGCAATAGGATGTCGAAATTGGCCGAACGCGTAAGATCATGCGGCATTACCATCGCCATTTTTTTGTCGCGGATTGATGCGGTTCGATAGACCAGCCGTCCTCATTTTTTGCCGCAATGCTTTATGCAGATGTCGCGCTCCGATTTGCATGCGGCCTGCGAGTGGTTCTTAGAACAAGCCTGGTAGTAATCGCTGCAATCCTTAGTACAGCTATCCGCGGCCCGCACGGGGCCAAGTGCGGGTGAATAGGCCATCAGAAGAACTGAAACGATAGCGGCGATTTTCATCACGACCTCCTGTCGTCGTTGAGTAATTCTTGCGATGTAGGCGGACGTAGCGCGTGCAAAGACACGCGCAGCAACTGCCGCGGCAAATCGAAGCCTGTTTGATGGAAAAGTCGGGAGCCTGTTTCCGTCCATGCGCAAGCTCCTCGACATGCCGAGTGTTGCGCAGAGCTTGGACGGCCAACCGTCTCATGGGGAGCCTGCACCCCCAAATCAATCATAGGCTTTTACGCATGCAGCGCAAGACGCGTTTGCGGCTATGGCACTCAGTCCGGCAGCCAGCGGCGCGGCGTCTCGCGCTTGTCGTCATAGGCTGCTTCGAACACCGGCGCGGCAAGCGTCGAATGAATATGCAAAGTGCCGGTGCCGTTGTTGGAGAAGCCATGCTTGCGTCCGGCCGGCACGATCGCCAGTTGCCCCCGCGTCAGCGTGGCATGCTGGTCTTCGATCCACACATCGGCCTGCCCCTCGAGAACGTGCAGCACTTCCTCGACCGCGTGCAGATGGGTCGGCGCGCCATGTCTCGGCTCGCACCACTGTTCGAACAGGCAGAGCTGCGTCGCGCCGTTCGCGGCCGAAGTCCGCATGCGCGTGGTGACGCCGGCGCGCCACTCCTCGCGCGGCAGTTGCTCCAGGTCGACGACACGCATTGGCTTCCCCCACCTTCGTTGCAACGAGAAAACGGCATCCGTCATCCGCCAAGCACCCTGCCCGCCACCGCGTCGAGCTTCTTGATCAACTCGGGATCGCGCGCGTCCGGCGCGGTAATCAGCGCGCTATCGAGAGAGCGATCCGATCCAATAGGACACGGTTCGTGCTCGCGCGGGAAGTCGCGGGCAAGGCGCGCCACCAGGCGCTGCGCGCGCCCGGCATTGTCCATCAGCACCTGAACGATGTCCCCAACCACCACCGCGTCGTGATCGGGATGCCAGCAGTCGAAATCGGTCACCATGGCGACGGTCGCGTAACAAAGCTCGGCTTCGCGCGCGAGTTTGGCCTCCGGCATATTGGTCATGCCTATCACCGAATAGCCGAGCTCCTTGTAGGTCATGCTTTCGGCATAAGTGGAGAATTGCGGACCCTCCATGCAGACATAGGTCCCGCCCCAATGCGGCACGATGCCTTCGGCCATTGCGGCGTTGCGTAAGTGCGCGCGCAACAGCGGCGAGACTGGATGCGCCATCGAGACATGCGCCACCAGTCCCCTGCCGAAGAACGAACTCTCGCGTCTGTAGGTGCGGTCGACGAACTGGTCGATCAATACAAACGTACCTGGCGGCGTGTCTTCCTTGAACGATCCGCAGGCCGACAGCGACACCAGATCGGTGACGCCGGCACGCTTGAGCACATCGATATTGGCCCGGTAATTGATGTCGGACGGCGACAATCGGTGGCCTTTGTCATGGCGGGCTAAGAACACCACTGGGAGGCCCGCGATCTCGCCGATGCGCAATGGCCCCGACGGCTCGCCCCAAGGGCTGGCGATGCGCTGCTCGCGCACGTTTTCAAGTCCCGACAGATCATAGATGCCGCTGCCGCCGATGACGCCGAGGACTGATTTGGTCATGTTGCCCCAACCGAACACGTCATCATCCGCGAAAGCGGATGATCCAGTAAACACAGGCCTTACAATTTTATCGACCCACCGTGAATACTGGATGCCCCGCTTTCGTGGGGCATGACAAGCGGAAAAACCAAGGGCCCCAAACGGGGCCCCTGGATCGTCCATTTCTTTCGCGCAGCCGCTTAGTGCACGTCCGACCACACCTTCTTCTTGGTGAAGTACATCAGTCCGGCCAGCACGATCAGGAAGAACATCACCTGGAAGCCGATGCGCTTGCGCTCGACCAGATGCGGCTCGGCCGCCCACATCAGGAAGGCCGAGACGTCCTGGGAATACTGCTCGAGGGTGGGCTGCGAGCCGTCGTCGAAGGTCACCTGGCCCGCCTGCAGCGGCGGCCGCATCGCGGTGACATGGCCCGGGAAATATTTGTTGTAGTTGCCGCCCGAGGGAAGCGGGAAGTCCTTCGGCGGATCGACATAACCCTTCATCAGCGCGGCGATGTAGTCCGGTCCGTGCTCCTGGTATTGCGTGAACATGTCGAATACGAACCACGGGAAGCCGCGCTCGTAGCTGCGCGCCTTGGCCAGCGTCGACATGTCCGGCGGCACCGCGCCGTGGACCGCGACTTGGCGACAAGCGCGTTCGGGAACGGCGAGCGGGAAATAGTCGGCGAGCCGGCCGGTACGCTGGGTCGGCTGGCCCTTATCGTCGAGATCGTCGATCTTGTATTCGGCAGCCACCGCCTCCGCCTGCGCTTCCGAGTAACCGGGGCCGCCCGGATCGGCGAGATTACGGAACGCCAGCATCTGCATCGAGTGACAGACCGAGCAGACCTCGCGATAGATCTTGAAGCCGCGCTGGAGCTGGGCCTGGTCGAATTTACCGAACGGGCCGGCAAACGACCACTTCACCCGCGGCGGTGTCGCCGTCTCGTGGTCATGCCCCTGCGCGAGCGCGGAGCAGCCGAGCGCGGCAAGGCTGCCCACGCCGAGGCTGCCGGCGAGCGTGAAAGCGATGAAGGTCCGTCGCATCGTCATGCCAATCCCCCGCTCAAGCTTTCGCGCCCAAGACCGATTCCGAAATGGAATTCGGCAGCGGCTTGGTTTTCTCGAAAATCCCGAGTAGCGGCAGGATGACGATAAAGAACCCAAAATAGTAGGCGGTGAACAGGCGCGAGAGCACGACGTAGATGCCCTCCGGCGGCTTGGAGCCGAGCCAGCCGAGCCCGATGCACACGATCACGAACAGCCAGAAGAACTGCTTGAACAGCGGCCGGTAGCGCGCCGATTTGACACGCGAGGTGTCGAGCCAAGGCAGGAAGGCCAGGATACCGATCGAGCCGAACAGCGCGCAGACGCCGAGCAGCTTGTTCGGGATCGAGCGCAGGATGGCGTAGAACGGCAGGTAGTACCATTCGGGCACGATTTCCGCCGGCGTCACCGCCGGATTGGCCGGGATGTAGTTGTCGGCGTGACCGAGATAATTGGGCACGTAGAACACGAACCACGCATACAGGATGCAGAAGCACACCATGAAGAAGCCGTCTTTCACGGTGGCGTAGGGCGTGAATGGGACCGTATCCTTGTCCGACTTCGGCTCGATGCCGGTCGGATTGTTCTGGCCCGCCACGTGCAGCGCCCAGACATGCAGCACGACCACGCCGGCGATTGCGAACGGCAGCAGGTAGTGCAGCGAGTAGAATCGGTTGAGCGTCGGATTGCCGACTGCATAACCACCCCACAGCCAGGTGACGATCGGGTCGCCGATGGCGGGAATGGCGGAGAACAGATTGGTGATCACGGTGGCGGCCCAAAAGCTCATCTGGCCCCAGACCAGCACGTAGCCCATGAAGCCGGTCGCCATCATCAGCAGGTAGATGATGACGCCGAGGATCCACAGCACCTCGCGCGGCTCCTTGTAGGACCCGTAATAAAGGCCGCGGAACATGTGGATGTAGACGGCCAGGAAGAACATCGCGGCGCCGTTGGCGTGCAGATAGCGCAGCAGCCAGCCGAAGTTGACGTCGCGCATGATGGTCTCGACCGAGCGGAAGGCGTAGTCGACGTGCGGGGTGTAGTGCATCGCCAGGATGATGCCGGTGATGATCTGCACGCCGAGCATGAAGGAAAGGATGCCGCCGAAGGTCCACCAGTAATTCAGGTTGCGCGGGGTCGGATAGGCGACGAACGAGGAATAAATCAGGCCGCCGATCGGCAACCGCTTCTCGAACCATTGCAGAGCCTTGCTCTGCGGCTGGTAGGTCGAGTTTCCGCTCATGATCGAACCTTCAAGTCACAATCTGTCGCGGATCAACCGATCCGGATCTTGGTGTCGGAGAGAAATGCGTAAGGCGGCAGAGGCAAATTTTTCGGCGCCGGGCCTTTGCGGATGCGGCCGGAGCTATCGTATTGCGAGCCGTGGCAGGGGCAGAACCAGCCGTCATATTCGCCCTGATGGGCGAGCGGAATACATCCGAGATGCGTGCAGATGCCGATGACGACCAGCCACTGGTCGTGGCCCTGCTTCACGCGCGCCGAAATCCGCTTCGGGATCGGGCAAGGCGGCGACGTCGACGTTTTGCGCCTCGGCGATCTCTTTCTTGCTGCGATGGGAAATAAAGATCGGCTTCGAGCGCCAGAACACCTTGATGATCTGCCCGTCGGCGATCGGCGCCAGATCGACCTCGATCGGCGCACCGGCCGCGATTGTCGAGGCGTCCGGATTCATTTGCGAAATGAGCGGCACCAGCGCCGCGGCTGCGCCCACCGCGCCAACCATGCCGGTGGCGATATACAGAAAATCGCGGCGCGAATGCTCCGCCGAAGACACGGTCGTCACGTCTTATTCCCTCTCCCCCGGCTGGGTAGTCATCCGCCCGCGGCAGGAGCCTTAAGACCTAAGTCCCTCGGCGGCGGGGCGGACCGGTTACGACAGTCCTGGGAAAGGCAGGACGACGCTGCGGCGCCGTTTTATTGGCATCCTTGCGGTTATAGCGCAAGGGCGCTATCGCGCCTGCGAACAAGAGTTGCATAAATCATTTGTCTAGCGGTTTCCCGGGCACACCCGGGCAATCCGACCGGTTGGCCCATGCGGATTGCCCTGTACGAACCGGACATCCCCCAGAATACCGGCACAATTCTGCGCACTTGCGCCTGTCTGGGGATTGAGGCCCATATCATCGAGCCGGCCGGATTTCCGGTAACCGACCGCGCCTTCCGCCGGGCCGGGATGGATTACCTCGACCAGGTATCCATCAGCCGGCATGGCTCCTTTGCAGCATTCGATGACTGGCGGACGCGCCAAGGGCTAACCTTGGTGCTGCTGACCACCCAGGCCACAGTCTCCTATCTCGACCACGCCTTCCGCGACGACCAGATCCTGCTGTTCGGCCGCGAAAGCGCCGGCGTGCCGGAGGCGGTGCACGCGGCCGCCGACGCCTCCTTGCGCATTCCGATGCGGCAAGGCCTGCGCTCGCTCAATATCGCGGTTGCCGTGGCGCTCGTCGCCGGCGAGGCGCTGCGGCAGACGGGGGGATTTGGGCGGTGATAATATTGGCCCATGACCCGATCGAAATCGGCTGGCGATTGCCGCTCTGATCGCCGCCCTCAGTATTGTCGCCGGTGACGCCTTCGCCGCGCGCGCCCTGCTTGCCGAACTGTTGGCGCGGGCGCCAGCCGCCGCCGGTGAGCCTTCGATGAGCGGCCTGGCGCTGGAGGCCTGTTTGCGCCAGGCGCTCGATCTCGACGGCACCGGCGAGGCGATCGACTTCGAAGTCGCGGCCATCGACCGGCTGGCGGCCGAAGGCATGTTCATGCAAAGACAGCTCGATGCGGAACTCCCGGGGCGCGGCGGCTATGACGAGCAAAAGCTCGCCGACTTCCAGCGCCGGACGATCCGCCACGAAGAGCTGGCGCGCAAATTCGAGCGTGAATTTCCGCTCTATCGGCAGCGGCAAAAGGAGTATGACGCCGCCGTTGCCGACTTCGATCGCGACTGCTCGAGCCACTTTGCCGGCGGCGATCTGGACACAGCCAAAGCCAAGTTCGGACTAAAGTGAGCACGATGGATTCAGGCCAAATCGAAGCCCGCAAGACCCGCGCCCGGACCTGGTTCGAGGCGTTGCGCGACGACATCTGCAAAGCCTTCGAGACGCTGGAGGACCAGCTTCCCGCCGATGCGCCGCTGTCTGAGCGCAGCGCCGGTCGCTTTGTGCGCACTCCCTGGGTGCGCACCGATCACTCTGGCGCAAAACCGATCTCGGGTTTACCCGAGATCGGCAATTCAAATGCCGGCGGCGGAGTGATGGCGCTGATGCGCGGGCGCGTATTCGAGAAGGTCGGCGTGCATTGCTCGACCGTGCATGGCGAATTCGCGCCAGAATTCCGCAAGGAAATCCCCGGCGCAGCCGACGATCCGCGCTTCTGGGCTTCCGGCATTTCGCTGATCGCGCACCCGCACAATCCCCACGTGCCGGCGGTGCATATGAACACCCGCTTCGTGGTCACCAGCAAAGCCTGGTTCGGCGGCGGGGCGGATTTAACGCCGGTGCTCGATCGCCGCCGCAATCAAACCGACCCCGACACGGTCGCCTTTCACGCCGCCATGCGCGCTGCCTGCGACGCGCATCCCGAAGTGGCGCCTTACGACAAATACAAGAAATGGTGCGACGAGTATTTCCACCTCAAGCACCGTAACGAGCCGCGTGGCGTAGGCGGGATTTTCTATGACTATCTCGAAACCGATTGGGATAAGACCTTTGCCTTCACGCAGGATGTAGGGCGCGCGTTCCGCCGGATTTATCCCGAACTGGTGGCGAAGAACTTCGCAAGCCCGTGGAACGAGGCCGAGCGCGACGAGCAACTCATCTGCCGCGGCCGCTACGTCGAGTTCAATTTGCTCTATGACCGCGGCACGATTTTCGGCCTGCGCACCGGGGGCAATGCGGAGTCGATCCTGTCGTCGATGCCGCCCTTGGTGAAGTGGCCCTAGCCGCGCAGCGCCCCCACCACCAGCAGAACTCCGCCCAGCAGCACCACCGCGTCGAGGATTGCGGTGTGCACGTGCACCGGCATTCGCTCGACGAAGGCCTTGGCCAGGAACGCGCCCGGCAGCGCGACGATGCCGATCAACAGCGCGAAGGCGATCACCTGCCCGGTGATGACGCCGGCCAGTCCGAACACCGAAATCTTCACGATCCCGGTAACGATTGAAATCGCCGCATCGGTGGCGACCACGCCTGCGCCTTCGAGACCCGCCGACATCAGCAGCGCCAGATTGATCACGCCCGATCCGGCGGTGCCGCCGACCACCAGGCCATAGCCGACCGCGCCGAGTGCAAGACCCCGGTCGCCGATCGTCACCTGGTGATGCCGCAGCAGGCGCCGCAGCGGCACGCTGAGAATGAGCATGCTGCCGATCACGATTGCAGCACCGGCGCCGGTCAGACGCGTATAGCCCCAGGCGCCCAGCACGCAGGTCGGCGTCGCTGCCGCGATCACGATGCCAACGCGCCGCCAGTCGATGTAGCGGAAAAACGCCGAGGCGCGGCTGCTATTGCTGAACATCGCCGAGATCGCGATGATCGGCACCACCGGCTCCGCCCCCACCAGCGACACCAAAAGCAGCGGCATCAACGCGCCCGTGCCGTAACCGGAAACCCCGCCGAGCACCGAAGCAATGAAGGCAACAGCCGCCACCATGGCGAGCTGCCAGATTGAGATGTCGGCAAAGCCGGAGAGGATGCTCATATGGTTAATCGAACTTGAAGGCAGACTGCGCGGTCAATCCCGATTCATGACCGGACCCGGCGCGCGGCAGGTGATTGCAACGGGACGTTGACTCTATCTTAAATTGCGCCGGATACCGTGCTTGGATAGCTTGCCGAGAGCGCGGTCTGGCTGGGTACGGTATAAAGAGTTGCGTCATGGGGGTTAGGTGATGCGCTTTACACATTCAACTGGAACAGATGATCGGTTAGCGACGCGGCATGAAAGCCCCGGAAGAGATCCCGGGGCCTTTTATTTTTGCGCAGGCGATTTCGCCGCGGCGTCGGCGATAGCGCCCAGCGCCTTTGCATCGCTCGGAAACCCAGCCGCGATCCAGGCCTTCTCGGCAGCGGCCAGCACAGCACCGAGTCCCGGACCCTTGACGACGCCGCGCTGCATGAAGTCCGCCGCCTTCAGCGGAAACGCCGGCGCGCTCCAGCGCTGCGGCAAAGTCGCCAGCGCTTGCCAATCGGCGTCGCTGGCAGAGCCTTGCGAGCGCGCCCAGCCGAGCAGCGCGTGATCGGTGAAGTGCTCGGGCCCGAGCCGATAGATCAGCGCACGCGCTCCCTGCTCGCCGACGCTCAGCGAAATCCGCCGCCAGCCCTCGGCTAGCGAAGCCAACCGCTCGTGCTCGCTGTTGGTCAGCCGCAGCTTCTGCCACAGCCGCTCGGCGTCCTCGGCCACGAACACGCCAAGCGCGCCAAGCCGGCGCACCGGATCGGCAGCCAAGCCGATTGCGGCTTCACTCTTTGCCAGATTCTCGAACGAGCTGAGATAGCTCACGCCGCCCAGCACGCGCAGCAGCAGCCCGGCATCGGCCATCGAGATGAGCGTCGGCACCGCATGCGGCGCGACCACCAGCTTCATCACCTCCATGCGCACGCGTTCGCGCGACAGCTGATCGAGCCCGTCGCGGCCGGCGATGCAGGCGGCGATGCCTTCGGCGTAAGGGTGGCCGCCGGGGCCATAGGCGGCGTGGAACCGGAAAAAGCGCAGGATGCGCAGATAGTCCTCCTCGATGCGTTGCTTGGGCTCGCCGATGAAACGCACGCGACGCGGCTCAAGGTCATTGAGCCCACCGACATAATCGAACACCGTGCCGTCGCGCGCAGCCGACAGCGCATTGATGGTGAAGTCGCGCCGCTCGGCATCCGTCTTCCAGTCGCGGCCGAAGGCGACCTTGGCGTGACGGCCATAGGTCTCGACGTCCTGGCGCAGCGTGGTTACCTCGAACGGATGCTTGTCGATGACGACGGTGATGGTGCCGTGCTCGATGCCGGTCGGCACCGCCTTGAAGCCGGCGACTTCCACGCGGCGAACGACCTCATCCGGCAGCGCGGTGGTGGCGACGTCGATTTCGTGTATCGGCACACCGAGCAACGCATTGCGCACCGCGCCGCCGACGACGCGGGCTTGCTCACCATCGCAATCGAGCACTTGCAGCAACCGCGGCAGCGGGCCCGCGCTCAGCCAGTTTGCGCCGGTGAGCGTGCGGGAGGTCGCTCCGGCTTGCGCCATCACTTCGTGGTCCCCGGGACGAACTTGCCGTTTTCCATGTGCGCCGGGATGTAAGTCGAGTTGGGCGGCGCACCGGTGAAATTCGCAAAAAAGATGAAGCTGCCGACCACCAGCAGCAGCGCAACGATGGCCAGCGCCATCACGTGGCGGATCGGCCAGGATTGCGGGTTCATCACGCCGGCCTTGGTCGCCCACAAAAATATCGCGAACGCCACGAACGGCAGCAGGAACAGAACGATTTCGGCGGCGACCGGGCGGATCATCGGTAAATCCGTTCGTGCAGGTTGCGCAGGATACCAGCGGTCACGCCCCAAATGTAGCGCTCGTCGAAGGTGATCGCGTAATAGTGCCGCGTCATGCCCTGCCAGTCGCGCGAATGGCGCACCACATTGGCCGGGTCCATGAGAAAGGCCAGCGGCACCTCGAACGTCTCATCCACCTCGCTGGTGTTGAGGGTGAGCTTGAAGCCGGGCGCAACGCGCGCAATCGTCGGCACGATGCGGTAGCCGAGCGTGGTCATGTAGAGATCGAGATGGCCGAGCGGCTCGACCAGTTTGCGGGGAAGGCCGATTTCCTCCTCGGTTTCGCGCAACGCGGCTTCCAGCGGGGTGGCGTCGGACTTTTCGATCTTGCCGCCGGGAAACGAAATCTGGCCGGGGTGATTGGGCAGATGCTGGGCGCGCTGGGTCAGCAGCACCGTCGGCTCCGGGTGATCGACCACCGGCACCAGCACCGCCGCCGGGCGGATCGGCCGCACTTGGGCGATCTTCTGCATCACCGGGTCGGCGTCATGATCGCCGCGCTTCGGGATGACGTCGGGGTCGTTGATGCCGGCCGGCACGTCGAGGCTAAGCCGCGCGCGGGCGCGCGCGAAAAATTCGGCCGCGGAAAGCGTAGCCACTGTATCCATCAAGCAAACTCCCGCAACACACTGGCCTCCGCCATGGCGAAGAATTCGCCGTTCGATGCCACGCCGAACATGGCCTTGCCATTGAGCTCGCGCTCCTCGCCGAGCTCGACCAGATCGTAGAACAGCGCGCGCGTCACCTTGGCCCACAGCTCGCGGCGGACATGCAAGTAAGGCCGCAAGCCGCCGGTCGATTCCGGCTCGAACCGCAAGCCGTGGCCGGGCCCTGCGGCCACCCAGTCGTCGACATTTGTTCTGAAGCGAAGAACTGGGAGAAGAACATCTTGTTCGGCCCGATCAACCGTCATCTCGACGGCGAGGAACGGCACGTCGTCGACGACGATCCCGACCTTCTCCACCGGCGTGACCAGGAAGTATTTGTCGCCCTCGCGTTTGAGGACGGAAGCGAACAATTTTACCAGCGCGGGGCGCCCGATCGGGGTCTTTTGATAGAACCAGGTGCCGTCGGCGGCGATCCGCATGTCGATATCGCCGCAAAACGGCGGATTCCAGCGCTCCACCGGCGGCATGGCCCTGCCGCCCTCGCGCGGCAGCGCCGCCACAATCCCTTCCAATCCTCCCTGCCCTGCCTTCGCCATGGTTTCCCTACGTAATTCCGTGGTTTTTACGCCTGTTCGCAACTTTGTGACCGGCCGGACCAGGCAAGAGAAGATAGCGTAAGCTTGGCGGGAGAATGAGCCAGATTCGCCTTAAATGGCGCATGAAATTCGCTTCTGGTGTGTTTGTTGCATAGCTTTTAAGCGCACCCAGGCGAGCGGCGAAAGCGAACGACGAAAGGAATTCAGATCATGGTGGCAGCAAGCGGCGAAAGCCTGGAAAAGCTGGAAGATATGATCGTGCGCGCGGCGGAGTCGACCGCCACCCACGTGCGCGCCGCGAAAGCCGCCATCGGCGCGGTGATCTTCGGCCAGGACATCGTGGTCGAACGCGCTCTGGTCACCGTGCTTTCGGGCGGCCACGCGCTGCTAGTCGGCGTACCCGGCCTCGCCAAGACCAAACTGGTCGAGACCATGGGCATCGCGCTCGGGCTCGACGCCAAGCGCGTGCAGTTCACGCCCGACCTGATGCCTTCGGACATCCTCGGCACCGAAGTGCTGGAGGAGACCCAAGGCGGCAAGCGTAGCTTTCGCTTCATCTCCGGGCCGGTTTTCGCGCAATTGCTGATGGCCGACGAAATCAACCGCGCCTCCCCGCGTACGCAATCCGCGTTGCTGCAGGCGATGCAGGAACAGCATGTGACCGTCGCCGGCGCCCGCCACGATCTGCCCAAGCCATTCCATGTGCTGGCGACGCAAAATCCGCTGGAGCAGGAAGGCACCTACCCGCTGCCCGAGGCGCAGCTTGATCGCTTCCTGATGGAAGTCGACGTCGATTATCCCGACGAGGCCTCGGAACGAAAAATTCTGTTCGACACCACCGGCGCGGAAGAAAGCCGTGCCAAGGCCGCGATGACCGCGGACGAATTGATCGCGGCGCAGCGGCTGGTGCGCCGCCTGCCGGTCGGCGAGTCGGTAGTCGAGGCGATCCTCGCGCTAGTGCGCTCGGCGCGCCCCGGGCCGGAAGGCGGCGACATCGGCAAGCTGATCTCCTGGGGCCCGGGTCCGCGCGCCAGCCAGGCGCTGATGCTGGCGGTGCGCGCCCGCGCGCTGCTCGACGGCCGTTTCGCGCCCTCGGTCGATGACGTGCTCGAACTGGCCGAGCCCGTGCTCAAACACCGCATGGCCCTGACGTTTGCCGCGCGCGCCGAAGGCGAGAACATTCCCAACGTCATCAAGCGGCTAAAGGCGCGCATCGGATAATGGCCGAGCCGCAGCTCAACGACCTCGAGAACAACGCGGTCCGCCTGGCGACCACCGGCGGCCGTACGCTCGCCGACGCCATGCCGCGGCTCATTCTCGAGGCGCGCCGTGTCGCCGCCACCGTCATTCACGGCCTACATGGGCGGCGCCGCGCCGGACCGGGCGAGAATTTCTGGCAATACCGTCGCTTCGTTTCGGGCGAGCCGGCATCCCAGGTCGATTGGCGGCGCTCCGCGCGCGACGATCATCTCTATGTGCGCGAGCGCGAATGGGAAGCCTCGCACACGATCTGGATTTGGCCCGACCGTTCGCCGTCGATGGCCTTCGCCTCGGCGCTCACCACCGACAGCAAGCTTGAGCGGGCGCTGGTGGTTGCCTTCGCCTTGGCAGAAGTATTGGTGCAGGGCGGCGAGCGCGTCGGCATTCCGGGCCTGACGCGTCCGACCGCCAGCCGCAACGTGATCGAGAAGATGGCGCAGGCGATCCTGCACGATGCGCAGGTGCGCTCAAGCCTGCCGCCGACCTTTGCGCCTTCGCCGCTTTCCGAAATCGTGGTGCTGTCCGACCTGTGGAGCCCGATCGGCGAGGTGCAAAAAACCATCGCCCAGTTGTCGGCCACCGGCGCGCACGGGCATGTAGTGCAGATCGTGGATCCGGCCGAGGAAAGCTTCCCTTATTCCGGCCGCGTCGAATTCATCGAACCGGAAGGCGCAGGCTCCATCACCGCTGGCCGCGCCGAAACCTGGCGCAGTGACTACACCGGGCTGGTGGCGCGCCATCGCGCCGCCATCCGCGCCGAGACCGACCGGCGCGGATGGAGCTTTGCGGTCCACCGCACCGACCGCCCGGCGAGCGAACTGCTGCTGGTGCTGCATTCGCGCATGGGCGCCAATTCGCAGGCCAACGCGACCAACAGCCGGCATACGCCGGCCTGGAGCGCGGCATGATCGGCGCCGTGCCTCTCGGTATTGCCCAGCCGCTGGTATTGCTCGGCTTGCTCAGCCTGCCGGTGTTGTGGTGGCTGTTGCGGCTGGTGCCGCCGCGCCCCCGCCGCATCAACTTCCCGCCCACCCGCCTGCTGTTTCGAAATCTCGCCCAAGGAAGAGACGCCGCAGCGCACGCCCTGGTGGCTCACATTGCTGCGTTTGACGCTGGCCGCGCTGGTCATCATCGCCGCCGCCGGTCCCTTGTGGAATCCGCCGCTCGCCTCATCGAGCCGTGCCGCGCCGATCCTGCTGATGCTCGACGACGGCTGGGCGGCCGCGGCGGCCTGGGACGAGCGCCTGCGCACGGCAGACGAGTTGATCGCGCGGGCGGAAGTCGACAGCCGCGGCGTCGCCGTGCTGCCGCTGTCGGAGACCACGCGCGACGTTTCGCTGCAGGTCGCCGCCGCCGCGCGCGTTCAGGTCAAGCAGCTCAAGCCGAAGCCGCACGGCGTCGAGCGCGCCGAGGCGCTGCCTTTGATGGATCGCTTTCTCAAGACCGCGCCAGATGTCGAAATCATATGGCTGTCGGACGGCATCGATCTCGGCGCCGGCGCCACTTTCGTCGAAGGCTTGAAGCGCATTATCGGCGGCCATCCGCTAACCATCGTCGAGGGCGGCGTCGCCATTCCGCACGCGCTCGCCGCCGCCGATAACGCCGCCGTCGCCTTGACCGTGAAAGTGCTGCGAGCGCAGACCGGCGTATCCGAGAATGGCCTGGTGAGCGCCATCGACCTCAAAGGTTTGCCGCTCGGGGAAGCGCCATTCGCGTTCAAATCCGGCGAGCGCGAGGCCGACGCCGTAATCGATCTGCCGGTCGAAATAAGGAACGACGTGGCGCGCCTTGAGATCGTCGGCGAGCGCTCGGCAGGCGCGGTGCAACTGCTCGACAAGCGTTGGCGGCGGCGCACCGTCGGCATCGTGTCGGGCTCGGTCGCCGACCGCTCGCAGCCCTTGATCGGCGCGACCTATTACCTCGCGCGCGCGCTCAACCCGTTCGCCGATATCCGCCTTGCCGAAGGCACGGCGCCGGCCGAAGCGGTGACACGCTTCCTCAATCAGCAGGTGCCGATGCTGATCCTGGCCGATGTCGGCAATGTTTCGGAGGCGCTCGAGCGCCTGAACAAGTGGATCGATGGCGGTGGCGTGCTGGTGCGCTTTGCAGGCCCCCATCTGGCCGGCGCCGATGACGATCTTGTGCCGGTGAAGCTGCGCCGCGGCGGCCGCATCCTCGGCGGCAGCCTCAGCTGGGATAAGCCGCAGCAACTCGCCGGTTTCTCGCGCGACAGTCCATTTAACGGTATGGCGGTGCCGGGCGACGTGACCGTGAGCCGCCAAGTGCTGGCGGAGCCGGACGCGCAACTCACCGACCGGACCTGGGCAACGCTCGCCGACGGCACGCCGCTGGTCACCGCCCAGCGCCGCGGCAAAGGTCTGCTCGTGCTGTTCCACGTCACCGCCGACACCCGCTGGTCCGATCTGCCGCTATCGGGCACCTTCGTCGACATGCTCAAACGCATCGTCTCGGTCGCGGGCGCGAGCGCGGCCACCGAACGCGAAAACTCTGGCAGCGTGAGCGGCGCGGGCGCCAGGGTCCAAGTGGTGCCGCCGAGCCGCGTGCTCGACGGCTTCGGTGCGTTCGCGATCCCGCCGGCGACCGCCCGGCCGATCCCGGCCGGCTTTGCCGGCCGTGGCAGCGCCGACCACCCGCCGGGCTTCTACGGCCCGCCCGAAGGCCTGGTTGCGGTCAACGCGCTGGCGCCCGCCGACCGGCCGGCACGGCTCGATGTCTCGGGCCTCACTGCCCGCCTCGATGTCTATCGCCATGGCGAACCGCTCGACCTGCGCGGGCCGATATTCCTCGCAGCTCTCGGACTGCTTCTGCTTGACGCGCTTGTGGTGTTCTGGCTGTCCGGCGGCATCGGTAGCCTGCGTATGCGCCGCCGCGTCGTCGCGACGGTATTGATCGCAGGATTGCTGAGCGCCTTCGCGCTGCACGACCCGGCGCGGGCGCAGCCCACACCGTCGCAAGCGCCGGCGCTTTCGGCTGCGCAAGAAAACTTCGCCACGAAGGCGACGCAGCAGACCCACCTCGCCTACATCATCACCGGCGACGCGGATGTCGATGCTGTAAGCAAGGCGGGACTCCAGGGGCTCACGCTGTATCTCGCGCAACGCACCGCGCTGGAAGCAGGCGAACCGATCGGGCTTGATCCCGCACGCGACGAGCTTGCGTTCTTTCCGCTCATCTATTGGCCCGTGGCGCCGGGCGCGGCAAAACCTTCGCAGCAGGCGCTCGAGCGCATCGACACTTACATGAAGCGCGGCGGCACCGTTCTGTTCGACACCCGCGACGCGATCGAAGCGCCTCCCGGCCCCGGCGGCGAGATGCAAGGGCGAGGAATGGTGGCGCTGCGCTCGATACTGTCCTCGCTCGATATCCCCGAACTCGAGCCGGTGTCGCGCGACCACGTGCTGACCAAGACCTTTTTCCTGCTGCGCGACTTCCCCGGCCGCTTCACCAGCGGCCAGCTATGGGTCGAGGCGCTGCCGGCCGACACCGAAGAAGACCCGAGCCGCCCGGCCCGTGCCGGCGACGGCGTGTCATCGATCATCATCACGTCGAACGATCTCGCCGGCGCCTGGGCGACGCGCCCGGACGGCCAGTCGATGCTACCGCTGGTGCCGGGCGAGCCGCGCCAGCGCGATTTCGCGTTCCGCGCCGGCGTCAACATCGTGATGTACGCGCTAACCGGCAACTACAAAGCCGACCAGGTGCATATCCCGGCGCTGCTCGAGCGACTGGGTCAGTAGGAGTTTCGATTTGAACCTCGGCGTCTCCTTCGCGCCTTTGGTGCCCGCCTATGTGGTGTGGGCGGCCTTCTCCGTGGCCGTGCTGATCGCGATCCTGCTGCTGGTGGTGCGCAGCCGCGGCGCGCCGGTGCGGGCCGCCGCGATCGCGCTGATGGTCCTGGCGCTCGCCAATCCGTCGCTGACGCGTGAAGACCGCGACCCGATCCCCTCCGTAGCCGCCGTCATCATCGACAAGAGCCCGAGCCAGGATTTCGGCGACCGCAATCAACAGGCTGAGGCCGCCCGCGCCACGCTGATGGAGCGGCTCAAGCGCATTCCGGGCCTCGAAGTGCGCGTCACCGAGGCAGGCGCTGCCGACGGCGAGACCGACGGTACGCGGCTGTTTTCGGCGCTGGCCTCGACGCTGGCCGACGTGCCGCCGGACCGCGTGGCCGGGGCAATTCTGATCACCGACGGCCGTGTGCACGACGTGCCGGCGGACGCCTCGGCGCTTGGATTTTCAGCTCCGGTGCACGCGCTGATCACCGGCCATAAGAACGAGATCGACCGCCGCGTCGTGCTCACGCAGACACCGCGCTTCGGCATCGTCGGACAATCGCAAACCATCGGCTTCCGCGTCGACGACCAGGGCGCCAATGTGAGCACGGTGCAAGTTATCATCCGGCGCGACGGCGAGGTACTGGAACAGCGCGTCGTCAACGTTCACACCGACATCAAGCTCAACGTCCCCATTCCGCATGCGGGCCCCAACATCGTCGAGATCGAGGCATCTGCGCTCGACGGCGAACTTACCCTGATCAACAATCGCGCGGTGATTTCGATCGACGGCGTGCGCGACAAGCTGCGCGTGCTGCTGGTGTCGGGCGAGCCGCATGCCGGCGAGCGCACCTGGCGCAATCTGCTGAAATCCGACGCCTCGGTCGACCTGGTGCATTTCACGATTCTGCGCCCGCCGGAGAAGCAGGACGGCACGCCGATCAACGAGCTCTCGCTGATCGCCTTCCCGACCCGCGAGCTATTCCAGCAGAAGATCGCCGAATTCCAGCTCATCATCTTCGATCGTTACGCGCGCCAGGGCGTGCTGCCGCTGATCTATTTCGACAACATCGCGAAATATGTCCGCGACGGCGGCGCCGTGCTGATCGCCGCCGGGCCCGATTACGCCTCACCGACCAGTATCTGGCGCACGCCGCTCGACGTGATCCTGCCCGCTGAGCCTTCCGGCGACGTCACCGAGCGCAGCTTCCAGCCGCAACTCACCGACGCCGGCCGGCGCCACCCCGTTACGCGCGCGCTGGAAGGCTCGGAAACCGATCCGCCGCATTGGAGCCATTGGTTCCGGCTGGTCGATATCAAGCGCTCGACCGGCACCAGCGTGATGCAGGGGCCCGACGGCAAGCCGCTGCTGGTGCTGGCGCGCGAGGGCGAAGGCCGCGTGGCGCTCTTGCTCTCGGACCACATCTGGCTTTGGGCGCGCGGTTATGAGGGCGGCGGCCCGCATCTCGACCTGCTGCGGCGGCTCTCGCACTGGCTGATGAAGCAGCCCGATCTCGAGGAGGAAGCGCTGCGGCTGATCGTGAACGGCCACGACATCACCGTGCAGCGCCAGACCATGGCCGACACCGTCAACGAAGTGACGCTCACCTCGCCGACCGGCGTCACCCGCACGCTCAATCTTGGCCCCGTCGAGCCCGGCCTGTGGCGCTCAGCGGTCACCGCCAACGAACTCGGCCTCTGGCGCGCGACCGACGGCAAGCTCACCGCGCTCGCCAATGTCGGTCCGGCCAATCCGCGCGAATTCGCCGAGGTGACATCGACCGCCGACGTGCTGCGCGCGCTCAGCAACGCCACCGGCGGCGACGCGCGCCGGCTCGAGGACGGCAACAGTCTCGACGTGCCGCGAGTGGTGCCGGTGCGCACCACGTCGAACTACAAGGGCGAGGATTGGATCGGGCTGAAGATGCGCGATGCCAGCGTGGTGCGCGGCATCGGCGTGCTGCCGATCTTTGCCGGCCTGATCGGCTTGCTGCTGTTGATCGGCTCGCTCGCCGCCACGTGGGCGAGAGAAGGCCGCTAGAATTTTTCCCAATCCGGCCGAATTAATCCGGCCACGCCTTCGAAGGCGTCGGGTGTGAGTTCCGCCACCAGCAGACGCGCCGGGTCGACCGGGCCGGGCATTTTCACCTTGCCCTTCGGAATTCGCTTGAAGCCGGATTTGGCATAGATCGGCTCGTCGCCGACCAGCACCACCAATTTGTGCCTCTTGGCTTGCGCATCCTTCAGCGCGCGCTTGACCAGCGCGGTGCCGACACCATGCGAGCGGAACGGCGGCTCGACCGTGAGCGGCCCCAGCAGCAGCGCCGGCGTCTCGCCGATGCAGATCGGCGTGAGGCGCAGCGAGCCGACCAGCAGCGTGCCGATGCGCGCGGTGAACGACAATTCGAGCAGATGGCCCCTGCCCTCGCGGATACGAAACGCTGTGCGCGCGAAGCGGCCGGGGCCGAAAGTGCGCTCATGCAGTCGCTCGATCGCGATCGCGTCGTCGGCGGTCTCCGGCAGGATTGTCAGGGAAAGTTCGCTCATGGCAGTGCGATTAGCATCTGGGTCGATTCAGGTCCATCGCCGGTAGCGTTATGGGCCGCGACGCCTTAAATGTATAGTGAAACAGGTGGAGAAATCGCATGGGACTGCTGGTTGACGGTGTGTGGCAGAACGACGTATCGCGCACCAAGGACGGCCATTTCGTCCGGCCGCCGAGCCGTTTCCGCAGCTGGGTGACGCCCGACGGCAGCCCGGGCCCTTCCGGCGAAGGCGGCTTTGCGGCCGAGGCCGGCCGCTATCACCTCTATGTTTCGCTCGCCTGCCCGTGGGCGCACCGCACGGTGATCTTCCGCAAGCTCAAAGCCCTTGAGAACGTCATCTCGCTGTCGGTGGTTTCGCCCGACATGCTGAAAGACGGCTGGACTTTCGAAAAGGACGAGGGCTCGACCGGCGACGACATCAACGGCAAGAGCAAGCTGTCGGAGATCTACGTGCTGGCCGACCCGCGCTATTCCGGCCGCGTCAGCGTGCCGGTGCTGTGGGACAAGAAGCAAAAGACGATCGTCAACAACGAGTCGCCGGAAATCATCCGCATGCTCAACTCCGCGTTCAATGCCTTCACCAATATCCACACCGACTATTATCCCGAACCGTTGCGCGCGCAGATCGATAAGATCAACGATCTGGTCTATGCGAACATCAACAACGGCGTCTATCGCGCCGGCTTTGCCACCGCGCAGGCGGCTTACGAGACCGCGTTCCGCGGCGTGTTCGACGCGCTCGACGAGATCGAGCAGATGCTCTCGCAGCATCGCTATCTCACCGGCAATGCCATCACCGAGGCCGACTGGCGGCTGTTCTGCACGCTGATCCGCTTCGACGCCGTCTATTATTCGCACTTCAAATGCAACTGGCGCCACATCTACGAATATCCCAACCTGTCGAACTACGTGCGCGATCTCTATCAGGTGCCGGGCGTGTCCGAGACCGTGAGCCTGCAACAGATCAAGCGGCACTACTACAATAGCCAGCGGCAAGTGAACCCGACCGGCATCGTCCCGGTCGGCCCGCATCTTGATTTCAATGCGCCGCACGATCGGGGGAGGTTTAAGTAGAGCTGCCCCACTATAAGTAGTGAACCTCCCGCGTGTGCGGCCACATCCCAAGCTCGAGTACCGGTTCCTTATTTTCGGTGGACAGCGGACAAAGAAGCGCCTCCGAACCGCCATGTGCCGCAATGCCGCCGCAGTCACATGCGGCAATCGATCCTGTTGGGAAGCATCACAACTCTGCGGTTTGTGCTGAAGGGAGTAGCCGATGACGGTCGTCAGACGCGAGTGGCCAGGCGCCGACAAGCTTGCGCAAGCATCCAGCCCGGACCAATACGCCCCGCCGGATCGGCGCCCTCCGGAAAAACTGGCCGATGTCGAACACCTCGCGGTCCTGCGCCAGCAGCGCAGCGAGACCGGCGCGGATGCCGAAAACCTGGAGGCGGTGATCCGCCGCGTCGCGGGCGCCTCGATCGAGGAAATCGACCGGGTCATTCACGAGCTCGAAGGCGTGCGGAACATTTTGCGCAATGAGGGCGACCGCGTCAGCCGCGAGATCGCCGGCTACGCCAGCCTGAGCCACGCGTCGTTGACCGCGATGCAAGTCATTGGCGACAGCGTCGCGCAGTGGAAAAATGGGACGGGCAAGCCGCCGCGATGACGATTGTCGATCCGTCCGTTCGTCGCGCGAATTGCCCTCACCACAACTCGCTCACCGCCACGCCCTCGAAAACTTCCGCGATGCGCGCGCGTGTGGCGCGGCTGGTGTCGGCCGGTAGCGCGTCGAGCGCAAAGAAGCCGTGCTCGATAATCTCATAATTGGGCACCGGCTGCCCGTCCTGGCGGAATTCGCGCACGATATAGAGCGCCACATGGTCGCGGCGCGACACTCGCTTGTTGAAGAATATCCCATGCAGCCGCGGCGGGCCGGCGAGTTGGATATTGCCCTCTTCGGCCAGTTCACGCGCCAGCGCTTGCAACAGCGTTTCGCCGGTCTCGACGCCGCCCCCGGGCAGATGCCAGCCGTCCACGTAGGAGTGCCTGATCAGGAAGATGCGCCCCGTTCCGTCGATCACCATGGCGCGCGTTCCCAGCGTCGCGCCCCGCGAGAATCGCCAATACAAATGGAACATCGGACGTATGATCGGCTCGAGCGCGCGGCGCAGGCGTTGCAAAGGCATTTTCCTCAACTGGGCATTTCGGGAACCAGCGACGGGTTGCAAACCGCCGCATCAAAAGGCGTTAAAACGAACGCTTCCCCCCTTAGAATAGTTCTAATATAAAAAATCAACAGGACAGCGGCGAGCGAGGGGTCAGGCGTGAAGGAATTCTCCCAGTTGAGCGAGCAGGAAGTGTTGGCGCTGGCCATCACCAACGAGGAAGAGGACAGCCGTATCTATCGCGGCTTCGCCGAGGGCCTGCGCGAGCAGTATCCGTCCTCGGCCAAGGTCTTCGACGAGATGGCCGACGAAGAAGTGCACCACCGCACCATGCTGTTCGATCTCTACCGGCAGAAATTCGGCGAATACCTGCCGCTGATCCGCCGCCAGGACGTCAAGGGCTTCATCCATCACAAAGCCACCCTCTGGCTGATGCGTCCGCTCGGCGCTCGACCCGGTACGCAAGTTCGCCGAGGAGATGGAATACGAAGCCGAACGCTTCTATCGCAAGGCGGCGGCGAATGCGCGCGACGTATCGGTGCACAAACTGCTGATCGAACTGGCCGAAGCCGAAGCCGGCCATGAATTGCTGGCGCACAAGCTGACCGAGACGATCCTCACGCCGGGCGCGCGCGAAAAGGAGGACGCGACCTCCAAGCGCGTGTTCATGCTGCAATATATCCAGCCCGGCCTGGCCGGGCTGATGGACGGTTCGGTCTCGACACTGGCGCCGCTGTTTGCCGCGGCCTTTGCCACCCATAATACCTGGGAGACCTTCCTGGTCGGCATGGCGGCTTCCGTCGGCGCCGGCATATCCATGGCCTTCGCCGAGGCGCTGTCGGACGACGGCTCGCTCACCGGCCGCGGCTCGCCGGTCATCCGCGGCGTTGTCACCGGCGGCATGACCGCGATCGGCGGGCTCGGGCACACGCTGCCCTATCTGATCCCCGATTTCCGCATCGCGACGGCGGTGCTCGATCTTCGTGGTCGCGGTCGAGCTTGCCGTCATTTCGTTTATCCGCCACCGCTACATGGACACGCCGCTGCTGCGCGCGACATTCCAGGTGGTGGTCGGCGGCGTACTGGTGTTCGTTGCCGGCATATTGATCGGGAGTTCGTAGCCGCGATGTCGTCCCCGCGAAAGCGGGGACCCAGTACGCCCTGTCTCAGTTGACAGATATCGCATCCATGTTGCCTCTGTGAGTACTGGATGCCCGCTTTAGCGGGCATGACAGCCGATGGATTGCCGGCACGATGTTCACCCTCGCGCACCTATCCGACCCGCATCTCGCGCCCCTGCCGGTGCCAAGCTGGCGCGAGCTCGTATCCAAACGCGCCACCGGCTACATCAACTGGCGGCGCAATCGCCGTTTCGTGCACGATCCGGAAGTGCTGGCGACGATCGTCGCCGACATCAAGCGCCAGGCGCCCGACCACATCGCGGTCGCCGGCGACCTGGTCAATATCGCGCTGCCGGACGAGTTCGTGCGCGCGCGCGACTGGCTCGAAAGCCTGGGCTCAGCCAGCGAACGTGACCCTCGTTCCCGGCAACCACGACGTCTATGTGGCCGAGGCCGCCAGCTTCGCCGCGCGCCAATGGGGCGCCTATATGAGCGACGACGACGGCTCGACCGGATTTCCTTTTCTGCGCCGGCGCGGGCCGGTGGCGTTGATCGGCCTGTCGACCGCCGTGCCGACTGCGCCGTTCCTGGCGACAGGGTGGCTGGGCAGCGACCAACTGGCCGGGCTGTCGATCGCGCTCGACGCACTCAAGAGCGAAAATCTGTTTCGCGTGGTGCTGATCCATCATCCGCCGGTGAGCAAGGCCGGGCGCCTCAAGGGGCTGTTCGACGCGGCCATTTTGCTGCACGTGATCGCCGAGCACGGCGCCGAGCTTGTGCTGCACGGCCACGATCACCTGCACATGATGAACTGGCTGCAAGGTCCGAACGGCACGCGCGTGCCGGCGATCGGCGTGCCGTCGGCCTCGGCCGCGCCCGGCAAAGCCAAGGACGCCGCCGCCTACAACCTCTACCGGATCAAGGGATTGCCCGGGGCCTGGTCGTGCGAGGCCGTGTCGCGAGGGATCGGGCCCAACGGCGATGTGGTCGAGCAGAAGCGGGTGATGTTCGGCGGGTAGAACTCGGCTGTCATCGTCACCGAGGACGGCGCTTAGTGCGCCCGCGCCAGCACGAAGGCGACGAGTCCGGCGATGCCGAGCACCACGCCATAGACAAAGGTGCGGAACGAGCGCCAGCGCGCGCGGGTGCGCTCATATTCCAGATTCTTCTGCGCGACGATTTTCCCATGCGCGGCATCGTCGGTGAGCGCGCGTTCGCGCTCGACCAGCCGGCGCGCCACATAGCGCGTGACCGCCTGCACCATGTGCGGCACCTCGTAGGATTCCGCCAGCACCGCGCGGCCGTAACGGGTGTCCTGCACGAAGCGGTATTGCCGCTTGTCGCGGCCCATCTCGATATGCGCGATCACGTCGATCCACAGCCGCGGGATGTCGCCGCGGGAAACACCGCGGTCGAACAATTCGACGCCTTGCGGAATTTCCTTGAACAGCGGTTCGAGCGCTTCGTTGAGCAGTTCGAGCCGCGCCAAGCTCGGCGTCGCGCAGATCGACCACCACGCCGGAGCGTTCGGCCGCCTCGATGCGCGCTTCGCGCACCGCATCCTTGAGCACGTTCGGCGTTTCAGCCTGCGTTTCAGCCATGTCCGCCCCCGCTGTGTTGCGGCGTCATCATAGGGTTCGAATTTAGCAATTGGTGGGGCGGCCGCAAGGCGAAAAAGCGTGAATTTTCAAGAAGTTTGATGGCTAATTGGCGGTTAACGGGCGGAAATCAGGCCATAGGCCTTGCCCCAGCCCAGGCCCGTCCTCGGTGCGGCCGCGCGGCCGGTATTCGGCGCCGATCCAGCCTTTGTAGCCGAGCCGGTCGACGGCTTCGAACACCGCCGGGTAATTCACCTCGCCCTCGTCCGGCTCGTGCCGGCTCGGCACCGCCGCGCATTGCAGATGGCCGACCACGGGCAGAAATTTCTCCAGCCGGTAGAGCAGATCGCCGCCGACGATCTGCACATGATAGAAATCGAACTGCATGCGGATGTTCGCCCTGCCCGCCTTGGCGATGATATCGGCGGCGTGCTCGACGTGATTGAGAAAATAATTCGGCCGGTCGCGCGGATTGATCGGCTCGATCAGCAGCGTGATGTTCTTGGCCGCGGCGAGATCGGCGGCGCGGCTGAGATTGCCGATGAACACGCGCTCTGCCGCTCGGTCGCTGCTCGGGCGGAACCTTGCCGGCAAGGCAATGGATCGCGCTTCCGCCGATCGCTACGGCGTATTCGAGCGCGCGAGCAAACAGCGCCTGCCAGTCCTTCTCGCGGCCAGGCACCGCGGCCAGCCCGAATTCGCCGTCGCGCTCACCGGGCGGCGTGTTGAGCCCGAGAATGGTCAGCTTGTTTTTCTCGATTGTCTCCTTCACCTGCGAAGCCGGCACGTCGTAAGGGAATTGCAGCTCGATCGCCTTGAAACCGGCGCGGCGGCGGCGTCGATGCGCTCGAGCAGCGCGCGGTCGGTGAACAGGTAGCCGAGATTGGCGGCAAAACGGGGCATGGCAACTCACTGGCTTGCGGACGCGGATTATTCCGTATTCATTAGCGCGCCCGCCCCGTCCAGCGCCAGCCGGAACCAACCATGTCCGCCAACACCGCTTTTCACATTGCCGTATTGCCGGGCGACGGCATCGGCGCCGAGGTGATGGCGCCCACGCTCGACATTTTGCGCCGGATCGAGACAACCACGCCGAGCCTCAAATTCCGCTTCAGCGAGGCCGCGGCCGGCGCCAACCACTACAAGGAAACCGGCAAGTCGATGCCGGAATCGACGATCAAGCTGTGCGAGGAAGCCGACGCCATTTTGCTCGGCGCCTGCGGGCTTCCATCCGTGCGCTATCCCGACAACACCGAGATCATGCCGCAGGTCGAACTGCGTTTCATTTTCGACCTCTATGCCGGTGTGCGCCCGGCGCGGCTGATACCCGGCGTGCCAAGCCCGATTGTCGGCGCGCAGGAACACGGCATCGATTTCGTGCTGATCCGCAAGTCGACCGAAGGGCTGTTCGCCTCCATGGGCAAGGGCGTGACCACGCACGACGAGGCGCGCGAGACGCTGGTCGTCACGCGCAAGACCACCGAGCGGCTGTTCGATTTCTCGCTGCATCTGGCCGAGCGGCGCAAGAAACGCGGTCGCCCCGGCCGCCTCACGCTGGTCGACAAGGCCAATGTGTTCAAGGCCTTCAACTGGCAGCGCGAGATCTTCGCCGAGCGCAAGGCGAAATTCCCCGACGTTAAAACCGACCTGCTTTATGTCGATGCCTGCGCCGCCATGATGGTGAAGAAGCCGTGGGATTTCGACGTGATGGTGATGGAGAACATGTTCGGCGATATCCTTTCCGATCTCGCCGCCGGCCTGATCGGCGGCCTTGGGCATCGCGCCGTCCGCCGACATCGGCGACAAGCACGCCGTGTTCCAGCCCTGCCACGGCACCGCGCCCGACATCATGGGAAAGGCACAGGCCAATCCGACCGCGATGATTTTATCGGCCGCGATGATGCTCGACTGGCTGGCCGACAAACACGACCATCCGCCGGCGGCCGAGGCCGCGCTGCGCATCGAGCGCGCGGTCGACAAGGCCTATGCCTCCGGCATCAAGCCGATGGAATATGGCGGCAAGGACGGCACCAACGCGATTGCCGGCGCCGTGATGAAGGCGCTGCGGCTAAGAAGAAGTGAAAGGGAGGCAAAGATGCTGTTTTCGATTCACGCGCTCGATAATCCTAATATCGCGGACAAGCGCAAAGCCGTGCATGGCGATCACATCGCTCATCTTAAGTCGGCGAAAGACTTCGGCGTCACCATTACCGTCGGCGGCCCTTTGGTCTCCGACGACGGCACAAGCCCGGCCGGCAGCCTGATCGTGATCGAAGCGCCCGACCGCGCCACGGCGGACAAATTCGCGCATGCCGACCCATTCTACAAAAACGGCGTCTGGGCCAAAGTCGACGTCACCCGCTTCGACCGCAAGGAGTAATCATGCTGTACATCGTGCATTGTCTCGATCGCAAGGACGCGCTCGCCAAGCGCAAGCAATTCTACGAGGAGCACCGCGCCTATATCGGCACCGCCTCGTCCAAACGCATCGCGGTCGTGATGTCTGGGCCGCTGGTGCACGAGAACAACGACTTCGGCCGGCAGCTGCTATCTGATGGAAGCGCCCGATATCGCCACCGTCAAAGCCTTCAACGCGGCCGATCCGTTCTCGGTCAACGGCGTGTTCGAGACGGTGACCATCCACCAGTATTTGCGAAGAGCGCCGTAGACGTCATTCCGGAAGCCGAGCGAAGCGAGGCTATCCGGAATCCAGATGCATAGAACTACGCCTCTGGATTCCGGGCCCACCGCTTCGCGGTGTCCCGGAATGACAGAATTTACAGTCCCACAAACTCCTTGATCGCGGCCAGAAACTGCTTCCGGCTGTTCCAGCGGCGGGCAATGGCCGCAGCCCGGCAATTCGACATAGCGCGCGCCGGCGACCTTGTCGGCGATCGCCTTGTTGAGCGGCGGCGGCGTGGCCTGGTCGAACTCGCCGCACACGACCAGCGTCGGCACCTTCATGCGATGCAGCAGCGGCGTGAGGTCGGCCTCCTGCAAAATCTTGCAGGCGGCCTGGAACGCCTTCGGCTCGATCGCCAGCAGAACTTTCTTGCGCTCCTCGATCAATTCGGGGTGCGCCGAAAGATAAGCCGGCGAATAGACCCGCTTGGCGGCGATCTCGGCGACGGCGCCGAGCCCGCCCGCGGCGACCTTGTCGGCCATCACTGCAAACGCCTTGCGCCCCTCGTCCGGAAAGCAGGCGGCGGCATCGCTCAGCACCAGCTTGGAAATGCGTTCGGGGTGGGCGAGCGCGAAGGCGAGCGCGACCGTGCCGCCGAAACCGTTGCCGATGAGGATCGCGTCATTGGCGATGCCGAACTCGTCGAAGCCGTCTTCGATGCAGGCGATATAGGCGTCCATCAGCGGCAGCATCGTAGGCTGCGAGCCGTGAAAGCCCGGCAGGTTGATCAGCGTGACGCGATGCTTGGCGGCAAGCGCCGGCAGCACCGGATCGAAAGCGTGGCGGTCGGCCAGCAGCGAATGCAGCAGCACCAGGTCGCCGCCCTGGCCGGTGCGCACAGCGGTCAGCGAGCCGTGGCCGGCGGTCAGTTCTTCGAATTGCATGGGGTCCTCCAAGGCGCCTGACTATAACGCGCAAGTGCCCGAATCGATCAATCGGGAAAGCGCTAGACGATCAATATATCGCTGCCCGCCAACGCGGGATGGCCGTCGAGCGTGACTAGCAGCAAAAACCCTGATGGCGCCGCTCTGTTCGACGATGAAGAGATGGTCGGCGTCGTCCGGGCGGCGAGCCCGCGAACAGCGCCCCGTTGAGCCCGGTGGCGACGCACGTTGCGGTGATCGAGGTGACCTAGCCCTGAGGACCGTTGGGATCGAAGCCGTAGATCAGGTCGGCGCCGGAGGTACCCGGTAGCGTGTCGCTATTATCGGTGCCCACGATGAGATTGTTCGACGTCGGTACGCTCCGCTATACGGTGCTCCGAATCTACGAGCGCAATACTAGTACGATGACGGTCAATGACGACAGCCGTTTACCGGTATAAGGCTATGGAACCGATAAACTGTTAGCTACCCTCGCGCCACAGGCCAAGCGATTCCTGCGCCGGCCGGTCGGAGATCGAGAACAGCACCGACTCGGTGGCCGGATTGTGCTGATAGCGCTTCCATGGCGGGATCACGAACACGTCGTTGACGCCCCATTCGATCGGCTTGCCGTCGACGATGGTGGTGCCGTGGCCCTCGGCGCAGGCGAACACGGTGCCGTCGGTCGAGCGGTAGGGTTCGCCCTTGAAGCCGGCCGGCAGCAGCGCGAGGTAGGCGCCCATGGTGGGCAGCACCGGCCCGCCATTGATCGGATTGGCGTAGCGCACGCGCGCGCCGTGGCGCTTGTCGACGTCGCCGGTCTTCTTCAGCCGCTCCAGGATCGGCCGCATCTTTGCGTAAGGATAGTTGATCACCGGACTGCGGTTCTGCGTCGCCGGCAAGCCGTCGGGCAGCACGCCCGTGGCGAAACGCTCGAACGAGTCGCCGTCCTCGTGATTGGTCTTCTGCATCTTCTCCTGGAAGTGCTCGGCGAACGAGGTCTCAAAATGATTGATCGTCGGCAGATCGAGCACGTCGAGCCACATGACCGGCTGCTTGCCGGGATTGCCGTGGTCATGCGGGGCCCAATTGGCGGTGATGATGAAGTCGCCGTGCCGCATCTGCGATTTCTCGCCCTCGACCGCGGTATAGGCGCCGTCGCCTTCCAGCACGAAGCGGATGGCGGAAGCGGAGTGTCGGTGCACGTCGGCAATCTCGCCCGGCAGGATCAACTGGATGCCGGCGAACAGCGAATTGGTGATGCGCGACTTGCCGGGTTGACCCGGGTTCTCCAGCACCAGCACACGGCGCTCGGCCTCCTCGGCCGTGATGATCTCGCCGGCTTCCAGCATCAGTTTCTTGACGTCGTTGAACTTCCACACCGCCGGCTGGCAAAGGGTCTTCGGTTCGGGGGTAACGAGATCCTTGAGCACCTCCCAAAGCGGCGCCATGTTGTACTTGCCGGCCTTGTCGTAATAGGCCTTCCGCGCCAAATGCACGTTGTGCTTGGAGCCGGGTTCGGCCTCTTGAGTTGCTGTTGCCACCGCCATGAGCGTGCTCCCTTAAGTCCGATCGTTGCGTTTCTAACGGTATAGCGCAGTTCGCGGCCGGCAGGAATACGCCGCGGCTACGATATGTAACTATCAGCTAATTATCGAGCGGCCCGGCGTCCAGCATGAATGACCCCTACAACCTGCAACGGTTCGTCGATGCCCAAGACCCCGTATGGGTCCGGGTGCGGTCGGAACTGCTCGAAGGCCAAAAACGGACGCACTGGATCTGGTTCGTGTTCCCGCAGCTTATTGGCCTTGGCAAAAGTGCAATGGCGGCCAAGTTTGCGATTTCTTCTCGCGCGGAGGCCAAAGCCTATCTCGAACATCCCATCCTGGGACCGCGACTGAGAGATTGTACGCAATGGGTGACGCAGGTGCAGGGTCGCTCCGCCGACGAGATTTTCGGCCATCCAGACAATTTGAAGTTCCAATCGTCGATGACTCTGTTCGCCAAGCCGCCGCGGACGGACAGATTTTTCTGAATGCCTTGAAGAAATATTACGCCGGCGAAGCCGATCGGTCCACGATCGAGCGGTTGTGAACATCGACCCTCAATTATTCACCGAACCGCCGTCCACCACGATCGACTGGCCGGTGATGAAGTCGCTGTCGCTCGAGGACAGGAACACCAGCGTGCCGAGCAGGTCTTCCGGATAGGCGTCGCGCTTCAAGGCGCGGCTGTTGCGTACCGGCAGGCGTTCCTCCTCGACATGGGTTGCGTTCTCGAGACCCGTATCGCTCAGGATATAGCCCGGCGACAGCGAATTTACCGCGATGCCATAGGCGCCGAGTTCGCGCGACAGGGAGCGCGTGAAGGCCAGCATGGCGCCCTTGGAGGTGACGTAAGGCAGCATGCGCGGCACGCCCTTGTAGGCGGCACCCGAGGCGATGTTGATGATCTTGCCGCTGCGGCGCTCGATCATGTGCGGCGCGACGTGGCGCACCATCAGATAGGGCCCGCGCACATTGATCGCCATGACCTTATCCCACAGGTCGGGATCCCATTCGTCGAAATTGCGCGGCTTGAGCGTCGAGTAGAGCGCGGCGTTGTTCACCAGCACGTCGATCTGCCCGAAACGCTCTATGGTCTGCGCCACCAGATTCTTGACCGCCTTCTCGTCGCTGACGTCGAATTTGACGCTCGCGACCGAATTGGCGCCGTGGCGGCCGGCTATTTCTTCGCACAGCGCCTTGCCGTCGGCGATGTCGGCGACCATCACGCGCGCGCCCTCGGCGGCGAGCGCCTGCGAATAATGCCGGCCGATGCCCTTGGCGCCGCCAGTGACGATGGCGGTTTTCCCTGCAAGTCTTCCCGTTTCATTTGCCATGGACGTTTGCTCCCAGCTAGCAACCGTCATGCCCGCGCTTGTCGCGGACATCCACGTCTTGCATGATCCACCATAAAGGCGTGGATGGCCGGGACAAGCCCGGCCATGACGGGGGAACATATGCCGAGGGACACTGCCGACAAACTCGAGATCCGCGCCCTGATCGAGAACTGGGCGCTCTGGCGCGATGCCCGTATGTGGGACCGCTTCCGCACCGTCTGGCACAAAGACGGGCATATGTGGGCGACCTGGTTCCAGGGCACATACGAGGAATTCATCAAGGTCAGCCAGGAAGGCTACGACCGCGGCGTACGCATCATGCACATGCTCGGCGGCATGAGCATCGACATCAAGGGCACGCGCGCCGTCGCGCAGACCAAGATGACGATCTCGCAACGCGCCAAGGTCGAGGACGTGCTGTGCGACGTGGTCTGCACCGGCCGCTTCTACGATTTTCTGGAAAAGCGCAAAGGCAAATGGGGCCTGGTGCTGCGCCGGTTGGCTTACGAGAAAGACCGGCTCGATCCGGTCGAGCCGGGAACGCAGCCCAAGCTCGACCCCAAGCTGCTCGCGCGATTTCCGGAGGGCTACCGCCACCTCGCCTACCTGCAATCGAAGATCGGCTTCCCGATCAAGGCCGACATGCCCGGCCACGACGGGCCCGCGCTCGATGCGCTCTACGCCTGGGGGGCGGCGTGGCTAAAAGGCAAGAAGATTGATCTAATGCCGTAACGGGTGCCAGGGGGCTTCGATGTCATTTGCCGACAAATTCAATCTGCTCAACGAGTTCAACATCCTGCGCATCATCTGCGCGGTGTTCTTCATTCCGCATATCATCGGCAAGATCACCGTGCCGGCCACGCTCGAGTTTTTCGTCAAGGCCGGGTTCAAGCCGCCGGCGACCTGGATGTATATCGCCGGCGCGATCGAAACCGTGCTCTGCATTGGCCTGTTCTTCGGCATCTACCTGCCCTATGTCGCCTTCATCGCCTTCCTCCATCTCCTGGTCGCCGCCGCAGCCACCTACAGGGTGACGGAATGCTGGATCTGGGTGATCGGCGGCGTCGAATATTGCATTTTCTGGGCGATCTGCTGCCTGGTCGTCGCCATGCACGCCTATCATACCGTCGGACTATAACTCCGAGCGAAACTTCGAAAGGAAATCTCTCCAATGGTTAGCGTCCTGTTCTCTCCCCTCACCATGCGCGGTCTCACATTGCCGAACCGCGTCGTCGTCTCGCCGATGTGCCAGTACAATTCCAACAACGGCTCGGCCAATGACTGGCACCTGATGCATCTCGGCAATATGTCGCTCGGCGCCGCCGGCCTCGTGATGTGCGAGATGACCGACGTCAATCCGCAGGGGCGCATCTCGCCGAAATGCGCCGGCATGTATTCCGACGACAACGAGGCCGCGCTCAAGCGCGTGCATGATTTCTGCCGGCAATACGGCGTTGCCAAGCTCGGCGTGCAACTCGCCCATGCCGGACGCAAAGGCCCGACCACGCCGCCGGGCGCCGGCGGCAAGCCGATCCTGGAAGGACCGGACGCCTGGACGCCGGAGGCGCCCTCGGCGATTCCCTACGACACCGGCTGGCCGATGCCGCACGCCATGACCAAGGACGACATCAAGCGCTGCATCGGCGAATTCGCTTCCGCCGCCAAACGGGTCGACCGCATCGGCTATGACGTGATCGAGCTGCACGGCGCGCACGGTTATCTTGCGCATCAATTCTTGTCGCCGCTGTCCAACAAGCGCACCGACGAATACGGCGGCTCGACCGAAAATCGCATGCGCTTTGCCATCGAGATGTACGAGGCGGTGCGCGCGGTCTGGCCGGACAGCAAGCCCCTAGGCATGCGCGTCTCCGCCACCGATTGGGTGGACGGCGGCTGGACGCCGGAAGAAACCGTGCTGCTGGCGAAAGAACTCAAGAAACGCGGCATGGACTACATGGATGTGACCACGGGCGGGCTGTCGCCAGCACAGAAGATTCCGCTCTCGCCCGGCTACCAGGTGCCATTCGCCGAGAAGGTGAAGAAGGAAAGCGGCATCACCACCATGACGGTCGGCCTGATCGCGGGCTACCAGCAGGCCGAGGACATCCTCACGTCCGGCAAGGCCGATCTCATCTGCATCGGCCGCGCGGCGATGTATGACCCGCGCTGGGCCTGGCACGCAGCCGAGGAGCTGGGCGCCGAGGCGCCTTATGCGCCCAAGACCATGGCCGGACATCCGAAGCTGCGCCCGCAATTGTTCCCGAAGCGCGCGCAGGCGGCGACATGACCTTCACCTCGTCCCCGCACGCGGGGAAAGCTCGGATCGCGCTGCGATCCGGGTGAGGGGGCGTTATCGCGATTCTGGGCCTGGCACCTGCCCCTCTCCCCGCAAGCGGGGAGAGGGAAAAGAGTTACGCCCTCACCCGCACAATGAACTTCGCAAAGGCCGCGAGCTGCTGCTTGATAATGTCCTTGGTCGGTTGATCGGTCAGCGCCAAGGTCTCCTTGTCGAACTTGTTCTGGGCGGAGCCAACGAAAATCTCCGGCGTGCCGAAGATGAAGGCGCCGACGAAGGTCATCGACATGCGCCAGTGATATTGCATGCGTGCCCCGCCGAGCGGGCCTTGGCTCGCCGACTGGATCGCCACCGGCTTGTCCTTGAACGGCTGCTCCTTCAGGCGCGAGACCCAATCGATGGCGTTCTTGAGCACGCCCGGCATCGACCAGTTGTATTCCGGCGTCACGAACAGCACGCCGTCGGCGCCGCGGATGGCTTCCGCCATGTCGTTAACCGGAGCGGGAAAGCCGGCATCCTGGATATCGGCATTGTAGAGCGGAAAAGTCTCGATCGGCGGCGCCGCGATCAGTTTCATCTCGGGCGGAGCGAGTTCGGGCAAGGCGCGTGTCAACGCGGCATTGTAAGATTTCTTGCGCAGTGAGCCGCAAATCACGAGCACCTTGAGCTGATCGGCCATCTTAATTTCTTTCCTGGTTTTGGTTACGGGCTATTGCTGTGCGATCCCGGCCTTCTCGCGCACGCCTTCCCATTTGGCAACCTCATCGGCGATGTGCTTGGCAAATTCCGCCGGCGTCGAGACGTGCACGATGGCACCGGCGTTCGCCAATTGCTCCTTCACCGCCGGGCGCGAGAGCACTTCTTTCAGCGCGGCATTGGTCTTGTCGACGATCGCCTGCGGGGTACCGGCGGGATAAAGCCAGCCGTACCAGCCGACCACTGCATAGCCGGGCACACCCGATTCCCCGACGGTCGGGGTGTTGGCAATTGCCGGCCAGCGCGCCGGCGTGCTGACCGCAAGCAGCTTTAATTGTCCGGCCTCGACCTGGCCGCGCACTGCGTGCGCCAGCTCGACGCCATAATCGACCTCGCCCGCGAGCAGGGCGGCGACCACGCCCGGGGTATTGCGATAGGGGATGTGTTTGGCGTCGATATTGGCCATTTGCCGGAACAATTCGGCGGAAAAGTTCTGGGTGGAGCCGACGCCGACGTCGGCATAATTGAGTTTGCCGGGCGAGGCCTTGGCCAGCGCGATCAGCCCCTTGATGTCATCGGCCGGGAAATCCTTGCGCGCAACGAAGACGAAGGCGCTGTCGGCGACCAGCGAGACCGCCGCGAAATCCTTGATGGTGTCGTAGCGGATCGACTTCAGCATCGCCGCCGACACGGTGTGGGCGGGACTGGTCATCAGCGCGGTGTAGCCGTCCTTGTCGGCATGCGCGACCGCTTCGGCCGCGATCGTGCCGCCGGCGCCGACCTTGTTTTCCACCACCACCGACTGCTTGAGCAACTCGGACAGCGGCTGGGCGATGACGCGGGAGACGATATCGGTGCCGCCACCGGCGCCAAATCCGACGATCACGTGGATCGGCCTGTCATTGGGCCATTCGGCCATGGCGGGCAAGGCCGCGGTCAACATCACGCTGAATGCAATGACCGCCCCGATCGCTACCCTTTTCATCGAGATCCCCCCTTTGAGCGGCGCGCTCCCCACCGGGCGCGCTTGTTGTTATGGCCCAAGGGAACGCGTTTCAGCGACGCATTGTCAACGGGGCATTCCTCCCCCCCGCGAGCGATTGCGAGCGTGGGGAGGAGGCGGGGGTGGGGGAAGTTACTTCTCGTCCTCGATCGGATTGCGCAATACGCCGACGCCCTCGACCTCGATCTCGCAGGTATCGCCGGCCTTCATCCAGACCGGATCCGGTTTGCGCGCATGGCCGACGCCCGACGGCGTGCCGGTGAACAAAATGTCGCCCGGCTCCAGCGTGATGCCCTCGGTGAGATAGACCAGCGACTCCGCCACCGGAAACATAAAGAGATCGGTGTTGGACGATTGCATGACGTTGCCGTTGAGCCGGGTCTGGATCTTGAGGCCCTTGCCTCCCTTCGGCAGTTCGTCGGCGGTGACCATCCACGGCCCGACGCTGCCGGTGCGGTCGAAATTCTTGCCCATGCCCCACTGCGTGGTGTGGCGCTGATATTCGCGCACCGAGCCTTCATTGCCGCAGGAGTAACCCGCGACACAATCGGTCGCGTTCGCCATGGTCAGATGCTTGGCGCGTTTTCCGATGATCACGACCATCTCGCCTTCGTAGTCGAACTGGATGGATTTCTGCGGCCGCATCAGTGGGTGAAGATGCGGCGTGAGCGACGTCAACATGCGGAAAAAGATCGACTGGAATTTCGGGATGTTGTCCTTCTGCGGGCCTTCCTTAACGTGATCGAGATAATTGAGGCCGAGGCAGATGATCTTGCCGGGTCTAGCCACCGGCAACGCAAAGTTCAAACCGGCAAGCGGTCGGCGCGCGGAGGCCGGCGCCTTGGCGGCGAGCGCGGCCAGCGGTTTCAGGTCGCCGTTGCTCTTGCGCAAATATTCGCCGAGGTCGTTTGGCGCAGCAGGGTCCACCGCCTGCACATCGATGACGCTGTCGCCCTCGACCACGCCCAGCCGCAATCCATTGTTCGCTTCAAATCCGACGATCTTCATGAGCCCCGCCTTTGCCTTGATACTTGGCCTCGATAGTTGCGGCGCAAGCCTTAGCGCAGGCGGACGGGTTCGGGAAGATGCGTCAGGCTTTGGCAGCAGGCTCGTTCGACAGTGTGAAAGCCTGGATCGAGAAATATTTCTGCGGGTCGGTCCAAACGCCGGCCGGCATCCAGCCGACGCCGCGCGCGAGCGCACCTAGCGACTCAGGCGAGTATTTGTAGCTGTTCTCGGTGTGGATGGTTTCGCCGGCGCGAAACTCGATGGTCTCGCCCGCGACCTTTACCTTCTGCCGCTTCAGGCTGGCGAGGTGCATTTCGATACGGTGACGCTCGCGGTTGTAGAAGGCGTGATGCTCGAAGGTGTTGAGCTTGAAGGTGCCGCCGAGTTCGCGATTGATGCGCACCAGCAGATTGAGATTGAATTTGGCGGTGACGCCGGCGGCGTCGTTATAGGCCGCGTTGAGCACCTCGACCGGTTTGATCAGGTCGGCGCCGACGATCAAAGTTGAGCCCGGCCCCAAAATTTTAGCGGCATTGCGCAGGAAAGCCGCGGCTTCATGCGGCTCGAAATTGCCGATGGTCGAGCCGGGGAAAAATCCGATGCGCACGGCTGCGGCCTTGGCCGCCTCCGGCAGATCGAACGGGAAACAGATATCGGCGGTGACGGGCAGAACCTTGAGCTGCAGGAAATCGGGCCGCAGTTCGGCCGCCTCCTGCTCCACCATCTCGCCGCAGATGTCGACCGGCACGTAAGCCGCGAGCGCCGGCGTCGCCCGCAGCAAAATGCGCGCCTTCTTGCTTGAGCCGCTGCCGAATTCCACCAGCGCGGCGCCCGCCGGAATGAGCTTGGCAATTGCCGCGGCGTGATCGCGTAATATCCTCATCTCGCAGCGGGTCGGATAATACTCCGGCGCTTCGGTGATGCGCTCGAACAGTTGCGAGCCGGTGCCGTCATAGAAGTACTTCGCCGGCACGTGTTTCGGCGTTGCCCGCAAGCCGTCGACCACTTCGGTCTCGAAGGTCAAAGCTTGCGTGCTTGGCGCCTGAATAAATTGCGAACGTGCGAGCGCGACCATCTTTGTACCTATCATCCAACAAATTCGGCCAAGCGCAGGCCGGTGAACTGCCAGCGCGCGGGCGGGTAGAAGAAATTGCGATAGCTGACGCGCTCGTGGCCTTCCGGAGTCGCGAGGGAGGACCCGCGCAGCACCATCTGGCTGACCATGAACTTGCCGTTGTATTCGCCAAGCGCCCCTTCGGCTGCGCGGTAGCCTGGATAGGCTAGATAGGCGCTGCGCGTCCATTGCCAAGCCAGCCCGAAGGCATCTGCGAGCAGGCCGGCGCGCGCCGCGACCTCCCATTCCGGCTCACTTGGCAAGTGTTTTCCGGCAAAACGGGCGAAGGCTTCCGCTTCGTAATAGCTGATATGCAAAACCGGTTCGGCCGGCTCGACCGGCCGCAGGCCCGCCAGGGTCATGACCTGCCAAGGACCGTCCTTTGCGTCGTCCTGCTGACGCCAGTATCCGGGCGCCTGCCAGCCTTCCGCTTGCACCACAGCCCAGCCGTCGGACAGCCAGAGCGACGGCGTGGTGTAGCCGCCGGCCGCGATGAATTCGAGCCATTCGGCATTGCTAACCAGATGGCGCGCGATCCGCACGTTCGGGATCAGTTCGTCGTGGCGCGGCGTTTCGTTGTCGAAGCAAAAACCCTCGCCTTCATGACCGACCGCGTGAATGCCCGCCGGCACGTCGACAAACCCGCGCGGACCCTGTGTCGCCCGCGGCGCGCGCCATGAGGCGTCATAGACCGGGTCGGTCGGGTTCTGCGCAAAGGCGTGCAGGATATCGGTGATGAGCAGTTCCTGGTGCTGCTGCTCGTGGTGCAGGCCGATTTCGAGAATCGAAAAAATGCGCGCGGCGGCGGCGGAGGAAACGTTTTCGATCAGCCGCTCGATCGCGGCATCGACATGGGCGCGGTAGCCGGTGACGTCGGAGCCTGACGGCCGCGTGATCAGGCCACGTTGCGGGCGCGCGTGACGCGGACCGGCGGCGACGTAATAGGAGTTGAATAGAAACGGAAAGCGGTCGTCGAAAATGTTGTAGGTGGAATCGTTCGGCACCAGCAAAAACTGCTCAAAAAACCAGGTGACATGCGCGCGATGCCATTTGGCCGGGCTCGCATCGGCCATCGACTGGACGATCTGGTCCTCGGCCGACAGATGCGAGGCCCGCGCCTCCGTCTCAGCGCGCACCCGGCGGAAAGCATCCCGCCAAAAGCCGCGCGCCTCATCCGGCGACCGGGGCTTTGACGCACGCGCCGGTTTGCCGGCAGCAAGAACCGGCATTATTGCGCCGCGCACCATGGATTGCCTCCAAAACGAATTTCAAAAGGATGCCGGCAGTCGATGTACGTACAGATACGATTTATGGACGCAATTGTTCCATCGCCAGCACCCCGGAGCAACCTCTGTCCCCGCACCTGACATAGTTGTGATGGCAACATAAGACGCGCCAAGCCGTTGAATTGACGCAATTACCCGCCCGCGAAGAACGGATCGAGTAGCGCCAGCAGCGCGTCCGGGCTTTCCTCCGGCACATAATGGCCGCAACCCGGTATCACTGCCCCGCTCAGTTGCGTGGCTGCGGGCTCGAACGAGCCGCGCATCGCCGCGCCGAGGCCGGCTTCGCCGCCGATGGCCAGCACCGGCATGTGCAGCAGTATCGACGCGGTTGCGCGGTTCTGCGCGATCGAGTCGAAGATCGCGCGGTAGAAACCAAGCCCCATGCTCCAGCGGCCGGGCACTGAATAGATGCGCACATATTCGTCGATCGCAGCGGCATCGAATGCCGTGGCGAAGTCGGCCGACTTGGACTTGAACAGCCAAATGAGGAATTCGCGCTCGCGCCCGCCGATCAGCAGCTCAGGCAGATCGGGCAGGAAATTGAACGCGAAGTGCCAGGTCTTGTGCAGCCGCTCTGGCGTCATCTGATAGACATCGGGCGGCGCCATGCCCGGGATGGCGGCGTCTATCGCCACCAGCATGCGTACGCGGGCGGGTTTGCGCACCGCATAGGCGTAGCCGATCCAGGCGCCGATATCGTGCGTGACCAGAAGACAATCCTTGGCGCCCAGATCGTCGAGCAGCGGATCGATGTGGCTCGCGATATTGGCGGTGTCATAACCGCCGACCGGTGCCGCGGAATCGCCGATCCCCGGCGGATCGAAAGCGACCACCCGATAGCGCGCCGCCAGTTTCGGCATCACCTTGCGCCAAGCGTACAGGCTCTGCGGCCAGCCCGGCACCAGCAGCAGCAACGGTCCCTCGCCGCCTTCGACCACCTGCAACGCCGCGCCATGCGCGGTAACGCGCCGCCGCGTGAACAATTTCTCGAACGCGTCGCGATCGTAGTCGGTCATATTGCTGATTAATTTGGTAGCGGGGGACGGATTTGAACCGCCGACCTCCGGATTATGATTTCGCTGCTCTAACCAACTGAGCTACCCCGCCAACCGTACCGGCCGTGGCCGGAATGGCGCGATATAGGAAGCGGTGGCAAACACTGTCAAGGCAGGAACGGGATTTCGCAGGATTTCGGGTCTTTCAGCCCTCAAGGGGCCACGGCCATGTCGTTCAGCCGCCGCATGGTCTGCTGCGCCTCGTCGACGATGCCGTCGATGATGTCCTCCACCGGCTCAATTTCGCGCACAAACACCCCGGCCGGGCCGTAATCGATCAGCCCCTTCGCGACGTCGCCGGTTTCGTACGCCGAGCGCGCAAGCCGCCCCGAGACCAGCGGGCGATAGCGCTCGAAGTCGGTGACGCCCTCCTGCTCCAGCGCTTCCACCGCCTTGGCGGTTTCGTTGTCGAACACCCGATGATTGTCGCGGAAAATCTTTTTCACCACGCGGTGGGAAAGCTCATTGGCTTCGATCACGCGGCGCTTGTAGGCGTCGTGCGCCCAGATCTCCTCGGCCGCCAGCATGCGCGAGCCGACGATCATGGCGTCCGCGCCGAACGCCAGCGCGGTGACGAGATGGCGTCCGGTGCCCATGCCGCCGCCGATGGCGAGCGGCAGCTTGGATCGCGTCGGCCGCCAGCACGCCCTGCACCATGCTGCCGATCATATAGATGCCGGGATGCCCGCCGGCTTCGCCGGCGATCACGGTGATGGCATCGACGCCGAGTTTTTCGGCGCTGAGCGCATAGCGCACGGCCGGCACCTTGTGGATCACGATACAGCCGGCGTCCTTCAGCATGGCAATGAACTGTTGCGGATTGCCGCCGGAGGTCTCGACGAATTTCACGCTTTCCTCGACGACAATACGAACATAAGGAACGAGACGCTCATTGGCATTGGCGCGCGCCGAAAACGCGATGCTGACGCCGAACGGTGCGCCTTGCGTGAGCTCGCGGCACTTGCGGATCTCGCGCCGGAACGCTTCCGGGTCGTCCGGAAAAGACAACGCGGTGATGAAGCCCATGGCGCCGGCATTGACGGCGGCCGCGACATAGCGCGCATCGGCGAGCCACATCAGCCCGCCGCACAGAATCGGATGGCGGATGCCGAACAGATCGGTGATCCGTGTCCGCACGATTTGTGGCCGCATCGCTCCCCCTGCCTGCAAACCAGATCGCAGACTATCGGGACGCGAATGGCAAGGTTATTTCGGCTGCACGCTCTGGTCGCCACCGCGGCTTCCGGGCGGCGGTATCACTCGCATCGATCCGCCCGGCGGGGTCGGCTCGCGGATTTCGGAATCGATGCCGGCCGGCGGGCAGATCACGCCGCCGGACTGCGCCAGCTTGTCGCTCAGCGTATCGCCGGGCTGCTTCTGCATGTCGAGGGTGCCGCCCTGCCCGACGGTCGCGCTACCTTGCGCGCAAGCTTTCGGATCGCGCTGCTCGGTGTTCGGCGCCACCGGCGTCTTGGATTCCGGCGGCGACTGCGCTGCGGCAATCGCCGGCATCAGCATGGCCGCGGCCAAGACTACCAGGCCGGAAACGCGCAATTGGCGGTTCATCGAAGGCTCCTCCCGGCGCGTAAAAGCGTGCGCCTAGCGGGTAACTGCCGACAAGTAGAAAGAGTTCCGCGTCAGGCCAGGCGTTCGAACCGGATCAGCGAGAAATGCCCCATTGGCGGCATCGGCCGCTGCTCGATCACGCGCACGCCGCCGTGGCGCGCGGCCCAGTCTTCAAGCCGGTGAAAGCGGAATCCCGGGCGCCAGCCGAGCCGGTGCGCCAGCGGCGCGAAGCAGAATTCGAATACCCGGCGTAAGCCCCGCTCGGCGCCGATATGGTTGATCAATACGATCTCGCCGCCGTGCTTGATGACGCGGGCGAATTCATCGAGCGTTGCTTCCGGGTTCGGCACCGCGGTGATGACGTATTGCGCCACCACGACGTCGAAAGACTGGTCGGGCAATGCCAGCCGCTCGGCGTCCATCACCGCCAGCGCCTCCACATTGGTCAGCTTTTGCTCGGCGACGCGCTCCACCGCCTTGCGCAGCATCGGCTCGGACAGGTCGACGCCGACCAGCCGGTGTGTGCGCGCATAATCGGGCAACGAAATCCCGGTGCCGACACCGACTTCCAGAATGCGCCCGCCCGACGCTTCGCAGGCTTGTTCGGCGGCGTCGATCGCGGCGCGCCGGCCGCTCTCGAACACCGCGCCGAACACGAAATCATAGATCGGTGCCCAGAGCGCATAAGCGCTCGCGACACTGCGTTTGTCGATGCCAGCCCCCATAAGAGGAGTTTATCCTCGCGCGGCGACCGCCGCCATGCGCTCGCCGGGAGTGTGCGGGCCGTCTGCCGCCGCCACGGCGCTCTTGATGAAGCCGCCGCCGAGCACGCGCGCCTGGCCGACGCCAGAGTCGTACAAGACGCAGGCCTGACCGGGCGCGACGCCGTGCTCGCCGTCCACCAGATCGACTTCGTAGCCGGCCTCGCCAGTGCTGGTGGTGGAATGGCGCAGCCATGCCGCCTGCGGCGGACGCGTGGAGCGCACCTTCACGAATACCTCGCGCCGGTCGTCGGCGAGCAATTCATCGATCGGCTCGTCGCCGATCCAATTGACGTCGCGCAGCAGGACGCGGCTTGTATGCAGCGCCTGGCGCGAGCCAACCACCACGCGGCGGCGATCGGCATCGAGCCGCACCACGTACAACGGCGCGCCGGTCGCCAGCCCCAGGCCGCGGCGCTGGCCGACCGTGAAGTGAATGATGCCGGAATGCGCGCCCAGCACCTTGCCGTCGAGATCGACGATATCGCCGGCTTCCGCCGCGCCCGGCTTGAGCCGCTCGATGATGTCGACGTAATGCCCGGACGGCACGAAGCAGATGTCCTGGCTGTCATGCTTGTCGGCGATCGTCAGCCCAAACTTGCGGGCAAGCTCGCGCGTCTCGGCCTTGGTGCGCTCGCCGAGCGGAAAGCGCAGCACGTCGAGCTGCTCGCGCGTGGTGCCGAACAGGAAATAGCTCTGGTCGCGCTCTTCCTCGCGCGCCCGATAGAGCGCGCGCTCGCCCGACGGCAGCCGCCGGGAGGCGACATAGTGGCCGGTGGCGAGCACCTTGGCGCCGAGTTCGCGCGCGGTGATCAGCAGGTCGTGGAACTTGATCGACATGTTGCAGTCGACGCAAGGGACCGGCGTCTCGCCCGCGATGTAGCTCTCGGCAAAGCGGTCGATCACCGCCTCCTTGAAGCGGCTCTCATAGTCGAGCACGTAATGCGGAATGCCGATGCTCTCGGCAACAGCGCGCGCGTCGTAGATGTCCTGGCCGGCGCAGCAGGCGCCTTTTCTATGCGTAGCGGCGCCGTGATCGTAGAGTTGCAGTGTGACGCCGACGACGTCATAACCCTCCGCCTTGAGAAGAGCGGCGGTCACCGAGGAATCGACACCGCCAGACATGGCGACGACGACGCGGGTGTCCTGCGGGCTGGAATCGAGATCGAGGCTGTTTCGCATGGCTGGCTCTTACTATAGATGGCGACGGGGGTCTCGCAATGAAAGCGTCGGCGCCAGGCAAATCTTGCCGTCCGCGGCGCAGCCGCTGCCGGGTTTGGCGCGTGTGCGAAGCCGCTTCGATTTTTAATGCGTTGAATTGATTGACTAATTCAGAAGTCCAGGCGATGGCCTGACGATTGCAGATCAAGCGGCGGAACCCGGGAGCCCGCCCTTGCCGCACATTGCGTCCGAGTCAAAAACTCACGCCCTCAATCGTCCGCTGCCGCATGCGCCGCGGCTGACACCGGCGAGCGAGCGGGCGCCGGACACGCCGTTTGAGAGCCTGCTCGATGACAGCGCGCAAGCCCCGCCCGAGCGGCCCGCGCAAGCTGCCGCCGACGACAAGCCCGCGCGCGCAGCGGCCCCGCAATCCGCCCAGCCTTCCGCGAACGGCAAGACGGAAAAGACAGCCGATACCGCCAGCGCCCTAGAGGCCGCCCAAGAAGCCGGCAAAGGCACCGACAAGGCTCCCACCGATTCGAAAGTCACCGGTCACGCCAAAATCACGGACGCAAAGGCTGCCGCTCTGGCTGCCATCGATGACGCCAAACCGGTAAGCCACGGCAAACCGGCCGACGATGCGACAGCGGACGCCATCGCGGTCGTGGCTCCCGTGGCTGCGGTTGAGCAGCCGGTCATCGACAGCGCCGACGCGATCGCGATCGTGGCTCCCGTCGCTGCGGTTGAGCAGCCGGTCATCGACAGCGCCGACGCGATCGCCACTGCGCTGGCGCCGACGGCAACCGCCGCCACCGTCCCAGCCGCGCAAACAGTGCAAGCCGTGCCGGTTGCGGAAGACGCCGCTATCGTTGCAAGCGCGACGGCAAAGACAAAGCCGGATGGGCTCGCCGCCCTGCCAGCCGACGACGCAGACCCGTCTGCGGAAGAATCAAAGCCCGCCGCGAAAACCACCGGCCATGCCGACGGCAAGCCACAGCTCGCCACAGGCGCTGACGACGCCGACAAGGATCAAGTCGCGACTGCCCGCGCCGACGTCGCCGCCGGCAACCATCGCGCCGCGCCTGCCGACGCGATGACCACGACCGATACCAACGCCGCGCCGAAAGCGGGCGATGCCGCCCAGCCGGCGGCACTGACCACGACCGCACCCGCGCACAGCACACCGGCATCGGTCACCAACCCGCGAACACCGCGCCCGCCGCGCAGCTCGCGCCGCAGGCCGCCGCCATTCCGCTCGCCGGCGTGCCGATCGAAATCGCCAACAAGGCGCTCGCCGGCAAGAACCATTTCGAAATCCGCCTCGATCCGCCCGAACTCGGCCGCATCGAGGTCCATCTCGACGTCGACCGCGACGGCAATGTGACCTCGCGTCTGATCGCCGACCGCCACGACACGCTCGACCTGCTGCGCCGCGATTCCGCCGGTCTCGAGCGCGCACTTCAGGACGCCGGCTTGAAGACTTCCGATAACGGCCTGCAGTTCTCGCTGCGCGACCAATCGACAGGCCGGCAGGACAATAGCGGCTCCGACACGGCCACGATCGTGGTCGAAGACGAAACGCTCGCCCCGACCGTTACAGCCCAACGCTGGTACAGCCGCCTCGCCGGACAAGGCAGCGGCGTCGATATTCAGGTTTAAGGATCACCCCATGTCCATCGCCGCGACCGCCGTCAGCTCCTCCGTCGCCAACGCCACTGGCGCCAGCACAACCGGCGCACTCGACAACACGATGATCGCCAGCAATTTCACCACCTTCCTTCAACTGCTGACGACGCAGCTCAAGAACCAGAATCCGCTCGATCCGCTCGACACCAACCAGTTCACCCAGCAGCTGGTGCAGTTCGCTCAGGTCGAGCAGCAGATGAAATCGAACGACGAATTGTCCACGCTGGTCGCACTGCAAAAATCGACGCAAGCCACCACCGCGCTCGCCTATGTCGGTTCCACCGTGGTGGTGGACGGGGCGACCGCGCCGCTGGCCAACGGCAGCGCCACCTGGACCCTCAACGTCACCAAGCCCGCGACAGCGACCGTCACGATCAAGGATTCGACCGGCCAGACCGCCTACACCGGCAAGTTCTCGGTCAATCCCGGCAGTCAGCAATTCACCTGGGACGGCCATGGCAATGACGGCAGGATCTGGCCGGCCGGCAATTACACGCTGAACGCCAGCGGCGTCGACGCCAATGGTCAGTCGACCGGCATTTCGACCGAAGTACAGGCGCCGGTCGACTCGGTCGATCTCACGCAGGATCCGCCGCTGCTGTCGGTCAACGGGCAGACCTACACCATGGACAAGATCAAGCGGATCGTGCGCACCGGCTCCTGAGCCGCAAGCGCCGGCCTAGCGCGCGCGTGCGCGCCGCTGGTCTTTCGCACGCACGCTGCCGATCACCTGATCGATCGCGCGCTGCAACGCCGAGAGTTCGAACGGTTTACGCAGAATGTCGAAGCGGCCGTCGGCGGCCTGGGCGGCGTCGCTGAACCCGCTGGTGAGCAGAACCGGGATTTCGGGAAAGCGCTCGCGGCAGATTTCCGCCAGACCCAGGCCATTGATCGCGCCCGGCATTACGATATCGGAAAACAACAAATCGAATTCGATGCCCTGCTGCAGGTGGCGTAGTGCCTCGCTCGCATTCTCGGCCCGCACCACGCGGTAACCGAGCTGTTCGAGCAGCGCGGTGGTCACGTCGGCGACCTCGCGGCTGTCTTCCACGATCAGAACGGTGCCCTGCGTCTGCTCGCTCGCGCTGTCCGCCGCCTCGGCTTCGCCGGGCGTGACCTCGGTGCGGGCGCGCGGCAAATAGACGGTGACGACGGTGCCGGTACCGGGTTCGCTGCTCACGGTCACCGCCCCGCCCGATTGGTTGGCAAAGCCGTGCACTTGCGACAGGCCTAAGCCGGTGCCCTTGCCGACCGGCTTGGTGGTATAGAACGGCTCGAACACGCGGGCGAGCACGTCGGCCGGCATGCCCGCCCCGGTATCGATGATGGCGAGCGCGACAAAGTCGCCGTCGAGCTTTCCCGCCGCCGAGCCCGGCTTGAGCACCACATTGCGCGCCGACAGCGTGATGGTGCCGCCGTCCGGCATGGCGTCGCGCGCATTGACGGCAATATTGACCAGCGCCAGTTCCAACTCGCCGAGATCGACCTCGACCGGCCATATCTGGTCCTCGACGTCGTAGACCAGTTCGATATTGCCACGCAGCGATGGCACCAGCATGTCGCGTACTGCGTCGATGCGCTGGCGCAGGTCGACCACCACCGGCATCAATTGCTGGCGGCGCGAGAAAGTCAGCAACTGGCGGGTGAGCTTCTCGCCACGATTGACCGCGGCGCGGATCGCTTCGACAGCATGACTGTCCTTCGGTTCTTTCAGCCGTCGCTGCAGGAGCTGCGCATAGCCGGAAACGATCATCAGCAGATTGTTGAAGTCGTGGGCGATGCCACCGGTAAGCTGGCCGAGCGCCTCCATTTTCTGCGCCTGGGCAAGCTGCTCGCGGGTCTGCTCGAGCGCGACCTGCGCCTCGTGCTGGGCGGTGATATCGCGGGTGATCTTGGCGAAGCCGACCAGTTCGCCGTCGTCGTTGCGGATGGCGTCGAGCAGCACGTTGGCATAGAAGCGGCTGTCGTCCTTGCGCACGCGCCAGCCTTGCGCCTCGTATCTGCCCTCGGCCGCCGCCACCGCCAGCGCGCGCTCCGGCTCGCCTTTGGTCCGATCCTCTCCGGTATAGAACCTGCGGAAATGCTCGCCGATGATCTCCTCGGCGCTGTAGCCCTTGATGTGCGCCGCCCCGGCATTCCAGCTGCGCACGTGGCCCTCGCGGTCGAGCATATAGATCGCGTAATCGCGCACGCCTTTGAGCAGTTGCCGGAAGCTCTGCTCGGAATCGCGCAACGCGCTCTCCGCCTGCATGCGCTCGGTCACGTCGAGACAGACGCCGAGCAAGCGGATCGCTGCCCCGCTCGCGTCCCGGACCACTTCGCCGGCGCTGTGCAGGTAACGGATGCTGCCGTCGGGGCGGACGATGCGCTCCTCGTGGCTGAAATCCTTGCCCGATTTGAACGCTTCGCCGATGCTGGCCTGCACCTGCGCGCGGTCGTCCGGGTGAAGGAAGCTCACGAACTCGGCCAGCGTGCCGCCGAATTTATCGCGCGCGATCCCGTAGATGTCGTAGAGCTGCTCCGACCAGGTGATGCGCTCCTGCACGATGTCCCAGGACCAGCTGCCGAGATTGGCAAGCCGCTGGGCTTCGGTCAGATGGATATTGGCGTCGGCGAGCGCGGCGGTACGCTCGATGACGCGCTGGTCGAGTTCGCCCTTGGCGCGACGCAGGTTTTCCTCGGTCAGCCGGCGCACGGTTACGTCGGCGCTGAGCGCCAGGCTCGGCACCGAAACGCTGAGGATGAAAGTGAGCAGCAACAGGAAGGCTTCGTTGATGCCGATCTCTCCGAACGGCCCCGAGTGCTTGACGGTGGCCCAAACCGCAAAACCGGTCAGAATGAGACCGACCGTCGCGGTTTCGCGCGGCCCGCGCCGCAGCGCCGCCCAGACCAGCGGCAAAATCGCCAGAAAGCCGAGCGGGCTGGTGTATTCGCTGCGCGGCAACAGCGGGCTGAAGGCGATCAGACCGACGATGACGGCGCAGCCGAGAACCGCGGCAATCTCCCGCAGCTTGCGGGCATCGTAATTGCGCCAACTGGATTGCGCCCACAGCACGATTACCGGCGTCACCACCAGCGCGCCGGCGACATCGCCCAGCCACCAGGTGATCCAGATCGGCGTGAAACTTGCCCACTCGGCGTAGCCGGCAACGGACAAAGTCAGCACGCCGATCGTTGCGCTGACGATGGTTGCCGGCCCGGCGCTGACCAGGGCGAATCTCGCCACCCGGGCGGGGGTCGCAAAAGTGTAACGCCCACCGGACCAGCGCTCGATCAAAAAGCCGCCGGTGAGGGCCTCCAGCGTGTTGCCGAAGGCAATGACGGCGGCGGTCTCGAGATTTCCGGCGGTGGTAGCATTTGCCGCGAAGGCGGCTACGTAGATCGCCGGAGAGATCCGCGGGCCCCACAGCAGCACGGCGGCGAGCGCAATACCGGTCGGCGGCCAGATCGGGCTGGCGCTCGGATTGACGGAGGCCAGCCGCAGTCCAAGCTTGGCCAGCACGAAATAAGCGAGCGCAACCGCAGCCAGCGCGGCTAAATGGCGGCCGCGCGCGGCCCATTCCGAGGAGGAAGCTGCATGGAACTTTTTCAGCGGCGCACCCTAAATGCTCGTCGCAGCCTATATATTACCGCTTGAGCGGCTTTGCCTTATCCAAACCGGTGCAGGCTAACCTGCCTCATCCGTAACCAAAAGGTTAGCAAAAAGCCCGGCAAACATTTCCCGATCCAGGCTCGATGCTTAGGCAAATTTTAAGCCGCCGTCTGTAGTTTCCAATGAGTAACTGTCAGTCGAGTCCAGTGTTGTGAGTGTACAAATGACCGAGCCCCACCGCCCGAGGGTAAAGTACGTCATCGGGCCCGATGGCAGTCCGCTCACGATCGCGGACCTGCCGCCGCCGACAACGAAGCGCTGGGTCATCCGCCGCAAGGCCGAGGTGGTCGCAGCGGTACGCGGCGGCCTCCTGTCGCTCGAAGAAGCCTGTGCGCGCTACACGCTGACGGTCGAGGAATTCCTCTCCTGGCAGTACTCCATCGACCAGCATGGCCTAGCCGGACTGCGCACCACGCGCATCCAGCAGTACCGGCAGTAGCCGGTCACCATTGAATTTCGTTTCCGAGCACCGGCCGAGTTGGCCGGCGTTTTCGTTTGCGCGCGCGCACGAGCGCGCAAATAAGTTTCACCTGGCGACGCACTTTTTCCGAGTTAACCGGACGCTAACCATAAACTGGGCAAATCTTGCCGGGTGAAGCGCTGACAACGCGCGCCACTCGATCAGCTTTGGGAAGCAAGCCAGTGCAAGGTTTCTTCGATTTCGTGAAGTCGTTGGGTGCGGCGCGGATGGCGGCAATGGCCGCGGTGACGCTGGCGCTGATCGGCTTCTTCTCTTTCCTCATGATCCAGATGACGGCGCCGCAAATGGTGCCCCTGTTCACCGACCTGTCGGTCGAGGACTCGGCCTCGATTGTCAAGGATCTGGAGCGCCAAGCCATCGCCTACCAGATCAAGAACGACGGCGCGATCGTGCTGGTGCCCAAGGACAACGTCGCGCGGCTGCGTATGAAACTCGCCGAAAGCGGCCTGCCCAAAGGCGGCGGCGTCGGCTACGAAATTTTCGACAAATCGGATGCGCTCGGCGCCACCAGCTTCATCCAGAACATCAACCACCTGCGCGCGCTCGAAGGCGAACTTGCCCGCACCATCCGCAGCCTCGACCGGGTGCAGGCGGCGCGCGTGCATCTGGTGCTGCCGGAGCGGCCGCTGTTCTCGCGCGACAAGGTGGAGACCTCGGCCTCGATCGTGCTCAAGGTGCGCGGCACGCTAGAGGCGCAACAGGTGCGCGCCATCCGCCATCTGGTGGCGACCGCGGTCACCGGCTTGAAGCCCGAACGCGTGTCAGTGATCGACGAGACCGGCAAACTGCTGGCCGATGGCGCAGCGCAGGACGATCCGGCGAGCGGCGCCGGCGCCGACGAGCGCAAGATGGCGTACGAGAACCGCCTGCGTAGCCAGGTCGAAGGCATCGTATCGTCGGTGGTGGGCCCCGGCCACGCGCGGGTCCAGCTCACCGCCGAATTCGATTTCAACCGCACCACCCAGACGTCCGACAAGTTCGACCCGGACAGCCGCGTGGTGCGCTCGAGCCAGACCCGCGAGGAACAATCGGCCTCGGGCGAAGGCAAGGACGGCGCGGTGTCGGTCGGCAATGAATTGCCCGGCGGCAACAACAGCAAGCAGGGCGAAGGCGGCGGCGTTCGCGACCAGAACCGCAAGACCGAGGAAATAGTCAACTACGAAATCTCGCGCACCACCAAGACCGAGGTGATCGAGGGCGGCAAGATCAACCGCATCTCGGCCGCCGTGCTGGTCGATGGCAATTACAGCAAGAACGAAAAGGGCGAGGTCGCCTACCAGCCGCGCTCGAAGGAAGAAATCGACCGCATTGCCGCGCTGGTGCGCTCGGCGGTCGGCTTCGATGCCAAGCGCGGCGACCAGGTCGAGGTGGTCAATCTGCGCTTTGCCGACGCCACGCCGGTGCCGTTCAATGAACCGGTCGGCTGGATGAGCTATCTGCAATTCAGCAAAGAAGACATCATGGGCGCGGCCGAAAAGGGCGTGATGGCGCTGCTCGGCCTGATCGTCTTGTTCATGGTGGTGCGTCCGCTGGTGCGCCGCATCGTGACGCCGGACGGCGCGCAAGCCGGCGGCTTATTGGGCAAGGCGGGCGCTGCGGGCGTCGCAGGCGTTGCCGGCGCGATTGGCCAACCGGGCGCGGGTAGCGCCGCCTTTCAAGGTCCCGGCGGCATGACCATTTCGGGCAGCGGCAATGGCAGCATCACCAACACTGGCGGCGCAAATATTTCGATCGTCGGCGGCGATGAAGCGGTTGCCATCTCCAACCGCACCTCCGCCATGATTGACGTCGCCCAGGTGCAGGGCCAGGTGCACGCCCAGTCGGTGCAGAAGGTCGGCGAACTGGCCGAGAAGAACCCGCACGAGGCAGTTTCCATCATCCGCAGTTGGCTTCACGAGGACGCAGCCTAGACCATGCCGTCAGCCTATTCCGACCAGAAAGCGGACAGGAGCGAGGCGGCCGTCCGCCAGGACATCGGCGGCCTGATGGCCGAGCTCGCCAGCCGTCCGCAAATCAATCCAGGGCGGCGCAAGCTGTCCGGTCCGGAACGGGCGGCGGTCTTGATGCTCGCGCTCGGCGAACGATATGGCGGCAAGATCTTCGGTCTGCTCGACGACGACGAACTGCGCGAAATCTCCATCGTGATGTCGTCGCTTGGAACCATCGAAGCCGACGCGGTCGAGCACCTGTTGCTGGAATTCGTCTCGCGCATGTCGGCCTCGGGCGCGCTGCTCGGCAACTACGACGCCACCGAACGCCTGCTGCAGCAATACCTGCCGAAGGAGCGTGTCGGCGGCATCATGGACGAAATTCGCGGACCGGCCGGCCGCAACATGTGGGAGAAGCTCGCCAACGTCCAGGAAGAGGTGCTGGCGAACTATCTCAAGAACGAATATCCGCAGACCGTGGCGGTGGTGCTCTCGAAACTGCGCCCGGAACACTCCGCGCGCGTGCTCGCCATCCTGCCCGAGGACCTCTCGCTCGACGTGGTCAACCGCATGCTGCGGATGGAGGCGGTGCAGAAGGAAGTGATCGAGCGCGTCGAGCAGACGCTGCGCACCGAATTCATGTCCAACTTGTCGCAGACGCGCCGCCGCGACGCGCACGAGGTGATGGCGGAGATCTTCAACAATTTCGACCGGCAGACCGAAACGCGTTTCCTCACCGCACTGGAGGAGGATAACCGCGAAGCCGCCGAGCGCATCAAGGCGCTGATGTTCACCTTCGACGACCTGGTCAAGCTCGACACCGGCTCGGCGCAGACGCTGATGCGCAATCTCGACAAGGACAAGCTGGCGATTGCGCTCAAAGGCGCTTCCGAAACCGTGCGCCAGTTCTTCTTCAGCAACATGTCGACGCGCGCCGCCAAGATGCTGGTGGACGACATGCAGGCGATGGGCGCGGTGCGGTTGCGCGATGTCGACGAGGCGCAGGGGGTGCTGGTCAATATCGCCAAGGATCTCGCCGCCAAGGGCGAAATTCTGATCTCCAAGAGTCGCGGCGACGAGGAGTTGATTTACTGAGATGAAGGCGAACGCCAAATATTTGTTCGACGAGGACTTCGCCGGCGGCGAGAAGCCGACCATTACGCTGGTCGAGGCCGAACGCCGGCGCGCGGATGCCGAGTCGGCGGCGCATCGAAAAGGCTTTGCCGCGGGCCAAGCCCAAGCGCAGACCGAGGCCAACCAGCGCGCCGCGGCGGCGCTCACATTGATCGCCGACGGTCTGGCGCGGCTCGATGGCGCGCTCACCGGCATCGAGGCGCGGCTGGAAACCGAGGCGGTGGAAGTTGCCGTCGCGGTCGCCGCCAAACTGGCGCCGGAATTGATCGCGCGCGAGCCGTTTGCCGAAGTTTCCGCGCTCGCGACCGAATGCTTCCATCATCTGGTGACGACGCCGCACGTTGTTGTGCGCATCGGCGCCGAAATCTACGAGACCGCCAAGGATAGGCTCGAGGAAATCGCGCGCGCGCGCGGCTTCGACGGCCGGCTGGTGGTCAAGGCCGATGCCGCCCTGGCGCCCGGCGACTGCCGCATCGAGTGGGCTGACGGCGGCATCAATCGCAATTCTGCCGCAACGCTATCCGCCATCCATGACGTGGTCGGCCGCTATGTGGCGGCACGGACCCCGCCTCACAATTAAGAAGTCTGGAGACCGATGCAAATGAGTGACGACGACAGCAAGGTGCCGCTCCCCGATCTCGAAGGCGGGGCTGAGATGCAGACGGTCGCCGACGCAGGCCTGCTGGCGCCGACCGACACCGATTCGGTCCACCGCGGCGCCGCCGACCTGGAAGCCGTGTTCGACGTGCCGGTGCAGGTCTCGGCCGTGCTCGGCCGCGCCCGCATGGATGTCGGCGAACTGCTCAGGCTCGGCCCCGGTGCGGTACTCGAGCTCGACCGCAAGGTCGGCGAAGCCATCGACATCTATGTCAACAACCGCCTGGTCGCGCGCGGCGAAGTGGTGCTGGTCGAGGACAAGCTCGGCGTCACCATGACGGAAATCATCAAGGCGGACCGGAATTGATCGGCGAGCCGTTGTTCGCACATAAAGGAATCGAGCCATGCGCCTATTGATCGTCGGCACCCTGGGAGGCCAGCTCACCACCGCGAGCAAGATCGCGATGGACAATGGCGCCAATGTCACCCACGCCGAAAGCAACGAGCAGGCGCTCGCCGTGCTGCGCTCCGGCCGGGGCGCCGACCTGCTGTTCGTCGACGTCAGCCTCGACATTCGCGACCTGGTGAGCCGGCTCGACGCCGAGCGCTTCCACGTGCCAATCGTGGCCTGCGGCGTCACCAACGACGCGCGCGCGGCCGTGCGCGCGATCCACGCCGGCGCCAAGGAATACATCCCGTTGCCGCCCGATCCCGAGCTGATCGCAGCGGTGCTCGCCGCCGTCACCGACGACACGCGCGAGATGATCTACCGCGACGAGGCGATGGCGTCCGTGGTCAAGCTCGCCCAGCAGATCGCCGGCTCCGATGCCTCCGTGCTGATCACGGGGGAAAGCGGCACCGGCAAGGAAGTTCTGGCGCGCTATGTGCACGGCCGCAGTCCGCGCGCGCGCAAAGCCTTCATCTCGGTCAATTGCGCCGCCATGCCGGAAAGCCTGCTGGAGTCCGAGCTGTTCGGCCACGAGAAAGGCGCCTTCACCGGTGCGCTCGCGCGCCGCATCGGCAAGTTCGAGGAAGCCAATGGCGGCACGCTGCTGCTCGACGAAATCACCGAGATGGACGTGCGCCTGCAGGCCAAGCTCCTGCGCGCGATCCAGGAGCGGGTGATCGACCGCGTCGGCGGGGCCAAGCCGGTGCCGGTCGATATCCGCATCGTCGCAACGTCCAACCGCAATCTCACGGATGCCGTTCGTGAGGGAAAATTCCGCGAGGACCTACTGTTCCGTCTCAATGTGGTGAACCTGAAAATTCCGCCGTTGCGGGAGCGTCCCTCCGACATCGGCGAACTGGCGCAATATTTCGTCAAGAAATATTCGCAAGCCAACGGCCTGCCGGTGCGCCCGCTGTCGGCAGAGGCTAGCCGTGCGCTCAATATCAACCGCTGGCCGGGCAATGTGCGCGAACTGGAGAACACGCTGCATCGCGCGGTGCTGCTCTCGACCGGGCCCGAAATCGGCATTGACGGAATTCTTTCGCCCGATGGCATGCGCATCGATCAATCGCGCGGCACCGGCGCCGCCGCGCAGGCGGCGATGGCCGCCGATCAGGTCACCCGCAATCTGGTCGGCCGCACGGTGGCCGAGGTCGAGCGCGACCTGATCCTGGAGACGCTCAAGCACTGCCTCGGCAACCGCACCCACGCGGCCAATATCCTCGGCATCTCGATCCGTACGTTGCGCAACAAGCTCAACGAATATTTGGCCGATGGCTCGCCTATCCCGCCCGCCGGCGGCGGCGAGGCCATGCGCGGCGCGGCGTAAGGTTTATTGCCGCTACCGCACGGTGACGCTGACGCGGACGGTGGCGCGCCGGGGGCTGCCAGCCTTTTCGCCCAGGATCGCGAGCACAAATGAATCCGCGCCTTTGAAACCGGTCCGCGGCTGGTAGCTCACGGCCCGGCCGGAGGCAGATGCAGTCCCGTTTTGCGGGGCGGATGCGATACTGACGGATTGGACCGCGCTGGTGTTCCACACGCGGCTGACGGAAGTCCGGCACAGGCTGCCGTCCGTATCCATGTAGCCATTCGTCTCGACGCCCCAGATCGAGCGCCACGCTGCGACATGACAGCGGGCCTCGGCCGAACCAGTGAGCCCCCAAAACATCAGCGCAAGAGCAAAAGCGCAGCGCATGGTTTCTCTCCAACGGCGGTAATTTGCAGCATTGCTCAGGTCAGCACAACCAGGGGTTCCGGCCCGCGCGGCGCGCCATAACGGGGCCGGTCAAACGGCAGAAAAAAGCCCGGCGCAAGCGCCGGGCTTTTTGCTTCCAACAATCCGAACACCAGGTTTGTCAGGTTGAAGAAGTTTCGTCGGCGCCGCCGGGCTTTTTTTGCGTTTTCTGCCGGGTCGTATCGAGCTCGACCGCTTTGGCCATGAGCTCATTGCCGATGGATTCGAGTCTGGTGACCAGCTCGCGCCCCTCGTGCGCCATCCGGATGCACCGGTCGGCGGTTTCGATCAAATATTCCTCTGTCTTCAGCATAATATCTCCGTGAACCATTGGCCGCGTATATGCTGTGAAATGAGACATATTCAAGGTGGCTAACCGAATACCCGACATGCATGCGGGCGGTACAAATTGTTGCTGTGTTGCCAAGGGTGTGGGCTTGTCGGCGGTTCATTTGCAGGGGTGGCATGGACCCGTTTCCGCTCATGTTCGGCTTTCACGAGCGCAGGCTTCGCGCAAAGCGGCAGGCAGAATATAAAACACCAGCAGCCACCAGCCGAACTCGGCTGCCTGCGCGGCACCGCCGGGCCGAACAGATTTGGCCCCGACCCGCTCGCGAGCTAAACGGCAGCCATGGCGATCATCTACAAAATCTGTCCTGCCTCCCTCTGGCGCGAGGCCGAGCGCGAAGGACACTTCCGCGGCTCCGAGGCCGACCTGCGCGACGGCTTCATCCATTTCTCGACCGCCGAACAAGTGGCCGAGACCGCGGCCAAACATTTCGCCGGTCAGGACGATCTGGTGCTGGTGCGCGTGGATACCGATCGGCTCGGCGACCGGCTGAAGTGGGAGCCTTCGCGCGGCGGCGCGCTGTTTCCGCATCTTTATGGCGATCTCGCAGTCGCGGCAGCGAACAGCGTCGATCCATTGCCGCTCGGCGTCGACGGCAGGCACAAATTTAGTCCCGCCGCAATTGTCGGCCACCCGGCAAAGCCCTAGAACTCCCCAACATTGATCGCCGCGCGATCGTCGCGCCGGCTCCAGGAGACCATCCATGCGTCGTTTGTTTACGCTCAGCGCCGCCGCCTTGTTGTGGAGCGCCGCTAATGCCTTCGCCGCCGATCCGGTCGGCCGCTACTCTATCGAGGGCAGCAATCCCGGTGGCGGCGGAAAATACCGCGGCACCGTCACGGTGGAAAAGACCGGCGAGACCTATAGCGTGATCTGGGTCGTCGCCGGCACGCGCTATGTCGGCACCGGCATCGGCGACAAGAATTTCATCGCGGTGACCTACAGGTCCGGCGGCGACACGGGGCTAGCGCTTTACGGCTCCGACGCCAGCAACTGGAGCGGCGTGTGGACTTACGCCGGCGGCCGCGCCCTAGGCGCGGAAGTCTGGAAGCGGGAATAGTGCGTAAGGCCGAGGGCGTCGCCGCGCCGATGGCGCCGATTTCGATCCCAATCGGGCAAGCCCGATGACCTGGCTGGCTGTACATTTTCTGGGCTGTCACAGTTCGCCATTAACCGCCCGCTAACCATAAAGTGGGCAAATATTGCCGGGGTAAGGGGTTTCACTATCGGTGATTCCACTCAGCCAGCGTCCCGGTTGGGCCGCCGTTCGAGCACCTTTGTATTGTCCAGAGTCCGAGCCGCCGGGGGCATGGCGGCAATTAGGCTGAATGAGCGACATCACCGCCGCACCAGCTACCAGCGGCATCAAGCTTCCCGGGCTGGGCGACATCGGCGCTTTCTTCAAGCGCGGCGATATCGCGCTCGCCGTCGGCGTGCTCACCATCCTGGTGGTGCTGATCCTGCCGTTGCCGCCGCTGCTGCTCGACCTGGCGCTGGCCATTTCGATCATCCTGTCGGTACTGATCCTGATGACGGCGTTGTTCATCCATACGCCGCTGGAATTCTCCGCCTTCCCGACCGTGCTGCTGATCGCAACCATGCTGCGGCTGGCGCTCAACCTCGCCTCCACCCGGCTGATCCTCGCGCACGGCCATGAAGGCCCCGACGCCGCCGGCCACGTGATCGAGGCCTTCGGCAACTTCGTGATGAGCGGCAATTTCGTGATCGGCATCATCGTCTTCACGATCCTGGTGATCGTGAACTTCGTGGTCATCACCAAGGGCTCCGGCCGCATCGCGGAAGTCGCCGCCCGCTTCCACCTCGACGCCATGCCGGGCAAGCAGATGGCGATCGACGCCGAGATGTCGGCCGGCAGCATCGACGAGAAAGAGGCGCGCCGCCGCCGCCAGGTGCTGGAGGACGAAGGCGGCTTCTTCGGCGCCATGGACGGCGCCTCCAAATTCGTGCGCGGCGACGCCATCGCCGGCCTGCTGGTCGTATTCATCAACGTGATCGGCGGCATGATCATCGGCATCGCCCAGCAAGGCCTGAGCTTTGCCGATGCCGCGCGCTTCTACACCCTGCTCACCGTTGGCGACGGCCTGGTGACGCAGGTGCCGGCGCTGATCGTCTCCACCGCCGCCGGCCTGCTGGTGTCGAAAGCCGGCATCGCCGGTTCGGCCGACAAGGCGCTGCTCAAGCAGCTGTCCGGCTACCCCAAGGCGCTCGGCATGTCGGGCGCGGTAATGCTGATCATGTCGCTGTTGCCCGGCATTCCGCTCCTGCCGTTCATGGCGCTCGGCGGCGGCGCAGCCACGCTCGCCTACGTCATCGACAAGCGCACCAAACTCACCGCCGCGACCGAGGCCAGGAACGCCGAAACCGCCGCCAAGACCGATGAGAAGGAAGAGCCGATCTCGACTTCGCTTAAAATCGACGACCTCAAGGTCGAGCTCGGCTATGCGCTGCTGCCGCTGGTCAATTCACCCGACGGCACCGACCGGCTGACCGAGCAGATCAAGGCGCTGCGCCGCTCGCTCGCGGTCGAGATGGGCTTCGTGATGCCGGCGGTGCGCATCCTCGACAACGTGCAGCTCGACGCCAACGCCTATGTCATCAAGATCAAGGAAGTCGAAGGCGGCGGCGGCAAGGTCTGGGCCGGCCAGTACATGGTCATGGACCCGGCCGGCGGCCAGGTGAAACTGCCCGGCACCCACACAACCGAGCCGACCTTCGGATTGCCGGCCACCTGGATCGATGCCTCGCTCAAGGAAGACGCCTCGATGCAGGGCTACACCGTGGTGGACGCGGCGACCGTGCTGTCCACGCACTTGACCGAGCTGCTGAAGAATAACATGGCCGAGCTGTTGAGTTACGGCGAGGTGCAGAAGCTGCTTAAGGATCTGCCCAAGGAGCAGTCCGAATTGCTCAAGGACCTGGTGCCGTCGCTGATTACGGTGTCCGGCATCCAGCGCGTGTTGCAGCTCTTGCTCTCCGAGCGGGTCTCGATCCGCGATCTGTCGACCATCCTGGAAGGCATAGCCGACGGCATCGGCGGCTCGCGTAACCCGGTGACGCTGGCCGAGCACGTGCGCGCGCGCATCCAGCGCCAAATCTGCGCCCAGCACACCAGTCCCGGCGGCTATCTGCCGCTGATCGCGATGTCGGCGAAATGGGAACAGGCCTTCGCCGAGTCGATGGCCGGCGAGGGCGAGGATCGCCATCTGGCGATGCAGCCGTCCAAGCTCTCGGAGTTCATTACGCTGGTGCGCGAGCGTTTCGAGGCGGCGGCGCGCGAAGGCGAGGCGCCGGTGCTCGTGACTTCGGCCGGCATCCGCCCGTTCGTGCGCGGTATCGTCGAGCGCTTCCGAGCGCAAACGCCGGTCATGTCACAAGGCGAAATCCACCCGCGTGCCAGGCTCAAGACGGTGGGAAGTATTTAGTCAATTGTAGCGGTATTCGGCCCCTCCCGGAGCCCTGGCCGGCCCCTGTTTTGCCGCCGTTTCATGCCTATATAGAGAAAGTCATTTCATCAATTCGGTTCGCCGGATGTATTGGAGCTTGTCATGTCAAAATTCGATTTCAGCAGGCCTGCCGAGTTGTTTCCCTCGCGCAATCGCAAGATTGCCAACAAGGTGAAATACCGCCGGTTCGACCATGCCTCGGACGCCATCCGCTTCGCGGTCGAGGAATTGCCGGAGCCGTTGCTGCTCGGTGCCTTCATCGAGATCAACGAGGAGCGGCTCGGCCACAAAGACATTCGCGCACTCTACGAGAGCGAGAACTTTCCGCTCAAGAAGGCTGTCAATGCTTGAGGTTTGACCGTTTCGGCCGTTTCGTGTATGGCTTGACGCGTTGAAACTTTAGTTTTCGGTTATGCCTTGCTGCGCTGCCCGGTTTAGGCCGCTTAACAAGTCACCCCTAAAACTCGGATGTTTCGATCGCCCGAAGCGATGACCGCTTTCGGCGTATCACAATGCAAGCAGCGCATGCGCAAAGGTAACGACGATGGCCACAGGTACAGTCAAGTTCTTCAATACCCAAAAGGGTTTCGGATTCATCACCCCGAGCGACGGCTCGAAGGACGTGTTCGTTCACATCAGCGCGGTCGAACGCGCCGGCATGAGCACGCTCAACGAAGGCCAGCGCCTGAGCTATGAGATCGTGACAGAGCGCGGCAAGCAGGCGGCTTCCAATCTGCAGAACGCCTGATCTTAAATTCACTTCTGGCGGAACGCCCGGCCCTCGCGGTCGGGCGTTTTTGCTCAATAATCCAGACAAACACTTTTCTCGCGGACAAGGCTGAAGGAAAAGAAAGCGAGCACCGACATGACGCATAAATATGCGATGGGCCAGAACGTCTATTACGAGCCGACCTTCGGCAACGCGGCCGCCCGCGGCAAATATAAGGTCATTCGTCCGTTGCCGGTCGAGAACGACAATCGGCTTTCCTATCGTATCAAAAGCATCGCGGAAAACTTCGAGCGCATTGCCGAAGAGCACCAGTTGAGCCGTAGCGATTGACGGCCGCTTCGCTACCGCAATACCGCTAAACGCAATTGCGCCTGAGAGCCGCCGCATTTCCGGCCGCTTCGCCGCCATTCACCGCGCTTTCAACCATCCGTGATGCGGCCTCGTGGAACCGCGCCCAGGCCCATACGTTGGTGCTCGAATGGTATTGAACCTTTCGCAAGGCGGGGCCGACGAACAGCCGACGACCTTGGAGGCCAAAATGAACTGGTCGATATACACCGCCGACCGCACGACGCATCTCAAGATCGTGGTGGTCGGACTTTTTGCCGCGCTGCTGATTTCGGTGCTCGGGATTTCCGCGCGCGAATTCAACCTGGGCACCGACATCATGACCGCCCAGACGCCGGCCGTGTACAAAGCCGGTGGCCCGGTGATTTTCACCGATCGCGGGCGCTCGGTTATCCGCTAGGCGCGGGCGACCGGCAAAATCTCGCCGAACGCGGCTTCACCCGCGCTATATTGGCGCCGCAAATGCGGCGCGTTTTTTTGCAGCATGGCCGAATCGTGAAAAAGCGCCCACATAAGGCCCACGAGGATTGGAAATGCAGCGTCTATTTCGCGACGGACTGGTGCTGTTGATCGCCGCCGGCCTCGCGCTGGCGGTCGTGCCGGCGCGCGCGCAAAGCCCGGCCGATGATCAGGCTAGGCTCGCGGAATATCTGCGGGCGCGCGGCGCCTACGAGGCAGAAGCGACCGCCTATTGGGATCAAGTGGTCGACAAGCGGCGCATCCGCATCGAAAAGCGGCGCAACAACGAGCCGGTTACGATCAACGATTATGTACTGACGCAGCCGCCGATCTATTCCGGTCCGCCGCGGCCGGTCACACCAGCCACGCCCGGTCCGGAGCCGAGCGAAAAGCTGCCGATCCCGGTGATCGCCGATTTTCTCAAAGCCGCGGCCGAGCAATACGGCTTCGTGCCGGAGCGCCCGCAAAACGACATCGAGTTCAAACGGGCCTACGCCAAAGCCGCCTCCGCGGCCGGCCTCACCCGCGACCAGATCGTCGGAGTCTACGCCTTCGAGACCGGCGGCAACGGCACCTACGATATGCAGGCGGGCGTCACTGCGACGCGGCTGCGCGCGATTTCGCCGGCGATTGGATATAATCAGTTGCTCAGCACCAATTCGGTGTCGCTGCTGGCCGAACAGGGCAACCGCTATCTCGCGGTGCTGCGGCAAAAAGCCAAGCCGCTGACCGGCGAGCCCAAGATCGCCATGGAGCGCAAGATCGAGGCGCTCAAGCGGATGATCGCCTTCAGCCGCAGCGTGCCCAACCACTGGAACGACCACGACCGGCTGGCGAAGTCGACGCCGGGCGGCATGGGCATTCACGCGGTGATGCTCGACCGCGACATCGGGCCGATGTTGCAGGTGCAGAAACTGATCGATTCCGTCCACTTCGCGCGCGGCAAGCATTACAACGCGCCGTTGGCCGCGGCCGAGCTCGAACTGATGAACCTGACCGGCGACGGCAATGGCCTCGACATGGTGATGATGCCGCCGGAATGGCGCGCGCGCGTGCCGACCGCGAATTTCTTCCAGCAGTCGGGCTATGAGCGCAACCCGGTGGCGCGGCGCACCGCCGTGGTCGGCGGGCTGCTGGCCGATATCGAAGGCAAGATGAAAACCGCTTCGCAATCGCCCGGCGCCAAGGACATGGCCGCGGCGTTCTAGTTAGCGCGGCGTCTCGGGCGGCTTCTTCTTCCGATCGAATGGATTGAGCTTCCGCAGGTTCTGCCGCAGCCGGCCGGGCTGCTGGCCGCCCGGATTCTGGTTCGGCTGCTGCGGACCGCCGCGCTGGCGCCGATTATTGGGTCCCTGGTTATTGGGGCGTTGATTATTCGGCCGCAGGTTGTTCGGCCGCTGCGGATTGCGGATGCGGGTTTGCCGCCGCTGGATTGCCAAGTTCCGGCCGATATTGTGCGAGGCGAACAGCCGCTGCACCACGCCGCGGTCGCGCGCCGCTTCCTGCGGCGGAATCTGGAAGGCCACGGCGGCAAATCGTCCGCCCACGCCCGGCCGTATCGCAAACGCGCTCGACCCTTGCGTGAGCGCGCCCAGCCGCGCGCCCTGCCGGTCGAAAACCTCGATCTGCCCGACCCGCCCGTCGGCATCCGGATAGAGCTTGATCCGGGCTTCGCCGCCGCCAGCCGCGATGTTGTCCGGCACATCGACGACGCCGGTGGTGCCGCGGATGCCGAGCGCCGCGGTCGGGGTTTCGATCTTCATGGCGCCAGTCTTGGCCACCAGACTGGCGACGAAAGCGACGGTGCCGCGCGCGACATTGAACAAGGCCGAATTGCCCCTGCCGCCCTCCTGATAGACGAAATCGTCGATCACGATGCGCGCATTGGCGCTGAGGCTGAAGGTGGTTTCGTCGTCGAAGGTGACGCCGAGCGATGAGTTGGCGCCGGTTTGCAATGTATCCTTATTGAAGATGGCGTCGTTGACCTTCAGCGCGGTAGCGGCCGCGTTGCCGCGCGTCACGGTCGCGATACCTTGCAAGGTCACGACCAAGCCAACGGAATTGTCGGCGGCCTGTTTGGGATCCGGCTGATTTTGCGCGCGTGCGCCAAGCGGCCACAGCGCCGCGCCGCCAAAAAGGCCGCCAAGCAAAGTGATGAACGCGCGCCGCCGCATATGAGGCCCAAGCTTGCTACTGCCGCCAACTATAGCAGTCTAGCAGCATGCGGCGATATGGCTGGCCGGCACGAAATGGCAGCGCTTAAATGCTTCCCATAGACAACGGCAAAGATCGTGAAGCAATGGTCCATTCTTTTTCAAACCAATTATCCTTGGATAATTGGTCCGACACTTGCAGGACAATTTCCCGTTATTGGATTGCGCGAACCCCAGCGCCCTGAACGATTCAAACCACTCGAAGCCATCATGCAACGTCATGGTTTGACGCTTGCCAAGCTCGTTTAAGTGCTGCTGATCGCTCAGCACTTCCTCGCGCGGATACGTCTTGCCGGTATGGAGGAAATATTTATCGAAGACGGGAAGAAACGAATCCCAAAACGGGTGCGGATTCAACCTGCTTTTGGTGTCGGAAAAAATCGGCGGCAAGAAAGCGGAATTGTGCCCGTCAATCCAATTGCTGTAGTTCTTCGGCGCGACATTTTTAGAGACGGCCGTGGTCATCCACCAATTCTCAAAAGGATTTGACGGAAGCTCCAACAGTCCCGCAACCGCGCGGGGAAACGAGCCCATGTCTTCCTTTAACAGCATGCTATCCAAGGCAAACCTGCTGCACCGTTCGAGCAAGAAAGCATCGAGAAGATAGACCGCATAGGAAATCAGGCACGGCACAATATTGGTTCGCCGGTCGGCCTTCAGCACGTGGGCGATAACCAGATTCTTGACGGTCCAGACCCGAACGTCGCGCACCATAAACAGGACCGGCATGCCTTCGACTTTCGGCATCAGATCGGGCCGGATTCCCGATACCTTGGTTCCGACCCACTCGAAACCCCATTGCCTGGAAAGCAACTGCGTATTCAGTTGGCGAAGACAACCGGCGAAGGATTCGCCGCTTTTGAATAATGGTTGCACGTCGGGGATGAAGTCGACGAGATCCCGATTACGGCCATCGTCGGCCGGTTGCGTGAAATCGCACCCGTAGGCGCAAAAAACCGATGGGTGTGCGTTGGCAATGGCGGCCGCAGTCGAGGTTCCTGTCTTGGTGGCGCCCAATATCGCAAATGGCTGCATTGGCTGGAACCCACGACGTTCTTCCCCGTGCGCCAAAGACACCTAGGACTCGTTGTGTTCCATCCCCAACATTGGGTATCGCCTGGCGGCAGCGATGCGTTTGAGGCGTTTTGCCGCATGTTTTCGTGTAGGGTTCCCGCCATGACCAGCGGACAACTCCAGTTTCGACGGCAACGTCCCACCGCAACGCTATTTCTCGCCTGCGCGGCGGCGGTCATCGCCGCTTGGCCGACGCCAGCCGCCGCCCAGGACATTCGCGGGCTGGAGGTCTGCACCGCCGAAAAGGCGATGGAGCGGCGCACCGGCTGCCTGCAGGCCAATATCGAATTTCTTCAGCAGGCGCTGACCAAATTCACGCGCGAGACCCAGGACAAGATCGCCGCCACCGGCCGCGATCTGGCCAGCGCCCGCACCGAGATCGCCGCGCTCAAGGCAGCGCTGGCGAAACAGGAGGGCGAGCTCGCGCAACTGAAGGCGAAGGTGGAAGCTGGCGCGAAGAAGTAAGCCGGCAAACGAAAACGGCGCCCAACGCGGGCGCCGCTGGTAACCCAGAATTGAAATTACGCGTGCGCGCCGTTGGTGGAAAAGCGCATCGCGGCGATGCGGTCGAGCTCGGCCTGCTCGCGCGCATTGTCCTCGGCCTTTTCGCGCGCATGGTCGCGCTCGTCCAGCATCTCGACCTTCTTGAGCTCTTCGAAGGCCTCGCCGAGTGCCGCCTTGGCGTCGTCCATCTGGGTCTTGAGCTCGTCGGCCGAACGCTTGAGGTTTTCGCGGCGCGCCATCGCCGCCTTGGCATAGGTCGGATAGGCGAAATGGGCGGGATCGTGGATGCCGGCGCGGTCCTGCTCGAGCTTGATCTCGCGGTCGAGTTCGCCCGCGATGCGGTCGAATTCGGCGATCATGGCTTCGATCTGGGCGACCTTGCGCCGCTTCTCGTCGACCTGAAATTTCTTCAGGCGGATAAGGGTTTCACGTGACTTCATCGACTCAATACTCCCCCGAAGCCCCGAATTGGCGCACGCTTAAGCCAATACACGGCTTTCCACGGGCGTCCCGGACGTTCAGCGGAGCGACTGTGGGGCAATAACGTTAGTTTTCGGTAACTTCGCCCTGAAGGATTTGCTCCAATCGCTGATATCCCTCCGCCATACTGGTTGCCTCTTCCTTAAGCTGGGCGAGGTACCCCTCCAGCGGCTTGTGCAAGGCGATGGCCTCGTCGACATCGGCGCTCGAGCCCGGCCGATAGGCGCCGAGCCGGATCAACTCCTCCATGTCCGAATAGGTCGCCATTACCTGGCGCGCCCGGTTGATGGCCGGCAGGAAAGCCGGATCGGCGGCGCGCGGCATGGTGCGCGAGATCGACTTGAGGATGTTGATCGCCGGATAGCGCCCGCGCTCGGCGATGGCGCGCTCCATCACGATGTGGCCGTCGAGGATGCCGCGCACGGCGTCGGCCACTGGCTCATTGTGGTCGTCGCCGTCGACCAGCACGCTGAAGATACCGGTGATAGTGCCCTGCTCGGTGCCGGGCCCGGCGCGCTCGAGCAGGCGCGGTAGTTCAGTGAACACCGTCGGCGTATAGCCCTTGGCGGTCGGCGGCTCGCCGGCGGAAAGTCCGATCTCGCGCTGCGCCATGGCAAAGCGCGTCACCGAGTCCATCAGCACCAGCACGTCTTTGTTCAGGTCGCGGAAGAATTCGGCGATCGCCATCGTGAGATAGGCGGCCTGGCGGCGCATCAGCGCCGGCTCGTCCGACGTCGATACCACCACGACCGAGCGCGCCAAGCCGGCCGGACCGAGATCGTCCTGCAAGAACTCCTGCACCTCGCGGCCGCGTTCGCCGACTAGGCCAATGACCGATATGTCGGCCGCCACGTTGCGCGCCAGCATCGACAGCAGCACCGATTTGCCGACGCCGGAGCCGGAGAAGATGCCCATGCGCTGGCCGCGGCAGCAGGTGATGAAGGTATTGAGCGCGCGCACGCCGAGATCGAGCGGCGGGCCTACCCGCATGCGGGCATGCGCCGGCGGCGGCGAGGCGCGGAATGGATAGGGCGCCGGCCCCGAAGGCAGCGGACCCTGGCCGTCGATCGGCTCACCCATGGCGTTGATGACGCGGCCGAGCCAGCGCTCGGACGGCCGGATGGTACCGGCGGCGGTTGCGACCACCGCCCGGCAGCCGCGCCGCACGCCTTCGAGCGCCGCGAACGGCATCGCCAGCGCATGTTTGCCGGCAAAGCCGACCACCTCGCAGGGGATGGCGCGGCCGGTGCCGTTTTCGATCGTCAGGCGGGCGCCGACCGACATGGCGTGAATAGGCCCGGCAATCTCCACCATCAGCCCGCGCACGCCCACCACGCGGCCGAAGATCTCGACGCCGTCGATATCCACGATCTGCTCGGCGAGGGCTCTCAAGTTTGGGCCTCAGAGGCTGCCAAGGATGCACGCGTGCTCCCTCTCCCCTGGGGGGAGAGGGTTGGAGTGAGGGGACAAGTGAGTCTCGATAAGCGGTAACCCCTCACCCGGCGCACTTCGTGCGCCGACCTCTCCCCATGGGAGAGGTTAAGGGAAGAGCCCAGCCGTAAAGGCGCCCTTAGGCTTACCGCCCCATCGGCGCCTTTAACTCGGTGTTTACCCGGGTCGTTAATCATTGGGTCATCGTCCATGGGACTACGGCAAACGAATTGCCCGGCCGGGACGGAAGGGGCGAATCCACAGAGTCGGTTAGGCCCGACTCTTAAACTGGAGCATGAAGCGGTACGTGGCTAAAAAACCACTCTCTGGCAACATCTTACGGCGATTCGCCTTGCTTTCGCCAGCGAATGCTTGCACAGAAGAATCAGGTTTTGTTAACCATGTCCCGATAGTGTCGAATCGGTTTGTCCCACCGCGTTTTTTCACACTCGCCGCCTTTTGCGGCGCTGACCTTAAGCCCGGTTGCGGCGAGATAGGGGACTGGCATGCGCGTTCTACTGATTGAAGACGACAGCGCCACCGCTCAATCGATTGAGCTGATGCTGAAATCCGAGAGTTTCAACGTCTACACCACCGATCTGGGTGAGGAAGGCGTCGATCTCGGCAAGCTCTACGACTACGACATCATCCTTCTGGACCTGAACCTGCCCGACATGTCGGGTTTCGAGGTTCTGCGCTCCTTGCGCGTCTCGAAGGTCAAGACGCCGATCCTGATCCTCTCCGGGCTTGCCGGCATCGAGGACAAGGTGAAGGGCTTAGGGTTCGGCGCCGACGACTACATGACCAAGCCGTTCCACAAGGACGAACTGATCGCGCGCATCCACGCGATCGTGCGCCGCTCCAAGGGCCACGCCCAGTCGGTCATCAATACCGGCGATCTCGTCGTCAACCTCGACACCAAGACGGTCGAAGTCGGCGGCCAGCGCGTGCACCTGACCGGCAAGGAATACCAGATGCTCGAGCTGCTTAGCTTGCGCAAGGGCACCACGCTGACCAAGGAGATGTTCCTCAATCATCTCTACGGTGGCATGGACGAGCCGGAGCTCAAAATCATCGACGTGTTCATCTGCAAGCTGCGCAAGAAGCTGGCGAACGCGTCGTCGGGCAAGAACTACATCGAGACGGTGTGGGGCCGCGGCTATGTGCTGCGCGAGCCGCACGAGGTCGAAGAGAGAATTCCAGCGTAATTCGCTGTCTGAGCAGCCAACGAAATCCACCCGTTGCGTCTGCGTACATCTTGACTGAGCCCCACTCGGGCTCTCTCCTCCCAACTCAAACCCCGGTCGAAAGACCGGGGTTTTTTTGTGGGTGCTACTTCCCGACCAATTCGAAATCCGGCAGCTTGAAGCTTTTGTCGAAGAAAGCGTCTGTCGCGCCATAGAGCCGGAACACCGGGAACGGCTTCTTGCCCGCGGTCGGGATCCAGTTCGCCTCCTGCCCGTCCGGCGCCTTGGGGCCGATATAGATCGTCACGCCGCCATCGGCGTTGGCCTTCATCTTCTTGGCGTCGAACGAGGACAGGCTGGCCCGCTCGTTCGGCGCGTAGATGAAGGCAAAGGTCGCCGCGTCATAGAGGTTGAGGAACCAGAACTGCTTGACCGGCATGTCCTTCGGAAGGGTGACCTTGTAGATCTTGGCCGGCAAAAACGGCTTGCCGGCAGCGTCGGCGACCGGACCGATATAAACGACCGCGGGTTTTGCCTCGAGTGTCCTGGGATAAAACGTGCCGAGCGCATATTGCCACGCGCGGTCGTCGACCTGCAGCACCTTGTCGGTCTCGTATTTGAATCCGTTGCCGGCGTCGGGCGCAGACAGCATCACGTATTTCCGCTCCGGCCAGTAGAACTGATCGGGGCGCGGCGTCTCGAAGCGCTGATGGATGTAGAAATAGGCATCGATCGCCGCCTGCTTCATCGCCTTCTTGGTTTTCTCATCTGGCTTATATGGCTTGCCCGGCTCGATGCCGATCGAGGCCAGCATGCCCATCATTGCCTTGTCGCGCGGCCGCACCGGCTCGACGCTGACGATGTCGTAGATGTCCTTGAAATAATTCTCGTCAAACCGGGGCAACGTAGCAAAACGCTGCTTGCCGGGATCGACGAACCGGGTCTGCGGCGGGCGCGCCGCCTGCAGCAGCGAATAGAGCTTGAGCGTCTTGGCGTATTCGGCGGCCTCATCCCAGGTGCCCTTCGGGCCGGGCACCGAGCGAAAGGCGAAAAACACGCGCAGGCTGCCGGTCTGGATCGGGATATAGCCTTGCGGAGTTTCCTTGTCGTAGCCGGCCGGCAGAATGAGATATTTGCCGCCCCTGCCCTGGTCCTGGCCGGTCGGGCCGACGTCGGCAACCGTCACGCCCCAGGCATCGACCACCTGGCCGAACAGACTTGCCTTCTCGGTCGCCGGCGGCATTTCCAGCACGATCGGACCGGTGCGCAGATCGGCGAAGGTCGTGATATAGGGCACGAAGTCGTTGGCGAGCAGCGCCTCGAACTTCGGCGTCGCGATCTTGGAATAGGCGATCACCTCGTCGTCATGCACGCCGAGCGCCTCGGCGGCGCGGCGGAAGCCGTGGATCGACACCGCCGGCAGCGCCCACAACACGGCCTCGAAGGCGCGCTGGTATTTGAGCTGGAAATCGAGATCCTTGACCGAGGGCTTGTCGCGGCGCCCGGCCTGCCCGCCGAGCGGCTCGGTCGCCGATTGGGCTTGCGCCTGATTGGCGATGGCGCAGGCAAGGCTTGCGAGGAGGAATACGCGCAGGAATTTCATGAAACGCCCCGGGCAGTGGACCATGCGACTGGTACGAGGGAAGAGTGTAGCGGGTTGGCGTGGGGGCGGACATAGGGGTTAGGAGGTCGCAGCCATGTCGCTGGCAGTCTCAGCACACGAGCCAAGGGCGGACCGACCGCGCGAGCCTAGGCGGCTTTAAGGCCTGCATGCCCGCCATGTTACGATTGCCTCTACAAATATAGGGGAATGGCCTATGCCCGCTTCAACTCCCAACGGCAAGCCGCCAGATGAGGCGGAGTTTGGTGAGTTACCTGAGCCGCCATCAAAGACAAACTTTTGGTGGCCAATCCTGATTGCCTGTGCAGTCACAGGCGCGATCTATTTGACGTTAGACACAGGCGAAGAGCCTGAGCAGGCGGCAAAATCTTCCTCTCCGGGTTGGGAAAACCTTCTGGATTGCTCTCATACCGCATCGCTGGATGGGACGAAAGAGCTAAACCTTTCCGAAAATCACCGGGCTGTTCTGTATGACAAAACTAAAAAAGAGAATGGAAGATATCTGACGTTCAATGGTGACTGGAATTTCAATGAGGCAACCACACTTTACACCGTCTCGCTCAACGGCGAAGCCACGGTGTACTCAATAGTCGAACCCGAAGACGCCGCCGTCTGTATGCTGATCAAAGGCGATCTCGGCGCCGCCGATCTGCGCGCGAGCTGGTTTTCCTCGAGCAATGAGAAGGATCGTCCCGCTGAAAAGCAGGAACGCGATTAGGCCTTTCATGCGACTTGGTATGAGGGCGGAGTGTAGCGGGTTCGCGCGCTGGGGAGGGGTCGGGGGCGTCAGTATCGATTGCCCAAAAGGATTGTCCCGCTCGCGACTACCCCCCACCCGGCTCGTGCTTCGCATTCGCCACCCTCCCCACAAGGGGGAGGGATAAGAAGAAACCTACGCCTTCGCCGCGAACTTCAACACGTTGCTCGCAGGCGCCGTGAATTTCTTCGGGTTCGGCACATAGAGCCCGCGTTTGTCGGGCATCGGCTTGAACGCCTCGGTGAGGCCGACCACGGTTTCGGCAGCGCCCAGCACCAGGAAGCCGTCGCCCGGCATCTGTTTGGCAATGCGGTTGAACACGCCGATCTTGGTTTCCTGGTCGAAGTAGATCAGCACGTTGCGGCAGAACACCAGGTCGAAGGTGCCGAGGGCCGAAAAATCGTTGAGCAGATTGAGCGGACGGAATTGCACCATGGCGCGAATCTCGGGCGCAATCTGCCAGACCTGGCCGACCTGGGTAAAGAATTTCACCAGTTGCTGGATCGGCAGGCCGCGCTGCACTTCGAACTGGCTGTAGATGCCGGCCTTGGCCTTATCCAGCACGTCGCCGGAAAGGTCGGTGGCGATGATCTCGACGCGAAAGCCCGCGAGCGCGGCGTTCATGCCTTTCAGGATCATCGCCAGCGAATAGGGCTCCTGGCCGGAAGCGGCCGCGGCACACCAGATGCGGATGCGCTTCTCGCGCGCGCGCGCAGCGATCAGCGCCGGCATGATGATGTCGCGCACGTGTTCGAACGGAAGCTTGTCGCGGAAAAAGAAGGTCTCGTTGGTGGTCATCGCCTCGATTACTTCGACCGTCAGCGGCACGGCCAGCGGGCCTTTGAGTTTGCCGACCAGTTCGGTCAGATTGGCGAGGCTGTGCTTGCGCGCGATTGGCAGGAGCCTGCTTTCGGCGAGGTATTGCTTCTCGGCCGAGAGCACCAACCCGGAGCGATCGCGCAACAGCTTGCGCAGGTAGTCGAAATCCTGTGGCGTCACGCGCGCTCTCCCGAGAACAGGCGCGTGAGCTTTCCCGCGATCTCGTTGAGCGGCACGACGGCCGAGCAGAGCCCCGCATGCGCGACTTGGCCGGGCATGCCCCAGACCACGCTCGTCGCTTCGTCCTGCGCCAGCACATTGCCCCCGGCGGCAACGATCGACTGCGCGCCGCGCAGGCCATCGGAACCCATGCCGGTCAGCACTAGCGCCAGCACCTTGGGCCCCCACACTTCGGCAGCGGTAGCAAACAGCGGGTCGACCGCGGGCTTGCAGAAATTGATCAGCGCGCCCTCGTCGAGCGCGATCACGGCAATGCCGTTGCGGCGCGCGACCTTCATGTGTTTGCCCCCGGGGGCGATATAAATGGTGCCGGAGTTGACCTCTTCGCCATCTTGCGCCTCGCGCACCGGGCATTTGGCGATGCGGGCAAGATGCTCGGCCAGAATGGCGGTGAAAGTAGCCGGCATGTGCTGGGTGATCAGGACCGGAGCGCGCTCGAGCACGCTAGCCAGTTGCCCGACGATTGCATTGAGTGCCTGGGGCCCCCCGGTGGATGAACCGATCAACAGCACGCACGGCGGCGTTACCGGCATGGCGCGTAGCGTGACCGGCGCGTGCGCGGCGCCCTGCCCCGGCAGGCGGGGTTGCAGCGGTGGTGAGGATTTGGATGTGAGCAGGGAATCGGATGGGGACACGGCGGCGCGCGCTTGCACGGCCCGCTTCTGCTTTGCGCGCAGGCCGAGGTGGCGGATCTTCTCGATAAGCTCGCGGCGAAAGTCGGCGGAGGCGGCGACTTCATGGTTGGCGGTCGGCTTCGGGATATAGTCGGTCGCACCGAGGGAGAGCGCGCGCAGGCTGATCTCGGCGTTGCGCCGCGTCAGCGTCGAGGCCATGATCACGATCAGATCGCGTTTTTTCGCCAGCAGCAGCGGCAAGGCGGCGATGCCATCGAGCTCCGGCATGTCGATGTCGAGCACAACCACGTCGGGATCGGCGCGCTCGAGCTGATTGACGGCCTCGCGGCCGGTGCGCAGCGAGGCGACGACCTCCAGGTCGGATTCCGCTTCCACCCAACGCGAAAAGAGTCCGCGCACGACCACAGCGTCGTCCACGATCATCACGCGGATGTGCCGGCCGGTGGCCGATGCAGATTTTGGTGCGACGGCAACGTTCATCGGAATTCGTCCGCTGGACGCAGGCGCAGTGCGGGGGCTATCACAGTAGCCCGACTTCCTGGAACTTGGCTTCGACGATTTCCTTGTCGAACGGCTTCATGATGTATTCGTTGGCGCCGGCATGCAGTGCGCGCGCGATGTGCGCGACGTCGTTCTCGGTGGTACAAAACACGACCTTGGGCTGGTCACCCCCCGGAAGCCGGCGCAACACGCGCAGGAACTCGTAGCCGTCCATCTTCGGCATGTTCCAATCGAGCAGGATCGCCTCGGGCAAATGGCGCTTGCAGGCCTCGAGCGCCTGCTCGCCATCCTCGGCTTCCACGATCTCGAATTCGAGACCTTCGAGAATTCGCCGCGCCACCTTTCGGATGACGCTGGAGTCGTCAACGACCAAACACGTTTTCATCGTATTACCTCGTCCTGTTTTACTTGCAGGTCCTAGCCCGCAAATCATTCCCAAATTCGAATTTTGTCACGCAGCGATCGCCTTGTTGTCGATCTTGGCACCGATATCAAGAACGCGATCGACATCGACCACGATGAGCAACAGGCCTTCCAGCCGGTGAATTCCTGCCGACACGCGCGCCAGGCGCGGATCGAGATTGATCGGGTTTGCTTCCCGGGTTGCGTCGTCCAGTTTGAGCACCTCGCCCACGCTGTCGATCAGCAAGCCGTAGTGCTCGGCGCGCGATTCGACTCCGATCGCCATGGACTGGCCATCGTCCTGGCGCCGCTCGAGCCCGAGCCGGCAGCGCATGTCGATCAGCGTCACGATTCGTCCGCGCAGATTGAGCACGCCGGCGATCTCGGCCGGCGCCAATGGCACGCGCGTCAACCGCTCCGGCAGGAAAACATCCTGTACGCGCAGGATCGGCAGGCCGAACAATTGCCCACCGATCATGGCGGTGACGTATTCCTTCAGGTTGCCGGTGCTTTCGGTGCTCATGGTTTGCCCCTCACGCCGCGCGACCGACATCGGTCTGTTCCTTGAGCGCCGCAATCAGCCCTTGCCGGTCGAACTTTGCGACATAGTCGTGGAAGCCGACACGGCGGCCGCGCTCGACCGCTTCGGCCGACACCACCGAGGACAGCGCGATGATCGGCAAGTCGGCGGTGCGCGCATCGCCGCGCACGGCCTGGGAAAATTCGAAGCCATCCATATCCGGCATCTCGATATCGGTAACGGCGACGTCGAAGGCGCGGCCTTCCGCGAGGATCGCCAGCGCTTCTTGCGCAGAACTGGCCGCGGTCACGTCGTAGCCGGCGGCTTGCAGTACCGGCGTGAGCATGTTGCGGAAGAACGGGGAATCGTCGACCAAAAGCACCGAGTGCGGCTTGGCGTGGACCGACCGCTCCTTGCGGCGGAACCAATCCTCGAAGGCAAGCGGCAGAAAATGGCCGACATCGATGATTTCGGTCGCCTGGCCCTTGATGATGGCGGAGCCGAGCACGCCGGCATTGTCGCCGGCCACCTGGATGTCGAGGTGCTCTTCGACGATGTCGACGATCTCGTCGACCACCAGCGCCATCGAGCGGCTGCCATCCGAGAACACCAGCAGCGGCTGGGCGCCCTCGCCCTTCACGCGAACGGCCTCGTTCATGCTGATCAACGGCATCAGCTGACCGCGGTACTGCACCATGTGCCGGCCATTCGATAGCTCGATCTTGTGGGCGTCGATTTCCTCCAGCCGCGTAATCAGCGCGAGCGGCACGGCTTTGATCTGGGCGGCCCCGGCGCGGAAAACGAGCAGCGATGTGGTCTCCGCTTCGGAAGCGGCCGACTTGCCATCGGCTGCTTCGGAGGCGGCAAGCTGCGAGGTGACCGTGCTGCCGAGCGCCTGCGCGACGCCGTTCGGGTCGATAATCATGATCACCGAGCCGTCGCCAAGAATGGTGTTGCCGGAGAACATAGCAATGTGGCGCAGCTTGCTCGACATCGGCTTCACCACGATTTCCTCGGTGTGAAACACGCCATCGACCACGATGCCGAAGGTCTGGCTGCCGACCTGCGTGACAATGATGAAGCCGCTCTCCACATCGCGCTCAGCGGCGGTTTCGGTTCCCAACAGATGGCTCAGGCGCGCCAGCGGCAAAAGCTTGTCGCGCAAACGCAGGACCGCGGTGTCCTTGATGCGCTCGATGCGGTGTTCGTCGTTGCTGCGCGCGCGCACCAGTTCGATCACCGAAAGCTGCGGGATCGCGAAGCGTTCGCCGCCAGCCTCGACGATCAAGGCCGCGACAATCGCCAACGTGAGCGGGATCTTGATAGTGAAACTCAATCCGACGCCGGCGATCGACTTCACGTCGATCGCGCCGCCGATCTGGTCGATATTGTTGCGCACCACGTCCATGCCGACCCCGCGTCCGGACACGCTGGTGATCTTCGCGGCGGTGGAAAAGCCGGGCGCGAAAATGAATTTGTGAATTTGCGCTTCCGACAGTTTTTTCATTTCGGCCTCGGAGACGAGGCCTTGGGAGACCGCTTTGGCCTTGATGCGCTCGGTGTCGAGACCGCGGCCGTCGTCGGCCACTTGAATGACGATGAAGCCGCCTTCGTGATAGGCCGAAAGCCGGATGCGGCCATGCTCTGGCTTGCCGGCCGCGCGCCGCTCCTTGGGCGTTTCCAGACCGTGGTCGGCTGAATTGCGCACCATATGAGTGAGGGGGTCCTTGATCAGATCGAGCACCTGGCGATCGAGCTCGGTCTCGTCACCGTGCATTTCCAGATCGATCTGCTTGCCAAGCTCATTAGAAAGGTCGCGCACGATGCGCGGAAACTTCTGCCATGCATTGCCGATCGGCTGCATGCGCGTCTTCATCACGCCTTCCTGCAACTCGGCAGTGACATTGGACAGCCGTTGCAGCGGCGTCTTGAATTCCGAATCCTCGTGGCGGCGCACGATTTCGAGCAGTTGATTGCGCGTTAGCACCAGCTCGGACACCATCGTCATCAGTTGTTCGAGCGTATCGACGGTGACCCGGATCGATTGGTTGGAGCTCTTGCCGTTGTCGTCTTCCTTGACCGGGGCCTCGGCCGGCGCCTGCTTAACGGGCTTCACAAGCGGAGGATCGACGGGCGTTTCACGGAACGCGCGCTCGAGCTCGTCCAGCGAAACTTCGCCTGGGCGCAACCGGCGCTCCATCACCTGCGGCACGAGCGTCCCGATTGCATGCTGTGGCGCCGCCGAACCGACCCGCTCGACCATAAGCTCGAGACCGGCAATCAGGTCCGCATCGGCGCCGTCCGGTTCGCGCTGGTCGCGTTCGAGCGATTCGAGAATTTCCTTGATGCGGTCAATGGTGGCGAGGATGAGCGTGACCGCCTCATTGGTCGCCGGCGAGCCGTCGCGAAATTTTCCCATCAACGTCTCGGCGGCGTGCGCAAGCGCTTCCAGCCGCGGCAGCCCGATGAAACCACAGGTTCCCTTGATGGTGTGAACAAGACGGAAGATGTTATCGAGGATCTTGGCGTTGTTGGGATCCTGCTCGAATCGCACGAGCTCGACGTCGACCACATCGAGAACTCTCGTTGGTCTCGGTCACAAATTCCTGCAGCAGGTCGTCCATAAGAAACGCCTTCGTCGACAGGCTTTGGCCCGTCTGCCGCTCTCCGTCGGGAGCACCGGCAGTGTGTCGAGGAAGGGTTTAATTTTGGTTGCGGACGCGTGCGGTTGTGGGCGGTGTTAACCGTTTGTTAACCGCCGGAATCCGGCAATTATTGCGCGGTAACGACCACGGCCTCGCCATCCATCGCCATCGTGGCCTTGATGCCGCAAGCCTTGGCCAGCAAGCCGGCATAGAACGGCTGAATGCGATGGGCATCGAGCGCTTCGGACCCGGCCTCGCCGGTGAGCAATTGCGCCACCGCCGGCGGAACTTTGGCATTGGCGCCGGCCGCGCTGACCTTGAACCCCATGGCGTCCCCGGCGCCGATCGGATCGACCGTGAGCTTGCCACCACGCGGGATCGTTTGCCCAGCGATCAGGAGTATATTGAGCAGCAGCTTGACCTTGTTCTTGGCCAGCAGCGCGCGCGGCAGGTTCCAGGTGAGCTTGGTCTTGTCGTCCTCCAAGAAACCGCGCGCGATCGTCTCGGCGTCGCCAAGATCGATCTGGGCGCCGGCGGAACCGGCGGCGCCAAAGGCGATGCGGCAGAACTGCAACTTGGCGGAAGCGGTGTTGGCGCTCTTCTTGATCAGGTCGAGCGCGAAGGTCTTGGTCGCCTCGTCCTTCTCCTCGGCCAGCACTTCCAGGCCGTTGACGATGGCGCCGACCGGGCTGATCAGGTCATGGCAGACGCGCGAGCACAGCAAGGCGGCAAGATCGAGCGCTTCGATGGGCGATCCGGACATGGGCGGGTCTCCGCTGGGCTGGCAGGGTGCCAAAAAACCAGCGAATCGCTGGTCGCGCCGGTTTGGGGCGTGATACACCGCACGCGCGCCAACGCCAAGGACTCGCAGCCTGGGAAAGAAAGCGGAAGGACCTTATTTTGACGACCGACTCCGAAATATCGCCCGCCCAAGCCACCGAATTGCTGGACGAATTGACGGCAATCGTCGCACGCGCTTCCGCGGCGATCTGCGAGATCGCGGCGGGCAACGTGTCGCATCGCCTGAAGGACGATCAATCCCCGGTCACCGTGGCCGATGAAGCATCCGAAGCGATCATCCTGGAAGGCTTGGCGCGGCTATTGCCAGACGTGCCGGTGGTCTCCGAAGAGATGTCCGGCAGAACGGCGCCGCCGGCACTCGAGGGCAGTTTCATCCTGGTCGATCCGCTCGACGGCACCAAGGAATTCATCGCCGGGCGCGACGAATTCACCGTCAATATCGCGATTCTGACCGGCGGCATACCGATCGCTGGGCTCATCTCGGCGCCCAAGCAAAATAAACTCTGGCGCGGCGTTGTTGGAGGAAAGGTTGAACGCTTGCGGCTGCTGCCGGACGGCGCCGACCAGCCTCAGACGATTCACGCGCGGCGCTGGCCGGAGCAAGGCGGCGTGGCAGTTGTCAGCCGCTCGCATTTCGATCCCAAGACTGACGCATTTCTCGCCAGGCTCCCGCCGGTCACGCATGACTCCAGCGGTTCCTCGATCAAGTTCTGTCGGATCGCAGAAGGGGTGGCCGATGTCTACCCGCGGCTCGGGACCACCTGTGAATGGGACATCGCCGCCGGCCACGCTTTGGTGTTGGCGGCGGGTGGCATCGTGACGACGCCGCAAGGCGAAGCCATGCTCTACGGCCGCGCTGCGGAGAATTTCCGCGTGCCGTCATTCATCGCCTGGGGCGATCCGGCCAAGGCCGCAACTTTCGGTCCTTGAGGTTTTTCAGCGCCCGATGGTGCGCGCCACCTCGGGCCATTTGCGCTCGGCGGCCTCGATGACGTGGCCCGGATCGGCGGCAAAGGCCGCGCGTGCCGGCTCGTTATAGAAGAGATAAAGCCGGCCCCCGACGACCGCCCAGAACTGCGGATGACCCGCCACCCAGGTGCCGCGGGCCACGGCCACCGGGTCATGGCCGCCAAAGCGTGGCATATAGACCTCTGGATGGTCAGCAAAGGCCGCCCGATTGCCCTCGTTGCAGAAACGCCAGACCGTGCCGGCCACGCTCAATTCCAGGTCCGGCCGGCCGATTTTCGCGGCACCATCGGTAAAATAGGCCACCGAGTCGAACCCGCTGATGGCGAGCCCGGACTGCGAATTGATTACAATCCGCTCGTCCGGGGCCGCCCCCGAGGCGGAGGGTGTCAAAATACCGCCGGACAATGCGAGGCCAACCAGCGCCCCCAACGCCAACCGCGACTTCCCTGGCTGCCGTGCTGCAGTCATAGTCCTCAGCAACATTCGATCGATTCGGGACAAAGCTTTCGCCGCCAATTTACCGCCGTCCGCGTGAGCATCCGGTTAAACGGGCGTCTTCGTCATTCAATGGAGCAATCGATGCGCGCCACCTTGCGCCTTGCGGCCCTGACGTTGTGCCTCGTCACCTTTGGTGCCGGTGTGGCTGCTGCCCAAAGCCCACCGCCTGCCCAAAATCCGCCTTCGCGGCCGCAGGGCAACAACACATTCGGACCCGACGAGTTGGTCCAACAAGGACATCAGTTTTTCGGGTCGGTGTCGCGCGGGCTGGCGCAGGTAGTCGAAAAAGCCGTCAGCAATTGGGGCCAGCCCAACGGCTATATCCTTGGGCAGGAGGGCAGTGGCGCCTTCGTGATCGGGCTGCGCTACGGTGACGGCAAGCTCTACACCAAGAATGCCGGCGACCGCCGCGTATTCTGGGAAGGCCCCTCGATCGGTTTCGACACCGGTGGCGAAGGCGCTCGCACCATGATGCTGGTCTATAATCTGCCGGCGACCGAAGCGGTGTATCAACGCTTCGCTGGCATCGACGGCTCTGCCTATTTCATCGGCGGTTTCGGCATGACGGCGCTGGCCGCCGGCAATATTGTCGTGGTTCCAATCCGCTCCGGCGTGGGTCTGCGGCTCGGTGCCAATATCGGCTATCTAAAGTTTACGCCGAACGCGACCTGGAACCCGTTCTGACGCGGCGCCGCCATATTTATTATTGATTATTGAACCGCCTGGGCGGCCGGGACGAGCCGGACGGGTTTAGGTTAATCTTGGGATATACTGGCAGTAACGGACCCCGCGTGGCATGGTTTTCGTGGGGTTGTTCGTGTCGGGTGAGTTGGGTGTGTTGGAGGCGTAGTTCATGATTGAACCGATCATGTTTTTCGGGATCGGATTCCTCGTCGCAGCCCTCATCGGGCTCGTCGTCATCCCCCTCGTCCACGGCCGCGCGGTGCGGCTGACCATGCGGCGGCTGGAGGCCGCGACCCCGTTGTCGATGGCGGAAATCCAGGCCGACAAGGATCAGCTGCGGGCCGAATTCGCCATGTCGACCCGACGCCTCGAAATGAGCGTCGAACAGCTCAAGACCAAGAGCACCAGCCAACTTGCCGAACTGGGCAAGAAGGGCGACGCCATCAACCGGCTCAAGCTCGAACTCGGCGAAAAGACCGCCGCCATTTTCGCGCTGGAATCGCGCGACAAGGCCCTGCGCGATCAACTGCGCTCCACCGAGGACGAATTCGCGGTCAAGACCAGCGCTATGCACGATGCCGAGCGCGCGCTGTCCGACAAGGAAGCCGATCTCGCTAAATTGATGGGCACTCTCGACGAGCGCTCCAGCGTCGCGGACGCACAGAAGGTCGATATCGTCGCGCTCAAGACCCAGGTCGATGCGCTCAAGGACCGGCTCACCGACGCCGGCAACGAGCTCAAGACGGTGGAAGATCGTCGCGACTCCGAACGGGTCGAACTCAAGGCAGCCACCCAGGAACTCGCCGAAGAGCGCGGCAAGGTGGAAAACCTCGGCCGCCGCGTCTCCGAACTCGAACAGGCTCTGGTGGCGCAGACCACCGAAGCGGAAATCCTCGGCCGCCGCGCCCAGGATCTGGAAAACCGGCTCGGCGAACAGTCGCGCTTGCTCAACGAAAGCGAATTCGAACTCAAAGCTCTGCGCGGCGAGATCGAAACGGCGCGCAAGACCGAAGGCGATCTGCGCTCGGCCATCGCCGAGATCGACGGCCGCTCCAGTTCGTCGACCCAAAGGCTCAAGGCTGAAAACACCCAACTGCAGACCGAGCTCGAGCGCACCAAGACCGAGCGCGATCGCTTTGCCCAAGATCTCGGCACCATGAAGCGCGAGACCGAGGAAAGCTGGGCCTCCGAGCGGGTGGAGAACGCGCTGCTGCGCGAGCGCATCAACGACGTCGCGGCCGAAGTGGCGCGGCTGGCCTCGGCGCTGGAAGGCCCGAACTCGCCGATCGACGCCATCCTGGCCGCCGAAACGGCGCACGATCGCGGCAGCAGCAGCACGGTTGCCGTCCATGGCGACGTCGAGCTGCCCGAGACTGCGTCGGGCAACGGAAATCTCGCCGACCGCATCCGCGCGCTGCAAAGCCATGCCTCGCGCCTACCGCATGCCGAGGACCCCAAGAGCCGGAATTAATAACGCCCGGCTTTTCCTTGACACCTCTCCGAGGCAACTCTTATATCGCCCGTCCGTAACTGGCCGGGCGCTTAGCTCAGCGGGAGAGCGTTCCCTTCACACGGGAGAGGTCGAAGGTTCGATCCCTTCAGCGCCCACCATTTAAAGTCTTACAGACTTCTCGTTGCAAAGGGGTCTAGTGCCCGCCGCCGGGCACGATCTTGCCGTCATATATTTCAGGATTGGCCGGCCCTTCGACGTGCAGAATTCCGACCAATCCGCGTTCAAGCCGCGACAATGCGTGGTCGACCAGAATGTAGTTTCCCGGGAAATCGAGTTTAAATTCAGTAATCACCGCGCCGCCGGGCGGCACCGTGACCGTCTGGATGCCCTTCAACGGCTCGCTGAGAACGCCGCCGAGATTGTAAACCCGGTCGAACATTTCGCCGATGACGTGGAACGACGAGGTGAAATTCGGCCCGCCGACGCCGAAGAATATGCGCACCGTCTCGCCGACTTTCGCTTCCAGAGGATGGAGCTTGGACAACGCACCCACGGAGCCGTTGAAGACGAAGTATTCCGGCCGTTCGTTCAACAGCTTTTCGACGTTGAACTCCTGGCTGCCGTGCTGGCCAAATGCCGCCTCGGTGTAGATTTCGCCCTGCATCACATAGAATTCGCGGTCGACCGGAGGCAATCCCCCCTCCGGCTCCACCAGGATCAGGCCGTACATGCCGTTGGCGATATGGTGCGCCACCATCGGCGTGGCGCAATGATACACGTAGAGTCCGGGGATCAGCGCTTTGAATTTCACACCCTTCTCTTCGCCCGGATTGGTCTGGGTGGAGGCAGCGCCGCCGCCCGGACCGGTCGCCGCATGGAAATCGACCGAATGAACCATCGCGCTGTCGCTGGAGTTCTTTAGCCGGACATCGACGGTATCGCCGACACGGACGCGCAGGAAAGGACCCGGCACTTTGCCGTTGAAGGTCCAGTAGCCGAACGTCGTGCCTTCGGCGAGCCGGCCTTCCAACTCCACCGTCGTCAGATCGACGCGGATCGTTTGGGGCGCCCGCTTGCCGATCGGCGGCGGCAGATCGGTCGACAGTTTTGAAATGTCCGCCTCAACCAGGGTCTGCGGCGGCGCCTGCGGTGTGACGAGGAATTGTCCCTGCATGCCGGCGAGCTGGTGGCCCGGCAGGCTGCAGAAATAAATGTAGTCACCGGCCTTGCCGGCGCGGAACGCGATGTTGGTACTGGCGCCCTTGCCGGTGATGTGGGCCGACCTTGCGGTTGCCTCTTGATTGGCGAATACAATGTCGTGCTCGGCGCCTTCGCCATTCATCAAAGTGACCTGCACGTCTTGCCCTTCGGCCGCCGAAAGCACGGGATTGACTTGGCCGTCGATGGCGCCGCCGACGCCGATAAAGACCATGCGGCCCTCGGCAATCCCGGTGCGCAATGTGTAGCGTAGACCCGGAACGTAGCTTGACGCGGGTTGATTGCCGGATGCAGGCGGCGCCGCCTGCGCCACGGGCGGCGCTCCATCTGGCGCTCGGGCCGTAGTCGGCGCCGGGGCACCCGGAGCCGAGGCAAGAAACGCAATCACCGCCTTGCGCTCGTTCTCGGTCTTCAGCCCGGGAAACGGCATCTTGTTGCCCGGCACCGACTTCTGCGGGTCCGACAGATAAGCATCGAGAGTCGCAACATCCCAAGTGAGGTTGCTGCCCTTCATCGCCGGTGAATAATTGTAATTTGCTACGCTGCTGGCTTTCTTGCCGACAATGCCGGAAAGGTTCGGGCCCAAGCCATTCTTACCGGGCTCGAGCGAATGACAGGCCTGGCATTTGCGGAAAACCAGCTTACCGGTGGCAATGTCGCCGCTGACGGCGGCGACCGGTGCTGTTGGCGCGGGCGCTCCCTGGCCGCTGGTCTGCGCAACCGCTGGCGCGGCCGCCATGGTTTCATGTGACATCATCGGCGCTTTGGCAGGCGCCGCCGCGACGGCTGCGGCGCTTGTTACACTTGCTACACTTGGCGCGGTTGCCAGCCGGACGATGGACGTTTCATTCGGCGCCGTCGGAACGGAGGTCGATTGCGATGGGCTTTGGTAAGACGCCAGATAAAGCAGCGGTACAATAATCACGACGCCGGCGATTAGAATCGACCAATTCCGAATAAATGCCGGTATGTTCTGCCACATGTCAAAATCCTTCGATCCAGTGATCGCTTGCGCCGAAAGCCGGAAATCCTCATGAGGCCCGGACAGGCAAATTTACCCAAATAGCGCGCAGATTGTATTGATTTGAATCAAGCTCCTTGAATACTTCCCCAGGCAACAAATAAAGAGGGATTTGAAAAAGCACCTCGTCCCAAGCGGTCGGGAGAGGTCGAAGGTTCGATCCCTTCAGCACCCGCCTTGCACGATCAGTCGTGCGCATCGCTCGCAGCGCGATCAATGACGCGGCGTGACTCAAAGAACAGACGCGCCAGTGTGCGTCCGCCAACGATATTGCCTAATTCACGCAGCACAAAAAACGGCAGCAGGATCAGCAACCCCAAAATACTGCGTGCGATCAGCTGGTCACGCGTGCCGCCACTGACCTCCGCCAGCGACGTCATGAGCGCGCGCCCATGCATGAAACCAATGAGCACCTCCTCGGCGGCGTCGAGCACGAACAATAGCAACAGAAAGGCAAACGACTTGCGCAGCACCGGCCAGATCAAGGCCTGATTCTTGTAGCGGTCGCCAAGATGAGCCATGTGTCCCAAGGACATGAACTTGGCACAGACCAGAGCTTTGGTGACGGCAAAACCAAAGGGCGCGAACGGGATGTCGTTCGCCTGCAGGACGGCGAACTTGAAATAAGTGATCGCGGTGAAGCAGACACAGAGATAGGCCGCGCTGACGGCTAATTCCATCAATTCATCGCTGATCCGCTGCTTCAGCGAGGCTTTCGAAGCGCCAGTGTCTGCCATCGTAAAGCTCCAACAGCCGAGGTGTACGATTGAAGACAAGAGCATGACCACCGGGAACGCCTCAAGCCCCTCGGCCGTGTCTTAACGGCTGATGCGGCGCACGCCGCTCGGCAAGACAAGCCGATGAAGGACAATGCCGCGGCGGTGTTGAAGATGGGGTATTAGGTCAAGACACGTTACACCGAGATTTTCGGGGCCTAAGATAAGCATTCCTCGGCCCGCGTGTGGCCCAGGGAAAAATAGAGGACGCCATGACCAAACTGCTTACGAAACGCGCCGTGATCAGAGGTGCCGGGGCGCTTGGCCTCAGCGCCCTTGCCGTGCGGGTCGCTGCCGCGCCTGCGGCGGAAATGGTGACGCCGGCCTTGATCGAGGCGGCGAAAAAGGAAGGCAAGATTGTCTTTTACACGGCGATGGACCTGCAATTCGCGGAGAGCCTCGGCAAGGCATTCGAGGCGAAGTTCCCCGGCATTGCCGTGCGTGTAGAGCGGTCCGGCGCCGAGCGCGTTTTTAGCCGCATCGATCAGGAATATTCCTCCAACATCCACACCGTCGATGTCGTCAATACCGCCGACCAGGCGCATTGCATCATCTGGAAACGCAACGGCTGGCTCGCGCCGTACGTGCCGGAAGAGGTCGTGAAGCATTGCGACAAGCGCTACTACGACCCCGAGGGGCTGCATGTAACGACGCGAATTCTGATCTCGCCGTTCGGCTACAACACGAACCTGGTGAAGAAGGAAGACGCGCCGAGGGGCTTCAAGGATCTGCTCGATCCGAAATGGAAGGGCAAACTGGTCAAAGCGCATCCGGCCTATAGCGGCACGATCATGAACGCGACATTCCAGATCGCGCGCGATCTGGGCTGGGACTATTTCGTGAAGCTGGCCGCGCAGAACGTCATGCAGGTCCAGTCGGCGACCGATACACCGAAGAGAATTTCGCTCGGCGAACGCGCGATTATGGTGGACGGCGCGGGCTATCTTGTCATTCGCTACAAGGAGGAAGGCCAGCCGGTCGACATCATCTATCCGGAGGAGGGCACGCCGCTCGCCACCAGCCCAAGCGCGGTCTTCAAGGCCGCTCCCAATCCGAATGCCGCGCGCCTGTTTCAGAACTGGATGCACTCACGCGAGGGTCAGCAGATGGTTGTCGATTATGCCCGCCAGTATTCTCCGCACGCCCAGACCGTGGAAAAGCCCGGTGTCCGCAGGCTCGCCGACATTAAGCTGATGAAGGAAGACTCCGAAGGAGTCCTTGAGCAGGCCGACGCGGTCAAGAAGCGGTACGCGGAAATTTTCAAGGTGTGATGACCATCATCATACGCACGGGTCACTCCCGATCCTCAGCCGGCAGATCCGTTGATCGGAAGAAGTTCCGGACGGTATTCGAAGTGCATAGTGTCGTAGTGGTACCAATAGCCGCCCCATATAAAGCCGTGCCGTTCGAAGATACGAATAATCTCAATGGGCAGCTGATTGTGCCATTTTGGCTCCGCCGCATTTCCTAAACTCCAGCGCCAATAATTGGAGTATTTTGAATTCATATCTATGGCTGCTGCATAAGCATGCATTGATTTCTTATCGGTTCCTGCAATTGGCCGGCAATTATAAGTGCCGGCAATTGGTTTCAAAAACTTGATCAGATCGTTCGGCAATTCATCGAGCTCTCGAGAAATCGCCTCGAGCGCCTTATCGACGCCGTTAATCCTTGTCATCGTGATGCTGCCACCAGCATGTTTTGGCAACCATCTAATTGTACGGAGATTTTTTCTCACTTCATTTTTCGTGCAATCACCATACATCGCAACGAATAGCGGCTCAAAACGAACTCGGCCGGGATCTGCATTTCGTGCAGGCTGTGCGGGCTCGCCACCTGCCGGATATGGCGCAAAAAACATGTCATCGATGTCGGGCTTTGCCAGAAGCTCGTCGAACGTCTTGTCAGTTCTGTTATCCGAGATAGAAAACTGTTTTCCGTTTCTCAGGAACAATACCTTGCCGTCGTGCCGCTCGATCGTGTCGGGGTAGACCCGCACAAGTCTATCCAGATGCTCTCTTATGCCGCTTGGTGCTGCCCCGTAGGTCACTTGGTGTGCGGCGGCTTCTTGAGTTACTGCTGCCCTAACGCCCGGCAAGAAAACGGCGGTTAGCGAGACACCGATGAGAGCACCAGAAAAAATAAGCCTCATCGCGCTGAGCTCAGGCTAACTGCCCGCGCGCAGCGAACGGCCATGCCGCTACCGCGTCGCCGAAGGGTGATGAATTTGCGCCGCTTCATGCGACCTACGTGAGCATCGACATTCTGCAAATCAATTTCTGATTTAGTATCGCGGTGGTTAGCCTGCATCACTTGCCCTTTGGGGCATTGGCCGCACCATAGGGCTTTGCTAGGCTCGGTTCGCAAGAAAATCAAACTGTGGGAGACCTATATGAAAAATGGTTTATAAGGCCAATAAAGCAACCAAATATGACCGCGTGCGACGCAAAATGCGTAAAGCCAAAGTGATTGTGAAGCATGCCGTGGATGTGCAAATAATCACTAACCCTGCTCGCCGGAACGCATGCCACATGAATTATTCGCGACTATCGGTCTGGATCGGCGCAGTTTTCGGCGCCTTGCTGCTGACGAGCCCCGTCGCTGCTCAGACCCTCCAAGCGGTCAAGTCTCGCGGCGCGCTCAATTGCGGCGTCAGCGAAGGCCTCTACGGGTTTTCCGCGCGCGACGACAAGGGAAACTGGAACGGCTTTGACGTCGAGATGTGCCGCGCCGTCGCAGCCGCTATCTTCAACGATACCGCCAAGATCAACTACACCCCGCTCGAGGCCAGCCGCCGCTTCGATCCGCTTCGGTCCGGTGAAATCGATTTACTCTCGCGCAACACCACGTGGACGATGTCGCGCGAGATCGAACTCGGCGTGAGCTTTGCGGCGGTGAATTACTACGACGGCCAGGGATTTCTCATCCGCCGTGCGATGAACAAAGAAACCGCGCTCGACCTCGACGGCGTCAAAGTGTGCCTGCAGACCGGAACGACGACCGAGCTCAATCTCGCCGATTTTTTCCGCGCCAATAAGATGAAATACCAGGTAATCGGATCGGTGAGCGCCGACGGCGCCATCAAGGCTTATGATGCCGAAGCCTGCAATGTGCTGACGGCGGATGTCTCGCAGCTGTTTGCCATGCGGCTGCTGCTGTCGAAGCCCGATGACCATATCATCCTGCCCGACGTCATCTCCAAGGAGCCGCTAGGCCCGGTGGTACGACAGGGTGACAATCAATGGTTCAACATCGTGAAGTGGGTATATTTCGCGATGGTCAATGCCGAGGAACTCGGCGTGACGTCGAAGAACATCGACGAGGCGATGACGTGGGACAAGCCCGGCGTCAAGCGCCTGCTCGGCACGGAGGGAAGCTATGGCGAGCAGCTCGGCTTGACGAAAGATTGGGCGGCACGCGTCATCAAGCTTGTCGGCAATTACGGCGAGGTGTTTGAGCGGACCGTGGGTGTCAACTCCGCGCTGGGCATTCCACGTGGTATCAATCAGCTATGGAGCAAGGGCGGGATTCAATATGCGCCGCCGATCCGGTAACCAGACGCCAGTGACGATGCACGGCGTAATGTAGCCTAATGGAACGTGTGTAACGATGGTCGACTACGCTGCCATCCTCAGTCGCGCGATCGCATCGCTCAATATAGCGACCAGCGAGCTGCGGCACGCTTTGTACGATCGCGCCCGTAGGGCCTTGATCGACAAATTTAACGCCGGGGATTCGACGTTTTCGCAAGCAGACCTGCGGGCCGAAAGCGCGGCGCTCGAGGCCGCAATTCTTCGCGTCGAAGCGGATGCAATGCGCCGCGCCGCGCCGCCCCCACCGCCGCCATTGGAGGAGACCGACGACTTGCCGGTTGAGGACTATCAGGATATGGCGCCGTTAAAGGATCCGCGTGCACGGTCGCGGATGCTCGCAGGCGTAGTCGGCGCGTTGGTCATCGCATTCATCGGCGCGGGAGGCTATTTCTATGGGCCGAAACTTCTCTCGACAGGAAGCAGCGTGCTGACCGCAGGGAGCACCAAGAAGGAAGTGGAAGGGCCGGCAAGCGGCAACTATGTCCGCCTGCGGCAGTTGGTTTATTACCGTACCTCCCAGCCGGCCGGTACGATCGTCGTCGACAAATCGCATACCTTTCTCTACGTCATCCGGCCCAACGTATCGGCGCTGCGCTACAGCATCGGCATCGGCCCCGAGTGCACCACCTTGGCCGGGCTCTTCCGCATTGTGCGCAAGGACGAAGAACAGTCGGCCGCTGCTGCCGCGCGGGCGCTGTACCTGAACGACGAATATCGTATCCATGGCGGCAGTCGCGAGCCCGCAAATATAAAACTTGGGCGGACGGACTGCATTCGCCTCGACGATGGAGATTTTGCCTACCTCTACCGCGGCACGCCGCTCGAAAATCGTGTGGTTGTGCTGGAATAGCCCGACCACGGGGAGTGTTTGAGGCCGGAACAACGGCTGCTTCAACTGCGTCTTTGAATTATCACAGCGCGTTTTGTTGATGCCCGCATTCCTTGCACTTGTACTTCGGGCGCGCCTCGCCCGGCGCGACTGACACACGATTTGCCGCCCCGCATTTTCCGCATTTGGCTTCGATGCGGGTGTCCACCTTTTTGATGGCGACGGTTTTCTTTGCCATCGCTTCCCGCACCAGACGCTCCATCTCGTCTCGATTTGCTTCTTTCGACATTCGGCTTTTCCCTAAGCGGCAACCCTATTTACCTGAGTCGCGCGCCAAAAAGCCAATGCCGGTAGCCAAACATGCACGTGGCCCCGGTTTCGGTCCGGCCCGTGCCCCCGGACAATCTGCCGCCATTTTTCAAAGTTGATGAAAATCAAAGACACAACTGGGGCGCACGCGCATTATATCGGCTGAGCCGGCGTCGCCTTAGCGCAGATCAAAATTGGTCAGCGGATTTCAGCCGCTTGCGCGAACGTCGCTATATAGCGGCCATCGCGGTCGCGGTTTGATTTTCGGGCAAGAGCAGCCCGTTGCTGCGCCGCGCAATTACATGACGCGGCCTTTCGCTTTGCAAGTTGCACGCGGCGGCCATCCGGGAATTCAACATAGCGCTCCACGAATAATCCGCGGCCTTCAATCACATACTTGGTGCCGGCCGGAAAGCGTACCGGTAACCGAGCCGAGTTGCGCATTTTGATGCCCCCATCAAACGCTCCTTGTCCCGCCGATTACAAAAGAGCGTTGCGAAGGTTGTTTCGTGGCTGAACCGTGGTTATCCCCGTTGTACATCCGCGCGTGGCACGCGGCCGTTGCTGCGTTACTTCTAAGCAACACAAATAGCGGTTGGCCTCACGCCAAAGCCAATGTTTGTCGAAAAAATGCACCGCGCCCATCGTAGTGCCCGCCATTATCCAAGCACAACCCGCACATGATGGGTGGCGCCGTCATCCGCCAGCGTGATTTGCGCCGAGCCCGGCGGGAGCACCTCTTTATCCAGTTCCAGCCGGGCAATGCCCCGGCAAACCCCGGCAGGGTTCTCGACCGACACCACGTAGCGGGCCGTGCGGTGGCGAAATTCGATTTTGAATTCTTTCCACGCTCTGGGCACGCAAGGGTCGAGCCGTAATGTGCCGCCGGTTACGGTGAAGCCCAGGATCAACTCCAAAGCCGCTCGATACATCCATCCGGCCGAGCCGGTGTACCAGGTCCATCCGCCGCGCCCGACATGCGGCGCAACAGAATAGACGTCCGCGCACACGGCGTAAGGTTCGACCTTGTAACGCTGCGCGGCAGCCCAGCTGTGCGCGTGATTGATCGGATTGAGCATCGATAACAGCTCGGCCGCCTTCTCCCCATCGCCGAGCTTGGCGAATGCCTGTACCGCCCACAGCGCAGCGTGAGTATATTGACCGCCGTTCTCGCGAATGCCCGGCGGATAGCCCTTTATATAACCGGGATTTGGACTGCTACGATCGAAGGGCGGCGTGAACAAAAGTGCCAATGCATCATCGCGCCGGATCAAGTTTTTATCGACCGCTGCCATGGAACGCGCGGCGCGCGCAGGATCCGCCGCGCCCGAAATCACGCCCCATGATTGGGCAATCGAGTCGATGCGGCACTCGCTGTTCAATGCCGACCCAAGCGGCGTTCCATCATCGAAATAGCCGCGGCGATACCAATCGCCATCCCAGCCTTCCCGTTCAAGCGCGTCGCGCAGCGACGTCGCGTGATTCCGCCAGGTTGCCGCGCGATCGTGCTGGTCGCGCTCGTCCGCGAACGCCGCGAAATCCGCAACGGTGGCGATAAGAAACCAGCCCATCCAAATACTTTCGCCCTGCCCTGCCGCACCGACCTCGTTCAATCCATCGTTCCAATCGCCCGAACCGATCAGCGGCAGGCCATGCCGTCCGACCGCAAGGCTGCGATCGAGCGCCCGGGCGCAGTGTTCGAAAAGCGTCGCCCTCTCATCCGAAGGCATCGGCTGAAAAAAGGCTTCCTGCTCATTCGCCGCCAGTGTCATGCCATCGAGAAATGCAACTTGCTCGTCGAGCACGGCGCTATCCCCGGTCACCGCGACATATTGCGCGGCGCTGTAAGGCAACCAGAGACGGTCATCCGAGACGCGGGTGCGAATGCCCTTGCCCGATGACGGCAACCACCAGTGTTGAACGTCGCCCTCTGTAAACTGCCGGGCCGCCGCGCGCAGAAGGTGCTCGCGCGTCAATCCCGGCTTCGACAGGCTGAGCGCCATTCCGTCCTGCAGCTGATCGCGAAAGCCGTAGGCACCACTGGCCTGGTAAAAACCCGAGCGAGCCCATAATCGGCAAACGATTGTCTGGTAGAGGAGCCAGCGGTTGAGCAGAATATCCATCGCGCGATCGGGCGTACTTACCTGGATCGTACCCAGCGCGTCGTCCCAGTAATCGACCACGTCACGGAATGTCGCATCGAGATTGGCGGCACGATATCGCTCGACCAGCGACAGTGCCTCCACCTTGCTCGCGGCCTCGCCAAGAAAAAATGCAACTTCGGTTTCGCCATCCGCCGGAATTTCCAACGTGGTTTGCATGACGCTGCAAGGGTCGAGGCCGGCGCCGACGCGGTTCGACAGCGGCTTACGGCTTGCGAGCGCGGCCGGCAATGCGAAACTGCCATTGCGGCCGATGAATTCGGTGCGATCGCCGGAATAGGAATTCTGCCGGCCTGCCAGATCGGCAAAGGCCACGCGCGAGCCGAACTCCATGCGCCACGGGTTGCGCGCCAGCATGACGCCGCTGTCCGGATCGATCTCGGTAACGACATAGGGTGCGCATGTGCTGCGCGAAGACCCGAGCACCCATTCCGCATAGCCGGTAACCGACAGGCGCCGCTTGCGGCCGGAGACGTTCTTGAACTTCAGTCTGGAAATCTTGATCGGATCCCCAGGGGCGACGAACTGCAGGAGATCGAGCGCAATGCCGTGCGCCACGTGCTCGAACCGACTATAGCCCTGGCCGTGCCTGGCAATGTAGCGGGAGGCGCTGTCGCGGATCGGCAGCGCGGTCGCCGTCCAGACCTCCCCGCTATCCTGGTCGCGCACATATATGGCCTCGCCCGGACTGTCGCTGACGGGGTCGTTCGAGCGGGGCGTGAGAAGATTTTCGCGACTATTGACCGACCAGGTATAACCGCTGCCCTCGGCCGAGACCTGGAAGCCGAATGACGGATTGGCGATGACATTGAGCCACGGTGCCGGCGTTATCTGATCGCCGTCGAGGACAGTGACGTATTCCCGTCCACCCCGGTCAAAGCCGCCAATGCCGTTGAAGAACTCGAGCGGCGGCGGGGCGACGAATTCGGCGGAGCCAGCGCTCTGCGGCTGCAACTGCGGCGGCTCCGCCGCGGGCGCGAATTCCTGCAGCCGTTTGACTTGCTCGGCGAGGCTGCCACGCCGGCTCACGATTACGACGCGCGCTATCGTCTGCAGCAAAGCCCGCACTTCGACAGACAGCAGGTCGGCGCGCAGCAAAAACACGCTGCCTGGGACGACGTCTTTCTCCGATGGCGATCGCGCCACGTTGACGCGGACGACGAACTCAAGCGTGGATTGCAGATCCTGGACGTAAGAAGTGCTTCGCTCATTGATGATGATCAGGTCGACCGCCAATTGCTTCATCCGCCAGTAGTTGTGGGCGCGGATTAATTGGCGTGCGGACTCCAGTTGCTCAGCCTCGTCGATCCGGCACAGCACGATCGGCAGGTCGCCGGAGATACCGTGCGCCCAAAGCGCCGGTGGGCCGAGATCGTTTCGCTTCAGGATTTCAGGCGATGGCCGCAGCGTCGGATCCGAATACACGACGCGATTGGCCAGACGCTGGAAAAGGTGCGCCTCGTCCGGCGTTATTCCGAGGTGGTGGAGCTGAACCTGCGCCTGCGTCCAAGCCAATGTCGCCGCGCGATCGAACGCCGCTTCGTCGTGGTGCTTGTCGGCAAGCGCGATCACCTCCTCGCGCGAAGAGGCGAGAAGCGTCCAAAACGAGACGCGAATGGTGGCGCCGGGCGCGATACGGACGCGCCGGCGGATGCTGAAGATCGGGTCGAGCACCGTCCCGACCGTGTTGGAAAGTGCGCGGCCGCCCCCGATGGAAACCGGCGAGCGGACGCTGTTGCCGCGCCCGAGGAAGCGCGCGCGGTCGGTCTCGAATTGCAGATCGCCTATCGCCTCGCCTTCCAGGACGGCCAAATGTGCGGCCCACACCTCTTGTTCATGCGGTGCTCGCAGGCGCCGGGTCGCCAGCAGTGCGCCCAGTTCCGGCACAAACTCGGTCTGCACGAAAAGCTTTGAGAATGCGGGATGCGATAGGTCGTCCGCCGGCGGCGCCAGGACCACCTCCGAATAGGAAGTCAGCTCGATTTCGCGCGTGCGCGTGCCAAGATTGGATATCGACACACGCCTGACCTCGCCGTCCTCCTCCGGAGACACGACGACATCAAGCGTGGTCGTGAGAGTTCCGTCGCGTCTGGTGATTTCGGCGCGGTCCTCCGAGAATGCCACGGCATAACTGTCTGGCCTGACGCCGCTCGGCTGATAGCCCGCAGACCACACGGTGTCGTTCTCGACATCACGCAAATAAACGTAAGACCCCCAGGAATCGCAGGTGACATCTTCGCGCCAACGCGACACGGCCAGTTTTCGCCACCGGCTGTAACCCGACCCGGCGGCCGTGATCATGACGGCATAGCGGCCGTTCGACAGAAGGTGGCTGCGCGGGACACGATCGTGTGGCGAGCGAAACTTGCGCAGCATGGGCGCCACGAGTTCGCGTATCTGCGCGGCATGGGTCACCTCTTCGGTGCGCACCCATTGTACGGCGATATCGCGCGGCGGCCGCTCCTGCAGCAGCAACTCGGTCGCCTGCACGATTGGATTGGCATGAAATCGCGTGCGCATCGCGCCGCCGCGGAGCGTGTTCGCGATCGCGACCAGGCTCATGCCTTGATGGTGCGCCATATAGGCGCGCACGACAGCAACGGTCTTGCCCTCTGGAACGCGTCCCGGCGTGTAGTCCAGTGCCTCGTACCAGCCGTAGCGGCCGCAGCCCCCCGCCTTGGCCAGCGCCGAGAAATTACCAACCGCCGCGGATGGCTCAACCATGGACGCAAGCGCCGTCGCATAAGGCGCGACCACGACGTTCTCACTGAGCCCGCGCTTTAGTCCGAGTCCGGGGACGCCGAAATTGGAATATTGATAGGTCAAATCGAGATCGCGGAAATTATAAGCCAACTCGGAAATCCCCCACGGCACTCCAAGCTGTTCGCCATACTCGATCTGCCGGCTAACGACCAGCCGAGCGGTCTGATGCAACAGGCTCCCTTCCGGCTCGCGCATCACCAATTCCGGCATCAAATACTCGAACATCGATCCCGACCACGAGATTAGGGCCGAGCCGCGGTCGATCGGGGTCACGGCGCGACCCAGTTTGAACCAATGTTTCGGCGCGATTTCGCCTTTGGCGATCGCGATGAAACTCGCCAGCCGCGCTTCGGACGCCAGCAGATCGTAGCAACTCGAATCCAGGGTGCCTTCGACGAATTGATAACCGATGGAAAGCAACTGCCTGGCGGGATCCAAAAGAAATCCGAATTGCATCTCGTCAAACATTTTTTCGGCGAGCTTATCGAGATCGGAAATTCGCTGAACGAGGGATTCAGCCGTTGCGGCCGACTGATCCACGTCGACGTCGCGCTGATGGCTGGCCACCGAAGCAGCAACGGCCTCGGTCCAGGCCACCACGTCGGCTATGCCGGCAACGTCGCTATAGCCTTCGTTGAAAAGTGCCTGCGCCAGAGCGACAAGCGCCTCGGCTTGACGCTTGAGGTTCGGCAACCGGGCGGCAAAATCCGCCGGCGGTCCGGCCGGCGATTTCAGCGAATTCGCCAGCGAATCCAGCGCGGCTTCGAGCTGCTTGCGGGCGTTCAGGGAAATTCGGCGGTCTCCGCTCAGCGCATCCAAGGCGCCCCGCGCAAGTTTCACGGCGTCGGCCGCGCCGCTCAACGGTGACGGACCGGCCATCGGCGCCGTCATCATCTCGCGGCAGGCGCTGCGCAAAACGATCAGATGCCCGGCAAGATTTCCGCTGTCGACCGATGAAATGTATTTCGGGTCCAGCGGACGAAGATCACGCGTGTCGTACCAATTGAAGAAATGACCGCGGAACCGCTCGAGCCCGCCCATCGTGCGAAGCGTTTCCTCCAGCCGGTCGACGGCCGATGTAATGCCGATCCAGCCAAAGTCGCGCGCGGCAAGCACCGAGAGAAGGTAGAGGCCGAGATTTGTCGGCGAGGTGCGGTGCGCCAGAACCGGCCGCGGATCCTCCTGAAAATTGTCGGGAGGAAGCATATGGTCTTCCGCCGTCACGAATGTCTCAAAGAAGCGCCAGGTCCGCCGCGCGGTGAGGCGCAAAGCTTCTTGTTCCGTATCCGACAGAGAGGTCTGGTCCGGCCGCGGTGCGCGGCTCACCCACCACGCGATGGCCGGCGACAGTGCCCAGACGCCGAGCAACGGCGAGCCGATCAGCCAAACGCCATGATCGACGTAAGCAACGGCGGCGCCCGCGCATACGGCCAGCACAACCGCGCCGGCCATGCGCCGATAAAAACCGCTCAGGTCAAGTTCGCGCCCGGAACCGGCGGCCGCGGCGGTCATCCATTCCAGTAATTTTTTCCGCCGGTACAGCCGCGACAGCGTCCGAACGATGGCATCGCACATCAGCCAAGCCTGATGGGCCAGCAGCGTCACCTGCAGGCCGAACTGCAACAGGGCAACCCGGAGATCGCGGCGAAACGCGCGGAAGTGGCTGTCGGGGGTGATCCCGGAACGGTGCGGAACCACCCGCGCCACCAGAGGCAGGAACGCGGTCAAGAGGATCGGAAGCAGAGCAAATCCGCTCCATAGCAACGCGGCTTTCGGCGGCAGCAGAACCCAGCCGGCCAAGAGTGCGAGAAAGCCTGCTGGCGCCGACAGCGTGCGGCGAAGGTTATCGGCGAGTTTCCAGCGGCCGAGCAGCGGAATCTTCACACTGCCAACAGTCCAAGGAAGCAACTGCCAGTCGCCGCGCGTCCATCGGTGCTGGCGCGCCGCGGCAACGTCGTAACGCGACGGAAAATCCTCAAACACCTCGACGTCGGAAACCAGCCCGGCGCGGGCAAAAATTCCCTCCAGCAGATCGTGACTGAGAACGGAGTTCTCCGCGATACGGCCCGCGAGCGCCGCCTCGAAGCTGTCCACGTCGTAGATTCCCTTGCCGCTGTAGGAACCCTCCTCGAACAGATCCTGATAGACGTCGGACACAGCCGCCGCGTAAGGGTCGATGCCGGTCGGGCTCGAGAACACGCGCTGGTAAAGCGAGCCGTCCCGCGCGGTGGGAAGCGATGGCGTTACCCGCGGCTGCAGCACGCCATAACCCTCGACCACACGGCGAGAGACGAGGTCCAGTTTCGGCCGATTGAGCGGATGCGCCATTTTCCCGATCAGGCGCTTTGCGGCGCCGATAGGCAGCCGTGTGTCGGTATCCAGTGTGATGACGTAGCGAACTGCGGGCGGCACCACCGGCTGCTTGCCGCCGATCGCCAGGAACGTGGTGTCGGTGGCTCCGCGTAGCAGCCGGTTCAACTCGTGCAGCTTTCCGCGCTTGCGCTCCCAACCGATCCACTGGCCCTGGCCCTCGTTCCACACCCGCCGGCGATGGAATAGGAAGAAACGAGGCCCGTCCGAGGCTGGCCCGTATTGATTGTTGAGGCGAGCGATGCCTTCGATCGCCGCGCCCAGAAGCTCCTCGTCGTCCGTGGCTTTCTCGGTTGGTGAATCTGCCCAGTCCGTCAGCAGCGCGAACCGGATATCGCCATCGGGGCTGGCGAGACAATGGATTTCCAGGCGCTCGATGAGTTCTTCGACCGCGGCGTTGCTCGTCAGCAGCGTCGGCACGACGACCATGGTGCGCAAATCGCTCGGCACTCCATCGTGAAGCTCGAGCCCGGGAAGCACGGCAGGGCCAAAGCGATCCGTGACGAGGCGGTTCACCACCGTGATGGCGGCATCGGCCGAAATGAAGAGGCTGAGAAACGCGAGCGGCAGGACCACCCATCCATTGCCGCCCGACGGCCGGATCGCGAGCCATGTAAGCGCGAGAAGCAGTCCCGCAACGAGCGCTACCACGGCGAGATAACCTGATATTCCCACCGCCGCGTTGGCGCGAACCAGCCAATCTTTCAACGGCGCGCGAAACGCAAGCTTCCTCTCGAACGCGCGGCGGCCTGGCCCAATTAAGTCGTAGCCGGGATCCCGCTGGCGCAGGATCCAATTCAGGCGTGCCAGCTTGCCGATCAGCCCCGGCGCGTTTTGCAATGAGGATGGCTGCGCGCGCAACCTCGATTTCGGAATGGGCCGAACCGCGCGCAAGCTCCTCGATCGCACGGCGATACCGGTCGCGCGTCGGAAAATCCAGGCCGGCGAAGTCAAAACCGGTCCGCAACGTCTCGTCGACCAGACTGACCGCTTCGAAGAATTCCGGCCAGTCGAGCTCTGAGATGAGCCGCATGCTGGTGATGATATTGCGCACCGTCACATTCGCGGCGCCTTGCCGGCGCAGCTCTTCGCGCACGATTTCATCGGCATTGGTAGCCTGCGAATGCAGCCGCTCGTCCAGCCACTGAAGCGCAGGCGTCGTTGCCGGATCTTCATCGCGCAAGCGTTGGACCAACTGGACCGCGAAGGATCGGGTGAGCGGCGCGTCGGTAAATTGTCGAAGTGCCGCGGCCGCCAACTCGGGAGCCTTGATCCCTGCATCGAGCAGGCGATCGGCCAATGCATCGGCCGCGTCGCGCGACGTCTGACTGCCCACAATGAGATCGGCCAGCCGCCGCAGGTTTTCCACCAGCACCACGCGAATCGTGATCGCGAGCGCCCATAATTCGCCGATCGTCAGCGGCTGAACGTGCTGATAGGCCAATACGAAGCGTCGAAGCACCTCGGCATCGAAGCGGCTATCTGTATGCGCGACAAACGCCCAGGCTATCTCAAAGATGCGCGGATATCCCTGAAACGGGCCTTCCACCAGTTTCGGAAGCTGCCGGTAATAACTCGGCGGAAGGTCGGTCCGGATATCGCGGATCTGATCTTCCGCGAGATGAAAGTTATCGATCAGCCACTCGGCCGCGGGCGTTATCGGATGCTTGCCGGCAATTGCCGCCGCGATGACTCGATAGGCGTCAAGCAGGGCGTCATCGTTGGCGCGAACCCTTTTGGTAAGGGGCCGCCCGCGTTCCGGTTGTGAGCTGACGGACTGCGCAGCCGCCAAGCTTTCGGCGTGCTGCTCCAGCCGCTCGACACTGAAAAGCTCTTCGCGAATTGCCTCCGCGTCGGCCCAAGGTGGAGCCGAGGACATTTTTGGCAGGAGACGTGAGAGCGGTCCGTGCAATTGTACCTCGCGACCTCGGAAATCGCTGATATCGCGAGGGACCCGCCAGACTGGGATATGAAAACTCTAGGCAATCTATATAGGCACGATCACCGCGAACGCATCATGGGGCGGATGATTTGTTGCAAGACGTTTGCAACTGGCCCCAGGGTGGTATTTGCCGCAAAAAGTCGACCTAAGCCGGTCACTTTACCGCGAGATCGGCGCCAGCGAAGTCGGTGCCCAGAACGGCTGGCGCGGATCGAAGCGGTAGATCAACGTGGCTGTTATGACGTGATCGGTAAAACTCTTGGTCGGGTCGTTCGACTTGTCCCACAGATAGCGATAGTCGAGGCGGAGATCCGTCTGCGGCGACCAAATGTGCGGAAACAGTAAACTCGCGCCCGGCACCCACAGATCGTCGGCGCGCTTGCCCAAGCCCGGCGCAATCTCGTCGTGATAGAGGCGCCGGCTGTACGAGATGCTGGCGCCGGCGATCAGCCAATTGGCGAGGCCCTTGTAGAGTTCGAGCTTAGCGCCGCCCTCGACGTATTGACCGGGCGCGATTTCGACGAGCGCCGGGGAAAGAACACCCCCGACATGTCGCTGTATAGCACCCAAGGCGAGAAGATCGCGATGCTGTTACTGCCAAGCACATTGGGGGCCGCAAAGCGCCCGCGCGCCTCGGTATAGAAACCGTCACCCGAGGGAAAGAAGTCGTCGTAGGAACGGTAAGCCGCCTTCAATTGGAGGGATTGATAGGCACCCTCCGATATTCCTTCGAAAGTCGTACTGACCGCGCCTTCGCCATAATAGAAGTGATTGTCATAGAACGACGCTGCGCCACCGACCGCCGGTATCATCGCGATGCCGGAGAACAAATCGATCACCGGGCCGGTCGAGAGGCCGGCGTAGCCATAATCCAGATCGCCACTCTGGCTGTAAAACTGTCCGGCAATGCCGCCCGTGGTGCGCCAGCGCATGCCGTTGATGGCGCGTTCGTCGCGAAATGTGGCGGAGGCGAGACCTTCAGCCTCGGTCCGCCGTGGACCGATATAGTAACGCGGATTGGTTTCGACCGCCGAGCCGAGCGATACGGTCACCTGGCTGATGTCCGGCTGGAGCTTGCGGCGAATGCGCTGCAATCCCGCTTTCGCCTCGGCATTGTTAGGATCGTTGACCGATACGCGCTCGTAGGCGGAAAGCGCCCACCTGGTTTTGCCGGCAGCTTCGGCTGCGCGCGCGAATTCGAGATTAAGCTGGGTGTCTTCCGGGTGACGCAGAATCTGCGAATAAAGTGCGTCGAGGTTCGCGGCCGAGGCCGGGGTACCGAGCACCAAAATCGATAAGGCCACTGACGCCGCAAGCGACAGACCCGAATGCCACCAACCCCAAGCCCGCATCAGACCAAATTCCCAACGTCGGCCAAACTGCGCTGAACCAAATCCCGCTACTACCGGACCCATTCTATATGATAAGGTGCGCCAGAAGAAACCGATATCGGCCGTTAAACTGAGTTTCCAACTTGGGAAAAACGCCGCATTTGCTATCGAATCGAAAGAACGCCAGGCAATGTTACCTAATGGTCACACCATGAGCAATGTCGTCCGCCCCCTTCTGTTCGTCAGCGCAATTGTGGCAATGGCCGCGGCCGCGGCGACGAGTGCCATGGCCGACAAGATCGGCGTGGCCTCGGCGGTCGTCAATCAGGTACAGGCGGGCAACAACCGCGCGTTGGCGGTTGGCAGCGATGTATTCGCACACGAACATATCCGCACCAGCGATGCTAGCACCGCGCAACTTTTATTCCTGGATAAGACCAGCGTCAGCATCGGACCGCGCGCCGACCTCGTGCTCGACAGTTTCGTCTACGATCCCAATAAGGGCACCGGCCGCGTGGTCGTGAATGCCACGCAAGGCGCCTTCCGCTTCATCACCGGATCGCAGAATCCGACCAACTACGCGATCAAGACGCCGGTCGCCACGCTAGGCATTCGCGGCACGATTCTCGACTTTCTTTTGACCGGAAATCCCACGACCGGCTTCTCGCTCACCGTCATTGTCGTCGAATGCTGCGCCAACATGACGTTGCCGAACGGGCAGGTAGTCCCTCTCAATCAAGTCGGCATGGCCTACACCGTGACAAACGCCGGCGTGCAGGGTCCGTTTCAATGGGACGGCAGCATTGTGAGTGCGGGCGGCCTGCAGTTCCCGCTCTTTGGCTGGTATTTCCAAGGCGAGATTCCGCCGGACGGACTGCCACCGGGAGCCCAACTCAGCGGTATCGATCAGCTCAACGCTATCATTCAGAGCCAGCTTGGTACGATTACCGATCACCATCACACCTGCCAATCCGAAGAATGCGGGTTTCGGCGCAATCGATAAGATTGCGTGTAACTCTCGCGGTCCGTGACGACGCGGTCGCCGACCACTTGGATCAGTGCCTGACCGGCGGATCGCGCGTCAGATTCTTGGCGGCGAGTTCGTCGAGGTAGTCCTGCCAATAGGCCGCATGATTGCGGCCGAGCTCAAGCAGATAGTCCCAGCCGAAAATCCCGGTCGAGTGCATGTCGTCGAATACCAGCCGCACGGCGTAATTGCCGACCGGCAGCACTTCCAAGATGCCGACGTTCTTCTTGCCGGGGACGGTCTTGCGTTCTTCCGCCGAGTGGCCCTGCACTTCTGCGCTCGGGCTTTTGACCCGCAGATATTCGGCCGCCAGGTCGAAACTCTCGCCGGCGTTGAAAGTAACCGTCAGCGTCCGGCGATCCTTGTGCAGGCGCAGTTCGCTCGGCCAGGCGTCGGTCATGGCGTCACATAGCGCACGCCGCCGGCGCAACTGGCGTCGTATCCGGTCATTTCCTGCGCGCGCGCGGCAAGCGCATCGCCATGCAGGAACTTGAGCAGCGCCTGCAAAGCGGGGCGGAAGTAGTCGCGCTGGCGCATCACCAGATCGAACGACTCCCACACGATCGGCACGAAATCCAGTCCGGCGGAATTGGCGACCGCGCGCGTCGCGATGCCGGTATCGCTGCGCCCGGCCCGGATCGCTTGCGCGATGTCGGATCCGGTCGGACAGACCGGGGCGACGGTTACCAACTTCTCGAGCGAGGCCTTGGCCCGGTGCAGCAGGGCCTGCAGCAGCAGTTGCGCGCCGGCGCCCTCCTGGCGCATGCCGATACGCGCGCGCCTGGCGATCACGTCCTCAATTCCGCCGAGCTTGAGCGGATTTCCGGGCGCCACCAGGAAACCCTGCTCGCGGCGGCAAAAAGCGATCATCACCGCGTCCTGCATATCGTTGCGGCTCGCCATCGCCGCGACATTGGCGTCGGCTTCCGGATCGTCGAGCGCATGCAGGTGCATGGATGCGGCGACGGTTTCGCCGACGGCGAAGCGGGCAAAGCCGGCCTCGCTGCCGACCGCGAGCGTGGCAAGGCCGGAGCCGCTCTCGCGCAAGGCCCATTCCAGCAATGGATCGTGGCTGCCGCCGACAATCGGCGCCGGCTCCGGCCGCGTAAGCCCGGCTGGCCGCGACACGCTGGTGGCCAGCCAATGGTCGAGCTCGACCTTGGGAAACAGCCAGCGTCCGGTGACCTTGGTACAGGGCACGGAGCCCTCGGCCACCATTTCATAGATCTTGCGCTCCTTGAGGCGGAGATAACTCGCGGCTTCGGCGGTGGTGAAAAGCTGCATGCGGCTCACTCACGCTTATTCGCTTGCACCCACTATTGCACTTATATGCATGTTTTCCGGGAATGGCGAAAATACGGAATAACAGAGCGGCTGGCAATTGCCGGCCGTGCTCGGCGCTTGGCCTTCGCCGCTACTTGTTATCCGCCGGTTTGCTTTCGACCGGCTTTTCTGCCGGCTTGTTGTCGGCCGCTGCGCGTTTCACAGCCAGCAGCAAATTCGACTCGCCCGGCCGCCAACGGTAGCCGACGCCGAAGTTGATGGGCTTGGTATTACCCTTGCGGAACAGCTCCGCCATGTTCGTCTGATAGACATTCTGCGCTGCGAAAACCGGATCCGGCGTGACGTAATTGCCAAACGGCGTCAACTCCCATTTGGCACGCTCGAATGACTTGAGCGGAATTCCGCTGTCGTCCTGCAACAGCGCCGCGCTCTTGTTCAGCAGGAAATCGCGAACCTGCGAGAACTCAGCTTTGTGCATCAAGTACGACGCGCTTTTGATAAAGCTGTCACCGTCGCCGAATTTCCCGCAGAATGTCAGGAAGCCGCTGTTCTTGACTCCAGAATTCCCAAGGTCCGTGCTGAAATAATACAGAATCCGCTCGCGGCCGTCGGCGCCGGCAAACACGATCTTCACGCCGTGCGCGGCGGTTTTCGCCTTGGGGCCGTCCGGGTGTACCTCGCCCTGCCCGTCGATATTGACCAGGCTGACGTCGCGGATCTGCTTTCCGGAACGCGCAAGAAACACATAGAGAAACGGTATCGTTCCTTGCACCGCGAGATCGTTTCGCATGTTGTGGGTAATGAAGAAGCTGTAGTCGAACAGCGTCCGCATCGAAGTTTGCAGACTAATCAGCGTCCCCGGGATCGACCGCTGCTGCTTTTGCAAATCCGGAATCGGCCCGGGCGGCTCCAGGCCGGCCAAGATATAGGTCGTCGCGCGCGAGAAGAAAGCCTCGGCATAAAGAAAATCCGGGCCGCTGAACATGTAGAACATAGTCGGTTTCGGCGAGGGCAGATTGGCGCTCGCCCAGGTTCGGATGCGCGACACCTGGCGCCTGTCGATTTCCCCAAACGACCGGTCCATCGACCGGGCGTGCTGCTGCCAGGTGACGTCTTTGGTCAGAGCCGCAAGCGGCGAACCGGCGGACGGCGGCATGCCGGCGAGAAACTTCGCGGTGTCGTCGGCGCTCGGCTCGGCGCTTTGCGCGGTTGCGAAGCTGAGGAGACTTGTGACGACAGCGGCAGTCAGAATCAGCTTATTCATTTTATGATCGTCTCGTCACTTTTTGAGGCGCTGGCACGCCTGGATAATGTTGGGCGACTGCGTAGAGGATGAGACCGGCCAGCATCAACAAGACGCCGGCCAGCGATTGCACCGGGCGGTTGACCGCCAGGTAGTACATCATGAAGGCGGTCACCGATAAGAAGATAAGCGGCGTCACCGGATAGCCCCAGGTGCGGTAGGGCCGCGGATGCGTCGGCTTGGTGTAGCGCAGCACGATCACGCCCAGCACCGTCAAGAACGAGCAGAAGGTGAGACTGAACTGGATGAAGTCGAGCACCGCCTCGAAGCTCTGCGTCAACATCAGCAGGCTGGCGATTAGGAGTTGGAACACGATGGCGAACGAAGGCACGCCGTATTTCGACTTGTGTGCGAAGAGCTGCAGCAGCGGGAAATCCTCGCCCATCACCATGGTGACCCGGGGACCAATCCACATCATGGCGCTGATCGACGATATCAGCCCGACGCAGATCAAGGCGCCGACGAGCCTGCCGCCGAGGGCGCCGAAAATATGGTCGCCGACGATGGTGGCGACCTGGATCTGACCGACAAACTTCTCGATCGGAGTCGTGTAGAGGAACACGGCGTTCAAACCCACGTACAGGACCGATACGGTCAAGACGCCGGCGAACAGCGCGCGCGGCAACGTGCGATTCGGGTCGCGAATTTCGCCGATGATATAAGTCGACGCGTTCCAGCCCGAATAGGCGTACATCACGAAGGCCAGGTTGACGGCGAACGCGCCGCTGACGACCAGGTTGAAGTCGCTCGCCGCGGGCGAAAACGTGATCGGCTGCGGATTGCCGGCGGCGAAGCCGGCAACTACAAAGATGATAATGAGCACGAGCTTGATGACGGTCGATATGTTCTGGAATGCCGCGCCGTATCGAATTCCCGACAGATGGAAGATGGTCACCAACCAGGTCACGCCGAGACCGAGCGCCAATGGCGACACGCCGGGCAGAAGCGGTTTGGCATATTCGCTGAAGGCCATCGCAGCGAGCGCGACCGGCGCCGAAAACCCGACCGTCGCCGACAGCCAGCCAGCCAGAAAGCCGAACACCGAATTGTAGGTGCGCAGCAGAAAATTATATTCGCCGCTCGAGCGCGGAAACATGGCGGCGAGCTCGGCGTAACAAGTCGCTCCGCAGAACGCGACGATGCCGCCGACCACCCAGAGCAGCATCAAAGAGAAGCCGGAATTGGTGGTCTGGACCTGAAAGCCGAGGCTGGTGAAAACGCCCACGCCGACCATATCGGCCACGACAATGGCCGTGGCCGCGAAAGTCGTAACGCTCGGGCCTGTCGGCCTGCTCGCCTTCGGACTTGCCACCTAAACGTCCCCCGCACCTACACAATTTCCGCTATCTGCCGGTTTTTAATACAAAATTGACGTTATAGGTATGACTTATTTAGCGGGCCGCTCGGTCCGTATTTGTACAGAACAAGCTTTTTTTTGCCCCAAATATGGCAAAGGATACCGGCCTTGGCTCCGAGGATGGCATTGGAAAGACGGGCAAACGCAAGCGTTTATCGAGCCTCGCCAGAGCGCGGCGACCGCCGGATTGGTGGTCGCCGGCCGCAGGTTTCGGCCGCCCCGAATTTAACCACGTTCAAACGAAAACCGCGCACCAGCAAATTTGCCATCGGTTTTGCCGGCTTCGGCCTGCTGTCGATCCTGCCGCTCGGCCTGCTGATCAATCCGCTGCCGCAAGACGACGTCAGTTCACAGGCCATGGCGCCGGTCGTCACCAACGTGTTTGCGGCGCGCTGGCCATCGGAAGAGTCGCTGCGTAGCGCCACGACGAAAGCCGGCAACAGTCTGTTCGTATCTTCGCCCGCCTCATCCTCGATGGAGAAAGCGGACGACACTAAACCTCAGGAAACGGCGCAACCGACCGTGCAGCCGCCGAAGCCCACGCTCTTGCAGACCGTGAGCTATCGTCAGACCGAGACGCCGTTGCCATCGCAACCCGTTCAGCCGCCGAGCGCCCCGCTTACGCAATCCAAGACCGACCTGGTTGAATTTGCCAGCGCGCCGTTTCCCTACGACGGCAAGGTGCCGGGCACTGACGAGCCGTTCTTGAACGCGGCCGATGGCGAACGGAAAGGGCACCGCACCGCGCGCGGCGCTGTGCTCTGGCAAGACGAGACTTTCAACGACAGCCACGTTCTCCTGCACGTCCCGGGCGGCTTCGATATCAACCGGCCCGCCGTCATGGTCGTCTTCTTCCACGGCCACGGCGCCGACCTCACCCGCGATGTCTTGAGCCGGCAGAACGTGCCGGAACAGATAAACCTTTCCGGCGTGAATGCCGTGCTGGTCGCGCCGCAGTTTGCCGTCGATGCGGCGGACTCCAGTCCGGGCCGCTTCTGGGAACCCGGCGCTTTTGCACGCTTCGTCAACGAAGCCGGCACAAAACTAGCGGGCCTCAGCGGCAACCCGGCCAAGGCCAAGCAGTTTGCCAACTTGCCGGTGATCATCGTCGCTTACAGCGGCGGCTATTTGCCAGCCGCCTGGAGCATCCGCAATGGCGGCCTCGGCAAGCGTCTGCACGGCTTGGTCCTGCTGGACGGCCTCTACGGCGAGATCGACGACTTCGCCAAGTGGATCAAGAGTTCACCCTCGGTATTCTTCGTGAGCGCCTATACGAGTTCGACGCGCCGGCAAAACCTCGAGCTCGCCAATATCTTGAAAGATAGAAACGTGCCTTACAGCTCCGATATCAGCGGGCACCTTTGGCGCGGACATGTCGCATTTCTTCCGACCGATTCCGAGGTCAACCACCGCGATTTCGTGACGCGGGCGTGGACCAACAATCCGATCGCGGACATTTTGGCCAACCTGAACTGACGGCGGCTCGTCAGGACGCCCGATAAAATAGAACGCGGGAATTGGCATTCGTTCGTCTTTAGTCGATCTTTGGTTACAGATTCAGCTTGAACAGGGATGCATACGGAAGTGTTGATTTTACTGGCGCTCCCTAGGGGACTCGAACCCCTGTTTTCGCCGTGAGAGGGCGACGTCCTGGGCCGCTAGACGAAGGGAGCTGGCAGGACTTATCGAGATAGCCTCGATCCCGGGCGAGCGCAAGTAAAGCCCTGCCCTTGCGGTTCGGCCGGCGAAATTCCACCCTGCTGCCGGAACCGGACGAGGCAGCCCATGATCGAGAGCATCCCCAAACACGTGAATGCCGACGCCGATCTGGTGCGGCGCGGCCGTTTCGTCGACACCACCTTCATGATCGTCATCGACGACGCCTATACCCTGATCCGCATCGAAGGCGGCCGCGTGACGAAGGTGACGTCCGGGCCTTTCATCACGCCCGATTACAGCTTCTGCCTCCGCGCACCGCGCGGTGTCTGGGAAAAATTCTGGCAGCCGCTGCCGCCGCTCGGATTCACCGACGTGTTCGCGCTGGTGAAACAGAAACTCATGCGCGTGGAAGGCGACCTGCATCCCTTCATGGCGAACCTGCTGTATTTCAAGGATGTGATCGCCGCCCCCGCAAGGAAACCGTCAGCAAGCAGGCCGTGCGATGAGCCCGCGCTTCGAGCCGATTACCGGCCGCTATCTGCACCTCGAGCTGTTGGGCAAGCCGCACCGGCTTTATGTCGAGGAGGCGGGCCAAGGCATTCCCCTGCTCTGCCTGCACACTGCCGGCTCCGACGCGCGCCAGTTCCGCGGCCTGATGAACGACGCGCGCGTGCTCAGGGATTTTCGCGTCATCGCCTTCGACATGCCCTGGCACGGCAAGTCCTCGCCGCCGGCCGGCTGGCAGGGCACGGAATACCAGCTCAGCTCGCGCGACTATGTGCGCATGATCCTCGAAGTCGCCGATGCGCTCGGCCTCGACAAGCCTGTCGCCATGGGCTGCTCGATCGGCGGGCGCATCGTGCTGCATCTCGCGCACGAACATCCCGAACGCTTCCGCGCGCTGATCGGGCTTGAATCGGCGGCGCACACCGAGGCCTATTACGATCTCTCGTGGCTCGATCGCCCCGACGTGCATGGCGGCATGGTCTGCGCCGGCGTGATCTCCGGCCTGGTTGCGCCCACCGCGCCAGTTGCCGAAAAATGGGAAACGCTGTGGCACTACATGCAAAGCGGCCCCGGCGTGTTCAAGGGCGACCTGCACTTCTACATGCGCGACGGCGACATTCGCGATCGCGTCGATACAATCGACATCAAGCGCTGTCCGTTGTTCCTGCTCACCGGCGAATACGATTATTCCTGTACGGCGGAGGCAACCCTCGACATCGCCAGGCGCACCGGCGCGTCCGCCACCATCATGAAGGGGCTTGGGCATTTCCCCATGAGCGAGGACCCGGAAAAGTTCCTGTCCTATCTATTGCCGGTGCTGGAGACGATTCGCGGCCGGCAGCCCTGAAGCTGGGCTAGTCGCCGCAGAATGCCGCCGAGCGTGCCGCGCACGATCGCACGTCCGATCGAACCTCCCATCGACCCGCCGAGCGACTTGCCAAGATCGGCCGCGATCTGGCCGGCAACCGTTGGTGACGGAGCGCGTGACTTCGCGCGTTACCAATTGCCCCGTGCTCAGCCGCGTGCCCCGCGGACGGTTGGTGCCGAAGATCGAGCCCAGCACGCCGCCGATCTGACCGAGCACACCGCCGCCTTGCCGGCTCGTCTGTCCGGCCTGACCCTGTCCAGGCGCCGTGGTTGCGCCAGTCGTCTTGATGCGCTTCTGCAAGATTTCGTAGGCCGATTTCGCGTCCACCGCAGTGTCGTATTTTCCCTTGAGCGGGCTTGCCATGATCGTGGCATTGCGCTCGGCCGGCGTGACGGTGCCGAGCCGCGCCGACGGCGCGCGGATCATGGTGCGCTCGACCATCGAAGGCACACCATTGCCTTCGAGAAACGACACCAGCGCCTCGCCTTTGCCGAGTTCGGTGATGATCTGCGCGGTATCGAGTTTCGGGTTCGGGCGAAATGTGTCGGCCGCGGCCTTGACGGCCTTCTGGTCGCGCGGCGTGAAGGCGCGCAGCGCATGTTGCACGCGGTTGCCGAGTTGCGCGAGCACGGTTTCCGGGACGTCGAGCGGATTTTGCGTGACGAAGAATACGCCGACGCCCTTCGAGCGGACCAGCCGCACGACCTGCTCGATCTTTTCGAGCAAGGGCTTGGGCGCATCGTTGAACAGCAGATGCGCCTCGTCGAAAAAGAACACCAGCTTCGGCTTGTCGGGATCGCCGATCTCCGGCAACTTCTCGAACAATTCCGACAACATCCAGAGCAGGAACGTCGCGTAGAGCCGGGGATTTTCGATCAACTTGTCGGCCGAAAGAACGTTCACCATGCCGCGGCCGTCGTGGTCGACGCGCATGAAATCGTTGATGTCGAGCGCGGGCTCGCCGAAAAACGAGGTAGCGCCCTGGTTTTCCAGAACCAGAAGCTGGCGCTGGATCGTGCCGACAGTCGCGGGCGAGACGTTGCCGTATAATTTCTGCAGCTCCGCCGCATTGTCCGCGACCGAACCGAGCATCGCGCGCAGGTCCTTGAGGTCGAGCAAGGCCAAGCCCTGCTCGTCGGCGACACGGAAGGCGACATTGAGAACGCCCTCCTGGACGTCGTTGAGCTGCAACAGGCGCGAGAGCAGCAGCGGCCCCATTTCCGAGATGGTCGCGCGGATCGGATGACCTTCGCGCGCCGAACACGTCCCAGAAGATCGTCGAGAACTGATCGGGCTGATAGGCCAGCCCCATGGCCTTCGCGCGCTCGACGAACGCGGGCTTGGCTTCGCCCGCCGCGCTGATCCCCGACAGGTCGCCCTTGATGTCGGCGGCAAATACCGGCACGCCGGCTTGCGCAAAGTCCTTCCGCCAGCACCTGCAAGGTCACCGTCTTGCCGGTGCCGGTCGCGCCGGTGACGAGGCCGTGGCGGTTGCCGAAGTGCAAGATCGAGCACCTCGTATTTCGTGCTCTTGCCGACGACGATACCATTTTTCGGGAGCACGGCGTCAGGCGCGGCTTGCGGACTTGCTTTGCTTGGCGCTTTCGCTGCCATGGTCGAAACTCCAATGACGATGAATGTGAACTAGCATCCCGCGGACACTGCCCGCAAACGGGCGCGCTGATTGCCGCTTGGCGCCGTATCGCTCCAGGTCGAATCAGAACCTAGCCCTAACATTTTGCTTGAGCATGATCTTTTCCGAAAACCGGTTCCCACTTTTCGGGATCATGCTCTAGGGTCCCGGCGTGAAACGCAGCCGGCCGGCCGGCCGCAATGTCTGGGCGTCGAAGACGCGGATTTCAATGCCGGCGGCGGTCTCGATGGTCACCGCAAGACGGCCCTCGCCCAGAGCGGTGGAGATGATCTTGGCGCCCGCCGGCAGGACCGCGGCGACGTCGGAAGTCTGCGCAGGCTGCGCACTTCCCTCCGACTTGAAAACACGATAGCCGATGACGCCAACGACGACGGCGACCGCCACGAACGTGGTTATGCTGGCGATCATCATCAGGCTGCGCACCTGCGCCACCGCGCGCGCCGCCTGCGGATCGAGTGGTTTTTCGTCGTCGTCGTCGAGCATCGGTCGGACCAAAGTTGAGGCAATGACGGATAGCGCCAGCGAGACAGTCACGATCGCCGCCGAAGAGGCCGGCCAGCGGCTCGATCGCGTGCTGGCCGCGCGCATTCCGGCGCTGTCGCGCTCGCGCCTGAAGGCGCTGATCCTGGACGGTCAAGTGACCGTTGCGGCGCGCACGATCCGCGATCCGTCCGCTCACGTCAATTCCGGCGACACCGTCATCGTGAATTTGCCGCCGCCGGAAAACGCCAAGCCGGAAGGCGAAGCGATCGCGCTCAAAGTCGTCTACGAGGACGACGATCTGATCGTGATCGACAAGCCGAGTGGCCTGGTCGTGCACCCTTCCGCCGGGCACGCCACCGGCACGCTGGTCAATGCGCTGATCGCCCATTGCGGCGAAAGCCTCTCGGGCATCGGCGGGGTCAAGCGGCCGGGGATCGTGCACCGGCTCGACAAGGACACCACCGGGCTGATGGTCGTGGCCAAGAACGACCGCGCCCATCGCGCGTTGAGCAAACAATTCGCCGATCATGGCCGCGAGGGGCCGCTGAGGCGCGGCTATCTGGCCTTCGTCTGGGGCGCACCCGACCGGCCGAAGGGCACCATCGATGCGCCCTTGGACCGCAGCCCGAATAACCGCGAGAAGCGCGCCGTGCGCGAGGGCGGCCGCGAGGCGATCACCCATTGGCAGCTTCTGGAGCGCTTTCCCGGCCAAGATTTCGGCAACCAAGGCGGCAAGCCGGTCGCTAGCCTGCTGGCCTGTACGCTGGAAACCGGCCGCACCCACCAGATCCGCGTGCATCTGGCCCATATCGGCCACCCGATCCTGGGCGACGCCACCTATGGCACCGGCTTCAAGACCAAGGCCGGCCTTCTGGGCCCGAAGGCCCGCGCCGCGCTGGAGGCCCTTGGCAGACAGGCCCTCCATGCCTATCTACTGGCCATCAGACACCCCAACGACGACCCCGATTCTGCCAATATCCTGGAGTTCCATTCGGAACTACCGGGCGACCTGCGTCGTTTACGTGATGCCCTGGTTGCGGAAGCGTCCGCTACCAGGTTCGAATAGATCAACCATCCCAATGGCTTGGTCGCATGCGGCAATACGCATGGCTGGGTCACGGCGACGTGACGGGCGAAAACTATCTTTCGCCTGCCCGGTCCATTATGCTGCACCTGCGATCAAGCTTTCGCGGTCGCACAATCGGATGCGTGCCGTCGGCTCGGGGAGCGACGGCGACAACCGCCTGCCGATCCATCGGGGGCACTTTTAAGGAGGGCGCTATCATGGCCCGTTCCGCCGCAATGCCGGCACTCAAGGCCGAATCCGGCCTTTCACACTACCTGGACGAAATCCGCCGGTTCCCCATGCTGGAACCGCAGGAAGAATACATGCTGGCGCGAAGCTGGCGCGAACACGGCGATCGTGAGGCCGCGCATAAGCTCGTCACCAGCCATCTAAGGCTCGTGGCCAAGATTGCCATGGGCTATCGCGGCTACGGACTGCCGATTTCGGAAGTCGTGTCCGAAGGCAATGTCGGCCTGATGCAGGCGGTCAAGCGCTTCGAGCCCGAAAAGGGCTTCCGGCTCGCCACCTACGCCATGTGGTGGATCAAGGCGGCGATCCAGGAATACATCCTGCGTTCGTGGTCGCTGGTGAAGATGGGCACCACCGCCAATCAGAAGAAGCTGTTCTTCAACCTGCGCAAGGCCAAGAGCAAGATTTCCGCGCTCGAGGAAGGCGATCTGCGGCCCGACCAGGTCAAGCTGATCGCCAAGCGACTGGGCGTCAACGAGCAGGACGTTGTCGACATGAACCGCCGGCTCGGCGGCGATGCCTCGCTCAACGCCCCGATCCGCGACGACGGCGAAGCCGGCGAATGGATGGATTGGCTGGTCGATAATGCGCCCAGTCAGGAGCGCATCCTGGCCGACAACGAGGAAAGCGAGAACCGCCACAAGGCGCTGATCTCGGCGCTCGACGTGCTCAACGAGCGCGAGAAGCGCATCTTCCAGGCACGCCGGCTGGCGGACGATCCGATCACGCTCGAGGATCTGGCCACCGAATTCGGCGTTTCGCGCGAGCGCGTGCGCCAGATCGAGGTGCGCGCCTTCGAGAAGGTGCAGAAGGCGGTGAAAAATCGCATCGCTGCCATGGAGCAGCCTTCGGAAACGCCAGCGATCTCGGCGGCGATGCACTAACGCTCGCTGCGACTTTCATAAATTGAAATGGCCGGGCAATGCCCGGCCATTTTTTCTTTCTTACTTATCCCTCGCCATTGTGGGGAGGGTCGGCGCACCTTGCGCGCCGGGGTGGGGGTGGCCGCGAATTTGGCGATGCGTTCTAGCAATCGACTCCGACCCCACCCCCGACCCCTCCCCGCAAGGGGGAGGAGAGCAAGGCCGCCACCATGACCGAGGTCGAAAGCTGGCGCGAACTGCCCGGCGACGTGATCGAATTCACCGTTCGGCGGCTGCCGTCGGCCGATTGACGATGGCCCTTGGCGCGCTAAGCCACTGATATGACGCGATAACGGCCCAAAGCGCATCCGCTTCGAAATAATCTCAATATTGAGGGAACCTTTGATCCCTCGGCGCGCTTGGTCTTTGCCCTGATAGCGGTCGAGAGGGCTCTGGGAGCCGTAGGCCGGCCAAGGAGCTCTGACCGCAACCGAAACGCAAGATGTCACGGCATGGGGCGTTCCTGATGGCCGTGATCCTGATCGTCGAAGACGATGTCTTTATCCGCGAAATCGCGGAGATGATGATCCAGGAATGGGGTCATCAGACGCTTACCGCCAGCGACGTCGACGAGGCGCTTTTGCTCCTGCGCTCGGCGCAACCGATCGACGCCCTTTTCACCGACATCTATCTCAAGACCGCGGTCCTTGGCGGCTGCGAACTTGCGCTGCAAGCGATCGCGCTGCGGCCGAATTTGCGCGTGCTCTATACGACCGGCAATACGATCACCGAAAAAATGAAAGCGCTGCTGGTGGAAGGCACCCACTTTCTGAGCAAGCCGTACACGGAAAATCAGCTGCAGAACTCCGTCAAAGATATGCTCGCACCGTTGTAGGGCGGGGCGCAGCAACGGTCCGCCAACCTTCCTCTCCTTGAGTGGGGCGCGGCAACATACTCGGGGGCTACACATTGACGACGACCAATGACGAGACGATGCCGAGGCCGGGGGTCTCCGAGGGCGACAACGCCGCGCGCATTCTGGGTGACGAAGCGCTGCTCAAGGCGGGCGCGCTGCAAAGCGCGATCTTCAACAGCGCCAACTTTTCGAGCATCGCTACCGACGCCAAGGGCGTCATTCAGATCTTCAACGTCGGCGCCGAGCGCATGCTCGGCTACACCGCCGCCGAAGTGGTGAACAAGATCACGCCGGCGGATATTTCCGATCCGCACGAGTTGACCGCGCGCGCCCGAGAGCTGAGCGCGGAATTGGCAACGCCAATCACCCAGGGCTTCGAGGCGCTGGTGTTCAAGGCCTCGCGCGGAATCGAGGACATCTACGAACTGACCTATATCCGCAAGGATGGCAGCCGGTTCCCGGCGGTGGTGTCGGTGACGGCGTTGCGCGACGCGCAAAACGCCATCATCGGCTACCTGTTGATCGGCACCGACAACACCGCGCGCAAGCAGGCGGAAGAGGCGCTGCTCAAGGCCGGCGCCCTGCAGCGTGCGATTTTCAACAGCGCCAACTTCTCGAGCATTGCCACCGACGCCAAGGGCGTCATTCAGATTTTCAACGTTGGCGCCGAGCGCATGCTGGGCTACACCGCCGCCGAAGTGATGAACAAGATCACCCCGGCGGATATTTCCGATTCGCAGGAAGTGATCGCGCGCGCCAAGGAGCTGAGCATCGAACTTGGCACCGCGATCACGCCGGGCTTCGAGGCGCTGGTGTTCAAGGCCTCGCGCGGGATCGAGGACATCTACGAGCTGACTTATATCCGCAAGGACGGCAGCCGATTTCCGGCGGTGGTGTCGGTGACGGCGCTGCGCGACGCGCAAAACGCCATCATCGGCTATCTGCTGATCGGCACCGACAACACCGCGCGCAAGCTGGTGGAAGCCGAGCAGAAAAAGCTCGATCAACGCCTGCGCGACCAGCAGTTTTACACCCGCTCGCTGATCGAATCCAACATCGACGCGCTGATGACCACCGACCCCTACGGCATCATCACCGACGTCAACAAGCAGATGGAAGCGCTCACCGGCTGCACCCGCGACGAGCTGATCGGCGCGCCGTTCAAGGACTACTTCACCGATCCGGAGCGGGCAGAAGCGGGGATCAAGCGCGTGCTGAGCGAAAAGAAGGTCACCGACTACGAGCTGACCGCACGCGCCCGCGACGGCAAGGAAACGGAAGTGTCCTACAACGCGACGACGTTTTACGACCGTGGCCGCACGCTGCAGGGCGTCTTCGCCGCGGCGCGCGACGTCACCGAGCGCAAGCAGCGCGAACGCGACGCGCTGAGCCTGACCAACGAAATTTCACACCGGATCAAGAACAACTTGCAGGTCATCGTCGGCCTGATCGCCTACGAAGCCAAATGGACGGCGGCGCCCTGCGTGCAAGGCTATAAAACAATGCAGGCGCGCATCGGCGCCATTGCCCAGCTTTACGATCTGATATCGCAAACGAGCCGCGGCCAGACGGTCGCCGTGGATGCGTATTTGCGCGAAATTGCCAGGACCATGACGGCGAGCCTGCTGGGAAACGCGTCCGGAATCAAAATAGAAGTTGAGGGCGAAAAGCTGGAAATCGACCCGGATCGTGCCGTGCCCTTCGGCCTTCTGGTCAATGAGCTGACGACCAACGCCATCAAGCATGCATTTCCGCAAGGCCGCGGACATATCTGGCTGCGCGTCGAACAGGTCGGCGATCAAATCGAGCTGGTCGTTGCCGACGACGGCATCGGCATGAAGGAAAAGGATCTGGTCAAGAGTGCGGAGAAGCGCGGGTCCAACTACGTGGCGATCTTCGTGCGCCAGCTGGGCGGCACCATCGTTCCCTCGAAACAGGAAGCGATCGGAACGACGGTCCGAATACGGCTGCCCTTGCTTCTGGTGCCATCGGGCGGCGCCGAGCCCCTGGCGGCGTAGAGTTACTGCCCCCAGGCCCGGAAGGCTTCCTCGAAGGCGCGGCCGCCGGGCGTGCCCTTCTCGACCGCGAGAATGCCGCGCTTGCCGTTGCCATAGACGAGCGGGACGTCGAACCAGCCGCGCTCTTTGAGCAACTGGATGTTGCGCGCAACGTCGATCTCGACGGCGGAAAGTCCGATCAGGAAATATCCATTGGTCACCTTCACGGCGAGACCGGCGAGCGGCACGCCGCGTGCCTGCTCATCCTGTTTCATCAGCACGCCGGGTATGTTGCCGATGCCGCCTTGTTCGGAATCGGCCGGCACCGTGAACATGATCTCGATGGTGTGGCTCGCCGGCAGCGCCTTGTCGGTGTTGCGGCGGAGCGACCAGGTCATACGCATGCGCCGCTCGGGGATTTCGACGTCGGCGCGGACCGCGAGCTCGGGCGCAAGCCCAGGGCCGGGCGACACGGTTTCGGTGCGCCAAAGCGCGGAGCCGACGTAACGCTTGCCCGCCGGATCGTTCGCGTCCTCGTCGTAGAGCACAACCTTCTGCGCAACACCGGCGGCGGGCGCGTTGGCGGAATTCCCCCGGGCCGCCGACGCGGTCGGCGATCTTCGCCCGGCCGGCGGGCTGCGCCGTGCCGGCCGGCTTGGTCGCCGACGGAGAACCGCGCAAGCTTGCCATCATCGACAGAATGGGACCGCGCTGCCAGTAGGCGCCGCCGGCGATGGCTGCGACCGCGAGCGCCAGCACGGCGATCTTGATGATGCGGAAATACGACCGCGCCGGGCGGCGCCCAAAGCGCGCTTCATCCTCGTAGTAGGGCGTAGCGGGAGACCGCGCCTGCTCGTCCGCGCGCGGCTGCTGCGCACGCGCACGCGGCTCCTGCGCTGCCGGCTGCTCGAACGGTTCGGCGGGCGGTTCGAAATAATGCTCCGGCTCGGCGTGCTCATTCTCGCCTGGATGCGGCGGGTAGTCGCCCGGCACCGCCTCATAGGTCGCGCGCGCCGAACGGTTGGCTTCGGCCGCCGCATCGCCGAGACCTTCGGCCGCGGCCATGTCGTCGCGGAAGCCGCGCAGGCCCTGGTCGCCCAAGGTGGGCCGCGGCTCCTCGCGCGACGGCGGCTCGTAAGCGCCACCATCGTCCGGCCGCACGCGCCGGGCCGCCTCCGCCTCGACCTTGCGGATCGATTCCTCCAGCGCCAGGCGCTCGTGCGTGATCTCGGATTCCTCGAGCGCGGGCTCGACGCCGCGCAACTGGCTGACCAACGCGCTGCGCGCGCGCTCGTACAGCGCACGGCGATTCTCGCCGGTGTTCTTCTCGAGCCCGGCGACAGCGCGGGAGATCAGGGGGTAATAGTCAGCCATTGCAATAAAAGTACCCAGCTTCGTGTCTTAAGATGATCAAACTTCGTGTCTTTTCGGCGGTCATATGTTCTTGAGCATGATCTTATCCGAAAACCGGTCTCCACTTTTCGGGATCATGCTCATGTCTCGAACGGGTTCTTCATCAGGATGGTGTCCTCCCGCTCCGGACTGGTGGACAGTAAGGTCACCGGGCATCCGATCAACTCCTCGATTCGGCGCACGTATTTTATCGCCTGCGCCGGCAATTGCGCCCAGGATCGCGCCCGCGCCGTGGGCTCTTTCCAGCCGGCAATCGTCTCATAGACCGGCTCGGCCCGCGTCTGCGCCCGCTCGCCGGCTGGCAGATAGTCGATTTCGCGGCCGTCCAGCCGGTAGGCCACGCAGACCTTGATCTCATCGAAACCGTCGAGAATGTCGAGCTTGGTGAGCGCCAGCCCGTCGATGCCGCAGGTGCGGCAGGTCTGGCGCACCAGCACGGCGTCGAACCAGCCGCAGCGGCGGGCGCGGCCGGTCACCGTGCCGAATTCCTTGCCACGGGTGCCGAGCGTCTTGCCGATGTCGTTGAGCTGCTCGGTCGGGAACGGCCCCTCCCCGACCCGCGTGGTGTAGGCCTTGCAGATGCCGAGCACGTAATCGATCGCGTTCGGTCCCAGACCCGAGCCGGTCGCCGCCTGCGCCGCTACCGTGTTGGACGAGGTGACATAAGGATAGGTGCCGTGGTCGATATCGAGCAGCGCGCCTTGCGCGCCTTCGAACAATATGCGCTTGCCCTCGCGCCGCTTGGCGTCGAGCAGCGACCAGACCGAGTCCATGAAAGGCAGCACCTTGGGCGCGATCGCCGCGAGGTACTGGTAGATGGCGGCGCCATCGAGCTCCGCGAGGCCAAGGCCGCGGCGCAACGCATTATGATGCGCCAGCAGCCGGTCGATCTTGCCCGGCAACGCCGGCAGATCGGCGAGGTCCATGAATCGGATGGCGCGGCGGCCGACTTTATCTTCGTATGCCGGACCGATGCCGCGCTTGGTGGTGCCGATACGGGAGGCTGAATTGTCGGCCTCGCGCACCGCTTCGAGCTCGCGATGCAGCGGCAAAATAAGGGTCGCGTTTTCGGCGATGCGGAGGCTCTCCGGCGTCACCGTCACGCCCTGCTTCTTGAGCGTGGCGATCTCATCGAGCAGCGCCTGCGGATCGACCACCACTCCGTTGCCGATGATCGACAGCTTGCCCTCGCGCACCACGCCGGACGGCAGCAGCGACAGCTTGTAGGTGGCGCCGTCGATCACCAGCGTGTGGCCGGCATTATGGCCGCCCTGGAAGCGGACCACGATATCGGCCTGCTCGGACAGCCAGTCGACGATCTTGCCCTTGCCCTCGTCGCCCCACTGGGATCCGACTACCACGACATTCGCCATCAGAAAGGGTCCCCTAGTGCAGCGCCCGGACATACTAAGCCGGGTGCCACCGGCCAGGTCCACCTTCGGATAAAGGAAGCGCCCGCGCGAGGCAAGGCATCGGCCGTCTCCCGGGCAGCAGCCTCAACAAATTGATATTAGGCTCGTTTTTCTAAAAATGCAGCGGCTTGGCCGACTGCACCTGCGGCAGCGCGCGAACTTTGGAGAGCACTGCGTCGGGCAGTTCGCCGTCGATCTCGATCAGCGCCACCGCGTTGCCGCCGGGCGCTTCGCGCCCGACGTGGAAGGTGGCGATGTTGATGCCAGCCTCGCCCAGCGTCGAGGAGAAACGGCCGATGAAGCCCGGCTTGTCGAGATTGGTGATGTAGATCATCGAGGGGCCGAACTCGGCGTCCATGCGGATGCCCTTGATGTTGACGATGCGCGGGCGCCCATCGGCGAACACGGTGCCCGACACCCAGCGTTTCTGCTGCGCGGTCTCGACGGTGACCGTGATCAGGCTGTCGAAATCGCCGGCGGCCTCGCGCGTGGTCTCCTCGACCGCCATCCCCCGCTCGCGCGCCACCACCGGCGCCGACACCACGTTGACGTCGCCGAGCATCGGCCGCAGCAGCCCGGATAGCACCGCCGAGGTGAGCGCCTTGAGTTTCATCTGCGCCACCGCGCCCTCGTACGTGATGTGCACTTCCTTGATCGGATCTTCCGTCAACTGGCCGGCGAAAGAGCCAAGTCGCTCGGCGAGCGCGATGAACGGCTTGAGCTTCGGCGCCTCCTCGGCGGTGATCGAGGGGAAGTTCACCGCATTGGAGATGGCGCCGCTCAACAGATAGTCGGACATCTGCTCGGCGACCTGCAGCGCGACGTTCTCCTGCGCCTCGGTGGTGGCGGCGCCAAGATGCGGCGTGCAGATCACATTGGGATGGCCGAACAGCACGTTCTTGGTGGCGGGCTCTTCGACAAACACGTCGAAGGCCGCGCCGGCAACCTGCTTGGCATTCAACGCATCGACCAGCGCCTGTTCGTCGACCAGACCGCCGCGCGCGCAATTGATGATGCGCACGCCCTTCTTCATCCTGGCGATGGCCGCGGCGTCGATGATGTTCTTGGTCTTGTCGGTGAGCGGCGTGTGCAGCGTGATGAAATCGGCGCGCTTGAACAGCTCATCGAGTTCGACCTTCTCGACGCCGATATCCCTGGCGCGCTCGGTCGACAAAAACGGATCGAAGGCAATCACCTTCATGCGCAGGCCGAGCGCCCGGTCGGCAACAATCGAGCCGATATTGCCGCAGCCGATGATACCGAGCGTCTTGGCGGTGATCTCGACGCCCATGAAACGGTTCTTTTCCCACTTGCCGGCTTGCGTCGAGGCATCGGCCTGCGGAATTTCGCGCGCCAAAGCCAGCATCAGCGTGATGGCGTGCTCGGCGGTGGTGATCGAATTGCCGAACGGGGTGTTCATCACGATGATGCCCTTGGCCGTTGCCGCCGGGATGTCGACATTGTCGACGCCAATGCCGGCGCGCCCGATCACCTTCAGGTTCTTGGCCTTCTCGAGAATCTTCGGCGAAACCTTGGTGGCCGAGCGGATGGCGAGACCGTCGAAGCCGCCGATCAATTCGGCGAGCTTGTCCTTGTCCTTGCCGAGGTTGGGCTGGAAATCGACCTCGATGCCGCGATCCTTGAAGATCTGGATGGCGGCGGGTGACAAAGCGTCGGAGATGAGAACTTTGGGCATTTGGTTTTATCCAATTATGGCGCGTCACCTGCTGCTGTCATCACCCGCGAAGGCGGGGGATCCAGTACACGATGGCGCTGCGATAAAAAACGAACCTCTGGGGTTACTGAATGCCCGCTTTCGCGGGCATGACAGATGATTGCTCACGCCGCTTTCGGCAGCGCGTCCTTGGCCTCGGCAAAGGCCCAGTCGAGCCAGGGCGTGAGCGCCTCGATGTCGCTGGTTTCCACCGTCGCCCCGCACCAGATGCGCAGGCCCGGCGGCGCGTCGCGGTAATAGGCGATGTCGTAGGCGACGCCTTCCTTCTCCAAGAGACCCGCGAGGGTCTTGGCGAAGGCCGCCTGGTCGTCGGCGGAGAGCCGCGTCACCGCCGGATCGACGACCCTCAGGCAGACGGAAGTATTCGAGCGCTCATTGGCGTTCTTGGCGAGGTGGCCGATCCACGGCGTGACCGCCACCCAGTCAGCGAGCGCCTTGGCATTGGCATCCGAGCGCGCGACGGTGCCCTTAAGCCCGCCGATCGATTTCGCCCAGGAAAGCGTGTCGAGATAGTCCTCGACGCAGAGCATCGACGGCGTGTTGATGGTTTCGCCGGTGAAAATGCCTTCGTTGAGCTTGCCGCCCTTGGTCATGCGGAAGATCTTCGGCAGCGGCCACGCCGGCCTGTAGCTCTCCAGCCGTGCCACCGCACGCGGCGAGAGGATGAGCATGCCGTGCGCGCCCTCCCCGCCCAGCGCCTTCTGCCAGGAGAAGGTGACGACATCGAGCTTTCCCCAATCGAGCGCCTGGGCGAAGGCCGCCGAGGTGGCGTCGCAAATGGTCAGGCCTTCCCGCTTGGCCGCGATCCAGTCGCCGTTCGGCACGCGCACGCCCGACGTCGTGCCGTTCCAGGTAAAGACCACGTCGGTGGAAAAATCGACCTTGGAGAGATCCGGCAGTTCGCCGTAGGGCGCCTTGAGCACCGTGACGTCTTTGAGCTTCAATTGTTTCTCGACGTCGGTGACCCAGCCTTCGCCGAAGGATTCCCAGGTCAGCATGGTCACGGGGCGTGCGCCGAGCAGCGACCACAGCGCCATTTCGACCGCGCCGGTGTCGGAGGCCGGCACGATGCCGATTCGATAATCGGCGGGAACGCCGAGCACTTCGCGAGTGAGGTCGATGGCGCGCTTGAGCTTCGCCTTGCCGATCTTGGATCGATGCGAGCGGGCCAGAACCGCGTCGGTGAGGGCTTGCAGGCTCCAGCCAGGGCGCTTGGCGCAGGGGCCGGACGAAAAGTGCGGAACGGCCGGCCGCACGCCGGGCTTTGTCGCTGTCATCGTCTATCCTTCCAGATAGGTGCCCCTCGTTGGGGAGGGGTGTCCCACTGGCGGGAATAGGCGCGCGCGGGCACGTCGTCAAGACGCCCGATGGCAGCCTTTGGTCGAGACTCGCCGACGCGAGTGGCGCGTTCTTCTGCGATTCGCCCGTGCCCGGCTATTTGATGACCAGCGACGGCAGCCACAGCGACAGCGCCGGAATGAAGGTGACCAGCATCAGCACCGCGAACATCACGCCGTAGAACGGCCAGATGTCGCGCATCACGTCTTCCAGTTTCACCTTGCCGACCGCGCAGCCGACGAACAACACCGAGCCGACCGGCGGCGTGAGCAGCCCGATGCCGAGATTGAGCAGCATGATCATGCCGAAATGCACCGGATCGACGCCGAGCTTCATCACCACCGGCAGCAGGATCGGCGTGCAGATCAGGATCAGCGGCGCCATGTCCATCAGGCAGCCGAGCACCAGCAGCATGAAATTGATCAGCATCAGGATGACGTATTTGTTCTCGGAGATCGTCAGGAAGAACGCCGTGATCTTGGCCGGCATCTGCATCAGCGCCATCACGTAGCCGAAGCTCGAGGCCATCGCGATCAGCGTCATCACCATCGCGACCGTCTTGAGCGTGCGATGCACCAGCCCCGGCAGATCGCGCCAGCGATAGTCGCGGTAGATGAACATGGTGACGCAGAACGCCCAGATGCAGGCCACCGCGCCGGCCTCGATGGCGGTGAACACGCCGAGCAGAATGCCGCCGATGATGATGACGACGGTAATCAGGCCCCACGTCGCGTCGATCGTGATGCGTGACCGCCTCGCGCAGCGGCACCGCGGTGCCGGTCGGATGGCCGTCGCGATAGCCGATGAAGATGCACAGCACGATCAGCGAGAAGCCGAGCAGCAGGCCCGGCACCACGCCGGCCATGAACAGGCTGATGATCGAAATGGTGCCGCCGGTCGCCAGCGAATAGATCACGGCGTTGTGGCTGGGCGGCACCAGGATCGCCTGCACCGAGGCGCTGATGGTGACGTTGGTGGCGAAGACGCGCGGATAGCCGACCTTTTCCATCTGCGGGATCATCACCGAGCCGATCGCGGAGATGTCGGCGACCGACGAGCCGGAAATGCCGCTGAGAAACGTGGTGGCGAGAATATTCACCGCCGACAGGCCGCCGCGCACGCGCACGAATGCCGACCAGCACGTTGGCGAAAGCCACCAGCCGGCGCGCCATGCCGCCTTCCGCCATGATGGCGCCCGCCAGCACGAAGAACGGAATGGTGAGCATCGCCACTTTGCTCACGCCGTCGGAGATTTTCAGCATCACCGCTTCGGCGGGAATGCCGATCCACAGATGCGCCGGCCAGCGCGCCGAGCGCCGAGCGCATAGGAAATCGGCATGCCGATGCCGAAGCACAAAGAACAACGTGCCGAGGAGAATGAAGAGATCCATGGGTGGCTGCGCCTATTCGACCGGAAGATGGTGGATCGCGGCCGATTCCGGCGGCCGGCCGATGGTCAGATGCTCGATGATGAACAGGAGCAGCGTGAACGCGCCGCCGAGCGGAATCGGCGAATAGACAAGCCGACCGACAGAAACGGAAATTCGGCGATGGTGTTGTGCCAGGTCGCCTGGCACAGCTTGATGCCGTAGACCATCATGAACAGCGCCATCGCCGCCATCAGCAGTTCGACGATGAAATCGGTGACGCGGCGCAGCTCGCGCCGGCAGCATGTCGGCGGCGACCGTCACGTTCATATGGATGCCGAGCCGGTAGCAGGCCGCGGCGCCGAAGAACGTCAAGCCACGATGGTGAGCAGAACCGCCGTCGGTTTCGGGCCACGACGCGGCGCTGTTGAGAACGTAGCGGGTGAAAACCGCCCACGGGATGATCGCCGAAATCAGCACCAGCGCGATGCCCGCGATGACGACGCAGAGCGAGATAGGCGCGGTCCATCGCCTTGCGGTAAAACGCGGCCATCGATTCCTCCACGCTGGCCCGTCAGCGAACCCGATCGCATGAACAAGCGCGGCCCGGCTTCCGGCTTGCGCGAACCAGGCCGTGCGCTGTCAGATGACGAACGCTGCTACTTCGTTTCCTGGATGCGCTTGACCATGTCGGCGTATTTCGGACCGTATTTGTCCCACACCGGCTTGACCGCGTCCTGGAACGCCTTCTTGTCGGCGGCCGAAACCTGGATGATCTCGATGCCGGCGGCCTTGGCCTTGTCCATCGCCTGCTTCTCGTAGACGTCCCAGAGCTTGCGCTCTTCCTGCTGGGCTTCCTTGCCGAACTTCACCAGCAGCGCCTGCTCGTCCTTGGACAGCGTGTCCCAGATCTTTTTCGAGAACACCACCATCTCCGGCACGATCAGATGCTCGTCGACGGTGTAGAACTTGGCCGCCTGATAGTGGTTGTCGAACACGAAGCTCGGCGGATTGTTCTCGGCGCCGTCGACCACGCCGGTCTGCAGCGCGGTGAACACCTGGTCGTAGCCCATGGCGATGCCGTTGCCGCCCATCGCGTTCGCCATGTCGACGAACATCGGATTGCCCATGACGCGGACCTTCATGCCCTTGAGATCGGCCATGGTCTTGATCGGCTTCTTGGTGTTGTAGAAGTTGCGCGCGCCGGCATCCATCCAGGCAAGGCCGACGAGGCCCTTGCCGCTGTTGGTCACCTTGTCGAGCAGATCCTGGCCGATCGGGCCGTCGATCACGTGCTGCATGTGCGCGGTGTTGCGGAACACGTAAGGCAGGTTGAACACGTTGAGATCGTCGACCACCGGGCCGAGCGCGCCGACCGACACGCGCGCGAAGGCGATGGCGCCGACCTGCGCCTGCTCGATCGCTTCCTTCTCGCCGCCGAGCTGCATCGACGGGATACATCGCGACGCTGAGCCGGCCGTTGGTGGCCTTCTCGAGCTTCTTGCCGATATTCTCGACCGCGACCACGGTCGGATAACCGGCCGGATGCACGTCGGAGGCTTTGAGAACCAGTTTTTGCTGCGCGACGGCGGAGCCGGACGCAAATGCGGCCGCGGCGGCCAGAATGCCGGCGGCAATCATAGCGGTGCGAGTGTTTCATGGCGATCGTTCCCTCCCAGGTTTCGTTTTTGTCGAGCGACGAAAAGGCGTTTCCAGCACGGCTCATTGATCGACGCGGCCGTGCGTGTTATTCCCTGTCGCACATGCTGACTTTACCGGGTCGCGCGGTCAAGCGATTGAAAAGCGTTCGCCGGCGCCAAATCCTCATCACAAGTGGATCGATGGAAAAAATTCTCGTCACCGGGGCGGCGGGCGGCATCGGCACGCGCCTGCGCAAGCTGCTGAAAGGCGTCTATCCGAGCATCCGCTGGAGCGACATCCGCAAGCCGGCCGATCTGGCGGCGGACGAGTCTTTCATGGCCGCCGACCTTTCCAATCTGGCGGAGGTCGAGAAAATCGTCGCCGGCGTCGACGGCATCGTGCATCTCGGCGGCTTTTCGGTCGAAGGCCCCTGGGAGACGATCCTGCAAAGCAACATCGTCGGCACCTATAATCTGTTCGAGGCGGCCTACCGCGCCGGCGTCAAGCGCGTGGTGTTCGCCTCCTCCAATCACGTGGTCGGCTTTTATCCGCGCGAAAAGCGCATCGGCGTCAATCATGCCGGTGCATCCGGACAGCCGTTACGGCGTGAGCAAGGCGTTCGGCGAAGCGCTCGGTGCACTCTATGCCGACAAGCACGGCCTCCGCGTCACGTGCCTGCGCATCGGCAATGTCGGCGATGCGCCGCTCGACAAGCGCCGGCTGGCGATCTGGCTCAAGCCCGAGGACCTGGTGCAACTCATCCGCATCGGGTTGGAACACCCCGACATCCGCTACGAGATCTTCTACGGCGCCTCCGACAGCGCCGCCGGTTGGTGGGACAACAGCAATGCACGGCGGTTCGGCTATCATCCGCAAGGCAACGCCGATGAGTTCCACGATCTGGCCATGGCCGCACAGGCTAAACTCCCGGCCGATCCGGTTGGCGACCGTTTCCAGGGCGGGCCGTTTTGCAGCGACGAATATGACGCCGGCCACGGGTAGATAACTCTCGTGCGCCGCCTCGCAACTGCGGAGCAACCCGCAATTTCCGGGCGGCGTCTGCTGATGTCTGCTCTTGCCGGGTATTTGAGTCCGCGCCCTAATCGATCAGGTAGCGAATGCCGATCCTGATCTCGTCGCCGGTCAAGTTCTTGACCGTGAGCTGGTTGGCGCTGGGGCCGGTGAGGACATCGCCCATGTTGACGTGCCGGTAGCCGACGTCGACCTTCAGATTGTAGGCCAGATCGTAGCTCACGCCCGCCATCGCGGCCCAGGCGACGTTCCAGCGCGTGACCGCCGTCGGGGTGACCGACGTCGGCGGCAAAGTCGCATATTCCCGCGTGCTGACATTCGCGCCGCCGATGCCGGCACCGATATAAGGCGTGAAGCCGGCCCAGGTGCCCATATCGATGTAGCCGTTGAGCATGACGGTGAAGGTGTCGATCTTGGTCGAGACTGTCGGAGTGCCGGCGGCGGTGGCACCCGAATAAAGGCTGCGCAAGCCGTAGTCGCCGGTGAGATCGGCGCGGAACCATTGGATCTTGTAGCCCGCGCCGACGGACCCCATGAAATCGTTCTTGATGGTGCTGCTGGCGTAGTCGTTGAAGAAATCGGCCGCGCTCTCGACGTGCTGGAAGCGGTAGCCGACGTCGCCGCGCAGATACCAGCCGGAATAAAGCTCTTCGGAACGCAGCGATGGCTCGCGCGAGGGAAACGGCGCGTAATCCGGCATGTCGGCGGCGCGCGCAGTCGCGGTGGTGGCCAATGCCGCAGCGCAGACCACCAACGTCCTCAACCCAACCATGACCACTCTTCCCTCGCTAGTCGATCTTAAGCGGCGATTAACCACGAATTTTCACGCATCGCCGCCTAGGCAGTTAAGATTTAGCCCCGGCTCTGCAGCGGCGGCGGGGGCGTATAGACGATCGGCGGCGGCGGCGCGATGTCGCAGCAGGCCCAACGGAAGCCGAGCATGATGTCGTGCGAATACAGATTGCCGAACTTGAACGAGTCGGGATTGCAGCCGCCGTGGCAATCGATGGTGTCGGTGATCGAGCCGTAATTGAGATAGCGATAGGCGAGTTCGACCTTGAAGGTCTTGGTCACGTTGTAGGCGACGCCGGCATGCAACGCCCAGGCCAAATGCCATTCCGACGGATTGCGGCCGATGCCGAACGCGCCGTTCGGCGGATTGATGTCGGTAAAATCGGCCAGCGTATTGCGCGCGGCGCCGATGCCGGCGCCGATGAACGGTGTGAAGCAGTTCCAAGTGCCGAGATCGATATAGGCGTTGCCGAGGAACACCCATGAGTTGAGGTTGCCCTCGTAGGTGTCGAGGCCGGCAGGCGGGACGGCGGTTGGGTAGCTGCCGAAGGCGTAGACGCGCGTCTTGGCGCGGTACTCGGCGGTGGCATCCAAGCGCAGCCAATTGTTGAATTCGTAGCCAGCGCCGCCGCCGATGAAGAACGTGTCGCCCATCGAATTATGCTGGAAGACGAATCCGTTGCCGGCGTTGGCCGGATTCTGCAGATAGTCGAGCTGGTAATTGTTGTTGATGCCGATGCCGATATTGCCGCGCAGATACCATCTGTCGGTGCTCTCGATCACCGGCGGCGGCTGGATGATGACCGGCTGCGGTGGCGGCTGCGAGTAGTCGGCGGCGCGCGCCGCGCCAGTTGCGAGCGCGGCTATCGCCGCCAGCGTGGAAATCCCAAGACGCGAACTTACCATCATGTCGGCCCTCATCGAACCCGCCGGACAGCCCGGCTGAAATGAATGAAGGGGACGATGGCAGCAAAACCTTAAGTGGCTCTTAACCCTGTTTTTTAACCACGCCGCTTAACGAATTCGCCCGTGCGCGCGCAGACAAAACCGCCGCCCGAGGCAGGCGCGCGCAAAAAGATTCGCGGATTAGGAAAGCGTTTACGATTGCGGCAAAGCGCGGTAGCGATGCTCAGCGCCGCTGGGCGTTGCGCACCCAGTCGTGGCTGACCAGGCTTTCAGCCAGCGTGATGATCGCGCTACGTGCGGTCGCGTCCTCGATCGCCAGGAATGCCTGCATCAGCCGCACGGCTTCCTTCACGCGCGGATCATCCGGCTTCACGCGCGGATCATCCGGACTGCCGGCAGTGGCAGCTGCCGCATTGCCCGCAAAATCATGTGGCGCACCGCGGCGCTTGGCGGGAATTTGGACGACGTAGTGGCCGGGATTATGCGGGTGCTTGTTCATAGTATCGGGATGCCAGCTCTCGTTGCGGAATGGATACTTTGCCCGCACCCGAACCGAAGCGCAAACGCACTTTAAAAGCGTTTCAAACTATTGAAGGAAAAGGACTATTTGCGACGGGAGTCGGTTCTAGTGGCACTGCAGCCAACAATTCGTTGTGTCAGGAATGACTTAGCGGATGCTTGACGAGCCGCTCGTCCCCGCGACAGCGGGAACCCAGTCGCGGACACACGACCTGGATTCTCGCTGCGAGTACGGAAATGACCCGAGTGTGGGAAACTCAATCGAAAGCTCAGGCCGCGACCATGGCCAGCGCTTCGACCACGTCGTCCACTACCGCCTCGACCAGGATCTTGTCGTCGCCTTCGCCCATCACCCGGATCACCGGCTCGGTGCCGGATGGGCGCACGATCAGGCGGCCGCCGCGGCCGAGCTTTTTCTCGGCGCTGGCGATGGCGGTAAGCACGCCGGCATTCTCCAGCGGCTTGCCGGTCTGGTAGCGGACGTTCTTGAGCACCTGCGGCAGCGGCTCGAAGCGGTGGCAGAGCTCGGACACCGTCTTGTTGCTGCGCTTGAGGACGGCGAGCAACTGCAAGGCGGCGATGAAGCCATCGCCGGTGGTGGTGTAGTCGGAGAGAATAATGTGGCCCGAAGGCTCGCCGCCTATATTGTAGCCGTGCGCGCGCATGTACTCGAGCACATAGCGATCGCCGACCGGGGTGCGCACGAGCTCGATGTCGAGGCTGCCGAGGTAGCGCTCGAGACCGAGATTGGACATCACGGTGCCGACCACGCCGGGGCGCTGCAGGCGGCCGTCTTCCTTCCAGCTATGGGCGATGACGGCGAGCAGCTGATCGCCGTCCACCACATGGCCGCGCTCGTCGATGATCATGACGCGGTCGGCGTCGCCGTCGAGCGCGATGCCGATATCGGCGCGCATCTCGCGCACCTTGTTGCGGATGGCGTTCAGGTCGGTCGAGCCGCAATCCTTGTTGATGTTCACGCCGTCGGGATCGACGCCGATCGGGATCACGTCGGCGCCCAGTTCCCACAGGCCGCCGGGCGCCACCTTGTAGGCGGCGCCGTTGGCGCAATCGATCACCACGCGCAGGCCTTCGAGCGAGACCGCCTTGGGCAGCGTGAGCTTGGCGAATTCGATGTAGCGGTCCTGCACGCCGTCGATGCGCTTGGCGCGGCCAAGATCGTCGCTCTTGGCCAATTGCTTGCTGAGATCGGAATCGAGCAGCGCCTCGATCCTGGCTTCGACTTCGTCGCTTAGCTTGAAGCCATCGGGGCCGAACAGCTTGATGCCATTGTCATCGAACGGATTATGCGAGGCGGAAATCATCACGCCGAGATCGGCGCGCATCGAGCGCGCCAGCATGCCGACGCCCGGCGTCGGAATCGGGCCGGTGAGCAGCACGTCCATGCCGACCGAAGTGAAGCCCGCGACCAGCGCGGTCTCGATCATGTAGCCGGAGAGGCGGGTGTCCTTGCCAATCAGCACGCGATGACGATGATCGCCATTCTTGAAAACAAGCCCCGCGGCCTGCCCGACCTTGAGCGCCAGTTCAGGGGTGATGACCTTGTTGGCCCGGCCGCGAATGCCGTCGGTGCCGAAATAACGACGAACCATTGAATGCCCCTGACGCCTACTTTTAGGTCTTTGGCGGACGGCCAAAGCCTTGCCCGCAACGCTTTATATAGAGCCAATCGAGCGAGTTTACTTCAAAAATTGTGATTAATCGTTACCTGGCGCCGTTAATCCTTCATAACGGCAAGCTTAATCGGCCCGAATGCCCGCCGGAACCGCCCATTTCGCGGCCTTCGCCCCTGTGCTACCCGTGCGGACCCCGCCGCAGGCGCGAGTAGCAGGCCCATGAAGACCATCACCAGCATCGAAGACCTGCGCGAGCTTGCCCGGGCCCGCGTTCCGCGCGCCTTTTTCGATTACGCCGACGCCGGCTCCTACAGCGAGGAGACGTTGCGCGCCAACCGGGCCGACCTGGAGAAGATCAAGTTGCGCCAGCGCGTGCTGGTGGACGTTTCCCATCGCAGCCTCGCCACCACCATCCTCGGACAGAAGGTGACGGCACCCTTCGTGCTCGCGCCCATCGGGCTGTGCGGCATGCAGCATGGCGACGGCGAAATTCTTTCGGCGCGCGCCGCCAACGAGGCCGGCATTCCATTCACGCTCTCGACCATGTCGATCTGCTCGATTGAAGATGTGGCGGAGGCGACGCGCAAGCCGTTCTGGTTCCAACTTTACGTGATCCGCGACCGCGAGTTCTCGAAAGACATTCTGTCGCGCGCGGCGGCGGCCAAATGCAACGCGCTGGTGCTCACGGTAGACCTGCAGGTGCTAGGCCAGCGCCACAAGGACATAAAGAACGGCATGACGGTGCCGCCGGAAATCCGGCTCAAGAACATTATCGACGTCGCCAGCAAGCCGGCCTGGGCCTGGAGCATCCTGACGGGCAAGCGCAAGACCTTCGGCAACCTCGCCGGCCACGTGAAGGGCATGGAGAATGTCACGTCGCTCTCGACATGGATCCAGTCGCAGTTCGATCCGGCGCTGTCCTGGAAGGACGTCGAGTGGATCAAGAAGATCTGGCCGGGCAAGCTGATCCTGAAGGGTATTCTCGACATCGAGGACGCCAGGACCGCAGTCAAGCTAGGCGCCGATGCCATCGTGGTGTCGAACCATGGCGGCCGTCAGCTCGACGGCGCCTCGTCCTCGATCGCGATGCTGCCAGCGATTGCGCAGGCGGTCGGCGGCGATACCGAGGTGCTGTTCGACGGCGGCATCCGCACCGGCGCCGACATGATGCGCGCGCTGGCGCTGGGCGCGCGCGCCTGCCTGATCGGGCGTCCCTACATCTACGGCCTTGGCGCGGCGGGCCAGGCCGGCGTTTCCAAAGCCATCGACATTCTCAAGAAAGAACTCGACGTCACCATGGCGCTCACCGGCGTCAACCGCGTCGCCGACATCGATGGCCGCGTGCTGGTCGGCGGTGCGGCGAAGAAGAAAGTGGCGAAGACGAAACGCTGAATTTCGTTTGGCCCATTGCAAAATGCAAACTCAATTGTGGCGAAGTTGGATCGCTGAAAGCCCGCTCGAACGCGAATTTCCCGGCAATTCCGAATTTTTTTCATCCAGACTCTTCCACATTTCCGTCCAGCTTCGAACCCAATAAAGCCCGCCGCCGATTCCCATCATGATCGCCAGCGGTCGCGCCGCTTGTTCAGTGGCGCGACTTTGCTGACGGGGACGACGCGATGAAAATTCAGGGGACGGAACGGCCGCACGAATTATTTTGCCGGCCGCGGCGATCACATCCCGTGGTCCCGTTTACGCAATCCAGCATCTCAGCGCGCGCGCCTCGACGGTTAGCCTCGGATCGGTAGAGCGGACCGGATCGCAGATCACGGCCACTTACGCGTAATGGAGTATCCGATGAAAAAGAACGGCGATGATCGCGCCACCAACACAGCCGAAAATCTCAAGCGCCTGCGCGAACTTCTGGCGCGCACCGATGACGAAGCGGAATGCCAACGGATCGTGAAACTGATCGAGGAGGAAGAGGCGAAGGAACCCGAGCGGCAAGGCGGATCATCCGAACCCCGAGGTGAGTAATGTGCGACATCACAGTCTTGATGCTCCTGACAAACCTAGGTTTGGCACACATCCCGAATTTCGGCTGTGCAAAACCGGCTTCGACCCATCGCACGACGGCGTCCTGGTATGGAAAGGAGGAGAAAAAGACCGCTAACGGCGAGAAATACCAGCCGATGAACCTGACCGCGGCGAACTGGAATCTCCCGTTCAATACCTACGTGCTAGTCACCAACCTGAAGACGGCAAGCCAGACAATCGTGCGCATCACCGACAGGGGTCCGAGAAAAGACCTCTATCGAAACGGCCGCCAGCTTGACGTTTCGCAGGGAGCCGCCCGCCAACTCGGCTTCGAGGACGAAGGGCTCACCGAAGTCATGTACCAGCCGCTGGAATGAGGATGTTGTGGTCGTGCCGGCGGCGTTTGCGGCCAACTTAATTCAGATTGGCCGCATGCGCCCCATCCCATCCTATCCATAAGCGGACATTTAGCGCGCTATCTGGCAACCAAGGGAACAACGATGACCTGCGTTGCTTGTAACGCCGGGATCGGGATGCGGCGGAGCGAACGCTATGCGCCTTTTCGTCGCTTTGTTCGCTGCCGCCTTGTGCGCGGTGGCCGCTATAGGCGCAGCCCAGGCCGAGATTATCATCAAGATCGACAAGAGCTCGCAGCGCATGACCGTCACGCGCGGTGGCGAGACGCTCTACACCTGGCCGGTTTCGACCGGACGCATCGGCCACGCCACGCCATCGGGTTCGTTCTCGGCGTTCCGCATGGAGGCGGAGCACTATTCGAAGGAATGGGACGACGCGCCGATGCCGAATTCGATTTTCTTCACTAAGACCGGCCACGCCTTTCACGGCACTTATGACACCAAGCGGCTCGGCGCGCCCGCGAGCCACGGTTGCGTGCGGCTCTCTCCCGCGCACGCGGCCACGTTGTTTGCGATGGTAACGCAGGACGGAGTAACCAATACCAAGGTTGTGCTGACCGGCAGCGAGCGCGTCGCGCTCGCTCGGCGCGGTCCCGAGCCGCGGCGAGCCGACGATACCAGCCGTCCGAGATACGCCTCGCCGGCGGAGTATCGCCAGCCGCAATACGTCCAGCTTCAGCCGCAATACGTCCAGCAGCAATACATTTTCCAGCGAAACGATTCCGTTCTGCCACCCAGCTACGAACCGCTTGTCATACATCCAGCTTATGGTTTCGGGCCGCTTCGATAGGGTTGGCAGCCGCGATCGCGGTGCCGGAGGAGAGCCGTTTACCGCACCGCCTATCTGATGCACAATGATGCTGCCGGTGCCGGCGGGATCGGGGCCTTGCGTTCACGGAGGGGGAGAAATGGCGCGCTTTGCCGTCTTGGTGGTCATGCTGTCATTTCTGGCGGCGTGCAGTTCCGCGCCCGCGACGTGGAACAAGCCGGGCTTTAAGCAGAAGGAATATGCCGCCGACTGGACCTCGTGCCTGAAAGACAGGACCGCGCAATGGGGTTATCCCTGGCTCATGAACGACGCGACCGCCGTTCAATGCATGCGCGCAAAAGGCTACACGATTAACTAGCGCGCGCCGAAGGCCGCGCTCGATCTGGCAGTCGAGGCGTAAACGCCGCCGGAGGACGATCGTCCGGCGCTGCACGCGCGGGGGTGGAGAAGGCGCTAACGGTCGTCCCAGCAAAGGCGGGGACCCAGTACACGCAAGCCCTTCCGCCAGCCACTGACAGTGATTACTGGATGCCCGCCTTCGTGGGCATGACAGAAACGTACCTCACCGCCACCCCAGCCCCGGCGCGACATGCTTGAGGATCGCCTCGATGACGTGCGCGTTATAATCAACGCCGAGCTGATTGGGCACGGTCAAAAGCAGCGTATCGGCTTCCGCGATGGCCTCGTCCGCCTTGAGCTGCGCGATCAGCACGTCCGGCTCCGCCGCGTAGCTGCGGCCGAAAATGGCGCGCTCAGCTCCGCCGAGAAAACCGACCTGGTCCTTGTTCTCGTCGCCGCCCCCGAAATACATGCGGTCGCGCTCGTCGGTGAGCGCGAAGATGCTGCGGCTGACCGACACCCGCGGCTCGCGCTTGTGCCCGGCTTCTTTCCATGCCGCCTTGTAAAGCCGGATCTGCTCCGCCTGCTGCACGTGAAACGGCTTTCCGCTCTCGTCGATCTTGAGCGTCGAGCTTTGCAGGTTCATGCCGAGCTTGGCCGCCCATTGCGCGGTGGCGTTGGTGCCGGCGCCCCACCAGATGCGATCGCGTAATCCCGGCGAATGCGGCTCGAGCCGCAACAGGCCGGGCGCGTTGGGAAACATCGGGTCTGGGTTCGGCCGCGCGAAGCCCTCGCCGCGCAGCACATCGAGCAAGACCTCCGTGTGGCGCCGCGCCATGTCGGCGTCGGTCGTGCCCTCCGGCGGCGCGTAGCCGAAATAGCGGAAGCCGTCGATCACCTGCTCGGGCGACCCACGAGAGATGCCGAGCTGCAGGCGGGAGCCGGCGATGAGGTCGGCAGCGCCCGCGTCCTCCGCCATGTAGAGCGGGTTCTCGTAGCGCATGTCGATGACCGCGGTGCCGATCTCGATCCGCTTGGTCCTGGCGCCGCAGGCCGCGAGCAGCGGGAACGGCGAGCCGAGCTGGCGGGCGAAATGATGCACCCGGAAATAGGCCCCGTCGGCGCCGAGCGCCTCGGCCGCGACCGCCAGCTCGATCGATTGCAGCAGGGCGTCAGACGCCGTGCGCACCTGCGACTGCGGCGAGGGGGTCCAGTGGCCGAAGGAGAGGAAGCCGATGTGTTTCATGGGGGTCTATGTAGCGACGCGGCGTGCTGTGCGATAGGTCCCGCTCATCCCCGCGTGTCCGTGAGCCTCTCTCTTAGGCTTCGTCTTCGCGTCGCACGCCGCAAGCTACTCGGCGAAACCGGCGCGTATCTTTTCGTCGCGGCTCATTTCGCGAGCGAAGGGGCTGTGTGCAACCGGATAGGTGGCCTCACTCGCTTGAAGTTCACGCACCGGCGAGACCAGAGGCAGCGTGACCATCTCCGCGCGCCAGTCGCCGACCACGCGGTCACGCCTGTCCACCAGTTTTCCATTAATCCGCTTGTCGTTGATCGGTTTACCTGTGGAACGGTCAAATTTCCGCATATTAACCTGAGGCTCCAGCGTGTCACCGGCTTGATCACGGTTGCGCGCGTCATTGCCGCCGTAACCGCGGCTACGGATACCGCCGTGATTGTTGGTGCCGTCCACTTCCCGGATAATTTCATTATAGAGTGGAGAGCAGCGACCCGTCAGCTTTGCAATGCTGTGCCAATCTGCATTGGGGAGAAGATGGGCAGGAAAGTACGTAGCCATTTGAACAGCAAAACAACCGACACTTAATCACCTACGCTGTCCAAACGCCGCCCCCTACTCCTCCTTCAACCCATAGGCCAACGCGTTGCCCGTCGCGCCGTAGTATTTGAACGGCAGGAATTTGCCCGACATGGTGATCTTGACGCGGTCGCCCTTGGGGTCGGGCAGCCGCTCCATCACCATGTCGAAGTCGATCGCCGACATGATGCCGTCGCCGAATTCCTCCTCGATCAGCGCCTTCCAGGCCGCCCCGTTGACCAGCACCAGTTCGTAGAAGCGGTAGATCAGCGGATCGGTCGGCGGCATCGGCGTCGCCGTGCCGCGCATAGGCACCTCGTTGAGGAGCGACTGCTCGCTTTTCGAGAGGCCGAACAGCTTGGCGGCGCTAGCTGCCTGCGGCTTGGTCAGCTTGTGCTGGCCGAGAATGCCGCCGACGATCATGATCGGCGACATACCGCCGATCTGTTCGCAGATGTATTTCCAGGTCCAACTTTTCTCGCGTTTGATGTCGAGAAGTTTTTCGGTGAGTTGTTCGCGTTTCATGGCTTCCTCCGGTCAATGATTCGACTGTCGCGCGGCGTGCGCCGCAAACTCGGTGCATCCCCTCCCTAGCCCTCCCCCGGCGAAAAGGCGTTCACGCCCGTCTTCGGCGGGCTATGGGGGGAGGGAACGGGCCGAGTTTGCCGCTTGCGTTCGCTATCAACGGCCACCGGCTCCGGCAGGCCGGGGCGCACCAGCGCGACGTCCCGCGGATCGTAAGCGGCGCCCGCCTCCGCGCGGAAGCCCTTCGAGCGGCTGACCAGGAAATCGATGATGTGGTTGCGCGCCGCGTAATAATGCGGGTGCTTGTGGAAGTCGGCGCGCGCGCGCGCTTTGGGCAGCGGGTTCTCCACGATTTCGGCCAGCACCGCGCCGGGGCCGTTGGTCATCAGCACGATACGGTCGGCGAGATAGATCGCCTCGTCGACGTCGTGCGTGATCATGAACACGGTCTGCCCGGTGTCGGTACAGATGCGGCGCACCTCGTCCTGCAGCGTGCCGCGCGTGAGCGCATCGAGCGCGGAGAACGGCTCGTCCATCAGCATGATCTTGGGCTCGATGGAAAGCGCGCGCGCGATGCCGACGCGCTGCTTCATGCCGCCGGACAGCTCCGCCGGGCGTTTTGTTTCGGCGCCGGTGAGGCCGACGAGGTCGATGAATTTCTGCGCGTGCGCTGTGACCTGTGCGGATCTCCAATCGCGATGGCGGGAGGAGACCGCGTAGGCGACGTTGCCCATCACCGTGCGCCACGGCAGCAGCGAATGGCCCTGGAATATGACCGCGCGGTCGAGGCTGGGGCCTTCGATTTCCTTGCCGTCGACGATCACGGTGCCGGCCGACGGCGTGTCGAGCCCGGCGAGGATGTTGAGTACGGTGGTCTTGCCACAGCCGGAATGGCCGATGACGCAGACGAATTCGCCGCGCGCCATCGACAGCCAGAGGTCATCGAAGATTGCGGTCTCGCCGCCGCCCGGCTTGGGGTAGCGGCGCGAAATGCCCTCGATGGAGATAAAGCCGGTCATTCCGGAAACGTCACAAGCCGGGTGAGCCTGGCGAGTATCCAATCGAGCACCATCCCCACCACGCCAATGGCTGCAATCGCAACTATTACATTCGTGATCGATAAATTGTTCCATTCGTTCCAGACGAAGTAGCCGATGCCGGTGCCGCCGACCAGCATTTCGGCGGCAACGATGACGAGCCAGGCGATGCCGATGGAAATGCGCATGCCGGTGAGGATGGTTGGTGCCGCCGCCGGCAATATGATGGTGAAGGCGCGGCGGAAGGTGCCGACCTCCAGGGTCTTGGCGACATTCAGCCATTCCTTGCGCACCTGCGCGACGCCGAAGGCGGTGTTGATCATGGTTGGCCACAACGAGCAGATAAAGATTACGAAGATCGACGACAGGCCGGAGTCCTTGATCGTGTAGAGCGCGAGCGGCATCCAGGCCAGCGGCGAGATCGGCTTCAACACTTGGATGAAGGGGTCGAGCGCCTTGCTCATCAACGGCGACATGCCGATCAGGAATCCGATCGGCACCGCGAAACCTACGGCCAGCAAATAGCCCAGCATCACGCGCGCTATCGAATAAGCGAGCTGGATGCCGACGCCCTTGTCGTTCGGCCCGTTGTCGTAGAACGGATGGCGTGCGTGCTCCCAAAGTTTTGCGCCGACATCGAGCGGGCCCGGCATCGCCGATTTGCCCTGCGTGGCGGTCGCCCCCATCAACTTGGCGTATTCCGGGCTCATCTGCGCCACTTGCCCGGTCCCGCGCGTGGCGAGATGCCAGGCGAGCAGGAAGCTCGCAAACATAACCAGCGAGACGATGGCCGCGCGCCAAGTGAGGGAAACGTTCATTCTAGCTGCCCGGCAAACTCCGTCATGCCCGGCCTTATGCCGGGTATGACGATGATATGATGATATGTTGCATCACACCGCCTTCTTGATCTTGAAGCTCTTGACGTAGTCCTCCGGCTTAGATGGATCGAACACCTTGCCCATGATGACGAGGTTCTTGGTGGTCACGGTCGGCGGCTTCATGCCGACCTCGGTCATCAACCTGGTGGTGTCGGTGGCGAGGAACACCTGCGCGGCCACGCGCTTGTAATCGACGTCGCCCTTGATCTGACCCCAGCGTTTCATCTGCGTCATGATCCAGACGGCGAAGGACTGCCAGGGGAACGGATCGAAGTCGAGGCGGTTGGCATCGGTCTTCACGTTGCCGAGGCCGTCGGCATAGGTGCCGGTGAGGATCTGCTCCAGCACGGTGACCGGCTGATTGATGTAATTGGCCGGCGCGATGGCTTCCGCGATCGCCTTGCGATTCTCCGGCTTGTGGGCGAAGGCGGTGGCATCGATGATCGCTTTGAGTAGCGCGGCGTAGGTGTTTGGCGTCTGTGTGACGAATTCCTTGGACGCGGCGAAGACGCAGCACGGATGCCCGTTCCATAATTCCTTCGACAGCATGTGGATGAAACCGACGCCGTCAAAGACCGCGCGCTGATTCATCGGGTCGGGGCCGAGGAAGCCGTCGATATTGTCGGCGCGCAGATTGGCCACCATTTCCGGCGGCGGTACCGCGCGGATCTGCACATCGACGTCGGGATCGATGCCGTGCTCGGCGAGATAATAGCGCAACAAGTAATTATGCATCGAATAGTCGAACGGCACCGCGAACTTGAATCCCTTCCAATCCTTCGGATCGCGCTTGTCCTTGTGCTTGATCGAGAGCGTGATGGCCTGGCCGTTGATGTTCTCGATCGCCGGCGCGGTATAGGGGATTGCGATCGATCCGACGCCAAGCGTGATGGCGAGCGGCATCGGCGAGAGCATGTGGGCGGCGTCGTATTCCTTGTTGAGGGTCTTGTCGCGGATCACCGCCCAGCCGGCGGTCTTGATTACGTCGACATTGAGCCCCTGCTTTTCATAGAAGCCCATCGGCTTGGCCATGATGATCGGGGTGGCGCAGGTGATCGGGATGAAGCCGACCTTGAGGTCCTTCTTCTCGATCGGGCCGGTGGCGGCGAATAGCTCGGTCGCGGTCTTGAGCGGGAAGAACTGTGAGACCGCGGCGAGCGCGGTCGAGGCGCCGAGCGCCTGCAGGAAGGCGCGGCGGCCGGCATCCTTGGGGAACATCGCGCGCAGTACCGCCGAGGCGACGACGTTCTCGTAGAGTTTCTCCTCACTCGAATTCTGGCTTTCGACCGGCGCGCATTGCCACTGCGAGGCCGCGTCACGGGCATGTTCGGCGTCGGTGGTATGGCGTCCGCAGGCGCAACCGGTGCGGTTCAATGAGCGTGACGGGTCAAACGGATTGTCGAATGTGGACATGGCGACGCCCCCTGTTGGGCCGGACCTGTAACCGGCATTTCAGGAAGGAATTGCAATGCCCATGCCAGCCGGAGAGCGGCATTCCACATGCCGGTGCAGACCATTAGCCGGCCGGCTGACGACAAAAGCGAAAAGCTGCCTTGTTCTTATGCAATAGCCCTTTTCTTCGGCATGCTTGAAAAAGCCGCCCCTGCGTGCGACGGGAGGGCCATCATGAGCGCCGAGGTTTCCATCGATGGCGGGCGGCTCGCCCCGCATGCTTTGCGCGCGGCCGTGCTCGGCGAGGTGCATGCGCGCCCGTTCACGCCGATCGAGACGCCGCGCCGCATCCTGCATTTCGCTTTCGATACCCCCGGCGAGGCCGCAAAAGCCGACCGCGCGGCATTGACCGATTTCTGCGCTCAGCGCGACCTCGAACCGCTCAAGCCCTCGGCCAAGCACCACCGCATCAGCCTCGGCGGCGAGACGCTACGCTGGGAACAGCACTCCGAATTTACCACCTACACTTGGGAGCTGCCGTCGGCGACCGACGTAGCGTTTCATCCTGCCGCCGCATCGCTCGCGGCACCGATGGGAAACGTGCCGCAGCCCGGACCGCTGCTGGTCGCGATCGACCTGCATCTTATGGCGGACAGCAAGAATGTGGTCGCGTCCGAGCGGCTGTTCGATCGCGCCAGCCTGGCGGTGGCGGAAAACACCGAAGGCGATGCATTGTTCACGACTGACTTCCAGCCTGACACATCGGGCTTCATCCGCATTCTGGTGCTCGATCGCGGCCTCGGCCCCGAGCGCGCCGGCGCGCTGGTCCAGCGCATCGTCGAGTTGGAAACCTATCGTACGCTGGCGCTGCTCGGCCTGCCCGAAGCGCAACGGCTGATGCCGTCGATCAACCACATCGAGACGCGGCTGACCGAAGTCACCGAGGAAATGCGCCGCACCGACCAACTCATCGACAATCACCGCCTGCTCGACGACCTGACCGCGGCGGCAGCCGAGCTCGAAGCGGGCGCTGCGGCCAGCCTGTTCCGCTTCGGCGCCAGCCGCGCCTATAACGAACTGGTGCAACTGCGCCTTCAGACCATCGGCGAGCGCCACGTCGAGGGGTTCCCGACCTGGTCGTTGTTCCTGCAGCGGCGCATGGCGCCGGCCATGCGTACCTGCGCCACCACCGAGGCGCGGCAGAACAACCTGTCGGAAAAACTGGCGCGTGCCGCCAATTTGCTACGCACGCGGGTCGATGTCGAGATCGAGCAGCAGAATCGGGATTTGCTCAAATCAATGAACGAGCGCACGCGGCTGCAATTGCGGCTGCAGACCACGGTGGAAGGGCTATCGGTCGCCGCGGTGAGTTATTACGTCGTCGGCCTGTTCGGCTACATTATCAAAGGGGTGCACGACGAGGGCGTGCCGATCGACATTTCTTTGGCGACCGCGCTGTTCGTGCCGGTGGCGGTGCTGGCGATCTGGTGGTTGGTGCGGCGCATCCGCCGCAGGCACGCCAGCGGCGACAAGTGAGGCAAACACGGATTCAACATGGGAGGCGATGCCATGAGCATCCTGTATCATGACGGCAACCGCCAACTACAGGACCGCTTCGACAGCCGGCGCATCTCCGACAGACTGGAAGAAAAACTCACGCGCACGGCGTTCAGCGCCGACGACAAAAGTTTTATCGAGAGCGCGGCTTATTTCTTTCTGGCCACCGCCGACGCGCAAGGCCGGCCCGACTGCTCATTCAAAGGCGGCATGCCGGGTTTCGTGCGCCTGACCGGCGCTTCCGAACTGGCGTTTCCCGACTACGACGGCAACGGCATGTTCAAGAGCCTGGGCAACCTGCTGGTCAATTCCAACATTGGCATGCTGTTCATCGCCATGCATGACAAGCCGAAGCGGCTGCGCGTCAATGGCAGTGCACGCGTGAGCGACGCCGACCCGCTGCTCAAGGAGACCGTCGGCGCGCAACTGATCGTACGGGTCGAGGCGCGCGCGATTTTCCCCAATTGCCCACGCTATATTCCAGACATGCAGATGACCGGCCCGTCGATCTATACGCCGCAGCCGAAATGCGAACCGCCGGAGCCGGCCTGGAAAGGCTTCGACACCTTCAAAGACGCCGTGCATCCGCGCGCGCCCACGTGGAAGGGCTAGAGGATGCCGCTAATGGTCTAACCGCGACATTGTCTCCTCGATGGACAGCCCTGACGGACGACGGTAGCTTTACAACCAATAATGACTAGGGCCTGCCGCAGCGTTTTAATGAGGGCTGAGATCGCAATGGCCCGCCGCTCAAAAAAGCGAAGACAGGGGAAGGACTCATGCTCCATCGATTTCACGCCTTGGCATTCGCCGTCGCGCTTGTAAGCATCGGCTTGGCTCCGAGTCCGCTCCCGGCGCAGGAATATCCGACGCGCCCGGTCATCGTCATCGTGCCGCAGCCACCGGGCGGCGGAACCGACATCATCACCCGCATCATTGGCGACCAACTCTCAAAGCAACTCGGCCAACCGATCGTTATCGAAAACCGCACCGGCGCCGGCACGGTGGTCGGTACCGTCACAGCTGCCAATGCGGCGGCGGATGGATATACTCTGCTTGCCGGCCTCACCGCCAACATGGCGGTGAACACCAGCCTGTTTGCAAACCTCGCCTACGATCCGATCCGCGACTTCACGCCGGTGGGGATGATGGCGGAATTTCCTTTCGTGCTCGTGGTAAGCAGCGATTTTCCGGCGAAGTCCGTCAAGGAACTCATCGCGATGGCGAAATCGAAGCCGGGCGAGATCAATTATGCGTCGGCCGGCAACGGCAGCGGGCAACATCTGTCGATGGAGCTGTTCAAGTTGATGACCGGCACCAACTTCACGCACGTGCCCTATCGCGGCGCAGCGCCCGCCTACACCGACGTCATCTCCGGCCGCACGCCGGTGTTCATCGACAATCTTTCGAGCGCCATGGGCCAGATTAAAGGCGGCAAGGTGCGCGCGCTTGGCGTGACCAGCAAGGTGCGCTCGCCGCTGTTACCCGACGTTCCCACGGTCGCCGAATCCGTTCCAGGCTACGAAAACTATGTCTGGTTCGGCCTGTGGGCGCCGAAAAAGACCCCGCAGCCGATCGTCGAGAAGCTGTACGCGGAGGTGGAAAAAGCCGTCGGTGATCCAACCGTGCAAGACCGAATTAAAAAGGACGCGGGGGTGCCGATGTTGATGCCGCGCGCCGAGATCGAACCATTGGTCAAAAAAGAAATCGCTAAATGGGCGGACGTGGTCAAACGCGCCAACATATCGGTCCAGTAGACCTGCTTGATTTCGGTTAAGTATACCTGCTTGGCTCGCTGCGTCGCGCTCGCGTCAGACCGGACGCGCGCCTTGCGCCTGCGCCAGCACGCTGTGGATCTGCGCTACCACCGCGGCGCCCTCGCCGATCGCCGCGCCGACCCGCTTGGTCGAGTTCGCGCGCACATCGCCGATCGCGAACACGCCGGGCATGCTGGTCTCCAGCGGCAGCGGCGCGCGCGTAACGTCGCCGGTCGGAGAATTCGCCGCCGGTGACGACAAATCCCTTCGCATCCACCGCGACGCAGTTCGCCAGCCAGTCCGGCGTTCGGATCGGCGCCGATGAACAGGAACAGATGGCGCATAGGATAAGTGTGGTTCGTGCCGGTCGCGCGGTTTCGAAACGTCGCCGCTTTGAGGCCGCCGGCACGATCGCCGTCGAGCGCGACGATTTCGCTGCCGACATGCAGCTCGACATTCGGCAGGGCACTGATGCGGTCGATCAGATAGCGCGACATGGTCGCTTCCAGCCCCTTGCCGCGCACGACCAGATGCAGCCGCTTGACCTTGGTCGCGAGAAAGACGACCGCCTGCCCGGCCGAATTGCCGCCGCCGATCAGCGCCACCTCCTCGCCTTCGCACAGTTTCGCCTCGATCGGCGAGGCCCAGTAGGAAACGCCGGCGCCGTCGAAATCCGACAGGTTGGAAATCGCCGGACGGCGATAGCGCGCGCCGGATGCGATCACCACGGTACGCGACTGCACCGCCTGCGCCGTTAGCGATCTGCAGACGGAACGGAACGCCAGAGCCCGATTGCACCCCGCCGCAGTCGAGCCGCACCGCTTCGAGCGGAATAGCAATCTCGGCGCCGAATTTCTGCGCCTGCGTGAAAGCGCGCCCGGCCAGCGCCTGGCCGGAAATTCCGGTCGGAAAGCCGAGATAATTCTCGATGCGGGACGAGGCGCCGGCCTGCCCGCCGATAGGCGCGCTGATCGAGCACAATGACCGAGAGGCCCTCCGACGCGCCATAGACCGCGGCGGCAAGACCGGCAGGACCTGCGCCGACCACCGCCACGTCATAGACGGTCTTGGCATCGAGCTCCGGCGTGATGCCGAGACAGGCGCCGGCTTCGGCATCCGATCGGCCGCTTCAGCATCGCGCCGTTCGGGCAGACCATCAGCGGCAGCTCGTCCGGACGAATGCCGAAGCGCTCGATCAGCCCGCGCGCATCCTCGTCGGTGAACGCGTCGAGCACCGTGTAAGGGTAGCCGTTGCGCGACAGAAAGCCTTCCAGGCGAATGCGCTCGGGCGAGCCGGGGCCGATCAGCAGCGAGCCAACGCCGCCTTCCTGGATCAGCCCGACCCGGCGCAGGATGAAGGCGCGCATGATAATTTCGCCGACTTCGGCCGAGCCGACCACCAGCGCACGGATATGCGCTGCATCGAACGGCAGCGCGCTGCACCCTTCGGGGCCGGCCTGCCCGGCCGCCAAGGTGCCGCGGCCAGCGAGCTGGCTGACCTCGCCGGTGATTTGGCCGGCGCCGAGCGACACAACTGAGGACTGCCGGTGCAGGCCATCGCGGCGAACGATCTCGATGGCGCCCTCGAGCACCAGCCAGGCCGGCACGTTGCGCTGCCCCGCATCGTAGATCGGCTCGGCGGGCGCGAACTTCCGTGCCTCGCCGCTCGCAAAGCGTTTGGTGGTCTCGATCTGAGCCGGACTGAAGACCGGAAACATCTGATCGAACCGGGTGTCGACGAGAACTCATGGCGGGGCTCCAGCTCGATCAATCGGCGATAAATTTTCCGTCATGCCCGCGCTTGCCGCAAGTATCCGCGGGCCGTTGAGTGTAATTAGGAGGACGCCGACGGCCCGACAAGGGCAGCCGGGACCAGATTAGGCGAGGTTTCCCATGCGAACCGAGCGTTTCGATTTTCCCAATGCCAGAAACGAAAAACTGTCGGCGCTCATCGATCTGCCGCTCGGCAAGCCCACGGCCTTCGCGCTGTTTGCTCATTGCTTCACCTGCGGCAAGGACAACCTCGCCGCCAAGCGCATCGCCGAACGGCTGGCGATCAACGGCCTCGCCGTGCTGCGCTTCGACTTCACCGGCTTGGGCGCCAGCGAAGGCGAATTCGCCAACACGCATTTGTCCTCGAATGTCGACGACCTGGTCGCCGCCGCCGACCACTTGCGCAAAATGTACGGCGCGCCGGCAATCCTGATCGGGCACAGCCTGGGCGGCTGCGCGGTGCTGGCGGCCTCGCATAGAATCCCCGAAGCGCGCGCCGTGGTCACGATCGCCGCGCCTTACGATCCGAGCCACGTCGTCGGCCTGTTCAAGGATCAGGTCGATCAAATCCGCGCCGACGGCGAGGTCGAAGTGGCGCTGGCCGGGCGGCCGTTCACGATCAAACGCGAGTTCCTCGACGACGTCGCCGCGAAAAAGCTCGATGCCTGTCTCGCCAACCTGCACAAGGCGCTGCTGGTGTTTCATTCGCCGACCGACGACACCGTCGGCATCGACAATGCCTCGCACATTTTCGGCGCGGCCAAGCATCCGAAGAGTTTCGTCTCGCTCGCCGGCGCCGATCATCTGCTGAGCAAGAAGAGCGACGCCGTCTATGTGGCGAACGTGATCGCCGCCTGGGCCGAGCGCTATCTCGACCCGCCCGAGATCATGACCGAGGCCGAGGTCGAGGCCGGCCTGGTGCTGGTGCGCGAGACGCATGGCGGCAAATTCCAGCAGGAAATATTGACCGGCCCGCACCGCCTGCTCGCCGACGAGCCGGTCAAGCTCGGCGGCCTCGATTCCGGGCCGGGGCCTTATGATTTCCTGCTTGCGGGCTTAGGCGCCTGCACGTCGATGACGATAAGGCTCTATGCCGACTTCAAGAAGATTCCGCTTGAGAACGTGTCGGTGCGGCTCAGCCACGGCAAGATCCACGCCAAGGATTGCGAGACCTGCGACGTAAAGACCAGCATGGTCGATCACATCGACCGCGCCATCACGTTGGAAGGCGCGCTCGACGACGAGCAGCGCAAGCGGCTGATGGAAATCGCCGATAAATGCCCGGTGCACAAGACGCTGGAATCGAAGGTCGACATCAAGACCTTCGAGCGGCCGGCAACGGTTTGAAAACGGCCGCGGCCGGGTGTAATGACGTCGCGTCATGCAACCCGCAGCACAAGCATTGACGCAGCAATTCCTCGCCTGGGTGGATGAGGCGTCGCGCAGCTATGCCGACGCGGAAGCCTGGCGCCGGAGCTGCCCGCATCTGTCGATCTGGGAAGACGCGATCTCTGACGGCCTGGTGCGCTTCGAGAACGGCAGCAGCATGCAGGGATCCCGACTCGCTCTGACCCCGCGCGGACGCAAGCTACTCAACGGTGCGTGATCTTTCCAAGGGCTGCGTCCTCGGCCCTGCCCGACCGCTATCCCTTGCGGCTTGACGGTGCCCGAGGCCTCGTCCACACTAGAACAAATCAGGAACATGAATGCCGTCTCGGCCGTTGAACCGGCCGAATAACGCCGCGTCTCCAGAGGCTTAACGTGATGATCGAGCAGTTGCGCCAGCGCCTGCAAAGCTTGCAGAAATCCGCCGGGATCGAGGGCGATCCCGGGGTGCTGCCGCTCGGCATCGCGGAAATCGACCAAGCGCTTGGCGGCGGGCTGGCGCGCGGCGCCCTGCACGAAATCGCGGCGCCAAGCGAGGCCCATCTCGCCGCGGCGAGTGGGTTTGTGCTGGGGCTGGCGGCGCGCGGGCAGGCCCGCCTTTGCTGGATCGCCGAGGACATGGCGCTGACCGAAAGCGGCGCGCTGCATGGCCCCGGCCTCGATTCCTTCAAGCTCGCGCCCGAGCGGCTGATCACCGTTGCCGCCGCGCACCGCCGCGACCTGCTGTGGGCGATGGAGGAAGCGCTGCGCTGCCGCGCCATCGGCGCCGTGATCGGCGAATTGCGCCACGGCGACATCGACCCAGTGGCGGTGCGGCGGCTCTCGCTGGCGGCGGCATCGACTAGCGCGCTGGCGCTGCTGCTGCGCGCGAAGCCTGCGACCGACGCCTCCACCGCCGCCACCCGCTGGATCGTCGGCGCGGCGCCGTCGGTGGCGCACGGCGCGTGCTTCGCCGCGCATCTCATCCGCAACCGCCGCGGCCCGACCGGGTCCTGGATTCTGCAATGGAGTGACAGCGATGAACGCTTCCAACTCGCAACGCGTGCTCAGCCTGTGGCTGCGCCGGCTCTCGACCGACCGCATCGCAAGGTCGCGTGAGGCTTGCGCCTGCGAAGGGCCGCTCGTCGTCTACGGCAAGCGCGGCAATGTCGAGCTGCTGACCGCCGTCAATGACGCGGCGGAACGGCTCGGCCTCTCTCCCGGCCTGGCGCTGGCGCAGGCGCGCGCCATGCATCCGGCAATCGAAGCCGTCGCCGAAGACGCCGATGCTGACGCAGGCCTGCTCGAAAACATCGCCGACTGGTGCCTACGCTACACGCCGCTGGTCGCCTGTGACTCGCCCGACGGATTGCTGCTCGACATCAGCGGCTGCGTGCATCTCTATGGCGGCGAGCACGAACTGGTCGCCGATCTCGGCCGGCGCATTGAGGCCGCCGGCTTCGCCTACCGCCTCGCCATTGCCGGCACCATCGGCGCCGCCTGGGCCGCCGCGCATTTCGGCGAGCCGGAAAGTTATGCCTGCGGCGAGGAACGCGAGCTGCTGGCGCCGCTGCCGCTCGCCGCGCTGCGGCTTGCGCCCGCGACCGTGGCTGCGCTGGCGCGTGTCGGTTTGAAACGCATCGGCGATACCGTCGATCTGCCGCGCAGCCCCCTGACCGCCCGCTTCGGCACAGATTTATTGCGCCAACTCGATCGCGCTCTCGGAGCTGAACACGAGCCGCTCAATCCGCGGCTGCCGATCGCGCCTTACGTGGCCGAGCAGCGCTTCGCCGAACCGATCGCGCGCGAGGAGGATGTATTGCGCACCATCGAGCGGCTGGCGGCGCGGCTGGCCTTTGCGCTCGAGCGGCGTGGCGACGGCGCCCGCCGCCTCGAGCTCACGTTGTTCCGCACCGACGGCGTGCTGCGGCGGCTCGCCGCCGGCACCTCGCGTCCGTTGCGCGATCCTGCCGACATCCGCGCGCTGTTCGTCGAGCGGCTCACGGCCCTTGCCGATGCGTTCGATCCAGGTTTCGGCTTTGACATGGCGCGGCTGTCGGTGGTGGTGGCGGAGCCGGCGCCGCCCGAGCAAGCCGGCTTTGGCGGCGGCGAAGACGACGCCGAGATCGGCCGCATGGTCGATCGCCTGAGCGCGCGGCTGGGCGCGCGCCGCGTGCGCCGGCTGATTGCGCAGGACAGCCATATCCCGGAGGTCGCCGCGGCCACCGTCCCCGCGCAGATGACTGTCACCGATGACGGCTGGCAGGCATTCCGTCATTATCGTGCCGAGGCCGAGTTGGCGCCGCGGCCGCTGCGGTTGCTGACGCAGCCGGAGCCGATCGAAGCGGTGGCGGAAGTGCCGGACGGCCCGCCTTTGCGGTTCCGGTGGCGGCGCGCGCTGCACGAAGTGATCGCCGCCGAAGGCCCGGAGCGCATCGAGAGCGCCTGGTGGAGCGAGCACGGCGGCCATCCTTCAGGAAATCTTGCGCGCGATTATTTCCGCGTCGAGGACAAGACAGGCCTGCGATTTCTGGCTGTTCCGCTCCGGGCTCTACCGCGACCTGGTGCAGGGCGCCGCGGCGCCGACCTGGTTCTTGCATGGGACGTTTGCGTGACTCTTTCTTCCCTCTCCCCTTGCGCGAGAGGGTGTCGAGCGAACGTCAGTGAGCGAGGTGGGTGAGGGGTCCGGACTTTCGTCAGGCACTGACCCCTCACCCGGCTCGCGCTTCGCGCGATCCATCCTCTCCCGCAAGGGGAGAGGGTGAACGGAGCAAGCGGCCAGTACAATGCGTTATCTCGAATTCGCCGTCGCCTCGAATTTCTCCTTCCTGCGCGGGGCCTCACATCCGGAAGAGTTGATGGTGCAGGCGGCCCATTTGGGCTTGGCCGGCCTGGGACTCAGCGACCGCAATTCGGTAGCCGGCGTGGTGCGCGCGCATCTCGCCAGACGCGAGCAAAATCTGAAGCTCGCGTATCACCCGGGCGCGCGGCTGGTGTTTGCCGACGGCACGCCCGACATCCTCGCCTACCCGCGCGACCGCGCCGGCTGGGGCAGGCTCTGCCGCCTGCTTACGCTCGGCAACCTGCGCGCAGACAAGGGCTCCTGCATTCTGCAACTCGACGATCTGCTGGCACATGCCTTTGGGCTAGAGCTGGTGGCGTTGGGCGGAAATGCCGCACTGCTCTCGCGCCTCCGCACCATTGCCCCCGGCCGCGTCCGTCTCGCCGCCTCCATGCTCTATCGGGGCCAAGACCGCGCCAGGCTTGCCCGCCTGCAAGAACTCGCGCGCGACGCAGGCGTGCCTCTGATCGCGGTCAACGACGTGCATCTCCACCATCCCGACCGGCGACCACTGGCCGACGTGCTCACCTGCATCCGCGAGAAAACCACCATCGACCGCGCCGGGCGCAAGCTCGTGGCCAATACCGAGCGCTATCTGAAACCGCCGGCGGAAATGGCGCGGCTGTTCCGCGACGCGCCGGGGGCGATCGAGGAAACACTCAAGCTCAGCGATGCGCTCACTTTTTCACTCGATGAATTGAAATACGAATATCCCGACGAGACCATCGAGGGCTTCAGTGACGCACAGGCTGCGCTCACGCATCTGACTTACGGAGGCGCCGCCAAACGCTACCCGAATGGCCTGCCCGCCAAGGTGCGCGCTACCCTCGAGCACGAACTCGAATTGATCGCGCAGTTGGCTTATGCGCCCTACTTCCTCACCGTCTACGACATCGTGCGCTTCGCGCGCTCGCAAAAAATCCTCTGCCAGGGCCGCGGCTCGGCCGCCAATTCCGCGGTCTGCTTCTGCCTCGGCGTCACCGAGGTCGACCCCGACCGCGCCGACCTCTTGTTCGAGCGCTTCATTTCGCCCGAGCGGCGCGAGCCGCCCGACATCGACGTCGATTTCGAGCACGAGCGGCGCGAGGAGGTGATCCAATATATCTACGGCAAATACGGCCGCGAACGCGCCGGCATTGCCGGCACCGTCATCAGCTATCGCGGGCGCTCGGCGATCCGCGAGGTCGGTAAGGCGTTTGGCCTGAGTGAAGACACCATCGGTGCGCTGGCGTCTTCGATCTGGGGCGGCGGCGGCGGCAGCGTCTCGCAGGACGCCGTCACACGCACGGGTCTCGATCCCGACAGCCGGCGCATGCGCCAGATCGCCGCGCTCGCGCAGGAAATCACCGGCTTCCCGCGCCATCTCTCGCAGCATGTCGGCGGCTTCGTCATCACCCGGAGCCGGCTCGACGAGGTGATGCCGATCGGCAATGGCGCCATGCCGGACCGCACCTTCGTCGAATGGGACAAGGACGATCTCGACGCGCTCGGCATTCTCAAGATCGACGTACTCGGACTGGGCATGCTGTCGTGTATTCGCAAGGCGCTGGATCTGGTGGAGGCCCGTTATAGCGAAAAGCTGACGCTCGCCACGATTCCCGCCGAAGACCCGGCGGTGTACCGCATGCTGCAACGTGCGGATTCGCTCGGCGTGTTCCAGGTCGAGAGCCGCGCGCAGATGACCATGCTGCCGCGGCTGAAACCGAAGAATTTCTACGACCTGGTGATAGAAGTCGCGATCGTGCGCCCCGGCCCGATCCAAGGCGACATGGTGCATCCCTATTTGCGCCGGCGGCAGGGGCTGGAGCAGGTTTCCTACCCTAAAGAAGAACTCAAGGCGGTGCTGGCGAAGACGCTGGGCGTGCCGCTGTTCCAGGAGCAGGCGATGAAGATCGCCATCGTCGCCGCCGGCTTCACGCCGTCGGAAGCTGACAGACTGCGCCGCGCCATGGCCACCTTCAAGCGCGTCGGCACCATCGGCACGTTTCAGCGCAAGATGATCGACGGCATGCTCAAGAACGGATACGAGCGCTCCTTCGCCGAGCGCTGCTTCCAGCAGATCGAGGGCTTCGGCGAATACGGCTTTCCCGAAAGTCACGCCGCCAGCTTCGCGCTTCTGGTTTACGCCTCGGCCTGGCTGAAATGCCGCTACCCGGACGCCTTCGCCGCCGCGCTGTTGAACGCGCAGCCGATGGGCTTCTACGCCCCGGCGCAGATTGTGCGCGATGCGCGCGAGCACGGCGTCGAGGTGCGGCCGCCGTGCGTCAATCATTCGAAATGGGACTCGACGCTGGAGCCGGGCGCGCGCGCCGCCGAGAGCTTGCACGAGCAGCATCGCGAAATGCGCGACGATATCCACGCCACCCACGCGATGCGGCTGGGCCTGCGCGAGATCAAGGGCTTTTCCGAAGACGAGGCCAAGCTGGTCGTCGAGCGGCGTGGCGCGAGTTACGACTCCGTGCGCGATGTCTGGCTGCGCACGGGACTGTCGCCGCGTGTGCTGGAACGCCTTGCCGACGCCGATGCCTTCGGCTCGCTTGGCCTCACCCGGCGCGAGGCGCTGTGGGCGGCCAAGGCGCTCGGCCGCGTCGGGGATAGCGATGATGATCTGCCGTTGTTCTCTTCTTCACCTCCCCCACAAAGGGGGAGGGAGCAGGAAGTGCACGTGGCGAGGGAAGAAGAAGTCACCCTCCCCCCGATGCCGCTGGGCGAAGAAGTAGTCAACGACTACCGTTTCCTGCGCCTGTCGCTGCGCGCACATCCGGCGCAATTCCTGCGCGCCGATCTAACGCAGCGAAAAATCCTGCGCAACGAGAAGCTGCGCTCGATCGCCTCGGGCGCGCGCGTGCGCATTTCCGGGCTGGTCACCTGCCGGCAGCGGCCGGGCTCGGCCAAAGGCGTGGTGTTCATGACCATCGAGGACGAAAGCGCGGTCGCCAACGTGATCGTGTGGCCGCGCACTTTCGAGCGCGTGCGCCCGGTGATTCTGGGCGCGCGCTATGTGGCGGTGACCGGCCACGTGCAGCAGGAAAGCGGCGTCATCCACGTGGTGGCGGACGAACTCGAAGATCTCACGCACTGGCTGGCGCAACTTGCCGAGCATGGCGCCGACATCGAAGGCAATGATATCCAAGTTTTGGCACGCGCCGACGAGGTGCGCCGCCCGATCGAGGATCAGCGCGAGGCCCGCGCTATGGGGGGCCGCCACAGCCGGCTGGTGCGCTTGATGCGTGAAATGCCCGAACTGGCCGGCGATCTCGACGTCACCGCGCGCGGCTCGGCGCATGCGCCGACGCGACGGGCGAATACCACCGCGTGCCGAACATGATCACATCGGCGGCGTCAGGCCATCGCGCCCGATATTGGCGCGCGTCATTAGCAGTGTCCCGTCCGCCTGCCGGGTCGCCGCGGTGATATAGATCTTCACCCCGGCCTTGAGCTCATCCTTGCTGCCGGGCAAATAGAAAATGACCACCGTCTCAGGCGTCACGTCGATTTTCTTTTCACCCTCTTTGTAATTGAGCGTGAGCGTCATCCCGCCGGCATTCGCCGCCGTGCCGCCGACTGTGCCGTTGCTCATGTTGCTGACGGTGCCGTTGGTCATGGTGCTCTTCGGTGCGAGATCGTGCGGGCGGTCGCCCTCGCCGGTGCCGCGTAGCGCCTCGGGAAAAATATGCACCTCGATCGCTTTCCAGCGGCCGTCCGCTTCCGGCAACGCCGCCGATCCGACAAAGGCGCCCGTTTTGATATCGCTAGGCGACGCCTTCACCAGCCCGTTGACCTTGGCATCGTCGGCCACCTTCACCTGCACGGTCTCGCCCTGCCGCGACTTCAAGGTCAGCACGGAACCATCGACCTGCTCAATGGTTCCGCGCAGGCGCACGTTCGGTTGCTGCGCCGATGCCGGCGTGAAAGCCGCGGCGGCGCAGACAAAGGCCAGAGCCATTCGCAACGTCATTGGCGCATCCCGTTCACATCGCCGGCGTCAGGCCGCGCCCGACATACATGGTCTTCGCCAGCACCGTACCGTCCGGCTGCTTTTCCGAACCGAAGATGATAATCTGCGCCCCCGGCTTGAGTTCGTCCTTGCTGCCGGGCGCCGCCGCTGCGATCGCCGTATCCTTGGTGACGATGACCTTCTTCTCGCCTTCCTTGTATTTCACCGTCAGGACGTCGCCATCCTTGGCCGTCACCATGTTTTCGACAACGGCATTGGTCATCGTGCTGTTGGGCCGCCCGTCCCACGGGCCATGCCGCTCCGGCACCACCCCGCGCTGGGCGGGCAGGAAGATATGAATCGAATAGGCCTTGATGCTGCCGTCGGCCTCAGGGATACCGGCAATGCCGATGAAGGTGTCCGGCTTGATGTCGGCGAGCGAGGCCTTGACCAAAGCGGACACCCGCGCGTCGTCGGCGACCTTCACGTCCATCATGCCGCCGTCGCGAAGCTTAAGCGAGAGCATGGCGCCGTCCGCCTTCTCGATCTGACCGCGGATGCGGCCGGGCTGCTGGGCGAACGCGGCAGTGGCGGCGAACAGCACCGCCATAACGGCGGCGCAGACCATGCGCGTCATATTCATCTTATGCATTATATAACCTCCCTTGGTGCCGGCCGGTATGCTCCGGTCATTCAGGCAGATAACCCCACGCCGCGCGCGTTATTCCAAGCGATACACGCGGCAGGAAATGTCACTCTTTCTTGAGCAAATCGGCTTCCACCAAGGCCCGAAGTTCCGGCGTCACCTCGGGCTTAACGCCGAACCAACGTTCGAAGCCGCGCACCGCCTGATGCAGCAGCATGCCCAGCCCGTCGGCGGTGCGCAGGCCGTGCGCGCGCGCCGAGGCCAGCAGCCCGGTCTCCAGCGGAACGTAGACCAGATCGGCCACCACCAGCGAGGCCGGACAGCGCAGATTGATCTCGAGCGGCGGCTGCCCAACCATGCCGAGCGTGGTGGTGTTGACCAGCAGCCCGGCGCCGCCGAGCAGACCAGTGGTTTCGTCCCAACTCGCGGGATGCACGCGCGCGCCGAACTGCTTGTGCAGGGCTTTCGCCCGCGCCGGCGTACGGTTGATCACATAAATGCGCTCAACCTCGCGCGCGATCAGCGCAAACAGCACGGCGCGCGCGCCACCGCCGGCGCCCAGCACCACGGCGCTGTCGAGGCCGCGATCCCATCCCGGCGTCGCGGCGTCGAGATTGGCAAGGAAGCCCTCGACGTCGGTGTTGGTGGAGCGCAGCGTGTCGCCGTCAAACCAAAGCGTATTGGCGGCGCCGACCGCACGCGCGCGCTCGTCCGGCTCGGATAATTTGAGCGCGGCCTCCTTGTGCGGCACGGTGACATTGCCGCCGATATAGCCGTGCTCGCGCATCGTGCGCACGAACTCGGCGAACTTCTCGGGCGGCACCGCCTCGCGCCGGTATTCGGCGTTGAGATTGTGCTGCTTGATCCAGTAATTGTGGATCAGCGGTGAGCGCGAGTGGCCCGCCGGCCAGCCGATGATGCACACCGCCTTCTTTGCCGTCTCGCGTTGCTCGCTCATGGTTCCGCCTTCACGGTATTGCGCAGCACGCCGATCCCGGGGACCTCGATCTCGACCGTGTCGCCGGCTTTGAGCCAGGACGGCTGCGCGCCGCGCGGACCGAGCTTGACCGGCGTGCCGGTGACGATGATGTCGCCTCCCTTGAGTGTCATGAAGGTCGAGACATAGGCGATCAGATCGGAAAACGACTTGATCATACTGGCGGTGGTGTCGTCCTGCGTGATCGTCCCGTTAAGCTTCACCGTAATGTGCAACGGCTTAGTGAGGTCGACTTCGTCGGCGGTCACGATCCAGGGGCCGATACTGCCGGTGGCATCCCAGTTCTTGCCTTGCGTGACGTTGAACTTGCCGTGCCGGATCCAGTCGCGAATGGTGCCTTCGTTGCACAGCGTGACGCCGGCGACATGATCGAGCGCGCGGTCGAGCGCGATGCGGCGGCCGGCGCGGCCGATCACCAACGCGATCTCGCCTTCGTAGTCGAGCTGTTCGGATTCGCGCGGCAGCAGCAGCGGCTGCGCATGCGCGACCAGCGAGCCAGGCGCGCGGTAAAACATGCTGGGATATTGCGGCACGTCCTGATCGCCGTAGTCGGCGTTGCGGTTGGCGTAGTTGATGCCAATGCAGAGGATTTTCTCGGGCGCCAGCAAAGGCGGCAGCAATTCCACCTCGCCGAGCGCAAAATCCGGCCGCACGCCGTGCACGGCCGCGCGTGCCTTGTCCGGCCCGCTTTCGTCGCGCAACAGATCGAGCGTATTTGCAAAGTGGGGGCCGAACCGCGACTTGAGATCGACTAGCCCCAAGTCCGCGCCATTGCCCACAACGGCGCCGAAGCTCTCCCGCCCACGCACTCTGTAGCTTGCCAGTTTCATGCGGATTTCCAGCACTTGCCGCGCAATTGTCCCGGCGCCATTGGAGTCAGCCGGGCTTCGGCGTTATGCTGCCGCGCGCTCTGCACGCATGTATTCCGCGCGTGCCGGGCCGTCAACGCCGGGGACCCAAATGCCGCACATCGTTGCCGAATATTCCGCCAATCTGGAGGACCGCCTCGACGTGCAGGCGCTGGTCGACGACCTTCACCAGGCCGCCATCGCCAGCGCGGTGGCAGAACTGGTCGCCATCCGCACCCGCGCCGTGCGGCGCGAGCATTTCCGCGTCGCCGACGGCAATTCGGCCAACGGCTTCGTGCATATCGTGGCGCGCATGCGGCGCGGGCGCACCGACGAGCAGCGCAAGGCGCTAGGCCAAGCTTTGCTCGCCGCCGCCGACAAGCGGCTGGGAAGCGTTTATCCGGCGCATCCGGTCGGGCTGACGGTCGAAGTGCACGAGATCGACCCCGACATGACCTTCCGCCGCAACACGCTGCGCGAGCGCGCGCAGACGGCGGCCTAGCAGACCATGCCGATCCGGCCGCCCGTCCTCAATCCGCCGTTCAACATCGTGCGCGCCAGCCACGTCGAATTCGGCGTGCGCGATCTCAGCCTATCGCGCGCCTTCTATGTCGACTGTCTGGGCTATCTGGTCACCGACGCGCACAAGGATGCGCTTTATCTGCGCGGCGTAGAGGAGCGCAATCATCATTCGATCGTGCTGAGCACGGCGGATGCACCTTGCGTGCACGCCGCCGGCTTCAAGCTCGCCAGCGAGGAAGACCTCGACCGTGCCGCGTTCTATTTCGCGCGCAAGGGACTGCCGACCTCGTTCCCGGAGGTGCCCTATCAAGGCCGCACTTTGCGCACGGTCGATTGCGCCGGCATGCCGCTCGACTTTTATGCCCGCATGGATCAAGCCGAAAGCATGCTCCGCAATTATGCGGAATATCGCGGCGCGCGCATCCAGCGCATCGACCACATCAACTGCTTCACGCCCGACGTGCAGGCCTCCTACGACTTCTACAGCGACATCGGCTTCAAGCTGACCGAATACACGGAGACCGACGACCCCGACGCCCAACTATGGGCAGTGTGGATGCATCGCAAAGGCAATGTGCACGACATCGCCTTCACCAATGGCAGCGGGCCGCGGCTGCATCATATCGGCGTGTGGACGGCGAGCGCGCTCGATATTCTGCACATCTGCGACGTGATGGCATCGTCGGGCTTTCTCGCCAACATGGAGCGCGGACCGGGCCGCCACGGCATCTCTAATGCCTTCTTCCTCTATACCCGCGACCCCGACGGGCACCGCGTGGAACTGTTCACCTCGGATTATCTCACTGTCGATCCCGACCTCAAGCCGCTGCGCTGGTCGCTGCGCGATCCGCAGCGCCAGACTTTGTGGGGCCATCCGGCGCCGAAGTCCTGGTTCGAGGAGGGCTCGAATTTCATCGGCGTGCCGTTGCGCGCCCCTGCCCTCGCCGCGCAGCCGATCGTGGCGCGCTAGAAATGAAGACACTCTTTCTCGACTGCAACGATCAACTCGCCCCGGTATGGGCACGCGTCGTCCGGCCCGACGACCCACCGATCGACGTCAACATGAAGCCGTTCGCGCAGCCGGAGTTGCCGCGCGTGCTCGACGGCTACGAGATCGCGATCGACGATCACTCATACATGCCGACCGAGTTGGTCGCGCAATGCAAGGCGCTCAAGCACATCGTGTTCCTCGGCACCGGTCCGGCAAGCTACATGAATGTCGGCGAGCTCAACGGCCGCGGCATCCAGGTGCACATCATCAAGGGCTATGGCGACACCGCGGTGGCCGAGCATTCGATCGCCTTGATGGTCTCCGCTGCGCGCGATGTCGCGCGCATGGACCGCGAGGTGCGCGCCGGGGTCTGGACGCCGCAGGAAGGCGTGCAGCTACTCGGCAAGACCCTTGGCGTGATCGGGCTGGGCGGCATCGGCCGCGAAGTGGCACGCATCGCCAAAGGAATGGGCGTGAACGTCATCGGCTGGAACCGCACGCGGCACGCCGACGTGCCTGTGCCGATGGTCGAGCTCGACGCGCTGCTCGCGCAGTCCGATGTGGTGTCGATGAACCTCACCCTCGGCGACGAGACCCGCGGGTTCCTTAGCGCGGCGCGTATCGCGCGCATGAAGCCGGGCGTCATCCTGGTCAACACCGCGCGGGGCGCTCTGGTGGACGAGGCTGCCCTCATCGCCGCCTTGCAAAGCGGCCATATCCGCCATGCCGGGCTCGACGTGTTCCACCACGAGCCGTTGAAAGCCGACTCAGCCATGGCGCGCCTGCAGAACGTGACCCTCACCGCGCATGCCGGCTTCCGCACTTTGGAAGCCTCCATGACCCTGCTGCGGCGGGCGATCGATATTGTGCGGAAGATAGTCGCGTAGGGTCAATAATATCCCGGCGTGCCGCCGCCATCGACGGCGATCGCTGTGCCGTGAATATGGCGCGCCCGCGCACTGCACAGGAACAGTGTCAGTTCGGCGATGTCCTCCGGCTGGCCGATGCGGCGCAGGCCGGTCTTGCTCAACGCCTCGTCGCGCACCTGCTCGACCGACTTGTTCTGCGCCTTGGCGAACTGCGCGAACAACTGCTCTACGCGATCGGTCTGAGTCTGGCCCGGATGAATGACATTGACATTGATGTCGTCGCGGTTGCCGAGAGCGGCAAGGCCCTTGGCGAAATTTCCCATCGCGGCATTGACTGCGCCACCGATGAGAAACTCAGGCCCCGGCGTGCGCGCGGCGCCGCCGATGATATTGACCACGTTGCCATGCGCCGCCTTCAGCAGCGGCCAGAACAGTCTGGTGAGCCGCACGGTGGCGAAGAATTTTAGTGCGAAGCCGTCGGTCCAGGCGGCGTCCGGCAATTCGAAGAAGTTGCCGCCTTTGGTAGCACCGGCATTGTTGATTAGCACGTCGCAGCGTTTGAAGCGCTCATTGACCTTGGTGAAGGCCTGCTCGCAAGCTTCGAGCGTGCGCAGATCGCCGGCGATGGTCATAGGCTCTGGGCCGCCGGCGTCAGCGACCGCTTGCGCCCCTTCGGCGAGCGTGGCCTGATTGGCGGCTGCCAGCACGGTCTGCGCGCCCTCGCGCGCGAAGGCGACCGCAATGGCTCGGCCAATGCCACGGCTGCCGCCGCTGACGACGACGACTTTTCCTTCGAATTCCCTCGGCATTTATTTCTCCCCAGTTTGGACGGACTTTATACGCGGCAAGTCGCCGCGCCGCGAGGTCATGCGCGGTCAATAATCCGCGCATTGACCTGCCTGCTTTCCCGGTCAAAATAGGAAAAACGAGAATTAGGGGGAAACGTGAAGCCGGCGCCATTCGCATACAAACGCGCGCGTTCGCTCGAAGAGGCGATCGCGCTGTTGGGCGAGCACAAGGAAGCCCGCCTGCTGGCCGGCGGGCAGAGCCTGATCGCCACTCTCAATATGCGGCTGTCGGCGCCTTCCCTGCTGATCGACATCAACGGCATCGGCGGGCTTGACGGAATTTCGAACAAAGGCGGCATGATCGAGATCGGCGCGCTGGTGCGCCACGCCCAGGCCGAACGCTCCGACGTGATCGCAAAGCATGTGCCGCTGATCGCGCGCGCCATGCCGCATATCGGACATGCCGCCATCCGCAATCGCGGCACGCTCGGCGGCTCCATTGCCTTCGCCGACCCGGCGGCGGAATTGCCTGCCTGCCTGCTGGCGCTTGACGGCGAGGTGGACGCCACCGGCCCGAAAGGCAATCGCACCATCAAGGCAATTGATTTCTTCAAGGGTCTGTTCGAGACCGCGCTGGGACCGCAGGACGTGCTGACCGCCATTCGCGCTCCGGCGGCGGACAAGGGGACGCGCGTCGGCTTTGCCGAATTGGCCCGTCGTCATGGCGACTACGCCATCGTCGGACTGGCGGCGAGCGCCCGCGTTGACGGTAAGGCGCTGAAAGATGTGAGGCTGGCCTATTTTGGCGTCGGCGGCACTCCGGTGCGCCCTCGCAAAGCGGAAGATGCGCTGGCGAGCGGCGACATCGATGCCGCCGTCGCCGCGCTCGACCTCGACCCACAGGACGACGTACAGGCCACGGCGAAAGTGAAGAAGCATCTCGCCGGCGTGCTGCTGCGCCGGGTGGCCAGGCAGTTGCTGGAGCCGCCGGCATGAGCGAGCACGCTCTCGACATTTCCCTCACCGTCAACGGCGAGCCGGTCTCCGAGCGCGTCGAGCCGCGCCAGTCGCTGGTGGATTTCCTGCGCGAGGACCTGAGCCTCACCGGCAGCCATGTCGGCTGCGAGCACGGCGTCTGCGGCGCCTGCACCGTGCGCGTCAACGGCGAGATCGTGCGCGGCTGCCTGATGCTGGCGGTGCAATGCGACGGCGCCAAGGTCGAGACCATCGAAGGACTGTCCGAAAGCGGCGAAGTCGCCGATCTGCAGGCGGCGTTCGAACAGCGCAATGCCTTGCAGTGCGGCTATTGCACGCCCGGCATGCTCACGGCGGCGCAGGAACTGCTGCTGCAGGCGAAAAAGCGTGGCGGCGTTCCGAGCCGTGAGGAAATCCGCGAACACATCTCCGGCAATTACTGCCGTTGCACCGGCTATCAGGCCATCGTCGATGCGGTGGAATCGGTTGCGAAAGCGAGAGCGGGAGTGAAGCCATGAAAATCACCGACGACTCCCCGCCCGTACTCAGCGTGCTCGACCGCCCGAATTCCTACATCGGCCGTTCGGTACCGCGGCCCAATCTGCACCGCCTCACGCAGGGGCGCGGGCAATATGTCAGCGACGTCGCGCTGCCGCGCATGGCGCATGTGGCCTTTGTGCGCTCGCCGCACGCACACGCCAAAATCAAAAACATTTCCGCCGCCGCCGCGAAGAAATCGCCGGGCGTGACTGCCGTGGTTACCGGCGCCGAACTCGCCAAGGTGATGACGCCGTGGGTCGGCGTCCTCACGCATCTCAAAGGCCTGAAGTCCGCGCCGCAGCCGCCCATCGCCATCGACCATGCCTGCTGGCAGGGCGAGGCGGTCTGCGCCGTTGTCGCGCGCAGCCGTGCCGAGGCCGAGGACGCCTGCGAGCTGGTGGAAGTCGCCTACGAAGAACTGCCGGCGGTCACCGATCCGGAAACCGCGCTCGATCCTAAGACGCCCGTCATCCATGCCTCGCTCGGCGACAATCTTTGCTTCGAGCGCAAGCTCGATGTCGGCGCGGTCGACAAGGCCTTTGCCTCCTCCGACGCAGTGGTGGAGGCCACCTTCGTGACCGGCCGCCACACCGGCGTCTGTACCGAGCCGCGCTCCATCGTCGCCGACTGGAACGAAGGCGAGCAGCGCATGACGGTGTATCAAGGCACGCAGGCGCCGCACATGATGCAGAACCTGTTCGCCAAGCATCTGGGCTTGGCCGAGCAACAAATTCGCGTGCTGACCAAGGACGTCGGCGGTTCCTTCGGCATCAAGGTGCACACTTATGCCGACGAAATGGCGACGGTGGCGCTTTCGAAACTGCTCAAGCGGCCGGTGAAATTCGTCGCCGACCGCATCGAGAGCTTCGTCACCGACATTCACGCGCGCGACCACCGCATCAAGGGCAAGATCGGCGTCATGAAGGACGGTACCATCACCGCCTTCGAGATCGACGATCTGACCGGCATCGGCCCCTACTCGGTCTATCCGCGCACCAGCGGCATCGAGGCCAACCAGGTAGTCAATCTCACCGGCGGACCCTACACGTGTCCGAATTATCGTGCGCAGGCGCACGTGGTGTTCCAGAATAAGAATGTGATGTGCCAATACCGCGCGGTCGGCCACCCGATCGCGGTGGCGGTGACCGAAGGTCTCGTCGATCTCGCCGCGGCCAAGATCGGCATGGACCCTCTGGAAATCCGCCGGCGCAACCTGATCGCCGATGATGCCTATCCTTGTGGTTCGGCCTCAGGACTAAAATTCGAGAAGCTCTCGCATCATGAGTCGCTCGCGCATTTGGATTCGATGATGAACTATGCGGGCTTGCGTGCCGAGCAAAAGACGTTGCGCGCAAAAGGTATCTATCGCGGCATCGGTTTCGCCAGTTTCATCGAGGTGACCAATCCGTCTGCGGCCTTCTACGGCGTCGGCGGCGCCAAGATCAGTTCGCAGGACGGCGCCACTGTGAAGCTGGACGCGCAAGGCGCCATCGTCATCCACTCCGGCGTCACCGAGCAGGGTCAGGGCGCCGAGGCGGTGCTGGCCCAATGCGTCGCCACGTCGTTCGGCGTTTCCATGGACAAGGTGCGCGTGATCACCGGCGACACCGACCACACACCCTACGGCGGTGGCACCTGGGCCTCGCGCGCGGCCGGCATCGGCGGCGAAGCGGCCTGGCAGGCCGGCAAGGCGTTGCGCGCGAACGTGCTCGCCGTGGCCGGCGCGATGCTGCAAGCCAAGCCGGAAGACCTCGATATTCGCAACGGCATTGTCGTGGACAAAGTGGCGGGCACCGAACGTCTGCCGCTCGACGAGCTCGCTCGCGTCGCCTACTTCCGTCCCGACACGCTGCCGCCCGGCTTTCAGGCCGAGTTGATGGCGACGCGCCATTACGTGCCGCGCGCCTGGCCCTTCGCCTTCACCAACGGCATCCAGGCGAGCTATCTGGAAGTCGATATCGACACCGGCTTCGTCAAATTGCTGAAGCACTGGTGCGTGGAGGATTGCGGCACCATCATCAATCCGCAGCTCGTGGACGAACAAATTCGCGGCGGTGTGGTGCAGGGCATCGGCGGCGCGCTGTTCGAGCAGTGTCTCTATGACGAGCGCGGGCAGATGCTCAACGGCAACATGGCCGACTATCTGGTGCCCATGGCGGTCGAGATGCCCGACATCGAATGCGGCCATGTGGTCTCGCCCACCGCAGACAGCGAACTCGGGGCCAAGGGCGCGGGCGAAGCCGGCACCGCCGGCGCGCCGGCCGTGGTGATGAACGCCATCAACGACGCGCTGCGGCCGCTCGGGGCGAAACCGCTCACCGACATGCCGTTCACGCCGGGGAAGATACTGGCGGCGTTGGGAAAAGTTTAGTGGTCATTCCGGGGCGCGGCCGAAGGCCGTGAGCCCAGAATCCATAATCACAGACCGAGACTATGGATTCCGGGCCGCTCGCTGCGCGAGCGTCCCGGATGACAGATCAAAACTTGATCATGTCGCTCCGCGTCAGCGTGGTCTTGGCCGACACCTGCGGTGCGGTCATGAAGGTCTGCACCGTCGAGTAATCCGCGTACGCCTCGATCGAGGAAATGCCGTCCACCGGCACGATCACGCTCATGCCGCGGAATGCCGCGCCGGCTGCGGTGAAAAGCACGGCGCCATTGGCCGCGGTACCCACCGTAATGACCGTGGTAATGCCTTTGTCCTTGAGGATTTTCTCGAGATCCGTGCCCCTGAACTTGTCGGGCCCAGCCAGCACATGCGGCTCGTCGCCGCTCACCGCGACATCCGGCAATACGTCCGCGGGAGTCGAGTTGGCGATGATGCTGTAGATCACCGGAACCTTGGCGGCGCGCGCGGCGGCAAGCAGCTTCTTCATTGCGGGCAAGGTTGCCATGCAGCGCGGGCGCTGGCCGCAATTCTGCTTCATGAAGTCGAGCATCAAGAGCGCCGTCGTTTTCGGATCGACCGTGACCTCCTTGAGGGTCGGCGCCGGCGGCTTGATGCTGGCCCACTCGTCGACGATATCGGCAGCCCACAAAGGCTGCGCCGTCAAAGCAGCAATTGCGACAACGGCCGCGGCGGTCAGGTTGCGTATCATGAAATACTCCCTTTGATCGGTCGCTGTGACGCCCCGCGGGCCTGCGACACTCTGTGCTTGAAGAAACACCACACTCCAGAGCAATATTGCCGCGACGGCGTCAAAAAAAACAGCCGATCGGTGCTATTCACGAGAAAGTCAGAAGGAAACGCTTCATGAACATCAAGGTCGGCAAAGAGGCCATCGCCGAAGCCTCGAAGAAACTCAGCAATTGGGGCCGCTGGGGCAAGGACGACCAGATCGGCACGCTCAATCACGTCACGCCCGAGGACATCGTCAAGGCGGCGAGCCTGATCCGCACCGGCAAGGTGTTCGCGCTCGGTATTCCGCTCGACCGCGACGGCCCGCAGACCGGGCTGTTCGGCGGCCGCTTCAACCCGATCCACCAGATGCTCGCCACCGGCACCGACGCCATCGCCGAGCGGCAGGACTGGAACAAGATCCGCTATGCCGACGACACGCTGATGCTATGCGTGCAGGGCGCCACCCACTGGGACGCCCTCGGACACATCTTCTACGAGGACAAGGCCTATAACGGCCACGACGCCAAGCTGATCGACTCCAAGGGCCTCAACGTGCTCGGCATCGAACATTCCAAGAGCAAGATGGTCGGGCGCGGCGTGCTGCTCGACATCGCGCGCTTCCGCGGCGTGAAATGGCTGCAGGACGGCGAGAGCATTTCCAACGACGAACTCGACAAATGCGCCAAGCAGCAGAACGTCTCGATCGGGCGCGGCGATTTCGTCATCGTGCGCACCGGGCAGATGGAGCGCTGCCTCGCCGAGAAGAAATGGGGCGGCTATGCCGGCGGCGACGCGCCCGGCGTCAAGTTCGAGAACTGCTACTGGTGCCAGGACAAGCAGATGGCCGCGATCTGCACCGACACATGGGGCGTCGAGGTGCGGCCGAACGAGACCACCGAGGCCAACCAGCCCTGGCACTGGGTGGTGATCCCGGCCATGGGCCTGTGCATGGGCGAGATCTTCTATCTCAAGGAACTGGCCGAGGACTGCGAGGAAGACGGCGTCTACGAATTCTTCTTCTGCGGCCCGCCGCTGATCATCACCGGCGGCACCGGCTCGCCGATCAATCCGCAGGCGATAAAGTGACCGCGGAGCGGTCATCCCGGACGCGCCAAAGGCGCGATCCGGGATCCCGCGCCACAGACTCGACTGTCATGCCCGCGCAAGCGGGCGTCCAGCATGCCCGGCATTGCGATATCATCCAACCTCAGTGATTACTGGGTCCCCGCTTTCGCGGGGGACGACCAGTTTGTGAATGGAGAACTCATGCCCCGCCACCTCAAACGCGGAATGGACGCGGGTGCGATCAAGGCCGCCGACGCCAAGGTGCGCGAAACGGTCGAAGACATTCTGGCGCAGGTCGACGAGCGCAAGGATGCCGCGATCCGCGACCTGTCGAAGAAATTCGACAAGTGGGCGCCGAAGGATTTCCACCTGTACGCCGCAGGAGATCGAGCGCGCCATCGCGCAAGTGCCCAAGCGCGATCTTGAGGACATCAAATTTGCGCAAGCGCAAGTGCGCAACTTCGCGCAGAAGCAACACGAGACCATGCACGATCTCGAAGTCGAGACGCTGCCCGGCGTCGTGCTCGGCCACAAGCACATCCCGGTGAATTCGATCGGCTGCTACGTGCCGGGCGGGCGCTATCCGATGGTCGCCTCCGCGCATATGTCGATCGTCACCGCCAAGGTCGCGGGCGTGAAGCGCATCATCGCCTGCGCGCCGCCGTTCAAGGGCGGGCCGCATCCGGCCATCGTCGCCGCCATGCATTTCGGCGGCGCCGACGACATCTATGTGCTCGGCGGCGTGCAGGCGGTGGCCGCCATGGCGCTCGGCACCGAGTCGATCGCAGCCGGTCGACATGATCGTCGGCCCCGGCAATGCCTATGTGGCGGAAGCCAAGCGGCAATTGTTCGGCCGCATCGGCATCGATCTGCTGGCGGGCCCGACCGAGACGCTGATCATCGCCGACGACAGCGTCGACGGCGAAATCTGCGCCACCGATTTGCTCGGCCAGGCCGAGCACGGGCCGACTTCGCCGGCCGTGATGATCACCAATTCCGAGAAGCTCGCGCGCGACACCATGACCGAAGTCGAACGGCTGCTGACGATCCTGCCCACCGCCGACGCCGCCGGCGCGGCCTGGAAGGACTATGGCGAAGTCATCGTCTGCGACAGTTACGAGGAAATGGTGAGCGAGGCCGACCGCGTCGCCTCCGAACACGTGCAGGTGATGACGAAGGATCCGGATTATTTCCTCAACAACATGAAGAACTACGGCTCGCTGTTTTTGGGCCCGCGCACCAATGTCGCCTATGGCGACAAGGTGATCGGCACCAACCACACGCTGCCGACCAAGAAGAACGGCGCGCTTCACCGGCGGGCTGTGGGTCGGCAAGTTCATGAAGACCTGCACCTATCAGCGCGTGCTCGACCGACGCAGGCCAGCGCCAAGATCGGCGAAGTCTGCTCGCGGCTGTGCATCCTGGAAGGCTTCTCCGGCCATGCCGAACAGGCCAATATCCGCGTGCGCCGCTACGGCGGCCGCAACGTGCCCTACGCGCAGGCGGCGGAGTGAGCGTGGTCGACACTGCCCAGGACGCCTTCCTTCCGCCTCGACGGCAGGCGCGCGCTGGTGACCGGCGCCGGGCGCGGCATCGGGCTCGCCGCCGCCTCCGCGCTGGCCGACGCCGGCGCGCATGTCACGCTTGCCGCCCGCACGACGAAGGAAATCGAGGAAGCCGCCGAAGCGATCCGCGCGCGCGGGCAGAAAGCCGAACCGCTCACGCTCGACGTACGCGACGTCGAAGCGACGCAAAAGTCCATCGCCGCGCAGGCAGCCTTCGACATTCTCGTCAACAATGCCGGCACCAACCGCCCGGCCCCTTCGTCGACGTGAAGCTGGAAGATTTCGACTTCGTGTTCGATCTCGAATGTGCGCGCCGCCTATTTCGTGGCGCAGGCGGTGGCGCGCGAACTGATCGCGGCCAAGAAACCCGGCTCGATCATCAACATGTCGTCGCAGATGGGCCATGTCGGCGGGCCGACCCGCACGGTCTATTGCGCCAGCCAAGCACGCGATGGAAGGCTTCACCAAGGCGATGGCGATCGAACTCGCGCCGACAACATCCGCGTCAACACGCTGGCGCCGACCTTCATCGAGACGCCGATGACGCGGCCGTTCTTCGAGAACGAGGCCTTCCGCAAGGACACGCTCGACACGCATCAAGCTCGGCCGTCTCGGCCAGGTCGAGGACCTGACGGGCGCCATCGTGTTCCTGGCCAGCGACGCCTCCGGCGCTGATGACCGGCACCTCGCTGGTGGTCGACGGCGGCTGGACCGCGGAATAGACTTGACGAAACTCAGCCGGGAGGAATTCAATGCGCGCAATTTCTCTTCTGCGCCCTGCTGCTGCTCGGCCTGCCGGCCCATGCCGCCGACAAGGACAGGATCGTCGGCACCTGGAAGCTGGTCTCCGTGACCTACGAGGACGCGCAGACCAAGGAGCGACGCCGGTGCTCGGCGAGCATCCGCGCGGCTATCAGATCGCGACGCCGGAAGGGCGCTGGCTGGCGCTGGTCACCGCCGACGGCCGCCCGGTGCCGAAGACCGACGAGGATCGCGCCAAGGCGCTGCGCTCGATGATCGCCTATAGCGGCCGCTACCGCGTCGAGGACGGCAAGGTCATCACCAAGGTCGAGGTCGCCTGGAACGAAGCCTGGGTCGGCGGCGAGCAGGTGCGCTTCCTGCGCTTCGAGGGCGACGACCTGCTGCACATCGAAAGCCCGCCGATGCCGCACCCCAATGTCAACGACAAGGTGGTGCGGGTGATCGTGACGCTGGGCGCGCGATAAGTCGTAGTTACTTCAGCGTCGGCAGATCCGCGAAATATTCCGGGTGCTCTTTCTCACCTCGCTCATGAACTCGGGCCGGAACAGGCTCGGCACATCGAGCCGCGGGCGCGCCTTTGAGCGTGTTCATCAGCACCTCGTCCTCGGCGTTCTCGAAGGCGCGCAGCACATTCGGCGACATGCGCGGATCGAAGCTGATGTTCTTGATCGCCTTCTTGCCGACGGCGACGTCGGTTCCGGGCACCCACTTGGCGAAAATCTCCACCGCCTCGTCGGGGTTTTTGCGCGAGAACCACGATGACTGCGCCAGCCCGGCGGCGATGCTCTTGATCACCGCCGGCTTCGCCTCGACCGTCGGTCCGTGCGCGACCGCGACCATCACATAGGACATGTGCTGGCCGCCGCGGATCACCAGATAGGAGTCGGGCACCTGGGTGAGCGTCTGCGACACAAAAGGCTCCCAGGTCACGATGGCGTCGACCTTGCCCTCGGCCAGCGCCGGCGCCAGGCCGAACTGCGACCAGATGTTCTCGATCGTGAGTTCCTCGTATTTCATCTTGGCGCGACGTAGCACCATCTTGAAATATTCGTCCGACGTCTGCCCGCTGCGCGAGGCCGATCTTCTTGCCCTTGAGGTCGGAGAGCTTGCCGGCTTCGATGCCCCTGCCCTTCTTGGTGACGATGGCGAGCGGCGTATCGCAACGATCGTTGGTCGCGTCGTTCATGATGAGGCCGATGACCTGGAACGGGTTGCCGGCATGCACGGCCTTGAGATAGGTGGTCGTGCTCATATCGCCGACCTGCGCGAGGCCGTCGTGCAGGGCATTGACCATGTCGGTGCCGGTATCCACCACCTTGAAGCTGGCGTCGACGCCGTGCTGCTTGAAGTAGCCCTTCTCCGCGCCGATGAACATCGGCAGATGGCCGAAATTGTTGGCAATCACCACATCGAGCTTGGGTAAGTCCGCCATGACATCGCTCCCTTGATCGCGCGTCCCGTACTGGAGCCGCATGGCGGCCCATTGCAATTAGGCAGTTCTCAGCTTTTTGCCAGAACCTGCGGATTGACGCAATTCGGCGGCATGCGGCCGTCGATCAGCGCCTCGATATTGTCGACCACGATATTCGCCATCTGCTCGCGCACTTCCACCATCGCGCTGCCGAGATGCGGCGTCGAGCACCACGTTCTTCATGCGCCTTCAACGCCGGCATGCACTTTCGGCTCATGCTCGAAAACGTCGAGCCCGGCGCCGGCGATCTTCTTTGCTCTTGAGCGCGCGCACCAGCGCCTTCTCGTCGATGATCGGGCCGCGCGCGGTGTTGATGATGAAGGCCGTCGGCTTCATCATGGCCGAATTGCGTGTCGCCGATATGATGTGCCGGGTATGCGCGTTGAGCGGCGAATGCAGCGAGACGAAATCGGATTCGGCGCAGCAACTGGTCGAGCGGCGACATAGGTCATGCCGATTTCGCTGCTCGGCCTCCGGCTTGCGGCGCGGGTCCAATGTAAAGACCCGCATGCGAAGCCGCGCGCGCGCCGCGCGATCGCCTGGCCGATCCGGCCGCCGCCGACCAGGCCGATCGTCTTGCCGTGCACGAAGCCGCCGAGCAGATGGCGCGACTGCGCGCCGGGGAATTTTCCGGCGCGCACCATGCTGGTCGCCTTCGATCATGCGGCGCGCCACCGCGAGCATCAGCCCGAAATGGATGTCGGCGGTCGCCTCCGTCACGATCGGCGGCACCACCGTGACCACGAATGCCGCGCTTGGTCGCTTCCGCCACGTCGATATTGGACGGGCGTGATCGACTCGCCGCGACTGCGCGCAGTTTCGGATTGGCGGCGATCACCGCGCGATCGATCTTGTCGTGCAGCAGGCAGAACAGAATGTCGGCCTTGCGCACCGCCGCGATCAGCGTGGCTTGGCGATGATCTTGCTGTCGTCGGTAAAGACCTTGACGTTGGCGATCGCGCGCAGGCGCTTCGAGCGCGCTGTCGCGCGATCGGCTGGGTGACGAAGACGCGCGGCTTCGTGCTCACCGCAGCCACCGCACGATGCCGGCGACGCCGTCGACCGCGCATTGCGCGCCGTCGGGAATCTTGCGGGTGGCGTCGAGCACGCCGAGCACCATCGGAATGCCGCGCTCGCGCGCCAGCGACGCCATGTGCGAGGTCGAGCCGCCGAGTTCGGCCACCACGCCGGCAACCCGCGGCAGGATGTGGCTGAGCGCGGGACCCGCCACCTTGGTGACCAGAATGTCGCCGGGCCGCACGCGCTCGATCTCGCATTCGCAGTTCACCACCACGGCGCGGCCGGAACCCCAGCCGATGCCGGCGGGATGGCCGTTGAATGCCGGATGCCGCAGCCAGATTTCGTCGGGCACGATCGGCGCCTCGACATGCAGCGGCCGCGACTGCAGCAGCTTGAAGCCGTTGTCGTCCATCGCCCATTCGATCTCGACGGGCCCGCCGGCGAGCGTCTCGCATTTGCGCAGCAGGCGGCCGAGCGTCACCGCCTCGCCCGGCGTCAGGCTCGGCTCGTTGACCTGATCGGCCGGCACCAGTTGCGGCGCCGAGACGCCGTGATCGCAGGTGTCGCGATGGCCCTTGCGGCCGGCCTCGACCGTGCGCAGGAAGCCGTTCTTGCCGAGCACGATGCGGTCCGGCACCACCTCGCCCTGCGCGATCGCCGAGCCCAGTCCCCAGGTGGCGGAAATCAGCATGTGGCCTTCGGCGGTCTCGCTTAGGCCGCCGCCCGAAGCGCGCGCGGAAATCAGCGGCTGGATCAGCACGCCCATCGCGGTGTCGGCCGGCGACAGGCCGTGATTGTCCATGTAGCGGCGCGCATTCGAGGTCCACAGCGCCGCCCAGCAGGCGCGCACCGCGGTGAGAAATTCGGTTTCGTCGGTGAGACCGAGAAAGCTCTCGAACTGGCCGGCGAAACTGGCGCCCTTGCGGTCCTCGATCAGCGCCGAGGAACGCACCACGCCTTGCGGATATAGCGCCTGCTGTGCGCGCCAGGCGGCGAGCAACGGTTCGAGAATTTCCGGCGCGATCGGCTCCTGGTAGATCGCCAGACGAATGGCGATCGACATGCGCCGCGAGGTCGGCACGTCGGCGTCGTTGTATTCCGCCAGCATTTTATCGATGCCGATATGGCGCGCCTGATGGCGATAGGCTTCGGCAGTCAGCGCGAAGCCGCCCGGCGTCGGCAAGCCGGCCTGCGTCAGCGTGGCGAGATTAGCCGCCTTCGGCCCGACCGTCTCCGGATCGGTGGCGGCGGGGTCGGTGAGCGGGAGGATGAACGCGGTCATGCGATCTTTCGGTGACACGGTCTCGACGCATCTTCTCGCCGCGCGCTGGGAGAAGGCCGGGCTGAGGGGCGCAACCAAACGCTCAGAATTGCCGAAAGGCCCCTCACCCGACCGCGCTAAGCGCGATCGACCGCTCCCCGCGAGCGGGGAGAGGTAAGATCACTTCACGTGATCGCCATAACCCGGGATCGGATCGACCACGGTGATCTGCTTGACCGGGAAGTTCGACACGATCTCGATCTCGTTCTTGTGCACGATCAGCATTTCCTCGATGCGCACGCCGTAGCGGAAGCGCTTGCCGTGCTGGGTTTCGAGCGCGAAGGTCATGCCTTCCAGGATCTCGACCGGATGATCGAGCGACCAGATGCGCGAGATCACCGGCGGATCGTACTGCGCGAGACCGAGACCGTGGCCCCACAGATTGGCGGCGGCCTGGTCTTCGTCCTCGTAGCCCCAGGTCTCCATCGCCGACGGCCACTTCAGCGCGATGTCGCGCGTGGTGGCGCCGACCTTCACCGCGCCGATCGAGTCGTACAGCCACTTGTACGCGGTCGCGTAAGTCTCCTGCTGTTCCTTGCGACGGCTCCTTGCCGACGCAGTAGGTGCGGTAATAGCAGGACTTGTAGCCGTTCCACGTCAGCGCGGCCAAATCCATGAACACGATGTCGCCGGGCTGGATGATGCGGTCGGAGAAGTTGCGCCAGTTCGGCCAGGTGTTGGGGCCGGACGACACGATCACGTCCTCGACGTCTTCCATGCCGGGGATGTCGTAGAGATATTTCATCAGATGCGCGGTCACCTGATTTTCGGTGATGCCGGGGCGCAGGAACTTCATGCACTCCCAATGCGTGGCGTCGCCGATGGCGCCGACGATACGGAAACATTCCTGCTCGTCCGGGCTCTTGACCGCGCGCGCTTCCATCATCGGGGTCATGCCGTCGACCCAGTTGATGTTCTTTTCCTTGAAAACCTGAATCATGTTGATGTCGACGAAGTCGACGCCGAGCTTCTGACCGGCGACGCCATTGTCCTTCATCGCCTGGATGACGGCGTTGGCGAACTTGTTCACCTGCTGGGTCGAGGCCGGACCCGCGGCGCCTTTGATCCAGGCGAAGGAGTGACGCACATTGGCCTTCGGAATCCACGGCGAATGCCGCTCGATCTGGAAGCCGAGGTCGCCCTGTTCGAACAGAATTGGCCGTCCATCGCCGCACAGCATGGCGTAGCGCAGGCCGGGCTTGAGCCGGTTCCAGCCCGGCGTCAGCGTGCCGGTGATGTAGCGCACGTTCTCGTCGTACATGCAGAGCACGGCGCCGAGGCCATGCTTCTTCATCATCGTGCGCGCGCGCTCGATGCGGTATTCGCGCAGCCGCTCCCAGTTGACGCGCTGCTGCCAATCGAGACCGACGGTGCCGAAATTCGCTGTGCCCATGGCATTCCTCCCGATCGGCGCCATTAGCCGGCCGGCGCCGTTGTCTGGGCGAAATCCTAAGCCCGCTGGCAGCCCAAGAAGAAATAATATATTCTGCGCTTGGGGATTAGATTTTCTAATACCCGCGTTTTGGGGGCGTTTTATGAGCCAATATCCCGCTGCGGCAAATCCGCGCCGTCATCGCGGTCTGCGAGGAAGGCTCCTTCACCCGCGCGGCCGAGCGGGAAAACGCCACCCAATCCGGCATCTCCCAGCACGTGGCGGCGGTCGAGCGCACCCTCGGCGTCCAGCTGTTCGAACGATCGACCGGCAGCGTGAAGCCGACGCCGGCCGGCCTGCGCTACTACAAGCGCTGCGTGGAAGCGGTCGGCACGCTGGAGCACGCCGCCGAGGAGGCGCGCTCGCTCGCCGGCGAGGTGACCGGCGAATTGCGCATCGGCTTGATGCCGACCTTCACCCGCGCCGTGCTGGCGCCGGTGCTGGAAGACTTCGTGCCGCGCTGCCCGGAAGTTCGCCTGCACATCGTCGAGGGCTACAGCGGCTCGCTCACCGACATGGTGCTCGACGACGAGCTCGACTTCGCGGTGGTGCCGGCCTTCGAGGGCACCATCGGGCTCAAATCGCGTCTGCTGGTGCGCGACCGCGAAATGCTGATCTCCGGTCCGCGCCGCGGCTTGACGCCGCTCGCGCCGGTGCGGCTGTCGGAATGCCGGCCGCTCAAGATCGTGGTGCCGGGGCCGGACAATATCCGCGGCGCAATCTCGACACTTATTTCCAGAGCCACGGCGTCGAGGTCGAGGCGATGCTGGAAATGGACGCCATGATCGCCACGCTCGAATTCGTCGCGCGCTCGGACTGGGCAACCGTGTTGCCGAGCGTGATCTCGGTCAACGACATCGGCCGCGGCGAATTGATCGTCAATCCGATCGTGGCGCCCGAACTGCACGCCGAATTCGTGGTGATCCAGCCGACGAGGCGCACGCTCTCGACGCAGGCGCGGATGTTCCTGCAACGCTTCGAAGCCGAAGTCGCGCATATCCACGAGGTGTGGGACGCGGCGATTGCGGCGCCGAAGAAGCGCAAGATTTCGGCATAACTTGCACCGCGCAAACCCCGGACTGTCATGCCCCGCGAAGGCAGGGCATCCAGCAATCGCCGGCGCATCGGTAACTATGAATGTCTGCGCTTCCTGGATCGTCCGCTTTCGCGGACGATTGCCGCCCTAAACCTGGTTACAGTTTTTTGCGTACTTTGTTAAAGGGGTGTTCGGGGTTGTAGCCATGGGCCGCACGGTAACCGTCGTAACGCAGCCCTTTGTACTCCAGCACGATGCACAGCACGAGCGCGACAAGCGTGATTGTCACAATGACGCCTGCCAGCGCCGGCATCGGATATTGCATCAGGCCGGAGGCCACGGCGCCGGACGCGAAGAAGAAGAGGAAATAGCCTGCGGTCTTGTGATAGGCCTCAAACTTCCGCCGGCGCGGGGTCATGTCGTAGTGATCGCCGCGCCATGTCGAAGGATCGTCCGGAACGGCCTTAAAATAGTTTCTGCCGCCGTGCTTGCCTCTGAACCAGCCGGACACGACCTGCAGGCACCCCAAGGTAATGGTCGAAATTCCGAATATCGAATGCAGGGAGCCGCTGAAGCCGCCGCTGGCCGTCAACGCCACGCCCAGGCCCACAAGCGACAGACCGGCCGCCACGATCAGACCGAACTTGTGAACGCTGAACCACCACCAGACGATATTAGAAAGCCTGACCTCCTGCCTGATGCCATTGAGCGTCGGTTTCGGTTTGCCGAATCTGATCGTGATAATGCAAATCGGAACCAGGACGAACCAGATCCCGACCATCAGGATGGCGTGGTAATCCCAATGAATGGGGATCGTCATTCCCAGAAAATCGAAATGAACTTCCGTTGGAATGTGTGGTTGACCAGCGTTCATCGTCATCTCCATCCAAATATCCGTATGGCGCTGTCTGGGTCGTCCGCCGACGCAAACGATGACACTCAGACCAACTGCCAGGCCCCATCCGCATCGACCGACTTGAACACGGCCTCCAGCGCCGAGGCGGTCTGCAATATGCCGACCGGCGAGATGGGGAACGTGCCCTGCCCGAGCGCGGCCTTGGCGAAATAATCCAGATTGCGGCCGAGGTGATTGTCGGCCGGACGGTCGATCACCTCCGGCTCCTTGCCGGCGTGGCGCACGATGGCGCGCGTCTCGCTCACGCTCTCGGCGCGGCAGTTCTCGCCATAGACCGCGATGCGCCAGTCGAACGGCGTCTTGATGGTGGTAGCAAGCGTGCCGGTGGCGCCGCTCTCGAACTCGATCAGCGCCGAGGTGGTGTCGCCGGTCGGCAGCTTCAGCGCGCGCGCCTTCGACAGCGCAGCGATGCGCTTCATCGGACCGACCAGATCGCGGAAGCAGTCGAGCACATGGATGCCCATTCCGGTCATGCCGCCGGCGCGGCTTTCCTCGGCCGCCATGCGCCAACTGTCGGCCGGATAGCTCGCCAGCCAGTCGTGACTATAATTGCCTTCCACATGCATGATGGTGCCGAAGGCGCCCTTCTCTTTCAACTCGGCCAGCACGCGCATCGAGGGCATCAGCCGGAAATGATGGCCGACGGCGATCACGATGCCGGCGCGCTTGCAGGCCTCGAGCGCGGCCGCTGCGTCGGCCTTGCTGAGCGCGAACGGCTTTTCGCAATAGAGATGTTTCTTGGCCGCCGCCACGGCTTCGACCTGGGCGCGATGTTTGGTGTGCGGCGTCGCCAGCACCACGGCCTGGATGGACGGATCGGCGATCGCCTCCTCGAACGAAGTGCCGAGAGCGATTTTATGCTCGGCGGCGAAGTCGCGCACCGTGTCCGGCTCGAGCGACACGCCGCGGGTAAAGCGCAGCGGTGCGCCGAAGTCGCGCGCCGCCTTCACGAGGGTTTTGCCCCACCAGCCGAGGCCAACGATTGCCGTATTGAGCATGAAGACCTTATGCCGCCGGGGCACCGGGCTGCTTGAGCGGATGGGCGCGCGCGAAGGCGTCGTTCTTCATGCACGCCGCGACGATGCGCGACACTGTCGGATACGGCGCCAGATCGATCTTGAAGAAGTTTGCGCCCGCCACCTGACTGGCGAGGCAAATGTCGGCGATGGTGATCTGCTCGCCCTGGCAATAGGTGCCGGTGTCCTTCTCGGTCGACAGATGTTCCTCGAGCCCGCTCAGCGCCGCCATGTGCCAGTGCTGCGCCCATTTCATGACGCCGGCCTCGTCGACCTTGAACTCGGCGCTAAGATATTCGCGCACGCGCGGCACGACCAGCGGATGCGAGTCGGCGGCGACGATCTGCGCCAACCCGCGCACGCGCGCGCGCGCTTTCGGATCGCTCGGCAGCAGCGGCGGCTTGGGGTGCACCTCGTCGATATATTCGATGATCGCCAGCGACTCGAACAACGCCGGCCCGTCGCCGTCGACCAGCGCCGGCAGCGCCATCATCGGATTGACTTCGCGGTATTTCGGATCGCGCTGATGGCCCTTCATCAGATTGACCTCGATCACCTCCGCGTTCAGCCCCTTGAGGTTGAGCGCGATGCGCACGCGATAGGTCGCCAGCGACCGCCAGAATGAAAAGAGCTTCATGAACGCCTCCCCGCTATTGGATAATTTCTTGAATTACTTTTTGGCTCCGCCCGGATCGGCCTTGAGCCCGGCCGCCTCGATGCCGGCGACCGCGACGATCTCGTCATTGTCGCCGGTGTCGCCGGAAATGCCGACGGCGCCGATGATCGCATTGCCGGCATCGCGGATCAGGATGCCGCCCGGATTGGGGACCAGCCGCCCGGCGCTGGCCGCCGCCACCGACGAAAAGAAATTCGGATTCTGCGCCGCTCGCTCCATCAGGCTGCGCGAGCCCATTCCCATACCGAGCGCGCCATAGGCTTTGCCGATGGCGATGTCGTAGCGCAGGATGCCGGAGCCGTCCTCGCGCTTGACGCAGACCACATGGCCGCCGGCGTCGAGCACAACCACGGTTTGCGGCATCTGCCTGAGCTCCCGCGCCTTCTTCAGCGTGGTGTCGACGATTGTTGCGGCTTGCGCGAGCGTGACGGACATGGCTGTTTCCTTATTTCTTCTGCGTTCGACCAATAAACCGGCATGCGCGCACCGTCGCTCACCGCCGAAGCCGCCTTTGTTGGCATCCTCGAAGCCGGCGAGCGCGGCCTTGGTGGCACGCATGTCGGCACCCTTCGACTCGCCGGTCTCGACCATGGTGCGCAGATCCTTGCAGGCATTGGCGATGCTGAACGTGGTCGGCCCCGGATCGCGGCCCTCGAGCATGGCGACGATCATGTCGGCGCGCCCCTTGAGCGCGTTATTGGCGCCATTACTTTCGACGAACAGATCGAGCAGCCGCTTGGGCTCCCAGCCGACCGTGCGCGCGATCGCAAAGGCCTCGCCGTAAGCCTGCCACGCCACCATCAGCGGTAGATTGATCGCGAGCTTCATGGCGGAGCCTGCGCCGATCGGCCCGCAATGCTCGACCTTGCGGCAGAGTTGATCGAGGATCGGTTTGGCGCGCGCGGCATCGGCCGCATCGGCGCCCATCAGCCCGAGCAGCTTGCCCTGACGCGCCGGCGTGGTCGAACCGCCGACCGGGCATTCGACCAGCGCTGCGCCTTTGGCGCGCACCTTGGGTGCGAGGTCGGTTTCGACCTTTGGCGGCACCGTGCTCATCTCGATGAACAGCTTGCCCTTGACGTTGCCGGACAACAGGCCGGATGCGGCGTTGTAGACCGCCTCGATCGCCGCGCCGTCGGTGAGAATGGTGATCGCGACCTCGACCGCGCCCGCAAGCTCGGCCGGCGTCGCCGCTACCTTGGCACCGGCCGCCGCCAGCGGCTTGGTCTTCTCCGCGTTTCGATTCCAGACGGTAACCTGGTGTCCGACTTCCAACAGCCGGGCCGCGATGCTCGCGCCCATCGCACCGAGACCTGCTACTCCGATATGCATGCTTCCTCCATGGGATCCTTTTGCCGGACACGATAGGCGATCACGGTGCGGCATGAAAGCCGCATTGCAGAACTCCCACTCGACAGGCCCAGCCTCGACCCCTTAATACGATCAGTGGAACGCGCGCGATTGCGATTCAATTTGCCTCGAGGAGAATGTGGAAATGGTTGCGGCCAATAAGAACAAGGGCACGGTCGGGGTGATCGGCCTCGGTATCATGGGCGGGGCCTTCGCCAAGAACCTGGCCGCCGCCGGCTGGCACGTCGTCGGCTACGACATCAGTGCCGCACGGCGCCGGGAAGCTCAGCACGCGGGCGTCGAGATCGCCGCAAACGCGGCCGACCTTGCCGCGAAAGTGCCGACTTTGCTCACCAGCCTGCCCAAGCCAAAGGCGCTCATGGATGTTGCGCGCAAAATCGCCGCCGCCAAGCTGAAGCGCGTGGTGATCGTGGAAATGAGCACCTTCGCAATTTCAGATAAGGAAAATGCCGAGCGCGTACTGCGCAAAGCCGGCCATATGATGCTCGACACGCCGGTCAGTGGCACCGGCTCGCAGGCCAAGACCCGCGACCTGGTATTCTACGCTAGCGGCGATTCCAGGGCGATCGCAAAACTCAAGCCGATGTTCGAGGCCTTTGGCCGCCACGTCTATGACGTCGGCGCCTTCGGCAATGGCAGCAAGATGAAATACGTGGCCAATCTTCTGGTCGCCATCAACAACGTGGCCAGTGCCGAGGCCATGGTGCTCGGCATGAAGTCCGGGCTGCCGCCGCAGTTGATCTACGATCTGATCACCGCCGGCGCCGGCAATTCGCGCGTGTTCGAGCTGCGCGCGCCGATGATGGTGAAGGGCAAATACAACGACGTCACCATGAAGATCGACGTGTGGGACAAGGACATGCAGGTGATCGGCGACTACGCCCGCAAGATCAAGGTGCCGACACCGATGTTTAATGCCACCAAGCCGGTCTACATCAAGGCGCAAAAGAGCGGCTTCGGCGCGCAGGACACCGCCGCGGTTTGTGCCGTGATGGAGAAGATGGCCAAGGTCAAGCGCGGCAGAGCCTAGGACGATTCAAACTCCGTTCATCTCGCGCTGAGTCGCCGCTTTTCGCGCGGACGAGCGGAAAACTGAACGGCCTTCTTCACCCTTGCGTCCCGCCTCTGCATCTCTGTAGCCTCCCGCCCAACAAAACAAAGTTTGTTGGGAGGAGCGTAATGGCGGCACTGCAGAAGCGATCGGAAGTCCGCGACGGCATGCGGATCGATTGGAACGTGCCGATCACCATGGATGACGGGCTGGTGTTGCTCGCCGACGTTTTTCGCCCGGTGAAAGACGGAAAATATCCAGTCTTGCTGACTTACGGTCCCTACGCCAAGAACCTCGCCTTCCAGGACGGCTATCCAAGCGCCTGGGGCATCATGGCGCAAAAGCATCCCGACGTTACCGCCGGTTCCAGCAACCTCTATCAGAACTGGGAAGTCGTGGACCCGGAGAAATGGGTGCCGCACGATTATGTCTGCGTGCGCGTCGATTCACGCGGCGCCGGTTGCTCGCCGGGTGTCATCGACCATTTCTCGCCGCGCGAGACCAAGGATTTCTACGACTGCATTGAATGGGCGGGCGTGCAGCCCTGGTCGAGCGGCAAGGTCGGGCTCAACGGCATTTCCTATTACGGCATGAACCAGTGGCATGTCGCAACGCTGCAGCCGCCGCACCTCGCCGCCATGTGCGTCTGGGAAGGCTCGGCCGACTGGTACCGCGACATGACGCACCACGGCGGCATTCTCTCGACGTTCTGGGAGAACTGGTTCGACATGCAGGTCAAGACCGTACAGTACGGCGCCGGCGAACGCGGCAAGCGCAGCCGCGTGCATGGCGAACTGGTGTGCGGGCCGGAGACTTTGTCGGAACAAGAACTCGCCAAGAACCGCGCCGATTTCGGCGGCCAGATTCTGGCGCATCCGATGGACGACAAATATCACCGCGATCGCTCGCCGGTCTGGGAGAAGGTCAAGACGCCGTTGTTCTCCTCCGCCAATTGGGGCGGCCAGGGCCTGCATCCGCGCGGAAATTTCGAAGGCTTCGTGCGCGCCGCCTCCAAGCAGAAATGGCTGGAGGCGCACGGCATCGAGCACTGGACGCATTTCTACACCGACTACGGCCGCGAGCAGCAGCTTCGCTTCTTCGACTATTTCCTGCACGGCAAGAAGGAAGCCTGGGAAAAGCAGCCGAAGGTGTTGTTGCAGGTGCGCCACCCGGGCGAGAAATTCGTCGCGCGCGCCGAGAATGAATGGCCGATCAAGCGCACCAAGTGGACCAAGTTCTATCTCGATCCGGCCAGCATGGCGCTCGCGCCCAAGAAGCCGTCCGGCAACGTGGCGCTCAAATTCGCCGCCATGGGCGAGGGCCTCACCTTCCTCACCCCGCCGATGTCGCAAGACACCGAGATCACCGGACCCTCGGCGCTCAAGCTGTTCGCCTCCTCGTCCACCCCGGATGCGGATTTCTTCATCGTGCTGCGAGTATTCACCGGCGACCTGAAGGAAGTCGTGTTCCAGGGGGCGATCGATCCGCACACGCCGATCGCGCAAGGTTGGCTGCGCGCCTCGCACCGCAAGCTCGACAAGAAACTGTCGACGCCCTACCGCCCCTATCACACCCACGACCAGAAGCAGCCGCTGACCAAGGGCAAGCCGGTGGAGCTCGATATCGAGATCTGGCCGACGTCGATCGTGGTGCCGGCAGGTTATCGCGTCGGTCTGTCGGTGCGCGGCAAGGACTATGAATATGGCGGGGCGAGTGGCGGCAAGCTGTCTAACTTCAAGAACGAACTGACCGGCTGCGGTCCGTTCCTGCACAACAAACCGGAAGACCGGCCACCCGCCATATTTAACGGCACCACCAGCCTGCATTTTGGCCGTGGCAAAGCGTCCTATCTGCTGCTGCCGATCATTCCGCCGAAAAAGCAGGCAGGCGGCAAAGGCGGGCGCCAGTAACCACGCAACAAAATGCGTCCAGCCACCCTCGCCTCGTTTATTCCCGTGCGAACGGGAATTCAGCACCCCCAATCGCGGAGTGGGCGGAATCCAACACTGGATCGCCGCCTACACGGATCACGAGCGGCCAAATCGCTACTGCGGCCATTTGGGGTGTTCATTTCCCACCAACCTCATGTAAGGTTCATCCAACCTTCGACCTAACAGAAGGATCCAGGGGGAAAATGAATACGCAATTCTGGGTGGTCCAGGCATTCAACGGCGTGTCCTATGGCGCGCTGCTGTTTCTTGTCGGTAGCGGCCTGTCGCTGATCTTCGGCGTCATGCGGATCGTCAATCTGTCGCATGGCGCTTATTTTCTGTGGGGCGGCTACATCGCGCTGTCGGTGATCCATTTCACCGGCTCATGGGCGCTGTCGCTGCCGGTGGCGGCGCTCGCCGTCGCGGCAATCGGCCTTGTGATGGAGCGGCTGTTCCTGCGCTCCGAGGGTTTCGAATTCATCAGAAACGGTTTGATCGCGCTCGGGATCGCCATTCTCGTCAGCCTCGCGATCTCCGCCCGCTGGCCTCATTTCATCGGCGGCGGCTGGGCCGAGTTCATCACGGTCGCCGCGCTCGCCGCCATCGCCATATTTCTCTTGTTGAGCCGCATTTCCATTGTCCCCATCGATACCGACGTGCTGCGCCAGGTTCTGCTCACGGTCGGCTTCGCCTTCCTGTTCCAGCAGGGCGCGCTCGACATCTGGGGCGGCAACAACATGGACATCAATCCGCCGAGCGCCTTCACGCAAAGCATCGTGGTCGGCGGAATCTACTTTCCGCTCTACCGGGTGTTCATGATCGGCATGGCCGTGGTGATCGGCATCGTGCTGTGGATGGTCATGGAAATGACCCGCATGGGCGCGGCCGTGCGCGCGACCGTGGATGATGCGCAGATGGCGCGCGGCGTCGGCATCGACACGAACCTCGTCTCCATGTTCATTTTCGCGCTTGGTGCGTTTCTGGCAGCCCTCGGCGGCGTGATCGGCGGCGCATTCCTCGGCATCTATCCCGGCCTCGATTTCGAAATCCTGCCGCTCGCTTTCGCGGTGGTGATCATCGGCGGCATGGGAAGCCTGGGCGGCGCCGCGATCGGCGCGCTGGCGGTCGGTCTCGCCGATAATTTCGGCAAGGCGCTGTTCCCGGAAGTCTCCTACTTCACGCTTTACGCGCCGATGGTTCTGATCCTCGCGATCAAGCCTACCGGCCTGTTCGGACGAGAGTGAGCAAAGCGCGATGGTAAGTCAGCAAGTCAAGATTTTGATGGTCGCTATCGGGCTGCTCGCGCTCGCCTTCATCGTCCCCTACTCCGGTTCGTTTGTCGTCCTGCTGGCGACGCGCGCCATGGCCTTCGCGATTCTCGCCATGAGCGTCGACCTGCTGCTCGGCTTTACCGGCCTCTCGTCCATGGGGCAGGCGGCTTACTTCGGTGTCGGCGCCTACCTCACGGCGGTGCTCGCCACCAAATTCCACTATGGCCTGGGTTGGGATTTCTGGATTGTGGTCTTGCTCGGCATTCTGATCGGCGCCGCCTTGGCGGCGCTGTTCGGGCTGTTCGCCATTCGGGCCGGCGGCGTCTATTTCCTGATGATCACGCTCGCGCTCGGCCAATGCGTTTGGGGGCTGGCCTATCGCTGGAATTCGCTGACCGGCGGCGACAACGGAATCAATCTCAGCGCGCGGCCGAATTTCGGTCTCGACCTGACCAACCAGGTGACCTTCTTCTATCTCGTGTTCGCTTTCTTCGCCGTATCGATGTTGCTGATGTACGTGCTGGTACGATCGCCGTTCGGCCGCAGTCTCGCCGGCATCCGCGAGCGCGAATTGCGCATGCAGATTCTGGGCTACAACACCTGGCTGCACAAATACGTCGCCTTCATCATCGCCGGCGGCTTCGGCGGCCTGGCCGGTGTGCTATGGGCGCATACCAACGGTCACGTCAGCCCGGAGACCCTGGTTTTGACCACCTCGGTCGATTCATTGCTGATGGTCGTGCTGGGCGGCGCCGGCACGCTGGTCGGTGCCACCATCGGCACGGCCATCGTCTTCGGTTTGCGCGAATACCTCAGCACGCTGGTGCCGTGGTGGCAGTACGCGCTCGGCGGTGTCTATGTGCTGACGATCCTCTATCTGCCGATGGGGCTGATGGGCATCCCCGCCCGCATTCGCGAGCGTCTCTCGACTCAAAGCAAAGGCGAAAGTTCGAAGAAACTGGCATCGAAGCCGTCCTGAAATCGAACAGGACGGCGATGACAACAAGGGAGGAAAGACAATGACAAGCAAACTGCAAAAAATTCTATTGGGCAGCTGTCTTGCGCTCGGACTCGTTGCGACCGCGCCGGCCGGCGCGGACGAACTGCGCATCGGCTTCGTCGCGCCGATGACCGGCATCTTTGCCCAAGTCGGCAAGGACATGTCGGACGGCTTCCAGCTCTATCTCGACGAGCACGGCGGCAAGCTCGGCGGCGCCAACGTCAAGTTCATCATCGAGGATGACCAGGGCAAGCCGGACAGTAGCGTCACCAAGGCCAAGAAACTGGTGCTGCAAGACAAGGTCGACATGTTCATCGGCGGGCTGTTGGCGTCCTCGGGCTATGCGATGGCTCCCATAAGCACGTCTGAGAAGACGCTTTATATCTCCTCCGTCTCATCGGCCGACGACCTCACGCAGCGGCAAGCCAGCAAGTATCCGTATTTCGTCCGCACCAGTTGGAGCAGTTCGTTGCCGCATCAGCCGCTCGGCCAGTGGGCCTGCGACAACGGCTTTAAGAAGGTCATCGTGATCGCGGCCGACTATGCCTTCGGCTACGAAACGGCGGGCGGCTTCCAGGCCGCGTTTGAAGCCTGCGGCGGCAAGGTCATCCAGAAAATCTGGCCGCCGCTCGGCACCAAGGATTTCGGGCCCTATATCCCGACCTTCAAGCCAGACGCCGACGGCATCTTCACCACCATGGTCGGCCCGATGGCTCTGCAATTCCCCAAGCAATTGCGAGGGGCCGGCATCAAGACGCCGATCCTGGGCAGCGGCGTCAGTTATGACGAGTTCGCGTTGCCGTTCATGGGCGACGAAGTGATCGGCGATGTCTCCGCGTTGCACTACAGCGCGGCGATCCAAACCCCGGCGAACGAAACCTTCGTAAAGGCCTATCGCGCCAAATACGGCAAGGTGCCGAGCTATTATTCGGAAAACAACTACAGCACCGCTTTATGGCTGGACGAGGCGATGAAGAAGGCCGGCGGCAAGTATCCGGGGCCGGAAGCCTTCATCAAGATCATGCAGAGCATCAAGATCGACGCGCCACGCGGACCGGTCGAACTCGACGACATGCGTAACCCGATCGAGAACGTCTACATCAAGAAGGTCGAGAAGAAGAAGATGTTCGGCTACCCGAATGACGAGCTCTGGAACACGGTGATCAAGACCTATCCAAAGGTCAGCCAGTTCTGGACCGAGGGTAAGGAAAAGTTCCTCGCGCATCCGGTCTACGATCGCGACTATCCGCCCTGCAAATACTGCGAATAGACCACACGGCGCCGGGGCCCAAGTGCATGGACCCCGGCGTTTCTTCTTTAAGTTTGAAAGGGTTGCGCGTGAGCACGCAAACGGAAAGCAACGGCGCCGAGATTCCGGTTCTCGAGCTCAGGTCGTTGTGCAAGAGCTTCGGCGGTCTGCAGGCCACGCGCGAAGTTTCGCTGCGCATCATGCCCGGAGACCGCAAGGCGATCATCGGTCCCAACGGGGCCGGCAAGACGACGCTGTTCAATCTCATTACCGGCATTTATCCGGTGACGTCGGGACAAGTGCTGCTGTTCGGCCAAGACGTCACCAAATGGCCAAGCCACCGGCGCACCGCGCTCGGCATGGCGCGCACGTTCCAGGTTACGCATCTGTTTCCGAAATTGACGGTGCTCGACAACGTGCTGCTGGCGATCAAGGGCCTGCGGCCGACGAAATTCGTGATGTGGCGCTTCATGTCCTCGTACAAGGAAGTCTACGACAAGGCCTATCATCTGCTCGAACAGGCGGGCTTCCTCGACCGCAAGGATCTCGAAGTGCGCAACCTGTCGCATGGCGAACAGCGCCAGCTCGAGATCGTGCTGGGCCTGGCGAGCGATCCGAAGATCCTGCTGCTCGACGAACCCGCCGCCGGCTTGTCCTCGGGCGAATCCACCGAGATGACCGAGTTTCTGATGAAGCTCGATCCCAAGCTCGCGATTCTTCTGATCGAGCACGATATGGACGTGGTGTTCGACGTCGCCGATGAGATATCGGTGCTGCATTTCGGCGAAGTGCTGGAAACCGGGGTGCCCGAGAGCATCAAGAAAAGCCGTCGCGTGCAGGAAATCTATTTGGGGACGGACTAGCGCATGATCCCGAAAAGCATGCCCTCGGACTTGATCCGCGGGTGGGACCGGTTTCCCGCCTTCGCGAAGCCCGCTTCGGCGGGCGAAGGAAGGTCGGATATGATCATGCGCCAACGGAAATAATTCATGGCTATTCTCGAAATCCAGGACATCCACACCTATTACGGCGATGCCTATGTTCTTCAGGGGCTTTCGCTCCAGCTTGAGCAAGGCCAGATTTTAGGCCTGCTCGGGCGCAACGGCGTCGGCAAGACCACGCTGGTGAATTCCATCGTCGGCTTCAATCCGCCACGCCGCGGCAAAGTCATGTTCAAGGGCGACGACATCACCCGTAAGGCGTCGTTCGAGACGGTGCGCAGCGGCATGGGCCTGGTGCCGCAGGGCCGCCGCGTGTTTCCAACGCTCAGCGTGGAAGAGAACCTGCTGGTCGCGCTGCGCAGCCCGGATCGTCACGCCTGGGGCCTCGACCGCGTCTACAAACTGTTCCCGCGCCTGCTCGAGCGGCGCAATCAGCGCGCCAAGACGCTGTCGGGCGGCGAGCAGCAGATGCTCGCGATCGGCCGCGCGCTGATGACCAACCCGGATTGCCTGATCATGGATGAACCGTCGGAGGGCCTTGCGCCGATCATCATCCAGGGCGTCTGGGAAGCCATCAGCAAGTTGAAGGAGGAGGGCATGTCCATCCTCCTCGTCGAGCAGAATGCGCACCTCGCCCTCAAGCTGGTCGATTACGTGCACGTCATGAGCAAGGGTCAGGTAGTCTATTCGGCCAAGCCCGAAGAGCTCAAGGCCAATGACCAGATCAAGTCGAGCTATCTCGGGATTTGATCGCGCGCCTCACGTTGCCTATGGAATCGACACTGCCTGCCCACGCGCAATTGGGCGGGCCTTTGCATCACATCGCCGCCAGCGGGCTTTACATCCTGGAAGGCATTGGCCGATGATGGCCTTGATGATCGTGTTTGGGTCGGTTCGCCCAAGTGGGTCGGCGGGCTGCGACAATCGTCCTTTTGCGTTGTATGCGGCCGAGCTGGCCGACCGGAAATTGGCCGACCAAGGCCTTTGAAAATATCAGCCCCACAGGGGCGATTTAGGGAGGAATGTAATGTCTCGTAAGGTCACCCGTCGTAAATTCATGGCCGCAACGGCCGCAGGCGCAGTAGCGGCGACGTTCAAGTTTCCCGCACCGGCCATCGCGCAGGCAGCGCCGTTCAAGCTCGGCCTGCTCACCGTCAAGACCGGACCGCTCGCGCAGGGCGGCATCCAGATGGAACAGGGCGTCGTCACGTACCTGAAGGAGAAGAATTACACTTTCGCCGGCCGCAAGGTCGAATTCATCTCGGCCGATACCGGTGGCAATCCAGCCGGCACCAAGACCAAGGCGCAGGAACTGATCGAGCGCGAGAAGGTCGATGCCATCCTCGGGCCGCTCGCCGCCTTCGAACTGCTCGCCATCACCGACTACGTCAAGGAAAACAAGACGCCGATGCTCAGCCTTGCCGGCGCCGAGGATATGACGCAGCGCAAGCCAAATCCGTATTTTCTGCGCCCGTCGGCAACCTCATCGCAGGCGATGCATCCGATGGCCGAATTCGCGGCCAAGGAATTGAAGCTCAAGAAGATCGTCACCATCTCCGAGGACTTCGCCTTCGGCCACGAGCAGATGGGCGGCTTCCAGCAGACCTTTGAGGAAAGCGGCGGCAAGATCGTCAACAAGATCTGGCCGCCGCTGGTGACGCCCGACTACACGCCCTTCGTCGCGCAAATCGCGGATTGCGACGGCGTGTGCCAGGGCTTTGCCGGATCGAACCCGCTGCGCTTCCTGAAGACTTACGCCGCTGCCGGCTTGAAATTCCCGGTGGTGACCGGCGAAACCGGCGGCGACGACGCGCTGATGCGCAGCGCCGGCGATGAATTCCTGGGCATGTATAGCTGCTGCCCCTACACGCTCGATCTTGCCACCGACGGCAACAAGCGCTTCATCGCCGCCATGCAAAAGGACTACAGTGTCGATCCTGGCTTCTATGCCGCGGGACTCTATGTCGCCGCTGCCGTAGTTGCGGCCGGTCTGGAAAAGTCCGGCGGCAAGGCCGACGACAAGGACGCCTTCGTGAAAGCACTGCGGGCGGTCGATCTGAAGGACACGCCGCGCGGCCGCATCCGGTTCGATCATTTCGGCAATGTGATCGGCGATTTCTTCATCCGCCGCGTCGAGAAGGTGAACGGAAAACTCGCCAATAAGACGGTCAAGACCTATCACGACGTGAGCCAGTTCTGGACCTATGACGAGAAGAAGTTCCTCGAGGCACCGGTCTATTCGCGTAACTACCCGCCTATGAAGTCATAATGAGCCATTCCGCGGGCGCCGGGGCGGCGCCCGCGGTTCTTTGGCGCATGAAAACACGCACGACGAGCGCGGGAAGAGTCCGGCTATGAGCTTTTGGGTGGTGCTGACGGTCAACAGCGTCACGTTCGGCGGACTGTTGTTTCTGCTGTCGGCGGGCTTCTCGTTGATCTTCGGGCTGATGCGAATCCCGAATCTGACGCACGGCTCGCTGTTCATGCTGGGCGCCTATATCGGCGCGACCTTCGTCGTCGGGCTGCTGGGCTTTCAAATCAACTTCTGGCTGGCGGCAGTCCTGGCGACCTTGGCAGTGGCCGCGCTCGGCGCCATTGCCGAACGTCTATTGCTGCGCCGCTTGCCGGGCGACCAATTAGCGCAGGTGCTGGTCACGCTTGGGCTGTCGTTCATGGCGGCCGATTTCTGCCTGATGGTGTGGGGCGGCGACCCGCTTAATGTCTCGACGCCGGCCGGGCTCGGCGGTTTTGTCCGCGTCGGCGCGGCGGCGTTTCCGATGTACCGGCTGGCGATCATCATCATTGCGGTGATCATCGCCATCGGGCTTTGGCTGCTGCTGGACCGCACGCGGCTCGGCGCCATGATCCGCGCCGGCGTCGACGATCCCGACATGGCGCGTGTGGTCGGCATCCGCGTGTCGCAGCTGTTTACTATCGTGTTCGCGCTCGGCGCGGGACTCGCCGCCTTCGCAGGCATCATCGGCGGGCCGATTTTATCGGTCTATCCCGGACTCGATCAGGACATGCTGCCGTTGGCGCTGGTGGTGGTGATTATCGGCGGCACCGGCAGCCTGCTTGGCTCTTTCGTCGGCAGCATCATCGTCGGCTTCCTCTATAATTTTGGCCAGGCGCTGCTGCCCGAGCTCGCCTATTTCGTGCTGTTCCTGCCCATGCTGCTGGTGCTGATCCTGCGGCCGCAAGGGTTATTCGGCAGGCAAGTACCATGAGTGACTTGCCGTGAGCCCGCGCCTCCTCGCCGATCGCCGTCGCGGCCGCAGCGCTCGCCACGCTGCCCGCCTGGATGCACGGCGTCTATTACGTCAACGTCGCGAGCCAGATCCTGCTCTATGCCGTATTCGCCCTCGGGCTGAACGTGCTGGTCGGCTATGCCGGACTGGTGTCGCTCGGGCATGCCGCCCTGTTCGGCATCGCAGCCTATATTACCGGCTACATGTTGCAGGCCGGATTTGGTCACACCGCGGCGATCCTGGCCGCATTGGTCGCCGGCGTGGCTTCGATGGCGATCTTCGCCGTGTTGTCGCTGCGCGCGACCGGCATCGGCTTCATCATGATTACGTTGGCACTGGGCCAGATCCTCTGGGGCCTCGCATACCGCTGGATCAGCCTGACTGGCGGCGACAACGGCATCAACGTGCCCTCGCGGCCGGAACCGTTCGGTTATTCGATGTCGGCGCCGAACACATTCTATTACGTCACGCTGATTATTTTCGCCCTGTCGGTCGCCGCGGTCGCGGTATTCGTGCGCTCGCCGCTCGGTGCCGCGCTGATGGGCACGCGCGACCAGCCGCGCCGCATGAACGCGCTCGGCTATCACGTCTGGGCGATCCGCTTCTGGGCCTGTCTGTTCTCGGGGCTGCTCACCAGCATTTCCGGAATCCTTTTTGTCTACTACACGCAATTCATCAGCCCGCAGACGTTGGCGCTCACCTCCTCGGCCGAGGTGCTGTTGATGGTGATCTCCGGCGGGCCTGGTACTCTGCTCGGTCCGATCGTCGGCGCCGGCCTGGTGGTGGTGGTGAAAACCGTGGTCAGCGGTTTCATCGAGCGCTGGAATTTCCTGCTCGGCGCCATCTTCGTCGCCATCGTCATCCTGATGCCGGAGGGCCTGGTGCCGGGCAGCGCGCGGTTATGGCGGCTGGCATGGCGCAAAAAGAGCCCGTCCCCTAAAGCTGCCGTGACGGAGGCGAAGCCATGAGCGCGCTCACCGTCACAGGCTTGAGTAAATCTTTCGGCGGTCTGCACGTGACACGCGGCGTCGACCTCAACGTCGAACCGGGTGAGCGGCGGCTGATTATCGGCCCCAATGGCGCCGGCAAGACCACGCTGTTCAATCTGATTACCGGCGAGATCACGCCCGACGGCGGCTCGATTCAGCTGTTCGGGCAGGACATCACCAAGACGCCAAGCCGGCGGCGTCCCCACCTGGGAATGGCGCGCACCTATCAGATCATCACGCTGTTCCCGCGCGATACCATCATCCACAATGTCTCGCTGGCGCTGCTTGGCCTCGCGCCGGCGCGCTGGAATCCGCTGATCAACATCAAACGGCAGGGTCATCTGATCGAACACGCGCGCACGGCGCTGGAACGCGTCGGATTGGCCCATATCGCCGACCGGCCGCTATCGCAGACTTCCTATGGCGAGCGCCGGCGCGTCGAGATCGCCATGGCGCTGGCGCAGAACCCGAAAGTGCTGTTGCTTGATGAGCCGTTCGCCGGGCTGTCGATCGACGAGCGGCGCGACGTGCAACAGCTGCTGCTGGCCATTCCGCGCGACGTCACCATTGTGATGATCGAGCACAACATGGACGTGGCGCTGGAATTCGCCGAGCGCATTACATTGTTGCATTTCGGCGAGGTGATCGTCGAAGGAAACCGCGCCGAGGTGGTAAGCAATCCGCGCACGCGGGAGGTCTATCTTGGCCACTAGCGCGCTCAGCCTCGAGCATATCGACGCCTATTACGGCGACAGCCACGTGCTGGAGGATGTGGCGTTCGAGCTTGGCGAAGCGCGCATGCTCGGCCTGCTTGGCCGCAACGGCGCCGGCAAGTCGACCTGCATGAACGTCACCATGGGATTGCTGCCGCCGCGCCGGGGCGAGGTGCGGCTGTTTGGCGCAGCCGTCGGCGGCATGTCGCCCGAGATGATCGCCGCCCTCGGCGTTGCGCTGGTTCCGCAGGGCCGCCGCATCTTCAAGAGCCTGACGGTGCGCGAGAACCTGATCGTCGCAGGCCGCAAACCGGATGCCGGCAGCAAGCACGCCCCATGGGATACCGACACCGTATTCGCGATGTTTCCGCGCCTGCAGGAGCGGCGCAGCCAGATCGCCGCGCATCTGTCGGGCGGCGAACAGCAGATGCTGGCGATCGGCCGCGCGTTGATGGGCAATCCGCGCGTCCTGCTGATGGACGAGCCATCCGAGGGTCTGGCGCCGCAGATCGTGGTCGAGGTGATGGCCACCATCCGCAAGCTCAAGGAAAGCGGGCTGTCGATCGTGCTGGTCGAGCAAAACCCCAAGCTGGTCTTTGATGTCGCCGACGATATCGTCATCCTCAACAGCGGCCGGGTCGCGGTTGTCTCGACGCCGGCGGCGTTGAGCAAGGATGGCGTCGACTTGCGTCAGCACTTGGGGGTGTTCTGATGGCTCTCCCCGCCGTCATGGCCGGGCTTGACCCGGCCATCCACGTCTTAGATTAGAAGCAGGCAAGGCGTGGATGCCCGGCACAAGGCCGGGCATGACGCATAACGAAAGGCAAGTTAAATGGCGAACGTCTGGAACAAGTACGCGGATACCGCGGCGCGCAAGCACGGCAAGCCGGGCCGTGAGGCGCGGCCGAAAAGCACGACCATCGACGCCCATACCCACATTTCCGTTCCACGCGCCGCCGAATTCATCAAGCCGCATCTCGATCTCACCACCATTCCGCTGGCGCACTTCGCCAGTGCGGAAACCAAGGAGCTCAACGCCAAGCAGGAAGCCGACGTTCGCTCCCGCATCGGCGGCAATTACGACGAGCGCTTTGCCGACATGGACAAGATGGGCGTCGACGTGCAGCTCGTCATGCCGCCGCCGCCGCAGCTCTATCACACAGTCGCGCTCGAATATGCCGTGCCGGCCGCGCGCATGATCAATGACGGCGTCGCCGAATTCGTTTCCAGGCATCCGGATCGCTTTATTCCGACCGGCACCGTGCCGATGCAGGACGGCAACGAGGCGGCCGAGGAGCTCGAGCGCTGCATGAAGACGCTCAAGTTCAAGGGCGTCGAGATTCTCACCAATGTCGCCGGCAGGGAATTGTCCGATCCGGCCTTCGCGCCGTTCTGGAAGAAGGCCGAGGAACTCGACGCTCTGGTCATCATCCATCCGAACGGGTTCACCGAAGGCAAGCGTCTGTCGCGTTTCTACTTCAACAACATCATTGGCAATCCGTTCGAGACCACGCTCGCTTTGCACTATTTGATCTTCGACGGCGTGTTGGAACGGCACCCGAAACTGAAGATATTCGCCATGCATGGCGGCGGCTATCTCGGCGCCTATTCGGGACGCATCGACCACGCCTGGGGCGCGCGCTCGGATTGCCAGGCCAATCTGCCGAAGCCGCCGACCAGTTACCTCAAGCAGGTCTATTTCGACACCGTGGTGTTCACGCCGCTACAGCTGGACGCGCTGGTGAAGACCTTCGGCGTCGATCACGTCATCATGGGTACGGACTATCCCTTCGACATGCTGGAGCACGATCCGATCGGCCATCTCAATTCGGTCGGGGGCTTCGACGACAGCACCCGCGCGGCGCTGGCCGGCGGCAATGCCAGGAAGATGCTGGGGATGTGAACTCTTGTCCTCCCCTCCGGGAGGGATTTCACGCGTACAAAAAATCCAGCGTCGCGGTTTCCGCGATCACCGCACCGTCGGTGCTGTGCAGCCCGGCGCGCGTCTTTTCTTCTTGCGTTTGCGTCGCCTGCAGGAACGCGCCGAGGTGGCGCGCGCGCTCGATGATGCGGTAGTTCTCACGCAAGCGCGCCGCCTCGAAGCGTTTGAGCGCACTCACCACGTCGGCATCGGCCCGCAACGCCTCGACCAGCGCCGAGGCATCGTCCGCAGCCTTGGAGACGCCGGCCGCCACATGCGGGCGCGCGACGAAGGCCGCATCGCCGACAATCGCCACCCGGCCGAACGCCATGCGCGGCGACTCGAGATCGTAGATCGGCTGCAAAATAGGCTCCTCCAGCAATCGCACGATCTTGCGGAACTGCGGCGCCAGCAGCCGGTCCGCGTCGGCGCGCATCTCGGCGATCGCGGCGCGGCTGATGAGCGGCGGCGGGATCGAGATCGCGTGCGTCTTGCCGTGCTCGTCGGTGAGCAGCCATTGCAATTTTGTGTTCTCGTCGGCCGGACGGTACCAGACGACGTTGAAGCGGCGGTGGCCGGGCCGCAGGTCGTTGTCCGGCCCCGCCACCGGATAGCCGAGGAACTGCTCGCCCGGTGGCAGACCGAACGACATGAACTCGAACAGGTCGCGATGGACATCCGGCGGAAACGCTGCTTCGGCGATCAGCGCGCGCCAGGCGCTGTAGCCGGCATAAAGCGGCACAGCCTCGGGCAGACATTGCTGGCGCACGGTCGAGCGGATGCCATCGGCGCCGACCAGCAGGTCGGCCGCGACGATTTCGCCATTGGAAAAATGCGCCTGCACGGCGCCGGCGCTTTGGCTGACTTTCGCCAGCCCTCTGCCGCGGTGGTAGCGTTCCGGTGGAAAGGCATCGCGCAGCAGCCGGTAGACGCGCTCCCAGGCCGTGAGCACCTGTGGGCAATCGATTTCGTGCGTCAGCCGCCCCTGGGCGTCGAGAATCTTGCGGGTAGTAATCTGGACGCCGAGTTCGTGGGTTTCGAGTCCCAGCTTGCGCAACCGCTCGATCAACTCCTGTTGGGCCACAATCCCGGCGCCGCGGCCGGATAATTCGGTTTCCACGCGCTCGTAGATGTCCACATCCCACCCGGCCCGCCGCAGCATAAGCGCGCTCAGCAGGCCGCTCATCGAGCCGCCAATAACGACCGCACGTCCCATCCGAGCCCCGGCCAATTGATCTGCCTCAATCTTTCCGTTTACGCAGTTTTGCTATATATGACACCTAAACCGCATTGGAGGAATCCACATGGCTCTGACCATGCTTGATAAGGCCGCCGAGAAAAAGGACAAGCCCGCTTGGCCGGCCGACATCGCCGCCGAATTCGAGCGCGAGGCCAAAAATCCGAATCCTTGCGTCGGCTCTACGCTGCTGTCGGAGAACGAACGCAGCCGCGTCTGGATCATCCGCCTCGCCCCGGGCGAGCGCATTGGATTCCATCGCCACGTGCTGGATTATTTCTGGACCTCGGTGAACGGCGGCCGCGCCCGTCAGCATGTGCACGACGGCACCACGGTCGAGTACACCTATCAGCCGGGCGAAACCCGCCACGAGGCCTATGGCCTCAACGAGTTCAAGGTCCACGACCTGGAAAATCTCAGCGACCGTGAAATGGTATTCATGACCGTCGAGTTCAAAGACAGCGCCAACAAGCCGATGCAGCTTCCGGAGGGCGTGCGGCCGCAAGCGGCGGCAGCCTGAACGATCGATCCTGAAGACGCCCGCCACCGGAAATTGCCGGCGGCGGGCGTTTCGTTTTGCCGCAAGCAGGCTGGTTTGATAGACCGGTCGACAGGCTAGCCAAGCCGCACGCGTTCAGTGCAAACTGCAGCGCAAGAAAAACTGGCTTGGGAGGATGCCGCGTGAAATTCGTGCCGCGCTTTGCGGGCCTGAACGAATGCGCCGGTTAAGGGCTGCATGGATATTTCCGCCGATCTGCTGATCAACGCGATTGTCGCCGGGCTCCTGCTCGGCTGCTTCTACGCCGCCGTCACCGCCGGCGTGTCGATCTCGTTCGGCATGCTCGACATCGTCAACATCGCGCATCCTGCCTTCATCATCCTCGGTTCCTACATCGCCTATTTCGTCAACATCAATTTCGGCATCGATCCAATTATCGTCAGCGTCGTCGCGCTGCCGGCGTTCTACGCACTCGGCGCGCTGGTCTATCAGGTCTATTACCTCTCCTTTGAAAAGCGCGGCCAGGAGTCCTTACGCGGGCTCGCCTTCTTCTTCGGCCTGCTGTTCGTCACCGAGGTTTCGCTGATTCTGGTATTCGGCGTCGACTATCGCTACGTCGAGGCCGCCTATATCGGCCCCAGCATTCACATCGGGCTGATCGACATGCCGTTGCGCATGCTGGTGCCCGCTTTGGTGGCGCTGGCGATGTTCAGCGCGCTGCAACTGTTCGTCACCCGCACTTTTCTCGGCCGCGCCATCATGGCGGTGTCGCAGGACCAGTTGGCGCTGCAATTGATGGCCGCCGATCCGATCCGCATCAAACGGATCGCCTTCGGCATCTCGATTGCCACCGCCTCGATCGCCGGCGCGCTGCTGATCATCATCCAGCCGGTCGAGCCGTCGGTCGGGCGCGAATATATCGGCCGCGTATTCGCCATCTGCGTGCTGGGCGGGCTCGGCAGCATGCCGGGAACCCTGATCGCGGCGCTGCTGCTCGGCGTGGTCGAGGGCCTGACCTCGACCTTCTACGGCCCGTCATGGGCGCCGGCGGTGTCGTTCGGCTTCCTGCTGCTGACGCTGGCCTTCCGGCCGGCGGGACTCTTGGGAAGGTGAGTGGCGTGAGCACGGCAAAATTCTCCCTCATCACAATCGCGGTCGGCGTCGCCGTGATGGCGTTCGCGCATTGGTTCCATGTCGATTATCTGTACTTCGCCAGCTACACGATCCTGCAATTCATCGTGCTGGCGACCGCCTGGAATATTCTCGGCGGCTATTGCGGCTACGTGAATTTCGGCTCGGCCGCTTTCTTCGCCATGGGCGCCTATAGCTCAGTATTCATGCACAAGTTCTTTCCACTGCCGATCCCGATCTTGATCCTGATCGCCGCCGTCGTGACCGGTATTGCCGGCTTCGGCATGGGTTACCTGACCTTGCGGCTGCGCGGCTCGTTCTTCGCTATCGCGACGCTCGCGCTGGCGGTGGTGCTGCAGACGCTGGTGGTCAACTGGGACTTCGTCGGCGGTTCGCGCGGCGCCTATATCATCCGGCCAGACAGCCTCGAATTCGCCGGCATTGAGATCAACTACATCGAATATCTGTTCGCGCTGATGCTGGCTTTGGCGGTGTTCGCGCTGATCACCGCGCGCACCATCGAGCGCTCGCAGCTCGGCTTCGGCTTTGCCACCATTCGCGACGACGAACTGGCGGCGGAAGCCTGCGGCGTGCCGACGCTGCGGCTGAAGTTGATCGCGACCACGTTGTCGGGCGCCTTCATGGGCATGGCCGGGGCGCCGTTCCCCTATTACATCGGCTATCTGCAGCCCGCCTCGGCATTCGGCCTTGAATACGCGGTCAACTCGATCGCCATGCCGATGATCGGCGGCACCACCAGCTGGATCGGGCCGCTGGTCGGCGCCATCCTTCTCGGCTCGGCCCAGCAATATGCCACGGTGACCATCTCGTCGGCGGTCAACCTGCTGATCGTCGGATTGATGCTGGTCGCCTTCGTGATCATCGCGCCCAACGGTCTCGTCGGGCTTGTGCAGGAACGCTTGCGCCGGAGGCAGCCATGACCGCGCTGCTGCATATCGACAACATCAGCAAGCGCTTCGGCGGTTTCGTCGCGCTCGACGGCATCGAGCTGGAAGTGCAGCCGGGCGAACGGCTGGGGCTGATCGGCCCGAATGGATCGGGCAAGAGCACGCTGGTCAATTGCATTTGCGGAACGTTGCAGAACGAGAGCGGCAGCGTGCGGTTCGACGGCAATGTCATGGACGGGCTTGCCGCCCATCAGCGCACCCATCGCGGGCTCGCCCGCAGCTTCCAGCTGCCGCGGCCGTTCCACAGCATGAACCTTGTCGATAATTTGCGCATTCCGCTGCTCTATACCGTGCACGCGCGCGCGGGTCCGCTGCGCTCGGTCGGCGACCTCGATGCGCGCTGCAGCGAGCTGCTTGAAATGGTCGGGCTGGCGAAAAAGGCCAAGCATCTGCCGCGCGATTTGACACAGGTCGAAATGCGCAAGCTCGAGCTGGCGCGCGCCGTGGCGGCTGAACCGAAGCTGCTGATTGCCGACGAATCCATGGCCGGCCTGTCGCATTCGGAGATCGATGACATCCTGTCGCTGCTGATGCGGCTGAACGAGCGCGGCATCACCGTCATCCTGATCGAGCACATCATGAGCGCGGTGATGAGTTTTTCGCAGCGGCTCGCGGTGCTGGTGTCGGGCAAGAAGATCGCGGACGGCAAGCCGGAAGATGTCGTGCGCGACGAGCAAGTCGTGAGGGCTTACCTTGGCCAGTAGCCTCACCATCGAGAACGTGCACGCCGCCTATGGCGCGGTGCGGGTGATCCACGACGTATCGATCAGCGTCAATGCGGGCGAAACGGTCGCTTTGCTCGGCACCAACGGCAATGGCAAGAGCACGTTGATGAAGTGCATCATGGGCATCGTTAGACCCGCCGAAGGCCGTATCGTCGCCGAAATCGACGGCGTGAAGCACGACCTGGTCGGTCTGCCGACCGAGCAGATCGTCGATCTCGGCATCGCGCTGGTGCCGGAAGGCCGCCGGCTGTTCCCGAAATTGACCGTCGAAGAGAACCTGTTGCTGGGCGCCTTCCGCGCCAAGGCGCGCGCGCAGATCAAGGAGAATCTCGCCTTCTGTTTCGAAGCCTTTCCGCGCCTGGCCGAGCGGCGCAGCCAGCTTGCCGGCTCCATGAGCGGCGGCGAACAGCAAATGCTGGCACTGGCGCGGGCGCTGATGCTGGCACCGCGCATTTTGCTGGTGGACGAGCCGTCGGTCGGATTGGCGCCGCTGCTGGTCGCCCGCACCATCGACGCCATCAAGCAGCTCAAGGATCACTACCAGCTCACGGTGCTGATGGCGGAGCAGAACTTCACGCAGGCCATCCGCATCGCCGACCGCGGCTATGTGATCGTGCACGGCAAGATCGCCTTCGAAGGCCGCTCGGCGGACGAACTCAACAACAACGACCTGATCCGGCAGTTCTATCTGGGGATGTGAGGCACGTCGCAACGCGCACTACCTCTCCATCGTCATGCCCGGCCTTGTGCCGGGCATCCACGACTTTCCTCGGTTCACAACGCAAGACGTGGCTGGGAAGCCCGCCATGACGACAATAAGCGTCGAAACAGATAAAAACGGCGCGGGATTTCTCCCGCGCCGTTTTATTTATCCGTGACGTCGAAAAAGTCAGCTTACTTCCCGTACGGGTAGCTCACTTTACCGGTCGCCAGCGCTGCCGGCGTCAATATGGTCTGGTAGGACATGCCGCGCCAAGTCTCCAGGCCGGCGCCTTCCTTGATGTCGTGATACTGCACCTGCATCATGCCGGACTTGGTCCACTCGCCGCCCGGGCCATAGGCCCAGTCGCCCATGATGGTTTTGAAGGTGGTCTTGCGCAGATATTCGGCGATCTTGTCGTCGTCGAGGCTCTTGGCGCCGGTGACCGCATTGCCCAGCACGCTGATGTAGGCGTAACCCCAACCGCCGAGATAGTAGCCGAGCGGATCGACCTTCGCGGCGGGAGCCAGTTCCTGGTACTTCTTGAAGAAGGCCGCGGCCGGCGCCATCATTTTTTCGGTCGGCACCCAGGTCTCGTAGTTCACGAAACCGTTGAGCTTGGGGCCGAGCTTGTTCTTGAACACAGTGGCCTGCAAGCCGACCATGGCGCCGCCGATCATCTTGGGTTTGTAGTTTGCTTCATTTACGGCCTGAACCATGTTGACCGAACTGAGCGGATAGGAGCACACCACCACGATATCGGGGTTGGCCGCCTGCACCGCCCGCACGATCGGCGAGAGATCGGGCGTGTTAAACGGGAAGCTCTTGTCGTAGACGATCTTGACGCCGAAGGTCTTGGCATTTTCACGCGCGCCCTCGCAGGCGTTTTGCGAGAACTCCGCGTCCTCGTAGGTCAATGCAACCGTGGTGGGCTTCGGGTTCTGCTGCATCGCGACCTGGAAGAAGCCCTCGGTGAACGAAGGCTTGGTCTTCGGTCCGGTCGGCAGCACCGAGAAGTATTTCGGATATTTGAACGGCGCGTTCACGTCGAGCGCGAACAGGCTGACGAAGGTCTTTTTCTTCTGAATGATGACCGGTAGGGCGGGCGCCACCATGTTGGTCGCATAGCCACCGAGCACCAGATCGACTTTGTCGACGTCGAGCAGCTTGGTGTAGATGCCGGGAACCGTCGACGGGTTGGACTGATCGTCGTAATAGACCAGCTTGACGGGGCGGCCGAGCAGACCGCCCTTGGCGTTGGTCTCTTCTTCCCAGATCTTCATGCCGAGCAGGGCCTGCTGACCGTTCGGCCCAAGCGGGCCGGTTTGCGCCATGCTAAAGCCAATCTTGATTGGCTCCTTGTCCTGCGCACTGGCAGAGACGGCGAACATCGCGCCGGCCGCAAGAGCGACGGCCGCCCCCGCAACCCAGGCAAATGTCCGCGATTTCAGATTAGTCATCATGTCATCCTCCCGATGGACGTGTTTTTATTCGGACGCCAATAATGCCAGCGCCGGAAGCAATGGTCCACCCGCGCGCGGCAGGCAATTCGCCCGAACGCTCCTTTTAGGCGACGCGTTTCGCCGCAGAGGCCTAAAAAACAGACGCGGCGCGGGATTTCTACCGCGCCGCGTCAAAGCATCAGCCTAAATGTGGGCAGCCGGTTGGGACGGCTATTCCCTGGCCTTTTCGTAGGGGTAGATCACATTGCCCGACTTGTACTCGGCCGGCGTGATGATGGCCAAGGTATCCGGGCTCTTGAACTGGTCGACGCCATTGCCCTTGATCCCGCGGAATTGAGCCTGGAAGACCCGCGACTTGGCCCATTCGCCGTTCGGCGCGAACTTGATGTCGCCGACGACGGTCTTGAACGTGGTCTTTCGCAGGTAGTCGGTAAGCTTGGCGTCGTCGACGCTTTTGGCCCCCGCGATCGCCTGGCCCAGCACCTCCAGGTAGGCGTAACTGAACGGCGCCATGTAGTAGCCGAGCGGGTCGACGCCGGCCTTGGCCGCGCGCTCCTGATACTTCTTCAGGAAGGCTTCGGTGCCGTCGAACATCAGCGACTTGGCCGGCAGCCAGAAGTCGTAATTCATGAAGCCGTTGAGCGCCGGGCCGAGCTTGGTCTTGAACACGGTCGACTGCAGACCGACCATGGCGCCGCCGATCATTTTCGGCGTCAGCTTGGCTTCGTTCACTGCCAGCACCATGCCGACCGAATCGAGCGGATAAGAGCAGATCACCACCAGATCGGCATTGGTCGCCTGGATCGCGCGCACGATCGGCGAGAAGTCGGTCGTCGATGGCGGATAGCTCTTGTCGTAGACGATCTTCAGGCCGGCCTTCTGGGCATTCTCACGCGCACCATCGGAGGCGTTCTTGGAGAACTCGGCATCTGCAGCAACGATCGCCACCGTGATCGGCTTCGGATTCTGCGCCATCGCGGTGTCGAAGAAGCCCTTGGTGAAGGAGGTCTTCGGCTCCGGGCCCGAGGGGATCATCGCGAAATAGCGGTCGTATTTGAAACTGTCGTTCACGCCCAGGCCGTAGAGCGCCAGGAATGCCTTCTTGCGTTGCATGGCGATCGGCATGGCCGGCGCCACCATGTTGGTGCCGTAGCCGCCGACGATGACGTCGACTTTGTCGACGTCGAGCAACTTGGTGTAGATGCCCGGAACGGTCGAAGGATTGCTCTGGTCGTCGTAATGGATCAGTTGCACCGGCCGGCCCATCAGGCCGCCTTTGGCGTTGGTCTCCTCGACCCAGATCTCCATGGCGAGCAAAGCGGACTTGCCGTTCGGCCCGAGCGGGCCGGTCTCCGCAATGCCGAAGCCAATCTTGATCGGTTGCTTGTCTTGCGCGCCCGCCGGTACCGCCAACACCAAACAAGCGGCGAACACAGCCGCCGCGATCCAGGCATAGGTTCTCGATTTCAGAAAATACAGCATGGACTTCCTCCCACCGTTATTCTCGTTTTGCGGCAGCTTAGGCTGTTCTTGCCCACTTTCGCTAGGGCCTTGATGGGCAGCAACGTTTGTTGGCTCGGTCAGACGCCCTCGACCATGATGGTTTCGACCTCGCCGGCGCCGCTACGCCGGAATGCTGCGGCGCGGTTGTATTCCGGTGATGTGAAACAGGCGACGCCCTGCTCGAGGGTCGGGAATTCGATCACGATGAAGCGGCTGAATTTGTCCGGACCTTCCATGATCTGAAACTTGCCGCCGCGCGCCAGCACCTTGCCGCCGAACTTGGCGATGATCCCTGGCACGAGGTCGGTATATTTCTTGTATTCGACAGGATCGTTGATCTTGGAACGCGCAACCCAATAAGCAGGCATTCGTCTCTCCGTTTTGCCGTCATGCCCGGCACCCGGGTCCGGCCTTCGGCCGGCCCGAGCATAAACCTTGTGCCGGGCATCCACGTCTTTATAGGAAACACAGTAAAGTCGTGGATGGCCGGGACAAGCCCGGCCATGACAGGAAAATATTATGCCCCGCAAGATCATCGATATTTCGGTGCCACTGGAAAACACAGTAGCCGCCGATCCGCCGGGCTACGGCCCGAATATTGAATATCTCACGCACCAGGACACGGCCGCCGACATTTTGAAGTTCTTTCCCGGCTTGAAAAAGGAAGACCTGCCCGACGGCGAGGGCTGGGGATTCGAATGGGTCAAACTGTCGACTCACTGCACCACCCATCTCGATGCGCCCTATCACTTCGCCTCCACCATGGATCACGGCAAGCGCGCCATCACCATCGACGAAGTGCCGCTCGACTGGTGCTTGCAGCCCGGCGTGAAGCTCGACTTCCGGCATTTCCCGGACGGCTATGTGGCGACCGCGGCGGATGTCGAGGCCGAACTCGAACGCATCGGCCACGCACTTTCCCCGATGGAAATCGTGGTGGTGAACACCAGCGCAGGCAGCGCCTATGGACGCCCCGACTATGTCGCCAAGGGCTGCGGCATGGGCCGCGAGGCAACGCTTTATTTGCTCGAACGCGGCGTGCGGGTCACCGGCACCGACGGCTGGAGCTGGGATGCGCCATTCGTCTACACCATGCAGAAATACGCCGAGACCCGCGACGCCAAGCTGATCTGGGAGGGTCACCGGGCCGGCCGCGAAATCGGCTACTGCCATATCGAGAAGCTGCATAATCTCGAGGCATTGCCGGCCAAGGGCTTCACGGTGAGCTGCTTTCCGGTAAAGGTGCGCGGCGGTTCGGCCGGCTGGACGCGGGCGGTGGCAATCATTGATCAGTGATTTGCATTGATGCTTGATTGCCCACCACGCTGGGCGATAGCATTGGCGCAATAACAAGGTCGGCCCAACGCCGGTAAGTAATAAGCCTACTTCCAGGGGAGGATCACGTGGACAGACGTCATTTTGTCGCGGGTAGCGTGGCTGCGGCCGCCACGCTTACCCTTCGCCCGTCATTTGCCGAGGACGCCTATCCCTCGCACGCCATCATGATGATCAACCCGTTCCCGCCCGGGGGTGCCGCCGATGTGGTCGGCCGCCCGCTCGCCGCCGTGCTGGAGCCAATCGTCAAGCAGCCCTGCCCGATCGAAACCAAGGCCGGCGCCGCCGGCGCGGTCGGCGCCCAGGTCGCCGCCAGCGCCAAGCCGGACGGCTACACGCTGCTGCTGCACATCACCTCGATCTCCGGCTTTGCCGAAGTCGACAAGCTATTCGGGCGAGAAGTGAAATTCACCCGCGCCGATTTCATTCCGATCGCGCGCTTTGTCGCCGACCCCTGCGTGCTGCTGGTCAACGATCAGCAGCCCTACAAGACGCTGAAGGATTTGACCGAGGACGCCAAGAAGCGGCCCGACGAGATCATCTTCAGTTCGTCCGGGCTGTACGGCGCACTGCACATCCCGATGGCGCTCTACATGAAGGCGGCCGGTGGCTTGAAGCTCCGCCACCTGCCGACCAATGGCGGCGGACCGGCGCTCACCTCGTTCCTCGGCAACAACGCGCAGGTGCTGGTGTCGTCGATCTCCGCATCGCTGAACCAGATCAAAGCCGGCAAGGCCAAGCCACTCGCTCTGTTCGGCGCCAAGCGCTCGAAGGCGCTGCCCGACGTGCCGACCATGAAGGAACTCGGCTACAATCTCGAATACTATCTCTGGGTCGGCCTGTTCGCGCCCAAGGGCACGCCGGCCAATGTGGTGTCGTATCTGCGAACCAATGTGGCCAAGGCAGCGGCGACCGAGCAATTCAAAGTCGCCATGGCCAATCTCGGCCAGGACGTCGACTATCTCGATGCGCCGGAGTTCGCCAAGTTCTGGGACGCCGACGCCGCGCGCATCGAAGCCGCGGTGAAGGAAATCGGCCGCGTGCAGGGATAGCGGCAAACGCTTGATACGTTGAGATGCCGCGCGCCATCGTCCGGTGATTGCGCGGCTTTGTCTTTGGTAAAAGCCGGAGCTAACCGGCAGGGGAATTCAGGGAGGAACGAATGGATCGGCGCAGTTTCGTCATCGGCACGTCCGCCGCGGCCGCCGCGCTCTCGGCTGGGCCTGCTTTCGCGCAAGAGGTATTCCCCTCGCACGCGATCACGATCATCAACGCCTTTCCGCCCGGCGGCATCAACGAAATCGTGACGCGGCCGCTGGCCGCCTCGATGGAGCCGATCCTCAAGCAGCCGGTAGTGGTCGAGACCAAGGCCGGCGCCGCCGGACAGGTCGGCGCGCAGGTCGCCGCAACTGCCAAGCCGGACGGCTACACGCTGCTGTCGCACAACACCGGCATCTCCGGTTACGCCGAAGTCGACAAGCTGTTCGGGCGCCCGGTGAAGACCACGCGCGCCGATTTCATCCCGCTCGCGCGCATCGTCGCCGACCCGGTCCTGCTACTGGTCAACGATCAGCAACCCTACAAGACGGTGAAAGAACTCGTCGACGCCGCCAAGACGAAGCAGGACTTGGTCTTCAGTTCGGGCGGGCTCTATGGCGCCACACATTTGCCGCTGGCCTATCTGGAGAAGGCGACGGGACCCTTGAAACTCCGTCACTTGCCGACCAATGGCGGCGGGCCGGCCATTACCGCCATCCTTGGCAACAATGCGCAGGTGACGACGCAATCGGTGTCGGCCACGCTGTCGCATATCAAGGCCGGCAAGCTGCGCGCGCTCGCGTCATTCGGCGCAACGCGCTCGAAGTTCTTACCCGACGTGCCGACACTCAAGGAGCTTGGCTACGACGTCGAATATTATCTGTGGGTCGGGATTTTCGCGCCGAAAGCGACGCCGCAACCGGTCGTCGCCACGCTGCGCGCCGCCATCAAGCAGGCGGCCAACAGCGAGGCCTTTACCGCCGTGCTCGCCAATGCCGGCCAGGAACTCGCCTATCTGGATGGGCCGGACTTCCAGAAGTTCTGGGACATCGACGGCAAGCGGACCGACGAAGCGGTGATTTCGATCGGTAAGCAGGAATAATTAGCATGACTCTGCGTGCGGATCATGTTGCGGGGGCTGCGTTCGTCGCCTTCGGTTTGCTGGTGCTGGCGCTCAGCGGCGATCTGCCGACCGGGCAATTGTCGATGCCCGGTTCCGGCTTTCTGCCCAAGATCGTCGCCGCGCTGACCATCGTCTGCGGGCTGGCGCTGATTGCGCGCGGCGCCGAAAGCGCCCCGTTCTCAGCAATCGCCTGGGACGACGGTAAGCATGCCGTGATGGTGACGATCATCACCGCCATAACAATCGCGCTCTACGAGCACCTCGGCTTCAACATCACCATGATCGCAATGATGCTGGCGCTGTTGATCGTGGTCGAGCGGCGCAATCCGCTGCGCGCCGCCGCCTATAGCTTCGCCATCGTCCTGTTGACGTATGTTTCCTTCGCCTATGGGCTCAAGACGCCGCTGCCCGAACTTTTCTACTTTTAGGATGTGAATTCGTGGAAACCACCCTGCTCAGCCTGGCGCATGGATTTGCCATCGCCTTTCAGCCCGACAATCTCTGGTACGCATTTCTCGGCTGCCTGGTCGGCACCTTGGTCGGCGTACTGCCGGGCATCGGCCCCTTATCGGGCATCTCGATTTTGCTGCCGGTGACCTTCGGGCTCAATGCCACGCAGGCGGTGATCATGCTCGCCGGCATTTATTACGGCTCGCAATATGGCGGCTCCACCACCTCGATCCTGATGCGCATTCCGGGCGAGGCTTCCTCGGTGATGACCTGCATCGACGGCAACGCAATGGCCAAGAAAGGCCGCGCCGGTTCCGCGCTTTGCATCGCGGCGGTCGGCTCCTGGGTTGCCGGCACATTCGGCGTGATCATGCTCACTTTGGTGGCCCCGCCACTCGCCACCATCGCGCTGAAGTTCGGGCCGCCGGAATACACCGCGATGCTGATCCTCGGCCTGATTTTCCTCGCCTATATGTCGTCAACCTCGCTGGTGCGCACGGTCCTGATGGCCTGCGTCGGGCTGTTGCTTGGCATGATCGGCATCGACAACATGACCGGGCACTTCCGCTACAGCTTCAACCTCGCCGAACTCGGCGACGGCATCGGCATCGTGCCGGTAGCGGTTGGATTGTTCGGCCTGGGCGAAATCCTGTCGACGCCGAGCCACACCGTGGTCGGCGAGGTGATTACGCCAAAATTTCGCGAATTGCTGCCAAACCGGCAGGAGTGGCGCGAATCGATCATGCCGATCGCGCGCGGCAGCGTGCTCGGCTTCGTCATCGGCATCATTCCCGGCTCCGCGCATATCATTTCCAGCTTCCTGTCCTACGCGCTGGAGAAGAAGGTTTCGAAACATCCGGAAGAATTCGGCAAGGGTGCCGTGGCCGGCGTCGCCGGCCCGGAGTCGGCGAACAACTCGGCCTCCACCGGCGCCTTTGTGCCGATGCTGGCGCTCGGCATCCCGACCGGCCCGATCACCGCGGTGCTGATCGGCGCCCTGATGATTCACGGCGTCAATGCCGGCCCGCAGCTCGTGACCGAGCATCCGGACGTGTTCTGGGGCTTCGTCGCATCGATGTATGTCGGCAATCTGATGCTGCTGGCGCTCAATCTGCCGCTGGTCGGCCTGTTCGTGACGGTGCTGCGCATTCCCTACGCGTATCTCTATCCGCTGATCATCATGTTCTGCATCGTCGGCGTCTACGAAGTGAGCCACTCGGTCGTCGACGTCTACATCATGCTGATCATGGGCGTGCTCGGTTACGGCTTGCGCAAATTCGCCTTCGATCCGGCGCCGCTGGTGCTGGGTCTGGTGATCTCGCCGCTGTTCGAGCAGAGCCTGCGCCAATCGCTGATCATGTCGAATGGCAATTACTTCATCTTCTTCAACCGTCCGATCTCGCTCGGGCTGCTGATCGTGTGCGCCATCCTGCTCGGCCTGTCGGCGCTTTCCTTCGTGCTCAAGCGCAAGGATTGGCGCGCCAAGCTGGCCGAGGTTGAGGCAGGGGAAGTCGAGACGTAACCTAGCAAGCAGGGTTCAGCCTTGGCGTCGCGCGCGTGCAACGCCATGGTCGCCAGCGCCACGCCGCCGAACACCATATTGATGCCGACCAGCAGCCCGATCGCCCAGGCCGCCGTGCTCGGCAATCCGGTAATGATCATCGTGGCCAGCACCAGATCGACGATGCCGCTCAGCAGCAGCATGACCCAGCGGCCGGACAAAGCGCGTTTATGATCGAGCGCAAACATGATGGTAGCGATGCCCTCGATGACGAAGAAGGCGACCAGCACGTAGGTGAGCGACAGCGCGCCCTGCACCGGCGACACCAGCAACATCACGCCGACGACGATCCCGAGCACGGCCGAGATCAGCGCCCACCAGAAGCCGGGCGCCTGCCGCAGCCAGAAGGTCGAGACCAGGCCCATCACGCCGCTGACCAGGAACAGCCAGCCCAATAAAATCGTCACCGCGAGCGTGGCGAGCGGCGGAATGACGATTGCCGTCGTGCCGAGAATGACGAGAACGACGCCCTCGACCAGAAACAGCACCCAATGATCGTGGGCGGCACTTTGAATGCGTTTGATGTCAGCTTGGTTCATCGACATGGCAACCTCCAGACTTTACCCCGAGGGGATCATACGCGCTTTGGCTTGCGCAGGTATATCGGGAAATGCATGCGCTATTTTTCCACCCAATCGGCGCATTTCTGCACACTCGTCTCGCCGCCCCAGGGCATCACCGGCACCGAAGACGTCGAATTCTTCGGCGAACCTTCGATGATGCGGTCGCTATAGACCATGTAGACCAACACGTTTCGCTTGGTGTCGCAGCCGCGAACGATCTGCATTTTCTTGAAAAACAACGAGCGGCGTTTGCGGAACACGTCCTCGCCCTGCTCGAATTTCTCCTTGAACTTGATCGGCCCGATCTGCCGGCAGGCGAGCGAAATGTCCGAGACTTCCTCGGCCACGCCGATCCAGCCTTTAAAGCCGCCGCGTTCGGGAACGGTGAAATGGCAGGCCACGCCCTCGATCCCCGGATCATCGAGCCCGTAGGTGGCCAGCTTGTCGTTCGGCGTCAGCCACTTGAAAACCGTCGAGCGCCGGAAAATGAGATCCGGCTCGTCGGCCGCCTGGGACGGAGCGGCGCTCACAACGATGATGGCCGCAACGAGGCACGCGATGATTGGGCGCAAGAAACCCTCCAAAGGAAATGGCGTTTCCTGCGAGATAGGGACGCAAGCGAGGCGATGCAATGATCACGCCCAGAGCCGCTCGCTTTCCAGGCCTTTGTACATGTCGGCAACAAATTCGCCGTAGCCATTGAAGATCAACGTCGGCTTGCGCTCGCCGGTGCCGATCACTTCCTCGCTCGCCTGACTCCAGCGCGGATGCGGCACCGCCGGATTGACGTTCGCCCAGAAACCGTATTCCGACGCCTGCAACGCCTCCCACATGCCCTTCGGGCGCTGCTCGACGAAGCTGAAGCGCACGATCGACTTGATCGACTTGAAGCCGTACTTCCACGGCACCGCCAGCCGCAACGGCGCGCCATGCTGCTTTGCCATCGGATGGCCGTAGGCGCCGGTGGCGAGGAAGGCGAGATCGTTGGTGGCCTCGGCCATGCTGAGGCCTTCGACGTAGGGCCAGGGATACCAGGTCTGCCGCAGGCCGGGCGCCACCTTGGGGTCATTGAAGGTTTCCATCTTCACGAATTTGGCGGAGCCGAGCGGCCGCGCGAAATCGACCAGTTTGGCGAACGGAAAGCCGGTCCAGGCAATCGCCATGCTCCAGGCCTCGACGCAGCGGTGACGGTAGGTGCGCTCTTCCAGCGTCATCTTGCGGATCAGATCGTCGATGCCGATCTCCATGCGGCTTCTCCACCATGCCGTCGATCTTCACCATCCACGGCCGGATCGGCAGCTTCTGCGCCTGGTCGGCGACGTTCTTCGACGAATTGAATTCGTAGAAATTGTTGTAGTTGGCGTTGATCTTCTCGTCGGTGATCGGACGGTCGAGCACGTATTTCTCGTTGCGCTTGGCCGGATAGAGATCGGCGGTCGGGTCGGCAAGCGTGGCGAGATCGCCGATACGCTGGGCCAGTGCGGCGTGGGGCGCCAAGGCCAGCGCACTCGCGCCGCCCACCAAGACGGTGCGGCGGTTGAACACCAGGTGCTCGGGCGTGGCGAGACGCTCGGGGATTTCCCAGCCGCGGCGGCGAATGATGTTCATGGGCAATATGTTCCTGTTGGAATCGCGCCCAAGGCGTACGGCGCCCCGCCTTCACAGGCAAGTCACGGCTGCGGGAGCTACTCCGCCGCCCTTCGCGCCGCGACGATCTGGTCGGCGGTGCGGCCGGTCAATTCGGCCATGTGGTCGAACTTGAAGGTGAAGGAGCCGACGCCGGCGGTGGCCGAGCGCACCTCGATGATCAGGTCGCCGATCTCGGCTTCCGCCATCTGCGCACGCACCATGTCCCAGCCGTCCCAGCCCTCGCGGGTGTCGAAGCCGAGGATATGCCCGCGACGGCCGGACAGGATCGCATTCATCTTGGCGGTCGCGTCGGTCGGGCAGACGATCTCGACCAGATGGATCGGCTCCAGCAGCACCGGCTGGCACTGCGGCAGGCCTTCGACGATGGCGATGCGGCCGGCGGTGCGGAACGCCATGTCGGAGGAATCCACCGTGTGGTAGGAGCCGTCGATCAGCGCCACCGCCAGATCGACCACCGGGAAGCCGAGCGGCCCGTGCTTGAGCGCGTCGATGACGCCCTCCTCCACCGACGGAATGTAATTGCGCGGCACCACGCCGCCGGTGATCTTGTCCTCGAACTTGAAGCCGGCGCTGCGCGGCAACGGCTTGATCTCCAGCACCACGTCGCCGAACTGGCCGTGGCCGCCGGACTGTTTCTTGTGCCGGCCGCGGATGCGTGATCGGCTTGCGGATGGTTTCGCGATAGCCGACGGTCGGCGGCCGCGTCGATACCGGCACCGCAAAGCGCTCGGCCAGCCGTTCGGCCGCCACCCGCAGATGCATCTCGCCCTGCCCCCAGATCACCACCTCGTGGCTCTCGGCGTTGTGCACGACGACTGAGCGAAGGGATCCTCCTCGGTCAGCTTGGTGAAGGCAACGCCGAGCTTGACGTCGTCCTTGCGCTCGCTGCGCCTGCACCGCGATGGCGAGCACCGGCGAGACGGGCTTCGCCGCGGCGAGCGCCGCATGCGCCTGCTTGCCCGCCCACAGCGTATCGCCGGTCTTGGCGTGATCGAGCTTGCCGAAAGCGATGGTTTCGCCGGCGATCGCCTGGCCGCGCTTCTCGAAATGCGGACCCATCAGCTTGAACACGCCGGAGACGCGGCCGGCCTCGGTATCGGCGGTATTGAAAGTGGTGCCGTCGCCGGCCTGCCCCGCCAGCAACCGTGCGACCGACATCTTGCCGCCATGGGTGGTGTGGAAAGTCTTGAGCACCAGGGCGACCGCCTCGCGGCCCGGCTTTGACGCCGATGCGTTGCGCGGTCTCCGCCACCCCCGGCGCTTCATGCCGCAGCGCCTTGAGCAGGCGCAGCACGCCATTGCTGCGGGTGGCGGCGCCGAGCAGCACCGGACAGACGATGCGCTCGCGCAATTCCTTGGCGAGATCGTCGAACACCTTGTCGCGCGGCGGCTCGATATCCTCGAGCAATTGCTCCATCAACTCGTCGTCGTGATCGGCCAGCGTCTCCAGCATGCTGAAGCGCGCTTCCTTCTTGCGATCGATATCTTCGGGCTTGAAATCGATGATCTCCGACGGCGCATGCTCCTTGTAGACATAGGCGCGCTCGAGCGCGAGATCGACGAAGCCTGCGATGATATCGCCGTTCCAGATCGGAATCTGACGCAGCAGCAGCGGCACGCGCGACGCCGGCTGCAACAGCTTGATCGTCTCGCGCACGCGCTTGTCAGCCTTGTCGATCTTGTTGAGAAACAGGAAATGCGGAATGTTCTGGTCTTCCAGCTCGCGCAAGATCAATTGCAGCTGCGGGACCTTTTTCTCATCGGCCTCGCAGACCACGACCGCGGCGTCGATCGCCGGCAAGACGCTACGCATGTCGTGGATGAATTCGATCGAGCCGGGACAATCGATAAAGGTGTAATTGTCGTCCATGAAATTGGCGGTGGCGAACGTCGCCTCGACGCTCATCTTGTGCTGACGCGCTTCCTTACTGGCGTCGCCGACCGTGGTGCCGGCGTCGACCGTGCCTTGGCGCGGAATCGCGCCGGTACGCGCAAGGATCGCTTCGAGAAGGGTTGTCTTGCCGCTTTGGAACGGGCCCACCAGCGCGATGCACCGTGGACCCTTGGGTGTCGTGCCCATCAATACCTCCCTTTGCCGGCCCGGGAGTTCGGACCAAGTTTCCCGGCCCTAGGACGATATCGTCTCAGGTGGTGGGGAGGCTGGCAAGGCCGGTTTCCCCAGCCCTGTCATTCCGGGGTGTCGCGACCTAGCAATGTCACACCCCCCGCCGCCCAGCAGCAGCTTGCCGGTCACTGGAGGACACCGCCGCCGCCCGTCTGACAGTTCGGCAACACTGAATTCAGCTGAAAAATCACCAATTACGTATCTCTGTTGCCCCAGGCCCCACATCCCGTTACCCAGTTATCGGCCAGGGACGAAGCTCAGGTCGATCACGCTACGCGCATCGACGCTCGGCTCGACCATACCCTGTGATTTGTACCAGGCAATCTGGCGCTCGATGTCGGCGGCATCGAGCAGCGCTTGGCGATCCATAAAATACACGCCGGCTTCGACCGCGGCGGCGGCGTTGCTTTTGTCGGGATAGGCGTAGCGCGCGATTATCGCCGCCGCGCCTTGCGACGCCGAGTCAGAGACCTGCTTGCCATAGCGGTCATGGCGCAACAGCGTGATGGCGTATTCGGCGGCGCCGCGGCGGTAGGCACGAATGAATTTCTCGACAGTCGGCACGCCGGCTCTCGATTATTTTGGTCGAGGCGAACAGCGCGCCCAGTTGCGGTTCGTCGATCTCCGAACACCAGCCCACCAGCTTTGCCTGACCGGCCGTCAGCAATTCGCGCGCATACAGCGCCGGCAGGATCGCGGCGTCGACTTGGCCATCGGCCACCGCACGCGCCACGGCATCGAAGCGAGTAATATGTCTTCAGCGTTACGCCGGCAAAGTCGAATGCCTTCGCGGTTGGCGATCTGGCCGAGTTGATAATGGAATGGCGAGCCGAGTGTCTGCAGCGCGACCGATTTGTTGGCGAGGTCTTCGAACTTGCGCAGGCCTTTGGCGTTGGCGGCATTGGAGGCGATAATTTCATTGCCTTCGTAGTCGCGCATCTCGCGCACCTGCGCGGCGACCGCCTTGATCGCACCGCGGCCGGCGAGATTGAACGCCGCCGGCAGTGAGAGCGGTGAGCCCGAAATCGGCCTTACCGGCGGCGACCGCCTCCGCGATCAGCCGCGGTTCGCGATACTCCAGCAAGTCGACGTCGAGGCCTTCCGCTTTGAAGTAGCCCTGGATCGCCGCCAGGAACAGCGCGCCATTGGAGGCGAGCCGCTCCACGCCGACGGTCACGCGTTCCTGCGCTGCGGCCGGCGCAACCGGACCGGCAACGACGGAGAAGATGAAGATAATGAGGAGGCGCGCAATCATGTCGGCAGATTAGCGAACGCACGTGCGATTCGCTCTGCCGTGGCGCGCGGCGATGCAGGTCACTTCAAGCCCACGTCGGGCTCAGTGCAGCGGGCTGAGCTTCAGCACGGCGACACCGACCGCGAGATTGAGGCCGGCCTGACCGGTAACCGAAAGCGGCTGCAACGCGATCGTGCGGTTGGAGCCGCCGACCAGCACGTTGCCGCCGAGACCGACCGCAACGGTCGCTTCCGCCGTCGCGCCGCCATATTCACCGGCGAGCGCGCCTTGCGCCGGGCTGCCGCCGGCAAACACCCCCCACACCATCTGGCTACCGACCGTGGCGCCGATGTCGAGGCCGAATTTGGTGATCGTGCCGACATAGGCTTCCGGTATCCAGCCCGGCGCCACCGGCTCGAACCGGCAGGTCACCGACTTCTGCGAGCCGATGATCATGCCGATGCCGCCCGATACGTCGCAGGTCAGCGTGCCGGCCTTGCCGCGATTGTCCTGCTGCGCGGTCGCGCCGCCGGTCGCGACGGCCAGCCCTAGCGCAATGGCGGCAAGCCGCAAGAATGTGTGATGCATCGAAACCCCCGTTTGATTCGGCTTTGCTGTCTCGTCGCAAACTGTGAGCGCAAAGTTCCGGCAAGTCAAAATCGATAATGTAACGGGGAAACGGCCGCACGAGCCCCGCCAAGAAGCCGCACCAAGAGAATTATTTCAAATTGCCGCAAAAGCGCTGGATGCGCCGGCAGGCTTCTTCCAGGTCCTCGGTCTTGGTCGCATAGGAAATGCGGAACGCCGGCCCGAGGCCGAACGCCGTGCCCTGCACCACCGCCACGCCTTCGGCGTCCAGCAGCTCGGTGACGAAGTCCTCGTCGCTCGAAAGCTTCTTGCCGGTCGAGGCGGTCTTGCCGATGGTGCCGGCGCAGGACGGATAGACATAGAACGCGCCCTCCGGCATCGGGCACTTGATGCCGTTGGCCTGGTTGAGCATCGAGACGACGAGGTCGCGCCGCTCCTTGAAGATCTTGTTGTGCTTGGCGATGAAGTCCTGCGGACCGTTGAGCGCTTCCACCGCCGCCCACTGCGAGACCGCCGCCGGATTGGTGGTCGACTGCGACTGGATCATCGCCATCGCCTTGATCAACGGCTCCGGCCCGCCGGCATAGCCGATGCGCCAGCCGGTCATGCAATAGGCCTTCGAGGTGCCGTTGATCGTCAGCGTGCGCTCATAGAGCGACGGCTCGACCTGCGCCGGCGTGGTGAACACGAAGTCGTCGTAGATCAGATGCTCGTACATGTCGTCGGTCATGACGTGGACGTGCGGATGCTTGACCAGCACGTCGGTCAACGCCTTCAACTCGGCGCGCGTGTAGGCGGCGCCGGTCGGGTTCGACGGCGAGTTGAGCAGAAACCATTTCGTCTTCGGCGTGATCGCGCGCTCCAAGGCTTCGGGCCGGATCTTGAAGCCGCTCTCCATGCCGGCAACGACCGCGACCGGCGTGCCGCCGGCGAGCAGAACCATGTCGGGATAGCTCACCCAATAGGGCGCCGGGATGATCACCTCGTCGCCCGGGTTCAGCGTCGCCATGAAGGCGTTGTAGAGCACCTGCTTGCCGCCGGCGCCGACCGTAATCTGCGAGGTCTTGTAGTCGAGCCCGTTCTCGCGCTTGAACTTCTTGGCGACGGCTTCCTTGAGCTCGGCCAGACCGTCGACCTGCGTGTACTTCGACGCGCGGCCGCTCTGGATTGCCTTGATCGCCGCCTCCTTGATGTTGTCGGGCGTGTCGAAATCCGGCTCGCCGGCGCCGAGCCCGATGACGTTGCGGCCGGCGGCCTTGAGCGCGCGCGCCTTGTCGGTCACCGCGATAGTCGGCGACGGCTTGATGCGCTTGAGGTGGTCGGCGAGGAAGGCCATCGCAGGCTCCGAATCTGGGTTCGCACAGTATTTATAGTGTCGTAATGGGCCGAGACCGTGACAGCAAGACGCAAAAGAATGATGCATTCATCAAGCCTGTTGATGGCCGTCGGCGGCAACGCTCCTTTAAGCCTGCGCTGTTAGACCGCTCCTATGGCCGGATTCATTGACATTTTGCGCACCGGCGCCTGGCTGACCCGCGAGCGGGTGCGGCTGGTGGCGCTCGCTTTGCTGGCCGCCTCCGCGATCGGCGCCGGCTTCCTGATCGCCACCTCGGACGGCCTCAACGACCGGCTTGGCCGCCCGCTCGGCACCGATTTTTCCAACGTCTACGCGGCCGGCACTTATGTGCTCGACGGCCAGCCGACGGCGCCGTTCGACCCCGCCCGCCAATACGCCCGCGAGCAGGCGATCTTCGGCACGGCCACGCAATTTTACGGCTGGCACTATCCGCCGTTTTTCCTCGGCCTCGCGGCGCTGCTGGCGCTGATGCCCTATGTGCTCGCGCTGGCGCTGTGGCAGGGCGTGACGCTCATTCTCTATGTCCTCTCGATCCGAGCGATACTTCCTCCCGCACTTGCCGGCGGAGGAAAGAGAGAGTGGCTGCTGCTCGCCCTTGCCTTCCCGGCCGTGTTCGTCAATCTCGGTCATGGCCATAACGGTTTCCTGACCGCGGCATTGATGGGCGGCGCGCTCCTGCAACTCGACGAACGACCGCTCTTGGCCGGCATTCTGTTCGGCCTGCTCGCCTACAAGCCGCAGTTCGGGCTGCTGATCCCGCTGGTGCTGATCGCGGGCGGCCACTGGCGCGCCTTCGTTTCAGCGGCGGTGACGGTCGCCCTGCTGGCGCTCGGCGTGACGCTCGCGTTCGGCCCGGACGTGTGGAGCGCGTTCCTTGCCTCGACCAAGTTCACGCGCGAAGTCGTGCTCGAGCAAGGCGATACCGGCTGGTACAAAATCCAGAGCGTATTCTCATGGGTGCGGATGTGGGGCGGCGGCATCACGCTCGCCTATGCGGCTGCAAGGCGCAGTAACGATCGCCGTCGCCGGCGCGCTCGGCTGGCTCTGGCGCAGCCGCGCCGCATTTCCGCTCAAGGCCGCCGCGCTGCTGATCGGCACGCTGCTGGCGACGCCCTACTGCCTCGACTACGACCTGATGCTGCTGGCGCCGGCCATCGCCTACCTCGCCATCGACGGCTTCGCGCGCGGCTTCGGCCCGTTCGAAAAAACCGTGCTGGCCGCGCTGTGGATTGTGCCGCTGATCGCGCGCCCGGTGCCGGAAGCGACACTGCATTCCGCTGGCGGTTCCCGTCATGCTGCTCGCCTTCGGCTTATTGCTGCGCCGCGCCATGACCGAGACCGGCGCCGCGCAAGCCAGTGGCGTTTTGCGGCCCGCCCCGCTAGAATAGCGAGCCAAGAGCCGGGTCACCGGCCGCCGATATCAGGGAGCGCGCCATGAAGCTTTCCGCCGAGCAGATCAAGGCCTTCGACGAGCAGGGCTACGTCTTCTTCCCGAACTGCTTCTCCGAGGAAGAGATCGCGCTGCTGCGCGTCGAGGCCGACAACATCCTCAAGCTCGACCGGCAGGAAGTCTGGCGCGAGAAGTCCGGCGCGCCGCGCACCGCCTTTGCCGCGCACAAGTTCAACAAGGTGTTCGAGGTGATGTCGCGCCATCCGCGGCTGGTCGAACCGCTGATGCAGTTGTTCGGCGAGAGCGTCTACGTCCACCAGTTCAAGCTCAACGCCAAGGCCGCCTTCGAGGGCGACGTCTGGCAGTGGCATCAGGACTACGGCACCTGGGCGCGCGACGACGGCATGCCGGAGCCGCGCGCCATGAACATCGCGATCTTTCTCGACGACGTGCTGCCGATCAACGGCGCGCTGATGATCATTCCGAAGAGCCACAAACAGGGCGTGCTCGCCGCCGGTCACGACAAGACGACGACATCGTATCCGCTATGGACGCTCGACAAGGAAACCGTGACGCGGCTTGGCGCACGACGCCGCCGGCCCCGACGGCGTCGGCATCGTGGCGCCGACCGGCAAGGCCGGCTCGGTGCTGATGTTCCACGGCAATCTGGTGCACGCCTCGCCGCCCAACATCACGCCCTATCCGCGCAAGATCGTGTACCTGACGCTGTGCGCCTGCTCGAACCACATCACCAAGTTCACGCGGCCGGAATTCATCGCGCATCGCGACTTCGACGCCGATCGAAATGGTCGACGACGACGCGCTGGTGGAATATGCCCGCGCGCACCGGGTGGCGGCGGAATAAATTTTTCGTATCAAGCCGTTGCGACAGTCGAATCTTTTCTCGATTCCGGTCACGCAATTGCCGGACTTTGTCCGCCCTATCCGACCCGCGACGCCACTCAGGGAATCTGGAATGTACACGCTCTATTCGATGCAGCGATCCGGCAATAGCTACAAGGTCCGCCTCGCGCTGGCCCGGCTCGGTATTCCGTACAAGCTGGTCGAAATCGACATCCTGCAAGGCGAAAGCCGCACGCCCGAATTCCTGGCCAAGAATCCGAACGGCCGAATTCCGCTGCTGGAAGTCGCGCCCAACCGCCATCTCGCCGAATCCAACGCGATTCTTTGGTACGTCGCCGGCGGCTCAACGCTTGCGCCGGAAGACCGCATCGAGCGGGCGGAAGCCTTGCAATGGATGTTCTTCGAGCAGCACAGCCTGGAGCCGAATATCGGCGCGGCGTATTTCTGGCTGGCCTTGATCAAAGGCGGGCGCGATCTGCAAAGCCACGCGCTCGAGGACTGGATGGAAAACGGCTATCGCGCCCTTGGCGTGATGGAGATGCATCTCAGCAAATATCCGTATTTCGTCGCCAACCGCTTCACCATCGCCGACATCGCGCTGTACGCCTACACCCACGTGGCCAACCAGTGCGACTTCGACCTCGCGCGGTTTCCGGCCACCCGCGACTGGCTCGACCGCATTGCGGAAGAACCGGGTTATGTGCCGATGGATTGGCAGCCCGAGCACCTGGCGGCGGCGCTGTAGCTTAGCCATTGGCCGCACACGGTCTTTTGGGGAAACGCCGCCCTCAAAATGCCAATCGCGCGCCTGGCGTTCACCTTTCGTTAACCATAACCGTCACGAAAATGCCCCGGTTCACCTTCGGAACCGCCCAAATCAGGTCGAACCCCCGCCCGTTTCGCGCGTTAGCAAGGCACAATCGGAAGATCCATTTCCGACTGCCCACGGGTTGGTCATGAACAAGCACATTGAAGATACCGGATTTACTGCCCCCACCGATCGAACGCTCGGCAACGAACGCCGCACTGTGGCGCTCGCTCAGCTGGTCGCGGCCGTTGGGCTGGCCTTCGCCACCATCGTGGCCGCCACGGTCGTGTCGGTCGGTATTGCGCGCGCCGATGTGGTCGGCAACGTCATCGATAACGAAGGCGGCCTCACCATCATTTCGCTGCTGCTCGGCCTGCTGTTCATCGGCATGGGCGGCTTGACGGTTCTCTCCATGCCGCACCCGCACCATGCGCCGAAAACGACCAAGCCGGCGCGCCATCACGGCCATTTCGCCTAGAGCTTTCGCAACGCTCCACGATGTCGCACAGTTGACGCGGCATCGATGGGGAGCGGCATGCGACTAATTGTTACGTCTGCGGTTTGTGCGCTCGCCCTTGCTTGTCCGGCTTTGGCGGCCGATCCCATATCTCCCACGTCGGCCGGCAATGTCGCGGTGCAAACCGTAGCCAGCGGGCTGGTGCATCCTTGGTCGCTCGCCTTTCTGCCCGACGGCCGCATGCTGGTCACCGAACGGCCCGGCCGCATGCGCATCGTCGCACGCGACGGATCGTTGTCGCCGCCGGTCGCCGGCGTACTGTCGGTATTCGCGCGCGGTCAAGCCGGCCTGCTCGATGTCGCGCTCGACCGCGGTTATGGCCAAAACCACATAATCTATTTCTGCTTCAATGCCACGTTGGGCGGCAGCGTCGCGGTCGCACGCGCGCAGGTGGACGCCGGCGCATCGCCGCGCCTCGGTGACGTGAAAGAAATCTTCCGCCAGGAGGGTCCGCCTTCCTGGAGCGGTAACAATGTCGCCTGTCGCATTGCGCAGGCGCCCGACGGCAATCTGTTCGTCTCGCTCGGCGATCATTTCGGCCCCCGCGACGAGGCGCAGAATCTCGCCAATCACATCGGCAAGATCATCCGCATCAGGCCGGACGGCGCGGTGCCGCCGGACAATCCCTTTGTAGGCCGAGCCGACGCCAAGCCGGAGATCTGGTCTTACGGCCACCGCAATCCGGAGGGACTAGCGTTCAATCCCGCCGACGGCAAATTATGGGAGCAGGAGCACGGTCCGCAGGGCGGCGACGAGATCAACATCATCGAGAAGGGAAAGAACTACGGCTGGCCGGTGATCGGCTACGGCGTCGATTACGGTGGCGCGAAGATTCACGAGAGCACGCACAAGGAAGGCATGGAGCAGCCGGTCTGGCATTGGACGCCGTCGATCGCGCCATCCGGGATGGCGTTCTATACCGGCGACGCGTTCAAGGGCTGGAGGGGCTCGTTGATCAACGGCGCGCTCAAATTCCAGTTGCTGTCGCGGCTTGAGCTTAAAGGCGATATCGCGGTGAAGGAGGAACGCATCCTGCAGGATCTGCACGAGCGCATCCGCGACGTGCGCCAAGGGCCGGATGGCGCGCTCTATCTGCTCACAGACAATCGTGAGGGGCGTATCCTGCGCCTGGTGCCGGCGAAATAACCGCGTTGAATCGTTCTTTTGTCATGCCCGGCACAAGGCCGGGCATGACGAAGAATAGCCTCGGCGCTCCATCACCATTTGTGAAAGACGAAGAACGCGCCGGCCGCGATCAGCGTGAAGCCGAAACCCTGACCCCAGGTCAGCGGTTCCTTGAGATACCAAAACGAGAATCCAGCGAACACCAGCAGGGTAATTACCTCCTGCATGGTCTTGAGTTGGGCCGCCGAATAGACCGCGCTGCCGTAGCGATTGGCCGGTACCGCTAGACAATATTCGACGAAGGCGAGCGCCCAACTGATGAGAATAACGCTGAACAGCGGCACCTCCTTGTAGCGCAAGTGCCAGTACCAGGCGGTGGTCATGAACACGTTGGAGCCGACCAGCAATGCGATCGGCAATAGGTATGGGGAAAGTCCGGGCATGGTGCTCTCTGGAGGTTGCGACGGACGTGTTTAGCGACGGCGCCGCCGCCAAGTCCATATGAAGTCCACAGGCGGGGCCTGTCACCGGGCCGTCATGGCGCTTTCATGGCGCCTGCGGTCCCGTGCGACTGACCCTGCTCTCTCGGGACCGCATTTTTTTGGCCCGCCGCGCGGCCCCGCCATGCTTGTGGTAGATTCTCCTTCGCGGTCGGGGGGAGCGTCGCCATGCGCAATATTCATTGGGTATCTGCATTCACGGCCGTGCTGATCGCCGGGCTGCTGCCGGCGGCGGCGCAGAATTCGTCGAAAGCGCCCCCGTCCGCCGCGCCGGCGAAGCCGTACAAACCCGTTGCGATCACGCCGCCGGGCGCGATGACCGATGCCGCTTTCGAGAGCCTGCGCCAGCAACTCGCCGAGGCGGCCAAAAAGCGCGACCGCGCGGCCTTGGCCAAGCTCGTAGCCGCGCAGGGCTTTTTCTGGGAGCGCGAAAACGGCGAGGGCGCCGACAAGCGCAAGACCGGCATCGACAATCTCAGCGCCGCGCTCGGCTTGAACAACAAGGACAGCGCCGGCTGGGACATGCTCACAGGCTACGCCGACGATCCGACCGCCTCACCCTCGCCCGGCCATAAAGGCGCCGTCTGCGCGCCGGCCGATCCGGCCTACAACGCCAAGGAATTCGACGAGCTGACCAAAGCCACGCAGACCGACGCGTCGGAATGGGCCTATACGGTTTCGCCCAATACCGACGTGTTGGCCAAGGCGCAGCCCGAGGCGGCGCTGGTCGACAAGCTCGGTCCCGCCTTCGTGCGCGTGCTGCCGGATAACGTGGCGATATCCGCCACCTACGTGCGCGTGATCACGCCGAGCGGCAAGGCCGGCTATGTGCCGGTGGATGCGATCGCGCCGATCGGCAACGACCAGCTCTGCTACGTCAAGGATGCCGGCGGCTGGAAGATCGGCGGCTATATCGGCGGCGGCGAGCCGTAGTAAAACAGGACAAACCCGCCTTGCTTCGTCTATAGAAAGCCGCCCGCAGTCCGCAGGCCTTTTCACACGAGACACGCCCATGATCGACCTTTACGCGCTGACCAGCCCGAACGTGCAGAAGATCTTTATCATGCTCGAGGAATGCGAGCTGCCCTACAACATCAAGACCGTGGACGTGTGGAAAGGCGATCAGTTCAGCGCGGAATTCAGCAAGATCAATCCGCTGCAGAAAGTACCGGCGATCGTGGATTCGGAAGGCCCCGGCGGCACGCCCTACACCGTGATCGAATCCGGCGCGATCCTGATCTATCTCGCCGAGAAGACCGGCAAGTTCATCCCGCACGACCCGGTTAAACGCAACGACACCATCCAATGGCTGATGGTGCAGATGGCAAACGTCGGTCCGATGTGCGGCCAGCTCGTGCATTGGAGCAAGTTTGCGCCGCAGCCGCAGGACTATGGCAACAGCCGCTACCGCACCCAGGTGAACAAGCTTTACGACCTTTACGAACAGCGGCTGGCGGCGCAGTCTTTTGTCGCCGGCAGCGAGTACACCATCGCCGACATGGCCGCATTCCCGTGGCTGCGCAATATCGACCTGCTGGCGATCGACCTGTCGAAGCGCCCGCACGTCAAAGCCTGGGTCGACAAGATCACCGCCCGCGACGCGGTCAAGCGCGCCTACGGCAAGATCGGCGCCATCAAGTCGGTGCGCGATACGGCAACCGACGACGCCAAGGACCGCTTCTTCGGCCGCGGCAAATACGCGGTCGCCTGAGGCGCTTGCCTCACGGCGCCGGAGTGACGGTGACGTCTTTGCGGTTGGTGGTGACGACCCTGTTGCCCATCAGGTTCGCCGTCAGCGTCGACTGCTCATGTAGCGCGCGCGTCATCCCGTCGACCACGTCGATGTCGGTACGGCCGTCGAGCACGATGTCCATTTCCTTCATGTCGTCCGCGTTCCCGCCGCCGGCACGTTTCACCATGGCGACCAGAAACTGCCGGATCGAGTCCGCATCGTAGCTTTCGGTCCGCAGCAGCCGTACGCGTCCGCTCGCTGGATCGGCGCTGGCGATCGAAAGTTCGGTATTGGTCACCATGTTGCCGAGCGGATTGGCCTCGGTCGTCGAGGCGCGCCGCGCCTCGCCCAATTTCAAACCGGTGTTTTGCCCGCGCGCCAGCCCCGGCAGATCGTCGGTATAAAGTTCAGCCGCCTGCGTCGTATCGATGTCGGCCATGCCGCTGAGCAGATTGCGCACCGCCGCCGCCAGCTGTGCATCGTTGTTCGCCGTTGCCAGAGTGTCGACCATTTTCCACAAGCCGGCCTTGATGTCGTCGAGGTTTTCGACCTTCAACGGCTTGCCGCTGGCATCGGTGATGAGGCGCAGGCTAATGTTGTTGAGCGCGGCCAGCGCCGGCCGCATGACCGCCGCCTTGTCGGCGTCTCCGTCATAGGTGAAATTCGTGCGCCGGTAGACGACGCGATAGCCGGTCGCGGTCTTGGCCTCGATCGTCAATTCGGACGTAACCGTGCGCGTGCTTTTTTTCACGCTGTCGCGTCCGTTCTCGTGCCGGAACTCTTCCTTGCTGATCGCCATCTGGATGATCCAGCGGCTGCCGATCGGCGGGTTGAACGGGCGCTCGACCCAGTCGGCCGCGGCGGCGGGCAGGCAACTGAGTGCCAACCCCAACATAAGAAGACCGGCGCGCAGGCCGGTTCGCAAACCGCGGCTCTGTTCCAGACATTGATCGATCATCTGTCCCCCTTTTCGGTTTGTCGCACCGCGGCCCCACCCGGTTCAAGCACGCAGTAGGCCACTTCCCGCCCTTGCAGCGCGCGGCTGAACAATCATAATGCCGCTCCCGCCCGCCGGAGCCCCGCAGCATGATCCTCGAAATCGCGCAGATCGACGTGAAACCCGGAATGGAAAATGAGTTTGAGAGCGGCGTGAAGAACGCCGGCCCGATCTTCAAGCGCGCCAAGGGCTGCAAGCTCATGACCCTGCAGCGCTCGCACGAGAAGTCCTTCGCGCTACCGGCTGTTCATCCAATGGGAAACGTTGGAGAACCACACCAAGGACTTCCGCGAATCCGCCGACTTCCAGGAATGGCGCAAGCTGGTGGCGCACTGCTTCGCCTCACCGCCGAATGTCGAGCACGTCACCGAAGTCTTGCGCGGTTTTTGTCCCGAAGTGGGACCGGTTTTCGGAAAAGATCATGCGCAAAAGAGAAAGAAAATGAAACGCAGCACAAATCGCATTCTCACCACCCACACCGGCAGCCTGCCGCGCACCGCCAAGGTGGTAGAACTTTTGCTGGCCGAGCAGAAAGCCCCCGGCAAGCGCAAGGCCGAGCTCGCCGCCGCAGTGCGCGATGCGGTGGCCCATGTTGTGCGGAAGCAGATCGAATGCGGCATCGACGTCATCAATGACGGCGAACAGGGCCGCACCGATTACACCGTACACGTACTGGACCGGCTCACCGGCTACGAGGGCGAAAGCGCGGCCCCGATGGGCACTGGCGACGCCGAGTTTCCCGAGCTGGCGCAACTGCTCACGCATTTCGCCTCGCCGTTCCAGCATCGGCCGTCCTGCAGCGGCGATGTGACCTGGAAGGACTTTGCGGCGGCGCAGACCGATATCGATCTGGCGAAAGCCGCGATGGCTGGCGCCAGGTCTGGAATTGGCGGAAGAGTTCTTCATGACCTCGCCCTCGCCCGGCCAAATCGCGCGCTATCTCAAGAACAAACATTACAAAACCGAGGAAGCCTACATCTACGCGCTGGCCGACGTGATGAAACGCGAATACAAGGCGATCGTCGACGCCGGTTTCGTGCTGCAACTCGACTGTCCCGATCTGGCGATGCTGCGGCACATGGTCTACCTGGACAAAAGCCTCGCCGACTTCCGCAAGATCATCGCGGTCAATGTCGCCGCGCTCAACCACGCCGTCGCCGACATCCCCGCCGACCGCATGCGCATGCATGTGTGCTGGGGCTCGACGGTCGCGCCGCATCACACCGACGTGCCGCTCAAGGACATCATCGACATCGTGCTCACCGGCAAGCCGCAGGCGGTGTCGTTCCCGGCCGCCAATGCGCGGCACGAGCATGAATGGAAAATCTGGCGCGAGGTGAAACTGCCGCCCGGCAAGATCATCATCCCCGGCGTGATCGATTCCACCGTCAACACGGTCGAGCATCCGGAAGTGGTCGCAGACCGCCTGTTGAATTTCGCCAACGTCGTCGGGCGCGAGAACGTCATTGCGGGCGTCGATTGCGGCTTCGGCACCTTTGCCGGCCGCGTGCAGGTCGACACCAAAATCGTCTGGATGAAACTTAAATCGCTGACCGAAGGCGCGCGGCTGGCCTCGGCGCAGTTGTGGAAGAAGGCGGCGTAGAACGCGCGGCCTACTTCGCCTTCCAGTTCTGGTAGATGCCGACGATCAGCGCGACCAGCCCGGCATACCAAAGCACCGGATAATAGACGGGAATCGGGCTGTCGATCATGCGCTGGAAGGCCGCGCATTCGTAGGTCGCGCCGGAAATGCACATGACCTTGAGTCCCATCAGCCCAAACGGCCCGTCATAATTGGCGTAATAGAAGAACCACCACAGCACCGAGACGCCGACCAGGCCGAGCCCGATCTTGGTGGCAAGCGGCATTGGCCGCGATTGCGCCGGCTCGTTCATCGCGGCACCGCCAGCGCCGCGAGTTTGGACACGTCCGCGCTCTTATCGAGCGTCCAGATGGCGTCGATCAGCGGCGCAATGTCGTGCCGCGAATTCCAGCCGGCGGCGGCGGTGCGCAGCTTGCCTTCGAGATCCTGGTCGCTCATTGGATTGGCCTCGCTGCCGCGCGCGGCCTGCTGCGACAGTTTGTGTGTCTTGCCGTCAGCGGTCGTGATCTCGACCGCCGCTGCGATAGTCGAGAACGCCGCATCGCTTACGACTTCAACCTTGCCGCGGAGCGCAAGCACGGCCGCGTCGCGCGCGCAGGCATCGGTGAACTGATCGAGCCCCGCTTTGCCGGTGACCAGCGCGGCGGCCACCGCATGCTGCACGCTGACCTGCGATTCGCGCCCCGTCGAGATGTTCGGCCGGTCGGTGCGGGCGGCCAGCAGCGGATTGCCGCGCACCACGACGCGCGCCACTTGCGCCTTCGCATTGTCGCGCCGCCAATCCAGCACGCAATCGAGCACCGGGTGAATCACGAAGCCGCACGGATAAGGCTTGTACGAAGTCTGCATGAGCTCCCAGCTTTCGCCGAGGCCGTGGGTGACAAGCGACAGGTCGGGCGGCTCGCCCATGGCGTTGTAGAATCCCTGCACCCCGGCGAGCGGCTCGGGCGGTCCCTCGAAGCCATTTTCCGCCAGCAGCGCCGACCACAGCCCGTTGCGCGCGGCATTGCCGACGCTCACGCTTTTCGCCGGCGTGCCGAGACATTCGCACAGACCGGACGACTGCGTCGCCGCGGTGCCGAGCGCCCAGACCATCTTGGCCTCGTCGAGGCCGAGCAGCTTGCCGCTGCCAGCCGCGGCGCCGAACACGCCGCAGGTCGAGGTAATGTGCCAGCCTTTGTTGTAATGGTTGGGCGAGATGGCGAGCCCGATACGGGCCTGCACTTCCTGGCCGAGCACGAAAGCGAGCAGCAGATCGGGCCCGCTGACGCGCCGCATTTCCGAAAGCGCCAGCAGCGCCGGCGCTACCGGCGCGGTCGGGTGAATCACGGTGCGCACATGGGTGTCGCAGAAATCGAACACATTGGCGCCGGCCGCGTTCAGAAATGCCGCGCTCAGCGCGTCGATGCGCTCGGCCCTTCCGACTACGGTTGCCTGCTTGCCGCCGGAGAACTGTTTTAGCGAGTTGCAGCGCGATCTCGACCGGCCCGGTGCGGCAACCGGCCAGTGCAACGGCGAAGAAATTCATGAACGAGCGCTTGGCCTGATGCCGCACAGCCGCGGGGATATCGTCCCACCGGGTTGTTGCGATCAGGTGGGCCAGGCTCTCGGTCACCCCGGGTTTATGCAGCATTATTCTCCTCCCGAATTTGCGCCGCAGCATCGTCCGCTGCCGCGCCAAAGCGCAACGGCGCGTTTGCGGCGTGGCGGGCTGGCAATTTCGCAGGAGACCGGGCAGCATCGCTGGAAAGCTCGCCGCATGAGCGGGCAAAGAAAGCAATTCAGGGAGGTTAACCCGATGCCGACAACTTGGAAGTGCTTTGCGCTCGTGCTGGCGCTGACCGCGCTTTTCGCCACCGCGCGCGCCGACGATTTTCCGTCGCGCCCCATCCACCTTATTGTGCCCTACGCGCCGGGCGGCGGCGCAGACTCGGTTGCGCGCATCGTCGCCAAGCGCGTGAGCGAGACCATCGGCCAGCCCATCATCATCGAGAATCGCGGCGGCGCCGGCTCGATCATCGGCACCGAGGCCGTGCACAAAGCGGATCCGGACGGCTACACGCTGCTGCTCGGCCAGTCCGGCCCGATCTCGATCAATCCGGCCGTCTACAAGACGCTGCCCTACGATTCGGTGCAGGATTTCGCGCCCATCACCATGACCACCGCCTATCCTTACATTCTGATGGTCAACGCCAAGCTTCCGGTCAAGAACCTGAAAGAGTTCATCGCACTGGTGAAAAGCAAACCGGGCGAATTCAATTACGGCACCACCGGCGTCGGCGCGGCCAATCACCTGGTCACCGAGTTGTTCGACAGCAAGGCCGGCCTGAAGATGACTCACATCCCCTATCGCGGCACAGCGCTGGCGGTCACCGACCTGCTCGCCGGTCAGGTCACCATGGTATTTGCCGATCCGATCTCGGCGCTGCCGCACATGCAGGCCGGCACCTTGCGCGCGCTGGCGGTGACCAGCAAAGAGCGCTCGTCGGTCGCGCCCGATGTACCAACCATCGCCGAAAGCGGCTATCCGGGTTTTGACGCGATCGCTTGGCACGGCATCCTGGCGCCGGCCAAGACCCCGCCGGCGATCATCGCCAAGCTCAACGCCGAGTTCGTCAAGGCTCTGAAGGACCCGGAGACCAAGTCGCTGCTGGAAAAGCAGGCGATGGCGACCGTCGGTAACACGCCGGAGCAATTCGCCGCCTTCATCAAACAGGACATCGCGATCTGGAAAGACGTAGCGACGCAGGCGAATGTCGAAGTGAAGTAGGAGGGTGACGCCTACCACCAGAACAGCCTTTCCGGCGTTTCCGCCAGAATGCCCCGTCGCGTCGCCTCGTCTGGCGTCCACTCCATAAATAGATCCAGCAAATGCCCGTCGTCCGGCATCACCTCGGCCGCGATCGAAGGGTGCGGCCAGTCGGTGCCCCACATCAGCCGCTCGGGGTTGGCGGCGACCAGCGCGTCGTGGAAGGCCTTGGCATCGGCATAGTCGGGATATTGCGCCGACAGCCGGTAGGCCGCCGACAGCTTGACGTGCACATGCCCGTCGCCGGCGAGCTTGAGCAGCGTCTGAAAATTCGCATCGCCGATGCTGCGTTCCGCCGGAATATTGAGCATGTGATCGACGATCACCGGCATCTCGCGCGAAATTTCGCGCAGCACGGGCGCCACCTCCCGCATCAGCCGCCAGTCGCAGAACACCTGCATGACCCAGCCGAGTTCGCGCATCGCGGGGCGGAATACCTCGAACACGTCGAGCCCGACGCCGCGCACGTAGCCGGGCTTGCCCGCATCCGAAAACAGATGGAAGCGCAGCCCGCGCATGCCGAGCCGGTGCCAGTCGTGCAGCATCTCCGGCTTGATGCGCGTGTCGGTGATGGCGACGCCGCGCAGGCGATGCGGAAAGCGCGTCAGCGCATCCAGCAGCACGCGGTTGTCGAAGCCATGCGCATTGCCCTGCACCACGACGCCGCGCGCCAGCCCGAGACGGTCGAGTAGCGCGATGTAGCGTTCGACCGGTGCGTCGGGCGGCGTATAGCCGCGGCCCGGCGTGTAGGGAAATTTATCGACCGGGCCGAAGATGTGCGCGTGCGTGTCCCATGCGCCGGGCGGCGGCTTTTCACGCGGCGCTCTGGGGCGCAGCACCGGCCCGGCAATACGCGGCGGATCGTTCGCCAAAGCCTCAACCCAGCTTGATGTTGGCTTCCTTCACGACCTTGCTCCACAACTCCATCTGGCTCGACACGAAAGCGCGGAATTCTTCTGGAGTGTTCGGGCGCGTCTCGATGTTGAGCTGCTTGAAGGAGTTGCTCACCTGCGGCGACTTTAGCACCGCATTGAGACTGACATTGAGCTTCTGCACGATCGCCGCCGGCGTGCCGTGCGGGACGAAGACGCCGTTCCATTCATAGGCCTCGAACCCCGGCAAAGTATCGGACACCGGCGGAATGTCCGGCAGGCTTTCGAGCCGGCCCTTGCCGGTATGCGCGATCGCCTTCACCTGCCCGCCTTTGATCAGGCCGACCACCGACGATCCGTTGGAGAAGAAGAACTTTACCTGGCCCGACATGACGTCGGTGAGTGCAGAGCCGCCGCCGCGATAGGGAACGTGGTTGATCTTGATGCCGGTCTGGTGGCGGAACATCTCTAGCGAAAGGTGCTGCAGCGTGCCGTTGCCAGACGAAGCCATGTCGATGCCATCCGGCGCGGCCTTGGCCAAGGCGATGACGTCGGCGACGGTCTTGACCGGGACCGACGGCGTCAAGACCAGGATATTCGGTACCAGCGAGACCAGAATGACCGGGTCGAAATCCTTTTGGTAATCGAATGACAGGTTCGGATAAAGCGAGGAATTGACCGAGAACGCCGTCGCGTCGTGCAGGATGGTGTAGCCGTCCGGTTCGGTCTTGGCGACGACGGCTTCGCCGATAGTGCCGCCGGCGCCGCCGCGATTTTCCACCACGAAAGACTGGCCGAGCATTTCGCCCAGTCTGGCGTAGACAATGCGCGCGGTGGTGTCGGCGCCGCCCGCCGGCGGATAGGGCACCATCACCCGCACCGGCCGGCTCGGCCATTCGGATTGCGCGCTGGCCGTGCGCGCCAGCGGCGTGGCCGCCAGCCCGGCCAGCAGCGTGCGGCGCGTGAGAGTGATCCCGGACATTGCTCCCTCCATTTTGCGGCTTTTGGTTTTGCCGATTAACTTAGCATTGTATTGGGTCGATGCCACGCTCTCGACAAGAAGCGGCCTTACGGTCTATTCGGCATCGCCCTATATGAATGAGGACCGCGCGCGGCGCCCTGGCGTCGCGCGCAGACGCGTTGAGAGACCTTGATGTTTCGCTTTTTCGAACGATCTTTGAAGCCGACCGCGATTCCCGCCCAGACCGAGCCGCCGGCCGGGCTGGGCGCCTTCTATTGGCACTTTGCCCGCCAGGCCAAGGGGCTGTTTGCTGCTTTGTTTGCCATCGGCTTCGCGGTGGCGCTGCTGGATATCTCGATACCGGTTTTCATCGGCAAGATCGTCAGCCTCATCACCAACACCAAGCCGGAGGACGTGTTCACCGGCGCCTGGCCGATGCTGCTCGGTATGGCGGTCGTGCTGGTGATCCTGCGGCCGGCCGCCTTCACCACGCAGCATCTGCTGATGAACCAGGCGATCGCCGCCAACGTCAGCAACCGCATCCGCTGGCAGGCCCACTGGCACGTGGTGCGCCAGTCCTGGGCGTTCTTCCAGAACGATTTCGCCGGCCGCATCGCCAACCGCGTGATGCAGACCGGCCCGGCGATCCGCGAAACTCTGGTCTCGCTGCTCACCGCCGTCTGGTTCATCCTGATCTACGGCACCAGTTCGCTCATTTTGCTCGCCTCCGCCGATCGCTGGCTGGCGCTGCCGGTGCTGCTTTGGTTTTGCGGCTATGTGGCAATGTTGCGCTTTTTCGTGCCGCGCATGCGCGACCGCTCCAAGATCATGTCGGAAGCGCGCTCGATGCTGACCGGCCGCATCGTCGACACCTATACCAATATCGCGACCGTCAAGCTGTTCGCGCGCGCCAGGGACGAAGACGCCTATGTGCGCGAGGCGGTCGACCATCATACCGGCCGCTTCCACGCCGCGCTGCGCCTCAACACGTTGTTCGCGCTCACGCTCACCGTGCTCAACGCGCTGCTGATCACCGCCACCGGCGGCTTTGCGATCGTGCTGTGGCAGCTCGGCCATGTCAGCGTGGGAACGGTGGCGATGGCGCTGCCGATGACCATGCAGATCGTCAGCGCCTCCGGCTGGGTGGCGTGGCAGGTCACCGATATATTCGAGAATATCGGCGTGGTGCAGGAAGGCATGCTCACCATCGCGCGCCCGCACACGCTGGTCGACAGCGCCGACGCCGTGCCGCTCAAGGTGACGCGCGGCGAGATCCGCTTCGAGGACATCCGCTTCGGCTATGGCCGCGCGCGCGGGCTGATCGACGGGCTCACGCTCAACGTCAAGCCGGGCGAGCGCATCGGGCTGGTCGGCCGCTCCGGCGCCGGCAAGTCGACGCTGGTCAACGTGCTACTGCGCTTCTTCGATCTGGAGGGCGGCCGCATTTTGATCGACGGCCAGGATATCGCGACCGTCTCGCAGGAGAGCCTGCGCGCGCAGATCTCGCTGGTGACGCAGGACACTTCGTTGTTGCACCGCTCGATCCGCGACAACATCCGCTACGGCAATCCGGACGCCGGCGAGGCCGACATCATCGCCGCCGCGCAGATGGCGCACGCGCATGAGTTCATCCTCGACCTGGAGGACTGGAAGGGCCGCTTCGGCTACGACGCCCAGGTCGGCGAGCGCGGCGTGAAACTGTCCGGCGGACAGCGCCAGCGCGTCGCCATCGCGCGGGTGATCCTGAAGAACGCGCCGATTCTCGTGCTGGACGAAGCGACCTCGGCGCTCGACAGCGAGGTCGAGGCCGCGATCCGATCCAGCCTCGGCACGCTGATGCAGGGCCGCACCGTGATCGCCATCGCACACCGCCTGTCGACCATCGCGCAGATGAACCGGCTGGTGGTGCTCGACCACGGCCGCATCGTCGAGCAAGGCACGCATGACGAGTTGCTGCGGCTGGGCGGGCACTACGCCTCGCTCTGGCAGCGCCAGTCGGGCGGGTTCCTCGACCTGTCCGAGCAGCAGGCAGCGGAATAGGCCGGCGCACTTCCATCGGGCTGGGACTCGCCCCATATTCCGGTGTGATGGCGAAACCACCCAAAAAACCCAAGGATCCGGCGCGCCCGACGCGCGCCAAGGCCTCGCGCCCGGATGCAGCCCCGACGCCGGATGCGCTCGCCGACCTGCTCAACCCGGCCATCAACAAGGGCACCGCCGGCATGGGTTCCGGAACCGGCGGAATACAGCCGCCATCGGATAATTCGTTCGACCGCCGCGCCGATTTTTCCGGCTCGCACATGGCGCGCAAATCGGCGCGTGAGGGATTTAGCGAGGCGCCGCAGGCCGACTACACCGGCGCGCCGGTCACCGGGCTCGATCCGCAACTGGCGAACGAACTTGGCATCGGCGGCGATCAGGCGCTGCCCGATCAGAATGAACATTCCGCCCGCGAGGTGGAGCGCATAAGGCGCGGCGGCGACCCGAAATACCGCCTGCCGCGCGCCGACCTGCCGCAGCCCGGCCACGGCCTGTCGTCGATGGGCGTCGCGGCCACCGCGGATTCGCTCGAACGCCTGCTGCGCGAGGGCCGGCCGGAAATTACCGCGCAGCCCTGGACCCCGCACCGCCCGCCGCGGCCGGAAAAATCCGAAGGCGGGCAGCGCTTCGTGATCAAATCCGACTTCGAGCCGAAAGGCGACCAGCCGGCGGCGATCCGCGAACTGGTCGAAGGCGTCGCGCGCCACGACCGCACGCAGGTTCTACTGGGCGTAACCGGCTCGGGCAAGACCTTCACCATGGCCAAGGTGATCGAGGCGACGCAGCGCCCGGCGCTCATTCTCGCGCCGAACAAGACGCTGGCGGCGCAGCTCTACGGCGAGTTCAAGTCGTTCTTCCCGGAGAACGCTGTCGAGTACTTCGTCAGCTATTACGACTATTACCAGCCGGAAGCCTACGTCCCGCGCACCGATACCTATATCGAGAAGGAATCCTCGATCAACGAGCAGATCGACCGCATGCGCCATTCGGCCACGCGCTCGCTGCTGGAGCGCGACGACGTCATCATCGTCGCCTCGGTGTCGTGCATCTACGGCATCGGCTCGGTGGAAACCTATTCGGCCATGACGTTCACCTTGAAGCAGGGCGCCAAGATCGAGCAGCGGCAACTGCTCGCCGATCTGGTGGCGCTGCAATACAAGCGCACGCAGGCCGATTTCTTCCGCGGCTCGTTCCGCGTGCGCGGCGACACCGTCGACATCTTCCCGGCGCATTATGAGGATCGCGCCTGGCGCGTTCATCTGTTCGGCGACGAAATCGAGAAGATCGAGGAGATGGACCCGCTCACCGGGCAGAAGACCGACGAGCTCGACTTCGTCAAGATCTACGCCAACTCGCATTACGTCACGCCGCGCCCGACGCTGATCCAGGCCATCAACAGCATCAAGGGCGAATTGCGCGCGCGGCTCGAACAGCTCAACGCCGCCGGCCGCCTGCTGGAAGCGCAGCGGCTGGAGCAGCGCACGGTCTACGACCTGGAAATGATGGAGGCGACCGGCTCCTGCGCCGGCATCGAGAATTATTCGCGCTATCTCACCGGCCGCAAGCCGGGCGAGCCGCCGCCGACGCTGTTCGAATACGTGCCCGACAACGCGCTGGTGTTCGCCGACGAAAGCCACGTCACCGTGCCGCAGCTCGGCGGCATGTTCCGCGGCGACTTCCGCCGCAAGGCGACGCTGGCCGAATACGGCTTCCGCCTGCCCTCCTGCATGGACAACCGGCCGCTGCGCTTCGAGGAATGGGACGCCATGCGGCCGCAGACCGTCGCGGTTTCCGCCACGCCGAGCCACTGGGAGATGAACGAATTGCGCGGCGTCTTCGTCGAGCAGGTGATCCGCCCGACCGGCTTGATCGATCCGCCGGTCGAGGTGCGCCCGGCGCGCACGCAGGTCGACGACCTCGTGGGCGAAGTGCGGCAGGTGGCGCATAAAGGATACCGCGCGCTGATCACGGTGCTGACCAAGCGCATGGCCGAGGACCTGACCGAATATCTGCACGAACAGGGAATTCGCGTCAGGTATATGCACAGCGACATCGACACGCTCGAGCGCATCGAGATCATTCGCGATTTAAGGCTCGGCGCCTTCGACGCCCTGGTCGGCATCAATCTGTTGCGCGAGGGCCTCGACATTCCGGAATGCGCGCTGGTCGCCATTCTCGACGCCGACAAGGAAGGCTTCCTTCGCAGTGAAACTTCACTGATCCAGACCATCGGCCGCGCCGCCCGTAACGTCGACAGCAATGTCATTCTTTATGCCGATACCATGACCGGCTCGATGCAGCGCGCCATCGGCGAGACCAACCGGCGGCGCGAGAAGCAGGTCGAGTACAACACCGCGCACGGCATCACGCCGGAGAGCGTGCGCAAGGGCATCGCTGACATCATGGACAGCGTCTATGAGCGCGACCACGTGCTCATTTCCACCGGCGGCGCCGGCGAGTTCGCGGATGCCGCCACCATCGGGCATAATTTCGAGGCGGTGATCGGCGATCTGGAAGCGCGCATGCACGCTGCCGCCGGCGATCTCGACTTCGAGCAGGCGGCGCGGTTGCGCGACGAGATCAAGCGGCTGCGGCAGACCGAGCTGGCGGTGGTGGACGATCCCACCACGCGCAACGTGATGGTGGCGCAAGATTCGAAATTGCGGCGGGCTGTAAACAGACCGCACAAGCCGCACCTCGACGAGATGGGGATTGCTACTTGGCACGAGGTCGGCAAAGGCGGCGGGGGGCGCGACGCAAAAGCGCGAAGCGCGTCTTCAACAGAAAGCCCGCGTAAACCCACACTCGACGAAATGGGCCCGGGTGTGGAGGCGATCCCGTCGCGCTCCGACTCGCCGCGCTCGAAAATGGGACGGCCGGGAATGCGGGGTGGGTTTAAGAAGCGGGGGCGGTAAGAAACTTCCAAATAGCTGTACATTTAAAACCATTCTCGTAATCTGAGAACATGGGCAGGAACCTGGGGGAACGTATCCCCGGCTCCGGGCGGGGCCGGACTCCGCCCGGGCACATTAGGGTGCCCTGCGAGGAACTCGCTGACGGTGTGGACCTTAGGGAGTTCCTGGCCGAAAGCGCGGACCGGACCCCGTCAGACGACGTCGACGGAGCGCCGAGAGGCGCCCGCGACTTCGCAAGAGGTCGCGGCAAGACGGAAGACTGGTGCGCCGCTCGGTGCTCCATCCCCTCGGCTTTTGAGGGGGAAGGAAGGGGGGACTACGGCGTACCCGGCGCCTCTGAAGAATACGGGTGCTACTCGTCATTCCGGGGCGGAGTGACACGAGCGAACCCGGAATCCAGAGATGCAGGCTCAGGCGTGTCGCTCTGGATTCCGGGCCCGGCGCCAACGCGCCGTCCCAGAATGACAGGGGATATGAGGATCGGCGCCCTGCTTCCCCGGCTCGAGCCCGGCAGGCCCTGCGGGAAACTTCGAAAGCCGGCGTGGAGAGTTAACCGACCGGACTCCCTCTTGCCGCAGATTTCCAGTCTCATGGCGCAAGTGATTCGTTTTCGTGAGTTGCTTGTCGAACGCCGCGCCGGAGAACACGGAAATGGCCTGGTTCCGCAATCACTATGTTTGCACCGCCTGCGAAGCGCATTGGCTGGCCGAGCGGCCGGCCGCGGTCGAGGACGACTGCCCGTTCTGCCGCGCCTACGACGTTGTGCCCTACAAGAGCGACGACTGGACGCGCGTGGTCGAGCCGAAGGGCGATGCCTTTGTCGTGCTGGAATGCGCCGAGGTGAAAACCGCGCCGGATTATCGCGCGGTCGGCAGCTTCGCCAGCCGCGCCGCGGCGCGCGCCTTCGTGGCGGAACGCTGACGGCGGCGCGCGCTATTTCCCTTCCCTTGCGGGAGAGGGAAGAAAGACAAGATGTCCGACATCGGCATTCTCAACGGCCCGCTGGCGACCGCCTTCATCCTGCTGCTGTTCGGCTCGCCGGGAATCCCCATCGGCGCGCTGGCCGGCGCGCTGCTCTGGCGGGCGCACCGCATCTGGGGCGCGCTGTTCGGCGCGGTCATTGGCTTCGGGATCTGTCTACTGGGCTGGCTCTATTTCACCGACAATCTTTGAACCGGTCAGATCGACTCGCCGGCGGGCTCCATCACCGCGTATTGCACCATGCCGGAAGTGCGCTGCCAGCCGGCGCCGGTGTAGCCGGCAACGACGTTGATGCGCACGATCTGCACCAGTTTGCCGCGCACGGTTTTGGTCACCAGCGTCGCATCGCGCAGGAAGGCGACGGTGGCCATGCCGCAAGCGCGCGGATTGTGCGCTTGCGTGTTGACGGCCTTCATCGCCGGCGCCGGGGCCTGCCCGCCGGCGAGCAGCCCGATATATTGCGCGGCCTGCTCCGAGGTGTTGCACATGACGCCGACGCCGATGGCGGGATGGTCCGGCGTCATGTCGATCAGGTCGTCCGCGCGCGCCACGCCAAAGGCGGCGAGCACCATGGCCGCGGCGGTCGCACAGGACTTGACCATCGTGAAACGCATTGTTGCCTCCAGGGCGAGAACAAAACCCGGTCCGGCAGGAGAACGCCCCGCCCGGGCGGCGGTTGCTTGTCACCACGACATTGTGATGGGCCGTTGCCGGCAGCGGCCTTTCGGCCGCAATCTGGCCGCGCCACTCATGCAAACCGGGGAGGAACTTATGCCCGTGATCCAATGCGACATTCGCGAAGGCTGGAGCGACGAGCAGAAACGCGCGCTCGCTTCAGGCCTGACGAAAGTCGTTGCCGAAGTGGGAAAGGTGCCGATAAAAAGCGTGCACATCGTGATTCGCGAAGGCCGCGGCCTGCACTACATGTTCGGCGGCGAACACGTGCCCGAGTACCAACCCGCCGGGGGCGGCTGACCAACCAGAGAATTGGGACAACGATGATCCGACGTCCGACCGCCAAGACCCGAAACGCAGCGCTGGCCATGGTTATCTTCGCCGCGGCGGCGCTCGCCGGCTGCAATACCGACGGCGCCGGCTCGATGGCGCAGGCGACCCAGCCGGAGCCGATGACGCATCAACGCGCCGCCACGCTGTGCTGGGGCAGCACCGAAAAAGACGCCGCCAAGATGACGCTCGACAAACGCGCCGACGTCGTCACCAAATGCATCGACGACAGGATGAAGGCGGGGCCGCGGCCTTGATGCGGGCCGGCGTTTACGACTTTGCTTCCAAAACGCCGCAGAACACATTACGACAGGCGACGTCGAATTTATACCCGGTCAACTTGCGCCAGACGCTCTTGACCTTCTGCGTCACGGTTTCCGACTTTTTCGGCTGCTCGGCCTGCGCCAGGACCATCGGCGCCTGCGCGCGCGACATTCCCACGGTCAGTGTCGGCTCGGCACCGGCCGCCACATTCATCGCCAGCAGGCACAGGCCCGCCACGCATAAAGCAAAATATCGCATGTCCCAGTTCCCCTCACGGCCGGCCGTTTCGGTCGCTCCGAATCAGGCGCCGGACGCATCGCCGCCAATAACCGCGCATCAATGCGAAAGTTCCCTCGCGCCGGCGCGGCAAGCCCTGGAAATCGGGGACTTATCCGCCCTCCCCCTTGCGGGCGGCCGCGCGCCGTATCAGCATTGGGGTTCCATATTCTCGGAGGAGGTGGTCATGGCAAAGGGTCAGATGCGCGTTCCCAAGGAAAAGAAGAAGCCGAAGGCCGACAAGGACAAGCCCAAGCAGATGTCTGCCTACAAGCTGTCGCAGATGTCGGGCTCCTCCTCGGCCAGCCCCTACGGCAATCCGGGCGGCAAGAAGTAACGGCTAGCGTTTGATGCTGCCGTTCATTTTGCTTTCGGCCGGCAGTTCGGCGGCGGCCTTGCTTATCTCCAGGCAGGTGAGCACTTCGACATAGCTTGGATAGCCGCCGGTCGATGACAGGCTGAGGCAGGCCGATCGCTGCTGCGCCGTGTATTGCCCCCACTGCTCCTGCGGTTTGTCGTGAGCGTTGCTCTCGTCCGTCAGACAGGCTTTTTCATCCCGATTGGCCGAGATCGATATTTCAGCACGGGTGGCCGCGCGGCAGCTCGGCTCGCTCTTGAGTTCCGGCACCTTGTCGGCCGCCAGCACGAGTTGCGAGGCGGTCAGAATGATCGGCAACAGTCCAGGCATGATATACTCCGCAGTCTTTACCCTGCCTGAGCCAACGCGCGGCGAAAGTTCCGGCTGCATGTGGCCGGTAAAATCAAGGGCCGCACAATGAACCTTTCGTCCGGTGGTATCGACCAATCCACTACTATGGGAGGACGTGCCGTGCTGCGGCGCTTTGTCATTGCCTTTTTTGCCTTTGTCGGGCTGACGATGTCGGCCACCGTCATGCTCATTTTGCTGGCCGCGCCGGCCAGCTCGGCGCCCACCGAGCCTTCCGGCTGTGAGCGCAGCCTCGCCGACACCAATGCCAGCCTCGCCGCCCTGCAGGCGCGCGTGAAGAATCTCAGTTCCGCGCACGCGCCAGACGCCTGCACGGCCACGCGCCTCTATTTCCTGGAACTGGTGAAGGCGCGCGCGGTCACCGCGCTGTGCAAGACCGGCTCGGATCGCGAACGCGAACTCGGCCGCTTCGACGCCGATGTCGAGCACATTAACGAGACGATCGCCGAGCAGTGCGGCTAATTTATAGGCGCCGCGCGCCGCAAACATTCCACATCTTTGCCCAAGTTCCATGGGAGAAGCGCAAGCAATGCTTAACCGGTTCGCGTCGATATTCGGGATCGCGCGATATCGCTGCGGTGATTTATCCGGCGCAGGTTTCACTGGGATGAGCTTCGGCATGCGAACAGTTGCGATCCACAGTATCGGCGGAATGACGCTCGCGTTCGCCTGCGCGCTCGCCGCTGCGCCCGCCACGGCGCAAAGTTCCGATCGCGATTCCGCGCTGTCGGCCTATGCCATGGCTTCGCCACCGTCGAACCCGGCTGACGCGCCCGCGTCTGCGGCTACCGAACCGTTGAACCCCGACGAAAGCGCGCTGCTCGGCAATGCGCTGACGCTCGATCCAGCGACTTTGGCGGCCACCATGCCAACCAGGCCGCTGCGCCTGCCCGGCCTGTCGTCTCCGAAATCGCTCGACGTCAGCCGCGATGGCGGTTCCGGACCGGTCGTGGTGAAACAGCCGCTGCCGACCGATTGGGATGCCAGCGTCGGCGCCGAAATCAATTCTGCCGCTTCTCGACCGGGCGTAGCGATGCCGGTGACGCGCGACACCAGCAGCACCGGCACGGCATGGGTCCAGGTCGGTGTGCCAAACTTCGCCACCTTCGATGCGCGCGTCGACCCCACCACCGATCAGCGCAGAATTGGCGCTACCTTCAAACAGCCGATTGGCAGCCAATTCGCGGTGACGCTGCAGAACAATTATTCGGTCACCGAGACGAACGGCTCGGCAACCGCGGCGGCGTCCGATATTCCGATGATGACTGTGCCGCGCACGGCGGTGACGGCCGCGCCAATGCCAGCGCAAATCTGGGGCAATGAGAACGTGGCCAAATTGGACTTCCTGCCGACCGGCACCTCGTTCGCCGCCGGCGTCACTACGGCCAGCAACGATCCGGTCACCCATCACAGATTGAGCGCCGATCAGCGGCTGTATGGCCCGCTGCATGTGACCACCGCGGTGACCGATGTCGGCCAGCCGACCGAAAGCAAGAGCATCACCGCCGGCCTCAGGCTGAACTGGTAGCAATTTCCGTACGCGTTTTTTCGGCCCATGACGGCCGCAAAGCTCCTTCAAGCCGCCCTCACCCCGCCGCACCGCCGCCCAACTCGCATGCGGCAATCGCTTCGACTGGGGAGCGTGCGCGCAAATTGCGCCTGTGTGTGTAGGAGTAGACCATGACGGCCATCAAACCCGAGCGGCTTGGTACGGACATGATCGGTCCGGAGAAACCCGGACCCGAGGCATTCGCTCCGGGCCGGCGGACGCCGCAAAAAATGAGCGAATTCGACGAAGCGGCGGCGAACGCATTCGAGGGCGAGATCCGTGATTTTGTCCGGCGTGACGTGACTTTCCTACGCCGCCCGCGCAACGATGCGCAGCCGGCCAACGATCCGGTATCGGAAAACTTGAATGTGCTGATCCGGCGCGTCTGCAGCGGCTCGATGGAAGAAATCGACCGCGTCATTCTCGAACTGCAAAGCGTGCGCGTCATGCTGCGGCAGGAGGGCGAGCGCCTGAGCCGCGAGATCTCCGGCTACGCCAGCCTAAGCCATGCCTCGATGACCGCAATGAAGGTGATCGCCGACAGCCTGGCGCAATGGAAGAGCGTGCCGAAAATGCCAGGCCAGCGGCAAGCGAACTGAGTCCGCTCACGCAAAATGCCATCGCCGGAGTGTCCGGCGATGGCGATTTGAGTCCGGTTATTACATCTACGAGGTGATCTGCTCGACCACGATACGGGTCGACGGCTCGACCAGCAGCACCTTGTTCTTGCCTTTCACAAATTTGAGCTTCTTTGCCCCGGCAATTCCGTTCGTGCCCGTGGGCAGTTCGTGCATGCCGTTTAGGGCCTGATCGGTCGACAACTCGCTCGCCGGCATAAGTGCGTCGGCATCGGCCGCCGGCTGCGTTTTGTCCGCCATCACCGCTTGATAAATCTGCTGACGCTCTTGATCGCTGAGCTTCAAGGGGAAGGCCATGACCGGCACCCGGTCGAGCACTTCGTTCCGGTTGGAGAGTGTTTCCGGCATGGTCTGCCCGGTTGCGCCGATGGGTCCGGGCCGGGAATCCACGCCAGCCCCGGCACCGGTCGTCTCGCGACCGGACGAGGACGCTTGCTGACCGCCGGAACTTCCGCCCCCGCCTCCCGCCGATGCGCCGGGCGCTAGCGGACCGCCGATGGCGGCTTGACCACTGGTCGCGGTGGTCGGATCGCCGCCGCCGGCCGCTTGTGGGCTGGTGGTCTTGCTGTCACCTACAGCGCTGTTTTGCGGCTGTGCCGCTTGTGGCCCGGGTACCGGATTGGGGTCATCGGGCGACAGGAACGCGGCGCGCGCTTCGTCCGGTGTCGGGATTTTCCGAACATCGATTGAACTCGACGGTACTTGCAGGGTCTTGCCGAGATTGATCTGTCCGTTAGACTTGAAGCCGGGATTGGTGGGAACGGTGGCGCTTTCCTCTGCGCCGCGGCTCGCAACGGGAGCAGCGATGAGCAAGCCGGCGGCCAGTGCGGTCGCCATTATAAGGTGGGGTTGCGATGTCTTCATGGGGAGCCTCCTCGGCTATCCAGAACAACGGCCGAGGGGTTCTAAGAGTTGCATTGAATTTTTAGATAAGAATCCGGTGGGTAACCCCCCATTTGCGCCCGTATGAGCTGTGGATCGCTAGGACTGCGGAGCCAGCCACCACCGCGCGCTGCCATACGGGCCGACATTGCTTTTGTTCGAAGCGGACCCGGCGTCGGTCCGCCTCGGGCACTCCTCCCACAAACTTAGACCCCGCTTCGGCGGGGCTTTTTCGCGGGGCGCACGATCGCATTCGCCTGCGAGACACTCCGCATCAGGGCGCGGCAGACGGGAGCATCGCGGCGCTTACACTTTCATCGATTTGCAGACGCCCGGTCAGGTGATCGGTCACCACGACCGCGCCTGCCATCATCACGAACATCGTCGCCACGGCCAGTATCAAGCCGATCGCTCCGAGCGCATTCCGGTCGGCCATCCTCGGCTCCAAATGTCGGGGGATATCGCGTTGTTACTGAGGGATCTAACGCCGCCGCGCCCAATGCGTTCCCTCGGCCCAAAATGCGGCCGGTGGCGACCCTTGAGCGGCGCGGTCTCTAGAGATCAGTTGGCGGCGACGGCCTTGGCGGGCTTGGCGGCTTTGCGCGGAAGCGGATAATCGGCGCTCTCGTAGAGCTGGCGAATGCCGTTGCCGTCGAAACGCTTCTCTTCCACCTCGAGATACGCGCCGAGCAGCAGCTCAGGCGGCAATTCCTCGATGGCAAAACGGATCGCCTCCGCCGCGGTCGGAAAGCGCTTGTAGCCGATAGGACGCCGCGACTTGCGGCTACGGCTAGGAAACAGTTCGGATGGGGCGCGGTAGTTGATCATCGACATAACCAGTAGCTCCTCGGTGCCTAATATGGCCCCTGAGCCGCCGAAAATCCAGCGTTTCCGGCCCTGCATATCTGCCCGGCCAAGCCAAGGTAAACACTGGACATCGGATAAAGAGCGGCGCAGCCCGGCGCGCAGGCGCCGGGCCGCTCACAGGTAGACTTAGTCGTCGATCTCGCCCACCACTTCGCCGGTGGCCGGATCGACCAGTACCACACGGTTATTTACCATCATGTACCGGTAAGTCCGAACCGCCGGCACTTCGACGGCGACGGTATTGGCACCGCGTAGAGCTGAGCGCTTTCTGGCACATGCATGCCGACCCGATATTGCACCGTGGGCTGCGCCGGCTGCACGCGTTCGCGCACGATGGTGCAGTACACTGTCTGCCGCTGCGCCGGCGTGAGTTGCAGCGGCTCTGTCGTCACGACGGTCTTCGTCTGCACCGGTTCACGGGTGATCACCGTGGTTTGCGCATTGGCTGCGCCGATACCGGTTATGAGTGCCGCCGCCATCATAGCGTGGCGAAAACGTGTCATGAGTTCCTCCTGGCTATCTTGCTTGGCTCAAGGGAAAACGCGGGCGCGCATGATGAGGTTCCTCGTCATGACGAAGCGGCACCTGGTCCACCGTTAACTATTTCAACCGCGCGACCCGCGCGTAGACCATTGCCCCGCTCCGTTTCGCGAAAATCTTGCGTGTTCTGAATCGCTTAGTGCGTTTCGGACTCCTTTCGTTCCGCATGGTGCGAAAATGCGCGCTGTGACTCGGACTCAACAGCGGCGTTCTTCTTGCGCCAGCGATTCAAGTTTTGCGTGCAGCGTGACTCGGCCTGCGGTACCAGCATTGGAGACTTTGATTCGCGGGGCTCAAGGGATGATTCTGAAATCATTGTTCGGATTGTCACTTGTGTTGAATGTCTCGCTTGATACCAAAACGCTCCCCTCCTCCGAGCCGGCCACCTGGACAGAAATGTCGGTGCGGCAGAAGGATGCCGAACTGCTGCCGCTGGTGCGGCGGGCGACCGATTGCGTCGTGCGCAAGGTGACCGCCAGCCCGCGCTACAGCGGCGACATGCGGCCGGACGAGATCAACGATTTGATCGTGGATTCGATTTCGGCCTGCGCGCGTCCGGTACGCGCGATGATCGACGCCCATGACCGCATGTTCGGCAGCGGCTCAGGCGAGGCATTCCTGCTCGGACCCTATCTCGACGTGCTGCCGGCCGCCGTGGTGAAGCAGGTCAGGGTGAAGACGCCGACGCCCTAACTTGTCACCGATCGCAATGCCGGCCGCAGCGCGAGCGTAATCGGCAAAGTGATCAGCACACCGGCAGCTACCACCACCAGCGCCGACGGCACGCCGACCGCGTCGCCGAGCAGGCCGTAGAGCGCCGGCGATATCGCGCCCGCCCCGATCGTGCCGGTGTAAAAGATGCTGAAGGCGCGCGCGCGCCGCGCCGGCTCCACCAACTCCGGCACCGAGCCGTACAGCACCGACGAAGTGCCATTGAGCGCAATGCCGACTACCGGCAACAGCACCAGCGCCGCTTCGAGCGGCAATTGCAGCAGCGTGATAATGCCGAGCGCGGTCACCGCCTCGGTCAGCCAGACCGTGGCCACGACGCCGATGCGCGCGCCGATGAAGGCGCAGACCAGCTTGCCAGCCGCGCCTCCGGCGAACACCAAAGTGAGCGCGAGGCCGACGGTCGGCAGGCTGGCGCCTTTGGCAGTCAGCACGAACGGCAAGAATGTCAGAAATGCCATGCGGGTGGCGCTGTCGATCACGCCGACCGACAGCAGCAGCGGGAATCCGTAAGCGCGCAGGCCGGAGCTCGCGCGCGCGGCGCCTTCCGCCTTGAACGCGGCTACAGGCTGTTCGCGCAAGCGCGGCATCGCCACAAAGATTGCAATTGCCGCCAGCACGCCAATGCCACCCAACAGCGCCACCGCCTCACGCCAGGGCAGCACCACGAACAGCAGCGAGGCCGCCGCCGGCATGGTCATCTTGCCGATGTCGCCGGCGAAATTGTAGGTACCGAGCGCCTTCAGCGAACGCGGCCCGGCGAAGGCCTGTGCAATGAGAGACGACGCCAACGGATGCTGGGTGCTGGCGCCGAGCCCGCTTACAAACAGCGCCGCTACCAGCATGACGACCCCTTGGCTCAATCCGGCGAAGCAATAACCAAGCCCGGCGAGCGCGGTGCCGAGGGCGAGCACGACGCGCGCCCCGAAACGTTCGGCCAGCATGCTGGACGGAATCTGAAAGCCGGCGAGCGTGCCGGAGAACACCGTCTTCATCAGGCCGAGCGCGGCAAAGCCGAGGCCGAATTCGCTTTGCCAGATCGGCAGCATCACATAGACAAGGTCGGTGTAGCCGTCGTGCAGCGCATGCGCGCCGCAGGCGACGCCGATTGCCTGACGCTCCTCGCTTTTGCGCTGGGCTGCGGATATTGCGCCATCGGCCGAGGCGGTCATTACTTCTCCGGACGCCGTTCCACGAACGTGGTGCTGACGAAGGATATCACAAGTTCGCCATGCGGGTTCACGCCCGTTGCGCGCACCATGAGCAGGCCCATGCCGGGGCGGCTGATCGACACGCGCTTGTCGACCACCTCAATGCGGTAGGCGATGGTGTCGCCGACAAAGACCGGCTTCAGCCATTTCATGTCGCGGAATCCGAGCGCGGGCCCCATTTGCGCGACCGTGTCGCCGCGTGCGGTGGCCGCCTCGATCTGGCGGCGGCGATGATTGACCATCAGCCGCATCCAGATGGCCGCCGTCTGCCAACCGGAGGCGACGAGAGCGCCGAAATGCGAGCGCGCCGCCGTCTCTTGATCGACATGAAAGAGTTGCGGGTCGAAGCGGCGCGCGAAGCTTTTGATGTCGTCGGCGGCGAATGTATGTTTGCCGAGGTCGTCGGCATCGCCCACCCGCACATCCTCGTAATACCTCATGCCGGACCACCTGGCGGACGGCGCCTCATCATCAGCGTTGTGTCGAGCGCGGTCAGCGGCTTGTCGGTCTCGTCGAGCATTTCGAAGAAGAATTTAACAAGGCCCATTTCCGGGCGGCTCTTGGAGGCGCGCGCTTCCAGCACGGTCGAGCGGACGCGAACGCGGGTGCCGGGCCGCAATGGCGCCAGCCAGCGTACCTGTTCGATGCCGGGTGAGCCCATGGAGGCGGAGTTAAGAATGAAACCGTCGGCGATTATGCGCATGATCAGGGCGCAGCTATGCCAGCCGGAGGCACCGAGCCCGCCGAGCATGGTGGCGCTCGCCGCCGCCTCGTCGAGGTGCATCGGCTGCGGATCGAACTCGGCGGCGAAGGCGACGATCTCCTCGCGAGTCACCAGACGCGGGCCGTAAACGGCAACCGCGCCGGGCTGGAAGTCTTCCCAATGGAGCATCGACGCGGACCCTCGCGTTCCGGCGGTTGCGAGGTCTGTTCCCTATCGCCCGGATCGAGGCCGCGTCAACTGCGGCACGCGCATACTGCGGTTGCAGACATTCAGTACTTGCTGAGGATTGAAAGATAGGCCGGCTCAGCCTTCTTGAGAGCTTCCTGCGAGTTCGCCGACACGGTGATGGTGACGATAAACTGGTTGCCATCCTTGTCGCCGTCGGCGGTCACCGCCTGAAGTTCGTAGCCTTGCTCTTTCAGGCTGCGCGCCTCGAATTGGTGCCGCACGAAGGCCGGCTTGCCATCGCTGCGCCGGAAGTCGGCGAGCTCAGTCAGTTTGGCGTCCTTGGCGCGGCTTTTCCATTCCGCGATGTTATCGGGCATAAAGTTGGAAATCGGCTGCTTGTCTTGGTTATAGCGGACGACGACATAGATCTTGGCCGGCGCCTTGCCGAAATCGACGCCCTTCGGCAGCAGGAATTGCGAATTGTAATACTTGGTCGCTTCCTTGTCTTCGACCCAGCCTTCCGGAATCGCGATCGAGGCGCGGAAAAACGCGCACGATCTCGCCGTCGCACTGGTTCATGAATTTTGCGATCTCCGCCTTCGCCGGCGTGGCGGCGAGGAGAGCCATGAACATGAACCCGGCGCCAAAGCGGCGCAGCCATGCGAAAGACGGCATGATTTCCCCTTAAATCAGAGCGCGACACCAACAGTATTCATTATTCGTCGCGCAACCGGGCCGGCCGGTTCAACCGCTCAGGTGGCGAAGCGGAAATGCATTACGTCGCCATCGGCAACCACGTATTCCTTGCCTTCCAGACGCATCTTGCCGGCCTCTTTAGCACCAACTTCGCCGCCGGTGGAAATGTAGTCGGCATAGCTGATGGTCTCGGCGCGGATGAAGCCGTGCTCGAAATCGGAATGGATCACGCCGGCGGCCTGCGGCCCCTTGGTGCCCTTGGTGATGGTCCAGGCCCGCGTCTCCTTCGGGCCGACGGTGAAATAGGTCACCAGATGCAGCAGTTCATAACCGGCGCGAACGAGGCGATCGAGCCCGGTTTCCTTCAGACCGACCGCTTCGAGAAACTCCGCGCGTTCGGCCGGCGGCAAGGTCGCGATCTCCGACTCGATCTTGGCCGAGATCACCACCGCGATCGCGCCCTCGACTTTGGCGCGCGCCTCGACCTTTCGGGAAAATTCGTTGCCGGTCGCCGCCGCGGCTTCCTCGACGTTGCAGGCATAAAGCACCGGCGCCGAGGTGAGCAGGCCGAGCGAGTGGAATAGCTTTTCCTCCTCCGGCTTGCGCTCGACAAAGCGGGCGGGCTTGCCCTCGCGCAGCAGCACGAGCGCGCGATTGACCAGATCGAGCATTTCCTTGGCGGCCTTGGCGTCTTCGCCGGTGCCTTTGGCCTTTTTCTCCAGATTGTCGACGCGCTTTTCCAGGCTGTCGAGATCGGCCAGCATCAGCTCGGTCTCGATGGTCTCGATATCGGCGACCGGATCGATTCTTGTTCTCGACATGGGTAATGTCGTCGTCCTCGAAACAGCGCACCACATGGACGATGGCGTCGACTTCGCGGATGGTGGCGAGAAACTGGTTTCCGAGCCCCTCGCCTTTGGAGGCGCCGCGCACAAGGCCGGCGATGTCCACGAAGGTGATGCGGGTAGGAATGATCTGTTCCGACTTGGCGAGATTTGAAAGCGGCTCGAGCCGCGGATCCGGAACCGCGATCTCGCCGACATTCGGCTCGATGGTGCAGAACGGATAATTTGCCGCCTGCGCCGCTGCCGTCTGTGTGAGCGCATTAAAGAGCGTCGACTTGCCGACGTTCGGCAGGCCGACGATGCCGCATTTGAATCCCATGATCGCTTAGTCCCTAATTTTCGTCCGCCTTGTCGCTGAACCCTTTAGCGTCCATGGCGAGATGCACCTTGTTTTGGAAAGTCGAATCCGTGCCTTCGACCAGCAGGCCGGCATTGTCGGCGATGACGTCACACAAGGTCTCCACCCAAGGAACTTCGCTTTTGGCGAAATCCTGCAGGACGTAGGATGCCCCGAGCTTCTTGTCGCCCGGATGCCCGATACCGATGCGCACGCGGCGATAGTCGTTGCCGACATGCGCGGAGATCGAGCGCAAGCCGTTGTGGCCGGCATTGCCGCCGCCGGTTTTCACTCGCAGCTTGCCGGGCGGCAGATCGAGTTCGTCGTGAAACACCACGATGTCGCCAAGGCCAAGTTTGTAGAAATGCAGCGCCTCCGCCACCGCGCGCCCGGATTCGTTCATGAACGTGCCGGGCAGCAGCAGTAGAAGCTTTTCGCCGCCGATCGTGCCTTCGACTGCGACGCCCTGGAATTTGCGCCGCCAAGGCGCGATGTTGTGGCGCTTGGCGATCGCCTGCAGCGCCGTGAAACCGATATTGTGCCGGTTCGCGACGTAGCGCTCGCCCGGATTGCCGAGGCCGACGAAAAGCAGCATGGGGGCGGCGCCGCCTCAGAGCGTTTGATCGGAAACCGCAAACGGAAGCGAGACGGGAGCTACCCGCCTCACTTCTTGTCAGATTTAGGCGGCGTGGCGGCCGCGCCACCGGCGGCAGGAGCACCACCGGGCGCGGCACCAGGTGCACCGCCAGGCGCGGCACCGGGAGCCCCTTCGGCGCCGGGCGCGGCACCCGCGGCTTCCGCGGCAGCTGCGGCAGCGGCAGCAGCGGCAGCCGCTTCGGCGGCGGCCTTGAGTTCTTCCGCATAGCCGGACGGCGGCACCACCGTGACGAGCGTGATGTCACCATGGGCGATCACCCGCAGGTTCGGCGGCAGCGTGATCTCGCTGAGGTGTTTGGAATGGTTGATGTCGAGCTCGGAAATATCGACGTCGATCGATTTCGGAATCGACTCGGCCGGGCACATCACGTCGATGGTATGGGTGACGATGTTGACCGCACCGCCGCGCTTCACGCCGGGCGAGGCGTCGGCATTGAGCACATGCACCGCGACTTTCACGCGGATGACGGCGCCTTCCGACACGCGGAGGAAATCCACGTGGATCGGCAGATCCTTCACCGGATCGAGCTGGAAGTCGCGCGGAATCACGCGATGCTTCGTGCCGTCGATTTCGACATGATAAAGCGTGGTGAGGAAGCGCCCGGCGTAGATGCGCTTGCGCAGTTCGGCATGGTCCATGAGGACCATCATCGGGGGCTTGTTCTCACCATAGATCACACCCGGCACATTGCCGGATCGACGTGCAGCCCGAGCGGCCCCCTTGCCGCCTTTCGGACGCACCGTCGCTTTCAATTCCTGGACGGTCGCCATCTTGAAACCCTCATTTAAACCAAAGGAAAAGGCGGCTTTTCCGCCGCCCACGAACGCGGCAAGCCTCCAGGGGTGCCGGGGGCCGCGTATCGCGCGGGGTTATAGCGGGGGGTACCGGAAAGGGCAAGAAAGCCCTTGCTGCGCGTAAATCAGTCGGTCGCAGCCGGCCCGGCGGCCTTCTTGGCCGGCTTGCTGGCCGGCTTTTCGCCCGCTTTGGCTTCCAACGCCTCGATACGCGCCTTCAGCGCCTCATTCTCTTCGCGCGCCAGACGGGCCATCTCCTTGACCGCCTCGAATTCCTCGCGCTGGACCACGTCGAGGTCGCGCAGGATGCGTTCGGCCTGGCCCCGGAACAGGGTGTCGAATTCGCGCCGCACCCCTTGCGCGACCCCGGCGGCATCGTTCATCAGACGCGCCATCTCGTCGAAAATACGGTTGCTGGTCTGGGTCATGAGTAGCCTCCGCCACGCTATTTCCAAACAATGGCGATCCGGTCATCCGGCCGCAAGACCCGCCATGCTAGCTTTGTTAACATCGCGCTGACACAGCGCCCCCACGAAACCCACCGGACCTCGCAATGCCTTTGTTTGTCATTCCCTATCCCGCCATTGATCCAGTGCTGGTGCATCTCGGACCATTTTCCATCCGCTGGTATGCGCTGGCCTATATCGCCGGTATCCTGCTCGGCTGGCTCTATGCCCGCGCCCTAATCCGCGCCAACAAGCTATGGGGCGGAACCGCGCCGATGAAGGTCGACGACTTTGACGACTTCATCCTCTGGGTCACGCTCGGCATCATCCTCGGCGGCCGCATCGGCTATGTGCTGTTCTACAATCTGGAATATTTCGCCGCCAATCCGGTGGAAATATTCAAACTGTGGACCGGCGGCATGTCGTTCCACGGCGGATTTACCGGCTGCGTGATCGCCGTGATCCTGTTCGCGCGCCAGCGCGGCATTCCGTTTTTGTCGCTCGGCGACATTACCTGCGCCGTCGGGCCGATCGGATTGTTTCTCGGCCGCCTCGCCAATTTCATCAATGGCGAATTGTGGGGCCGCGCCGCCGACGTTCCGTGGGCGATGGTGTTTCCCGGCGGCGGCCCACTGCCGCGGCACCCGAGCCAACTCTACGAAGCGGGGCTGGAAGGCCTGCTGCTGCTGGTCGTGCTGGCGATCTTGATCCGTGCCGGCGCGCTCAAATGGCCCGGCCTGATAATCGGCGCCTTCGCGGTCGTCTATGCGGTTGCACGCTCGACCTGCGAATTCTTCCGCGAGCCCGATTCCCAGCTCGGCTTCCTTTGGGGCGGCGCCACCATGGGACAATTGCTGTCGGTGCCGCTATTCCTCGTGGGTCTTGGCTTTATCTTTTATGCGCTGAAACATCCGCGCCTAAAAACCTGACATGGACGAGAGCGCGCCGCTGGAAGCCGAAATCCGCCGGCGCATCGCCGCGGCGGGGCCGATGCCGGTCGCGGAATACATGGCGCTGTGCCTCGCCGACAGCGAAAACGGCTACTACACCACGCGCGATCCGTTGGGCGCGCGTGGCGATTTCATCACGGCGCCCGAGATCAGCCAGATGTTCGGCGAGTTGATCGGATTGTGGATGGCCGCGCTCTGGAAGCAGATGGGCGCGCCCGCAAACGTCCGCATCATCGAACTCGGGCCCGGCCGCGGCACTTTGCTCAAGGATGCCATGCGCGCGGCGCAGGTGATGCCGGCATTTCGCGAGGCGTGCGTGCTGCATCTGGTCGAGATCAGCCCGGTTCTGGAGGAGCAGCAGGAGCGCACGCTCGAACACCTTTCGATGCCGATGTTCTGGCATCCCGCGCTGGTTGATGTGCCAAAAGGCCCCGCCATTATCATCGCCAACGAATTCTTCGACGCGCTGCCGGTCAACCAGGCGGTGAAGACCGAACAAGGCTGGCACGAGCGCCAGATCGAAATCGATTCCAACGACAACCTCGTTTTCACCGTTGCGCCCGACCGCATCCCGCACTTCGAGATACTGTTGCCGCCCGCCTTGCGCGCAGCGCCGGCGCAATCGATCTTCGAATGGCGCGCCGACACCATGGCGTTCGATCTGGGCCGGCGGCTCGCCGAGAGTGGCGGGGCGGCGCTGGTGATCGACTATGGACACACCGAAAGCGCCGTCGGCGAAACCTTGCAGGCGGTCGGCCAGCACGCCTTTGCCGATCCGTTGACCGCCCCAGGCCAAATCGATCTCACCGCGCATGTCGACTTCCAGGCGTTCGGGCGGGCGGTCGAGGCAATGGGCGTGAACGGCTTCGCGCCGATCGAGCAGTCGGAATTCCTGCGCCGCCTTGGAATCGAACAGCGTGCCGCTTTGCTCAAGGCCGGGGCCTCACCCGCCGCGGCCGCAGGAATTGAACTCGGCCTCGCGCGTCTCATCGGCCACGGCCGCACCGGCATGGGCACGCTGTTCAAGGCCGCTGCCTTTGCGCACCCGTCCGTTGGCGTGCCGCCCGGATTCGAGTAAAGAGCGAGCTTATGCTGCAAGCTCCATCGCTCGCCAAACTCACGCCCATTCGTCACGCCTTCTTCACGCGCGGCGGCGGCGTGTCGGAAGGGCTCTATGCCACGCTCAATGGCGGGGTCGGCTCGAACGATGCGCCCGACAAGATCACCGAGAACCGCGCCCGCATGGCCACGGCGCTCGGCGTGACGCCGGACCGCCTGCTAACGCCCTATCAGATCCATTCGCCCGGCGTGGTGGTCGCCGATGCGCCATGGATACCCGACAACCGTCCGCGCGCCGATGCGGTCGTCACCAAGACGCCGCGGCTCGCCGTCGGGGTTTCCACCGCCGACTGCGGACCGCTGCTGTTCGCCGACAGTGAGGCGGGCGTGATCGGCGCGGCCCATGCCGGTTGGCGCGGCGCCTTCGGCGGCGTGATCGAAGCGACGATCGCAGCGATGGAAACGCTCGGCGCAGAGCGCACTCGCCTGAACGTCGCACTCGGGCCGACGATCCGGCAGCCGAACTATGAGGTCGGCCCGGAATTCGTCGAGCGCTTCGTGGCGGCGGATGCGGCCAATGCGCAATTCTTCGCGTCCTCCGATCGCGCCGGACATGCCATGTTCGATCTCACCGGCTACATCGCTGCGCGCGTTCACCGCGCCGGCATTGTGAAATTCGAGGACCTCGGTCTGTGCACTTTTGCCGAACCCGACCGCTTCTACAGCTTTCGCCGCACGACCTTGCGGGGCGAGCCCGATTACGGCCGGCATATCAACGCCATCGCGCTGGTGGAGTAATTCGCTGGATTTCGTCTAGACACAGCGGCGGCCTTGCCGTTACCTTTCGCCGCGGCCGAGCGACATAACAATCAAGAACAAGGCCGCGGGGGCGTTTATGGCGTGGCGTACCAACCGTCGTACCTTCGGCGCAGCGGTCTATCGCCTGCTTCCTTTCGGTTTGGCGGTCGCCTGCGCGATGGCCCTCTCCGCATGCAATCAACCCGATCCGTCGGGCCTGTTCGCTTCGCAGCCACGCGGCGCCACGGTGGCGTTCGAATCGATCCACGGCCTGCCGCCCGGACAATTCCAGAAGCTGGTGCAGAATCTGAACGACGAGGCGCAGTCCCGCCGGCTTGCGGTCATTTCGCGTGAAAGCCCGTCGGTCTATCGCGTGCGCGGCAACATCGCCGCCAAGACGGCGAAAGGCCAGACCACGATCTCGTGGGCGTGGGACGTCTTCGATGCGGAGCAGCGTCGCGTCTTGCGCATCAACGGCCAGGAGACCGCCAAATCACGCGGCTTGGGAAGCCAGCGCGACGCCTGGAGCGTCGTCGATGACGCCATGTTGCAGCGAATTGCCCGCTCCGGAATGGACCAACTCTCGGCGTTTCTGACCTCGCCGCAGGCGGCGCCGGAGGCCTCACCAGAAGTCGCGCCCGAGGTGGCGGCCTTTACGCCCGACCTGCCCGGCCGGCCGCAGATCGGGCTTATTGGGCAGCGCGACTCCTCGCCCGAGTCCGCCGGCATATTCCGCATTTTCCGGGCGAATGCCGACCCGGTGCCGTCCGCAGAGGCGCCCGTCGGGGCAGACGAAACTACCGGTTCAGTGCCGCTGCCGCGCCGCCGGCCGGCTCTGGATGCGGCAGCAACAGCCCGGGAAACCGTGACACTGGCAGCCGCCAGCCACTAGACACTAAGGCGGCATTCATCCTGCCCCAAAAAGCTTCGGGACAACGATTTCGACTCGTATTGCCGGGTCCTCGCCACCTTGTTATGACCACGCCGCCTGAGCGCAAAATGTCGCGCTCGCGTGAGCATGGCGCGTTAACTTGAGGATCTCGGGATGGCCGGCAAGAACGGAGCGATCAAGCTCGTCGCCGGCAATTCCAATCCCGCGCTGGCCCAGCAGATCGCCGCCTACCTCAACACCTCGCTGACCAAGGCGGTGGTACGGCGCTTCGCCGACATGGAGATATTCGTCGAAATCCAGGAAAACGTGCGCGGCTCCGACGTTTTCGTCGTCCAATCCACGTCGTTTCCGGCCAACGACCACTTGATGGAATTGCTGATCATCATGGATGCGCTGCGGCGCTCGTCCGCCCGCCGCATCACCGCGGTGATCCCCTATTTCGGCTACGCCCGCCAGGACCGCAAACCGGGTCCGCGCACGCCGATCTCGGCCAAGCTGGTCGCCAATCTGATCACGCGCGCCGGCGCCGACCGGGTGATGACACTCGACCTGCATGCCGGGCAGATCCAGGGCTTCTTCGACATTCCGACCGACAACCTCTACGCCTCGCCGCTGATGGTGCGCGACATCCGCGAGCGCTTCCAGCTCGACAATATCATGGTGGTATCGCCCGACGTCGGCGGCGTGACGCGCGCACGCGGACTGGCCAAGCGCATCAACGCGCCGCTCGCCATCATCGACAAGCGGCGCGAGCGCGCCGGCGAATCCGAAGTGATGAACGTGATCGGTGATGTCGCCGGCTATACCTGCGTGCTGGTGGACGACATTGTCGACTCCGGCGGCACGCTGATGAATGCCGCCGATGCGCTGCTCGAGAACAAGGCGAAGGCGGTCTACGCCTATATCAGCCACGGCGTGTTGTCGGGCGGCGCGGCGGCGCGCATCGCCAAATCACGGCTGAAGGAACTGGTCATTACCGACTCTATCCAGCCGACCCAGGAAGTGCTCGCCGCCGGCAATATCCGCGTGCTGGAGATCGCCACATTGATCGGCGAAGCAATCGGGCGCACCGCGTCCGAGGAATTGGTGTCGAGCCTGTTCGACTGAAACAGCCGCTGGCCGCGCGCCGAGTTATCCACCGTTGAGTCAACTTGACGCAGCATTGCTTGTGGAGAGTCCACTTCGGGCGGTTGCCACCGAGTCGCAAATCACTGCTCATTAGCGCTCGACGATGCCTTTGGCGGCCGGAATCGAGCAGGATATAGTCAGTTGGCCAAGTGATTCGCTCTCGCCGTCAAGGCGTCCCGTACCCCCTGCGTCAAAGTGCAGTTCGTGCCCAGTCCGGGTCGTATCGTCCCGTACGCGTGCGGTGCCGTGCGTTTCCCTCGCTTCATTCGGCAAAGCGGAGACGTCATGTCCCTCAGCAGCTACGCGGACGAGCAACGAATCAACCCGCTCGACCTCGTCGAACGCCTGGCGGCCGTCAATGACTGGTCGTTCGAGCGCGCCAGCGAAGACGAAATCACCATTCTGGTCACCGGCAAGTGGACCGACTACCAGCTCTCCTACACCTGGATGTGCGACATCGAGGCGCTGCACCTGGCCTGTGCCTTCGACCTCAAGGTTCCGGAACGCCGGCGCGCCGAGGTGCAGCAGCTAATCTCGATGATCAACGAGCGGCTCTGGGTCGGCCATTTCGACCTGTGGACCAAGGAAGGCATCGTGATGTTCCGCCACGCACTGGTGCTGGCGGGCGGCGTGGAAGCCTCCGGCAAGCAATGTGAATCCCTGCTCGGCACCGCGCTCGACACGTGCGAGCGCTATTTCACCGCCTTCCAATTCGTCGTCTGGGCCGGCAAGGGTGCGCGCGAGGCTCTCGACGCCGCCATGTTCGAGACCTCGGGCGAGGCGTAAGGCCGGCAACCGGCCATGCCCATCGCCAAAGATCGCACGCTAAAGAGTTTCCGCGGCTCGCTGGTGCTGGTCGGCGCCGGCAAGATGGGCAGCGCCATGCTGGAGGGCTGGCTGGCGCGCGGGCTCAATCCGAAGCAGTTGGTCGTGATCGAGCCGCAGCCGCACAAATCGGTGAAGGCGCTCACGCGGCGCGGGCTCAAGCTCAATCCGAAATCCAAAGCCACCGCGGCCTCGGCCATCGTAATCGCGGTCAAGCCGCAAACCGCGCCCGACGCCGTGCCACCGCTTGGCGCCTACGCCGGCAAGACGACGCTGGTGCTATCGATCATGGCCGGCCGCACGCTCGGTTTCCTGCAGAAGATGCTGCCGGCAGGGACGGCGATCGTGCGCGCGATGCCGAACACGCCGGCATCGATCGGACGCGGCATCAGCGTGGCGGTTGCCAACGCCAAGGTCACCGCCCGCCAGCGCCGGCAGACCTCCGACTTGCTCGCCGCCATCGGCAAGGTCGAGTGGATCGGCGATGAGGCGCTGATGGACGCGGTCACCGCGTTGTCGGGCTCCGGTCCGGCCTACATCTTCCTGTTGGCCGAAGCGATGACAAAAGCAGGTATCGCCGCAGGGCTGCCGGCGGAGCTCGCGGGCCGCTTGGCGCGCGAAACCGTCGCTGGCTCCGGCGAACTGCTGCACCGCTCGAGCCTCGATGCGGCCACGCTGCGGCAAAACGTTACCTCGCCCGGCGGTACCACCGCAGCGGCGCTCGAGGTGCTGATGGGCCCGGATGGCTTCGACGCGCTTTTGACGCGCGCCATCGCCGCCGCAACCAGGCGCTCGCGCGAACTCGGTGGTTGACGGGTTCCCGCCCTAGAACGGTCGCCTTTGCTGGCCTACATTGAGGGTATCCGGACAGCTAAAGGGAGCCCGTCATGGCCCGCAAGCCGAAACGTGAACGCAAGGCCCCGAACGCCGCGCCGCCGCGCGGCACCACCGACCGCGACAAGGCGATCGACGCGCTGATGGCGCTGCTCGCCGAGCATCCCTTCGAGCAGATTGGTCTTGCCGAAATCGCCGGCCGCGCCGGTCTCAAATTGTCGCAACTGCGCGCCGAGTTCGGCTCGACGCTGGCCATCCTCGGCGGTCATATCAAGGACATCGACCGCATCGTGCTGGCCGGCGGCGACGCCGACATGGCCGAGGAGCCACCGCGCGAACGGCTGTTCGACGTGCTGATGCGGCGCCTGGAAGCTCTTGCCCCATACAAGGAAACGACCCGCTCGCTCATGCGTTCGGCCCGGCGCAATGCAGGGCTTGCGCTGGCGCTCAACGCAATGACGGTGCGGTCGCAACGCTGGATGCTGGAAGCCGCCGGTATCGGTGCCTCGGGTCCTCGCGGCGCGCTGCGCGCGCAAGGCGCCGCGCTGATGTTTGCCCGCGTGCTGTCGGTCTGGATCGACGACGACGAGGAGGAAGGTCTCGACCGCGCCATGGCCGCGCTCGATCGCGGGCTTTCCAGCGCCGAGCGCTGGGACGGATTCGTCGGTGACCTTTGCGCCATTCCGAAATGCGTGTTGCGCGGGCCGCGCCGGCGCAGACGGCAACCATACGACGAAAGCGCGGCCGAAGCCGACGCGGCCTAGTTCACACAGGAACGCGCACGGTCGCGCGCAATCCCCCGAGCGGGCTGTCGCCAAGCACGATGTCGCCGCCATGCGAGCGCGCGATGTCGCGTGCAATCGCCAGGCCTAAGCCGGTGCCGCCCTCGTCCTGATTGCGCGCATCGTCGAGCCTCAGGAATGGCTTGAATACTTCCTCGCGCAAATCCGCCGGTATTCCCGGCCCGTCGTCGTCCACCGTGACGGTGAGATAGCGATGGTCGCGGTGACCGGTAATCGCGATCGAGAGGGCAAAGCGCGCCGCGTTCGACACCAGATTGCCAAGACAGCGTTTGAACGCGGCCGGGCGCACGGTCACGACCGGCGGCCCGTGGAATTCGACACTGGTCTTGTGGCCATGCCGTTCGGCGTCGAGCCGTAATTCCTCGAGGAAGCCCGCCATATCGGTCGGCGCCGACTGCTCGCCGAGATCGCCGCGCGCGAAGGCCAGATAGGCCTCCAGCATGCTCGCCATCTCGTCGACGTCCTTCTTCATCGCGTCGATTTCCGGGCTGTCGTCGAGCAACGCCAGTTCGAGCTTGAAGCGCGTGAGCACGGTGCGCAGGTCGTGCGAGACGCCGGCCAGCATGGCGGTGCGTTGCTCGATCGCGCGCTCGACGCGGGATTTCATTTCGATGAAGGCCTGCGCCGCGCGCCGCACCTCGCGCGCGCCGCGCGGGCGAAAATTTGGAACATCACGGCCCTTGCCGAAGCTTTCGGCGGCGTCGGCCAGCCGCAAGATCGGCTTGATCTGGTTGCGCAGGAAGATGACGGCGACAATCAGCAGCACGGTCGAGGTTCCGACCATCCAGATCAGGAAGATTTCCGAATTCGACGCGTAGGCCGCGCTGCGGCGAGCGAACACCCGCATCACTTTTTTATCGAGCTGCACGCGGATTTCGACCAGCGCCGATTTGCCGACGGTGTCGATCCAGAACGGCCGCTGGATCTGCTTGCGCATCTCCTCCGACAGTGCCTGGTCGAGCAGCGAGAAGAACGGCTTGGGCCCTGGCGGCGGCATCTCGGTCAGGGGCAGGAAATCCACCACCAAACCGAGCCGGTTCTGCGCGATGCGGCGGATCTGCGCCTGCTCGGTATCCTGCGGATAGCCGCGATAGACGTCGATCAGCGCCGCGATATCCTGCACCACGCTGGCGGACAGGCGCTGCGTCACCACGTTCCAGTGCCGCTCCATGAACACGAAGGCGATCACCGATTGCAGGATCACCATGGGCGCGATGATGATCAGCAGCGCGCGGGCATAGAGACCCTTCGGCATGACGCTGTTGAGCCAGCGGCTGCTCCGCCGCCAGGCGTCGCGAATGCGTTCCGACCCCGTGCGGACCGCGCGGACCGCGGCGACGTCGTTGGCGCGCTGGAAGCGGTCGCCGATGCGGCCGAGAATGCGTGCGGATGGTCGCGATGCTGCCGTCGAGGCTGGTCATGTGGTGATCACCAGCCGGTAACCGATGCCCCGCACGGTCTGCACGAACAGCGGATCGGCGGGATTGCGCTCGATCTTGCGGCGCAGGCGATTGACCTGCACGTCGACCGCGCGTTCGCTGACCGAGCCGCCATTGCCGGCAAGCGCCAGCCGCGGCACGGTTTCGCCCGGCGTCGCGCCAAGAATACGCAGCATTTCGCGCTCGCGGTCGGTCAGCCGGATGACCTCGTCGCCGCGACGCAATTCACCGCGCTCGAGATGATAGACGAACGGCCCGAACCGCACCGACTCGACCTGCGGCGCCACCGCCGGCTGCGCGCGCTTGAGGATATTGGCGATGCGTAGCGCCAATTCGCGCGGCTCGAACGGCTTGGACAAATAATCGTCGGCGCCGATCTCAAGACCCTTGATGCGGCTTTCGGCGGCGTCGCGCGCGGTCAGCATCAGGATCGGTACGCTGGAGTCGACGCGGATCGCCTTGGCGAGATCGAAGCCGGACTCGCCCGGCATCATCAAATCGAGAATGAGCATATCGAAGCTCAGGCTTTTGAGCTTGCCGCGGGCGTCGGCCGCGGTCTCGGCGGTGGTCACGCGATAGCCCTCGCCGGAGAGAAAGCGCGACAGCAGATCGCGAATGCGGCGGTCGTCATCGACCACCAGCAGATGCGGCGCATCGTCGGCAAGCGTGGCGGGCAGCGTCATTTCTAGCTTCGCGGCTTGGCGGCGCGGTCGGCGCGCGCGATCAGATGCAGCACGCCTTCGCGATTGTCCGCGTCGATCATGGCGGTAAGAAAGCGCCGCGCCGCGTCATGGCTCCCGGGGCCGAGTTGCTCGAACGCCCGGTTGATGCGCGTGGTCTGCAGGCCGGCGAGCTTGAGCGAAAGCGCCTCGCCCTTCGGCGTCACGGAAAGCAGGCGCTGGCGGCGATCCTGCGCGCCTTCCTTCTGCAGCACGTAGCCCTGATCGACCAACTGCTTGAGCACGCGCCCGAGCGACTGCTTGGTGATGTTGAGGATGTCGAGCAGGTCGGCGACCTTCATACCGGGATGGCGGTTGACGAAGTGCAGCACGCGATGGTGCGCGCGGCCGAAACCGAGCTTGCTGAGCACCTCGTCGGCATCGCCGACGAAATCGCGATAGGCAAAGAACAGCAGTTCGATGATGTCCCAGGTCGGCTCCGCGGCCGCCTCAGGCTGTATGACGCTGGCCGCCTTGCGCTCGGAAAGGCCCGCGCTGGCAGCGGCAAGCTTGGCGTTCACATTTATGTCAGCCATGTTGACATATATTGGTTTTATGTTACAAAAACACCGTTACAGACGAAAGGATCGTACCCAAAGGCCCTATCCAGGCCGCACGGGGCCTATCCCGACAGGTGCTCGAACGGGCTGATGCCACTCATACCGGGTGTTGCCCTGCGACGCAAAGTGTTGGAATAGGCGGGAAAAATACGCCATCAAGGCGGCAATGACCGCGCTCACGGAGTGCGGGGCTCTCGGGGACGGAAAGCGTTGGGAGACGACTATGGCTGCGCAATCCTATGACCGGCTCGAAGGGGTCATCTGGTACGACGGCAAGCTGGTGCCTTGGGCCGACGCCAATCTGCATGTCCTGAGCCACGGCCTGCACTATGCGAGCGCCGTGTTCGAAGGCGAGCGCGCCTATGGCGGCGAGATATTCAAGTCGACCGAGCACGCCGAACGGCTCAAGCGTTCGGCCAACATCTTGGATTTCGAGATCCCCTACTCCGTTGCCGAGATCGTCGCCGCCAAGAAGCTGGTGATCGAAAAGAACGGCAAGACGGAAGCCTATGTCCGCCCGATCGCCTGGCGCGGCTCGGAGATGATGGGTGTCTCGGCGCAGACCAACAAGATCCACCTCGCGATCGCGAGCTGGGAATGGCCGAGCTATTTCGACCCCGAACAGCGGCTGAAAGGTATCCGGCTCGACCTCGCCGAATATCGCCGGCCCGATCCAAAGACTTCGCCCTGCCTCGCCAAGGCCGCCGGCCTGTACATGATCTGCACCATCTCCAAGCACCGCGCCGAGCGCCGTGGCTATGCCGACGCCATGATGCTGGATTGGCAAGGCCGTGTCGCCGAATGCACCGGCGCCAATATCTTCTTCGTCAAGGACGGCAAGATCCACACGCCGATCGCCGACTGCTTTCTCGACGGCATCACCCGGCAGACCGCGATTGCGCTGGCACGCAAGCGCGGCATGGAAGTGATCGAGCGCCGCATCCTGCCGGACGAGCTCAGCGAGTTCGCCGAGTGCTTCATCACCGGCTCGGCCGCCGAGGTCACCGCGGTGTCGGAGATCGCCCAGTGGAATTTCAACCCGGGCGGCATCACCAAGACGCTGATGGAAGACTACACCGCGGAAGTGAATCCGAAGGGCAAGGCCGCCGCGGCCTGATCGTCAAGCGGTCAACGCCGCGGTTTCGAGAAAGACCTCCAGCGCGGCGGTGACACTCTTGTCGCCATATATTTTCCTCTTGTTGGCGGCGATCTGCACCCTGATCGCTTCCCGCGCCGATGGGTCGCCGGCGATACGAGCAGAGATATCAACATAGTCGTCGATCGACGCCGCGATAGTCGAGGTCACGCCCATCATTTTGAGAATTGCCATGCTGTGGCGCCCGCGCATCAGCGCGCCGGGCAGCGTCACGATCGGAATGTCGTAGGGCAGACTTTCGAGCGTCGAATTGCAGCCCGACCAGCCGATGCTGTCGAGAAAAATGTCGCATTGCGCCAGCGCTGCGGAAAATTCACTTTCGTTCATACGCAGCAGGAACTCGCAGTATTGCGAGACGTCGAGGCCGGCGGCAGCGAACGCATTCGTCAGCCGCCCGCGAAACTGTTCGGTGACGGCGGCCGACACCTGCGACTGGATGAACACGAACCGGCAATCGCCGGCCTGCTTCGCGATACGGGGAAACACCTCGTCATATTGCGGCAGATATTTCGGCGTTGCCTGGCCGCACCAGAAGCGCACGGGTCCCGACCGGGGTCCGCCGCCGTCTTGAGTCTGGCACCGCCGGCGGCTCGTAGTAGATGCCTAGATTGGGCAGGCGAATAAGCCGCTCGCTGTAGTGATCCTGGGCGTTTTCCGGCTCCATCAGATCGCTGCTCAGGAAATAATCCAGGGTCGGAAATCCGCTGGTGGTCGGGTGACCCCACGAATTGCATTGCACCGGCGCCAGCCGAAGCGCAGCCAATTGCGCGGCGACCGGGTCCATGCCCACTTCCGGATAGATCAGAATATCGAGCGCATCGCTGAGGATTTCATTTCGCCACGCATCGATCGTGGATTGGCCTTGCACGAACCGCTCGCACATGGATTTCGCGACCTCGGTCTGGGCATCGGCAGACTGTGCGGTGGAATAGCCGAACAGGCGAAACCGCTTGCGGTCGAGCGAACCGATCCAGCCTTTGATCGGAATCTTCCAATTGGAATGCTCGCGGAAGAATCCGCTCACGATTCCGACCTTCAGTGGCTTGTCCGATTTTGCACGCGGCGCTTTCGCTATTGGGTCCGGATAGCGCGCCTTCATAATATTGCAGGCCAGCGTGCCATAGGCCTTCTGCAAGTCGCGGTCGTTTTGCCCCTGATAAGGCAGATAGAACGGCGGCTTCGGTTCGAATTCCTGTCCAATGGCGAACGTGCCGAAATCGCTGGTGAGCTTTTGTAAGCAGCCTGCGTATGCTGCACGGCGAACGGCAATCTCGCCGGCGTCGCGGTAAAGCACCGGCAATTGCGCCTTGCAGAGAGCAAACCGTGCCCGCGCCAGAGTCGGGTTCTTCGACAGGATGTTCTCGTAGGTGGCAATCGCCTCGTCGGCGCGATTCAGTTCTTCCAGCACGCCGCCTTTGGCAAACAGCAGAAGCTCATTGTCGGGCTCGCGCGCCAGCGCCTGTTCGAACGCTGCCAAGGCCTCTTCGTGGCGCTTGAGCTGCACCAAAGCGAGGCCCACATTGACCGCGGCGGCCTGCCAGTTCGGCTGCAGCGCCGAGGCCTTTTGAAAGCTCGCCAGGGCTTCTTCAGCGCGGTCCAGCAGCAGCAGAATAGCGCCGCGATTGCCGAAGGCGGCCGCATGATCGGGCCGTGTCGCCAGAAGTCTGTCATAGCAATCCAGGGCTTCGGCCAGGTGATGCCGCAGCGTCAGAGCATGGCCGAGATTGAACAAGGTATCGACGTCGTCGGGCTTGAGCTTGAGCACCGCTCTGCTGTGACGGATGCCGGCTTCCAGATTGCCGCCGCGGAACTCGATGGCCGCCAGCAATGACAGCGCGCCGATGTGGCGCGGCGCCTTGCGCAGGATTTTGCCGCAGACCCGTTCCGCCGTTCGGACGTCGCCGGCCTGGAAAGCCCGCGCGGCGCGACCGAACTCTTCACCCGGGTCCATGGCAGAAACCTTTGACCGCGCTCGATCGCGCGTTAGCGCCGGTGGAACAGCAGTCCGGAATTGTGCATGTAGATCGCCCGCTCCTGCGCAGCCAGCAGGCGTATGCGATTGGTGTCTTCGTGCAGCAGATTGTAACCGCGCGCGCCGATGCGTTCGACCCAGTATTCCATCGGCTTGAGGTTGACATGATGATGGCCCTCCTGCCCCGGCAGAGCGTGCGTCACCAGGATGACGCGGCCGCAGGCCAGGCTGCCGATGAGATTGTCGAGATGTTCCTCGACGATGTGCTCGGCCACTTCCTGGCAATGCACGAGATCGACCTCAGTCACGACCGGGCCCTTGCTCAGGTCATGACACAGGGTCGGGTAGTAGGCGCTTCTGGCGTTCTCCAGCAGCCCGTCGACAGCGATGGTCTTCATTCCCTTGCCGAAGAAGAAACTGGCGGCGTTGCCGATGCCCGAGCCCAGATCCAGTACCGACTTGATGCAAAAGCGGTCGACGACGTAATTCCAGACCAGCGGACAGTAGGTGTAGGGGTCGCCTTCCTTGATGTTTCCGCCGAGATGCGGTTTGTCCTTGGCTTCGACAAACGTCATCCCCGCATAGGTCTTCTCGTTCATCTGGAGCCCCCGGCCTGCTATTCGCTATGTTCCTACCCGATAGCGCAGTCTGGCCAAAGCACGGATATTTGTGAAGATGGCGGGCGGCGCGGCGCGACGCATGTCGAATGACCTAAAATGGCTATCAATATCATTGAATACAACATTATGCGCCGTATGCGGCAGGAACTGATGTTGCCGCTTGGCGGCGATATTCTCGAGCTAGGCGAAGCCAATTGGTACGGCGACGTCGACCTCAACCTTCTGCTCCAGGATATCGGCAATTTTGCTCCGCCCGACCAGCAGGCCAAGCTGCGCGCCCAGCTTCAGGAAGCCGTCGAGGCCAATCGGCCGGGCGTGCTGTGGGAAATCGCGAAAGTCTATTGGCAGACATTTCTCCAGCCGGCGTCGATGACGGCCATCGATTTCCACGGCACCGACAAGGCGCTCAAGCTCGATCTGAATTCGCCAATCAAATTGAAAAGGCAATTCCATATCGTGATGAACGATCGGAACGCTGGAGCATGTCTTCAACGTCGCGCAGGCATTCAAGACCATCCACGACCACACGCGGCCGGGCGGCTTCATGCTGCACGGATTTCCGTTCACCGGCTGGGTGGATCACGGATTTTACGGTTTCAACCCGACGTTCGTCTGGGACTTGGCCGCCAGCAACGACTATCGGGTCTGTCTTTTCGTCTATAGCGAAGTCAACCCGCCCAAGATCATTCCACTGACCGCGCGCGAGCAGATTCTGCACATGGCAAAAGAGGAACAGATCGGCCAGAATTCCATGCTCTATGTCACGCTGCAGCGGCCTGACGAAGAAAAGCCGTTCCGTATTCCGATGCAAGGCTTCTATGCCGGCAGTGTTTCGCAGGAAGCCGCGCAGGCGTGGAAGACCCTGCGCTGAGCCGCCATCGCGGGAGACCCGCTTAGCCGTCTTTCTTCGACGGCGACCGCGCCGACGGCCGGCTCCAGCGGCCGCAACACCGTCACATGGCGCACGCGCGTGAACGCGGCGAACCGATCCATGCGCTCCTCGAGAACACGAGAGCGGCTTTCCGAGGCATGGCGCAGCATAAGCTCGCCATTGCTCGCAAAGGCGACAAAGCCGACGTGGAAATAGTCGAGGTTCGGCCGGCGGGTCACAAAGCCGACGATGTCGCCTGTCGTCAGCTGCCGCTTGTTCGCCAGAAATATCGCGACCGGGACGACAGTCATTGAGAGCCGCCGCTTGCCGAGTTCCTTGTGCCAATAGACGGTTTTCTCGATCATGACCGAGCCGTCCATTGCCACCCAGGCGCAGGTCTTGTTCTCAACGCTGTGCTGGCCCCACTCGAAGAAATAATGGTTGCGCTCGCGCCACTCCACGACGCCGTTGTGATAGCGGATCGCCCGCAGCACCTGCTCGAATTCGCCGAGGTCACGGGCGATTGCCCCGGCCAGCACGGTCTCGCAGAAGGTGACACAATCGAATGCGTCGTCGCGCACGACGAACTTTTCCGGCGAGCGCGGTCCGCCGATCAGCGTGTAACCGCGGTAAGGGGTGTCCAGCAGCGCGCGTGAAATGTAATCGATACGCTGGGCGATCGTCGGCAGCGCCCTTGCCTCGCCCATCAGGCGGCCGATGCGCGCTTCAGCGGCAAAGCTTGGCACCCCGGCCGCAAAGGCGGTGCCACCTGCGATTATTTGCAAGATTTTCCGGCGGCTGATGGTCGAACAGAGTGCCATGTCGTCATCCTCGCGCGCCCGGCGCCTGCGTCAATCCCGCACCACGACCAGCCGGTCGGTGCCGGATTCGGCGCCCCAGACTTCTCCCGATCTGCCAAGCAGTTGACGCACCGAGGCGCCGCGCCGGTCGCTCGGAAAACTCTCGAAATTTTCGGTCAGCGGGTCAAACCGCATGATCGCATTGGCGATGAAGTCGGTGATCCACACCTTGTCCTTGTCGTCGACATAGACCGCGTAGCAGCCGCCTTTGCTTCTCGGCAGGCTCCACACTTTCCATGTTTTGGCGAGCGGATCGTAGCGGCCGACTTCGCCGCTGTTCCAGAAGCTCACCCATAACAGGCCCTTGGAATCCGACCAGATGCGGCGCGGCCCGACGCCGGGCTTGGGCGGCTGCACCATCAGCGCGTCGCCGCTCACGGTATCGATCTTGGCAATATGGTCGCCGGCGAGCGAGGCGTACCAGACCTCGCCGTTCGGCGTGGTGGTGATGCCGTAAGGTCCGGCGCCCTTTGGCGCCTTCCAGGCGTCAACCTTGCCGGTTGCCGGATCGACCCGGCCGTAAACTCCGTTCTGGCCGGTAAACCAGAGAATGCCTTTATGGTCGAAGGTGGCAGTGTTGAGATTGGCGCCGGGGAAATCCTTCGGCAGCGCGAACAGCTTTACTGTCTTGGTCGCCGGATCGAAACGCGCGATGGCGTTCTGACCGCCGTCGGTGATCCAGGCGGCACGGTCGGGTCCGACGATGACGCCGTGCGGCGCCGAATTCGCGCCGAGACTTATCTGATGCGCCCGGCCATTCTTGGGATCGAGAACGCCGAGCGCGCCTTGACTCTGGGTGGTGTACCAGACCGTGCCGTCGGGCGCCGGCGCCACATCGTGCGGATGCGCGCCGCGCGTCACGTCGTAATAGGCGACGTCGCCTGCCGGCGCCTGGTTGATGCCGAGCGCGATGACGGCGACGGTCGCGACCACGACGGGAATCATGATGCCCCCAGTGCGCAGTTATAACATTTTGCTTGGCGCGAGCGCGCCTTCATTCCGCCGCTTCACGCCCGCGGCGTGGGGCAGCCCAGCGGTTCGCTGCCGCGTCATCGGTTGCTTTGGCGTCCACCCAGGTGGTCCCGTCCGCTTTCTCGACCTGTTTCCAGAATGGCGCACGGGTCTTGAGATAATCCATCAGGAATTCAGCCGCCGCGAACGCCGCCTGCCGGTGCGATGACGCGATGGCCACCATCATGATGTCCTCGCCGGGCACGATGCGCCCGTAGCGATGGATGACGGTGACGCCCATGAGCGGCCAGTGCTCTTTCGCCTCTTGCACGTGGCGCTCGATCTCGGCTTCCGCCATGCCTGGATAATGCTCAAGCGTCAGCGTCGCGATCGGCTCGCCGGCCTCGGCGCCGCGGCAAATTCCCGTGAAGGTGACCACGGCGCCGACATCGGTGCGCCCAAGTGTGAGCTTCTTCGCTTCGGCCGCGGCGTCGAACGGTTCGCGCTGCAGACGTACGGTTGTCATCCCGGTCATGGCGCCAATGTAGCCCGCCTAAGGCTTGCGCGCTATCCGCCGGTCATCCGCCCGTCATGGGCGGAAAAAAGGCGATTTCGCCCGCGCCCTTGATGGCAGTCTGCGGCTGCACGTGGGCGCGGTCGATGGCCGCGCGGATCACCTTCGGATTGGCGAAGGCATGGGCATATTCCTCGCCCCGCGAGGAGAGCCAGCCGATCAACTCGGCCACTGTGGCGATATTGGGCGGAAGTTCGATGTCTTCCTCAGGCTTGCCGATGCGTTCACGCACCCAGGCAAAATAACGCAACTTGATGGTCATTCATCAATCATATAGCGCACGCCGGCGCGCAGATAGTCCCAGCCCGTGTAGAGCGTCAGAATCGCCGACACCCAGAGCAGCCCGATACCGATCTGGTTGGTCGCCGGCAGAACCTTTTCGCCGGCCTCGCCCGCGATCAGGAACCCGATGGCGACCAGTTGCATGGTGGTTTTCCATTTGGCGAGCCGGGTCACCGGCACGCTGACCCGCAGTTCGGCGAGAAATTCGCGCAAGCCCGACACCAGGATTTCGCGGCAGAGAATGATCACGGCGGCGAGCAGCGTCCAGCCGCGGATGGTCTCCTCGGCCGCCAGCATCAGCAGGCAGGATGCCACCAGCAGTTTGTCGGCGATCGGGTCGAGCATGCGGCCGAGCGAGGATTGCTGGCCCCACATGCGGGCGAAGTAACCATCGAGAATATCGGTGACTCCGGCCGCGATGAAGGTCGCCAGCGCCACCCACCGCACCCACAGCGCCCCGTCAAAGATGCTCTGATAATAAAGCAGCCCCACCACCACCGGCACGGCGGCGATGCGCGCATAGGTCAAGATATTCGGCAGCGCGAGTGGGCGCGCCGGCAAGTCTCTGGAGCTGAGTGCATTCATGCGCGACAAAAGAACACCCGGGGGGCGGCAAGGTCAACCGCCCGGGCCGCTTGATCCCCGCTCATTACCGCATTGGCTGATAATAGACCGGCGGCTACTGGATGGGCGGTTTGGGCAACCGGCTTTTGCCCGGTTCCATGACGAAAGTCTGGTCGAGCGAATACCACTCGCCTTTCACGTCGGGCGCGGGCGCCGGTCCGTCGTGGCGAACATAATCCCCGATCAGCGCGCGGGTGACGCCGAACTGCACGTCGGTCTCCAGTTTGTCGTCGTCATTGACGTAGATCTGCGAGATCAGCGTCTTGAAGCCTTGCTTGAAGATCAGGAAATGCAGGTGCGCCGGACGAAAATTGTGCCGCTTGGCAGCGCGCAACAGGTCGCCAACCGGTCCGTCTATCGGGATCGGGTAGCCCGCCGGTTTCACGCTGCGGAAGCCGAAATGGCCCTTCGCATCGGTGGTGAACTTGCCGCGCAGGTTCATGTCGGCCTGCTTGGGGTCTTGCTGCTCGTAGAAGCCCTCCGGCGAGGAATGCCAGATATCGACCTCGGCGCCGGCGACCGGCTTGCCGCTGGTGTCTTTTACCCAGCAATTCACGAACAGCGCCGGACCCGGCGTCGGCGAGCGGATGATCGAGGCGCCGTTTTCGGTGGCGCGGCGAATTCATGCGCCAGAACGGCCCAAGCAGATTGGCGGTGGTCTCGGTCTGTCCGTTGTTGCCGTTGTTGAGTAGGCAGACCAGCGCCGAGAAACCGAGCGAGCCCGACATCAGCACGACTTCATTATGGGTGGCATTGCTGAATTGGCCGAGCTTGGCGACGATCTCCGACCCGAGTTGAAACTCCTCCTCGGTCAGATGCACATCGCGCGCGAAAGCGTGCAGGTGCTTGACCAGCGAGACGACAATTTCGCGCAAGCGCGCGTCACCGATATTCTTGTAGGCGTCGACCACGACCGGGGTGACGTCTTCCTGGCTCTGGATGATCATTGCCGCTTCTCCGATTTCCGACGGGCGTTACTGCGCCGCCTTTTCGTGGAAGAACTCATATATCTTCCGCGCGGTTTCCGCATTAATTCCCGGCACGTGCGACAGGTCGGGCAAGGACGCCCGCTCAATGGCTTTCACAGTGCCAAAATGGCGCAGCAAAGCGCGTTTGCGCGTTGGGCCGATGCCCGGGATTTCCTGCAATCCGGCCTCGCGAATGTCCTTCTTGCGGCGCGCCCGGTGCGAGCCAATGGCAAAGCGGTGGGCCTCGTCGCGCAACCGCTCGACGAAATAAAGCAGCGGATCGCGCGGTGGCAGCTTGAATGGGCTGCGGTCCGCCATGAAAAACGTCTCGCGGCCGGCGTCCCGGTCCACCCCTTTGGCTATGGCGACCAGCGGCACGTCGGTGACGCCGAACTCGGCCAGCGTTTCCTGCGCGGCGCGCAACTGGCCCTGCCCGCCGTCGATCAGCACCAAATCGGGCCAGGGTTGATCTTCGCCCTCCCCCTGGTCGCCGGTCAGCACGGACGTCAGAGCATCCGCTGCCGACATGCGTGGGCTCTCCGCCACCAGCCGCTTGAAGCGCCGCTCCAGCACTTCGCGCAACATGCCGTAGTCATCGCCCGGACTGAGATCCTCCGAACGGATGTTGAACTTGCGATACTGGTTCTTGCAGAAGCCCTCCGGCCCGGCAACGACCATGGCGCCGACCGCGTTGCTGCCGCTGATGTGGCTGTTGTCGTAGATCTCGATACGGCGCGGCTCACGCGGCAATGCGAAGGTCTCGGTCAGCGCCTTGAGCAATTTCTGCTGCGAGGCGGTATCGGCGAGTTTGCGCGCCAGCGCCTCGCGCGCATTGGCGAGCGCGTGCGCCACCAATTCCTTGCGTTCGCCGCGCTTGGGCACGCTGATTTCGACCTTGCGGCCGACTTTGGTGCATAGCGCGTCCGCCAGCAGCTCGCGTTCCTCGAAGTCGTGCGACACCAGCGACCAGCCGTGGCGGCGGCTTGTCGTCGTAAAACTGCGCCATGAAGGCGCCCAGCACTTCGGCCGGGCCTAGCGTGCGGTCGGCGCGCGGGAAATAGGCGCGATTGCCCCAGTTCTGTCCGGTGCGGAAGAAGAACACCTCGACGCAATTGTAGCCGCTCGCCTGATGCAGGGCGAAGACGTCCGCTTCCTCCACGGTGCGCGGATTGATGCCCTGGTGCGACTGCACCGCCGACAGAGCCGAGAGCCGGTCGCGATAGATCGCGGCGTGCTCGTAGTCGAGCGCCGTCGGCGGCCTTGTCCATTTCAAGCGCCAGCTCCTTGTGCACCGATCCGCTGCGGCCGGAGAGAAACGCATTGGCCTCGCGCACCAGTTCGGTATAGCCGGCGAAGTCGATCTCCTGCGTGCAAGGCGCCGAGCAGCGCTTGATCTGATACAGCAGGCAGGGCCGCGTACGCGCCTCGAAGAATGCGTCGGTGCAGGAGCGCAGCAAGAATGCGCGCTGCAGCGCATTGAGCGTGCGATTAACAGCGCCGGCCGAGGCGAACGGCCCGTAATAATGTCCCTGCCGCGTGCGCGCGCCGCGATGCTTGAGGATCTGCGGCGCCCAGTGGTCGGACGTGATCAGGATATAGGGAAACGATTTGTCGTCGCGCAGCAGCACGTTGAAGCGCGGGCGCAGCCGCTTGATCAAATTGGCTTCGAGCAGCAGCGCTTCGGTTTCGCTGGCGGTGGAAACGAATTCCATCGTCACCGTCGCCGCGATCATGCGGGTGATGCGGCTATCGTGTCCGGTCGGCCGCGTATAGGCGCCAACGCGCTTCTTGATGTTCTTGGCCTTGCCGACATAGAGCACCTCGCCCTTGTCGTTGATCATGCGGTAGACGCCGGGCGCCGACGGCGCGTGCTTGACGAAACGCGCGATCGCCGAACGGCCGGCGGCCAGCGTGCCGGCCGGCTGCTCGTTGAGATCGATCTCGGGCAGCGAGGATTCTTCGTCCTCCTCGCGGAGTTCGCTGGCCGGGTCGATGTCTTTGGGCGTGCTGTTCATGGAGCGAAGATAATACTCGGACTGGAGTTTTGCCCGCTACTCGGCAACATCGCTGTCGGCGGTCCGCCAGACCAGATGCTGGCCGCCATCGACCGCGATGGTCACGCCGGTGACGCTTGTAGCCTGCGCGAGATACAGCGCGGCGGCGGCGATGTCTTCCGGCGTCGGCCCGCGCTTGAGCGGCAGGCTGGCGGCCTGGGCGGCGAACTGCGCGTCCGATTGACGCGGGCTCGGCAGCGTCGGACCGGGCGCCACCGCATTGACCCGAATTTTCGGGGCGAGCCCCTGGGCCAGCGTGGTGGTCGCGCTGTGCAGCGCGCTCTTGCTCAAGGTGTAGGAGAGAAAATGCGGGGTCGGCTTGAACACGCGCTGGTCGACGATATTGATCACCGAGGCATTGGCGCCCTCTGGCGCCTGTGCCGCAAAGGCCTGCGTCAGGAACAAGGGTGCCGCCAGGTTGACGCCAATCGTCCGCTCGAACCCCGCGCGTGTCAGGCTATCGATCTCGTCGGGCACGAACTCGGACGCGCTGTTTACCAGCAGCGTCAGCGGCCCGAATGCCGCCGCGGCCGGAACCAGCCCGCGCACGGCGTCATGGTCGGCAAGGTCGGCCAGCACCACCGCGGCGCGCCCGCCGGCGGCCACGATCTCGGCGGCGAGGCCTTCGGCATCGGCGCGCGAACGATTGGCATGCAGCACGACCGCGTAACCGGCGTGCGCAAGCGCAAGCGCGATGGCGCGGCCGATCCGCCGGCCACCGCCGGTGATCAGCGCCGCGCGCGGCGTCCTATGTTTGCTGTCGTCCGGCATGGAACTCGCCAGTTATAGTTAATAGAAGCTGAGCCGACATGGTAAATCTACTGTGCGAACAGCTTTCAGCCCCTAACGCTTCTTTAGGGATAACGCTTGCTGATGCTTAGCAATTCATAACCGCTTAACTTAAAACACGCGATAAATCTTCCACGAAAATGTCGAACTTTCGCCGGTTGGCCGGCGCATCCGCTCCCTGTTTGCGCACCGAAGGCGCGCCATAGCAGCGGCCGGCAGCAAAGCGAAAGACGGGCAAGTGATTTTCCGCTAGGCGCCTCCGAGCGCCTCGCGGATCGAGTGGAGGGTGCGATGAATAAGACGATCCGGGCGATGACTGTGGCGGCCGTGGCGGTTTCTTCAGGTGCGGCCAGCGCCGCCGACCTTCCGCGCGGGCCCACGCCCTATTACGCGCCGGCGCCGGTTGCGACCACCTATAACTGGGGCGGCATCTACGCTGGCGTCAATGCCGGTTACGAGTGGGGCGATGTTACCAACAACAAGACTTCCCCGAGCGGCTTTGCCGGCGGCTTGCAGGCCGGCTTCAACTGGCAGGCCGGCCAGTTCGTGTTTGGCGGCGAAACCGACATCCAGGCAAGCGGCGCCGACGACACCTTTGCGCCCTACAAGTTCTCGAACCCCTGGTTCGGTACGTTTCGCGGCCGCGCCGGCGTCGCGTTCAACAACGTCCTGCTCTACGGCACGTTCGGCCTCGCCTATGGCGGGCTGAGTGGCGAAAAAAGCGGCCTCGATGAGAACAAGACCCACGTCGGCTGGACCGGCGGCGCCGGTGTCGAGTACGGCTTCGCGCCGAACTGGTCGGCCAAAGTCGAGTACCTCTACATGGATCTGACCGACCGCGCCTATTCGATCACCAAGACGACCAATGGCTTTGAAACCAACATGCTGCGGTTCGGCCTCAACTATCATTTCTGAGCACCCACATTCCACGTGGCGGAAAATCCCGGGCTCAGCGCCCGGGATTTTCATTTTGGAGAACGCATTGGTAAAAACGCCATCGCCGGCCTTGATTACAAGTATTCTTTCACCATATCGGCCATTGTTCCCAGTGTAGATCAAGGCAGCAAGGTGGCAATTCATCGTCAGAAGTGAGACAATACCTTACACAACTTGATACGTGGTGTGCTTTCCGCGCACTAGACGCTACTCGGAATATGAATACTGTGCGCGGCAATTGGGGGCTTCCCCGGCACGGAGGTTTTGATGATGAAACGCGTAGTACTGGCGGGCATCGCTGCGCTCGCCGTTGTGACAATGATGGACTCGGCGAACGCGGCGGATCTGCCGCGCCGGCAGGCGATGCCGACCAAGGCGCCGATCTATATGGTACCGGCCTATAACTGGACCGGCTTCTATATCGGCATCAACGGGGGCGGTGCCTGGGGCAAGTCGGACTGGAGCAACGCGTTCGGCACGGCCGACGCCAAGACTTCGGGCGGCCTCGTCGGCGGCACCATCGGCTACAACTATCAGATCGGCCAGGCAGTGCTTGGCGTCGAAGGCGACGGCGACTGGAGCAACATCAAGGGCAACACGGCCAGCGGACTTTGCGCCGGCACGACCTGCGAAACGCGTAATTCGTGGCTTGCCACGGCGCGCGGCCGGCTCGGTTACGCCTATGACCGCTGGATGCCCTATGTCACCGGCGGCGCGGCCTTCGGCGACATCAAGGCGGACGCGGCAGGCTTCGGCAGCGAGAGCAAGACCCGCACCGGCTGGACGGCCGGTGGCGGCCTCGAAGCCCAGATCGCCGGTCCGTGGACTGCCAAGGTCGAATATCTCTATGTCGATCTCGGCAAGGGCGACTGCAACACGGTTTGCGGCACCCCGACCAACGTTGACTTCAAAGCCAATGTTGTGCGCGCGGGCATCAACTACCGCTTCTAATATCGTCTAAGCGGACACTCAAAAGAGCCCCGGGCCCACGGTCCGGGGCTTTTTTCGTTTTGGAATTGAGGCAGAGGCCCGCGGCCATCCGCACAGGGAACGATTGCCACGCATCGGAGTTGTTTGCGCAATCGGGGGACGGCGCATCCGCAGCCGTCCAAGTGTTTGTTGGAGGTGCGTCATGAAAAAAATTCTTTTGGCCAGCGTGGGGCTGATCGCTTTCGGAATAGCTTCGGCCTCGGCGGCGGATCTGCCGCGCCGGCCAGCAATGCCGGCCCAGGCACCGGTCTATTTGACGCCGGCCTATAACTGGACCGGCTTCTATGTCGGTATCAACGGCGGCGGCGGCTGGGGCAAATCCGACTGGAACAACACTTTCGGCACGGCCGACGCCAAGCTTTCCGGCGGGCTGGCCGGCGGCACGCTCGGCGCCAACTATCAGATCAACCAGCTGGTGCTCGGCGTCGAAGGCGACGTCGACTGGAGCAACATCAAGGGCGGCACGTCGAACGGGATCTGCGGCGGCACCACCTGCAATACCCGCAATTCGTGGCTGGCCACGGCGCGCGGCCGCATCGGCTACGCCGCCGATCGCTGGATGCCCTATGTCACCGGCGGCGCGGCCTTCGGCGACATCAAGGCGGATGCCGGCTTCGGCAGCGAAACCAAACCGAGGACCGGTTGGACGGTCGGTGGCGGCCTCGAAGCTGCGATCGCCGGTCCATGGACCGCCAAGGTCGAATATCTCTACGTCGATCTCGGCAAGGGCGACTGCGGCACCGGCGTCTGCGGCACGCCCACCAACGTGGACTTCAAAGCCCATGTCGTGCGCGCGGGTCTCAACTACCGCTTCTAAATCGCAATTGAACTTCCAGACGCGCAAAACCCCGGAACAGCCTCCGGGGTTTTTGCTTCTGGCATTGCCCGATCAAGGCTCGATTTTTGTTTCCGCAAAAGCCGGCACTTGCGCGGCGAATTTGTCATGCCAGGCCAGCAGCCGCGGGTGATCCTTGCGCCAGGTTTCGCCGAAACGCAGATCGCGATAGCCCAATAGGCAGGCGAGTGCGATCTGCCCAACGTCGGGGACAGGATCGAGCTTGGGAGGTGCGGCTTCCAGCGCCGCTAGCCCGCGCACCACCTTGTCGGCCTGGCGATCGACCCAGACCTGCACGTGCTTGTCGGCCGGCCGGTAGCGGCCTTCATAGACCAGCAGAATGCAGGCATCGAGGATGCCATCGCACAAAGCCTGCAGCCGCAGCGTCGCGAACCGCACCTTTGGCTCGCGCGCAAGGATGCGGCCGCCGCCGGCCAGATGATCGAGATATTCCAGGATCACGCGCGAGTCGTAATAGGCGGTGCCATCATCCAGGATCAGCGCCGGAATTTTTCCGAGCGGGTTCTGCGCGCGGATGCTGTCGCCGGCGTCGTCCAGATTGACCGGCCGGACATCGATCTTGTCGGAGAGGCCCAGCACGCTCGCCGCGATGCGCACCTTGCGGGCGAACGGCGATGCGGGCGAGGAACGCAAAATCATCATGGCAATGATTTCTCTTTGGCAAAATGCTCCGCCGCGGCAGGAGCGGGGGATGCATGGCCCGCGGCTGGGGAATGTCCAACTTCAACAGGTGAGCACTTCGCGCGCGCCTAAACAGTTTTCGTGCTTCAGCCAGTGACGACCAGGTTTACGGCTTTCGGCCCTTTGCCCTTCTTGTCAGGTTCCACGTCGAAGCTGATCTTCTGTCCCTCATTCAGGCTCTTGAGGCCGGCCTGTTCGACGGCGGTGATGTGGACGAACACGTCGCGCCCGCCATCGTCCGGCTTGATGAAACCGTAGCCGCGCTCGCCATTGAAGAACTTCACAACTCCACTTTGCGCCATAGGGACACTCCCTCTTCCCCGTACTGCTCCGCCGCCGCGCCCCACGCACGGCGGCTCGGCGGGACATTCACAAACGGGGAAAGCGTCAGCCGCGCATGGCCTCAGTCACTCCGCCGGCCCCCCACGCTGGAGGCGGAACGTCACTGCCAATGCTCGAACTACACACCAGATGGCTCCCTGGGGACAAGGGGCCGCGAAATAAACGCGTCAGCGGGCGGCCGGGGAGCCCTCGCCGGCAAGCCAATCGAGCGCGAAACGGCCCTTGCCGTCGCGTTGCAACATGCCCGCCAGCGCCGGCAACAGCGTCGAAAGCTCGCTTTCCAGCACCCAGGGCGGATTGACCAGGATCAGGCCGCAGCCGTTCAGCCGGGTCGGATCGCGTAGATCCGCGACGATAAGTTCTGCCCGCAGGATCTTGGCCACGCCGAGCCGGCGCAGGCGTTTGGCCAAGGCATCCGGTTCGCCGCGGTCCTTTATCGGATACCAGAGCGCATAGATGCCGGTGGCCCATTTGCGATGCGCCGTTTCCAGGCCATGCGACAGGCGGTGGAAATCGCTGTCTTCTTCGAACGGCGGATCGACCAGCACCAGGCCGCGGCGCTCGGGCGGCGGCACATAGGCCGATAACGCGGTCCAGCCGTCGATCTCGAGCGTCTTGATGCGGGTATCGCCGCGCAGATGTCCCGCGAGCGCGGTGGCGGCCTTCGGCTCCAGCTCGCAGGCGATCAAGCGGTCCTGCGGCCGCAGCCAGGCGCGAATGATCGCCGGCGAGCCGGGGTAGACTTTGAGGCGGCCGCGCTCATTGAGCGCGCCGATTACCTCGAGATAGGGCGCCAGCAGCGTAGCGACCGGCGCGGAAATCTCGGCCGCGAGCAGCCGCTCGATGCCGTCGTGCCATTCGCCACCGCGGTTTGCTTCCGAACTGCCCAGGTCGTACAGCCCGGCGCCGGCATGGGTGTCGATGACGCGGAACGCAGCCTCTTTGCCGCGCAGATAATGCAGGATGCGGCCGAGCACCGCGTGCTTGAACACATCGGCAAAACTGCCGGCGTGGAATGCGTGGCGATAGTTCACGTTTTCGCTCGAAGCTCCGCTGGTCGGCGACCTTTGCGGAGCTTATGCCATATCTAGATTTTCAATGCGGCGTGCCGCGCAGGCCGAAATGCGTGCGCGGCTTGATTTGGCGAAGCGGTTGCGCCGGATTGCGCCAGGACGGCGCGGCCGCGGCTGGCATGGGCGCGGGGGCGTTGATGCCGGTGCCGCACCAGCAGCAGCCGGTCGACGCCAGCGCATAATTACATACATCGACAAGCGAACGGCGACGACAACCACCGACAAAAATCCGATCGCATGCAAGGCCGGCGGCAACTCCAGCCAATGCGCCGAATTGCACAGCAAATCCAACGGGCCGGGCGTGCCGTCCTGGCAGATGACGGATGAGCCGAAGGGCCGGCCGCTGCGACCAGACGAACTCACCGGCCACAGCACGATATAGCCGAGCCCGGCAAACCAGATCACAAATTTCGCATAGTCCTTGATACAATTCATCACCACCGCGCTCCCCCGCGCTGATCGCATGCGGGAGGGTCGCGGAATACCGTTACGAGAGTGTTGTGCGAATTCTCGACCCGCCGGGGAAATGCACTGACTACCGGTCGCCAATGTTAGTGGCGGCTTAATGCGATTGCGGAATCAGAGACCGAATAAAATTCCTGCATAAAATTGCCATTTATCCGCCGCGAACGGCCGGCATCGCGATGGTGTCGCGCCGGCAGGCACGCCGCGTAATCTCGCCACAATCGCGGAAGGAAAAATCCTTGCCGAGGCATACGCGCACCTCGCTCAGCCGATTGCCGCTGCATTGGACCGCCACATTCGTGCGCGACAAACCCGGATTGATTTTGACGAAGGCGGCAGCGACCTCGTCCGGCGTCACAGTGATCGGCTTGTCGAGATCGAGATATTCCGGTGGAGTCTTCACCACGCCATATGCCTTGCGCACGGTGTCGAAAAAAGCCTGCGGCCGCATCCCAGAGCAGGTGCCGTGGCGATCCCACTCATGGAAGACCAGGCGCGGGCTTGGCATCAGGTCGAGCATGCTGTCGGCGATCCTGCGGTCGAGCCGCGGCGCCGGTACCTGACAGAACGACGGGAAACCCTTCTCGTATTGCGGCCACAACCCGTGCACCACGAAGGAAAACGGCCGGCCGCCGCATTGCTGGTCGGGCGCTCGGCCCCGCGCGCGGGTTTGGGACGCCTCGCAATAGGACGGCGACCAGGACAGCGCGAGCACGTAAAAATCGAACTGGCCCGGCGTGCCCCGGCGGCGTTCCTGGCCGGTATCGTCTTGCATGAAACCGTCGCGCCCGAAGCCATCCTGGCCTGGCCGATCCTGCCCGGGCCGATCTTGCGCCAGCGCGACGACGGCAAAAAGGAAGATAAAGCTGAAGGCAATGGCGGCTATGTAGGCTGCTCGGTGAATGCGGCTACGACGCATGGACGCCCCCAGAGCAGTGAGAACAAACCGGAAATTGATATTTCTCGACGGTTCCATACAAATGTACCGTATCTATTAGAACAATTCAAGAACAAATTGAGAATAAGGCAGAACCTGCGGCGGTCCGGTCAGGGCCGCGCCATCTTGCAGTGCGGATTATAGGCCCAATTGCGGTCGAGGCCGTCCACGCACCATTCGACACCCCAGGTCATGCCGATCATGCCGGTATCCTCGCCGATCGAGTAATAGACCTTGTGTTTCAAGCCATCGCTGACATTGGCCACCGCGTTGCAGAAGCGGCGCGGAATGGTGCCGGCGATCCACGGCTGGCTCACGTCCTCCTGTACGTTCTCGAAGCTGACGATTTGCAGATCTGGAGGCCCAGAACCGGCCTTCCTTCTGTCGCGAAACGACAGGTCGATGGTGTTGAGGCCGTATTCGCAGGTCGGCACATAGCCGCTGTAGCGCGGTCCGACCATGTAGATGGTCTTCTCGATCGGGCCGGCGGCCAAGACTGGAGCCAACGAGCCTAAGCCGCAAAATCCAACTAAGACGGCAATGATGAGGAATCGAACGCAACCCGCCACACGCAGCATGACCAACTCCTGCCCGAAGCCACTTGTGTCTTTATCACAACAATCGTCCCGGCACAGCCGATTCGTACACAGCTTTGCGGCCGCCGGGACTCGAGACTCCGATTGCGGCGCTGCATCATCGCCCGTGCGAATCGGACTGGCGTGCGGCTTTGTGGGGTAGCGTTCGGGTGCCGCCGATGAACGTCCGAAGCAGGAGGAGTCATGACCGCAGCACTGCGGCGGCCGGAGTTGGCCGATCGGGTGTTTGGTCTTGGTTCGGCGGCGTGGTTATTGGCCGAGGTTTTGCCCCTATGGGTGCAGGATCTTGGGCTGGTAATCGAGAAGGTTGAGGCCAATCGGCCGGCGGATGCGCCGGAGGACTGGCAGCCGGGGGCGCTGTTGCGTTTGCCCTTCGCCGAAAGGAACTGCCGCGACGGCGGCGTGGTGTGCGGCCCGGCGCTCATGGCGCTGGCCGACAGCGCGATGCAGGTTGCCTGTGCGGCAGCGTGGAACGGTTATCGGCCGATGACGCCGATCGATCAGACCACGCATTTCCTGCGGCCGGTGAGTTTCGACGTCCTCGCCGATGCGCGTGTTGTACGCATCGGGCGGACGACGACCTTCAGCCGCGTTTCCGTGTTAAGTGCGACCGACCGGCGTCCGGTTGGAATGGTGTCGGCGGCGTATGCCATGTTGTGAGGCGAGGTTCGGTCAGTAGTTTTTGTCGGTAGTCTCAGTCGGTGGTTTTGGTCGGTAGTTTGTTTGTGTTCACGGCGTCGGTTGCCGGCCAGTGTCGGCGACCGCGCCGCAATTTTTTAATCGCGCCAATCGCCCAGCACCGCCTGAACCACCGCAAGCGCCGCCACTGCGGCGGTATCGGCACGCAAGACGCGCGGGCCGAGCGCGATCCGCACCACATTCGGCCGCTTCAACAACGCTTCCCGCTCGTCTTCGGCAAAGCCGCCTTCCGGGCCGATCAGCACGGCAAGCGGCGGAATTACCGCAGCCGGCCGCGCCGCGGCGAGCGCTGCCACCGGATCCTGCATCTCGGCGTCCTCGTCGCAGAACACCAGCAGTCGGCCGGCATCGGCATTGCCGGCGACCGATTTGAACGGCACCGGCTCGGCCACCTCCGGCAAGGCCAGAACGCCGCACTGCTGGGCGGCCTCGATCACATTGGATCGCATGCGCTCGATGTTGAGCCGGGCGACCTGGGTGTGCCGGGTGATCACCGGCTGCAGGCGCGAGGCGCCCATTTCCACGGCCTTCTGCACCAAATAGTCGAGCCGGGCATGCTTGAGCGGCGCGAACAGAAAATGCAGGTCGGCCGGCCGCGGCTGCTCGCGCCTGCGCGCGCCGACCACCGCGCTCAGCGCCCGCTTGCCGGTTGCGGCAAGGCTAGCCTGCCATTCCCCGTCGCGGCCGTTAAACAAAAGGACCGTGTCGCCTTGGCCGAGGCGGAGCACGTTCAACAGGTAGTTCGCCTGGTCGCGGTCGAGCGGGACTTCTTTGGCGCCAGCGAGCGCCGCGTCCACATAGATGCGGGGGGTACGGAAATCGGTGCGCGACATCGTGCGGGCTGGGCAATCGTTGAAATGGGGCGGCCGTTAACGGTTTACGCCGGCTGGGGCCTGCTTGCGAGGGCGTTGATTTTGCGCGATTTGCCGCCTTCCCGACGCAATCGCGAGCTTGGTATAAGCCTCCCTCGGCCGAACGGCTGTATGCTGTATAATGCGCCGGGGCCAGGAGAGGATTCGCCTATGAACTTGCGCCGGGCATGGTTCCTTGCCGCGTGCATGTTTGCGATCGCCGCAGGTCCAGCCGCGGCGCAGTTCCAGCCGCCTTCGCAGCAACAGGCGCCGCCGCAAGAGATGCCTCCTTGCGTCAAGGAATTCTTCAAGTTGCGCGACGAAACCCAGAAGAAGGCGGATGCCATCAAGGCCGCGAGCGAGCGCAAAGTGGGCGCAGCCGAGGCTTGCCCCTTGTTCAATGTGTTCTCCGCCGCCGAGGAAAAAATGATCAAATATGCCGTCGACAACGGCGTCTGGTGCGGCATTCCCGCCGAGGTCGTGACCAACATGAAGAAGGGCCACGCGCAGACCGTATCGATCCGCACCAAGGTCTGCCAGGCCGCCCAAGCGCCGGCCCGCCCCGCGGCACCGAGCCTGAGCGACGCGCTCACCGGCCCAACGCCTGACTCCAGCAACATCCGGACCGGCCGCGGCACCTTCGACACCTTGACCGGCACGCCGCTCGGCAAACAATGAGCGCGAACACCGGGCGCGTCGCCGATGCGACCGGCAACTGGGTCGACGGCCTCGCGCCCGCGGTCACCCGCCCCTATCTGCGCCTCGCCCGCCTCGACCGTCCGATCGGCTCCTGGCTCTTGCTGATGCCGTGCTGGTGGTCGCTCGGCCTCGCCGGCATGCAGGTCGAGCGGCTGCCGAGCCTGTGGCACGTCGTCTTGTTCTTCATCGGCGCCTTCGCGATGCGAGGTGCCGGCTGCACCTGGAACGATCTGGTCGACCGCGATCTCGACGCCATGGTCGAGCGCACGCGCTCGCGGCCGATCCCATCGAAGCAAGTGACGGTCGCGCAGGCCACCATCTTCATGCTGGCGCAGGCGCTGGTCGGATTGCTGGTGCTGATCCAGTTCAACCGCTTCACGGTGATCACCGGCCTCGCCTCGCTCATGGTGATCGCGATCTATCCGTTCATGAAGCGGATTACTTATTGGCCGCAAATCGTGCTGGGACTCGCATTCTCCTGGGGCGCGCTGATGGGCTGGCCGGCCGCCTTCGGCCGTCTCGATTGGCCGGCCTTCGTGCTTTATGCCGGATCGATCTCCTGGGTGATCGGCTACGACACGATCTACGCGCACCAGGATCGCGAGGACGATCTGATGATCGGCATCAAGTCGACCGCGCTGTTGTTCGGCGAGCGCACCCCGGCGATGCTGGCGATCTTCTACGCCGGCGCGGTGGTGTTGATCGGCGCGTCCGGGCTGATGGCGCGCGGCGGCCTCATTTTTGTGCTCGGGATGATCGCCTTCACCGCGCATCTGGCCTGGCAGGTGGTGCGCCTCGACATCAACGACCCGGCGCATTGCCTCAGACTGTTCAAATCGAACCGTGACGCCGGCTTGATCTTGTTCTTCGCGATGCTGCTGGAAGCAGTGTTCTGAAGCGGTTCGCCTCAATGCGGCTGTTGCCCGACGCCCGGTTCCATCATTTTCGCAGTCGCGATGTCGGCATCTCCGCCGGCCATGTCGCCCTTCTTCTGCTTGGCGAGGCCGCGGTTGTAGATGGCGCCGGCATATTTCGGATTGAGCTTGATCGCAGAATCGTAGTCTGCGATGGCGCGGTCGAACTCGCGCTTGCCGTCGTAGGCGTTGCCGCGATTGTTGTAGGCGATCGAATTTTTCGGATCGATCTTGATCGCAGAATCGTGGTCGGCGATGGCGTGCTCGAAGTCGCCCTTGATGCGATACTCGACGCCGCGATTGGTATAGAGGATCGACAGAACGCGCGTCTTGTACTTCTTGGACGCGATCGCATTGCTGCAGGCCGTGATGGCCGCGTCGCCCGACGCTGTCTTGCAAGTGTCCCTGTCGTCAGCCGCGGCAGACCCACAAAAAGCCAACGCCATCGCAATCGCGATGACGGAAAACGCCGCGCATGGTCGAGTTCGCATGTCCGCCCCCGGTAAAGACCGACATCGTGCCAGCCTATCACCCTGTCACAGGGCCGTCACGTGGGCCCGCGCCGGTTTCCAGGCAGGCGTCAATGAACCGTCAGTCGATCTTCCAGCGGGAACGTTACCTTGCGGATCCCGCGCGGCGCGTGCGGCGCCACTACAACCGAGCCGGTCGCCGCCCCATCGCGATCGTCGTCCGCGACATAGCCGTCCTCGCCGGGGTTTGCGACCGGCGGCGACTGAGCTGCGATCGAGCCGGTATAGGCTGGACCGCGCTGCCTTGCGGCGTAGGTCGCGCGCGCTTTGGCGTAGGCGGCCTCGCCCGGAATGGCTTCCGGCCGGCATGGACGGTAGCCGGGATCGCGCCGCATCAGGTCCACGTGAATGTGATCGTAGTGATAGATGTTGTAGCCCGGCGCCAACACGGTCGTGAAAGTCCCGCAGGCGGCAGACTGCACGTCGTGCAGGAAGCCCTGCTCTTCCGGCGCGCCGTGCCAGCCGTCCTTCACCGTGATCTTGCGCCCGTTGGCGAGCGTGAAGGCGGCGACGTCGAGCGCATTGCCGAAGGCGTGCTCGGAAATATGCGAGGTCCCGGCGCCGACCATCTCGCGGCAGGAGTAGGCCGAGATTTGTTTGATCTCGATGACCTGCGCGCCGAACCAGCGCAGCGCCGCCGGCTGCACGCCGTCGGTCACCCAGCGATCGAGCGCGGAGACCAGCGGACATGCCAGCGTCGCCGGCGGACTGACCGCAGCGGGCATGATCGCGGCTGCGGATTGCGGACCACGCATCGGTCCGAGCGCCGGCAGCGAACGTGGCTGCGCGGCGGCGGATAGACCGGCGCGTTATAGCTGGAGCGTTATAGGCCGGTTGCGCGCGCGGCGCGGCGCGGCCTGCCGGCAGAACGGCGTCGTCGGGAATATCGTCGTGGAATGGCGCCACGCCCGGTGGATTGAGCGAGACCGGCCGCCCGGCAGGTACCGCGTTTGCGGAACTGATTGTGCGGCGGGTTGCGGAGCAGCTTGCGCGGGCGCAATTCCGGCCGGACCCGGCACCCAGCGCATCGAACCGCTCTGCGCAGGCCGCGTTTGCACCGGCTGATTTAACGGCTGCACTTGCACGGGCTGAGCGTGCACCGGCTGGACTTGCACCGGCTGCATTGGCGCAGGCGCGCCGTAGCGCGGCTCGTTCGCCGGCCAGCGCGGCATCTGCGCGGCGGACGCATTCGGGATGGCTCCGGGCGGCCGCAGATCGTCCGAGTAGCCGACCAAAGCCGTGCCCTCGCCCAGCGCCGAGACCTTGAGCGGAAAATCCGCGCCGCACATGCCCGGGCCTTCGATCGGCTCGATCTGCACGACGCCGGCGCCGATCTTGACGGCGCCCGATTTCAGGCAGGCGACCTCCGCCTCGTGCCGCCACGAGGCGCGCTCGCCATATTGCAGGAAGCTGCGCCCGCACCCGGCGAGCGCCAGCAGCATCGCCAAGCCGGCGAGATAAGAACGCGGACCGCCCTTCATCCCCCGAAAATGCGAGCCTTTCCTTTAACGAGGCTTCAACGCTGGCGGCGGGGAATTCGTTAAGGATAAGGAATCATTGCCGACTCCTTCTCACCCTTGCCTGCCCGTGCGCTTTCGGCTCACATCGCGGCGGGAGCGAGCGGGGGAGATGGAATGGAAGGCAAGGCCAAGTTCATTTTTCCGGTCATTATCACCGGAATCATCGTGTTCGTTGTCAGTGCCGTCGTGACCTTTATCAATATCGGAATGGTCGCAGGTTTCGTGCCGCGCTGGCTCAAAGCCTTCTTCACCGGCTGGCCGGTGGCGGCAGTGGTTGCCTACATTGCGCTGCCCTATGTCCGCCGCCTAACTCTTACGATCGTAAATCTAATCGAAGGCTAGTGCGCGATAACGGTCACTCCGCCGGCTTGATGTCGAGAATCTTGCCGACTTCCTCGACCTTCTTGCGCTGATCGGCGAGCGCCGCGGCGAATTCCGCCGGCGTTCCCGGATTGACCACCTGCCCGCTGGTGGCGAGCTTGGCCGCCATGTCCGGGTCCTCGACGATCGCGCGAATGTCGGCGGCGATGCGCTCGCGCAGCGCAAGCGGCATGCCGCTCGGGCCCAGCAGACCGACCAGCCCGTCGAACTCGAGCGAGGTGTAACCGGCTTCCTTCGCCGTCGGAATGTCGTTCAGCGCCTTGGCATGCTGCCGATTGGTCAAGGCGATCACCTTGACGTTTCCGGCCAGAATGCGTGGCCGCATGATGGCATAGGCGCCGACGAAGGCCTGGATGCGGCCTTCGGAAAGATCGTTGATCGCGGTCACCGGGTCCTTGTACGGCACCTTCGCCATGTCGAGCTTCTCGGTCTTGAGAAAGGCCGCATACAGAAGATCGTTGGCGCCCGTTACCGAAGCGTAATTCAGCTTGCCTGGCTCGGCTTTGATCTTGGCGGCCAACTCCTTGATGCTCGAAACGTTGAGCGCCGTCGGCACGCCGAGCGCGATCAAGGTATTTGTGACGCGGGCGATCGGAACGAGATCGTCCGGCTTGTAGGGCAGCTTGTCGTGCAGTAGCGGATGCGCGGTGAATGTCGAGGCCGGTGCAAACAGCAGCGTGTGATCGTCATGCGCATTGACCATCGCCATGATCGCGACAAAGGCATCGCCGCCAGGCCGGTTTTCGACCACGACCGGCTGGCCCCATTTGGCCGACAGCTTGTCGGCCACCAGCCGCGCAGTGATGTCGACGCCGGAACCGGGTCCGAGCGGAATGAGGAACTTGACGGCGCGCTGCGGCCAAGTCTGCCCATTTGCAGGCGCCTCCGCGAATGACGGCGAGCCGAGCAGCGCAAGCGCGAAAGCCGCGGCGATGACGGCGAGGGATGTGGCGCGAAGGCGATGCATAAACGTCTCCCGGCATTTGAGGCAAAATAATTTTGCCGGGGAGTAACACAGTAGGCGCATCGCATGCAATTTTGCGGTACCGGAAAAGAACGGTGCCTCTTGTCGCAGGCTTCTGCCCACCCTTTTCGATTAAATTGTTTGCAAAAGCCGTTCGTGCGCCGGTTTTGCACTGCACTCAATTTGCGCACGAGAAATTTTATGGCGGACAATCAAGCGCTTGCACGCGACATGTTGGAAGCGCATGGCGCCCTGCACACATTTGCGCGAGCAACCCAGGCAACCTACTTCGGCTGCCGGCGTTTCATGGTAGCTTGACCCATCTCAACAAGGGAGGCACGACCGTGGACCTTTCCTTGAGGCTGAATGTACTGGCGGTATGCGCCGTATTCGTTTTCGTCGGCGCCGTGTTGCTGGGGGCATTCTGAGTTCAAGAGGCCGACGACGACGCCATACCAATCAATAATGCCGGCAAGCGCATAATCCCGAAAAGTGGATACCGGTTTTCGGATAAGATGATTATGCGCCGCTAAAAGTCGGCACGACTGATAAGACACCGGAGAGGGCAACTTCTCCGGTGTTGTCGTGAGTTGAAACGCCGCAATGTTACTGCCGGCTTGACTGGTGAAGATATTCAAGCGATGCGACACGCAGGCTCCTATTGTTTCGTTCTCGCCGCGCTATGGATGTTCGTTCCCAACGCGGCCCGCGGCGAAGAGGATTTCAATCGCGCCGAAAGCCTCAAGTCTACTGCCTTGCTTTGCATAACCGACGCGCCGATGCGCTCGGCGATTTGCGACGCGCCGGAGTTCGCTCGGCCGATCAAGGCCGTGCAGACCGCGGCGACAGGTGCGATTGCCCGCGCCCGCCCGGCGACAATGGTGTTGTTGAAACGCGATCAGGTCTGGTTTCGTGACATGATCGAGAGCTACAACGAAAACTCCAGCCTTGACAGCGCCGAGGTGAAAGAAAAAATCTCCGCGATGCTGAAGCAGCGGGTGGATGTGCTGGACGGCATCGCGCAGGGTTTCGGCCGCGCCGGCATCGGCGGACGCTGGACCAACGTGCTCGGCAGCATCGAGATCGCGCCCGAGAAAGACGGCGCGTACCGCGTGACTTTATCGACCAGTACCTCTTACGGCCCGGAGGACGAGCAGCAGCAAGCCTGCCAGGCCGACGCGCTGATACAGCCGGGCCCGGACGGCTGGCTTGTCGGGAAGGCCGAAGCCGACAAAAGCGACGCTGCGTCTCCGGCCGATGCGAAAACGGCGCAACAGCCGGGACTGCTTAAAATCCGCCTGCAGGGCGAGACCTTGCGCGTGGTGGCGGGCGATGAAAGCCGCGACGACATCGACACCAAGGGATTCAATTGCTCGGGCGTCGCTCAGCTTACCGGCAGCTATTTCCCGTCCGGCAAAGCGGCCGAGACGAAGCCGCAGCCGGCCGCGCCCTTCGCCGCGCCCAGTTTCAATTGCGCGAAAGTCGCAACCGCCGACGAAGAGGAAATTTGCGCCGATCCCGATCTCGTCGCCAACGACCGCAGGCTCAATCAAGCCTGGCAGCAATTGCTGCCGCGGCTCGACGCCGCCACGCGCAAATATCTCACCGAGGATCAACGCGGCTATGTCGGATCGCAGGCTTCGCAATATCCGGAGTTTCTGCACCCGGCCTGGGAGAAGCGGAATTATTACATGCACCACACCGGGCTTGGCCGCGACATGCTTTACCGCCTGCAGCTCGAGCGTATCGCGGTGCTCGAAGGCTTCGACGAGAAACGTTCCGGCTTTTCCGGCATCTGGATGGCGCACAACGCCTCGCTGGAGGTGAAGCGCGATGCCGACGGCACGCTGAATGCCACGGGCTTCAAATGGTTTCAGGGCGACTGGAAAGGCGGTTGCGAATTCGAGATCAGCGGCAAGGCGAAAGGCGACGTGCTGCGTTCCGGCGACGGAAAAGATCCGGACACGCTCGAGCGCGATCATGCCTCGCTGATCGTGAACCGCGCCGACGATGTCATGGCCAAGCGGCGGGAAAATTCCGATGCCGATGGGAAATGCAAACGAAACCGGACGATCTCGTCGACGGCACGGCTGTTCCCGGTGAAGCCGTCACCCGACCTCGAAGGCATCCGCGGCATCCGGTGAGTTATCCCCTTCCTCCGCGAGCCCCTGCGAGTGGCGGGGGAGGGTGATTACGCCGCCACGATGCTGGGGGCGGCGTGCGCCGTATAATTGAGGATCGGCGCCAGCCAGCGTTCGCATTCGGCGACGCTCCAGCCCTTGCGCTTGGCGTAATCCTCGACCTGGTCGCGCTCGATCTTGCCGACGCCGAAATAGGCGCTCTGCGGATGGCTGAAATAAAGCCCGCACACCGCAGCTCCCGGCCACATGGCATAGCTCTCGGTTAGCTTGACGCTGATGCGCTGGCTGTCGAGCAAGCGGAACAGCGTGCCCTTCTCGGTGTGATCGGGCTGCGCCGGATAGCCGGGCGCCGGGCGGATGCCGCGGTATTTCTCGGCGATCAGATCGTCGGGACCGAGCGTCTCGTTCGGCTCGTAACCCCAGAACTCCCGGCGTACGCGCTGGTGCAGCCGCTCGGCGAAGGCTTCGGCCAGCCGGTCGGCCAGCGCGCTGGCCATGATGGCGGAGTAGTCGTCGTTCGCCCGCTTGAAGTGCTCGGCGACCTCGGCCTCGCCGACGCCGGCGGTGACGGTGAAGGCGCCGATGTAATCGGCGAGCCCGCGCTCGCGCGGCGCCACGAAATCGGACAGCGCGGCATTGGCGCGGCCCTCGCGCTTGGACAATTGCTGGCGAAGCGTATGCATCGTCGCGATCGGCTGCGCGCGCGCCTCGTCACCGAACACCAGGATATCGTCGCCAACCGCATTGGCCGGCCAGAAGCCGGCAACTGCGCTCGCCTTGAACCATTGCTCGGCCACGATCTTGTCCAGCATGGCGCGCGCGTCGTGATAGAGCGGGCGCGCGGCGGCGCCATATTTCGCATCGTCGAGAATGGCGGGGAATTTCCCGTTCAGCTCCCAGGTCGAGAAGAATGGCGTCCAGTCGATATAATCGACAAGTTCGGCGATCGAGTAATCGGCCAGCACTCTAGTGCCGATGAAATTCGGCTTCGGCGGGACGTAAGCGCCCGACCAGTCGAGCTTGAGCGCATTGGCGCGCGCGGCAACGAGTGGCAGCCGTACCTTGTCTTCCTGCGCGCGCGCATGCGCGGTCGCAATCTTGGCGTACTCGCCGCGCAAATCCGAAACGTAGCCGGCCCTGTTTTCGGCCGACATCAGCGCCTGTGCCACGCCGACCGCGCGGCTGGCGTCATTGACATAGACGGTCTGGCCGCGCCGGTAATTGGGATGAATCTTCACCGCCGTGTGCACGCGGCTGGTGGTGGCGCCGCCAATCATCAGCGGCAGCTCGAAGCCCTGCCGCTCCATCTCCGCCGCCACGTGACACATCTCGTCGAGCGAGGGCGTGATCAGTCCAGACAGCCCGATGATATCGGCGTTCTCCGCCCGCGCGGTCTCCAGGATCTTGGCCGCCGGCACCATGACGCCGAGATCGATCACCTCGTAATTATTGCACTGGAGCACGACGCCGACGATGTTCTTGCCGATGTCGTGCACGTCGCCCTTGACCGTCGCCATGATGATCTTGCCGTTCGACGAGTTCTTGGTGATGCCGCGTTCGAGTTTGTCCTGCTCCATGAACGGCATCAGGTAGGCGACCGCCTGCTTCATCACGCGCGCGGACTTGACCACCTGCGGAAGGAACATCTTGCCGGAGCCAAACAGGTCGCCGACGATGTTCATGCCGTCCATCAGCGGGCCTTCGATCACGTCGAGCGGCCGCGTGGCGCGCTTGCGCGCATCCTCGACGTCGGTCTCGATGAAGTCGGTAATGCCGTGCACCAGCGCATGCGCCAGGCGCTTTTCCACCGGCCGTTCGCGCCAGGCCAGATCGACCTGCTTGGCTTCCTGCCCATGGCCGCGGAATTTATCGGCCAGCGCCAGCAGCCGCTCGGAGGCGTCGGGGCGGCGATTAAGTACAACGTCTTCGCAAGCATCGCGCAGTTCTGGATCGAGGTCGTCATATACGGCCATTTGTCCGGCATTGACGATGCCCATGTCCATGCCAGCTCTGATGGCGTGGAACAGGAATACCGAGTGCATGGCCTCGCGCACGCGTTCATTGCCGCGGAAAGAGAACGACAAATTGGACACGCCGCCGGACACATGACCGAAGGGCAGGTTTTGGCGAATCCAGCGCGTCGCCTCGATGAAGTCGACGCCGTAATTGTTGTGCTCCTCCATTCCGGTGGCGATGGCGAAGATGTTCGGATCGAAGATGATGTCTTCCGGCGGGAAGCCGACCTGGTTCACCAGAATCTCATACGCGCGCGAGCAAATCTCTTTTTTACGTGCAAGAGTGTCGGCCTGGCCTTTTTCGTCGAAGGCCATCACCACGACCGCGGCGCCGTGGCGGCGCACGATCCTGGCGTGCTCCATGAAAGCGGCCTCGCCCTCCTTCATCGAGATCGAATTCACCACCGGTTTGCCTTGCAGGCATTTCAGCCCGGCCTCGATCACCGAGAACTTCGATGAATCGACCATCACCGGCACACGCGCGATGTCGGGCTCGGCCGCGATCAGATTGAGGAAGGTGACCATCGCGGCTTCCGAGTTGAGCAGACCTTCGTCCATGTTGACGTCGATCACCTGCGCGCCGTTCTCGACCTGCTCGCGCGCGATCGACAGCGCGGCCGCATAGTCGCCGGCGGTGATCAGCTTGCGGAATTTGGCCGAGCCGGTGACGTTGGTTCTTTCCCCCACATTGACAAAGGGTATTTCCGGGGTGAGCGTGAACGCCTCCAGACCCGACAGGCGCAGTTGCCGCGGCAGTTCGGGAATCTTGCGCGGCGCTTGGCCTGCCACCGCCTTGGCAATTGCGGCGATATGTTCGGGCGTGGTGCCGCAGCAGCCGCCCACAATATTGACCAATCCAGCCTGTGCGAATTCGCCCAGCAACTCCGCCATGTATCCGGGGCTCTCGTCGTAATAACCGAATTCATTGGGTAATCCGGCATTCGGATAGGCGCACACAAACGTGTCCGAGAGGCGGGCGAGCTCGGCGATATGCGCGCGCATTTCGGTCGCGCCGAGCGCGCAGTTGAGCCCTATCGTTACCGGGTTGGCGTGCCGCACCGAATTCCAGAACGCCGCCGGCGTCTGCCCCGACAACAAACGTCCCGAGCGGTCGGTGATGGTGCCGGAAATCATCACCGGCACGTCGATGCCGCGTTGGTCGCGGGCTTCGGCGATGGCGTATATCGCGGCCTTGGCATTGAGCGTGTCGAAGATGGTTTCGATCAGCAGCAAATCGGCGCCACCATCGAGCAGTCCGCGTATCTGCTCGCCATAGGCAATGCGCAATTGGTCGAAGCTAATGGCGCGGAAGCCTGGATTGCTGACATCCGGCGAGATCGAGGCGGTGCGATTGGTCGGGCCCAAGGCGCCTGCGACGAAACGGCGACGGCCGTCTTCCGTTTCCGCCAGCCGCGCAGCCTCGTGCGCCAGCGTGGCGCCGGCATGGTTGAGCTCATAGGCGATGTCCTCCATGCCGTAGTCGGACTGCGCGATGGAGGTGGAAGAGAATGTGTTGGTCGAAACCACATCGGCGCCGGCGCGAAAATAGGCGAGATGGATGTCGCGCACCGCGTCCGGCCGGCTCAGATTAAGCAGGTCATTGTTGCCGCGCACCTCGCGGTTCCAGGCGTCGAAACGCGCGCCGCGATAACCTTCCTCGTCCAGCTTGAGCGCCTGGATCATGGTGCCCATGGCGCCGTCGAGCACCAGGATGCGCTCCTTCATCAGATCGAGGAACGCAGTTCGGGCGCTGGTATGGGACGCAGTCACTACAATGGGCTCCGGGATTATGTCGCTGGCACCACTGCCGGCCGCAAGCCCAGCAGGTGGCAGATCGCGTAGACAAGGTCCGCGCGGTTCATGGTGTAGAAGTGAAAATTCGTGACGCCGCGGTCGACCAGATCGATCGCCTGCTCGGCGGCTACCGCGGCCGCGATCAACTTTCGCGTGGCCGGATCGTTGTCGAGCCCGTGGAAACGCTCGGCCAGCCAGGCCGGCACCGAGGCGCCGGCGCGCGCGGCAAAGCCGGTCATGGACTTGAAATTCTGCACCGGAATAAGCCCGGGCACGATGGGGATTTCGATGCCGCGCGCCCGCACCCGCTCAAGATAGCGGAAGTAATGATCGTTATCGAAGAAAAACTGCGTCATCGCCCGCGTCGCGCCGGCATCGACCTTGGCTTTCAGCATGTCGATGTCGGCCTCAATGGTCGGGCTGTCCGGATGCTTCTCCGGATAGGCCGATACCGACACTTCAATATCGGGAAAACGCTTCTTGATGCCCGCGACCAGATCGGCGCCGTTCTCGTAGCCGCCCGGATGCGGCGCATAACTTGTGCCGGCGCCGCCCAATGCGTCGCCGCGCAGCGCCACGATGTGGCGCACACCGATGTCGTGATAGGTCTGCACGATCCGGTCGATCTCATCCCGCGTCGCCGCGACGCAAGTCAGATGCGCGGCCGGCGTCAGCGACGTTTCGTCGAGGATGCGTTTGACGGTGGCGTGGGTGCGCTCACGGGTCGAACCGCCGGCGCCATAGGTCACCGAGACAAATTTCGGCGCCAGCGGCTCCAGCCGCTTGATCGACTCCCACAGAATCTTTTCCATCTCCTCGCTGCTGGGCGGGAAGAATTCGAAGGAGACATTGATGCGCTTGTGCGGCGCCGACCAGCGGCTGGGACGGATATTCATTTACGCTACCTCCCGCCGCGCCGGCTGCGCCATCAGCGCGCGGGCATCGCGCGCCAGCCACAGCGACACCGCTATCTTGCCGTCCGGGTCCGGCTCGGGCGAAAGGCTCTTGTGCATCACCGGCTCGAGGCCGGAGGCGATCATCCATTGCGTGATGGTCTCGGACGCAAAGCCCAAGCGCCGATGAGCATGCTGCTCGCGCAGGAACTCCATCTCGTGCGGCGCGAAGTCCACCACCAGCAGCCGCCCGCCCGGCCGCAGCACGCGTGCCGCCTCGCGGATGGCGCGCGCGCCGTCGTCGAGGAAGTGCAGCACCTGATGCAAGATCACCACGTCGAAAGAATCGTTGGCGAGCGGCAGATCGTAGATGTCGCCCTGCCGCACGCTGCAATGCTTGAGGCCGGCCTGCTCCAGCCGGTCGCGTGCCAGCAGCAGCATGTCGAGTGACAGGTCGAGCCCGAGACCGCGTTCAATCTCCTTGCCGAACAGTTCGAGCATGCGGCCGGTGCCGGTGCCGAGATCGAGCAGAGACCGAAATGGCTTGTCGGCGAGCGCAGCACGAATCGCTTCTTCCACCGCGGCGTCGGCCACGTGGAGCTTGCGGATGCGGTCCCATTCGGCGGCGTGCGACCGGAAATAAGCCTGCGCCGCGGCGGCGCGGGCTTGGCGCACCGAGGCGAGCCGATTACGGTCGCGCGTGATCGTCTGATCGGCCGGATTGAGCCGCTCGAGCAGCGCGCGGGCGACTTCTGCCCCGCCACCGTGCTCGGAAAGGCGGAAGAATGCCCAGGTGCCCTCGCGGAAGCGCTCGATCAGGCCGGCTTCGGCCAGCAGTTTGAGATGGCGCGAGATGCGCGGCTGCGATTGGCGCAGGATATCGGTGAGGTCGGACACGGTCAGTTCGGCCTCCGCCAGGAGGGCAAGCACGCGCAGGCGCGTCTCCTCGCCGGCCGCTTTCAGGGCAGCATTGAGGGCATCGAAGCCGAGTTGGGCGTGGTCACTCATGGAAGCCTAACGATGGAAGGCATGGGCCAGTTCCCACTATATAAGGATATCTTTATACGTTGAAACGGCCGGCTGCAAGCCTATAGGCTCGTCATTTGGAGGATGGATCATGGCCACCAAGGACTTCGACGTCCGCAACGGCGAGATGACCGCTGAGCTGCCAGCCCAGGCCGATGCCGGCGTCTATTTCATCGGCCGCATTCGCACGCCCTGGAAAGAGCGCAAGGACTGCCCGAAAAACGCCCGCGAATCCGACGCGGTCTGCACCGTCGAGCTCGACCCGCGCTGGTCGGAAGGCCTCAAAGACGTGACGACGTGCAGCCATCTGGTGCTGCTCTACTGGATGGACAAAGCGCCGAGGAACCTTGTTCTGCAAGTTCCTGGACACTACGGCGAGCCGCACGGCACCTTCGCCCTGCGCTCGCCCGCCCGCCCCAACCCGATCGCCATGAGCGTGGTGCGGTTGCTGCGTGTCACGGACAACACGCTATCGGTGGTCGGGCTCGACTGCCTGGACGGCACGCCGCTAATCGACATCAAGCCCTATTTCGCCTCGACCGACAGCGTGCCGGAGGCGCTGGTGGGCTGGCATCGCAAAACTTAACGAGCGGTGCCCAAACGCGCTGAGCCCCAACTAGTTCCGCTCGCTCGCACTGATTTGAACCGGCCTCGAACCGGAACTATTGGACGCCCTCGAGGCTTGCCCCGACGAACAAGGGTCGAGATTCGTCGAGGGCTGCCATGTCCCGCAAAATGTCCCGCAAGGTCGCTTCATACGGCTCGCTTACCGCGCTGCTCGCAGTTGCGGCGCTATCATGCGGACCGGCAAGTGCCCAGATGCTGTTCGCTTTTCCCGTCGCGCCTGCGCAGACCGAGACGGCGCCGCGCTACGAGGCGATGCCGGCCGCGCCCGAGGAGGCCGAGGGCCAACTCGACCCGCGCCTACAGCGCCAGACCGTGAACTATTCGACCAACGAAGCGCCCGGCACCGTCGTGATCGATACAGCCCACACTTACCTCTATTACGTACTCGGCGACGGCAAGGCCATGCGCTACGGCATCGGCGTCGGCCGCGAAGGTTTCACCTGGGCCGGCGTGCAGAAGGTCGCGCGCAAGGCGGAGTGGCCGGATTGGTATCCGCCGCCGGAAATGGTCGCCCGCCAACCCTATTTGCCGCGCATGACGGCCGGCGGCCCCGGCAATCCGCTGGGCGCGCGCGCCATGTATCTCGGCAACAGCGAATACCGCATTCACGGCACCAACAATCCGGCCACCATCGGCAAACAGGTGTCGAGTGGCTGCATCCGTCTCACCAATGACGACGTAAGCGATCTCTACGAACGCGTGCAGGTCGGCGCCAAGGTGGTGGTGCTGCCGCAGGGCGGCGCCGCGCGCCTCGCGCAGTCGCCGGCGATCCCGCCGCAGATGCGCTCGCAACCGATCTCGCTGACCTCCAGCTACGCGCCCGACAGCGGCGCGGAGCAGGGCAGCTACCGCCCATCCAGAATTTACTAGTCTTCTCTGAACCTCCGCCAAACTTGCCCGGCCCAGAAGCCGGGCAATTTTTTTATTCGCACGGGCCTGCGCTTAGGCTAGATGTTCGCGGTCTGGGGAGTTCGACTATGAAAATTGCGGCAATGGCGGCGGGCGCGGTCGGCGGTTATTTCGGCGCGCGCATGGCGGCGGCGGGACACGACGTGTTCTTTATCGCGCGCGGCGCCCATCTCGAGGCGATGCGCAAGGATGGCCTCAAAATCGAAAGCGTGCACGGCAACCAGCATTTGCCGAAGCCGAACGTCACCGACGATCCGGCCAAGGTCGGCCCGGTCGATGTGGTTCTGTTCGCGGTTAAATTATGGGACACCGAAAAGGGCGCCGAGGCGGCGCGGCCACTGCTCGGTCCCAACACCCGCCTCATCACCTTGCAGAATGGCGTCGACAGCGTCGAGCGCATCGCGCCGATCCTCGGTGCCGATCGCACCATCGGCGGCGTCACCTATGTCGTCACCGTGATCGACCGGCCCGGCGTCATCAAGCAAACCAGCCAGTTCCAGTCGATCATCTGCGGCACCGCCGACGGCAAACCCGATGCCAAATTGCAGGCCTTCGTCGATGCCGCCAAGGCCGCCGGCATTCCGATCACGCTATCGCATAACATCGAGCGCGACCGCTGGCACAAATTCATTTTCTTGTCGGGCACATCGGGCGCGACGGCGGTCACGCGCAATACGATGGGGCCAATCCTGGCCGATGCCGACACCCGCGCCATGTTCCACAACATCATGCGGGAAACGCTGGCGGTCGGCAAAGCCAAGGGTGTCGCGCTTGAAGATACGTTCGCCGACGAGCGCATAGGCTTTGCCGACAAGAACATCCCGGCGACCATGAAGGCCTCGATGGCGAACGATCTCGACCGCGGCAACCGGCTGGAACTCGACTGGCTGGCCGGTCAGGTCGTGCGGCTCGGCAAGCAATATGGCGTGCTGACCCCAGTCAACGACACCATTTACGCGGCGCTCAAGCTGCACCGGCTGGGCTCTCGCAGCTGACGCGGCTCATAAGCCTGCATTATCGAAGTACCAATTTCAAGACGCGATTGCCGCCTGATCGGCGCACGCGCCGCAGCTATCGAAAATCTGGAGATGCAGTCGACCGGCGCCGAGGTCCGCCAGCGTCCGCTCGTGGTCGACGACGACCCGGCCATCCAACAATTCCTTGCCAGCAGACTCGGCAAATTTGGCGTCGACACGTTGTATGCCTCCGACGCCGTGCATGGGTTTCGCATCGCCTGCAGCGCGCGCCCGAGCGTCATCATCACCGACAACTTCATGCCGGACGGAGACGCGCAGTATCTTCTCTACCGGTTGCGCAGCGCGCCGGCGACCGAGAACATCCCTGTGTTTGTGATCAGCGGGCGGCCGCTGGATGAAATGACCGAACAAATCCTGCGGCGAGAGATTTCCGGCCGGCCGGGTGCGGCGCACATTTTCACGAAATCGTTCGACACCGCCGAGCTTTTCGGCGCGCTGCAAGAATTCTGCAGCTTCGAAAAAAGGAGCGGGTGACAGACGTTTCGAATTTATGGGCAATTAATACTGCGCCGCAGTGGCGTCATAGACAGCGCCACAGTTACACCGCCTTTACGGCGCACCTGCCGCGCCAGTTCGAAGGCGTGACATCGTGCGGGCTGGCGCGTTTAGGCGAGGCCCCCTAAGGTTCGCTCTTCGAAGAATCGGTCCGGAATCTTCATGAGCAAGATGCTTGAAACACCAATTCGGATCGCGACCGCGCCGGTGCGCCTGTTTGGCCGCTCGCGCGGGGTGCGCTGGGCGCTCGGTGGCGCCTGCGTCATCATTGCCTTCTTCGCAGCCACCTTGTGGGCTTTGGACTGGATGTTCCCAAGCGGCAACCCGGAAGGCCGCGCCGTGCTGGCGAAATTGCCGCCGCTGCCGCCGCTGCAACCGGTTAGCCGCACCTCCTACGTGATTGCGCCGGTCGCCATATCGCTTGCCGGCATCGCGCATTCGCTGGAAGCGGCGGTGCCGCGCGAGTTCATCGGCAAGGATTTCAAGCCGGTTGGTAATCTGGTGTCGAATGCCGACATCGGCACCAGCGTCACCCGCGGCCCCATCGCGGTTAGCGGAAAGCCCGGCGAGTTAAGCATCTACAGCCCGATCAACGGTACCATGAAAATCGGCGGGCAGACCGGCAGCGAAGCCAACAATCTAGTCGGCGCGATCGCCGGGCTGCTGCAGAAAGCCGCCGGCAAGAACAACGCCGCTCCCGGTAACAAGGATGCCGTCACCACGCCCGCCGCGGCCGTGCAGAACGGCGAGGTGCATGGCCAGGTGATGATACGCGCGCGCCCGACGCTCACGGCCGACTGGCGCCTGCAACCCAATCTCACCGCCCAGCTCACATTCGGCGAGGGCGCGCTCTCGCTCCCCGGCATCAAGATCAATATCACCGACGCCATCCGCCCGCCGATCGACCGCACGATCAACGAACGGGTGGCGGCGCTCGAGACGCGCTTGCGTAACGACCCGTTCATCGAAAAGGCGGCGCGCGAGCAATGGGCCAAGATGTGCCGCGCCATTCCGCTCGGCGGCGTCAAGAGCGGCCTGCCCAGCCTGTGGCTGGAAATGCGCCCGGTGCGCGCCGCCGCCGCCCAGCCGGTGGTCGATAACCGCAATCTGACGCTGACCATCGGCGTGCAGGCCGATACCCGCATCGTGCCGAACGAGACCAAACCGGATTGCCCGTTTCCGGCCCAGCTCGAACTGGTGCCGCCGATGGAGAACGGCCGGGTCTCGGTCGGTATTCCGATCGACGCGCCGTTCACCGAACTGAGCAAGCTGTTGCAGGCGCAGCTTCAGGGCCGCCGCTTCCCTGACGACGGCAGCGGGCCGGTCGAGCTTGAGGTTCGCGGCGCCAGCTTAGGGGCCTCTGGCGACCGGCTGCTAATGGTGCTGCGGGTGAAAGCGCGCGAGACCAAGAGCTGGTTCGGCTTTGGCGGCGAAGCGACCGTGCAGATCCTGGGCAAGCCGCTGCTCGACAACGAGAACCAAGTGCTGCGTCTTACCGACCTTTCGATGGCAATGGAGTCGGATGCCGCCTTCGGTCTGCTCGGAGCCGCCGCGCGCGCGGCCTTGCCCAGCCTGCAGCAGGCGCTCGCCGACAACTCGGTGCTCAACCTGAAGCCTTATGCCGACGACGCCAAGGCGAAAATCGGCCTGGCGTTGGCCGATTTCCAGATGAACAGCAGCGGCGTGCGGGTCGAGGCCGCGGTGCAGACTGTACGGCTCACCGGCATCGAGTTCGACTCGAACGTGTTGCGGGTGATCACGGAAGCCGTCGGCACCGCCAAGGTGACAGTCAACGACCTGCCGAAGATGTGAGATTTCGGCATCATTGACACCCCTGCCCCCAGGCCTACATTAGCTCTGTTCCGAGGGGTGCCCCGATAGGGCTGAGAAAAACCCTTTGAACCTGATCCGGGTCATGCCGGCGAAGGGACAGGGACTTGTAACGCTCTCCCCTTGCCGTTCGACTTGGAACTCTTGGGCTTGCGCGATCAAGCGTGCCCGCGAACTGGGAGGCGGAAGCAGATCATGCAGCGTTCGCTTTATCTCGCCAGACTGATCGGCCCGGTATTAGTGGTCATCGGCCTCGGCGCGCTGGTCAATGCCGCGATCTATCGCGCCATGGCCGGCGAAATGCTCAATAGCATCGCCTTCATCTATATCGCCGGCTTGTTCTCGCTAATCGCCGGCCTTGCGCTGGTGCTGGCGCACAATGCCTGGGTCGCCGGCTGGCCGGTGATCATCACCGTGCTCGGCTGGCTCGGCATCGTCGGCGGCACGTTCCGCATTATCGCGCCCCAGCAGGTGGCTACGATCGGATTCAACATCATCAGCCATCCATTGTTGCCGATGATAAGCGGCGGCATCGTGCTCGCGATTGGCGCGGTGCTCAGTTACTTCGGCTATGAGGAATTTTTCGGCAAGCGCGGCTCTCGCACGCGCAAACGCAGCAGAAGGTAGCAGGCCCATGAACATCCACGATCCCAACGTCGCAGTGCCGAAGGTGACCACGGGCGCCCTTCCCGCTTCACGCAAGGTCTATTGTCAGCCTGCTGCCGCGCCCGAACTGCGCGTGCCGGTGCGCGAGATCATCCTCGAGCCAAGCGCCAAAGAACCGAACGTCATGGTCTATGACACCACCGGCGCCTATTCCGATCCCGACGCCACCATCGACGTCGAAAAGGGCCTCTCCCGCGCCCGCATCAAATGGGTGAAGGAGCGCGGCGGCGTCGAGCAATACGAAGGCCGCCCGATCCAGCCGGTCGACAACGGCAATGCCAGCGGCAAGCATCTGGCGCGGAATTTCCCCAATACGCCGAAACCCTGGCGCGCGCTCGAGGGCAAGCCGGTCACGCAATATGAATTCGCCAAGGCCGACATCATCACCAAGGAAATGATCTACGTCGCCGAGCGCGAGAACCTCGGCCGCAAGAAACAGCTCGAGCGCGCCGAGGCAGCGCTTGCCGACGGCGAGCAGTTCGGTGGCGCGCTGCCCGCTTTCATCACCCCGGAATTCGTGCGCAGCGAAATCGCGCGCGGCCGCGCCATCATCCCATCCAACATTAACCACGCCGAACTCGAGCCGATGATCATCGGCCGCAATTTCCTGGTGAAGATCAACGCCAATATCGGCAACTCGGCCGTCACCTCATCGGTCGAGGAAGAGGTCGAGAAGATGGTGTGGGCGATCCGTTGGGGCGCCGACACGGTGATGGACCTCTCCACCGGGCGCAACATCCACAACACGCGCGAATGGATCCTGCGCAACTCGCCGGTGCCGATCGGCACCGTTCCAATTTACCAGGCGCTGGAGAAGGTCGACGGCGATCCGGTCAAGCTCGACTGGGAGTGCTACAAGGACACGCTGATCGAGCAATGCGAACAGGGCGTCGATTATTTCACCATTCACGCCGGCGTGCGGCTGGCCTACGTGCCGCTAACCGCCAACCGCGTGACCGGCATCGTCTCGCGCGGCGGCTCGATCATGGCGAAGTGGTGCCTGTCGCGGCACAAGGAGAGCTTCCTCTACGAGCGCTTCGACGAGATCTGCGACATCATGCGCAAATACGACGTGTCGTTCTCATTGGGCGACGGTCTGCGGCCCGGCTCGATCGCCGACGCCAATGACCGCGCGCAATTCGCCGAACTGGAAACGCTCGGTGAGCTGACGCAGATCGCCTGGCAGAAAGGCTGCCAGGTGATGATCGAAGGCCCCGGTCACGTGCCAATGCACAAGATCAAGATCAATATGGACAAGCAGTTGAAAGAATGCGGCGAGGCGCCGTTCTATACACTTGGGCCGCTCACCACCGACATCGCGCCGGGCTACGACCACATCACCTCCGGCATCGGCGCCGCCATGATCGGCTGGTTCGGCTGCGCCATGCTCTGCTACGTGACGCCGAAGGAGCATCTCGGCCTGCCCGACCGCGACGACGTCAAGGAAGGCGTCATCACCTACAAGATCGCGGCGCACGCGGCCGACCTCGCCAAGGGCCACCCGGCGGCGCAATTGCGCGACGACGCGCTCTCCCGCGCGCGCTTCGACTTCCGCTGGCAGGACCAGTTCAACCTCGGGCTCGACCCCGACACCGCGCGGGAATACCACGACGAGACGCTGCCGAAGGAGGCGCACAAGGTGGCGCACTTCTGCTCGATGTGCGGGCCGAAATTCTGCTCGATGAAGATCACGCAGGACGTAAGGGATTATGCGGCGACGCTCAACGACAAGGAAGCTGGAATGGCCGCGATGTCGGACAAGTTCAACGCCATGGGCCAGCAGGTATATGTTGACGCCGACAAGGTGAAGGAAAGCAATAAAGTGCTGTGATCACTACAATATAGCGAAATCAAGAGGGGGGACCCGCCACGCAAAACCTACCCCGGATCGGACAAGCGCAATGGCCTCCCTGCCGATCAACCTGTTTGACGCCGCGATCTATCTCTGCCTGTTCCTCGCCGTCGTCACCGGCTTTAGCTCGGGGCTGCTGCGCAGCCTGGCCACGATCTTCGGCTATGTCTGCGCCATGCCGCTGGCGGTGACGGGCGCGTCTTGGCTGTCCAAGATTTTGATCGACCAATTCAAGCTGCCGCAGGCGCAGCCATGGGTGGTCTTCGTCGGCATCTTCCTGATCGCCGGCATTGTGTTGAGCGCGCTGTTCCGCCTCACCGTCGGCGAGATGGCCGGTGCCGAGATCAACATCGCGGACCGTTTTGCCGGCGCGGTCCTCGGCGCGGTTCGCGTCGGCCTGCTGGCCGTGCTGATCGTCGTCATCTTCGACCGCATCATCCCGGCCGGCCGCGAACCGGCTTTCCTGGCGGGCTCGCAATGGCGGACCGTACTGTCGCTGGCCGGGCGAGCGGGCCTGAAATCGCTGCCGCCGGAGGTCGCCGCTTTTATCGATCGCTTGAAGAAAGAGCGCGGGATTTGAATATCTGGGACAGCGCTCAATCGCTGGCCGCATTGCCATGACATGCCGTAGGATCGCCGAGCACGAGGGCGCGAAGAATGACGGCACCACAGCGCGATGATGACGGCGCGGATTTCGCGTCGCGTCTGGTACGGGCGATCAAATCGGCCATGGGCCTGTCGGCACAAGGCGCTGCCGGGGGACGACGCGTTGAGCAAATGGACATCGCCGCTTCACCGAAGTTGCGCCGGCTATTGGTCGCCGTTGCCGCCGTCCTGCTCGCGCTCTGGGGCTGGAGCCTGTTGCCGGCCATCCAAAACTGGAACAACCCGAACGAGGACGGCTTTTCGCTCGTGCCCGGTTCCTTCACGACCATCACGCTTCTCCCGCTCGGCCTGATCACCCTTGCCGGCGGCATCGCCGGGCACGGCAGCAAGCTCCGGCGCGCCCGAGTCGCGCTGGTCATCGCGCTCGCCTTTCTTGCGCTGCTGCTGGCGTTTGAAATTTTCCGCCGCCTCAGCAACGCGTACGGTGGGTGAGCCTGGCCGCCGCCAGCCATGAACCTCGGCGCCTCCCGCTGCGACCCATAGAGACTGGCTTGCCTGCCACGCCGCTATCGGAGGGCGCGCTCATGTCGCCAAAGGATTCGTCCAAAGGCTAAGCGATGATTCTCGACGCGGCCGCCGCCGCGAGCCGCCGGGCGCGCCCGTTCACCGGCCAATCGCTCGTCGGCAAAGCCGAGCGCGACGAGCTGGCCTATGTGGCCGAAGGCGACCCGGCGATGGCGGCCGCGATGCGCGAGGCACGCTCGACCTTGCCGGAATTCCTGACATTGGCGAAATATCCCCGGCGCGGGATGGAAGGCTTCTCTGTCAAGGTCGCCATCCACGAGGGCTGCGAGGTGGAACATTTCTGGATCCACCCGTTCGATCATATCGGCAGGCGGTTCCACGGCCGCCTTAACAACACGCCGCGCGCGGTCGGCAATGTTAAGCGGGGCGATAACATCAGCTTGACGGAAATCGAGATCGTCGACCGGATGTATCTAGACAACGGCGCGATGAAGGGTAACTACAGCGCCCGCGCCATGCTCAAGTCGGCGCCGCGCGAAGAGCAGGACGGGTTCAAGATAAGGTTCGGTTTGGATTTCGATTTTTGACGGCCGCGGGGGACGGATAGATCAATGCCATCGGCCTGGATCTACGGCACGCGCGCGATCCGCTTGGCTGTCGCGCTGCTGTTTGCCGCCTACAATTTGGTGCCGCTCTACGGCATCTGGTACTGGCACTGGGACGCGTTCCAGCTCTTGATCCTGTATTGGTCGGAGACCATCGTGCTGGCGGCCTGGACTATGGTGCGGCTGGCGCTGGTGCCGGACGATCTGCTCGGCACCATGACGGTCAACGACAAAATAGTGAAAGCGACTCACGGCAAGCTGATCGGGCTGACGTCGCTGGTCGCCGCAATCTTCTGCGCGGGCCATCTGCTGTTTCTGTGCGTGATATTTTCGGGCGACTGGTTCAAGCGCCTGCACGGGCTCGGCGATTTCCTGCACACCTTCTACATCGCCTCGGGCATGTGGTTCCCCCTGGTTTTGGTGACGTTCGCAGGCCTCGCCGATGTGCTGACCGGTCCGTACCGTCCGCAATTCATGAACGCGATCATACCACATTTATGGATCGCTCCGGCCGCGCCGCCTTCCGGCGGCGCGCAGGACCCGGTCGGCAACATCATGGGCACGCTCTTGACCCGCATCGTCTTCATGCAGGTCGCCATCATCTGCGGCGCCTGGGTGTCCCTGCGCTATGGCTCGATGGCGCCGCTCGCGATACTGGTCGGCGCCAAGACCTTGTTCGATTTCAGCCATCGCTCGTCGCGCTAGCCGGCCCGCATTTCCCCTCGTGCGCGCTACTTCGGGCAGGGAAACGCATCGGCGAGCGCATTCGCCACCAGCCCGGCAGCGGCGAACTTTCGGCCTTCCGGATGATCGCGCAGAAACTCGGTGGCGGCCTTGATGATCTGGCCGCGCGTCGCGCTGGCCGGGGGACAGGCCTTGAAACCGTTGATCGCGATGCCGGTGGCCAAGGCATCGGCGATGGCAACCGTATAGCCGGCACAAGCCGCGACCGGCAGCTTGGTCGCGTTGCTGCTGGTGCAGTCGGCGTAAAGATCCTCGCCGCCGTAGAAGTTCACCGCCAGCGCCGGATGCGGCGCAATCATCTCGGCCGCCGAGAGCAAGAACAAAGCGCAAGCCATCATTACAACGATCGAAGAAACCCGTTGCATGAGACCGCTCCCCAGAATGAGGACAATGCCCCTTCCTACTCCGCGACCTTTTCTTTCTTCGCCGCTTTCTTCTTTTTCGGCGGCGGCGGCGGCGCCAACAAAGCGGCGGCCGCTTCCTCGGCGTCGCGCGCCAGCCGCAACGCTCTCAGCCGCGCGGTCTTGGCGCGGTTGGCGGCAGCAGTGGACTCGTATTCCATCATCGCGCGCTTGCCGTCTTCGGCTTGCTTCAGTTTCCTGAACTGACTGTTCGCCGCGTTCTTGTTGCTGTTGTCGGCCAATTCAATCTCCATCGGTGAAATGTTTAAAGGCCGTAACGGGTAGCGCGCTGTCCGCGCTCGTCCCGAATTCCGCCGGTTCACTTGCCGGCGGCAACCTTACTTTCCGGCTGCAATTCTACTTGCCGGCAGCCTGTCTCAAAGCGGCGTTCATCCGCTCCTGCCAGCCCGGGCCGGCCTCTTGAAAGTGATCTAGGACGTCGCGGTCGATGCGCAAGGAAACCAGTTCCTTGGCGCCGGGAGGCGACGGACTTTTCGGTGCGGGCTCCGCAGGCTTGGTCGTTGCCGACTTGAAGGCCATTTCGGCCGCATGCCGAGAATCGGTAATTCGCCAAGTCATCACCGACCTTCTAGCACGCTCCCACGCGAATTGTCCGGTCCGTATATAGCCGTTTTAGCCGTTTCTGAAGGGCAGCCGACAGCTAATCGAACCGAAGATCGACGATATTGCCGTCGTCTATCAGGCCGGAAATGCCGGGATCGATGTCCTGGATCACCTGGTTTTCAGCCGATACGCCGGAGGATCCGACCAGGTCCGGCTGCTGCAATCGCCGCGACGCAATACTCCCGTAGGCGTCCATGGCACGCTGATCGCCGACAAACACGCATTTGCAGTAGTCGGGGTCGGCATATACGAAATACCGCCTGCCCGCTTTCATGCGCCCGACGACTTGGCGCGGCGGCAGCAACCTCAACTGTCCGAATTTCTCGTCGCTGTCCGCCGGCCGCATGACGAAGCCTACGTCCCAGATGCATGTCGATCCCATCCTGTCCCGCGCCCGCCGGGTCGCCGGACAAGCCCAAGGCCAGCACCGCCAGCATCCACACATTTTTGACGCGCATGAAATTGGCGTCGTTATGACGCGCTGATATTCAATTCCTTTATCAGCCGCTCGTATTTCTCGGAGTCGGCGCGCGCGAGCTTGCCGAGTTGCTCCGGGGTGCCGCCGATCGCCTCCAGCGAACCGTTGTTGAAATTCTCCAACAGCTTGGAATCGGACAACGTCCTCTGGATCGCCGCGTTGAGCAACTTTACGATCTCTTGCGGCGTGCCCGTCGGCGCGAAGGCGGCGTACCAGGCCTCCAGCACAACCTTGTAGCCGAACTCCTGGATGGTCGGAATATCCGGCAACGTCGGCGCGCGCTTGGCCGAACTCTGCGCGATGATCTTGATCGATCCCGCCTTATGATGCGCAATCAACGCGGTCGGCCCGAGGAAGGCGCATTTCACGTGACCGGCGAGCAGGTCGCCGACCGCCTGCCCGGCGCCGCGATAGGGAACGTGCTCCATCTTGATGCCGGCCTCCTTGGTGAACCACTCGCCGATCACATGCTGGTTCGAGCCGACGCCGGAACTGGCGAAGCCGAGACCCGGATTGGCTTTCACGTAAGTGACGAATTCCGCCACCGAGTTGACGCCGAGCGAGGGGTGCACCGCGAATACCTGCGGCTGGTGCGCGATATCGATCACCGGCACCAGCATTTTCGTGTAGTCATGGTCGAGCTTGAGGATGTAAGGCGCGCTCGCGGCATTGTCGTTGGTGACCAGGAACGTGTAGCCGTCGGGTGCCGCCTTCATCGCGTAATCCATGCCGATGGTGCCGCCGGCGCCGGTGCGGTTCTCGACCACGATCTGCTGGCCGAGATCCTGCGACATCACCTGGCCGCATTGCCGCGCGACGAAATCGATAGCGCCGCCGGGTGCCAGCGGCACGATGCAATGCACTGGCCGCGACGGCCATTTTTCCTGCGCCATCGCCAGCCGCGGCAGCACGCCGCCCGCCAGAACCAAGCCGCCCGCCTTGATGAAACCCCGCCGTCCGATGTTGTTCACGAAATCCTCCCTCGATTTATTGAGCTTTTGTTGTGCGGGTATCATGACACACCCGGGCTGAAAGGTCATCGGAGCCGCTCCGCCTGCCGGCTCTTTTTACCTGTGCAACCATCCGACATAGCGCTACGTTAAAAGCTAGAAACATCGTGTAATCCGAAAGGCTGACCAATGTCCGAAGTGACCTATGAGATCGTCGAGCACGATGGCGGCTGGGCCTACAAGGTCGACGGCGTGTTCTCGGAACCGTTTCCGACCCATGCCGCCGCGCTGAGCGCCGCCAAGGCGGCCGCCGCCGAGCAGACCGTTCCCGGCGACACCGAAGAGATCGAATTCGAGGACGAGAAAGGCAAGTGGCACACCGAGACGGCGAGCGGCAGCGACCGTCCGCACACCGGCGTCAAGGATAAGGGCTGAGGCGATCGCAATGCATTGCCAGGACTTTATCGGCCTCATGCTGCGGAGTGCTCGAAAGGCGTGTCTCGAAGCATGGGGCCGCCGCCGTCATTCGAGACGCGGGCTTCGCCCGCTCCTCGGGATGAGGGCGGAATGAGGTCAGCGGCAAATCAGCGATAGCCCATGAGAAAATTCGACGGACCGGCGGCGATTGCCGCCTTGCTCTCGTTCAATGGCGGCTTTGTCGACACCGCCGGCTTCCTCGGCCTGCAAGGCCTGTTCACCGCGCATGTAACCGGCAACTTCGTCACGCTCGGCGCGGCCTTGGTATTGGGCACGCACGGCATCATCGGGAAAGTATTTGCGCTGCCAGAATTCATTTTGGTGATCGCGCTGGCGCGCCTGGTCGCCACCGCCTTGCGCGCGCGCAATCTCCCCGTTCTGCGCACCCTGCTCGCCGTCAAGGTAGCGCTGCTGTTCGCGTTCTTTGCGCTCGCCGTCGGCTTCGGGCCGTTTCCCCAATCCGGACGTGCCGGCCGCGCTGCTCACCGGTTTTGCCGGCATCGCCGCGATGGCGCTGCAGAACGCCGTGCAGCGCGTACATCTCGCCAATCTGCCGCCCACCACGTTGATGACAGGCTCGACTACGCAGGCAACCATCGACGCGGTCGATCTGCTGATCGGCACGGACGCCGCGCAAGCCGCTGCGATCCGCACCCGCTTCGGCCGCCTGTCGCTCAGCATTCTCTATTTCGCCGCCGGCTGCGGGCTGTCGGCAACGCTGTTTCATTTCTTCGGCTTCTGGTGCCTGGCACTGCCGGTCATCGTCGGCGCCGGCGGCGGTGATGCAGGGGGATAAGTAAGTCCGTAGCCCGAGTAGGATGGGTTTCGCTGCGCTCAACCCATCCTACTCGCCCGCCTCCACCGAATCCGGAAATAATCGCCCTTGGCGTCCGGCGGCGCGCTCAAGGTGAGATCGTCACCCACCAAAGTCACGCGTCTCACTTGTGTGGTACCAACCAAATTCGGATTGAGCGCGGCGTCGATGGTGTGATGCACCTCGTCGCCCTTGAGCTCGAAGCGCCCGGCATAAGCGACGACGCCGGAAGCGGCCTCCGCGCGCTCGGCAGCATCGACGCCGTCAAGATCCATGCGGCTGGCGTTTTCGCTCACGCGCGGGCGCGCGCTCGGCGTATTGACCACGCCCATGAAGCCATCGGCGCTGTACATGATCTGCGAGGTGCGCGGAAGATCCACCTTCACACTGCCGTCGCCGCGCACGAATTCGCGCCCCAGTTCGCGCCACGCGCCGACAAGGTCTTCGATGCGCATGCGCACCCTACTTTACTGGTAGAGGCCGTAGCCGGCCCATTGCGTTTCCGGAATCTCCGACCCGATCGTGTACTGGAACGAGATCACCGACATGTGGTCGGGCGTCGCCGTGCAGGAAAACGACAGCGCGAACCATTTCTTGCGGCTGCGGAAGGCGCCGACGCTGGTCTTGAGCGTATCGCCGGAAACCTTCGGCTCGCCCATGGCATTGGCCACCGCCCGATCGGGGCGGTGTTGCGCGTTGTCCTTGCGGATCTGCATCATCGCGGTGTAGTCGCAGAGCTGCTCGAGCCGCTCGGACGGATCGATCATCTTCAGGCTCTTTTCGAACCGCACATCTTCGGCCGCGACCGCGGTCTGCGCCGCAAGCACGATTGCCGCGCCGATCGCCAGTCCGAACGCCCGCATGCAACTTTCTCCCAGCCCGAATAATCCCCGGACCATTTTCGCAGGATGACAGGTTGCAAGGCAACCCGAGAGACCCCCTTATCCCCGGTGATGCTTAATCGTGGCGGATAAAGGGCCGCTCGCCTGCTACAAGTCGCTGGGAATCGTGCTCGCCCGCCGCCTAATTCGCCTTCTTGTAATAATTGGTGGCGCGGCCGCGCCCGCCGGCGACGTTCGGGTTGGTGTTAACGAATTCGTCGGCGGTGAGCTTGTCGATGGTGCGCTCCTGCGCCTCACCTGCCCAATTCGGATAGCTCGCCGATACGATCTTGAATGTGACGGTCTTCTTGGCCTCGTCGACCGTATAGTCGCCGAACACCGAGATGCTCCGCCGCATGATTTCGGCATATTCCTCCGGCGTGCCGGTCAAGCGGTTGTTGCTGGCGATCTTCGGCAGATCGCCGGCAACGTGGATTTGCGCGAATTGTCCGCCGGCGGTGAAGATCAGAATGCCTTTCGGCGTCTCGCCGAACGGAAACGATTTCTTGCCATCGGGCGCGACCACCTCGGCCACCACGAAATTCCAGCTTCCGACCATCTGGTCGCGCAGGCTTTTCTGCTGCGCGCTCGTCTGACTGGCGCTCAGCACCAGCGCGAGCGCGGCTGCGATCCGCACAAATCTCATGTCATCCCCCAGGGTGCTTTTGTCTTGTCTCAGGTGTATTTCGGATCGCGGTCGAGCAACTCGATCGAGACGCCTTGCGGCCCGCGCAGGAAGCAGATCTTGATGCCGGGGCGCGGGCTATGCGGTTCCTTGGTGAACTCGACGCCCTTCTTCTTGAGATCGGCGGCGATGGCGTCGATGCCCGACACCGCCAGCCCGAAATGATCGAGCCCCTGATAGGGGACCATCGGCGCCGCGTTGACGGCTTCGCCGGGGGCCACCGGCGCGATGAAGACATTGGCGCCGCCGATCTTCATGTCGATGCGCGGCTTGCCGGACTGCATGCTGCGCGTCACCTGCGCGCCCAGCATCTGCTCGAACCATTTCACGGTTCCTTCCGGATCGGCGGTGCGCAGGTGGATGTGGTCCCAAGTATAGGTCGCCATGGCGCTTTCTCCCGTTGTGTCTCGTTGCCGCGATTTAACACATTCCGTCTGCGTCCGTGCAACAGGCTTATGGCCGCGCCTGCCAAGCCGTGGCATCATGAGGCGGGCCATAAAAACATTGCGCTGCAACAACGATTTCACGTGCAGATTTCGGGGAAACATCATGACTACCAATAGCCGCCGCCGCTTTCTCACGCTGACCGCCGCGGCTTTGGCCGCGCCCGCGCTGCCGCGGCTCGCTGCCGCCGACGCCTGGCCCAAGGACAAGATCATCCGCGCGCTTGTACCGTTCACCGCCGGCAGCACCATCGACATCATCGGCCGCATCGTGCTCGATCCGGTTGCCAGTCAGATCGGCCAGACCATCGTTGTGGAAAACCGCGGCGGCGCCGGCGGCACGCTCGGCACAGGCCTGGTCGCCAAGGCCGATCCCGACGGCTACACGCTGCTGATCAACGCCGCAGCTCATTCCGGCGCGCCCGCCGCTTATCCCAATCTCGCCTACGACGCGGCCAAGGATTTTTCCGGCATCGCCTGTTTCGGTAGCGTGCCAAACGTGCTGCTGGTGGCACCCTCGAAAGGCATCAAGACCATCCAGGAGTTCGCCGCCAAGGCCAGGAAGGCACCATGACCTTTGCCTCCGCCGGCGTCGGCAGCGCCACGCACTGGGCGGCCGAACGCTTCCGCGTCAGCGCCGGCTTTGCCGCCACCCATGTGCCGTTCCGCGGCGGACCGGAAGCGCTCACCGAGGTGATGACCGGCCGCGTCGATTTCATCTTCATAGGTATTTCTGCGGGGCTGCCTTTTATCAAAGGCGGCCAACTGGTGGCGCTGGCGGTGAGTTCGGCGAAACGTTCGCCGTCACTGCCCGATATCCCGACCACGCTGGAGGCCGGCTTCAAGGAATCCGATTTCAACTACTGGAACGGCATGCTGGTGCCGGCCAAGACGCCGCGCCCGATTATCGATCGCCTGCACGCGGAAGTGACCAAGGCGCTGGCGCTGCCGGAAGTGCAGAGCAAGCTCGCCATTCAGGGCGTCGAACCGGCGCCGCTCACCCCGGCCGAGATGGACGCCATGATCAGCCGCGAGATCGACCTCAATCTCAAAATTGCCAGGGCGGCGGGGTTGAAGTTTAACTAACCGCCGGTTGACCTAGATCAAAGCGCCTATCGCCAGCCGCATGCATCCTGCTTCCTCCAAAGGAGGATGCCATGATGTGGTGGAACGATTACGGTCCGGCGCCGTGGATGTTCTTCGGCCCCGTGTTCATGATTCTGATGATGGCGCTCTGCGTCGGCGTCATGTTCTTCATGATGCGCGGCCATCGTGGCGGCATGCGCGGCGATTCAGCGGCGCAGATTCTGAAGGAACGCTTCGCGCGCGGCGAGATCGACAAGACCGAGTACGACGATCGCCGTCGCACACTGGAGGCTTAAGCGATGAGCGCCCAGCAAACCGGCGCACAGGCCTACACCTGTCCGATGCACAAGGACGTGCGCCAGGCCGGCCCCGGCAAGTGCCCGCATTGCGGCATGGCTTTGCTGCCGGAAGGCACGCGCTTCGGCATGGCTCGGCATATGTTGTCGAGCCCCATGCACATTGGCGTCATGGCCGTAGTGATGGTTGCGCTGATGGCAGCGGCAATGATGATGCTGCGCTGACCGGCGCTGCTTCAAAACTCATCCGCAACGTGACCACAAACATCGGCGCGATGAACAACGGTCCGAGCGCCAGTCCTGTCAGATGCGCCAGCGAAGCCGCGAACAGCGGCAGCGTCAGCAACAGGAAGCCTGAGACTTGCAGCAACCGTTCGGATTTTTCCGCGACCGGACATTGCCAGAGCCACGCCACCACCAGCGCGCCGAACACCAGATCGTAGTCCTGCAGATAGGGCGTCGCCAGACAAGTGCCGAGCAGCAGCACCGCGTTCTTGGGTGCGGTGCGTTTTTCCCGCAGCCAGATCAGCGCCACCGCGATGCAGGCGAGCCCTCCCGTGAATGCCTGGATCAGATAGGCGGCGTCCACCGGCGCGCCGAGCCTTCGCGCGGCGACGAACACCGAAACGAAGCGGTGCCAAACGCCGGTGCCGTCTTCCAGGATCGACTGACGCAGCACGCCGAGATTGCGCAGATAGTCGCTCCATAGATCAAAGCCAAAGGCTATCGCGCTCAAGGCGAGCAACGCGCCGGCAACAGCGCCGGCCGCGGCCAGAGCGCGTCAATGCCGCCCGGCGATTAGCGCGACCGGGATCAGCAACCCGAGCTGCGGCTTGTAGACCAGCAGTCCGAGCAATCCGCCGGCGACAAGCGGCCGCCGCTCGAGCAGACCGAGCCCGCCGCCGAACAGCGCCGCGGTCCAGGTTCCGTTCTGCCCGCCGACCGCGTTGATGAAAACCGCCGGCGCGGCAATCGCCAGCAGCAACGTGCGCGGCATCGCCAGCGTCAGCGCGCGATAGAATGCGAACCAGCCCGAGAGCAGCCAGACGAACAGCGCCGGCACGTAGGGGATGAGCGCAAGCGGCGCGGTCAACGCAAGCAGCACCGGCGGATAGCTGTAGTGATAGGCGTCGACGGCTGCACCCGCGACGGATTGCTCGAAAACGTGAAACGCCGAAAGATCGTAGATCTCGGCCGCGCGCCCGTGCCACGCCAGATAGGCACCCGACCAGTAATTGATGAAGTCGTCGCCGAACGGACGCGCCGCCCCGTTGGTCAGATGGTCGCTCGTCTGCCGCCACAGATCATAGAGATAGATGAAGCCCGCCGCGGCCGCGAAACTGCGCGCCACGGTGACGGTCAGGCTGGGGACAGCGGCAATGCGCATGCCGCAGGATGAAGCCGACGCCGTTACGTTTGGGTTAAGTCAGCACCATACCTCTCCCGGGCTTATGGTGAGGGGCGCGATGAATGGCTCGACTCCAACCTAATGACCAATTTGTGACACGCCGGATTTGCCCACAAGCGCGTACGCAATCGCATTGATTTCGCTCCTTGCATGGCCGCAATTTTGCTAAACGATACGGCTGACAACGGATTCGGGTGACTATGGCACGCAAAGCCATTCAGGCGGCAGGAGGCATCGTGGTGCGCACCGGCGCGCGCCGGCTGATCGCCGTCGTGCAGCGCAGCAAGGACGACCGCTGGGTGCTGCCGCGCGGCAAGCTCAAGCGCGACGAAAATCCAGTTGACGGCGCCGAGCGCGAGGTGGTCGAGGAGACCGGCCATCGCGTGCGCGTGCATGAATTTCTCGGCGCCATCACCTACACGGTGCGCGGCCAGCCGAAGGTGGTGCAGTTCTGGCGCATGCAGGCCGAAGCGCAGCCGAGCCGCGACGTGATGAAGGACATCGCCGCGGTCGAATGGCTCACGCTCTCCGCGGCGGTGCGGCGGCTGAGTTTCTCGCTGGAAAAACTGTTCCTGCGCAATGTCGGCCGCCGCGCGCTCAAGCGCGGCAAGGCAGCGGCGCGGCGCAAGGCTCTTAAGGCGCGACATCGCTCGTCCCGCCACTTGCGCGTCGGCAAAGCCAAAGCGATTGCGCCGAGGCCTTCGGCGCGGGGCAAGCGCCAGGGCGTGCTGCAACGCATGCTGCGGCGACTTAAACGCTGAATACGTCCGCCGCAATCGCGCCTTGAGTTTTGCCGAAATTTAATCCGCGCCGGGGGCGCCGGGCGCCTATTCCGAACGCGCCATTCACCCGCCATTCACGCGAAAAGATGGAACTTCGCGCCCAACGAAGACGTTGACGCTGCGGACAGTAATAGCAGCAGGAAACGGACAGTTCGGTCGTTCAATGGGTATGACCAAAGGAAGGTGAACTATGACTAAATTCAGCAAGACACTGACCGCTCTTGCCGCCGTGGCAACGATCGCCGTGGCCGCTGTGGCGGTGCCGCAATCGGCCGAAGCGCATTGGAACGGCCATGGCAACTGGCACGGCCATGGCAATTGGCACGGCGGCGGGTATGGGTATGGCGTCGGTGCCTTCGCGGCCGGTGCCCTTGTCGGCGCGGCCGTGGCCAGCCCGTATTATTATGGACCCGGCTACTATGCGGCCGGCCCTGGATATTATGCCGGCCCGGCCTGCTACTGGACGCGCGAACGGGTTTGGGATGGCTACGGCTGGCGTGCGCAGCGCGTGCAGGTGTGCCAATAAGCAACGGATGTAACGAGTTGAAAAAGCCCGGATTCGGCAACGCGTCCGGGCTTTTCGAGCGGAAAGAAGATGGCCGCGGCGCCATCAAATTTCCGACAAATTTATCCTGCCTCTTTAAATAGCCGCGGAACTCGCCTATGCACTTGAACCGTATCCGGCCCCGGCCGACTAATGACTAAGACTTGTGACCAAGACCTGAGCCCAGGACCACTACCAGGAGGGAATTACCCGTGAAAAAGACCATCTTAGCTCTCGCGGCAGTTGCCACCATCGCTGCCGGAACCTTGACCGCTCCCGCCCCGGCGCAAGCCGGGTGCGTCGGCTGCTGGATTGGCGGCGCCGTTGTCGGCGGCGCTCTGCTCGGCGCGGCCGTTGCCAACAGCCAGCCGCGCTACTACGCGCCGGCGCCCGGCTATGTCGTCTATCAGGGCTATGCCGAACCCTATCCGACCACTTGCCCGGGCGGCTATTGGGCCCGCCGGCCGCTGCGTGACGGCTACGGCAACTTTGTCGGCTACAGCAAGCCGCGCTTCGTCTGCCCGTAAGCGCAAGATAAGTCTTCCACGAACGATCAACGCCCGGCTCGCTGCCGGGCGTTTGCTTTTCCGACGGCACTATCCTCACCGCGCCATGTGGCCGAGCACCGCCGCGGTCGGCCAGCAGTCGACCTTCAGCCCGTTCGCCTTCTGATAGCTGCCGAGCGCCGCGCGCGTGAGCATGCCGGCCTTGCCGTCGACCTTGTCCTTGTAGAGCCCGAGCGCGGTGAGCCGCTTCTGCATGGTCTCTACCTCCGTGGTCTTCAACTGCGCATTCTTGCTCCATGGCGTCTCGAACGGCCGACCGCCCCCGATCAGGTCGCTGAGGTGCCCGACGAACAGCACATAGAGATCAGAGAAATTATAGTCCTTGAGCACGTAATAGTTTTTCGGCGCCAAGAACGACGGGCCATAACTACCTTCCGGCTGTAGCAGCGATGTCGGCAGAGCCAATTCCGGTGTGCTCAGTCTGCGGTCATAGGCCGGCACGAAGCCGCGCCTGAGCCATTCGCCGACCGGCATGGTGACATCGGGAACGCCGAGCGTGCAGTCGGCGCTTTGCGGCGCGCGCACCTCGTAGGCCCAGCGCTGTCGCGGCACCCAGCCCTTGCCGGCGAGTTGCCTGGCGGCGGAGGCGAGCGCATCCGGCACCGAATGCCAAATGTCGACGCGGCCGTCGCCGTCGAAATCGACGCCGTATTTGTAGAACTCAGACGGCAAAAATTGCGTCAGCCCGAGCGCCCCGCCCCAGGACGAGCGCATGTCGGCGCGCGGCACGCCGTCCTGCAGCATCTTCAAGGCTTGCAAAAATTCGTTGCGGAAGAAATCCTTGCGCACGCCGACAAAGGCTTGCGTCGCCAGCGTGCGGATGGCGTCCAGCGGCAATGAGTAGCCGCCGTAATCGGTCTCGCGCGCCCAGATCGCCAGCACGACATTGCCGGGCACGCCGAATTTGCGCTCGATACGCGAGAGCGTGTCACGGTACTGCTCGGCAAGTTGCTTGCCGCGCGCGGCGAGGCGCTCGAAGGTCGGCTCGCTTAGATATTGCGCAGGCGTCTGCACGAATTCCGGCTGACCCGGCGGCGGCGGCTCCGGCTTGCCCGGAAGGACTAGATCTGGGAGCGAAAGGTCGGGCTCGAGGCCGTGCGTAGCGGCATCGAAGACGCTACGCGAGACGCCGAGCGCTTGCGCCTGCGGCCAGGTCGATTGCAGGAACGTGTCGAACGCCGGCTCGGCGCGCACCGCAACGACGCTGACAAGCCAAAAGATAATCGCGAATACATATCTCATCTTGGACGGCGCGGCGGCAGGCCTTCAAACGCGGGCACGCCGTCCGCAGTGAGATGGAAGGGCTGACCTTCCGCCGTGAAGATCGCCATTTGCGCGCCGCCATAGACTGAAGGATCGTCCAGCGTTCCGATCTTGAGAACCACCGGCGGCAGGCCCGGCCGCCGTGAGATCATGTGTGTGCCGCATACCGCGCAGAATTCCCGCGTTACGGCGTTAGCCTTATCGGGCCGCGTGTAGGTCTTCGGCGCGCCTTTCGTGTAGCCGAATCCCTTTGCCGGCATGAGCATGAACAGATTGGGTGCTCCGCCCGAAATATGTTGACACGCGCGGCAGTGACATTGCGCTTTTAAGACTGGCTCACCCTCCGCGACATAGCGCACCGCACCGCAATAGCACCCGCCTTCGAGCCGCATGGCACTTCTCCTGCGTCGCCGACCAACATCTGGCCTGGTTGCCATCATAGCACGCGTAGGCGGGGACCTGATGCGACAGGCGCGACCGGCAGCGTTTGCGGCATTTCGCGGGGCGCCATTGTTTCGCGCCAGCGCGCAAGTTCGCGCTCGATCTCGGCCGCGCTCATGCTTGATCCGCCATCAAGACTGATAAGGGATACCAAAGACGAAGATCACGTCATGTCGCAGTTGGGTCATAAGCGGACAAACCGGCAAGCCTCCCCGATGTCTGCTTTACCGCAATAACGGACATTGGGCAGTCGTTGCGGTGACAAGCGAGGCCATGGCGGATAGTATTGCGCCCTAGGAGCGCAGATATGAAAATCGTCATTCAATACTGCGGCAGTTGAGGCTACGAGCCCAAAGCCCTCCGTGCGGGGGCAAGGTTACGTGAGCTTGGCGCCGACACCGAACTTGTGCGCTCCAGCGGCGGCGTGTTCGAGATCGCCGTCGACGGCCAATTGAAATTTTCGAAGAAGGCGCTTGGCCGTTTCCCGACCGACGCTGAGATCGACGCGCTGGCGTCATTCTGAGGTGCGAGCGCGCAAGCGCGAGCCTCGAAGGATGGCCCGCTCATCCTTCGAGGGTCGCTACGCGGCCACCTCAGGATAACGGAGAAGCAAGCCGTCATTCCCGCGAAAGCGAAAATCCAGTCATCACGGCTCCGTTTGCGTTTACTGGATGCCTGCCTTCCGCCTTCGCGCTCCGCGCTTCGGCGGAATCTCAGCGCGCCGTAGCTCGCAAAGCGAGCGTAGGCGGGTCGCGGGCACGACGGCGAGATTACCGGCTAAACTTCTTATACTTCACCCGGTGCGGAATGATGCTGTCCTGGCCGAGCCTTCGCATCTTGTCGACTTCGTAGTCCTGAAAATTTCCCTCGAACCATTCGACGTGGCTGTCGCCCTCGAACGCCAGGATGTGCGTGGCGATGCGGTCAAGAAACCAGCGGTCATGGCTGATGATGACGGCGCAGCCGGCGAAATCCTCCAGCGCCTCTTCCAGCGCGCGCAGCGTGTCGACGTCGAGATCGTTGGTCGGCTCGTCGAGTAGCAGCAAATTGGCGCCGGTGCGCAGCATCTTGGCGAGATGCACGCGGTTGCGCTCGCCGCCCGACAGCGTGCCGACCTTCTTCTGCTGGTCGGCGCCCTTGAAATTGAACAGCGAGCAATAGGCGCGTGAGTTCACTTCCTTCTTACCGAGCAGGATGATGTCCTGGCCGTCGGAGATTTCCTCCCAGACATTCTTCTTGCCGTCGAGTGAGTCGCGCGACTGGTCGACATAGCCGAGATGAACCAACTCGCCGATCTTGATCGTGCCGTCATCCGGCTTGTCCTGGCCGGTAATCATGCGGAACAGCGTGGTCTTGCCGGCGCCGTTCGGGCCGATCACGCCGACAATGCCGCCGGGCGGCAGCTTGAAGGAGAGATCGTCGATCAGCAGATTGTCGCCGAAACCTTTTTTCAAGTGCTCGAAATCCACCACGTTCTGCCCAAGCCGTTCGGCCACCGGAATGGTGATCTGCGCGGTGACGTTGGTCTTGGCGTTGGCGATCTTGAGCAGTTCCTCATAGCGCTGATAGCGCGCCTTGGATTTCGACTGCCGCGCCTTGGGCGAGGACGCGATCCACTCGCTCTCTCTCTCTAAAGTTCTCCGGCGCGCCTCGTCCTCGCGGCCTTCCTGCTCCATCCGCTTCTGCTTCTGATGTAGCCACGAGGTGTAGTTGCCCTCGTAGGGAATACCGCGGCCGTGGTCGAGTTCGAGGATCCAGCCGGTGACGTTGTCGAGGAAGTAGCGATCGTGGGTGACGATCAGGATGGCGCCCGGATAATTTCGCAGATGGCCTTCCAGCCAGTTCACGCTCTCCGCATCGAGATGGTTGGTCGGCTCGTCGAGCAGCAAAAGATCGGGCTGGTCGAGCAGCAGCTTGCACAGCGCCACGCGGCGCTTCTCGCCGCCCGAGAGCTTCTCGATGTCGGCATCGTCGGCCGGGCAGCGCAGCGCGTCCATGGCCAGATCGACCTGGCTGTCGAGATCCCAGAGATTCTTGGAGTCGATCTCGTCCTGGAGCTTGGCCATCTCGTCGGCGGTTTCGTCCGAATAGTTGGCGGCGATCTCGTTGTAGCGGTCGAGGATCGCTTTCTTGGCGGCGACGCCTTCCATGACGTTCTCGCGCACGCTCTTTTTGGCGTCGAGCTTGGGCTCCTGCTCGAGATAACCGACGCGCGCGCCCTCGGCGACGAAGCCTTCGCCGACGAATTCCTTGTCGATACCGGCCATGATGCGCAGCAGCGTGGACTTGCCGGAGCCGTTGACGCCGAGCACGCCGATCTTGGCGTCCGGGTAGAAGGACAGATGAATGTTATCCAGCACCTTCTTGCCGGCCGGATAGGTCTTGGTCAGACCCTGCATGTGATAGATGAATTGGCGACCGTTCATGAACCCCTGAAACCCCTGTTTTCCGGCTTAAATCCGCACGCTTCGCGCAACGCGCGCTGCCGGACCTTATGTCGGGAAATTCGACGCTGATGTAGCGAGCGAGCCCCCAAAGAGCAAGCACGCCTCGGCCGGTAAAACTCTGGAAAGGCTGTTTGCGGTTTTCCGCCCCGACAACATCATCCGCCTACCCGGTTTTAACCGCTGTGGGGCCATGATCTCCAGGCATGAACCTGGCCGCCCGAGCGGGCGACCAATGGATGTGCGGGCCAAGGCGCCCGCCTCATGGTGGGGATTTAGTCATGGGTCGGGCCATCCTGGCGATATCGGGTTCCGCGGCGGCTCTGCTGCCCCGTCCGTTCGCCGGCCTCGGCCAAGCCTTCGCCGGCCTGTGGCGCGACGCCACCCGGCACCTGTTCGACGACTACAAGCCCGAACTCCATTATATGCGCGGCCCCGGCCCGGCCTGCCGGGCCAAGAACCGCAACCCGCACGGCACCACGTCCGCGCGCTGACACCCCCCTATCTTTTCGCTTTGTCCGCCCTAATCTGGTTCTCCAGATATTCCAGATCCAGCCAAGGGGCGTTTGCGTATGGTGCGGGCAGCCATTCTCGATGACTATCAGAACGTTGCGTTGAAACTTGCCGACTGGTCGAAGCTCGCCAAGGATGTCGAGATCAAGGTCTTCGACAAACCCTTTGCCAGCCAGGACGAGGCGATCAAGGCCTTGCAGGGCTTCGCCGTCGTGGTCGGGATGCGCGAGCGCACGCCGTTTCCGCGCAAGGTGATCGAGGCGCTGCCCGACTTGAAGCTTTTGATCACAACCGGCGCCAAGAACAATTCCTTCGACATCAAGGCGGCCGCCGAGCGCGGTGTCACCGTCTGCGGCACCGGCGGCGCCGGCAATCCGACCACCGGCATCACCTTCGGCCTGATGCTGGAACTCACGCGCAAGATCGGCTTCGAGAACGCCCGCATGAAAGCAGGCCAGCCCTGGCAGGTGACCATCGGCCAGGACCTCGAAGGCCTGACGCTCGGCATTGTCGGCCTCGGCAAACTCGGCCAGCGCGTCGCTGGCGTGGCCAAGGCCTTCGGCATGAAGGTGATTGCCTGGAGCCAGAACCTGACGCCGGAAAAAGCCAAGGAAGCGAGCGTCGACTTCGCCAGCAAGGAAGACCTGTTCAAGAACTCGGATTTCGTCACCATCCACTATCAGCTCGGCGAACGCTCGCGCGGGCTGATCACGGCTGACGATATCGGACGCATGAAACCCTCGGCCTATCTCATCAACACAGCGCGTGCGCCGATCGTCGATCAGGCGGCTTTGCTGAAAGCGCTGCAGGCGAAGAAAATCGCCGGTGCCGGCCTGGATGTGTTCGAGGTCGAGCCGCTGCCGCTCGATCATCCCTATCGCAAGCTCGACAATGTCGTGATCACGCCGCATCTCGGCTATGTCAGCGAGCAGAATTACCGCAAATATTTTCCCGACATCGTCGAGGATATCCGCGCCTGGCTGGATAAAAAGCCGGTCAGGGTGGTAACGTAGCCGATCAAAGCTTTAGCAGCTTCGCCGCGTTGTTGTACGCCACATCCGCGCGCAAGGATTCCTCAAGCGGCACCGTGTCGATGAATTCGCAGCCTGGCCAGTCGAAAGGATAATCGGCTGAGAACATAACGCGGTCGCGCCCTAGTGCATCGAGCGAGCAGCGCACCGGCGGCAGATCGTACATGCCTGAGGTTGTCACCCAGACGTTGTCTTTGAAATATTGCGACGGCGGCTTTGGCAAATCCCAGCCATACGGTTTCGAGCGGCTATCGAAGCGCCAGAGCTGGAACGGCAGCGTCTCGCCGAGATGGCCGAGCACGAGTTTCGCTTTTGGATAGCGATGAAAAACGCCGCCGCAGATGATGCGCAGCGCATGCGAGCCGGTCTCGACGCCCCAACCCCACATCGGACGTGCCAGCACGTTGTAGCCGGCGAGTGCCGGCAGCGGCGCCACCGGATCGGCCGGATGCAGATAGATCGGCGTACCGAGCGCGGCCGCACGCTCCCAGAACGGATCGTAGGATCGATCGTCGAGATATTTCCCATGCGTGTGGCCGTTGATCATGGCGCCGCAGAACTTGAGATCGCGCACGCAGCGTTCCAGCTCGTCGGCGGCGGCTTTTGTGTCCTGCATCGCCAGATGGGCGAAACCGGAATAGCGATCCGGCCGCTTCCGGACCTCTTTGGCGAGGAAATCGTTCGAGGCGCGCGCATTGCGGATGGCGGCCGCCGTGTCACGCTCGGCCTGCACACCTGGTCCGGCGATCGCCAATACCGCGCGCGTGATGCCAGTCTTATCCATCATTTGCAGCCGTTGCTCGCCGAAATCGGTCAGGCTGGCGTAAAGCTGCGCGGTCTTTTGCGGAGCCACGTCTACCATCGTCGGCCGCCAATAGGGCTCGGTGGCCGGATCGAGGAAATGCTCCTCGAGTGCGATTTTCTGGACCATGAGTACCTCCCCGCCTGATTTTTTCTCTTTTGACTGTATCGGATATTGGGCTATCGTGTACCGCGATGCAAGGCGGCTAAAAATTGTAAAAAGATCGCCGGCAAAAGATTTGGGTAGGAGCGTTTCGAGTGAGTGTGTCGATGACCCGCCACGTCACCAACGACAAGAGCCAGGTGCAGGTGATCGCACGCGCGGCCACCATTTTGCGCGCGCTGGAAGAGGAAAACGCGGGGCTCAGCCTCGGCCAAATCGCGCAGCGCGTGAATCTGGCGCGCTCGACCGTGCAGCGCATCGTTGCGGCGCTGGAAACCGAAAAGCTGGTGATCGCGGCGACGCCGAACGGCCGCGTGCGGCTCGGCCCCACCATTCTGCGGCTGGCCGCCTCGGTGCGCAGCGACTTCATTGCGCTGGCGCGGCCCCACCTTGAACGGCTGAGCGAAGAGCTGCACGAGACGGTCGATCTCTCGACCGTGAAAAAAGATCATCTTGTCTTCATAGATCAGGTGATCGGCTCGCAGCGCCTGCGTACCGCCTCGGCGGTCGGCGAGACCTTTCCGCTCTATTGCACGGCCAACGGCAAGGCCTATCTGGCGAAGCTTTCCGATCCGGCCATCGAGGCGCTGATCGGGCGCGCTTACGAAGCCCGCACCAACAAGACCCTCACCCGCATCGATGCGCTGCTGGCGGAGCTGAAATCCGCGCGCCGCACCGGCATTGCCTATGATCGCGAGGAGCACACGCTCGGCATCTGCGCGGTCGGAGTGGCGTTGCAGGATCCGCTCGGCAATTCCGTCGCCATCTCGGTGCCGGTGCCGACCCAGCGCTTCCAGAACCGGGCGGCGCTGATCGCCGAACGGCTGCTCGCGACCAAACGCGCCATGGAGACCCACATGAGTTCCGTTGCCGCCTGAGTGCGGCGCAGTGCAGTCAACAAACTTATTCAGAAACTTACAGGGAGGATGCCGTGGCAAAAAAAATTCGCGGCGTGATGTTTGAAGAAAACCTCAAGAACAGCATGGGGCTGGAATTCTACAATTTGTCCCATCGCTTCGGCTATCAGTCGCCGAACTGGCCGTACTTCGAGGACGTCAAGATCGAGCGCATCCACTACATGGCGAAGTCGGGCGTGCTGTCGCAGCGCATCACCACCTCGATGCACAACACCACGCATATTGACGCGCCGGCGCATGTCATTCAGGGCACACCGTTCATCGACGAGGTGCCGCTGCCGCATTTCTTTGGCTCCGGCATTGTGGTCTCGATCCCCAAGAAGAAGTGGGAGCCGATCACCGGCGACGATCTCGAAAAGGCCTGCGGCAAGATCGTGCGGCCGCGCGACGTGGTGATCGTCAATACCGGCTGGCACAAATTCTACGAGGACAGCGAGGACTATTTCTGCCGCTCGCCCGGCTTCGTGCCGTCGGCCGGTGAATGGTTCGTCAAGAAAAAGGTCAAGGTGGTCGGCCACGACACGCAGGCCAACGATCATCCGCTCGCCACGGCCATCGGCCCGCAACGTAACGGCCCGCTGCATCCGCATCTGGCCGAGGAATACAAGGAATGGTCGGGCGGCCGCGACTGGAAGGACGACTTCCCGGAATGGGAGCCGGTGCACCGCATCTTGTTCAAGAACGGCATCATGGGCATCGAGAACGTCGGCGGCGACATCGACAAGGTCACCGGCAAGCGTGTCACCTTCGCCTATTTCCCGTGGAACTGGGATCGCGGCGACGGCTGCATCGTGCGGCTGGTCGCGATCATGGACCCGTCGCAAAAATTCCGCATCGAAGGCGGCAAATCGTTCAAGCAGGGATAATCGCCATGCACGTCAAACGGTTCAACGACGCCAAGCCCTACGAGGCGCCCAATCACCGCGCCTATTCCTCGCTGCGCCTGTTCGGCGCGGAAGCCGGCGGCACCAAGGGTCTTGTGTTCGGCTACTCGCACTTCCTGCCTGGCGGCGGCGCCGGCCCGGATGCCTCGCCGCCTGAGAAGGTCTATTTCGTGCTGCGCGGCGAATTGACCGTGATCGTCAACGGCAAGGAAACCGTGCTCAAGGCCAACGACTCCTGCGTGATCGAGCCGAACGAGACGCGCGAGATCATCAACCGCGGCAACGAGGTTTGCTCCATCGTGGTCGCGGTGGCGATGCCGCCGAAGTAGTTGATCCGTCATCCTGAGGTGGCGGTCGTAGGCCGCCCTCGAAGAATGAACGGGCACGTTTCGCAAGGTCTTGGGCCGTCGCCCTTCGAGGCTCGCTTCACTCGCACCTCAAGGTGACGGAGAAAGTTGGGGGTAACCGCAATGTCAAACGACTTCCTGAAAAACCCGCTGTCGCTGTTCGAGATCAAGGGCAAGACGGTAATCGTCACCGGTGCTTCCGGCGCTTTCGGCGCGTTGTCGGCTAAAACGCTGGCCGGCGCCGGCGCCAATGTGGTGCTGGCGGCGAGCAAGGTGGATGAGTTGAAAAAGGTCGCCGCCGAATGCGTGGCGCTCGGCGCCATGGCCGAGGTGATCGCGCTGCGGCCGAGTTCGGAAGAAAACTGCGACAAAATCGTCAAGGCCGCGGTCGACAAGTTCGGCGGCGTCGACATTCTCGTGGTTGCGTCCGGCCTCAACAAGGTCGCCAAGATCGTCGATCAGAAGCCGGAAGATTTTCTCAACGTGATGGATGCCAATGTCACGCAGTCGTGGCTGATGGCGCGCGCCGCCGGCAAGCAGATGCTCAAGCAGGGCAAAGGCGGCAAGGTCATCCTCACTTCATCCGCGCGCGGGCTGCTCGGTCATCCGGCCGGCTATTCGGCCTATTGCGCCTCCAAATCGGCGGTCGACGGCATCACCAAGGCCTTGGGCTGCGAATGGGGCGAGACCGGCATCACCGTCAACGCATTGGGGCCGACGGTTTTCCGCTCGCCGCTCACCGCTTGGATGTACGAGGACACCGAACGGGCGCAGACCGTGCGCAAGGGCTTCCTCGCGCGTGTGCCGAAGGGCCGCCTGGGCGAGCCGGAAGATCTCGCCGGTCCCTTGCTGTTCCTCGCCTCCAAGGCATCCGACTTCTACACCGGCCACATTCTCTATGCCGACGGCGGCTACACGGCGGGGTGACCCATGGCCAAAGCGCGTATCGCGGTGATCGGCGCCGGCCTGATGGGCCACGGCATTGCCCAGGTTTTCGCGCTCGCCGGGCACGACGTGACGATCTACGATTCATTCGCCGCCACGCTCGACAGTGCCAAGGCGCGCATCCTCACGAATCTCAAGGACCTCGGCGACGACCAGAGCGCGGTGAACCGCGTGACGCCGCAAAACAATTTGGCCCAAGCCGTATACGAGGCCGACTATGTGGTCGAAGCGGTGCTGGAGGATCTGCCGCTCAAACAAAGACTGTTCGCCGAGATCGAGCGCAACGCGCGGCCGGACACGATTCTCGCCAGCAACACCTCAGTCATTCCCATTACCTCGATCATGCAGGGCCTCGAGAGGCGCGAGCGCGCGCTCGGCACCCATTGGTGGAACCCGCCATTTCTGGTGCCGCTGGTCGAGGTGATCGAGACGCAATGGACGAGCGCGGCGGCCGTGGACTTCACCATGAAGCTGCACGCCGCCGCTGGCAAAAAGCCGGCGCATGTGAAAAAGGACGTGCCCGGTTTCATCGGCAATCGCTTGCAGCACGCGCTCTGGCGCGAGGCGATCGCGCTGGTGGAGAACGGAATTTGCGATGCCGAAACCGTGGACAACGTGATCAAGGCGGCGTTCGGCCGCAGGCTTGCAGTGCTCGGGCCGTTAGAAAATGCCGATATGGTCGGCACCGATCTGACGCTGGCGATCCACAAGATGGTGTTGCCGGACATCGATAGCCGGCCGGGCCCGTCGCCCTATTTGGAAAGGCTGGTCAAGGACGGCAAACTCGGTTTCAAATCGGGCGAAGGCTTCCGCAAATGGAGCCCAGAGCAGCAGGCGGCATTACGCTTGCAGGTTTTGCAGCACTTGAAAAAGGCGCGCGCACAAGACGTCTAAGCGGCGCGCAATTACGACAGGGAGGAGACCATGACCGACAGCAAGACGATCTCGCGACGTAACTTGGTCAAGACCGGCATCGGCGCCATTGCGGCGCCCGCCATCCTGCGTGTGCTTCCGGCGCAAGCGCAGTCGCTAACGATCAAGATCGGGCACGTCAGCCCGAAAACAGGGCCGCTCGCCGGCTTTGGCGAGGCCGACAGCTTCATCCTCGAGCAGGTGCGCGGCATTCTCGCCAAGGGCCTCGAGAACGGCGGCAAGACCTACAAGGTCGAGATCATCTCGAAGGACAGCCAATCGAACGCCAGCCGCGCCTCCGAAGTCGCATCCGAACTCATCCTCGGCGACAAGGTGAACCTGCTGATCGGCGCCTCGACCCCGGACACTACCAATCCGGTGGCCGATCAGGCCGAGGTCAACGAGGTGCCCTGCATCACCACCAACTGCCCGTGGCAGCCTTATTTCTTCGGCCGCAAGGGCGACCCGAAGAAGGGCTTCACCTGGACCTATCATTTCTTCTGGGGCCTCGAAGACGTTATCGGCGCCTTCCTGGCATTGTGGGACGAATTGCCGACCAACAAAGTGGTCGGCGGACTTTTCCCCAACGATGCCGACGGCAATGCCTGGGGCGATCCGCAGCGCGGGCTGCCGCCGGCGCTGGCGCAGGCCGGCTACAAACTGCTCGATCCCGGCCGCTATCAGTTGATGAACAACGATTTCACCTCGCAGATTTCGGCGTTCAAGGCGGCGGGCGCCGAGATTGTCACCGGCAACATGATCCCGCCCGACTTCGCGACCTTCTGGTCGCAGGCGGCGCAACAGGGCTTCAAGCCGAAGATCGTCACCATCGGCAAAGCGTTGCTATTCCCCTCGGTGATTGAGTCGCTGGGCGAGCGCGGCAACGGGCTGACCAGCGAGATTTGGTGGACACCGAACCATCCATTCAAGTCGGGGCTGACAGGGCAAGGCTGCCAGCAGCTCACCGACGTCTACACCAAGGCGACCAACCGGCCATGGACACAGCCGATCGGCTTCCAGCACGCACTGTTTGAGGTGGCGATTGACGTCTTGAAGCGCGCCAAGAACCTGAACGATCCGAAGTCGATCCTGGAGTCGATCGTGGCGACCAATTACGAATCGATTGTCGGCAAGGTTCAATGGACCGGAGCGCCGGTAAAGAACGTCACCAAGACGGCGCTAGTGGCCGGGCAATGGCAACGCAAAAACGGCAAGTCCGAACTGGTGATCGCCGCTAACCGTACCGCGCCGAATATTCCGCTCGGAGGCAAGCTGGCGCCGATCACCTGACGCGAACATGGCCCCGGTACTCGCGCTGGAAGACATCTCAAAGCGGTTCGGGGCCGTTATCGTCGCCGATGGCATCGGCCTTTCGCTTGATGAGGGCGAGGCGCTCGGCATCATCGGGCCGAATGGCGCCGGCAAGACTACGCTGTTCGGCATTGCCACCGGCACCGTCGCGCCCGACGGCGGCCGCGTGCTGTTCGCCGGCGAGGACATCACGCGGCTCTCGCCCGACCGGCGCTGCCGCAAGGGCATCGCGCGCTCGTTCCAGATTCCGCAGCCGTTTTCCGGCATGACCGTGTTCGAGAACGTGGTGGTGGCGGCAGCCTTCGGCGGCGGCGAGCGGGAATCCGCGGTCTATGACGCTTGCGCCGATTTGCTTGAGCGCTGCGGGCTCATGGATAAGGCCAACAAGCGCGCCGGCGGGCTCACTTTGCTCGACCGCAAGCGGCTGGAGCTGGCACGCGCGCTGGCGACGCGCCCGCGCGTGCTGCTGCTCGACGAAGTCGCCGGCGGTCTCACCGAATATGAGTGCACGACCCTGGTCGCGCTGATCAAGGACGTACGCGCCGGCGGCGTTTCGATCATATGGATCGAGCATGTCGTGCATGCGCTGCTCGCCGCGGTCGATCGATTGCTGGTGCTGCATGGCGGCAAGTTCATCGCCGAGGGCGACCCGCATACGGTGATCAAGAGTCCGCAGGTGGCCGAGATCTACATGGGGATCGAAGCCGATGCTTGATCCCCTGCTCGACGTGTGCGCGATCGACGCATTCTACGGCGACTTCCAGGCGCTGTTCGGCGTCTCGTTGCGCATCAATACCGGCGAGGTCGCGGCGGTGATCGGCGCCAACGGCGCCGGCAAGAGCACGCTGTTAAAGACAATCGCCGGGCTGATGCACCCACGAAGCGGCGACATCCTGTTCGACGGCGTGCCGGTCGGCGCAAACCCAGCCTTCGAACTGGTCAGTCGCGGCATCGCGCTGGTGCCGGAAGGCAGGCGGCTGTTTCCCTCGCTGACGGTCGAGGAAAACCTGCTGATCGGCGGCCAGACGCGCCGGCCGGGTCCGTGGTCGCTCGCGCGCATCTACGAGTTGTTTCCGGTCTTGGCCGAGCGGCGCCACCTGCCATCGACTTCGCTGTCCGGTGGACAACAACAGATGGCGGCAATCGGCCGCGCGCTGATGTCGAACCCAAAGCTGCTGCTGTGCGACGAGATCAGCCTCGGGCTGGCGCCGATCATCGTGCGCGACATCTATGCGCGGCTGCCGGATATTGTCGCCGATGGGCTGTCGCTGATCATCGTGGAGCAGGACATCGCACAGGCGCTGAAGGCCGCGCGCCAAGTCTACTGCCTGCAGGAAGGCCGCATCGCGTTGCAGGGGCCGGCGCGCGAGCTCACGCGTGAGTCCATTTCAGCCGCCTATTTCGGGGTCTGAGCGCGATGGGATGGATCAACGTCATCCTGCAAGGCGTGCTGATCGGCGGGCTCTACGCCATGTTCGCCGCCGGCCTGTCATTGATCTTCGGCGTGATGCGGCTAGTCAATATCGCGCATGGCGACCTGATCGTGCTGGCGGCCTACGTGGCGTTGATGGTGACGCAGACGCTCACCGTCGATCCGCTCACGTCGCTGCTGCTGGTGGTGCCGATCATGGCGCTGATCGGCTACGGCCTGCAACGCGGCCTGCTCAACCGCACGCTCGGCGACGACCTGCTGCCGCCGTTGCTGGTGACTTTCGGACTTTCGATCATCATCCAGAACGGTTTGCTGGAGTTGTTCACCGCCGACAGCCGCAAGCTGCAGGCAGGCGCGATCGAGATCCAGACATTCCAGCTGGCGCAAGGCGTCTGGGTAGGCGCGCTGCCGCTCATTCAGTTTGTCGTCGCGGTCGCGGTGATAGCGGGCTTGCAGGCGTTGTTCTACCGCACGTCGTTGGGCCGCGCCTTCCGCGCCACTTCCGACGACCAGACGGTGGCTCAATTGATGGGGCTCGACACCCGCCAAGTGTTCGCTATGGCGATGGCGCTGTCGCTCGCCGTCGTTGCGATCGCTGGTGTGTTCCTGGCGGTGCGCGCCAATTTCGATCCGTCCATCGGTCCGGCGCGCCTGATCTTCGGCTTCGAGGCCGTCATCATAGGCGGCCTGGGTAGCATGTGGGGCACGCTCGCCGGCGGCATCATCCTCGGCGTGTCGCAGGCGATCGGCGCGCAGATTGATCCGGGTTGGCAATTGCTGGCCGGTCACATCGCATTTTTGCTGATTCTTGCGGTGCGCCCGCAAGGCCTGTTCCCCAAGGTGTCGGGATGAGCCGGGTTGAACACTCAACGCGTTCGAGCCGCATCGGCGTCACGCTGATCGCGATAGCGCTGGCCGTGCTGATACTTGCGCCGATGTGGGCCGATCGGCAGACGCTGCGGCTGCTGGCCGAGATATTCACCTTCGTCGCGCTCGCCAGCCTGTGGAACTTGCTCGCCGGTTACGCCGGGCTGGTCTCGGTCGGCCAGCAGGCGTTTGTGGGCCTAGGCGGCTACCTTATGTTCGCACTTGTCATCGCCGCGGGCGTCCACCCGATCGCCGCCATCCTGATCGCCGGGCCGATCGGCGCGCTGGTCGCGATTCCCGTGGCGGCGTTGATCTTCCGGCTGCGCGGAGCCTATTTCGCTATCGGCACCTGGGTGGTAGCCGAAGTGTTCCGCCTGCTCGCGTCGCAAGTCTCGGTGCTCGGCGGCGGCTCCGGCATCAGCCTCCCCGCCGCGGCGGTGATCGCCATGGCACCGAGCCGGCAGGCGCGCGAATTCGAAATCTACTGGCTGGCGCTGGCGCTGACAGCGATTGTGCTGGGCGCGATCGTCGCCTTGCTGCGCTCGCGCCACGGCCTGGCGCTCACCGCCATCCGCGACAACGAGGTGGCGGCGCAGAGCAGCGGCATCGGCGTGACCCGCATCAAATTCATCGTCTACGTGCTGGTTGCCTTCGGTACGTCGATGATCGGCGCGCTGATATTCCTGCAGAAGCTGCGCATTTCGCCGGACACCGCCTTCAGCGTGAACGACTGGACTGCTTTCGTCATTTTCATCACGGTGATCGGCGGCATCGGTCGAATTGAAGGGCCGATCATCGGCACCGTCGTGTTCTTCGTGCTACGCCAGACGTTGGCCGATCTCGGCAGTCTCTATCTGCTGATGATGGGCGCGGTCGCCATCGTGGTGATGCTGTGGGCGCCGAAGGGCGTCTGGGGACTGATCGCGGAACGGTTCGGCTGGCAGGCGCTGCCGTTGCAACGGCAGCTGGCGCTGGCATCGAAAACCAAAGCAACACAGGGAAAGCCATGAGCCCGATCATCGACATTTATTGCCACATCTTTCCGGACCGCTACTTCCAGGAAATGACCAAGGCCGCGCCCAAGCTTGAGAACATCGGCAAGCGCCTACGCGGAGTGACCAAGCTGTTCGATCTCGACGCGCGTTTCAAGGAGATGGACGCGTTCGGCGATTACCGGCAGATCATCTCGTTGCCCAATCCGGCCATCGAGGACATCGCCACGCCGGAAGTCGGCATGAACCTCGCGCGCATCGCCAATGACTCAATGGCCGATTTGTGCCGGAAATATCCAGAGCGGTTTCCGTCCTTTGCCGCCGCTCTGTGCATGACCGATGTTCAGGGTTCGGTCGCGGAAGCCCGCCGCGCCGTCAAGGATCTCGGCGCGCGCGGGGTGCTGCTCTACACCAATGTCGCCGGCGAGCCGCTCGACGATCCGAAATTCGAGCCGATCCTCGCCACCATGGCCGAACTCGATCTGCCGGTGTGGCTGCACCCGGTCGGCACAGCATCGATGCCCGACTATCCGTCCGAGAAGAAGTCACGCTTCGAGATGTGGTGGTGCTTTCATTGGCCCTATGAGACCTCGGTCGCCATGGTGCGCATGGTATTCAGCGGGCTGTTCGACCGCTACCCGAAACTGAAAATCATCACCCACCATCTTGGCGGCATGATCCCCTATTACGACGGCCGCGTCGGACCGGGCTTGAAGGTGCTTGGCCAGCGCACGTCGGATGAGGATTATTCGCAGATCCTGCCGTCGTTGAAGCGCCCGCACATGGACTATCTGCACGACTTCTACGGCGACACCGCCATGTTCGGTGGCGGCGTGGCGGCGACGCGCTGCGGCTTCGAATATTTCGGCGCGGATCACGTGGTGTTCGCGACCGATACACCGCTCGGGCCAATTGCGCCCACCATCGAGACCGTAAAAAAACTTGAGCTTGCGCCGGGAGACCAGCGCAAGCTCTTTTGCGGCAACGCCGAAAAGCTGCTCAATATGAAGTTCGGCTAGATCGCATGGAACCGTTTCTTTTTGACATCAACGGCTCCGGTCGTGCCCGGATTGAATGACGGCGGGTCGCTAGCCGGGAAGCTCTCATCGGAATTGATAGTGACTTCATCTTCCTCTTTGACGATGCGTATACGCTCGTCTTCGGCGTGCTCTCTTGGCTTTTCCGACATAAATAGTCTCCCAATTTGCTTGGGCCGCATTTGCAAGACGGCCTTAACCTGCAATATCAACGGCCGGGGGCCCGTTTCGGTTCCCGTTTGATGGCGAGGGAACATGTTGCGCGCGGCCATATGCGGAGCCGGCCGCTGGGGAACTCGGCTGATCGAGTCGATTCACGGAAAAAGCGGCAAAATCGGCTTTGTGGCGGCGGTCACCCGCCACCCGGCGGAAAAGCGCCCCCTCGCCGACCGCTTCGGACTGGCGCTGACGGCGAACTACCAAGACGTGTTGGCCGACCCGAATATTGACGCCGTCGTGCTCGCCACGCCGCATTCCCAGCACGCCGCGGAAATTATCGCGGCGGCAAAAGCCGGCAAACATGTGTTCGTTGAAAAGCCGTTCACGCTCGCACGCGCGGACGCCGAGGCGGCGATCGCGGCCTGCAAGACGGCCGGCATCACGCTGCATGTCGGCTTCAACCGCCGCTACGCGCCAGCCTTTGCGGAAATGAAATGGCGGATCAAGGCCGACGAAATCGGCAAGGTGCGCCACATCGAGGGGCAGTTTTCCGGACCGGCGAGCTACCAGACCGAACCGGGCAACTGGCGCTCGAACCAGATCGAAAGCCCGGGCGGCTCGATGACCGCGCGCGGCGTGCATGTGGTCGACAGCATGGTGCACATCGCCGGCGTCGCTGTGGAAGTCTTTGCCTTCAGCCGGCGCCTGCAACACGAAATCGACGTCGACGACACTACTTCATGCTTGCTGCGCTTTTCCAGCGGCGCTACCGGCTATCTCGGGACGCTGCATGCGGCGAGCCAGTTCTACCGCATCCATGTGTTCGGCTCGAAAGGCGCGCTGGAAATGCGCGGGGAGACCGAACTGCTCGCCTCCGATCTCGCCGGCAATGTCCAGCGCAGCAGCTACGACGTGCTCGACAAGGAACGCGCCGAACTGGAGGCTTTCGCCGATGCTGTTGCCGAGGGTGTTAAATTCGTGATCGCGCCGGAGGAGATCGTCAACACCGTCGCAGTGACCGAAGCCGTCGCAGTGTCGGCGCGTAGTGGAAAAACGGTGACGATTGGTTGATATCGTCACCCTAAACAAGATGCTGCGCCCGTCCATTCGCCCTAGGCGCCCAGCCCGCCAAGTCGTCGGCAAGGAACTGCAAAGCAAAGCAGTGTCGGTCGACTGAACCGTTGGCGTCCCGCTTGTGGCCGAGCCAATGGTTGCCGTTACGAAACCCGTACGTTATATCGGTTGACGATTAGTCAAGGTGCCTCGCGTACGATCGCGGCGGCACCGGCCTCACGCGATCGAAAGTCACCCAATGTATATTACCGATGCCAAGCGCCTAACTTATGACGGCGCGCGAAAGATGGTTGCAACTGCTATCGAAAAAGCGCGCGACGCCAGGATCGCGATTTCCTGTTGCGTCGTGGACTCCGGCGGTCACGTCGTTGCGCTCGACCGCATGGACGGCGGGCGTTTTCATACCTTGCATTCGTGCAGCACTAAGGCGGTATGCGCCTCATCGACTAGGCGGATAACGAGCGCTCAGGGCGCCGTCGGCCAAGCCTTGGATGTGGCGCATGCCCTGGGGTTGGCCCTTGCCGCGGGGCCTGAACGCTGGACTGCTATGGAAGGCGGCGCGCCAATTTTGATCGACGGCGAATGCGTCGGCGGCATAGGCGTCAGCGGCGGCGACTGGGAAACCGACCTGAAAATCGCGCAGTCCGCGGTCGAATCGATCGGCGCCAAGTGGAAATAATAGCCTTCCCGGTTTCGCGGGACGGATTAAGCGTTACTCCGCCGCCACCTTATGCGCGGCGTCCATTTTCGCCTTCACCACCACTTTGATGGCGTCGTCGACGCGGTCCTTGGCGTAGCGGATCGCGGTCGGCAGATCGTCGAGCGGGAACGTGTGGGTGTGGATCAAGGTCGCGTCGAAGCGCTTCTGCTTCATGAAAGCCTCGGCGCGGTGGGTCGCGCTCTTGCCCTCACCGCGTATGCCGTAGAGGTAGATGTTATTGCGCACGATATGCGCGACATCGACCGGCACTTCTTCATGCGCGAAAGCCGCCAGGCAAACCCGGCCGCCGCGATTGACCATGCGCACCGCGTCATTGACTGCGCTGGTCGCGGCCGAACATTCGACCACATAGTCGACGCCCTTGCCGCCGTTGAGCTTCTTCACTTCCGCGACCACGTCGGGCGTCTTGCGGATATTGATCACCGCGTCGGCGCCGAGCTGCCTGCCGATCTCCAGCCGGTTGTCGCGCGTGCCGGTGAGGATCACCGGCTGGGCGCCGAGCGCTTTCGCCACGGCGACCGCCATCAGCCCGATCGGGCCGGGCCCGGTGACAGCCACGCTCTCGCCCGCCACCAGTCCGCCGAGTTCGGTCAGCGCGTACATCGCGGTGCCGGCGGTAACCACCAGCGTGCCCTCCTCGTCGGTCATTTCATCCGGAATAGCGACCAGCGTGTTGACGTGATTGACCTGGTATTCGCAGAAGCCGCCGTCAGTGGTGAAACCGTTGGCGCGGTGGCCTTTGTCGACGTCGCCGTAATTGAGACCGTAGTTGTGGCACGAGGTGTACATGCCCTCGCGGCAACGCTTGCACTGGCCGCAGCCGGCATGGATTTCGACCGCCACGCGGGTGCCGATCTTGTACTCGTCGACTCCCGGTCCGAGCGCCACGACGGTGCCCATGTATTCATGCCCGGGTGTGAAGTCCTTGTTGAACGGCTTGCCGCCTTGGATCGAAGCCGGCGGGCCGTGATAGATGATTTCCAGATCGGTGGCACAGATCGCGACCGCGTCGATGCGCACCAGCACCTCGGCCTTCTTCGGCACCGGCACCGGCTTGTCCTTCATGCTGAGCGCGCCCGGATCGCCGAGCACCCAGGCACGCATCATGTCGGGAATTGGAAATTCGTTATGGTTGGTCTTCACGCCGGTCGGTGCGTACATGTTTCCTCCAGATAGATTTTTAGGCGATCGATCTTGCCGATCGATCAGCTGGCGACGGCCTGCGGCCGGTCCTGCGAACTGGGATCGCCGAACTCGGCGGACAGCGCGCGGGTCGCGGCCGTGATCTCGTCACGCATCAGCGCGAGATGCTTTTCGGTCGCCCGCATGGTCGGGGTCGAGGCGCTGATCGCGCCGATGACCGCGCCGGCGTGGTCGCGAATGGCAGCGCCAACGCAGGCAACGCCGGGCAGAAATTCTTCGCTGTCGACCGAATAACCGTTGCGGCGAACGACGCGCAGCAATTCAATCAGAGCCGGAAGCTCAGTGATGGTCTTGTCGGTGAAGCGTTTCAGCCCGCCCTGGAGAAGGCGGCCGACTTCGTCCTCCGGCAGCCAGGCCATGATCGCCTTGCCGACCGAGGTGGCGTGCGGGGCTTCAACCTTGCCGAGCTTGCCGGTGTCGACCCGCACGGCGTGGCGGGCGTCGCGCACCGCCAGCGTCACGATCGCGTCGCCCTGCAAGGCGGCAAGATGCACGGTTTCGCCGGTCGCCTCGTTGATCGCTTCGAGATAAGGCTGCGCGCGGCGCGGCAGGTCGACCTGCAGGCAGGCATGCCCGAGATCGAGGATGCGCGCGCCCAGTGCATAGAGCCGCCGCCCAGGTACCTTCGCGGCAAAGCCGCGCTGGATGAGTGTCGCCAGCAGATGGTGGCAGGTGGAGATATTGAGGCCGGTGCGGTTGGCCAGATCCGTCAGCGTGGCCTCACCGCCGGCCTCGGCGATGGTTTCCAGCAGGAACAGGGCACGGTCGACCGATTGAATGCTGTGGCGGTCGCCGTCGGCGCGCGGGCGCGGCGGCAGCGCCTTGACCCGGGGTCCGGGCAGGATTGTTGCGTCCATTGTTTGTTTCTCCCTTGGACGCCAAGGAAATAGGGTTGGGGAACCGAGTCAAGCGCTTTTCAGCATCGGGAATGTCAGTTTCACTAAGTGAAATTGTGGAGGGGCGCGGTTTATCGCCTCCCCCACAATGCGGAGGAAAACAAGCGGGCGAGCGCTAGCATCCGTATTCTTTGCCGGCCCCGAGGAGGCCGTCGGGCCCGCTTTCGCGGGGACGACCGCCCGCTACTTCGCCAACCCCAGCTCGATCTCGAGCGCGCCGCACAGCATCTGGCCCAAGGTAATGTGCATTTCCTGGATGCGGGCCGTGGTGTCGGACGGCACCACCAGCAAATGATCGGCAAGCCCCGCCAAATCGCCGCCACCTTTGCCGCTCAGGGCGGCGGTAACCAGACGTATGGATTTCGCTTGGCGGAGCGCGGCGGTCACATTGGCGCTCGTGCCGGAGGTCGAGATCGCGATGGCGACGTCGCCCGGCCTACCCAGCGCCTCGATCTGGCGGGCGAAAATGCGCTCGAAGCCGAGATCGTTGCCGGCAGCGGTAAGCGCGGAGGTGTCGGTGGTCAGCGCGATCGCCGCGATGGCCGCGCGGTCGCGCTTATAGCGAATGGTCAATTCGGTCGCGAGATGCTGGGCGTCGGCGGCGCTGCCGCCATTGCCGAAGAACATCAGCTTGCCGCCGGCGCGCACCGAGGTGACGCAAGCCGCCACCAGGCCGGCAAAGGCCGCGGACAAAGCCGCCTCAGTGCGACGGGCGACGTCGTGATGTTCGGAAAATTCATTTTTGAAAAATGCGGTGAGATCCACGCAGCCCCCTAGGCGGCTTCGCCGCGAAATTCCGGAACGGCGTCGCGCAGCACATTATAGATCGCGGCGCGCTCGTTGCGCGACAGGCCCTGCTCCAACGTCACCATCCAGCCGCGGATCGCCTCGAGCGAAGGCCGCACTGGCTTGGCGGCAACGATGCCGGGGATGCCGATGTCAGCCATCTCCTCCTCGCGCGCGAACAAAATCTCGTGCAGCCGCTCGCCAGGACGGATGCCGGTGAACTCGATCTTGATGTCGCGGCCGGGCTCGAGCCCGCTGAGCCGGATGATGCGCTCGGCCAGATCGACAATCTTCACCGGCTGGCCCATGTTGAGCACGTAGACCGAAACGTCGCTGCTCTCGGGCGCGAGCGCGTGGCTGCCGGCGGTCAAAACCAGATCGCAGGCTTCGCGAATGGTCATAAAGTAACGCACCATATCCGGATGGGTCACGGTGACCGGGCCGCCGGCCTCGATCTGCGCCTTGAATTTCGGCACCACCGAGCCGTTCGACGCCAGCACGTTGCCGAAGCGCACCGAAATCAGCCGCATGGCGTGCGCCGCATCGCCGGCGCGGCGCGCAAAGTCCTCGTCGAGCGCCTCGCAGTACATTTCGGCAAAACGCTTGGTAGCGCCCAGCACCGAAACCGGCTCGATCGCCTTGTCGGTCGAGATCATCACCATGGCGGTGGCGTCGGCCGCCGCCGCAGCATCCGCGACATTGATCGAGCCAAACACGTTGGTCTTGATGCCCTCGTCCCAATCCCGCTCGAGCAAGGGCACGTGCTTGAGGGCTGCGGCGTGGAACACGATATCGGGCTTGAACTGCGCGATCAGGCCCATGATGCGCTCGCGGTCGCGGATATCGGCGAGCCGGCCGGAAATCTCCGCGTTGCCCTGCATGCCGTTGAGCTGCTCGAGCACGGCGTGCAGCGCGGGCTCGGAATTCTCGATCACCAGCAGCCGGGCTGCGCCGAAGGTGACGGCGCGGTCGCAGATCTCGGAGCCGATCGAACCGCCGCCGCCCGTGACGACGATCGACTTGCCGCTGACAAAGCCTTCGAGCCGCTGGTAGTCGATCTTCACGCTCGGCCGCAGCAACAGATCCTCGACCGCCACCGGTTGGAGCTGCACCGCCGGCCCGCCGGCATCGAGCGATGGCATCTGGCTCATGGCGAGCCCGAGCCGGCGCGCGCGCACCAGAATCGTTTCGGGCCGCGCTTCCGGCGACAGCGCGGAAGGCGTCAGCACCAGCCGCGTCACGCGGTTGCCGCGATCGGTAAGATCCGCGACTACGGTTTCGAGATCCTCGATATCGCCCAGCACCGGAACGCCGCGGATCGACTGCCCGCGATCGTTCGGCGACGGAGAGAGTACGCCGACCGGCCAGACTTTTTTGAGCGCGCCGCTCTCGATCGAGCGCAACAGGATTTCGGCGTCGTGCGCGCGGCCAAGGATGAGGGTCGGCGTTGCGTCCGCGATCTTCACGCGTTTGATCATGCGCGCGTAGTGCATGTAGCGGTAGGCGATGCGCGAGCCGCCCAGGAAAAACATCTGCAAGAAAAAATACAGCAGGATCGTTATCTTGCCGAAAAAGAACGTGCCGTAATAGGCTGGCGACAGCAGCACGTAATCGAGCGCCAGGATCGACACCGCCAAGACGGCTGCGGCGCGGAAGATATTGTAAAGGTCGGGGACGGAAGTGAAGCGCCACTTGTTACGCTGCAGGCCGAAGACGAAATAGACCACCGCCGCGTAGAGCACGAGGAAGGGGAGAAAAAGCTCAAGCCCGTGTACCCGCTCGGACAAGCGCGCGCCTTCGAAGCGCATGAAGAATGTCAGCACCATCGCCACGGCCGTGGCGACGAGGTCGTGCAACATGATCAGAATCTGGCGCGATGTCAGTTTCTGCAACCGCATCATTTCACGACTTCTTTCCAAGCCAAACGCTGCATGACGCCATGTGCCGATAGGTAGGGAATTGGCCGTTTACAGTGTTTTCAGGCGGGGTGGAAGCTGCAAATTTTGCCGATTTTCCCGGGGGTTAACAAGCAAATCCTCGGCGCGCGTGAACTGGGGATTGGTAGCACGGCGGGCGGGGAAACGAGCGCCTGGAAGCCCTCATGGGGCGCAATCGAGGCACCCTAATGGCGGCGCCGGTAGTCGCCGCGCGACAACTGCTTCTCGATGAGGCAATAGAGCACGATGAACAGATAGCGGCTGCCCATCTCCCGGATATTCAATTTCGAGATGCCGGACTTGCGGTTTTGCCAACTGATCGGGACCACGGCAAAGCTATAGCCGCGGATCAGCGCCTTGAGCGGAAGCTCCACGGTCAGATTGAAATGATGCGACAGCAGCGGCTGCAGGCCGGCGATCACTTCGCGGCGATAAAGCTTGAAGGCGTTGGTGAAGTCATTGAAGCGCTGGCGAAACAGGATTCGGATGAACGAGTTGGCCATACGATTAAGAATGAGTTTGTGACCCGGATAATCGATGACCTTGCCGCCCTCGATGAAGCGCGAGCCAAACACGCAATCGTAGCCCTCGCCGATCTTGTTGTAGCATTTGACCAGATCCTCCGGAGCGTCAGAGCCGTCGGCCATGACGATAGCGACGACGTCGCCGCCAAAGGCCTCGAGCCCCGCGCGCACGGCAAAGCCAAAGCCGTTGGGCGGAGAATTATTGACCGAACGCACCGTGGGGTATCGGTCGGAGAGAGCGGCGATCACCGCAGGTGTCTCATCGGTGCTGTTGTCGTTGACGATCAGAATCTCATGCTTGATGCCGGCGGCTCGCAGCGCCGTCACCAGCGAGGAAACGGTTTCCTCGAGGCTGCCGGCTTCGTTATAGGCCGGGACGACCACGGACAGAACGCCCGGCGCGCCCGCGGCGACCCAGGTCGCGATCGACGTTGCCTGCCCCATCAGCCGGTCGCTTTCGCGCCGGCGGTTCGCACCCGCATAGCGTCGAATATTTCCGCCAGCGTCTGCGGTATGTCGTAGGTGAGCCGCCACTCCGGATAATGCGCCTGAAATTTTCGGATATCGCTGATCCACCAGATGTGGTCGCCGATGCGATTGTCGTCCACGTAAGACCAGTTCATCGGCCGGCCGGTGAGTTTCTCGCACTCGGCGATGGCCTCGAGCATCGAGCAGTTGGCGTAGCGTCCGCCGCCGATATTGTAGACCTCGCCCGAGCGTGGCTTCTGGAAAAACTGCCAAAATGCATTCACCAGATCGTAGCTGTGAATGTTGTCGCGCACCTGTTTGCCCTTGTAGCCGAGCACCTTGTAGCCCTGCCCGCTCACCGCGCATTTCATCAGATACGACAGGAAGCCGTGCAGTTGCGTGCCGGAGTGGCCGGGACCGGTGAGACAGCCGCCACGAAAGCACGCGGTCTTCATTCCGAAATAGCGGCCGAATTCCTGCACCATCAAATCCGCCGCCGCCTTGGAGACGCCGAACAGACTGTGGGTCGTGGCATCGATCGACATGGTCTCGTCGATGCCGTGCTTGGCGAAGGGGTGTTCCGGCGCGACTTCCCAGCGTTTCTCCTGCTCGACCAGCGGAAGCCGATTGGGCGTATCGCCATAGACCTTGTTGGTGCTGCAGAAAATAAACGGCGCATCCGGGCAATGCTGGCGAGTCGCCTGCAGCAAGTTCAGCGTGCCATTGGCATTGACGGTGAAGTCGGCGACCGGGTCGCGCGCCGCCCAGTCGTGCGAAGGCTGCGCGGCGCAATGAATGACCAGAGCAATGTCGCGGCCATGGGTGCCGAAGAGCTTCTGGATCGCCGCCTCATCGCGGATATCGGCATCGACATGCCGATAGCGCGGCAGGCTCTTCTCCAACGCTTCGCGCGACCAGCGCGTGCTGGCATCGGCACCGAAGAATTTCTGGCGCATATCGTTGTCGATGCCGACAACGGTCATTCCCTTGCCGGCGAAAAACCGCGCCAACTCGGCGCCGATAAGACCGGCGGACCCGGTGATAAGTACGATGCTCATAGCTCAGCTTCCATCAACTCAGGACCGATTGAACCATCTGGCGGTTGTCCACCAGCCAGCGCCAAACGTCCTCCAGGACCTTTCGCATATTGCGCTGCGGCTTCCAACCGGTGGCGTCGGTCACGGCGGAACAGTCGCTGACATAATAAGGAATGTCGGCGTCGCGCGTCTCCGCTACCCGGCCGATCTCAACGCGTTTGCCGGAAATCTCCTGGCAAAGCGCGGTGAGTTCGCAAAGCGAAATGCTGTTTTCCAGGCCGCCGCCGACATTATAAAAGCCCCGCGCGGAACTGCGATCCAGATCGGCGAGCTGGCGCACCACGACATCGTAAAGGTCGTCGACATGGAGAACGTCGCGCACCTGGATGCCGTCGCCGCCAAAACCCATGTAAGCGAGCTTGCCGCCGAAAAGATGCCGGGCCATCCACAGCACGATGAAGCCCTGGTCGACTTTGCCCATTTGCCAAGGCCCGGAAATGACCCCGCAGCGGTTGACCACCGCGCGCAAGCCATACATGGCCCTGTATTCCTCGATCAAAAGCTCGGCCGCCAGCTTGGTCGCGCCATAGAGCGAGCGGTTCCCGGCCAGAGCAAATTCCTCCGAAATGCCGGCCGCGCTGACCCCGGGCGCATGGTTGCCGGCGCGCAAGACGAACCGCGTCGCGGTCTTCTCCAGCGGCAAGCTGCGCAGCGTCGCGATCGGGTAGACGCGGCTGGTCGAGAGAAACACCAGGGCGGCGCCATGCTGGCGGGCATGCTCCAGACAGTTGGCAGCGCCGGTGAGATTAGTATGAATGAGGTAATTCGGGTCGCCGTCGTAGCCGGCATGTACGCTCGGCTCGGCGGAGGCCTCGATCAGAAGATCGACCTTCCCGACCGACGTTAAATCCGTGGGCACGCGCACGTCGCCATGGACGAATTCGACGCCGCCGGCGCGCAGCCGCTCGAGCGTGAATTCCGAGCCGCGGCGCTTGAGATTGTCGAAGGCGACAACGGATGCATCCGACCGATCGCGCTTGAACGCGAGCGCGATGTTCGATCCGACAAATCCGGCGCCACCGGTAACGAGAATGCGTTGAGCCATAATTTCAGAATTCTGGAACGGCGCCAAACCCTGTTCGGCCAGCCGGGGCTATAGCGCCCTGGGGAGCGTGGATGATCTTGAAAGATTGGGAGCTCAATAGAGGCCTTTCCCTGGTAGCAGGGAATTATACAGTGATTTGCCATTTATAGCGCGGACCCTGTTGTTCAAAATATCAACGGCCAAATAGCTTACTTCCAGTATAGGAATAGTTTCCATATTGCTATCGAGCCCAGCGCGGGAACCAGTCGGGTCCGCTCCGCCATTTTTCTTGGGCACGGGACAATATGGCCGCCACGCGTAGCCACCACTGTTAAAGCATCTGGAATTTGGATTGAATCGGATCGCCATTATCGGAAGAACTAGGCGGCGCCACATCGAGTTCCCTGCTAACAGGGAATTTAACAGGGAATATTAAATTTCTTGCTGCGGGAACCACGACCACGGTCAGCGAAAGCCGCGTGACGTGGACACTTTGTATCGCCGTATATGCTACGCTATTGCGATTGCTCGACCCCAATGTCGATCATGCCTGCCACGCGCCAGTCTTGCGCACAACCGCGTTACGGCGTAAATTGGTGGCGTCGTTTTGTGTCCGCCATTTCGGTGGTCTAGCGGGTCTCGTGGGTGTTAATGCCCTCCGCTCGCACCGGTCAGTGAAAAATACAAACCCCGGTCGATCGAGGAATTCTGCGAGTGCTGCTCCACCAGTTGTCAAGTTGTCATCGGACACCGCCTGCGCTGCCATTCGGCAGGCATGCGTGCGTTGACGCGACTGGCAGCTTCGGGTTTCGCCGCACTCCCCCTTCGATCAGCCAGAATTGAAGGAAAAATCTAAGATGTCTCCAAAAAACGAACCCGTTCGATGCCTGCAGTCAAACCTGCCTGCCGACAACAAAGTCGTAGAGCCGCGCCATCATAGTGGTCATCAGAACGTAATCCGAGCTATCGAGCCACTAAGGCCCGACGCCCATGGTTGGGATGATCCGGATTGGACACTTCTTGACGACCGCCGCGGCGAGCTGCCGGATTTCCCGGTCGATGTCCTGACGCCGGCTTGGCAGGAATGGTTGCTGCGTGCAAGCCACGGCGCAGGAGTTCGTCCCGAGCATGTCGCGGTGCCGCTCATCGGTGTGGCATCGAGCTTGATCGGAACGGCGCGCCGCGTTCACGCCACCCCCAAATGGTCGGAGCCGATGACCTTGTGGACCTGCGTTGTCGCTGCGTCCGGCGATCGCAAGACGTCCGGTCTCAACGTGATAGTACAAGCTCTCGACCTTATCGATAAAACTGCTTCCGTAGCTATCAGCGCGAAACGTCTGGCTCATGAGACGCTGGCGCAAAAGGCGATCGAGGCCAAAAAACAATGGAAGCAAGACCGCGAGGCCGCGCTCAAAGCCTCCCCGCCGCGAGAGCCTCCGTCCATGCCGACGGACGCCGTCGGTCCCGGCCATTTCATTGAGCCGCGACTTTATGCGACCGATCCGACTATCGAACGGCTGGCGGCTCTGCTTCAGGCCAGACCCCGCGGCATGGTGCTGATCCGCGACGAGCTTGGCCGGGCTTTTCGCCAATATGGGCCGCTACAGCGGCGGCTCTGATCGGCCGTTCTGGCTGGAGGCCTGGAATGGCAAGCGGCATGTCGTCGAACGCGTCTCACGGTCGGTCGTCATTGAGCACCTCCTGATTGGAGTCGTCGGTTCATTTCAACCGGACAAGCTCGCGCGCGTATTTTCCGGCGATGAGGATGGCATGTACGGCCGATTTCTCTACGCATGGGCGTCGGCGCCGGACTATCGGCCGCTAAGTAACGACGCCGACAAAGAGGGACCCGAGCTGCAGAACGCACTGACGGCTCTAATCGGCTTGCCGGACACGGATGCTGCCGAGTTGTTCACTCCGCACAGCGTTTGGCTGTCGGATGGCGCCCGCGCGGAGTTCGAAGAATTCCGCAATTGGGTTTTCAAGGAGAAGGACGGGCTCGATGGCCCTGAGCTCCATTGGTTTCTCAAAGGCGAGGCCACCTTGCTGCGCCTTGCCGGCACGCTGGCATATCTGGCGTGGGCGATGGCGTCGGGAGTACCTTCGACAGATGGCCTCAATGGAACCATCGGCGCCTTGGAACCCAAAACCATCGACAAGCCATTCATGACCGCTGCCATCCGGCTTTGGCGTGATTTCTTCTGGCCACATGCGCGCGCGGCCCTGCGGCAGATCGGTTCGAGCGATCGCAACCGAGAAGCACGCCGCGCCCTGCGATGGATCAAGGCCCACGGCAAGCACGAGGTCTCGCGCGAGGATATTCGCCGCGAAGCGTTTGGACAAAAGCTCGACGCCGAGCAGACACAAGGCCTGCTCGATGGCTTGGAGAAGGCGGGCTGGGTTAGGAAAGACACGGCCAAGACAGGCGGCCGCTCACAAGCATCGCTGGAAAATCAACCCCCGATTATTCCCGGGTCAACCTGCGGAAAGTGCGAAAAGTGCGGAAAGTGTATGAACGCGACCACCGCAAGGCGCTTTCCGCACTTCGCGCACTTCCCGCACCCCCGATACCGATCTTGGTCGACGCGAATTTTTTTATCCAAAGCGCCCTTACCGAGGCTCGGTAGGGAACAGTTCGGGTGTCGGGGATGAACGTGAACGGTGGCGGAATTTCAGGCCTGTTTTGTTGGCGGACCACCGCGAGCGAAGCGCGCCTCCAATAGCCGTAGCGCTTCGATGCGTACCGGCCGTGCAATTTTTCTTGCAAACGGCCGCTTAAAGGGTATATATTCCTCTCATTCGTCTACCTGCCGCCATCCTAGATTCTGTATCGTTGGCGGTGCGAAATGTGTCGATCGTCGATGCGTCTCGCTGTCAGTCCCAGATATTCAACCTGACAGCGGCGAGCGTTTGAGTGACGATATGGCCTTCGCAACATTGTGCTTCATTCGAAATCTGTCCGACGGCCTGGCTTCAGCACTGGTCCCGGCAGCGAGCAATTTTCGAATTCGGCGTCAATCGCAGGCATAGCCTCTTTAACGCACGCTCCGTCACAGCAAACGGAGTTCTGGATGCACCTTAATGAACTCTGAACGGACGATCTTCGCGACCGTTCAACCACGTCACCGATTTTTCACAGCACGCTGGTGCCTGCGGAAAACCACAACACCTATCGCAGGCCATGACCAATCCGGTCGATCGGCAGTTTGCCGATCGACCTGTCGTGCCCGCACAAGCAAAGGACAAACCATGACATCTGACACGAAACTCGGCGAGCCGGTCGGGTATAAGCGCCCTCCGGTGGCTACTCAATTCAAGCCCGGCGTTAGCGGAAACCCTAGCGGGCGCCCGAAAAACTCCCGGAGTCTGCGGACCGAGCTGCTCGATGAGCTCCGCGAGTTGGTGCGGTTTCGCGAGGGCGACAGCGAAGTCGAAATCTCGAAGGCGCGCGCCATCGCCAAGTCGCTTGTTCACGCCGCTGCCGGCGGCAACCTGCGTGCCGCAACCGCGCTGTTGGCCTTTTTCACCAAGAGCCTCGGCGACACCGACGAGCCGCAAAGTCAAGAGGTCGCACCCGAGGATGCGGAGATCATCAACGCCTACGTGAGCCGCGAACTTCGCGGCCGCAGTAACGCCGGCGATACCGATGCCGACAATTTACCAACCACATCTCATGAAAAGGGAACCGAAAATGAAAAATGACATTCACAGCTTGTTGCGCAACGACTTCTTGTCGTTTGCCCGCAAAGCCCTCCGCGAGCTCGATGGCACCATCCTCAGCGACGATTGCTACCTTGACTACCTCGCAAGCAAGCTGACTGCGTTTGCCGATGGCGACATCAAACGGCTGATCGTCAATGCGCCGCCGCGACATTTGAAATCGCAGCTCGGGACGGTGTGCCTTACCGCCTGGGTCTCGGGACATCGCCCAAACAGAAAAATCATTGTGCTGGCCTGTTCGGCGAGCTTGGCCGAAAAGCTTGCCCGCACGATTCGCACTATTCTGCAGGCCAAGTGGTATCGCGACGTATTCCCGACGCGGATAAAAAAAGGCCATAGCGAAGCAACAAATTTTGCCACCAAGGACGGCGGCGAGGTGTTTGCGGCCTCGATCCACGCCAACATCACCGGGCGCGGCGGCGACATCATTATTGTCGACGATCCGCACGACACTGACGATGCCGTCAAGCCCCGTCAGCTTGCCAAGACGATCAAACGCTTCAACAGGAACGTCAAAGTCACGTCTGAACAACCACCGGACAGGCCGCTTTCTCGTGATTGCCCATCGCGTCAGCGGTACGGATTTGTCCGCACACCTTCTTGCACGCGGTGGCTGGCAGCACGTGGTTTTACCGTTTCTGGCGACTGGCGATAAGACCTACAAAACCAACGGTGGAATTTGGCGTCGTCGCAAGGGTGATCTGCTACGAGCGGACGCCGCGGATGACGAGTGCATCGCCGAGTTGGAACAAACGGAGCCTAATTTTGACATGCTGTATCAGCAAGACTGCGACGGCCAAGCCCGACTTCCGATCACGGCAGAGCATTTTCCGGCTTTTGCGCCAGATACCATTGCGCATTTGCCCTGCGTACTCAGCATCGATCCGGGGATAACGGACAAGGATGACGCAAGCTTCAGTGTCATTCAAGTGTGGGCGTTTGACTCCAAAAAAACTATTATTTGATCGATCAATACCGCGAGCAATGTGAGTTCGAAGACCTCAAACGCAAAGCCCGGCAGTTAAGAAAACGCTATCGGGCGGGTACGATCTTGATTGAAAATACGGCCAATGGTCCGGTACTGATTTCCCAACTCAAGCGGAAATTGAACAATCGCTGCCGCATCGTGCCGATCACACCGCGTGGCTCGAAATCGGCTCGGCTCAATCAGCATATCGATAAGATTTGCCAAGGCCGCGTCCAATTGGCTGCGGATGCCGCATACAGGGTCGAGTTCACCGATGAAATTGTCGCATTCCCTCGTGGTAAGCACGACGATCAAGTCGATGCATTCACACAGATGGCGGATTTCGTCGACCAACATGGTGCGCTCGTCAAGCCGACACAGGGTATGACCTCCGACATCCCCATGGTCGTTGGCTGCAACAGCCAGGCGTCCGGTTGGGGTCATCGTTCATTGACGACCGCCAAGCCAGGGGATCGAGGAATTTGCGTCGCGCGCGGCTATAGTCAATTGGCCCCGAACGGGCCATTCATCGAAGCAAAGGCGTGGGTCGTCAAATAGCTCCATAACGAGCCGTCGTCTCCCGTGCTTAGTCGCACGGGAGACGACGGTGCTCAGCCATGCGGTTTCTCGTGCAGCGGGCTACGCCTCGTAAACAAGTGACTGACGACATCTAGGATCAGCAGCAAGTGCCGAATTGGGCACACGCCAAAAGGTGGGGTAAACCCGAAAGAATAGGCCCCAGTCCGGGGGGAACTGGGGCCGGACTCTGCCAGGGTCCACCGGCGGTTAAGGGGCGCGCGGCATCCAATGATGGCCGTGCACGTGCCGCTCTCGCTCGAGGCCCAGCTCGAGGCGCGCGCCTTGATGATGAGCTCAAACAACATCCTCTCGCCCGCCAACGGCGACCCGATCATCGTGCCCTCGCAGGACGTGGTGCTGGGTCTTTACTACCTGACGCGCGAAATGGTCGGCGCCCCCGCGGTGAGGGCATGTTCTTCAGCGACGTGCACGAAGCCCATCGCGCCTATGAAGCCCGCACCATCGACCTGCAGGCCAAGGTGCAGGTGCGTATCAAGGAATACGTGCGTGGCGCCGGAGATGCGCTCGAACCGCGCCGTCGGCTGGTGAAGACCACCGTCGGCCGCGCGCTGCTGTCGGAGATCCTGCCGCATGGCATGTCCTTCGATCTCGTCAACCAGGACATGACCAAGAAGAACATCTCGGCCATCATCAATGCCTGCTATCGCGTGCTCGGCCTGAAGGAGACGGTCGTGTTCGCCGACCAGCTCATGTACACGGGCTTCGACTACGCGACCCGTGCCGCGGTCTCGTTCGGCATCGATGACATCGTCATTCCCGAGCAGAAGAGTCGAGCTGGTCGGTGCCGCCGAGCGCGAAGTCAAGGAAATTCAGGACCAGTATGCCTCGGGCCTGGTGACCAACGGCGAGCGCTACAACAAGGTGGTCGACATCTGGTCGCGCGCCAATGATCAGGTCGCCAAGGCGATGATGGAAAAGCTCGGCACCGAAGATGCGATTGATACGCAGCGGCGTCAAGCACCGCCAGAAGTCGTTCAACTCCATCTTCATGATGGCCGACTCCGGCGCGCGCGGCACCGCAGCGCAGATCCGACAGCTCGCCGGCATGCGCGGCCTGATGGCCAAGCCCGACGGCTCGATCATCGAGACGCCGATCACGGCCAACTTCCGTGAAGGCCTGAACGTACTGCAGTACTTCATCTCGACGCACGGCGCCCGCAAGGGTCTGGCCGATACCGCGCTCAAGACCGCCAACTCCGGCTACCTGACCCGTCGCCTGGTCGACGTGGCGCAGGACCTGGTGGTCACCGAGGTCGATTGCGGCACCGTCGACGGCCTGTCGATGTCGCCGCTGGTAGAAGGCGGCGACGTGGTGGAAGGCCTGGGCGAGCGCGTGCTGGGTCGCGTGCGGCCGACGTGAACAAGCCGGGCACCGAGACGGTGCTGCTGCCGCCCGGCACGCTGATCGACGAAGACCTGGTGCGCGTGCTCGAAGAGCACGGCGTCGACGAGATCCTCGTGCGCTCGCCCATCACCTGCAGCACGCGCTATGGCGTGTGCGGCAACTGCTACGGACGCGACCTCGCGCGTGGCCGCCTGATCAACATCGGCGAAGCGGTGGGCGTCATGGCCGCGCAGTCGATCGGCGAACCGGGCACGCAGCTGACGATGCGCACGTTCCACATCGGTGGCGCGGCATCGCGAGCCGCGGCGGCCTCGGCGTGGAAATCCGCAACGAGGGCACGCTGCGCTTCCACAACATCAAGACCGTGCAGCACGAGAAGGGTCACCTGGTCGCGGTGTCGCGCTCCGGCGAAATCGGCGTGGTCGATGACTTCGGTCGCGAGCGCGAGCGCTACAAGATTCCCTACGGCGCCGTGATCACTGTCGAAGGAAGGCGACAAGGTGGCCGGCGGCCAGGTCGGTCGCGACCTGGGATCCGCACACCCATCCGGTGATCACGGAAGTGGCCGGTCACATCAAGCTCCACGACTTCGTCGACGGCCTCACGGTCACGACGCAGGTCGACGAAGTCACCGGCCTGTCGAGCACCGTGGTGATGGATTCCAAGCAGCGCGGCGGCAAGGATCTGCGGCCGACGATCCGCCTGCTCTCGTCCAAGGGCAAGGAAATCACCTTTGCCAACACCATCATTCCGGCGGTCTACAACCTGCCGCCGGGTGCGTTGGTGAACCTGACCGACGGCGCGAAAGTGTCGGTCGGCGATATCATCGCGCGCATCCCGCAAGAGTCCTCGAAGACTCGCGACATCACCGGCGGTCTGCCGCGCGTTGCCGATCTGTTCGAGGCCCGCAAGCCGAAGGACCAGGCGATCCTGGCCGAGAAGACCGGCACGGTCAGCTTCGGCAAGGTTGTGGCTCGCAGTCGATACCCATGTGCCCCCGGCGCCCGCAGGTTCCATGGCCAACGCGCCCTGACCGGCGCGATGCATAGGTTTCGCGCGTCCGAAAGCGGGAACATATTGGCGCATACTGAATCGGCATCGTAGCAAGTTTCGCAGTTCGTCATAGCCGCGGCAGTAACGTGTCGCTGATACGGTGCGCTTCAGTCCAAGCATCGGTCGACATCGACCCTTGATACCGCTATGGTCCTGCTGGTTCTGTCACGCCTCGCGCCGGGCTGCTGGTAGCGCGCGGTGAGGTTTCCTAGGGTTGCCGCTGGACGGGACGACGGGGCTGATTGCGATGGATTGCGTGGGCTGTGGCTCAGCGGCGGTGACCGAGCGGCCGGACCTGACAGCGCAAGGCTATCGTCGGTTCCGGTGCCGGGACTGCGGCCGGCAGTTCAACGAGCGCAGCGACGGTGTCCTCAATCGTGCGTCGCTGCCGAGCGACATCATCGCATTCGTGGTGTTCTGCCGGCTGCGCTACAGGCTGACACTGCGGGACCTCAGCGAGATCATGCTGTTGCGCGGGTTCACCGTCAGCCATGAATGCATCCGGCAGTGGGAGGCGAAGCTGCTGCCCGTGATGGGCGAGGCGCTGCGCAAGCGGCGGCACGGCATAGGACGCAGCTCTGGCCAGAGCTGGTACGCCGACGAAACCTACCTCAAGGTCCATGGCCGCTGGTGCTACCTGTATCGGGCGATCGATCGCGACGGGAACCTCATCGACACGATGCTGAGCGCGACCCGTGACATGAAAGCGGCCCGGAGGTTCTTCCGCTCGGCACGGTCGGTTGCCGGCTTTGTGCCGGACCGGGTGACAACCGACGGGCACAACTCGTACCCGCGCGCGATCCGCTCAACGCTGGGCCGCAACGTCCGTCACAGGACGAGCGTCTACCTGAACAATCGACTTGAACAGGACCATCGCGGGATCAAAGGACGGATCCGATGTATGCGCGGCTTCAAGGAGCATGACGCGGCAGACCGATTCTGCCGAGAGTACGATGAACTCCGCAACTTCCTCCGCAGCCGATCCCGTCACAACCAATACATTCCAGCAGCCCGCCGACGCCGTCGCTTTCTCCATCACGCCCGCATCGCGATGGGCATCATGCAGATCGCATAATCAGAAGATTGAGGCCGCGCGACACGTTGCAAGCGGCGTGAGGCGTAACAGAACCGGAACGGGCCGATATCTACGAAACTCACAAATCCTGTGGAAATAGTCATCGCCCGGGCGTGGGCATTGACAGCGGTTCGACGTGATGAGGCTACCTGCTGCTGTGAGTGGCGGTCTTATTCGTGATCTTCCAGACACCGTTGATTTCTGAGCAGGTTGTGGAAATCGATCCAGCCGTGGGACTTGTTTGAGGCTTGGTCGAAGCGAAGCACCCGACGACTCACGGATGCCCAGTTGCTATAGAGCAAGATCTTCGACTTGGGACAACATCTCCTCCTCGGCTGTCAGGTGGAGCGCTATCACCGCGTCCAGCGCATAAAGAAGCCGCCGCGCCTCGCGTGCCTCGCCCTCCGACGCACGGTCCTCAGACAACCCGGCAACCAGCGCATCGAAGCGGGCGGCGAGGTGCGCGATCTCTTCGTGCATCCGTGTCATCGCACCCAATGGATCCCGTCCCCCCAGTCGTTGAGCGAGTTCAGGAAACACAGCCTGCTCCTCCGCCAACTGATGAGGGAGGAGTAGCGCGTTCAGTGTTGCGCTGATCCCGCGCAACTCTGCGCCCAGGTCTCCAGGCGGATGGTCTATGCGATCCGCCGCCCGACGCATTCGATCGAGCAAAGCGCGAAGGCGGGCATGCTCTTCGACCAACCTTCCGACCGCGACACGGTCGGTCAAGGCTGCGGGTGCGGCTTCGCCCGCCAATACGCGCAACGCATTCAGGATCACCGCGACGTCAATCGCCTCCTGCAGCAAAGCGCCAGCTACGGGCGGCAAATGGCCCAGCGCGGCAGCGATCATCGCCATTCCAGACAGTCCCATGCCCACCAAAATGGATTCCAGCGCGATCCGGCGTGTGCGTCTCGCGATCACAACCGCCTCGCCGACGCGGTCCAGGCGGTCGACGAGCAATACGACGTCCGCAGCCTCGGCCGCCGCCGCCGCGCCGCGGGCTCCCATGGCAACGCCGACATCCGCGGCGGCCAATGCCGGCGCGTCATTGATCCCATCACCTACCATCATGGTGGGAGCGGCAGCGCTTTCCGCACGCACCAGTTCGATCTTGCCCGCGGGAGACAAATCGGCATATGCGGCGTCCAGCCCGAGAGCCGAAGCCACCGCCTCAGCGGACGCCGACCGGTCGCCGCTTACCATCACCAGCCGCGTTATCCCTGCCGCGCGCAGGGCACGCAGAGCACGTGGCGTTTCAGGGCGGATGCGGTCTCCCAGCATCAGCGCTCCGGCGACACGACCGTTCAGTGCCACCCACGCCACGGAGGCGGCTGCCGCCGCCAGTCGAGCGGCGCTTCCCTCACGCGGAGGTGGAATGCCCTCTGCGTCCAGCAACCCCGCACTACCGACCAGCACGGGTACGTCGCCCACCATGCCCGTGAGACCGCCGCCCGGAATCTCTTTTACATCACGGGGCAGGGAAAGTGGCAGGTCCAGGCTTTGTGCTGCACTTACAATGGAGCGCGCGACGACGTGCTGAGACAGCTGAGCCAGCGAAGCGGCGTACTGCAACACGTCGTCGGGATCGAATCCCTCCAGCGTCTCCACGCCGGTGACACGTGGTGCACCGGCAGTCAGGGTGCCTGTCTTGTCGAACAGTGCAGTTCTGGCACGCGCGAGGCGCTCCAGCACGCCGCCACCTTTGACAATGATACCGCGGCGAGCAGCACGCGAGACACCACAGATAAGCGCAACAGGTGCCGCAAGAATGAGCGGGCACGGTGTGGCCACCACCAATACGGCCAACGCGCGTATCGCTTCCCCACTGAGCCACCATGCCCCGCAACCGAGCAACAGCGTTGCGGCGAGAAACCAGAGTGCCCAGCGGTCGGCCATGCGCGCCAGGGGCGGTCGTTCCTGCTCAGCTGCGCTTACGAGACGCACGACCGCAGCATATGTGCTTCGCTCCGCCGTGGCGGTTGCCTGCAAGTCAAACGGGCCGCCCGCGTTCACTACGCCGCTGGTCACCAAGTCACCGGATGCGTGCGTCACCGGGATCGGCTCTCCGGTCAACGCCGACTCGTCCAACGTCACCGACTCAGTCGTAATAATCCCGTCCACCGGGACGATTTCCCCGGGTTTGACGAGCAGAATGTCATCCGGCCGGACCGCGCCGATCGGCACATCCTCCAATCCTTCGGCGCCCCGGCGATGCGCGGTGCGTGGCGTGCGCCCGATCAGCGCTGCGAGCTCCCGGCGCGCGCGCGCCTCGGCAAACTCCTCGAGTGCGGCACCGCCAGCGATCATCAGGGCGATGATGATGGCGGCGAGGTGCTGACTCAGTGCGACAGCGCCCGCGATGGCGAGCAGCGCGATGACATCGACGCCGAGTACGCCGCGCCGTAAAGCCCTTACGAAATCGACCGCTACTACGGCAGCCACGAGCCCAGCGAGTGCATCCCAAGCAAGTGGCCCTACGGCAAAGCCGACAGCAAGCCCCAGAATAACCGCGAGAAATAGAAGGCGCCGTAATGGTGGCAGCTCAATCATCAATCAGATTCCTGGCGTCCCGCTGCACACCCAGCCTGCCGACGCATCAGCAGGAACGCGGAGTGACTTGCCGTCGTCGCCGACCGGTTGGTCATCGCGAACAGATCAAACAGGTAAAATTCACCCTCTTGATCTGTCTCTTCTCTCGCTCGGGTAGATGCTGCCTCGAGAGGGTCATTGGAGTTTGTCGGGCGGTTTGGGGTGGTTCAAGCCACAGGATGGATAATACGCGGTTGAGACACAAACCATGAGTCCCCGCATTCTCAGTTCGCAGCAACTGATGAGCACTTATCCGCGCGCATGCACCGCCCTTCACGAGTCGCTTTCGTTCTTCCGCCGCCGAAGGCGCCCAACAACGTCAAAGACTATTGCCGAAATATTCAGGCGGAAGGCCAAGGCAGCGATAAGCAGAATTAGGCCGCCACCGAGACCATGATAGAAGTAGCCATAGTCGGCAAGTCTGCTATCAGGAGAAGCAAGAGGCGGGAGATTCCAGCCAAAGAAGGAAGCAAGTTTCCCCTCATGGCTGGCCAGCAACCATCCGGAAAGCGGTTGAATGATCAGCAGTATGTATAGCACGGCCTTGGTCGCTGCGCGTAGCCAAGGCAACCACTCCGGCATCGGATGAACGAACGGAAGTTTCCCGACCCAGCGTGCGATAACAGCGGCAATGAAAACCAACAGCGCAAGCAAGCCAAGCCATTCGTGCCAACGAAGCGTGACGTCCCGTACATGTGTGGACGGCGTCTCCTCGCCCAGCAGCGCCAGCGCGAATGCGGTCGCGACCAACCCGATCGCCGTCCAGTAGAGCACGGTCGCCGGGCGCCACCTCATGAGCCTTGCTCCATTGTCCAGTAACATGCCAACAACTTGCACGAAGCGCAGTTCGAGGCATTGATCCAGATCAGTCGAGGTTTCGGATGGCGCTTCGCCCTCTATCGATAGGTTACCCCGAATCGGTCGCACCGACGATAGACGCGTGCGTAGAGTGGCGACAGCTCAGACGGTCAACTGCAGACCGGTGGACTATCCTCTCATCAACGGGCTCAGAATCCACGTGCGCTGCTGCCACAGGATCAACAACCCGGCAATCACCATGACGGACACTGCGAATTGGCGAAAGCGGCGTGGATCGAGACGGTGCACCCACGGGCGCGTCAACCATATGGCCAGAACAGCACCAGCACCCGCAGAAACCCCGTGCCGGACCAAATCCCAATTCAGCGCGCCGAAGGTCAGATACGCAGAAATCTTGACGACCTGAATCGCCAGAGAATTGACGGCGCGGGTCGCCAACATCCGCTCTTTCACCAACCCGTAATTGAGGTAAAATGGATTGGCTAGAAGGCCACTCGCACCGACAACTGCAGACGTCAGCCCGGAAACGAACGATACCGGCAGAAACCAAGGCAGGCGCATCCGGAAGGACTGGGACCGGTCGCCTAACCGGTATTGCCAGAATGTGCTGACCAGGAACAACCCCAGAAGTACCTGAATGAGCTGCGTGCCAGCGTGGATAAAGGCCCAACCACCAAGGATTGCACCGGCAGTTGCGCCAGGCACGTACCACCACACCACACGCCATTCGATGAAGTGCCAGAAAAAGATGATCCGGGCGGGGCTGGCAACGAAACTGGCGAACGTGATCACAGGAGCGATGGCGTGACCGCGGAGCAGCGCGGCAATGGCGGCCACGATCAGGATGCTGCCGCCCCCGGCCGACAGGGTACTGATCGTCCAACTGACAAAGCCAGCCAGGAAGAGACCGACGTCGATCGTGGTCATGTCCAACCGTTCAGCGGTATCGGATCCGCACGCCGTCAGCGATCACCTCAGTCGGAAAAAGGATCACCCGCTCGTCTGCTGCCAGCCCCTGTGTCACGGCCGCCTCGGTTGAACTCCTGCGTGCCACGGCCACTGTGCGCTTTTGGGCCCGTCCAGCCGTTGCGACGAACACTGACCAGCCATCTTTGTCACGGAACAGGGCGCCCGCAGGGACCACAATCGCATCGGTTAGTACGGCGGTGACGATACGGACATCGACACGATAGGCATCGCCCAGTGAGGCTCTTTCAGAGGCCGGCGAGGTGATGTCAACGACGACGTTGGTGCGCTGCTCGTCCACGCCTAGTGCCGACACTTTGGTGAACGCCCCTGGCTCCACGCGGCGCACCTCCCCTGCGAGAGGGCGATCGCCTCCCCAACCTTCGATGCGGACCGGGTCTCCCGGTTGGACGCGTACCGCATCGGTGGTGAGCACGTCAGCGACCACTTCCAGGTCGGCCAGATTGCCAATTTCAACCAGAGGGGCGCCAAGTGCGACTGGCGCTTCACTCTTCTGCAACAGACGGAGGGCCCGTCCGGCGACCGGCGAGTGGACTGGCCAGACCGTGGCGGACGTTCGCTCGTCACTCTCCAGGAATAGCGCTGCACGCGCCAGTTCCAGTTCGTGCTCCGCCGCATGCTGGGCAAGATGCGCCGCCTCCAGTTCGCGTAAAGCAGTGTCTAACGCGAGTGCGTCTCGCTCCAATCGACTGTGTGGGGCGGCGCCTTGCGCGACGAGGGTACTGGAACGGTCGGCATCCACCCTTGCCTGTTTGGCAATACCGTCCAGCCGAGCAACGATAAATCCAGCCCGCGCCACAGTCGCCTCGGCAGCACCGACCCGTTGTTCCGCTTCCTGCCGGGCTCGCGGATCGAGCAACGGCGCCCGGTTGGGCAGAACGGACGCGATGACCGTGCCGGCCTCGACCGGGTCACCCACCTTGAGATCAATCCGCAGCAAGGTGCCGGCCAGCGGTGTGGACACGACGTAGCGTTCACGTACACGGGTCTGGCCATCCTCAAGGATCGTCTCCTCAAACCGCCCGCGCTGGACCAGAGCGGTCTCGACCTCCACCGCGGATGGCCAAAATGCCCAGACAAGGCCTGCAAGCAGCACCAGTCCGCCGACCAACAGCAACAGGCGAGAGAGCCACCGCATCGTCCTACTCCCGCGCCTTTAGCACACCGACGAGATCAAGCCGATTGATCTGACGCTGTACCAACAATGCGCTGGCAGCGCCGCTCAACAGGACCACCGCCCCGGCCAGAGCATAACTCCGTGGCTGGATCACCGCTGGTATCTGGAACATCTCGGTATCGTGCAATGCGATCAGCCCGCGCACGAACCAATAGCCCAGCCACAGCCCGATCGGTACTGCAATCAATAGTTGCGCGAGCAGCTCACTAAGGAGCAACCAGGCGACCTCGCCTTGGGTAAAGCCCAGGACGCGCAGGCTGGCGAGTTGCCAGGCCCTCTCCTGAAGTGCGATGCGCGCGTGATTGTAGACCACGCCAATTGCGATCACGACGGAGAAAGCCGCCAGGATACCGGCCATCACGAGGACAAAAGTCTGGGTCGTCTCGCGAAACTGCTGTAGTGAGACAGTGCGGTCACTAATGGTCGCCACCATCGGCCGATCCAGTAATGCCCGACGCAGCTCCATGTCGTTCGGGCGCGCTGCTGTGAGCCCGACCGCACTGATGCTGTCGGCCTCACGCAATAACCGAATTCAGCGCACCAATCTGCATGTAGGCGCCGATGCCGAGCAATTCGTCCAACAGGCCCACGACCGGCAAGTCGAGGCGGAGCCGCTTGCCTTCGAGGATGTCGACGGCGACGGTTTGGCCAGGATGCAGGTTGAGGCGACGCGCCAACCGGCTGGACAGCAGCAGCCCGTCTTGTGGGGGCAGGACGACCGAAAGATCAGCAGCGACCAGGCGGCGCAAGACGGGGTTCTGCGGCAACCCGGTAATCGACGTTCGATAGCTACGTTGCGCGGCACTGAGGCGGACCGGGACCGCACGATAGGCTTCTGTCAGCAATACTCCCGGCAGACGTGCAATCTCGCGCTCGGCGCGCCCAGGGACCGCCGTCGTGAAGCCGACGACAAGATCCGCCCGCTCCACCGCGGCAAACTGGACGTCGATCATGAAGTCGAGCGCATCCCGCCAGAACAGCGTGATCACGATGATCGGCACGGCGAGGGCGATGCCGGCGATGGTGAGCAGTGTGCGCAACGGGCGGTCGATCAGGCCGCGCAGCACCATGCGTTGCCGTGTCGCCAGCCGGCGGAACCAACGCATCCTGTCGAGTGTGCCGTGCCGATAGTCGCGCGGCGACGGAGGCCGCATTGCCTCGGCTGGCGCAAGTCGCACCACCGATCCTACAGCGCTTACTGCGCCGACCACGCCTGCCAGCAAACCGAGGGCGATCGCCAGGATTGGCACTTCGGCCGTGAGGTGAAATGTCAGCTGTGGAAAGCGAAAAAAGTTGGTGTAGTTCGTCACCATCATACGCCCGAACCAAGTCCGAGCAGCACACCGAGCGACAGCGCCGGCACCAACCACGACCAGTGCGAACTTGGTATAGTGCCAGGCAATAGCTCGATCGGCGTAACCGAGCGCCTTCAAGGCGGCGATCTGCTCGCGCTGCGCACGTATCAGGCGGTCGAGCATGCCATGCAGCAGAAAGACGGATACGCCGAGGAAGACTGCCGGGATGGTGGTGGCCATCACGCGCTGCTGGGCGATCTCGTCGGTCAGGAAGCGGTGCGACGACTGATCGGCACGGCCATAGGCAACGAGGCCGCCATAGGGTTCGAGGACAGCGTCCAGGGCGGCCAGGACGGCAGACAGATTGGCACCTGGCGCCAGGCTGGCCACGACATCATTGAACCCGCCCTCCATGTCGAAAGCCGCAGCCAACGCCGCGCGGCCCATCCACATGATGCCGTAGCGGCGGTCATCGGGAATTGGATCACCGGGCCGGGTCGCGAAGACATACTCCGCCGACAGTACGACACCGACGACGCGCAATGGCTGCGACCGGCCGTTCAGGATAGCAGTAAGCGCGTCACCGGGGCGGAGTCCATTCGCGGTCGCGAATGCCTCGCTCACCAGCACTTCGTCGGCAACGCCAGGCGCGACCATTCGACCCTGGCGCAGATGCAGCCGATTGAGTTGCGACGCGCCGTTTTCGGTGAGTGATAGCACATGCGCGGTGAGTGGCTCCCTGCCGTCGCGCAATGTTATAGTTACATCCTCCGCTACGCGCGTCTCGACCAAGCCGATGCCGGGTATCGCCGCGATGCGTGCGGCAATCGCCAGCGGGACACGTTTGGCGCTGGCGAATACGGTGGAGAAATGCGCCTCGTCATAGAACGTCGCCTGCGAGGCGAGCAGCGACTGGTAAGTGGCAATCGCCGACACCAACACCGCGATGCCACAAGCCAATACGAGGGCAATGCTGACGACCTGGCCACGCATGCGGGCGAGATCGCGGATGAGCTTGCGGTCCAGCATGCTCACCAGCTGATCTCCTCGGGTGTCAGGCGGCGCTCATTCACCACAGTCCGTGCGACAGTGCCGTCGGCCAGATGGATCACACGGTCGGCCATGTTGGCGATTGCCGCATTGTGCGTGATGACGACCGCCGTCGTGCCCAGGGTCTGATTGATGCGGGCGATGGCGGTGAGGACGACGATTCCTGTGCGGTAGTCGAGCGCGCCGGTCGGCTCATCACACAGCAGTACGTCCGGCCGTTTGGCGATGGCGCGGGCGATTGCCACGCGCTGCTGCTCGCCTCCCGAAAGCTGTGAGGGGAAATGGTCGAACCGCTGATCCAGGCCAACCAGGCTTAGTGCGTCCTCCGGTCGCATCGGATCAGTGGCGATTTCGGTGACAAGGGTGACGTTCTCGCGGACTGTGAGGCTCGGAATCAGATTGTAGAACTGGAAGACGAAGCCTACGTGCTCCCGCCGGTATTGGGTCAATTGCCGTTCACTGGCGCCGACCAGATTGTGGTCACGGAACCATGCCTCACCGCTGGTCGGCGCGTCCAAGCCGCCGAGGATGTTGAGCAGGGTCGACTTGCCGCTACCGGACGGGCCGAGCAGGACGATGAACTCACCCTCGTAGATCTCCAGGTCCACCGACCTGAGCGCGACGACGTCGACTTCACCCATGTGATAGATCTTTGAGAGACCGCGTGAAAAAAAGACTGCGCGGCGGTCACCGCCCGGATCAGCGCCTGAGGGTACGCCATCGTGCCGGGCCGCGCAGCCTGGAGAGGGGTGGCGGCGCCGGATCCATCGCACAACATCGAATGACCAATCGGTGGCCATGCTAGGCCCCTATGTTCGGCACGGCAGGTGCACCGGACAGGATGATGCGGGATAGTGACTGGATTGTAGCCTGAACGCCTTGATCTCGCTCAATCATCCGAAGTCCGCCAATCCAGCGAGCGGGCGCCGCCTGAACCTGATGGGGTCGAGTGCATTGAGGAGGCAGCCATCAGCGACCTGTACGACACGGTCCTGTTATTCATCAGGACACACGAAAGCTGGGCTGCCCCGGTCGTCTTCGTTCTCGCCTTCGGGGAATCGCTCGCGTTCATCTCGCTCTTGCTGCCGGCCACTGCCATCCTGTTCGGTATCGGCGGAATGATCGGCGCGAGCGGCGTCGGCTTCTGGCCAATCTGGCTCGCCGCCACCGTGGGTGCGGTGCTCGGTGACTGGCTTTCGTATTGGTTCGGTTATCACTACAAGCACGGGATAGCCACACTTTGGCCCCTGTCGCGAAATCCTGATCTGCTCCCCAGCGGCGAGGCATTCTTCCGGAAGTGGGGTACCGCCGGCATATTCCTTGGTCGCTTCTTTGGGCCGCTGAGATCAGCCGTTCCGCTCGTTGCCGGGATCTGCGCAATGCCGCTTGTGCCATTTCAAATCGCCAACGTCGCATCGGCCATCGTTTGGTCGACGGGCATTCTGACACCTGGGGTTATTGGCAGTCAGATGGCTCCTTTGAGAACCTGCGCCTAGACCAGAAATTCCGCCAGCATCAGGACGATCGCCAGCAATGCGGCGAGTGGAGGAACCCAACGCGGTATCATGAAGGTCCCCGCGACGCCGGCTCACGATGCTGCACGCGCCATAACGCCAAGTCTATCAGCACGAACACGCCCAACGTGAGCGCGTTGGTCAACACCAGCAATTGCTCGAACGGCACGAGCAATGCAGCCGTCAGCACGATCGTGCCGGCCAGCACGGTCGCGATTGTTGGTGTGCGCGTGCGCGGATCGATGCGCGCGAGTACCGCGGGCAGCTCGTCATTGCGCGCCATGCCGTAAAATAGCCGAGCGAGCATCACGATCTCCACCAATACTCCATTGGCGACCGCAATGCCGCCGACTGCCGCGAAAACCGACGCATTCGTGCCTTCAAACAGATCGAGCAGAGGGCTGCTGGCGGTGCTGTCGGCGAGCACCGCAGCGGCCGCGACCGCGACATAGAGAACAATACTTGCCCCGACCGCACCAAGGATGCCACGGGGGACGGTCTGTTTCGGGTCTTTCACCTCCTCGGCCAGGTTCGCCAGCGTTTCGAACCCAATGAATGCGAAGAACGCGATAAACGCACCGGCGAATGCACCTCGCCAACCCGCCAGGTCCGTGGGAAACATGCCCGCCATGTGGAATTCTGGCGCTGCCAGAAGCCCGGCGGCGATCGCCACGAGCAGTCCCGCGATCTCGACGACGCCCATCGCTGCCGCAAGACCAACACTTTCACGAACTCCGAGGGTGGCAATGCCGGTGAAGCCTGCGACCAATGCCACCGTGAGGACTGGGGTGGAAAACGGGAACAGAACCGCCAGGTAATGCACCGCACCACGCGCGATCGAGGCAGCCGCAATGGCAACTGCCATGGTCATCGCCGCCCCAGTCAGTTGAGCCAGGCGGTCGGACCTGAATCCATGCCTCACGTAGGCAACGCCACCCGATGCCTCGGGAAAGCGACCTGCAAGTTCGGCGTAGCAAAGGCCGGTCAACCCGGCAGCGATGCCTGCGAACAGAAATGATAGCGGCGCCGCCGGGCCTGCGCGCCTGATGACCGCGCCAATTGCGACGTAGATGCCCGCACCAACGATGACACTAAGGCCGTAGAGGACCAACGGCCAGAGCGTGAGCACCCGGCGAAGCCCAGGTTCGTGCGATGCCGACTTGTCGATATCGCGCATCAACTATGCGGCGCTACTGGTGAACGCCGGAAGCATCGAGCGCCGCGGCTTCCAGAGGTCGCGAAAGAACATCGTCTCGGCCGCCTCCTCTGGTGGCGAAACAGCTCGCCTATGTGATGTGGTGCTCGAAGCTGCCCTGAGGAATTCCCTTACGGAAGTCGATTCCATCCACAGTACGCGAATGTGCGCTGCCCTGCTCACGTGATACATAATCGACATAAATCGCCTGGACGGTTCGGAAGTCTGCATTGCCTGCGATCGTCCTCGTGATCGCCGCAACAATTCTTCCCGCCTCTGCCTCCCGCTGCTTGCCCGAAGCGCCAGTCAATTTGCTATTGACGACGGTTACGACAAACTGGATCGCACTCGCTGTCAGCTCAATAGCTCCGGCGTCATACCCGGTGTACGCGACGATCGCTTGCTTTATCCCAGCGAGAGATGCCTGCTGTCGCTCAGGCGCCGTTTGCGCGAGTAAGGGCAAGATCTGGGCCTCGGTCACAAGCAGAGCAGGCAGGGAGCCAATGAGCAACAATCGCCTCAACATAACCGTCTCCCTATGTGGCAAGGTCCGACCGAGGGAAGAATCAGATTAGACGAGGCTGGCCGCTTGGCATTGATCTGGATCAATGCCAGGACGGGTCGTGACTGAACAAGCGGATCGATGAGAAGCCAGACAGATACCGACCGAGCGCTGATGCATTGATCCATGTCAAAGCACGCGCAACCCGCAGGCGGTAAGAATGCCCGATACTCGAGGGTCGGCGACCACGGTGTCGCGACGATTATGGACCTTCCTCACTGTGCCGGAGGGCGACATGTCGGCGGTTTTGCAGCAGAGGCGTATTCCGGTGTGGGACCCCGTCGTTCGCGTAGGGCACTGGGCGCTCGTCGCGGCTTTCACTGTCGCCTATCTGACGGGCGAAGGAGAAGGCGATACGACCACCACGGTACATGCATGGTCAGGCTATGCCATCGGTGCAATCCTCGTGTTGCGCATTCTGTGGGGCTTCGTCGGTCCGACCCACGCGCGGTTTGTCGACTTTGTGTATCGGCCTGTCACGGTCCTGCGCTATCTCATCGACCTCGTGCTTGGCCGGGCCCGCCGATATATCGGACATAGTCCTGCAGGCGGCGCCATGGCTCTCGTTCTGTTGGTCTTCCTCACAGCCACTGTGGCAACTGGCTTGGTGGCGTATGGTGACCAGGGTAAGGGCCCACTCGCGAGCGGACTCCCAGCGCTCGTCACTCATGCCTACGCGGATACCGACAAGGACGAGCATCGCGGCAGCGCTGAGCGACGTTCGGAAAGCGCAATCGGCGATCTGCACGGCACGCTGGCCAACCTCACGCTGGCGCTTGTCGTCCTACACGTCCTCGGTGTGGGGCTAGCGAGCATCGT